>NZ_CP089985.1:3155000-4355000 GCF_021390155.1 Pseudomonas sp. HN11
TGGTTGCGCAATGGCCAGACCGAACTGGCTGAACAGGTGCTCGGCCAGCTGACCCTGAACATGCTGGGCCGCAATATCCTGCAATTTTTTGCCCAGTACATGGGGTCGGCCGTGGCGGCGCTGTACGTGCGTGAAGAACACGGTGGACTTAAACGCGTGGCCACCTATGGCTTCTCCCGCGAGCAGGAACAACAGGAACAGTCGATCTACAGCGACGAAGGTATCGTTGGGCAAGCTGCCCAGCTCGATCGCCTGATTCGCCTGGACGACGTACCGGTGGACTACTTCAAAGTCAGTTCCGGCCTTGGTGAAGGCCTGACCCGCAGCGTGTTGGTCATGCCCACCAGCGATGATGATCGCGTCAACGGCGTTATCGAACTGGGCTTTTTGCGCGCGCTGGAAGAGCGCGACGTGGAACTGCTGGAACTGATCGCCGGCAATATCGGCACCTCTATCGAGGCCGCCCGTTATCGCCAGCGTCTGCAGGAAGTGCTGGCCGAGACCCAACAGCTCAACGAAGAGCTGCAAGTGCAGCAGGAAGAACTCAAGACTGCCAACGAAGAGCTGGAAGAACAGTCGCGCATTCTCAAGGAGTCCCAGGCCCACCTGGAAACCCAGCAGGCCGAACTGGAGCAGACCAACGAGCAACTGGCCGAGCAACGCGACGCCATGGACCGCAAGAACGTCGAACTCAACCATGCCCAACTTGAACTGGAAGAGCGCGCCGAGGAATTGCAGCGCTCCAGCAAGTACAAGTCCGAGTTCCTTGCCAACATGTCCCATGAGCTGCGCACGCCGCTGAACAGCTCGCTGATCCTGGCCAAGTTGCTGGCGGAGAACCCCCAGGAAAACCTCAGCACCGAACAGGTCAAATTTGCCGAATCGATTTATTCCGCCGGCAATGACCTGCTTAACCTGATCAACGACATTCTGGATATCTCCAAGGTGGAGGCCGGCAAGCTGGAAATGCGACCGGAGAACTTCAGCGTTGCACGCCTGGTCGATGGCCTGCGCGGCATGTTCGAACCGCTGGCGGCCGATCGCAAGCTGGGTTTCCAGGTGGAGGTGCAGGTAGGTGCGCCGGGCATGCTGTTCACCGATCGCCAGCGTCTGGAGCAGATTCTCAAGAACCTGCTGTCCAACGCAGTCAAGTTCACCGAACAGGGCGAGGTGAGCCTGTCGGTGTCCCGCGCGCCGGGGGAGGGCATTGCCTTTACCGTGCGCGATTCGGGCATCGGCATTGCGCCGGACCAACAGGAAAGCATTTTTGAAGCCTTCCGCCAGGCCGACGGCACCACCAACCGCCGTTACGGCGGCACTGGCCTTGGCCTGTCGATTTCCCGCGACCTGGCGACGTTGCTGGGTGGCTACATCAGTGTGACCAGCGAGCCAGGCAAGGGCAGTATCTTCACCCTGGTGTTGCCGGAACAGTACGTGGAGCGCGAGGAAGACGCCGCGCCGATTGAACAACCCCGCCAAGTGGTGGTGGCGCCCGCACCGGCACCGGTCCGGGTTTCACCGATGCCGGTGGCCGACGCCAAGCTGATCCCACGCTTCGCCGACGACCGCGACAAGGCACCGTTCACCACGCGCTGCATCCTGGTGGTGGAAGACGAGCCGAACTTCGCCCGTATCCTGTTCGACCTGGCCCACGAGCTGGGTTACAACTGCCTGGTGGCTCACGGCGCGGACGAAGGCTACAGCCTGGCTGAGGAATACATTCCCGATGCGATCCTGCTGGACATGCGTCTGCCGGACCATTCCGGGCTGACTGTGCTGCAACGCCTCAAAGAACACGCCAACACCCGTCATATCCCGGTGCATGTAATTTCCGTGGAGGACCGTGTCGAAGCCGCCATGCACATGGGGGCCATCGGTTACGCGGTCAAGCCGACTACCCGCGAAGAGCTCAAGGACGTGTTTGCGCGCCTTGAGGCCAAGCTGACCCAAAAGGTCAAGCGCGTGCTGCTG
The DNA here is from genome assembly GCF_021390155.1 of Pseudomonas sp. HN11. Lineage (NCBI taxonomy): Bacteria > Pseudomonadati > Pseudomonadota > Gammaproteobacteria > Pseudomonadales > Pseudomonadaceae > Pseudomonas > Pseudomonas sp. HN11. Next base: position 3,156,972 of record NZ_CP089985.1, read on the forward strand.
GTGGAAGACGATGATCTGCAGCGCGACAGCATTGCCCGCCTGATCGGCGACGATGACATCGAAATCACCGACGTCGGTTACGCCCAGGCTGCCCTGGAGCTGCTGCGCACTAATATCTACGACTGCATGATCATCGACCTCAAGCTGCCGGACATGCTCGGTAACGAGTTGCTCAAGCGCATGGCCACCGAGGATATCTGCTCGTTCCCGCCGGTGATCGTCTACACCGGGCGTAACCTGACGCGTGATGAAGAGAATGAGCTGCGCAAATATTCGCGCTCGATCATCATCAAAGGCGCGCGCTCGCCGGAGCGCCTGCTCGATGAAGTCACACTCTTTCTGCACAAAGTAGAATCCCAGTTGTCCCATGACCGCCAGAAGATGCTCAAGACCGCCCGCAGCCGCGATAAGGTCTTCGAGGGGCGCAAGATCCTGCTGGTGGATGACGATGTGCGCAACATCTTCGCCCTGACCAGTGCCCTGGAGCACAAAGGCGCGGTGGTGGTGATCGGGCGTAATGGCCGCGAAGCGATCGACAAACTCAATGAAGTCGAGGATGTCGACCTGGTGCTGATGGACGTGATGATGCCGGAAATGGACGGTTACGAGGCCACCGCCTTGATCCGCCAGGACCCGCGCTGGAAAAAACTGCCGATCATTGCGGTGACGGCGAAGGCCATGAAGGACGATCAGGAGCGCTGCCTCGCGGCCGGCTCCAACGATTACCTGGCCAAGCCGATCGATCTGGATCGTCTGTTCTCACTGATTCGCGTATGGCTACCGAAGATGGAACGCATTTAAGTGGAGCGAAGTTTTTTGGACAAAAGCAGTGACATCGAGCTGCGCCTGTTGATCGAGGCGATTTACCTCAAGTACAGCTATGACTTCCGCGATTATTCCGGCGCGTCGGTCAAGCGCCGCGTGGCCCACGCCCTGAGACAGTTCGATTGCGCGACCATCTCCGCCTTGCAGGAGCGCGTGCTGCACGACCCGGCGGCGTTCATGCAGTTGCTGCAGTTCCTGACGATTCCGGTGAGCGAGATGTTTCGCGACCCCTCGCACTTCCTGGCTATCCGTCAGGAAGTGGTGCCACTGCTCAAGACTTATCCGTCGATCAAGATCTGGATCGCCGGCTGCAGCACGGGTGAGGAGGTTTATTCCATGGCCATCCTGCTGCGCGAGGAGGGTCTGCTGGAGCGTACGATCATCTACGCCACCGACATCAACCCCGCGTCACTGGATAAAGCCAAGCAGGGCATCTTTTCATTGGAAAATGTGCGGGCCTACACCGCGAACTATCAGCAGGCCGGCGGGCAACGTTCATTTGCCGACTACTACACCGCGGCTTACGATTACGCGATCTTCGACAAAACGCTGCGCGAGAATGTCACCTTTGCCGACCACAGCCTGGCGACCGATAGTGTATTCTCAGAAACTCAGTTAATTTCGTGTCGTAACGTACTGATTTATTTCAATAAAAAGTTACAGGATCGAGCGTTTGGATTGTTCCATGAGTCGCTGTGTCATCGCGGCTTTTTGGTGCTGGGCAGTAAGGAGACCCTGGATTTCTCCGCGTACGGCAAGCAGTTCGAACCCTTGGTCAAACAGGAACGGATCTACCGAAAACTATGAATCAAGCGGCTGCCAGCCCGGCATCGGTCCGGGGCATAGAGGCTATCGTCATCGGTGCATCCGCCGGTGGTGTAGAGGCGCTGTTGACGATATTCGCCGAGCTGCCCGCTGATTTCGGCTTGCCGATCATCACCGTGTTGCACCTGCCTGATGAGCGCCGCAGCCAACTGGCCGAGGTGTTCGACCGTCGGGTTGCCATGCCGGTAGTGGAGGCCCGTGACAAGGAAGTGCTCAAAGCCGGCACCCTGTATTTCGCGGGGCCGGGGTATCACTTGTCGGTGGAGCATGACCGCAGCCTGTCATTGAGCCAGGAGGACCGTGTGCATCACTCGCGGCCAGCCATCGATTTCCTGTTTGAGTCCGCCGCCGATGCCTATGGTAAAGGCTTGCTCGCTATCTTGTTGACCGGTGCCAACCAGGACGGCGCCCGAGGCCTGGCGCACGTCAAGCAACAGGGCGGGACCACCGTCGTTCAAGAACCGACTGAAGCACGTGTTGCCGTCATGCCGCGCGCCGCCTTGGCACTGCACACACCCGACCACATTCTGACGCTGAGCCAAATCGGCTCATTGCTGGCTTCGCTGGAATATTCCCCATGTTAAGTACTATCCAGGCCAAACTGCTGATCGTCGACGATCTGCCGGAAAACCTGCTGGCCCTTGAAGCGCTGATCAAGCGCGAGGACCGTCAGGTGTTCAAGGCATTGAGCGCCGACGAGGCCTTGTCCCTGTTGCTGGAGCACGAGTTCGCCATGGCGATTCTCGACGTGCAGATGCCCGGCATGAACGGATTTGAGCTGGCCGAATTGATGCGTGGCACCGAAAAAACCAAGAACATCCCGATTGTGTTTGTCAGTGCCGCCGGCCGCGAACTCAATTACGCCTTCAAAGGCTATGAAAGCGGCGCTGTCGATTTCCTGCACAAGCCGTTGGATATCCATGCGGTCAAGAGCAAGGTCAACGTGTTTGTCGACCTGTACCGCCAGAGCAAGGCCATGAAGCAGCAGGTCGAAGCCCTGGAGCGCAGTCGTCGCGAGCAGGAATTGCTGCTGACGCGCCTGCAGGCTACCCAGGCCGAGTTGGAGCAGGCGGTGCGCATGCGCGACGACTTCATGTCGATCGTCGCGCACGAGGTGCGTACGCCGCTCAACGGCCTGATCCTGGAGACCCAGCTGCGCAAGATGCACTTGGCCAGGGACAATGCCGCCGCGTTCACCTTGGACAAGATGCACGCCATGGTCGACCGCGATGAGCGCCAGATCCAGAGCCTGATCCGCTTGATCGAAGACATGCTCGATGTATCGCGCATCCGCACCGGCAAACTGTCGATACGCCCGGCGCATTTCGACCTGACGCAGCTGGTGAGCAATCTGGTGGAGAACTTCGCACCCCAAGTGGCGGCGGCTGACTCGTCCATGACATTGACCGCGGATGGCCCGGTTGAAGGTAATTGGGACGAGTTCCGTATCGAGCAGGTGGTGACCAACCTGCTGACCAACGCGTTGCGTTACGGCGCCAAAAGCCCGGTAGAGGTGCGCGTGTACAGCGAGCATGGCGAAGCGCGGGTAGAGGTGCGCGACCACGGGATCGGCATCAGCGAGGAAAACCAGAAGCGTATTTTCCAACAGTTCGAGCGTGTGTCCGCCAGCCAAGTGGCAGCGGGTCTGGGCCTTGGGTTGTTCATTTCCGAGCAGATCGTTGCGGCCCATGGCGGCACCATCGAAGTCGAGAGCCAGATAGGCGAGGGCGCCTTGTTCAGGGTGTGCCTGCCGTTGCAGGCCTCGGCATGAATTCAATCGTCACCTCAACGCAACCTCTGCGTGACCCCATGGTCGTAATTGCAGCAATTGACCGGACTAAGGCTTCCCATGAGTGAAGATGCACAAGATGTCGTTCTGATCGTCGAGGACGATGAATCCATTATGTTTGTGCTGGGTGAATACCTGGCCGGCCTGGGCTATCGGGTGTTGAAGGCGATCGATGGGGAGCAGGCCTTCGAAATTCTCGCCACCAAGCCGCACCTGGACCTGATGGTCACCGATTATCGTTTGCCGGGTGGCATTTCCGGAGTACAGATTGCCGAGCCGGCGATCAAGTTGCGACCGGAATTGAAGGTTATTTTCATCAGTGGCTATCCGCAGGAAATCCTCGACTGCAACAGCCCGATCACGCGCAACGCGCCCATTCTGGCCAAGCCGTTTGATTTGGATACGTTGCAGGAGCACATACAGCGGTTGTTGGCGTGACACGTCCTTGTGTCAAACAATGCCGTAGACAGCCCTTTGACGTTGCGGGTGTCAAAGATGGCGGCGCTCATCCACGACTCTCTCGTTATTGCTTGGCGCCCCTTGAGGATTCGCCTCGGTGTTGTGCGCTCGAATCATTTCCCGCACCTTCGCCGTCAACAAATCAAAGGTAAACGGCTTGGTGATCAGCTGCATTCCCGGGTCCAGGAACCCACCGCGCACCGCCGCGTGTTCGGCATATCCCGTAATGAATAGCACCTTGAGGTCAGGACGAATCTGTCGGCCGATTTCGGCCAGTTGGCGGCCGTTCATGCCAGGCAGGCCGACATCGCTGATCATCAGGTCGATGCGTTGGTCCGACTCGATGATCGGCAGCGCCGTATCGGCGTCACCGGCTTCAATGAAGGCATAACCCAATTCCTTGAGTACCGCACTCACCAGCACGCGCACGGCTGGGTCGTCCTCGACAATCAGCACGGTTTCGCCGGCAACGGCCAACGGCGCCAGCGCCGGGTCGGCAGCCTGGTTGGCGGTGACTTCGCCGATAAAACGCGGCAAAAACAGGCTGACGGTGGTGCCTTTACCCACTTCACTGTGAAGGGTCACGTGTCCGTGGGATTGGCGGGCAAAACCGTAGATCATCGACAATCCCAGCCCAGTGCCCTGGCCTATCGGCTTTGTGGTGAAGAACGGATCGAACACTCGGCCTATCACGCTTTCGGGAATACCGCAGCCTGTGTCGCTGACGCTCAGTTCCACATAGTCGCCTGGCTTCAACGTGCCATACGCGGCAGTGAATACGCTGTCCAAATGGCGATTGCTGGTTTCTACCAGCAATTGGCCGCCGCCAGGCATGGCGTCTCGCGCATTGAGCACCAGATTGAGCAGGGCGCTCTCCAGCTGGTTGGGATCGGCTTCGGCGGTCCACAACTCGCCGGTCAGGCGCATATCCAGCTTGATGCTTTCATTGATGCTGCGTTGCAGCAGTTCGCCCATGGAGGTCACCAGTTGGTTGATCTCCACGGGTTTGGAATCGAGGGATTGACGGCGGGAAAAAGCCAGCAACCGGTGAGTGAGGCCGGCGGCACGGTTGGCGGAGGTGACGCCCAGGTCGATCAGGCTGTCGAGGTCGTCGAGTTTTCCACGGGCTACACGCCTTCGCAGTAGCTCCAGGCTACCGATGATGCCGGTGAGCATGTTGTTGAAATCATGGGCGATTCCGCCGGTCAATTGGCCAACCGCTTCCATTTTTTGTGATTGGCGCAACGCCTCTTCATTGCTGCGCAGCTGAGCGGTGCGCTCCTCAACCTGCTGCTCGAGGGTTTCCAGCGTGCGTTGCAGGCGCAGTTCACTTTCACTAAGGTCAATCAGCCGATCGCGGGCGTCGTATTGCCGACGCCGACCGCGCAGGGCAGCACTTACCAGGCTGATCAGCGTCACAGGGTGGAAAGGGCGTTCCAGAAAGGTCACATTACCGAGCAAGCCGCTCAGATGGGATGAGCCATTCTGTTCGCTGCCGCCATGGTGCGTCATCAACACGATGGGCAAGTCCGACCAGGCCGGCTGCTGGTGCAGATACTCCAGCAGCGGTTCCAGATCGGCACCGCGCAGAGCCTCGGCAGCGATGATAAGCAGCCCGGCACCGTCCTTCAATGCATCACACAGTGCGCCCAGGTTGCCGGCGACGATGCCGGTGTAGCCGGCTTCATTAAGCATCGCCAACGCCAACGAGCCGTCACGGCCGGTCGGTGCCAGTACGATCACTCGCTCGGAGGCTGAATACAGGCCAGTCACGCGCCCTCATCCTTGAGTAGAGGGGAGCCGGCGCCCATGTAGGTTGGGATGCCGCGCAGTACGCCCTGGAAATTATCCAGCGGTTCGCCTACCGTCATGCCTTGGCTGCCGATCCGGTATTCGCGAATAGTCGCTTCGTGGGAGCCGGTACGTTTCTTGATGATCGAGATAGCACGACGCACCTTGCCCAAGGCCTCAAAGTAGCGCAGCAGGATGACAGTATCCGCCAGGTAGGTGATGTCGACGGGTGCTTGCATATCGCCAACCAGCCCGTGTTGCGCAACCGTCATGAACGTCGCTGCGCCCCGGCGATTGAGGTACAGCAGCAACTCGTGCATATGCAGGATCAGCGCATTTTCCTCGGGCATGGCGGCCTGGTAGCCGTTGATGCTGTCGATGACCACGGTTTTGATCCCGCGCTCGTCGACGCAACGGCGCACCCGGTGCGAGAACTCACCCGGCGACAACTCGGCGGCATCGACTTGTTCGATCAACAGGTTGCCGGTTTGCTGCAGAGCTGCAAGGTCGATACCCATGTTATTCATGCGCTCGAACAACAGGCCTAGCTCTTCATCAAAAATAAACAGCGCAGCCTTCTCGCCACGCGCCACGGCCGCGGCCGCGAAAATCATCGAGATAAGCGACTTGCCGGTACCGGCCGGGCCGAGAATCAGGCTGCTGGAACCGGTCTCGACGCCGCCGCCCATCAGCGCATCCAGCGCTTTGATGCCGCTGCTCAGGGTTTCACGCTTGTAGCCACCACGGTGCTCGGCCGCCACCAGGCGAGGGAACACATGGACGCCGTCCTGCATGATCGTGAAGTCGTGAAAACCGCCTCGGTATTTCTGACCACGGTATTTCACCACGCGCACGCGCCGACGCTCGGCGCCGTAGCTGGGAGTCAGCTCTTCAAGGCGGATCACGCCATGCGCCACACTGTGCACGGTCTTGTCGAGGGATTCGGTAGTCAGGTCGTCCAGCAGCAGAACAGTGGCGTCGTAGCGTACGAAGTAGTGCTTGATCGCCAGGATCTGGCGACGATAACGCAGTGAGCTTTGCGCGAGCAGGCGGATTTCCGAGAGGCTATCGATCACCACGCGCGTCGGCTTGACCCGCTCTACTACCTCAAAGATCTGCCGCGTGGCCTCACCCAATTCCAGGTCGGACGAGTACAGCAAACTCTGCTGGTGGTCGGCGTTGAGCAGGCTTTCCGGCGGCGTCAGTTCAAAGATATGAATATTGTCATCCAGGTCCCAACCGTGGGACTTGGCGCCCTGGCGCAACTCACGTTCGGTTTCCGACAGGGTGATGTACAGCGATCGCTCGCCGTTTCTGGCCCCGGCCTGCAGGAAATGCAGGGCGACCGTGGTTTTACCGGTGCCGGGCTCACCTTCAAGCAGGAACAGGTGGCTACGCGAGAGTCCTCCGGCAAGAATGTCATCAAGACCTTCAATGCCAGTGGCCGCTTTTTCTTCGGGTATTTGCGCTTGGGATGTAGACAAGAAGTGCCCTCAGGTCACATACAAGTAGAGGATGCGCATCCGTGTGGAGGCGCCATGTTCTTCTTGACCGCCGCGCTCTGCGGCGGTTCAACCTATTGCAGGAGAAATGAGGGATGCACCACGTTTTACGCGAACGTGCAAGCCAGCCTACAGGCCCTGCTGCAAGGCGGGATCATCCGGATTCTGCTGCTCAAGCTGCGCGAGCAGGACCTGCACATTCTGCAACTGGCCGCTTTCCTTCCAGTAATTGATCAACAACACCCGAGCCTTGCGATTGGCGGGGTGACGTTGAATGATTTCTTCCAATTGGCGCTGGGCCGCTTCCAGTTCCTGCTGGGCATGCAGGGTGGTGGCCAGGTCGTAGCGGTAATCCTGATTATCCGGTTCCAGCTCTACCGCCTTGGACAGACCGAGCAGGGCATAGGGGCGCTCGCCATGGTGCAATAGCCACATTCCCAGCGCGTGTTGCAGATAAGCCGACTCTGGGTGAGCTGCCAATTGGCGCGCGAGTAATTGGCGGGATTCTTCGGTCTTGCCCTGTTTATCCAGCAGCTCGATTTGCGCCACCCCGGCTTCCAGGTTGTCCGGTTGTAGGCGCATGGCCTGCTCCAAGGCATTTTGTGCGTCCGGCAACTGGGCGCTATGGATGTACAGGCGGGCCAGTTGAATCCATCCTTCCGCGGTTTCGGGCTGGGCCTTGAGCTTTGTGACGAACTCATCCAGTACCTGCTGCAAAGGGCCGAAGTAGAGGCCCAAGGTGTCGGGTGACAAGCCAAGCAAGGCATTGGCGGCAGTAAACCGTACCGCTTGTTGGTCATCGTCCAGCACCGGGCCGAGCAGCAGCGTACGCTGGCCGGTGGGCACCAGGCCGACAATGCTGTGGATGGCGGCCTCGCGCACCAGGGGCGACTCACTGACCAGATCTTTGTCCGCCAGTTTCAGGGCTTGGGGACTGGGATAGTTGGGCAACTCCGCATGCAAGGCAGCGCGGCGTTCGGGCGACAGGTCCGGCCGGCCCAGTTGCTGGTACAGCACGCGCGCCGCGCCAGGCTCGCCGTTACGCGCCTGTTTCAGGGCCTTGGAGTAACCATGGGCAATGGCGGGCGCTACGGCCACCGGAGTGGAACGGGAGAAATACCAGGTAGTCAGGACAATCAACAGTAGGGCGCACAGGCCGATGAGGGAGTAACGGCGTGACTTTGACATGCAGGCGTCCGAAAGCGTGGGCAGCAAAGCTGTCAGCTTCGGTCAGACCATGGCAGGTGTCAAACCCATATCAGGTGAGCACATATTCCACCGGCTCCAGGGACGGCGGCAGGTCGGTTTCGCCGAGGGCGGCCAATACTTCGCGCTCCAGGGTGCGCAGGATGGTATTGCAGGGCAGATCGTTTTCGTCAAAACCGAACGGATCCTCCAGATCGTCGCCGATTTCATCGAGACCGAAAAAGGTGTAGCTGACAATAGCGGTGAACACCGGCGTCAACCAGCCCAACGGTTCCGCCATGGCAAACGGCAGCAAGATGCAGAACAGGTAAATGGTGCGATGCAGCAACAAAGTATAGGGGAAGGGCAGCGGCGTGCTCTTGATCCGCTCGCATGACGCCTGCACCTGGCTGAGGCTGACCAGGCGCGCCTCCAGCTGGGTGTAGCGCCATTCGCTGATGACGCCTTGCTCGGCCAACGTCGAAAACCGCGAGCCAACCTGTTGCAGCAGGTTGTCGGGCAGGTTGGGGTGGTTGGCCTGGAACTGACTCCAGGGTTTTATCGCCAGGGCTTCATCTTCATGACGCAGTCGGGCGACCAGCCCGTGGGCGAAGCCGCATACGCTTCGCAGCAATCCCGAACGCTCGGCCGGATCACTCAGCACCTGGGTTTCGCGAATCAATGAACGCACATCGATGATCATCTGCCCCAGTTGCTTGCGGCCCTCCCACCAGCGGTCATAGCAGGCGTTGTTGCGAAAGCTCATGAAGATCGACAACGACAGCCCGAGCAACGTGAACGGCGTGGCATTGACCTTGGAGAAATAGGCCGGGTGCAGGGTCTCCACCAGTACGATCACTGAGGCCAGCAAAGTGACCAACAGGCTACGCAGCGCGATGCGCTTGGCAATCGAACCCTTGAGGGAAAACAGGATGCCCAGCAGGTTGGGTTTGGGTCGGACTATCATTCAGGGGCGGGCTTCTTCGCGGCGCAGGCTGTCAGGTTAGAAGCATGCGCTGCGCCCGTCCAATCGCTTGGGCTGACTGACTGATCGGCGGGGTCGATGACTGGCCAAACCAGTCAGGCAGGTTGAGGGCTTTGACCATTGCCGCTGAGGCGCGACAGGGCGACTATTTCGACGATTCTGACTGTTAAAGAGAACAACAATGCAGATTGAGAACAAAATCTTCCTGGTCAGTGGCGGCGCATCCGGTCTGGGTGCGGCCACCGCTGAAATGCTCGTAGCGGCAGGTGCCAAAGTGATGCTGGTGGACCTCAACGCCGATGCCGTGGCAGCCAAAGCCCGGCAGTTGGGCGAGAATGCCCGCAGCGCGGTGGCGGACATCAGCCAGGAAGCGGCCGCCGAAGCCGCCGTACAGGCCACTGTTGCAGCCTTTGGCGGGTTGCATGGGCTGGTGAACTGCGCCGGCGTGGTGCGCGGCGAGAAAATCCTCGGCAAGAACGGCCCCCACGGCCTGGCCAGCTTTACCCAGGTGATCACCGTCAACCTGATCGGCAGCTTTAACCTGTTGCGCTTGGCGGCTGCCGCCATTGCTGAAACCGAGGCGAATGCCGACGGCGAGCGCGGTGTGATCATCAACACAGCCTCCGTCGCCGCGTTTGACGGGCAGATCGGCCAGGCGGCGTATGCCGCGTCCAAGGGCGCCATCGCCAGCCTCACCCTGCCGGCCGCACGTGAGTTGGCGCGGTTTGGCATCCGTGTCATGACCATCGCCCCCGGCATCTTCGAAACACCGATGATGGCCGGCATGACCCCGCAAGTGCGCGACTCGCTGGCCGCCGGCGTGCCATTCCCGCCACGCCTGGGCAAACCCGCCGAATACGCCGCGCTGGTGCGACACATCATTGAAAACAGCATGCTCAATGGCGAGGTGATCCGTCTTGACGGTGCCTTGCGCATGGCGGCCAAGTAAGGAGGATTTTTCATGACCGATCCCATCGTTATTGTCAGCGCCGTGCGCACGCCCATGGGCGGATTCCAGGGTGACCTCAAGGGGCTGACCGCGCCGCAGTTGGGCGCCGCCGCGATTCGTGCGGCCGTCGAACGCGCCGGTATCGCCACCGATGCCGTGGATGAAGTGCTGTTTGGCTGCGTACTGCCCGCCGGCCTCGGCCAGGCACCCGCACGCCAGGCTGCGCTGGGTGCCGGGCTGGACAAGGCCACGCGCTGCACTACCCTCAACAAAATGTGCGGCTCGGGCATGCAAGCCGCGATCCTGGCCCATGATTCGCTGCTGGCCGGCAGTGTCGGCGTGGTGATTGCCGGTGGCATGGAAAGCATGTCCAACGCGCCGTACCTGCTGGACCGCGCGCGCAGCGGCTATCGCATGGGCCACGGCAAGGTACTGGATCACATGTTCCTTGACGGCCTGGAGGACGCCTACGACAAAGGTCGCCTGATGGGCACCTTCGCCGAGGACTGCGCCCTGCATAACGGTTTTACCCGCGAGGCCCAGGACGCTTTTGCCATCGCTTCGCTGACCCGTGCGCAAGAGGCGATTACCCATGGCAACTTTGCCGCCGAAATTGTTCCGGTGCAGGTCACTGTGGGCAAAGAGCAGAAAACCATTCTGCATGATGAGCAGCCGCCCAAGGCCAGGCTGGACAAGATCAGCACCCTGAAGCCGGCCTTTCGCGAAGGCGGCACGGTGACGGCGGCCAACTCCAGCTCGATTTCCGACGGTGCGGCGGCGTTGTTGTTGATGCGCCGGTCCGAGGCCGAGAAACGTGGCCTCAAGCCCTTGGCGGTTATTCACGGTCACGCGGCGTTTGCCGATGAGCCGGGCCTATTCCCGGTGGCGCCGGTAGGCGCGATCCGCAAACTGATGACCAAGACCGGCTGGAACCTGAGTGAGGTCGACCTGTTCGAGATCAACGAAGCCTTCGCCGTGGTCAGCCTGGCGACCATGAGCAAGCTGGAAATTCCCCACGCCAAGGTCAATATCCACGGCGGCGCCTGTGCCCTCGGCCATCCGATCGGTGCGTCCGGCGCACGAATCCTGGTGACCCTGCTCTCGGCCCTGCGCCAGAACGGCCTCAAGCGTGGCGTCGCGGCCATCTGCATCGGCGGTGGTGAAGCCACGGCCATGGCCGTCGAATGCCTGTATTAATTAACAGCAGCTGAAAACTTGTGGCTGCTATAGGAATCTGCACCATGCTACCCAATGACGAACACCTGCAAATCAGCGACGCGGCCCGGCAATTTGCCCAGGAGCGCCTGAAACCCTTTGCCGCCGAATGGGACCGCGAACACCGTTTTCCCAAGGAGGCCATCGGTGAAATGGCCGAGCTGGGATTTTTCGGCATGCTGGTGCCGGAACAGTGGGGTGGTTGCGACACTGGCTACCTGGCCTACGCCATGGCGCTGGAAGAAATCGCCGCCGGTGATGGCGCCTGTTCCACCATCATGAGCGTGCACAACTCGGTCGGTTGCGTGCCGATCCTCAAATTCGGCAACGACCAACAGAAAGAGCAGTTCCTCAAACCCCTGGCCAGCGGCGCCATGCTCGGCGCCTTTGCGCTGACTGAACCCCAGGCCGGTTCCGACGCCAGCAGCCTGAAAACCCGCGCACGACTGGACGGTGACCATTACGTATTGAATGGCTGCAAGCAGTTCATCACTTCCGGGCAAAACGCCGGCATTGTGATTGTGTTCGCCGTGACCGATCCGGCTGCGGGCAAACGCGGGATCAGCGCATTTATTGTGCCGACCGACTCGCCGGGCTACAGCGTGGCACGGGTCGAAGACAAACTCGGGCAGCATGCGTCCGATACCTGTCAACTGCTGTTTGAGGACGTCAAGGTGCCGGTCGCCAACCGGCTGGGGGAGGAGGGCGAAGGCTACAAAATCGCCTTGGCCAACCTCGAAGGTGGCCGTGTGGGTATCGCCTCGCAGTCAGTAGGCATGGCCCGCGCGGCATTTGAGGCGGCCCGTGATTATGCGAGGGAACGTGAAAGCTTCGGCAAGTCACTGATTGAGCACCAGGCCGTGGCCTTTCGCTTGGCGGACATGGCCACGCAAATAGCGGTGGCGCGGCAAATGGTGCATTACGCCGCCGCCCTGCGTGACAGTGGCAAGCCCGCACTGGTGGAAGCCTCGATGGCGAAGCTGTTTGCTTCGGAAATGGCCGAGAAAGTCTGTTCGGCCGCCTTGCAAACCTTGGGCGGTTACGGTTACCTGAGCGACTTCCCCCTGGAGCGGATCTACCGCGACGTGCGGGTCTGCCAGATTTACGAAGGCACCAGCGATATCCAGCGCATGGTCATCTCACGCAATCTCTAAGGAGCCGATACATGAGTTACGAAACCATTTTGCTCGACGTCCAGGGCCGCGTCGGGTTGATTACCCTCAATCGCCCGCAAGCCTTGAACGCCCTGAACGCGCAACTGGTCAGTGAATTGAATCAGGCGCTGGATGGCCTGGAAGCCAACCCGGAAATTGGCTGCATCGTGCTGACCGGCTCCAAGAAAGCCTTCGCCGCCGGTGCCGACATCAAGGAAATGGCTGACCTGACCTACCCGCAGATCTACCTTGACGACCTGTTCAGCGACAGCGACCGCGTGGCCAACCGCCGCAAGCCGATCATCGCCGCCGTCAACGGCTTTGCCCTGGGCGGTGGTTGTGAACTGGCACTGATGTGCGACTTCATCCTGGCGGGCGACGGCGCCAAGTTCGGCCAACCGGAAATCAACCTCGGCGTACTGCCGGGCATGGGCGGCACCCAGCGCCTGACCCGCGCCGTGGGCAAGGCCAAGGCCATGGAAATGTGCCTGACCGGGCGCTTTATCGATGCCGTAGAAGCAGAGCGCTGCGGGATTGTCGCGCGTATCGTGCCGGCCGATGATTTGCTGGAAGAAGCGCTGAAAGTCGCCACCCTTATTGCCGGCAAGTCGGTGCCGATCAGTATGATGGTCAAGGAAAGTGTGAACCGCGCGTTTGAAGTGAGTTTGTCGGAAGGCGTGCGCTTTGAGCGCCGGGTGTTCCACGCGGCGTTTGCAACGCAGGATCAGAAGGAAGGCATGGCGGCGTTTGTGGCCAAGCGTGCGCCTGAGTTCAAGGATAAGTGACAGTTGTTAGCCTCAAGCTGCAAGCTGCAAGCTGCAAGCTGCAAGTAAAAGCCAGTTCGCCTTTACTTGCAGCTTGAGACTTGTTGCTAAAGCATATAATGCTTCAGTTCCCTGGCAATCACCATCCGCTGAATTTCACTGGTCCCCTCATAAACCTGCGTGATCCGCGCATCCCGGTAGTAACGCTCCACCGGGTAATCCTCCAAGTACCCATACCCGCCATGAATCTGCATCGCTGACGAGCAGACTTTCTCCGCCATTTCCGAAGCAAACAGCTTGGCCTGGGATGCTTCCGACAAGCAGGGCTTACCGGCGCTGCGCAGTCGCGCGGCGTGCAGGATCAACAAACGCGCGGCGTTCAGTTGGGTTTGCATGTCGGCCAACAGATTGGCCACGCTCTGGTGTTCGATGATGGCCTTGTTGAACTGCACGCGATCACGGGCGTAAGCCAGCGCCGCTTCGAACGCCGCACGGGCGATTCCGAGTGCCTGGGCTGCAATACCAATGCGTCCACCTTCGAGATTGGACAGGGCAATCGCCAGGCCTTTGCCGCGCTCACCCAGGAGGTTGGCTTCGGGTACGCTGCATTGGCTGAGGGTGACGGCGCAGGTATCGGAGGCGCGGATGCCCATCTTGTGCTCGGTGCGATCCACCACAAACCCTGGCGTGGCAGTCGGCACCAGGAACGCCGAGATACCTTTTTTGCCCAGCTCAGGGTCGGTCACGGCAAACACGATAGCCAGCTTGGCGCGCTTGCCGTTACTGACGAACTGCTTGGCACCGGTGATTACCCACTGGCCGTCACGCAGTTCGGCGCGGGTGCGCAGGTTATGGGCTTCGGAGCCGGCCTGGGGTTCGGTCAGGCAGAAGCACCCAATTGCCTGGCCACTGGCGAGATCCGCCAGCCAGGTTTGCTTCTGCGCGTCTGAGCCGTAGTTGAGAATTGGCCCGCAACCCACTGAATTATGAATACTCATCAACGCGCCAGTGGCGCCGTCACCGGCGGAAATCTCTTCCACGGCGAGGGCATAGGCAACGTAATCGACATAGGTGCCGCCCCATTCTTCGGGCACCACCATGCCCAGCAGGCCCAACTCACCCATTTTCGCCACCAGGGCGTCGTCGATCCACCCAGCTTTCTCCCAGGCTTGGGCATGAGGGGCGATTTCACCACGGGCGAAGTCGCGAGCCATGTCGCGGATCATCACTTGTTCTTCAGTATATTCAATATCTTGCATGACTTAGTTCGCAACCTTCTCGAAGTGATGAAAGAAGCTTTCTACATGACTCAGGGCCAAGCCATGCAGGTTGGGTGGGTTCCAGCGCGGGCTCTTGTCCTTGTCGATGATCAGCGCGCGCACGCCCTCGATCAGGTCGCCGCGTTCGAACCATTGGCGGTCCAGGTGCAGTTCCAGAGCAAAGCATTGCTCCAGAGGCAAGCGGCGCCCGCGCCGTAACATTTCGAGGGTGACGGCCATGGCCAGGGGCGAGCGGGTTTGCATCAGGCTGGCGGTGGTCAAGGCCCACTCATGGCTGTCGGCAACAGTGACTTGCTGCAGTTGCTCGACAATGCTGGGTACATCCGGCAGCGCGAAGAAATGGTCAATGGTGGGCCGTAAGGCAGCCAGGGGCGCATCGGGCAGTTGTTGCACAGCCAGCTTGGCGAGCGCGCCTTGCAAGTCTTTGAGTGGCGAGTGGTGCCATTGCAGGCGATCGAGCTTCTGGTCCAACTCGACGAGTTTGTTGCTTTCCAGGTACCAGTCAGCCAGCCCGCAGTAGAGCGCATCGGCCGCACGGATCTGCACCCCGGTAACGCCCAGGTAAATCCCCAGTTCACCGGGGATTCGCGGCAAAAAGTAGCTGCCGCCCACATCAGGGAAGTAACCAATGGCGACCTCCGGCATCGCCAACCGGCTGCGCTCGGTGACGACGCGCAAGTCAGCGCCTTGCACCAGCCCCATGCCTCCACCCAGAACAAACCCATCCATCAATGCCAGTACCGGTTTGCGGTAATGGTGGATCGCCAGGTCCAGCGCATACTCCTCAATGAAAAAGTCCTGGTGCAGGGTGTCGCCGTTCTTGAAGCTGTCGTACAGCGAGCGGATATCGCCACCGGCACAAAAAGCTTTTTCGCCAGCACCGCGCAAGACCACCGCATACACCTGCGGGTCATCTGCCCATGCCTGCAGCTGGGACGCCAGGCTGCGCACCATCTGCAAGGTAATGGCATTCAAGCCGGCCGGGCGATTGAGCGTGAGGTGGCCGATATGGTTGCGGACCTCGGCGAGCACTTCGTCCTGAAGTGTTTCTGCGTGGCGTGCTTCGGATGAAACCTGAGCAGTCATCGATAACTCCCTGCTTTTATTGTTCTTTATCAAGATGTTCGCGGGCGAACCTTCTCGCGATCCTACCAGCGCAAATTTGCCCAGTACAACCTTCAATCATGCAGGTCGTTTTTGCATTTATGCAGGGAGCATGTAACAGACTCAGGGCACGCGACTGGCCAGCACTTCGCCAATACTGCGGCGTCTGGCGTGGGTTTCTGCCGCGTGGATCAGTTCTTCCAGCTCAGTCGGTTCCACATCGTAGAACTGCTCCATTTCCGCCAGCGCCCACTTCAAATCGGCGGCGGTGATGGCGGGGTTTCGCCCGTTCTCTGGGTTATTCAAGATCACCGGCGGAGCTTCGACAGCACCTTTGGGATAACGCGTGCGCGTCGCATTGTTGTAAGCCAGCGCGCACGCCAGCAAGGCAACGGCGCCGAGCAGCACGGCACCCAACTCATACCAGCCCAGAGCGGCGGAGGCGGGGTCGGCCAACACCAGTGTCATGGCCAAACCACCGGCCGGCGGGTGCAGGCAGCGCAACCAGCACATCAGCACGACCGTCATGCCCGCTGCCAGGCAGGCGCCGCCCAGGGAGGGGCCGAGGACACGGGCGACCAATAGCGCAACGACGCCCGCGCACAGGTAGCTGCCAATGATTGACCAGGGTTGCGCCAAGGCGCCTGACGAGACGGCGAACAACAACACTGCCGAAGCGCCCAGGGGACCGAGCAAGTGCAGCGCCACCTCCATACCGAACACTTGGGCGCATATCCAGACGCTGACTAATGTACCCAGGGCCATGCCGATGGCGGCACGGCTCCATTCGGATGGGCGGGTGTTGATTGCAGCGGGGAGCCATCGAGCGAGCATTGAAAGGGATCCATAAACAGCGGGCGAAAAAAAGGCTCGTCTGGTTGCCCGGAAAAGCCCTTTGAAAGTTCCAACATTTGGGGGAAGGAACCTGTGCAGTGTGCCCACGTTGAGATTGGGGCGCTAATGCATATTAATGAGGGTTGAATGCAGAAATTATGAAGTGAAGCGCCGGTGGTAGCGGCGCATGGCTCAAGGTTGTGCAGGTTTGGTCAAGTGCAGCAACACATAGGGGTTACGGTCAAATTCACCGGTCAACGTCGGGGTGATCGCGCGAAACCGCGGGTCCTGCAAACCCTGATAATCCGCTTCGCTCATCACCAGCCAGGCCGGCCCCTGGATCGGTTTCAGGTCAGCTGCTTGCTGGGTAAACAACGGCACCTCGTCGCAGTTGAGGTTGACCATGTATTTAATGGCCTTGGCGTCTTTGCCCAAACCGTGCAACACCACCGGCGCCCTTTGCTGCGTAACCTGCTCATGCACCTGCAAGGTAAAGGTACGGGTGTCATAAACACTGCGTTCCAACGGTTCGACCACCAGAATGTAGGTGGCCCACACTGCCAATACCGCTGCAAACGCCGGCCCTAGAGGGCGCGCCTTGAACAGGGTCAGCAGGGCCAAAACCTGCAGCGCCGCCAGCACGGCAAACACCCACGCAAGATCACTCAACTGTTGCGGGTAACGCGGCCGTGCGAATAACAATCCGACAATCAACAGCGTCGGCAACAATGTCCAGATGCTCAGCATCAGCCCGCGTAACCAGGCAAACAGCCGCCCGTGTGCCACGTGGAATGGATAAGCCGCAATCATCGCTGCCATGGGCAACATCGGCAGCACATAACGCGCCTTTTTCGCCTGGGGGATTGATAAGCCCAGCATCACCAGCAAACCTGCAGCCGCGCAGTACCACACCAACTGCAGGGCGGGACCTGGGGCGCGCCGCCCGCTGATCACCATGGCCAGCAGCACCAGCAACGCCAGCGGATACGCCATGGCGTAGTTGCCCAGGGAGCTGGTGAAGTAATACAACACGCCGCTGGAGCCTTCGCTGCCATCCATGCGCCCGAGGAACTGCATGCGGATTACGTCCTGCATGAAGCTTTCGCCGCCACTGAGCTTGGCCATCAGCAACAGCAGGCCGACACAGGCCACCAGCAATGCCAGCGCCAGCAAGCCGAAACTGAAGAGTGGGCGCCATTGCCGGTTGATCAGGTAATAGCTGCACAGCATGCCGGTCGGAATGACCAGGCCAATTGGCCCACGCACGGCGAAACCAAGAATCAGCAGCAGGTACAGCCAGTGCAGACGTTTACTCGCGCCGAAGTGGTCATGGGCATATCCCAGGTAGAACACCGTCAAGGCAATCGCGGCCAGCATCTGGTCGAGCGACACCGAGCGGGTTTCGCTGATAAAGGTACTGCTGAGCAACAGTATCGCAATGCTCAGCAGGCCCCAGCGTTGGGAGTAGGGCGCCGTCAGGCGGTACACCAGGATGACGATGCACGCGGAGGCCATCGCCGTTGGCAGCCACGCCGTCAGACTGGTGACCTGGCCCAACGGCAACGACAACAGCCACGTCAGCAGCGTCGAGGTGGCCAGGTAATCCGCATAGGGCTGGCCATAGGTGGTGGGGAAAAAACCCGGACCATGGCGCAGCATCTCTTGGGCGAACAGCACGAAGCGTGAGTCGAAACCAATAATCGCCTGGTGCCAGCTGCCGGCGATAAACAGCACCAATGCCAGCAACCCCAAACCAAGGGAGTGGCGACGGATCGTTGGGCTTAACAGGGGCGGTCGATCTTTGTTCACGTCTCAGGCTTCCACAACCTGTGGGAACCACTGTTGCTGAGGAATCGGCAACTGGCAGGAGTCGCCACGCCCAATCGGGTAGTACTGGAAGCCCTTGCGTGCCAGGCGTTCGCCGTCGTAGAGGTTGCGGCCGTCGAAGATCACCGGGGTTTTCAGGCGCTGGTGGATCAGGTCGAAGTCCGGCGCCTTGAACTGTTGCCATTCGGTGCAGACGATCAGCGCATCGGCCCCGCCCAGGGTGGATTCCGGGGTGCCCATCAGCATCAGGCGTGGATCATCGCCGTAGATGCGCTGGGTTTCCTGCATGGCTTCCGGGTCGAACGCGCGCACGTTGGCGCCGGCGGCCCACAGGGCTTCCATCAGCACACGGCTGGGCGCATCACGCATGTCGTCGGTATTGGGCTTGAACGCCAGGCCCCACAGGGCGAAGGTCTTGCCGCGCAGGTTGCCCTTGAAGAACGCATTGATGCGCTCGAACAACTTGCTTTTCTGGCGCTGGTTGATGGCTTCCACCGCTTCCAACAGGTCGCTGGAACAGTTGGCTTGCTTGGCGCTGTGGATCAAGGCGCGCATGTCCTTGGGGAAGCACGAACCGCCATAACCGCAGCCCGGATAGATGAAGTGGTAACCGATGCGCGAGTCGGCGCCGATGCCAAGGCGCACGGCTTCGATGTCCGCGCCCAGGTGTTCGGCCAGCTCGGCGATCTGGTTGATGAAGCTGATCTTGGTCGCCAGCATGCAGTTGGCGGCGTATTTGGTCAGCTCGGCGCTGCGCAGGTCCATGAAGATGATGCGATCATGGTTGCGGTTGAACGGGGCGTACAGGTCGCGCATCACGTCGCGCACTTCTTCGCGCTCGCAGCCGATGATGATGCGGTCCGGGCGGCGGCAGTCGGCCACGGCCGAGCCTTCCTTGAGAAATTCCGGGTTGGAGACGATATCGAAGTCCAGGTGACGGCCGGCCAGGTGCAAGGCTTTTTCGATATGCGCGCGCAGGGTGTCGCCGGTGCCGACGGGCACGGTGGATTTTTCCACCAGGATCACCGGTTCCTTGCGATGACGGGCCACGGCATCACCCACCGACAGCACGTACTTCAGGTCAGCCGAGCCGTCTTCATCCGAAGGGGTGCCCACGGCGATAAACAGCACTTCGCCGTGTTCGACGGCGAGTTTCTCGTCATGGGTAAAGTGCAGTCGGCCGCTTTCCAGGTTTTCCTTGACCATCGCCGCCAGCCCCGGCTCGAAGATCGTCACATGGCCTTTCTGCAAAGACTCGACCTTGTTCTTGTCAACATCCATGCAGATGACATCGTGACCGACTTCGGCCAATACGGTGGCCTGCACCAGACCGACGTAACCACTACCAAATACACTGATTTTCATGGGGCATTCCTGGGACTTGTAGCGCTAGCACGACGAGAGTTAATAACCAGCACACCGAGGATGACAAGCGCCACCCCCAGGGTTTTTGAAATGGAAAAATCTTCGTTGAACACCGGCAGGCTGGCCGCCAGCAGGTACACCAGGGCATAGCTGATGCTCAACAGTGAATACGCACGGCCCAGCGGCAGGTGCTTGAGCGCGCCGAGCCAGCAGAGCATCGACAGGGCGTAGGCCAGGATCGCGAGGCTCACCACGCCGAGGGCGCCGAGATCGACAGGGGCGCTGAGCCATTCGCTGGGCAGCGGCAAGCGCGTCATGCTCCAGCGCATGCCCAATTGGGCCGCACTGACCAGGCCGACGCTGCCCAACGCCAGGGCAAAACCGTGCACCCGGCTCATACGTGACGCCCCAGCAGCACGACACCGCCGATCACCAGCGCCACGCCCAGCCAGTGACGTCTGTCGACGGGCTCATGAAAGACAAACCGCGCCACCAGTGTGACCAGCACAAAATTCAAACTGAGCATGGGGTAGGCGATACCCACTTCCAGGCGCTGCAACACCAGCAGCCACACCAGCAGGCCCAGGCCCAGGCACACCAGCGCCGACCACAACCAAGGCGAGCGCAGTTTCAACGTCCAGCCGTCCGGCCGGCCGCGCCAGCTTTCCACGGCGAACTTCTGCGACACCTGGCCCATGCAGGTCAGCAGGCACGCGGCCAATAACAGCAGCAGGGTGATCACGGCGTCACCTGCGGGAAGATCAGGATCATGATATTGCCTTGCGCGTAGCGCTTGCCATCATTGGGCAGCAGCGCGACTTCGGCGATTTCATCGTCTCCCTTGACGCGCATGACCACGCCGACCGGGCCTTTCTTACGCGCCTCGCTCATCCACTGCTGGACTTGAGTGGTGTCCACCTGGTGATGGCCAGCATCCGGGTAGGCGAGGCCATATTTGACTTCACCGATGGTGTTGTAGAGCGTCACATCCGGGCGTGCCAGGCGCCACGACAGGGCCGACGCCGCGCCGAGGTCATTGCTCAGCAGGGCAGTGGCCGGTTGCAGTTCCGGCAAGTGATCGATGATGAATTGATCGGGGGTCTTGTTGTAGACCACCGAGTGCGGCAGGGCGGCCGGCAGCAAAGCGACCATCAGCCAACTGCCAAATACCGGCGCGGCCCATAGGCGCAGCGGCCGTGCCGCTTGCAGCAGATTGACCAGGATCCAACTGAACAGAAACGTAAACACCAGCACCAGGCTCAGGGTTTCCTGCCCGTGCTCGTACACTGGCTTTTTCAGTTGGAACCAGCTAAGCGCCAGCAGCACCAGCACACCCATAATCAGGTTCAGCCAGCCGTTGATGCGCAAGGCCCGGTAACGGCCTTGATTCAACTTGTCGGCCAGGGTATTGCCCATCAACAACGCCAACGGCAGCAGGCACGGCGTGATGTAAGACGGCAGCTTGCCTTTGGCCAGGCTGAAGAACGCCAACGGCATCAGTAGCCACAGCAATACAAAAGCGATTTTTGCGCTGCGCTTGTCCCGCCATGCCTGTTGAAGGGTGGACGGCAACAACGCTACCCATGGCAGGCAGAACGCAACCAGCAGTGGCAGGTAATACCAGAACGGCTCGGCATGCTGGGCATCCTCGCCGGCAAAGCGCTGGATATGCTCATGCCAGAAGAAGAAGTTCCAGTAGTCGGGCTCTTGCAGGTGCACCGCCAGCGCCCAGGGCAGGCTGACGACAATCGCCACCACCACGGCCACCAGGCCATAACCCAGCAATTCACGGAAACGCTTCTGCCAAAGGGCGTAGGGCAGGGCGATCAACACGGGGAGCAACCACGCCAGGAAGCCTTTGGTCATGAAACCCATGCCGCAGGCAAATCCCAACAGCGCCCAGGCACCGAGTCGCCCATTGCGGGTGGTGGTGTCAAAGCAAAACCACAAGGCCACGCCCGTCAGGTTGACCCAGAACGTGAACTGCGGATCGAGGTTGGCATAACCGCCCAGGGCTGCCACGCTGACGAAACTCATGTACAGCACGGTGCTGATCAGGCTTTTTTGCGGGTCATTCCACAGCCGGCGTGACACCAGGTACACCAAAAGGATGCTCAACCCGGTGCTCAGGGCGGACGCAAATCGCACGCCAAACAGGTTCTGCCCGAAGATCGCCTGGCCCAGCGCGATCATCCAGTAGCCGGCCGCTGGTTTTTCGAAGTAGCGAATACCCATGAAGTGCGGTGACGCCCATTTGCCGGTCAGCAGCATTTCCTGGCTGATCTGCGCGTAACGGGTTTCATCCGGAATCCATAGACCGTGGGTAGCCAGCGGCAGCAGGTAAAACACGCCAAACGCCAACAGGAGCAGGGGCAGGGCCCAGTGGCGGATCATGCCTGTTGCACTCCGAGCCAACCCTCACGCCCAGGCAAGGCGCCGCGCACCAGGTGTTGCTGGGGCAGGGTGGTCAGGTCCGCGGGCAGCAAGTCGCCCAGCGGTTTGAAGTCGATGCCGCGCTGCCCTGCCTGGGCGAGCAGCTGGCGAAAATCATTGGCCATCAGAATCCCTTCTACTTCTGCGTGGATCGTGTAGACATTGAGTTTGGACTCGGCGAAACGGTCGAGGATGAAGCCGTTGAAGTCTTTGGCAGCCACCACCGGCCCGACGACTTCGTCGAAGGTCGGCAGGTCTACCGGAATCTGTGGGGTGCCCACGCTGCCATCGGCCAGGGTTGGACGAAACAGGCTGGTGCCCCGGCAATCGCTGTTGTAGCGAAAGTTGAAGTCTTGCTTGGCTTGCACCACGCGTTCGTCGGCACGCCAACCGGCGGCGGCGGAACAATCGATGCGCTCACCCAGGATGTCGCTCAGGGTCTCCACGCCGCGTCGAATCTGCTCGACCAGTTGCGCTTCGCTCCAACGCCCGGCGTTGGCTTGCCAGCCATGGTGATCCCAGGCGTGCAGGCCGACTTCATGCCCGGCCGCCTTGGCCTGGCGCATCAAGTGCCCCAGGTCGCGGCCAATCGGCTTGCCCGGCCAGGCGGTGCCAGCCAGCAGGATATCCAGGCCATACAGGCCCACAGCGTTGGAACGCAGCATCTTCCACAGGAACTGCGGGCGGATCAGGCGCCACAAGTGGCGGCCCATGTTGTCCGGCCCGACGCTGAAGAAGAACGTCGCCTTCACCCCTGCTTCCTCCAGAGACTCAAGCAACCGTGGCACACCTTCACGGGTGCCGCGGTAGGTATCGACGTCGATGCGAAGACCTGCCTGCATTACTTCTTATCCGCTATTTCAAGCATGGCTTCGCGCAGGAAGAAGTCGAGCGTATTGCCGATGGTTTCGCTCATCTCCACGGTCGGCTCCCAGTTCAGCAGGCGCTTGGCGTTTTCGATGCTTGGCTTGCGATGCGCCACGTCCTGGTAGCCGGTGCCGTAGAACGCCTTGCTTTCCACGTCGCGGAAACCGGCGAACGGCGGAAAGTTGCTACGCAGCGGATGCGCTTCGAACTGACGCAGCAGCTCTTCGCCCAACTGGCGGATGCTGGCTTCGTTTTCCGGGTTGCCGATGTTGATGATCTGGCCGTTGCACGCGTCATTGTCGTTATCAATGATGCGTGCCAGAGCCTCGATACCGTCCGCGATGTCAGTGAAGCAACGCTTCTGCTCGCCACCGTCGAACAGACGGATCGGCGTGCCTTCCACCAGGTTCAGGATCAGCTGGGTGATGGCGCGGGAGCTGCCGATACGCGCCGAGTCCAGGCGGTCCAGGCGCGGGCCCATCCAGTTGAACGGACGGAACAGGGTGAAGTTCAGGCCCTTGGCACCGTAGGCCCAGATCACGCGGTCCAGCAGTTGCTTGGAGACCGAGTAGATCCAGCGCTGCTTGTTGACCGGGCCGACCACCAGGTTGGAGGTGTCTTCGTCGAAGTACTGGTCCTGGCACATGCCATAGACTTCGGAGGTCGACGGGAAGATCACGCGCTTGTTGTACTTGACGCAGTAGCGCACCAGCTTGAGGTTTTCCTCAAAGTCCAGCTCGAACACGCGCAGCGGGTTGCGGGTGTATTCGATGGGCGTGGCGATGGCCACCAGCGGCAGGACCACGTCGCACTTCTTGATGTGGTACTCGATCCATTCGGTGTGGATGCTGATGTCGCCTTCCACGTAATGGAAGTTCGGGTGGCTGCGCAGGCGCTCGATGGCATCAGAGCCGATGTCCAGGCCGTAGACTTCATAACGGTCGTCACGCAGCAGGCGCTCGGACAGGTGGTTACCGATAAAGCCGTTCACACCAAGGATCAGCACACGGGTACGCCGTGGTTTGCGACCGGACTCGGCGCCGCGCAGCACGGAACCGTCGACCAGGCCCAATTCGTTGGCCAGGGACGGGCCGGCCAGGTACAGGCCGGTGTCGTTGCGCTGGCCGAACTTGATCACCAGGGAGTCTTCACCGCAGGCAATGCGCAGCGGGTTGACACTGACCACACGGCCTGGCGCCAGGCCTTCGTTGCCCTTGACCACTTCGGCTTGCCACACGATCAGCTTGTGTTCGCCCACGGCGCAGAAGGCACCCGGGTAGGGTTGGGTCACGGCGCGGACCAGGTTGAACAGTTCTTCAGCCGGCTTTTTCCATTCCAGCTTGCCGTCGGCGGCGGTGCGGCGGCCGAAGTAACTGGCCTGGCTTTCGTCCTGGGCGGTCTCCGCCAGTTTGCCTTGAGCCAGTTGCGGCAGGGCATCGCGCAGCAGGTTGCTGGCGGCGTCGCGCAGTTTGGCGTGCAGGGTCAGGCCGGTGTCGCTGCGCTCGATGATGACTTTCTGCTGGGCCAGGATCGCGCCGGCATCGGCACGCTTGACCATGCGGTGCAGGGTTACGCCGGTTTCGGTCTCGCCGTTGACCAGCACCCAGTTGGCCGGCGCGCGCCCTCGGTATTTAGGCAGCAACGAGCCATGCAGGTTGAACGCGCCTTTGCGGGCAGTGGCCAGCAATGGCTCGCTCAGCAGGTTGCGGTAATAGAACGAGAAAATGTAATCCGGGTTGAGCTTGGCGATGCGCTCGATCCACAGCGGGTGGTTGGCGTCTTCCGGCGCATGCACCGGAATGCCGTTGCGTGCGCACAGCTGGGCAACGGAACCGTAGAAGTTGTTTTCCTTGGGGTCGTCGGCATGGGTGAACACAGCAGCAATGTCGTAACCCGTGGCGAGCAGTGCTTCAATGCCTGCACAACCAATATCGTGGTACGCGAATACAACAGCTTTTGAACTCATGATTGGACCTGATCAGCAGAAGAAGTAGAGGTATGGGAGGACACCAGGCCGTCAACGACGACCACGGGAGCCGGTGCTGCCGGTTGGTTGCGCAGCACTTTTTCGATAAAGAAGCGCGGGCGGGCGCGCACGTCGCTGTACATGCGGCCCAGGTATTCACCCAAGAGGCCCATGCCGATGAACTGGCCGCCAGTGAACACGAACAGCACCGCGAACAACACGAACAAGCCGTCGCCGGCCCAGTCGGCGCCAAAGGCCAGGCGCATGACGATCAACGCCAGGGCAAACAGCATGCCCAGCGCTGCCAGGCTGAAGCCGACGATAGAGAGCAGACGCAGCGGGGTGGTGGTCATGCACGTCAGTAGGTCGAACATCAGGCTGATCAGGCGCATGGCACTGTATTTGGATTCGCCGTGTTCACGCTCGGCGTGGTGCACCAGGATCTCGGTGGTGTGGCGGGCAAAGCCGTTGGCCAGGATCGGGATAAAGGTGCTGCGCTCGCGGCAGGCGAGCATTGCGTCAACGATGGTGCGGCGGTAGGCGCGCAGCATGCAGCCGTAGTCGGTCATGGCCACGCCGGTGGAGCGCTGCACGGCCAGGTTGATCAGCCGCGAAGGCCAGCGGCGGAAGGCCGAATCCTGGCGATTGTTGCGCACGGTGGCAACCACGTCGTAACCGAGGGCGGCTTGCTCCACCAGGCGCGGGATCTCTTCGGGCGGGTTTTGCAGGTCGGCGTCAAGGGTGATCACCACTTCGCCTCGGCACTGCTCGAAACCGGCCATGATCGCCGCATGCTGGCCATAATTGCGGTTGAGGATCACCGCCACCACGTTGCTGCCGTCTTCAGCGGCGGCGTCTTCCAGCAGTTGGGCCGAATTGTCGCGACTACCGTCATCCACAAGGATGATTTCGTATTCGTAAGCCAGTTGCTTGCAGGCTGCGGTCGTACGACGCAGCAATTCGGGCAGGCTCTCTTGTTCGTTGTAGACCGGAATAACGATCGACACGCAATGAATAGGGTAGGGTTTCAAAGATTCATGACCTCGGGGTTAGAGCAACTTGGAGCATGCAGACAGCAGCAATCATTGGGCGTAAGTCCAGGCCGCAGGTTAGAAAACGGCACCAAAGGTGAAGCATAATCAAGAGGTTAGACGATATAGCGCGGCTTGCTATGAAGTGCTGTGTTCAAGATTAAGCGTAAAAATGTAGAACAGATATGAAAGCCGGATGAAAAACTCGTTTATTTGACAGGTAGACAGCTAGGGTTCAGCTACGCAACTAAGGGGATACGGGCTTAAGTTGGCAGGCGAAATATGAGCTGTCTGTAGGGTATTTGGTTCAACTCGCGTTCATCCGCGCCATCCTCGAATTTTAGTGATGAAACTTCTCTGCAATGCGCCCCAAGTGCCGGTAAAGTAAGCCGTCTCTTGCCAGGGTGATCGGATGAATAGCGTGCAGCTTTTACGCGGCCAGTTGCGGCCAGTGTTGATGGGGTTGTTGATGAGCGTGGCGTGTATCACGACGGTACAGGCTGACGACGGCGTGGCCCTCACCAGCATCGACCAGGTACCGGACGGTGTGGAAGTGCGTGGCAAGCAGATCGCCGCCTATACCTGGGAGGATAAACAGGGCAAGAACCTGCTGGTGCTCGCTGAACAAGTCAGCGAGCGTGATGACGACGGCACCCAGTCGGCGTTCGTGTATGCGGCCCAGTACCTTATCGACGGCAACCGCCCCAAGCGCATGTGGATGCTCTACGACGATGTGCAGCATTGCGAGTTCGACGCCTCACTGCGCTTCGACAGGGCCGCCACCAGGGTCACCGACCTGACCGGCGACGGCATTACCCAGGCCACCGTGGGTTATTCACGCACCTGCACCAGCGATGTAAGCCCCCACGAATTCAAGCTGATCATGCATGTCGGTAAATCGCAGAAATTCCGTCTGCGTGGCCTGGACCGGGTGGGCGCCGCCTGGTGGGACGAACAGGCCGGTGCCTTGCGCGGCATGCCGTTGCCCAAGGATTGCAGTGTGGCCGCACAGCAGGCGCTGGTCAGCCAGTACAAGGAGCAGGGCACCGAGTTGCCATTGCCAGGTTGCTATGGCGATGAGAAAGACTTCGCCAAGGCACCCGAAGCGTACCTGACGTTTATGCGTCAACACTGGTTCGCGCTGATGCAGAAGCAGGACAGCGATTGGAGTCAGGCCCAGACCCAGCCACAGGACCCTACCGAGGATGACGATATCGCACCGTGATTTTGTGCCAGGGCCGGTCCTGGGTTAGACTCGGCCTTCGCCAATTCACTAAATACCTTGATTAAACAAAGGCTTGTTTGAGGTATTTAATCCAAAGGCTGATCTACGTTGACTGAGTCTATCCACAACCCGCTGACCCTGTACCTCACGCGCCTGGCGCCCTCCAGTCAGTTGACCATGCGTTACGTGCTGCAAGACGCAGCCGACCGCTTGGGCTTCGAGGACATCAATCTTGAAGACATCGACTGGCATCGGCTTCAACCCGAACACGTGATTGCTCTGGTTGCCGCCCTGCGTGAGGACGGCTATGCGCCGAACACCTCATCGCTTTACGTAAACGCGGTGCGCGGGGTGATGAATGAAGCCTGGCGCATGAACCTGATCAGCCAGGAGCACTTGTTGCGTATGCGCACGGTCAAGGCCGCACCGGGCACACGCCTCGGCCAGGGCCGTAACCTGCGGCGCAGCCTGATTCGCGAAATGATGGAAGTCTGCGCCGCCGACCCACGGCCACAAGGCCTGCGGGATGCAGCAGTAATCGGCATTCTCTACGGCTCGGGCATGCGCAAGTCGGAGTCGGTCAACCTTGACCTGGCGCAGATCAACTTCGAGGAGCGCAGCCTGCGGGTGATCGGCAAAGGTAACAAGGAACTGATCAAGTACGCACCGGACTGGGCATTTGCCAAGTTGCACGCGTGGCTGGCGTTTCGCCGCGAGCAGCTCAAGGACGGCGAGCAGGACGACAGCTTCCTGTTCAACCGCATCCGCCGTGGTAGCCACATCACCCGTGAGCGCATTACCAAGCACGCGATCTACTACATCGCACGCCAGCGCGGCGAACAGGTGGGGGTGAAGATCATGCCCCATGATTTTCGCCGCTCATTCATTACACGGGTGATCGAAGAACACGACCTGTCGATTGCGCAGAAACTGGCGCACCACACCAATATCCAGACGACCGCCAGTTACGACGTGCGCGATGACAATGAGCGGCGGCGGGCGGTGGATCGGTTTGATCTTTAAATTCAGGCAGGATGAAGATCAAAAAATGTGGGAGCGGGCTTGCTCGCGACGCTCCCACAAAGGGTTGGGTAAAAGTTAAAGAATCGGTTTGCCGCCAGTCACCGCATATCGCGAGCCCGAGATATAGCTGGCCTCATCCGAGGCCAACAGCACATAGATCGGCGCCACTTCCACCGGCTGCCCCGGACGACCCAGCGGGGTTTCGCTGCCAAAGTTCTTCACGTCGTCATCGGTCATGGTTGCCACAATCAACGGCGTCCAGATCGGCCCGGGCGCTACGCTGTTGACGCGAATCCCCTTGCTGCCGAGCAGCTGCGCCAAGCCGCCGGTGAAATTGGCAATGGCGCCCTTCGTGGCGGCGTAAGGCATCAGCGTCGGCTTGGGCATGTCCGAGTTGACGGATGTGGTGTTGATGATCGAACTGCCCGCCTTCATGTGCGGGACGGCGGCCTTGCAGATACGAAACATCGCCGTGATGTTGATATCGAAGGTCTTCACCCATTCCTCGTCTGAGATTTCTTCGAGGGTTTCATGGCTCATTTGGAATGCCGCATTGTTGACCAACACATCGATACGGCCGAATTGCTCGACCGTTTTGTCGACCAGTGCCTGGCATACGCTTTTCTGCGCGATATCACCGGGCAGCAATAGGCATTGGCGGCCGGCTTCCTCGACCCAGCGCGCGGTTTCCTTGGCGTCCTCATGCTCATCCAGATAGGCGATGGCTACATCGGCGCCTTCACGAGCGAACGCAATGGCTACGGCGCGCCCGATGCCGCTGTCTGCCCCGGTAATCAGCGCGATCTTGTTGGCTAATCGTCCGGAACCTTTGTAACTCTGCTCCCCACAGTCCGGATACGGGTCCATTTTCTTCTGCGAACCAGGCACGTTCTGCGCTTGCGCGGCGAAGGGTGGGCGAGGGTAGTCAGTCATCTCAATCTCCATAGGTTTCCAAAGGGGCTATGGAGTTAGTAGTTTCCGGCTTGACGATAGTTGTGACGGATGCCGCCCAATCCCGACGAATGGTTGGCTTTAAGCCTATGCGAAACCTCAACCTATGGTGAGCGGGTTTCCGTGGTGAGCGGGCTTGCCCCGTGCTGGGGAACGGGCAGGCGGCGCAATGTCCACAGGGTCGTGAACATTGCCGCGACCGCGCACAGCGCAATCCCGATCAACATGGGCGCAGGGGTGTGATCGGCGAATACGCCGACCAAGGTCATGGACACAGCCGCCGTGATCATCTGGATTGCCCCGAGCAGGGCCGACGCAGAGCCGGCCACCGCACCATGATCTTCCAGGGACAACACCCCGGCGGCCGGCAGCAGCAAACCAAGGAAACCAAAGCCGATAAACAGCAGCGTCATCATTAGAGCCAGGCTATCGACCCATAACGTGGTCACTGCCAGCAGGACCATAATCGCCGCCACGGCCACCACCGACCACCGAATCAGCGGCGCCAGACCAAAGCGCGCACTCAGGCGCGCGGTCAGCTGGCTCATGGCGAAAAACGACGCGGCGTTCACGGCAAAACCCAGGCTGAATTGCGTGGGCGTCAGGCCGTAATGCTCGATGTACACGAACGGCGCGCTGCCGATAAACACGAAGAACGTCGCCAAACCGAAACCGCACACCACCGACAAGCCTATAAATACCGGGTCACGCAGCAACGCGCCGTAGCTGCTGAAGGCGTTGCCCAGGGTCTTGCCCAAGCGTCGTTCGGCCGGGTGAGTTTCCGGTAACTGCACGATGGTCATCACCAGGCAGGCCACCGCGAGCACAGCCAGCACGGCAAACACTTCACGCCAGCTCCACAACGAGATGACCAGGCTGCCGGCGAGCGGGGCGAGAATCGGCGAGACACTCATCACTAGCATCAGCAACGCCATGAGCTTCGCGGCTTCATGCCCGGTATACAGGTCACGCACGATGGCCCGGGGAATCACCATGCCCGCGCACGCACCGAACGCCTGCAGGGCACGAAAGGCAATCAGTATTTCGATAGTCGGCGCCAACGCGCAACCGACACTGGCCACGGCAAAAATCACCAGGCCGAGATAGATCGGCGGCTTACGACCGAACACATCACTGATCGGTCCGTAGAACAATTGGCACACACCAATGATGACGAAGAACACGGTAAGGCTCATCTGTACCAACGCCGGCGAGGCGTGCAGGCTCGCGCCCAGGGTCGGCAAGGCTGGCAGGTAGATGTCGATGGCGAAGGGGCCGACGGCGGTGATCAAGCCCAGCAGCAGGGCGAGGTGGGCGATACTTCGAGACATGGGCAGTTCCGGGCGAAGCAAAGGTCGTCAGCTTAAGGGATCTGCGCAGATCCGCAAACTTAGGCTTCAATAAGCTGTAAAGGCGGCCGATAACATGAGCAGCGGGGCTACTGCGGTTGGCGTCCCAACCGGTTGACCAGGCACGGGGATACCAGCATGACGATCAAACTACGCTTGATGCTGTTGATAGCGACCGGATTACTCACTGCCTTGATCATGAGCCTGGCCGGCTACCTGGGAAATACCCGGATGGGCAGTGCCGTGCAGGACAACGAAGTGAGCATGACGGTGCTGCGCAACCACATGGAAGCCGACATGATGCACGACGCCCTGCGTGCCGACGTGTTGTCCTCCCTGTTGGTGGGCCTGGGTAAAAGCACCAGCACCAAGGCCGAGGTCAACAACTCGCTTAAAGAACATGCCGAGCACTTTCGCCAAGTACTTGCCGACAACCTTAAACTGCCGTTGGATGACACGCTCAAGGCCAGTCTGGAAAAAATCAAACCCAGCCTGGATACCTATATAAGCACCGGCGAGCGCATTGTCGCCCTGGCCCTGGACAATCCCGACGCGGCTCGCGGCGAGCTGGAGACCTTCAATACAGCCTTCAGCCGGCTTGAAGATCAAATGGCGGCGCTGAGTGAGCTGATTGAAAACAACGCCCAGCAAACCGGTGCAAGTACCCGACAAACCATCAGCAATGCCAACTTCACCCTCGGCGCAGTACTGATCGCCAGCCTCTTGCTGCTGATGGCGCAGGGCCGATGGGTCATATTGAGCATCATGGGGCCGCTTCAGACGGCCAGTCGTATTGCCGCCAGCATTGCCCGCGGCAACTTGAGCGAACCGATTGTCGAACCCCGCCGCAAGGATGAAGCCACCTTATTGATCCGCAGCCTCGCCACCATGCAGCGCGATTTACGCGGCATGATCGAAGTGGTACGCAGCAACGCCCATGGCGTCGATAGCATGAGCGAACAACTCAGTCACGGCTGCCACGAAGTCGCCGACAGCAGCCAGCAACAAAGCGCCGCGGCCAGTACGATGGCCGCCGCCGCGAGCGAAATGACCGCGAGTATCGAAGAAATCACGCGGCATGCCGGGCGTGCGCTGGACATGGCCAACCAGGCGGAGACCTTGGCCAAGGACGGCGGCCGGGTGATTCATCAAGTGGTCAGTGACATGGAAGGCATTGCCCGTTCCGCACAGCAATCCGCCCAGGTGATCCGCACGCTGGACAAGGAGTCCGAGGCCATTTTCAGCATTATTCAGGTTATCAAAGGGATCGCCGACCAGACCAACTTGCTGGCCCTGAACGCCGCAATCGAAGCGGCACGAGCCGGTGAACAAGGGCGCGGTTTCGCGGTGGTGGCCGATGAAGTGCGCAGCCTGGCGGGGCGCACCAGCGCCTCGACCCAGGAAATTGCCAGCATGGTCGGGCGCATTCAGCACAACACTCGGGAAGCCGTGACCAGCATGGAAGAGGGGGTTGCTCAGGTGGATAAAGGCATGGCGGTGACTGCCGAGGTGGAACGGGCGATACGCGAGATTCTACAAGCCACCTTGAATACCACTGAAATGGTCAACGACATCTCCCGAACCATTGGAGAGCAGAGCCTGGCCAGCAATGAAATTGCACATCAAGTGGAGATGATTGCAGGGATGTCGGAAAATAATAGTCGCATCATCGGCGAAACTGCCTCGACCACCGACGAATTGGCCGGCCTGGCGGGGAAGTTGTCACAGTCCGTGGATCGGTTCAGCTTGTAATCTGGGCAGATCAAAGACCGGCTCCCTGCGAGCCGGTTTTTTTTGTCCGAAATTTGGGCTTCAGCAAAATCAGCCATCGCTGCAAAAAAAGATTGAATATTCACACCTAATGTTATTTAAATAACAAAACAAGAGCGGCACGATCTGCTTGGTCGTGCCGTAACAAGGTGGAATAGCAATGAGCAAGATCGCAGTCATCGGCAGCAATATGGTGGATTTGATTACCTACATCGACCGCATGCCGGCCCAGGGTGAAACCCTGGAAGCGCCGGGCTTTGCCCTCGGTTGTGGCGGCAAGGGGGCTAACCAGGCGGTGGCCGCCGCCAAGCTGGGGGCGCAGGTCCTGATGCTGAGCAAGGTCGGGGACGACATGTTTGCCGACAACACGCTGGCCAACTTCCAACGTTTTGGTATCGACACCCGCTATGTGCAGCGCGTGGCTGGCGTTTCCAGTGGCGTTGCGCCGATCTTTGTCCGGACCGACTCCCACAACAGCATTTTGATCGTCAAGGGTGCCAATGCGCATTTGTCGCCGGCGGACATCGATGCGGCAGCCGCTGACCTGTGTGAGTGCACGTTGATCGTGCTGCAACTGGAGATCAATCTGGAGACGGTCTACCACGCCATCGAATTCGCTCACCGGCACGGTATCGCCGTGCTGCTCAACCCGGCTCCGGCCCTGGCCGGATTGAGCGCCGAGCACCTGGCGCACTTGGACTTCCTGATCCCCAACGAATCGGAACTGGCGTTGATCACCGGTCAGGTCGTGGACTCACCGGAGGCGGCTCAGATCGCCGCGCGTACGCTGGTGGCCAGCGGCATTCGTCATGTGATCGTCACCCTCGGCGAGCACGGCGCGCTGTATGTGGGGGAGGAGGGCGAGTTCCGAGTGCCGGGCGTACGGGTCGTAGCCCGTGACACCACCGGCGCCGGTGATGCTTTTATCGGTTGTTTCATTCACCACTGGAATCGCGACAACCTTATTCGTCAGGCCATGGAACAGGCTGTGGCGTATTCCGCCTGCTCAGTCATGGGGCTGGGTACGCAGACTTCTTATCCCGACACTGAGACGTTCAAGCGCTTCCAGCAACGGTGATAACACCCTCAAACCAGCCCGGAGAACAATAATGAACAAACCTGCGCTGCAACAGACACCCGATGGTTTCTATCTGAACCGCACTCCCTGGTTCGCCTTTATCCTGCTGTGCAGCATTTTTGCATTGTGGGCCGCGGCGGCGAGCATGAACGATGTGCTGATCGCACACTTCAAGAAGGCGTTTTTGCTCAGTGATTTCCAGACCGCCTTTGTCCAGTCGGCTTTTTACCTGGGTTACTTTTTCGTGGCGATTCCAGCCGCGATGGTGGTTCGCCGTTTTAGCTACAAGAGCACGATTCTGATCGGGCTGATGCTGTATATGTTTGGCTGCCTGCTGTTTTTCCCGGCGGCCTCCACCGCCAAGTACGGCATGTTCCTGCTGGCGCTGTTTGTAATCGCCGCTGGCCTGTCGTTCCTGGAAACTGCGTGCAACACCTACTCGACACTGATGGGGCCACGGGAAACCGGGACCCGGCGCTTGAATATTTCGCAAACCTTCCACCCCTTCGGCGCGATGGCCGGGGTGTATGTGGGCAGCTTTGTGATGTTCAAGGACACTGACGCCAGCACTGAACAACTGGCCCAGATGAGCGCCTCTGAGGCGGCGGTGCAGCAGTTGCAAATGATTCAGTCCACGCTGTTGCCCTACAAGTGGATGATTGCCGTGCTGGTGCTGGTATTTATCCTGATCGCCATTACGCGGTTTCCCGCCTGCAAGGGCAATAAGCCCGCGGGTAGCAAGCCAGGCAGTCTGCGTCAAAGTCTCGGCCGGCTGTGGCGTAACCCGCGTTTTACTTTTGGCGTAATGGCGCAGTTTCTCTACGTGGGGGCGCAGGTTGGCGTGTGGAGTTTCACCATTCGCCTGGCCATGCAAATGGGAGGGATGAATGAGCGCAGCGCTTCATGGTTCCTGCTGACCACCTTTGCCGCCTACTTTGTCGGCAAGCTGATCGCCAACCTGTTGATGCGGCGCCTGCACCCGGCCAAAGTCCTGGCGATCTACGGCGTGCTGTGTATCGTGCTGCTGGCCTATACCATCCTGGTGCCGAACATTTCGGCGGTGTATGCCGCGGTCGGCGTAAGTATTTTCCTCGGCCCTTGCTGGCCGACCATCTACGGCCTGACCATCGATGGCCTGGGTGAAGACACCGGCGTCGGCGGTTCATTGCTGGTGATGAGCATTGTCGGCGGCGGGGTGATCCCGATCTTCCAGGGCCTGTTGTCGGACGCCAGCGGCGGCAATATGCAATTGGCCTATAGCGTACCGTTGCTGTGCTTCATCGTGATCGTGATGTATGCGCTCAAGTGCATGCGCCAGCCCGGCACCTTGCCGGTAGGCGCAACCGGAGCGGTGGCCTCATGAATACACGTATCCCGCTGTACCCTGCATTGTTCGGCGAGCAGGAAAAAATCCTCCTGCAATCGCCGTCATTCAACGTCAGTGCCTGGACCTACCCGTCCGGCGTGTTGGCCCTGAGCCTGGAAAACAGTCGTGGAAGGCTGGTGGTATTGCCTTATCAGGGGCAGATGATCTGGTCAGCCGTGTTCGACGACTGCGACCTGACCATGAGCAACCTCTTCGAGCAACCCAGGCCCAGCCCGACGGTCATTGATACGTATGGCTGCTTCATGTTTCACAGTGGCTTGCTGCGTAATGGTTGCCCGGCGGCAGACGACACTCACGCCTTGCACGGCGAAATGCCCTGCGCGCCGATGGACTCGGCCTGGCTGGACGTCGGCGAGGGCGTTTTGCGCCTGGGGGGTTCGTACCAGTACGCCAAGGGATTCGGCGATCGCTACCGGGCGAGCCCCAGCGTGACACTGCGCGCCGATTCGGCCCTGTTCGATATCGATATGGCCGTGACGAACCTGGCCGGCAAGCCCATGGACCTGATGTACATGGCCCACATGAACTACGCGTTCGTGAACGGCGCGCGGTTTGTCGAACCGTTGGGCATGCGGCACCAGCGCCTGCGGACCAGCGTGCCGGACCACGTCAAGCCGACGCCTGCCTGGAGCGCCTACATGGCGCAACTGGCCGAGCAACCAGGGCAACTGGCGTGCCTTGAGCAGCCGTCACTGTACGACCCGGAGATCGTGTTTTTCTTCGATGGCGTGGCTACAGACGCCACGGGCCAGGCGCATTTTCTGCTGGATCATCCCAACGGCGCAGCGTTCTACACCCGTTACCGTCCCGAGCAGTTCGAACACGCCGCGCGCTGGATACTGTACACGCCAGATCAGCAAGTGGCGGCGTTCGTGCTGCCGTCCACCTGCGAACCTGAGGGCTATAACGCCGAGAAGGCCAAAGGTCACGTGCGCCAATTGGCTGCCGGGACCAGCGCTGCTTTCAGCGTCACCACCGGCTACTTGAATGCGCAGGAGCGGCGGAAGTTGCTGGGTTAAACCAGCAATTGCGCGCCGTTGGCCTGAATGATGTCCTTATAGCTGCGGGGGATTTTCTTGTCGCTGACCACGTACTGAAAGTCTTGCAGGGCGGCGAAGTGAGCGGTGCGCACAGTGTCGAACTTGCTGAAGTCCGCGAGCAATACGCGTTGCTGGGCCTGGCACATGACCTTTTGCTTGACCTCGACTTCATTGAAGTTGAAGCACGTCACGCCAAACTCCTGGCTGACGCCAGCTGCAGTCACGAAGGCCCATGTCAGGCGCACGCTGTCGAGGATGCTGCTCTCGGCACTGCTTTCAAAGACCTGGTTCTTGCGGTGAAAGGTGCCGCCGCACAACACGATGTGGCAATTGGGCTTGTTCTGCAGCTTGAGCAGCACATTCAATGAGCTGCACACCGCCGTGAACTCCAGCGCGTCGGGGATGAAATCAACCACAAAAGGTGAGGTAGTGCCGCAATCGAAAAATACCGTGTCACCGGGCTGGATCAACTGGGCGGCGAGTTTTCCGATGCGGCGCTTTTCCTCGACGTGACGGGTGTCCTGCTCGGCGACCCGGTAATCACCGACTTCGTTGCCGACCCGGGTGATGTAGCCACCCAACAGCCGCAGATGATCAGTGAAGTGGTTGAGATCGCGGCGCAGGGTCATCTCGGAAACGTCCAGCAGTGCGGCCATTTCCTTCAAGTGAATGGCGTTCTGGTCCTGCAAGGCTTGTTGAATAAGCTTCAGTCGCTCGGCTTTTCTACTGTCCACGAGTATTCCAGGGCTTGATTGTTGATGTTAAATAAGTAACATTAAATGTTATTATTGTAACTATAAATAGGGGCGCTGCACACGCGCCTCACAATCATTGGCAACATACAGGCAAGGACCCGTTAAATGAACAGTCTTACACCCGCAGCATTGGCCAAATACATCGATCACACCTTGCTGGCGGCGGACGCCTCCCGTGAGCAGATCCGGACTTTGTGTGAAGAAGCCCAGACACACGGCTTTTATTCGGTGTGCGTGAATTCAGGGCAAGTGCCTTACGCCGCATCATGCCTGACCGACAACATCGTGGTGATTTGCGCCGTCGTCGGCTTTCCACTGGGCGCCGGCCTTAGTGAAACCAAAGCTTTCGAAGCGCGACAGGCCATTGCCGCCGGGGCAGGGGAGATAGACATGGTCCTCAATATCGGCTGGTTGAAAGACGGGCTGCTGGATGCCGTGCGCCAAGACATTGCCCTGGTCCACAAGGCCTGCGACGCCGTACCGTTGAAGGTCATCCTGGAAACCTGCCTGCTTGACGACAAGCAGAAGGTCCAGGCCTGTGAAATCTGCCGCGACTTGGGTGTGGCGTTCGTCAAGACGTCCACGGGCTTCAGCCGGGGCGGCGCTACGCTCGAAGATGTGGCGCTGATGCGCCAGACGGTGGGTGCCGGAGTTGGAGTAAAGGCGTCCGGCGGCGTTCGCGATTACCCGACGGCGTTGAAGATGATTGAAGCAGGGGCAACACGCCTGGGCAGCAGTTCGGGGATCGCGATCGTGGGCGGAGCGATGACAGCGGCGAGTGGCTACTGAAGGGGTTTAGCCGGCCTGGTAAAGATAACTATTCATTTAACTCAACTAAATAGTCATTTAGTTGAGTTGGCTATCAGGGCAGGGGATCAGGGGTGGGCGAGGGCTGAGGTACGCCGTTCGGCGATGCGCTCAACCGTTTGCATATGTTCCGTGCCCCACTGGCACAGCGTGCCCAATGCAGCGGCGAGGGATTGGCCAAAGGGTGTCAGCGAGT
This sequence comes from Pseudomonas sp. HN11, assembly GCF_021390155.1. Classification (NCBI taxonomy): domain Bacteria; kingdom Pseudomonadati; phylum Pseudomonadota; class Gammaproteobacteria; order Pseudomonadales; family Pseudomonadaceae; genus Pseudomonas; species Pseudomonas sp. HN11. The sequence goes on from NZ_CP089985.1 coordinate 3,194,703, forward strand.
ACTCGACCTTGGGCGGTATTTCGTGGAAATCCACACGGGCAATGATCTCGTCCCGCTCCAGCTCCTTGAGTTGCTGGATAAGCACCTTGTCGGTCACGCCACCAATCGCGCGCTTTAATTCGCCATATCGATGAACATTCTGCGCCAGGTTGAACAGAACCAATGGCTTCCATTTACCGCCAATCACCGCCAGGGCGGCTTCGAGTCCGCAATTGAATGAGTTGTTGGCCATGGTCGAGAGGATTCCGCTAGGGTACTTACTAAAAGGTGCATACTATTCAAAATAATAGCGTGGATCTACAGTTGGGCCTCAACATTCTTCTTCGGAGTTCATCATGAGCAGGCTCAACGGAAAAATTGCAGTGATTACCGGCGGCAACAGCGGTATTGGCCTGGCGACGGCCATTCGCTTTGCGGCCGAAGGTGCGCAGGTGGTGATCGTAGGACGGCGTCAGGAAGAACTGGACAAGGCGCTGCAACTGATCGGCCCGCAAGCCATCGCTATCCAGGGCGACATTTCAAACCTGAACGATCTGGAGCGCATCTTCACACACATCAAAGCCGCCAAAGGCCGGGTTGATGTGCTGTTCGCCAACGCCGGCCTGGGGGATTTCCAGCCGATCGGCGCGATTACTGAAGAGTCGTTCGACCGTACATTTGGTATCAACGTCAAAGGCACGCTGTTCACCGTGCAAAAAGCGCTGCCGCTGATGAACGCCGGCAGTTCAGTGATCCTCACCGGATCGACCACAGGCACAATGGGCACACCGGCATTCAGCGTATACAGCGCCACCAAAGCCGCGTTGCGTAATTTTGCCAGGAGCTGGGCGCTCGATCTCAAAGGCACGGGCATTCGCGTCAACGTCCTATCGCCAGGACCAATCTCGACACCCGGCCTGGACTTGGCGCTTTCCGGCACGGGCCATAAGGAAGCAATCATCGAGGACATGACTGCGCAAGTTCCGCTGAGTCGCATAGGCAAGCCAGAAGAAGTTGCAGCGGCAGCGTTGTTCCTTGCATCGGACGAGAGCAGCTTCATGACCGGCAGTGAAATGTTTGTCGATGGCGGCTTTGCCCAGGTTTGATTCAAGAAGGGGTTTTGCCTGTTGAAATCTGACGGGCACTGCCTCTGATAACGCAATACGTTATTACGCATAATGTATATTATGTTAAATCAGGTGCTATGTCAGATATGTTCATAAGCCACGTAAGTCACTGATTCGACGAATTCGTATTTGACGTCTACTCTCTCAACGGGCCATGTCCATAGTGTTCATGACGATTCCTTGAATGAGGTGGCTGTCGATGAAACTGATTCAGTGCCGTTTCTCTTCAGGTCAACGCCTACCGCTGCTTGTACAAGCTGGTGATGCGGCGCCGTTGCCCATGCTTGTCCCGTTCATGAACGATTGAATTGTTATTGCAGATCGGTATCCGTCGCGGAGAGCTTCTGAAGCTGCACACCACAGATATCAATAAACGTGCTCAGCACGCGTATGTCAGTATCAATGATCGCAAACATGACTGCGCATGACTTTCGCCACACCTTTGCAGACCGGTTTTTGGCTTACCTGGTTGAAAAATATGGGCATGACCTTGATCGGGCCACGGACGAATTGCGGCGAGTTTGAAGTTGGCGTGCGACGCCCTCCTCACCGGCCTCGCCATACCCCCCAGCGAGCACGATGGCTGCCGGGGTTGGCACGCTCAGGAACGAGCAGGATGTCAGGTAGCGCCTCAGGCAACAGCAATCCATGGCCATGCATCGGGTTCAGCAGGCCTTGGACGCCTCGCCCAAACGGTGATAAGCACGGTTGAAGTACACCAGGCCCTCGTCCGCGTTCCCTTGGCGAATGGTCTGGATCTCGCAATAAAAAATACTGTGGGACCCGACTTCGTGGACCTGCGCAATGCGACAGTCGAAATTGACCAGCGCCGCGAGCATCACGGGTGCACCACTTTCCAGCGTGGTCCACTCGGTGACCGCAAAGCGTTCATCCATGCTCAGCGCCCGGTTCGCGAACACGCCGGACATTTCCTGATGATCGCCGCACAAAATATTGACGCACACCGCGCCATTGCGCTTGAAGTGTTCGTTGGAATGGGAGGAACGATTCATGCACACCAACAGCGTGGGTGGTGAGTCGGTCACGCTGCACACCGCTGAGGCGGTAAAACCGAACCGGCCTGCCACACCGTCGGTGGTGATGACTGTCACGGCGCCGCCGAGCATGGCCATTGCATTGCGAAAACTGCTTACGTCTACCATGGTCGTTCCCCTTAGATATCCAGCACGAGCTTTTTGGATTTGGCGCGTGAACAGCACACCAGGATTTGGTCATTGGCGGCTTTTTCATCGTCCGTGAGGTACACGTCCCGATGATCGGGCTCGCCTTCTAGCACATCGCACAGGCAGGTGCCGCACACACCCTGCTCGCAGGAAATTTCAATCTTGATGCCCACGTGCGCCAGCGCAGCCAGAATGCTCTGACCTTCAGCCACCTGCACCGACTTGCCACTGCGCGCCGCCACCACTTCGAAGCTGGCGCCGGAACTGTCGACCTCGACCTGGAAGTACTCCTTGTGGATGTGTTCCTCGGTGTAGCCCAGGTCACGTGCGCCCTGGATCACCCACTCCATGAAACCGGCAGGTCCGCAGGTATACATATGCACGCCCGCCTCGCCGCGGCCCAGCACCGTGGCCAGATCCAGCCGCTGTTCGAGCCCTTCGTCGTCGAAATGGGTGAATACGTTCGCGGCAAAAGGTGAACCGGCCAGTTCGTCGAGAAACGCACTGCGGCCACGCTCGCGCCCGCAGTAATGCAGCTCGAAGTCTTGCCCTGCCGTATGCAGTGTGTAAGCCATGGCGATCATCGGCGTGATGCCAATGCCGCCGCCCAGCAGGATCGTGCGACGCGCTTGCCCGGCCAGTGGAAACAGGTTGCGTGGCGCACTGATCTGCAACTCGCGGCCTTCCAACAGCGTGTCATGCACGCCGACTGAACCACCGCGAGACGCCGGGTCCTTGAGCACGCCCAATCGGTAGACGCTTGGATCGCCGGGGTTGCTGCACAGCGAATACTGGCGCACGAGGCCCGGGGCGATATGGATGTCGACATGCGCGCCGGCGTCGAACGCTGGCAGCGCCGCGCCGTCACAGCGGATCAGATCCAGGACGACAACGCCGCCCCCTTGCAGCTCGCGCTTGCGCACGACTACGTTTAACAGTTCTTCAATCATGGCCGTAATTCCATGGAGTTTGGAAAGGGCCGCCGTAGCGGCCGGGTCACTCTCAGCGCATGAACAGGCCGCCATTCACGTCCCAGGTCGCCCCGGTGGTGAAATAGGCTTCGGGCCGTGCCAGCTGCACAATCAGGTCACCCAGAAAATCAGCATCACCCAGGCGCTGTACCGGGATGTTCGCCAGCAGGCCTGGCAAACGGTCTGACGGTACGGCCGCACGCACCGCAGCAGAATCAATGGGGCCGGGGGCGATGGCATTTACCGTCACCCCGCGAGAGGCAAATTCCTTTGCGAAAATCTTGGTCAGCGTGATGATCGCGCCCTTGCTCGCGGCGTAATGCGCACCTGTCGCGGTACCGCCGTTCTGCCCCGCCAGCGAGGCCATGTTGATGAGGCGTCCATAGCCGACTTCAGCCATGTGTGCGCCCAACACCTGGCACCCCAGAAACACGCTGCGCAGGTTCAAGCCCACCACCTCATCGAACTCCTCGGGACTGATTTGCATCAGCGGCGTGGTCTTGGTCACTGCGGCGTTATTGACCACCACGTGCAACGCGTCGAAGCGCTCCAGCACTTGGGCCAGTGCCCGTTCAAAATCTTGCTTACAGCCCACGTCCAGTTGCAACGCCAGGCTGCGCGATCCACCGGGGTCCAATTGCGCCTGACAGGCCTGGGCGGCCTCAAGCCTGACATCAGAAATAACCACGCTATAGCCGGCCCGCAGCAGGCTGGCGCAAAAATGCTGCCCCAGGCCCTGCCCTGCGCCGGTCACCAATGCGATCTGGCTCATGTCGGCACTCCTTAAAGGATGTAGCCGATACCGGCGAGGGCATCGTCACTGTTAATGAGGCTCACGACTTTACGGTGAATGCTGAAGCTGCCCTCGGTACGCACCAACTCGTAGGTCAAATCGGCGCTGTAGAGTTTCAGGCTTTCCTTACGGAACTCACGCACGTTCTGTGCGCAGCGCACTGTCACGTTTACGCCATCGTCGCCCAGTACCCGAAACCGTGACTGCGTGCGCACGGTACGCGGCTGCGGGCTGGTGGAGATCGACTCGCCACCGGTCAGGCGTTGCACCCGCAACTCGCGCATATGATGGTCGTCGTAGGCGTAGTTGAGCGTGTTCTCGAAGTCGGTTTCCTTGGGGTTGATCGGGATGATGTAGGTGCCCTTGGGCGTCCACATCGTCAACCAGGTGGCGTATTCGCCATGGTCGAGCATGTCGCCTTCCTGCCAGATGAAGGCGGTCACTTCGTGCAGCAATTGCAGGTTCATAGGGTTCTCCACGGCTCAGGCCGACATCATCTTTTTCCACTGCTGGTAGGCGGCGCGCATACCTGTTTCGGCACTCACGTCGGACACCAGGCCGTCTTCACTGGCACGCTCGCCCGGCAAGCCGCGGTTGAGCATGATCCACAGCTCATCACCCGCACTTGCGCCCTTCTGCACACGTTCCCAGGCTTCTGAATCGTCCGGTGTGCCGAAGCCCATCGGGCCCTGGAAGTGCTCATGCAAGCGCAGGCGATAACGGTTGGCCGCCGCCGGGCCGCCATCCATGGTAATGACGGAGTGATGAATCTCGGTCTCGGTAACCGAGATCGGTTGCAGCACACGGAAAAACGCCATCGAACAAGCCACGTTGGGGAACAGATTGAGGTTGAAACCGGTACCCCCCACCGCACGAACGATGCGGCGCACCTGCTGCTCTTCGATGCCCTCATCGCGCAGCTCGGCGGCCAGTGCTTCAAAGCGCTCGGGGATCGGCTTGTCCAAGTCGGCTTCCAGATCGACCAGGTCCGGGATCATCACCATCACACTGTGACCGTTGCCCAGATCCTCGACATAACCCGGGCCTTTGACGAAGTCGAATAACGCCAGGGTCTGCTCGTCCACCGACGACAGGAAGCTCTTGTGCACCAGGGGGAAGTGATAGGCATCGGTGGTGTTTTCCAGCTGGATTTTCCAGTTACCCGGAAAGCGGAAGCGATGTTCGCCCGGCACCTTGATGCCATACCCCGCGCCCTGTTTCATAAACAGGTCCATCCATTTTTTCGCTGCGCCGAGATAGTCCTCCAGCGGCTCGATGTCATCCTTGAAAGTGGCGAAGATCATGCCGGCATAGCTTTCGGTGCGCAGGCTGACCAGTGGCAGCTCGGCTTTATCGATGCAATCGCCGTAGCTTTCCGGGTGCGGAATACCGCGCAACGAGCCATCCAGCGCGTAGCCCCAGCCGTGGTACGGGCAGACGAAGCTGTTGGTCTTGCCTTTCTTGTGTTCGCACACAGTGGCGCCACGGTGGCGACAGCGGTTGAGCAGCACGTGCACGTCTTTCTTGCGGTCACGCACCACGATCACCGGCTGCTTGCCGACATAGGTGGTTTTGTAGCTGCCGTTGTCAGGAATCTCGCTTTCGTGGGCGACCCAGATCCAGGTGCTGTAGAAAATCTTCTCCAGCTCGGCGTCGAACAAGTGCGCGTCGGTGTACATCGAGGTGTGGACGCGGTCGGCCTGCACCAGGTGGGCGGGGTCGACGTCAAGGTTTACAGCGGGAATCAGCTTGCTCATGGGAGTGTCCTCGTCGGCATCAAGTACGCTGAATGATCAGCTCGCGCCCAACCCGGGCTTCAACCTTGGTGTAGCGCCACAACTTGTACGGGCCATCGCCCACTGGCGTTGTGCGAAACAGGTTGCAGGCCGCATGCACGGTCTCGATGTCCGGCACGTCGGCCAGCAGGTAGGTGGTCCACGGGAAGCCATCGGAAGGCCCCACCATGCTCTGGTCGTCATCCATGTTGCCCAGCACCTTGACCCCGGCGAGGTCGTGAATACCGTTCCACATCGCGCTGAACGCTGCCCACACCTGTAATTGCTCATCGCGCGCGGCGTCGAAAAAATTCTGGTTGATGCCCATGCAGAACAGCACGCGCAAGGTCTTTTTATCGCTCATTTCATTTCCTCGACGGTTAGAGGTAGCCAGGCAAAGGCTGTTTGCCGAAGAACATGGCTCCGGCGTTTTGATAAGTGATGTCGCCCATGAACGCGTGCTGGGTCACCACTTGGGCATCGTTGACGCAGCGGGCCAGCGGGCTGTCGTTGTACACGCCGCTCATGCCCGAGAGCAGCTGCGCGGTACGCGCCACATCGGCGGCGACACGGGTGGCATGGGTGGACGAAAGCCGCAGCAGGTTGGTCGCGGCCACGGGCACCGTGTCGCCGGCTTGCACGTAATCCCAGGCGCGGTCTATGGACTCGTAGAAGAACGCCCGCGCGGCACGCAGCTCGGCTTCCGCACGGGCAATGTCGACCTGGGCCAGCGGCCGATCGGCAATCGCCGGGGCGCCGGTGACCGAGACACGCCCGCTGGCCATGTCGGCCAGGGCATCCAGTGCCGCGCGGGCGACGCCCAGGCCGACCACCGAGAGCACCTGGGTGGCGAATGACAGTGATGGGTAGCGAAAGAACGCTTCGTCCAGGTTGGGCAGGCCGCCGCGCACGAAGGTCCACTCCTCGGATACCCGCACATTTTCGGCGACCAGGTCATGGCTACCGGTCCCCAGCAGGCCGACGGTGTCCCAGGTTTCGTCGATGCGTATCGCGCTGCGTGGCATCACCGCGATACGCGGCAGGCCGAAGGTGTCACCGTTTTTCGGGGCGATGCCGACACCGACGATATCGGCGCCCAGGGAACCGCTGGAGTACTTCCAGCGGCCATTGACCACAAAGCCACCCTCGACCACTTCAGCCGGTTGCGGCGGGAAGATGCCGCCGGCGAACACTACGTCCGGACCGTTGGCATACACCTTGGCGATGCTCTCGAGCGGCAGTGCCGCGAGGTAGACCGGGCTCATGCCGAAACTGGCGACCCAGCCCGCCGAACCGTCGGCCTGGGCAATACGCTCGATCAACTGGCAGAACTCGGCGGGCGAACATTCCAGGCCACCAAAGCGCTTGGGCACCAGCGCCCGGTAAACGCCGTGCTGTTTGAAGGCCTCGATCACATCCTGCGAAATGTGGCGTTGGCGGTCGAACTCACCGGCTCGGGCACGCTCGCGCACATCGACAAGCAAGGCTTCGAAAGCGGGGCCACTGGCAAGCGAGCTCACCGTATCAACCGCTGGTTTTTTAAGCGAATGCATAGCGTTACTCCGTTGTCAGGAACGGTATTGGACTGGGCAGGAAGTCGGCGTCGAACGGGGACGCGGGGCGGAACGAGGGCGATGGATCGGCATAGTGGTTACCTTTGTTTTTGTGGGTGCCGTTGAGGCGAATCTGAGCCTTATTACGTGAATTGTCAATTGATTTGTGGTGCTTAAAAACGCTACTAATCACGCATTTTTCAACGAAGAAAATAAGTAAAAAACAACTTAACTATTTGTTTTTATTATTAAATTACTCAATTTATCAGTCTCTAATCAGTTGTAAAAAATAAAATTTATTTGCGCTTATATAGTAGAAAAATAGAGCGGCCTCGCCCTAATGCCGATCAGTTAAGCGAACGCAATGCTCAAAGCAACAAAGACCAAATGTGGGAGCGGGCTTGTTCGCGAAAGCGGTGGGCCAGTCAACATCAATGTGTGCTGGGCCGACGTCTTCGCGAGCAAGCCCGCTTCCACACTGGATCTGGGCGATTTTTTTCAGCGCAACGGTCGTGGGAATAGGATTGACGGGGATAATCAGTGAGCGTTATCGCTCACTGTGCGGCAGGCTTGGGAACCGGTAGCTCGGCGTCGCTGTTCCACGCCTGCACCGGCCGGCTGAACAGGTTTTCGGTCTGGAAATGCGCCATGCGCCACTGCCCGTCCTCTTCGGCAAAGCGCACGCTCAGGCGCGCTGCGTTGAGGTGGGAGGCGCCGCTGGCGAAGGTGGATGTCTGCAACATTACCCAACTGCCGACCACGGTATCGTCCTGCACCTCGATCAGCTCACTGGTGAGGAAGTGCACGTTGAGGGCAAAGTGCGCCGGGGTTTTCATGTAGCCGGCGAACATCGCGGCAATGGCTTCGCGCCCGCGATAGCCACCGAAGCTCTGGGCGTACTTGGCGCCCTTGCCCTCCCACACCGCCTCCCTGGTGAACAGGCCGGCCAGTTCGTCGAGCGGCGTGTGGGCGTCCAGGGCGTCACACAACACCATGTAGCGATTCATGCAGGCGCGGGCGCTGTCCTGGATTTCAAAACGGCGCAGACGTTGCTCCAGGTCTGCGCGGGGGATAGTCGGTGCGCTCATCTCAGACCTCATGCCCGGCGTACAGGCGCTCAAGCAGGCGACCGGCGATGGCCAGCAATTGCTCATCCGCGCCTTTGGCCCCCACCAGTTGCAGGCCGACCGGCAGGCCCTCGGCACTGGCCAGCGGGATGCTCAGCGCCGGGTGCCCCGACAGGTTGAACGGGCGTACAAAGGCGGTCATGCCCAGCACGGCCTGGGTGTCGGTCGCCTCGGCCAGGGTCAACGGGAACTCCGGCATGGTCGGCAGCACCAGCACGTCGACTTGCTGCAGCGCCGCATCGACCTCGGCGGTGAAACGCAGGCGTACCTGCTCGGCCTCGGCCAGCGCGGCGGCCGTGGTGTTGCCGGCGGCCGCCAGGCGCGCGGCGATGTCGGCGCCCACCTTGCCGGTTTCCAGCAAGTGCCCGCAGGCATCGAACGTCTCGCGGTTGATCACCACCATGCCCGCGTCATAAGCCGCCTTGAGGCTGGGCAGTGTGAGGGTTTGCGTGGGCAGCCGGCTGTCGGCGAGAGTCGCATCGATCACACGCTGTATCGCCGCGCCGGACTGCACGGCCACAATACCCAGGCGCGGTGCAGCCGGTGCCGGTTCGGGCTTGAAGCTAGTGTCGATCGCCTGCATGGCCGTGACCAGCATCGGCAGGCTCGCGGCAAACGGGCCGACGCAGTCGAGGCTGCTGTGCGTTGGCATTACGCCACGGCGGCTGACCCGCCCGAACGTCGGTTTAAAGCCGAACACCCCACAGCAACAGGCGGGAATGCGCACCGAGCCACCGGTGTCCGTGCCCAGGGAAAAATCCGCCAGCCCGGCGGCCACGGCGGCAGCCGAACCGCTGGAGGAGCCGCCAGGAATACGCCCGGGAAAACGCGGGTTCGGCGCGGTGCCGGTCCAGTGATTGATCCCCGTGGTGCCGAACGCCAGTTCGTGCAGGCTGGTTTTGGCCACCAGGCGGCAGCCCTTGTCCAACAGGGCCTGCACCACATCGGCGTGGGCCGTGGCCGGCGCGGCATTGTCCATTGCCTGGCTTGATGCACGGGTAGGCAGGCCGGCGACATCGATAGTGTCCTTGACCATTACGGTCGGCCCATCGCCGCCAAGGGAAAGCTGTTCAATCACCAGGGTCATGTCACGTCACCTTCAATGCGAATTGCGGAATGGGGGCGCCCGATGCGCCCTTTCCTTTTTTTCACACTCACCGAATATTACGTGAATTGTCAATTATATTTATGCGCCCTGGCCTGCCTGCACGCCTTCAATAACCACGGCCAATAACCGTGCCGATTTCACGAGAAAAGTCTATGATTGCCCGTCTCCTCCGACATGAGCACGCCATGACTTCCGCAAAAAAAACCGCAAACCGCTATGACCCCGCCAGCGAAAACTTTCACAAGGAAGACTTTCCGTTCTATTGGCTGGCCATGGTGCATGGCCGCTACAGCCAGTACATGGAAAAAGCGCTGAAGAAAATCGGCCTGGATATCCCGCGCTGGCGCGTACTGCTGATCCTCAAGGAGAACGGCCAGTCGAGCATTTCCGAGATTTCCACCCATGCGATCGCCAAGTTGTCGACCATCACCAAGACGGTCTATCGCATGAAGGAAGACGGTCTGGTGGATACTGCGCCCTGTGAAGACGACGGCCGGGTCACCCAGGTGCGGATCACCGCCGAGGGCCGCGCGGCGATCGAACGCATCCAGGTGGCGACCAGCGACGTATTCAAACGCAGCTTCACTGGCATGACCGAAGCGCAGATCCAACGCCTGAGCCGCTTGCTCGAGACGGTCTTCGACAACCTCGGCGAACCCTAGGCCTGCCGCGACGCAGCCTGTCGCGCATAACCAACTTCCTGGCAGGCTCGAACAAGCAGCCAAGCGTGCATCCGCTTTTAATGCAGAGGTCTTTCGAGCGCCCAACGGGCGCGACGAACCCTTCATTGGAGCGCCGCCATGCACATTGCCTTATTGCCCTCAGTCATTGCCTTCCTGGGCCGCGACCATTCCAACTTTATCGATGGCGCCGTGCACACCAGCGCGTCGGCGCAGCGCATCGGCATCGTCGACCCGGGCACCGGCAAGATCGTCGCGCAGTTGCGTGACGCCCAGACCGAGGATGTGAATCTGGCCGTCGACAGCGCCGCCACCGCCTTCAAGGGCGCCTGGGCACAGGTCACACCCTATCAGCGCGGGGTCCTGCTCAACCGCCTGGCCGATTTGATCGAGGCCAACGGCGAAGAACTGGCGCAACTGGAAACCGTGAGTTCCGGCAAATCGATCAACCTGTCGCGGCATATCGAAGTGGGCCAGAGCGCGGTGTTCCTGCGTTACTTCGCCGGCTGGGCCACCAAAATCGGCGGCCAGACCATGAGCCCGTCGTTTCCCTCCATGGATGGCGAGCACTACAGCGCCTACACCCTGCGCGAGCCGGTCGGCGTGGTGGCGGCCATTGTGCCGTGGAACTTCTCGTTGATGATCGGCGTGTGGAAACTTGGCGCCGCGCTGACCACCGGCTGTACCGTAGTGCTCAAACCCAGCGAATACACGCCACTGTCCCTGCTGCGCCTGGCGGAACTGGCGATCGAAGCCGGGATTCCGGCTGGCGTGATCAACGTGGTCAACGGCCGTGGCCAAGTCGGGCAGCAGTTGATCGCACACCCACAGGTGCGCAAGGTGTCGTTCACCGGCTCGGTGCCCACCGGCATTGCCGTGGGCAAAGCGGCCATGGGTGCCGACCTGACCCGCGTGACCCTGGAGCTGGGCGGCAAGAACGCCGCCGCGCTGCTGGCCGACGCCAATGTGGATGACGCCGTGGCGCGCTTCGTGCAGTCGGCCTTTGTGCACCAGGGCCAGGTGTGCGCCTCGCCCGAGCGCTTGTTCGTGCACCGTTCCCTCGTCGAGCAAGTGACGCAGAAGATGGCGGCGATGCTGTCGCAGATGGTCATCGGCTCGCCTCTGGATGAGCACGCCCAGTTCGGCCCGCTGTCGAACAAACCGCACTTCGACAAAATCCTCGGCTTTTTTGATCGCGCCCTGCAGAGCAACCAGGTGGCATGCGGCGCACGCGCCGTGGACCGCGCCGGTTACTACGTGGAGCCGACGCTGATCGTAGCCACCGGCAAGGACGACCCGCTGCTGCACGAGGAAACCTTCGGTCCGGTGGTCTGTGTATTGGCGTTCGATGATGAAGAAGAACTGGTCGAGCTGATGAACGACAGCCCGTTCGGCCTTACCGCCAGTCTCTGGACCAACGACCTGTCCAAGGCCTTGCGCCTGATCCCGCAAATCGAAGCGGGTACGGTGTGGGTCAACATGCACACGTTCGTCGACCCCAGCGTACCGTTTGGCGGGATGAAGGCTTCGGGTGTCGGGCGTGAGTTCGGCAGTGCGTTTATCGACGATTACACTGAGCTGAAGTCGGTCATCATCCGCTACTAATACGAAGACGCTTATGAGCCGACCAGATGTTGGCTCTGACGGGACTGATCAAAAGCAGATTGATATCTACCGGATAGATAGAGATCCAAATGTGGGAGCGGGCTTGCTCGCGAATGCGGTGTATCAGTCACCTTACTTATGAACTGACCCCCGCATTCGCGAGCAAGCCCACTCCCATATTTTTGACCTGGTACGGCAAACATTAATCGGTCCGCCGTACTCAACTGGCTGAAAGATCAGAACCGGGTCGAGATCAACACCGCGCTATACACATTGAGTTTGTCATCCCCCAACTGCACGCCGCCATGGTCCGCATCTTTACGCGGGTCGTAGAGACTCAGCATGGGCGACAGCGTGATAGTGGGTGTCACCGACCAGTCCAGGATGAAATCCAACTCACGTCCCGAACTGTCAATGGCGCCACGGGTACGCTGGTTACGAAAATCATAAGCCAGAACGTTCACTGCGAGTGTCTCGTACGGCTGCGCGCGCCAATACACTTGCTGGATCGTGGTATTGGCACCAAAGGGGCCTGCATAGTTGGCGGCAACTTCGCCCTGGAACCAAGTGCCGTAACCACGGCTGAAGCCGTACAGAAGAGAGTCCCAATCGACACCGTATTGACTGAAGCGATACCCCAGTGTCTGCTTTCCCGGCAGGTCGGCAAAGGTCCATGCTGCCTCGACATAACCCGCCTTTGCATTGCCACGCCGAGTGTTTTGCAGAGCAATTTCTGTTGATAGAAAGAGCCCAGGTACACCGGCGTTTCCTGTAGCGCGCAAGCTATACACATCCATGCCATCGCGGTCAGCCTGAATACCGCTCGCGAACTTCCGATCGACCCCGAGTCCATGCAAATACGTCAGGCCAGCCGTCCCGATATCGGCGGTATATTCAAGGGTAGAAAACGCCATCTCGACTTTCGCCTGGATCGGATTGTCCGACTTGAACCAGCCAAGCGAGCCATGCAGCCCCTGCTGCCCACCGAGCTTCAACCAGAACGTCTGGTCGAACGCACGGCGTGGCGTGATGTAATAGCCGCCCCCGCGATTGTAACGGTTGTCTGCAACGCCCCTGCCCGCGCTGATGCCGTCACCGGCAACGAGAAAGCCGTCACCGAGTAGGATTGCCTGCCGGCCGGCGGAGACTTCCACACCGTCTTTGCCAAGCGCCGGAAAAAGATCAGCCGAGCGCCAGCCAGCGAAAGCTTCTTCCCATTTATCGGTGCGCTCGGTGCCATTGGTAAAACCTGCCGCATCACCATCGCCCCACGTCGCCGACGCGGTGCGGTTCACCGTACCGAACGCCGACCCCAGGTCATCGCTGGTCAAACTGCCACTTAAGCCATACTTGATGTAACCCTCCTGCCAGCTGGAATGCCCCGGTGCGCGATTACCCCATTGCTGATAATTTTTCTGGCTATGAAAAACGCCCATGGTGGAGCTCACATCAAGCGACAATGTACGGTCAGGCTCATCGACCAGCACATAGGCCTGCCCGACAGTGCACCAAAGACTCCCCGCGATGCAGACGCAACGCACTATTACATTCGTCAACCCTAGTTTCATGACTTGCGCGCTCCCTGGTGTGCCGCACAGCGGCACACCGTTATTATTATTGTGTTGACCAAGCGTCTGTTACTGAGCGATTGCACCGTTGGCAAACATGTCTGCAACGATGAACCAATTGCCGTGCTCCTTCTTCCAGACAAACAGACTCTTCATCTTGAAGGGAGCGTCGTTGCCCGTCGGAGTCACCTCCCACGTCACCCAGGTGTAGGCGGACTCATCGTTGAGTTGCACCAAGCGGTTGAGATGTATGACGGTGCTCTTGGAGCCCTCCATCAAATGCTGAACCAGGCCAGTAAGCTGCGCCTTGCCCTGATAAAGCTCCGCTACCCCTTCGCCGGTGATCTGGGTCTGCTCGGTGTAGACCTGCTCGACAACTGTCTTGGCATCTTTCTTCGGCCAACTGGCGGAAATGCCGTCCAGCTTGCTCTCAATGATGGTCTGCAACGGTTCGGACGATTGCGCGTGCACGTGGGGAGAGCCGCAGGCCAGAGCAGCCAGAAGCACAAGGGAAGAGGACACTTTGTTGTTCATGGAGCACCCGTTTCAATGAATGGATCAGATCGCTGTAGGCCGGTTTCTAAGCTGGCACACAGAAATTCTGATGCAGTTGGGCGCCGATTGATTGGACGTGCTGGACAGCATTTTGCAAATTATTGCCAGATTGCGCTCAAATCGCGGACAACAAAAAGCCGCGAGGATGCGACACGAAAGCAGTCACATCCGCACGGCTCGTTGAACCCGGACTCAGTGCCCGCGACTTCTGTAGGTGCTCGGTGTCAGCCCCGTCTGCTTTTTGAATGTCTTGGAAAAATGCGCCGAGTCGGCAAATCCCCAATAGCTGGCGATCTCGGTGATCGAACGATGCGCACAAACGGGGTCGCGCAGATCCTGCGCCGCCTTCAATAACCTCTCGCGCAGAATGTACCGGCAAACACTATCGCCACTGGCTTCGAACAGCCTATAGAGCTGGCGGTTGGAAATACCCAACTCTTCGGACAACGACGCCGGCGACAGCCGCGGTGAGTCGAGCCGCTGCAGGATGATCGATTGCACTTCATGCAACTGCCATCCGGGCGAGTGGTCGCTGACGCGGTACTCCAGCACCGACTCAAGCAAGGCAACCAATGCTCGTTGCACGCCGTCGCCATCCTGCGGGCAAGACCACTGAGCCAGCTCGCCTCCAGCAACCTGACGCACCAGCGTACCAAGCAGTTGGCCACAGACTCCCGTGGTCGACAGCTTGCCGAAGCGGGTACGGTCCAGGCCCTTGAACAGCTCACGCGGCAGAGGGATCGACACATGGGAAAACAATCCCTGAGGAGTCATTTTCACCCCCTCGGAAAAGTCGAGTAAAGCGAGGTCACCCGCGCGCAGGTCAACCACCCTGTCCCCCAGCTCAATGGCCATTGACCCCTGCTGTTGTAACACAAGGAAACACCGGCCCGCTGAATCGCGCACGCTGGCCCGACCAGCCTTGGCAATCACGTTGGCATTGCTACGGATGTGCGCAACAGCTGTGCTGCCCATCAGCGTTTGTTTCATTTCCCCGATGAAAAGGCTCTGGCAGTGGTCATAGCGTGTTTCGAAACGACCGCAAACCAGGTTCACACTTTCGTTCCATGCCGACAACGCCTGACCACTCATTGATACTCTCCTAGGGAGACGCCCACTATTAGTGCGTTTTTCACGTGATTTTGGTAACAAAAAAGTCCACTTTTATTGACCAAGCACAGAGCGCGCCAACTCGTGAAAGAATCCACTGGGAGGCCGTTATTTGTCTGCCGCTGCCAAGCCTTTGTGCAAGGGCGCCAGCACATATAGTTTGCAGCCCAAGCCCGATAGCCTGTGGTGTCAACCACCCGCTGCGGAATCCAACACACCATGACTCTCGCATTGAGTATTCAAAACAAGATCGCCTTGCTGGCAAGCGTCTGCCTGGCCGCAATATTGGCACTGGTTGTGGGACTGTCCCTTGAGCAACGCCAAACTAGTGAAGATTTGATGCTCGGCGCGTCGGGTCAGTTGTTGCTCACGGCCGCCCAACGCAACTTGCAGGCCGAAGGTCAATCCCAGGCCCTGACCATCCAACAAGGATTCAGCCAAACGTACGAGTTTGGTCAAGGCCTCAGCCGTCAGGTGATGCACCTGCGTGATCGCGCCGACAAGAGTCCGGCGGCATCCCGCGCACTGAGGAAGGACTTGGCACAGGTACTGCGAAAGGCAATTACCGAACGCCCCGAGTTGCTGGGCCTGTTCGTTGCCTTCGAACCCGACGCTTTGGATGGTCACGATACAGAATTCAAAGGCCAGCAAGCGCTGGCCAGCAACGACAGCGGGCGCTTCTCGATGTACTGGCTGCAGCCCTCGCCCGGCAAGCTGGAAATGATCCCGGGCGATGAACAGCTCTTAGCCAATACCTCGCTAGGCCCCAGTGGCGCGCCGTTCAACACCTTCTTCACCTGCGCCCGCGACCATGCCAAAGCCTGCCTGCTCGACCCTTACGTCGACACTTCAAGCGCGCCAGCGCGGCTGGTCACCACGATTGCCATGCCGCTGATTGAAAACGGCAAAGTCGTGGCAGTGCTGGGAATGGACATCAGCCTGGAGACCTTGCAACGGAATGCTCAAAAAGCCAGCGCCAGTATCTATGACGGCCAGGGCGGCATTTCGATTGTGAGCGCGGCGGGCGTAATCGCCGGTGACAGCCTTCACCCGGAGCAACTGGGCAAGCAGTTGCAAACGATAATTCCCGCACAGGCGGCCGATGCGCTCAAGGCTATGCGCGAAGCGCAGGTGCGCACCCTTGAAAATGATCAACGAATCAGCGTAATCGTGCCGATCCGGCCGTTCGCCGATACAACACCGTGGGGCGTGGTCGTCACCATCAAAAAAGACATATTGGCTGCCCCGGTGGTTAACTTGAAGGACCAGATGCACGCGCAACGCGTTAGAAGCCTGCTGCTTGAACTCGTCCTGGGCATTGCGGCAGCGATACTGGGGGTCGCAATGATGTGGCTGACGGCCCGCAGCGTTACCCGCCCCCTGCTGCGCGTGGCTCGAATGCTGGAGGATATCGCCGATGGCGAAGGCGATCTCACGCGGCGCTTGGCGTACCCGGCCAGGGATGAACTGGGCCGAGTGTGCAACGCCTTCGACCGGTTCCTGGATCAATTGCAACCGGTGATCGCTGCGGTGCAGCGGGCCGTCCATAACGCACGCGAGACGGCCGACCAGTCGGCCCAGGTCTCCAGCCGCACCCATGCCGGCATGCAACAGCAGATTCGCGAGTTCGAACAAATGGCCACCGCCCTGCACGAGATGTCAGCGACGTCGCAGGATGCCGCCCGGAGCGCCGCGCAGGCAGCGGATGCCGCGCGGCATGCCGACCAGGCCACCGGCAATGGGGTGCGCGTGATCGAAAACACGGCCCAGGGCATCCAGGCCCTGGCCACCGGCATGAGCAAAGGCATGGTGCGTCTGCAAGCATTGTCGTCGAGCAGTCAACAGATAGGCACGGTCATGGAAGTCATTCTCTCTATCGCTCGGCAAACCAATCTGCTCGCCCTCAATGCCGCTATCGAAGCCGCGCGGGCCGGTGATGCAGGTCGAGGATTTGCAGTGGTGGCCGATGAAGTCCGAAGCCTCGCCCAGCGCACGCAGGCGTCGGTCGAAGAGATCGGTGTCGTGGTCGAAAACCTGCACAACGGCACCCACGATGTGACGACGGCGATGCAGCAGAGTCATGACCTGGCCCAACAAAATGCCACCGAGGCGCGCCTGGCACTTGACGCGCTGGAACAGATCCGCACGGCGGTCGGCATCATCACCGACATGAACGTACAGATAGCCTGCGCCACGGAAGAACAGAGCAGCGTCGCCGAAGAGATCAATCGCAACGTCGAAGCGGTGCGCGACGTCACGGCCTCGCTTTCGACCCAGGCCGAACGCTCGGCGAACATCAGCCAGCAACTGAACGAACTGGCCACCGAGCAACAAGCGCTAGTGCAGAAGTTCAAGACCTGAGTGCACGGCCGGCCCCCTTTCCATCACCCAGGATGCACCCATGTTTAAGATCGCTTTACTGACGTTAGCCCTGACATGCACACCTGTACTTGCCGAGACGAATATGAATTCAAAAACAGATGAAACCGCATTTGCGGCGCTGATGCACAAGGAAGTCACCAACCGAGCCACGGCTCGCTACGCCATCGAAGCCATTCTGAATCGGGATCAGCCGCAGGCGGCCAGGCAATTCTGGAGTAGCTATCAGGCGCTTGAAACGTTGAATGAGGAGATCTACGCAGTACCGGCCACACAATTGCGTGTAGAGCCCAACCGCTTCAGCGCATGGCTCAAAGGCCAGTCAGCGGCTTTGTACTACTGGCTGGCGCCCAAGCGCATGATCAAGACCATGGCGCAGGCCACCGGGGAGTATTACAAAGAGCTGAATTCCGATGCCGCGCAGGTGCCTGCACGGCATGAGAGTTTCTATCAGTATGTGTTGCACCAGGAAAATGTCCAGGTTGAAGCGTTTGCCCTGGCAAACAAGGATGATTACGCCACCGCCAGCGAACGCCTGGCGGCGTTCGTCAACGCTCAACGCAACAATGCGGTGCGCGCTGAATAACAGCTTGTCACCTGACTTACAGTCTGGACATGACTGCGGTGTCTGAATCCCTGGCGCGATTGAACGCCAGTTGAGCCTTCAACACCGCAGCACCATAGATGGCCAGAACCGACACCGAACAGGCTCCAGAGAACACCAATACCGCTGAATATCCAAACGCCTCAATCAAGAACCCACCGATCGCCGGCCCAAATGCCGCTCCGAGAGACAGGCACAGCGCACCCAGCGCGACAAGCTTGCCCGAAAGATCGAATTCGGCCATGACGCCAAAGGTATAAGCCAGCACGAAGCTGATCGAAAACAGAAAGCAGATAACCCCTACGACATAGGTCGTCAGAGAGGCGAACTGCGCCAACGCCACCAGGCCCAGCAACTCCGCGAGGATAATTACCGCCACCGGCATGAAGCGCCCCACCTTGAGGCCGATCGCCGATGCGATGAAACCGCCGCCTGCATTGATCAAAAAGCCCAGCGCCAGCACCATCCCGATGGTATCGGAGGTCAGCCCGGTCTTTTTCCCCATCAGTTCGAGGAACGCCCACACCGACATGATGCCGGTCAGGAAAACCAGGCTGGCCACCAGACTCAACCATACGATGGCGCGACTCTCGGTGCTGGCAATCTGCACAGCAGCGTCGGATGCGTCCAATTGGCGCTCGCTACGGCGCGGCACCCATGGCAGCGGCAGAATGCCCATCACCACCATGGCAAGGGCGATGGTGATCAACATGCCTTCAAAGCCCCACACCGGCGCCACCGCAACCGGTAGCAGGATGAGCAGGAAGGCGCCCGGTACCGTCTCGATACCCAGCTTGAAACCAAACGCACGTTCAGGCTGAGAGCTGTCACCGAAAATCGTCATGGCCAACGCATACAACGCGCCTGTCCCAGCGCCCGCCAAAGCCATGATCACCAACAGCATTTCATAAGAAGGCTCGCGCAGGACAAACAACACCGCGCCCACCACCAGCGCCGACGAAAGCGCCGAAATAACTCGCCAGCTAAGCCGGTGAATCCATAGCAATGACGCCAGCCCGAACGCGCCAAACCCAAGATTCATGGCCATCGCGAGATTACCCAGCTGGTGTTCGCCAAGCCCGAATCGCTCGGCAAACGCCCCAAACAGCACGGGTAGAACGTTCAATAACAGTGCGCCCGCCCCCGAGACAAGCCCTGCACACAGGTAGACGGAGGTTTTATCGATCGGATTTTTTTTTGTAGTTTTCATTCAGGTATCCCGGCTTGATAAACAGAATCGGACGTATGCTTAACGACGGCCTACACGGTAGGCATTGAGTTGGCGAGAAACCTTGCCCAGGGAGCACAGCACGGCCCTGAAGCGGTCCTTGCCGAAAATACGCTTGCGCGGAATCGAACTCATCGCGTCCCAGGCCGGCGAGCCGCCGCTCATGCCGTCGGCGATGACTCTGGCGATCACCTGGCTGGGCGTGACTCCGAACCCGGAATAGCCCTGCACATAGAACACATTTGAATGCTCATCCAACGTGCCGACCTGCGGAAAGAGGTTCAACGAGCAATCCATCGGGCCTCCCCATGCCAAATCGATTTTGGTAGTGGCAAGGTAGGGAAACAGCCTCAGCATCTTTTTGTGGTTCCACGCCTTCAGGTCCAGCGGGACATACTCAAGCAGCATGCCGGCGGTGCCGTACATCAGCCGGTTATCCGCCGTGATCCGGTAATAATCGATGATCGGCGTGATATCGCTGAAGGCACCACGGATCGGGCTGATGCGCTCGATCATTTCGTTGGTCAGCGGCTCGGTGACCGTATTGAACGCGTAGACGTTGATGGTGGACTTGTCGAGTGACCGGTCCAGCTTGTTGAGAAACGCCCCGCATGCAAACAGCAGCTTGTTAGCCTTGACCGAACCTTTCGCCGTGCGCACGGTGATTTTGGGCCCATAGTTCACTTCAAGCACAGGTGACTGCTCGAAAATCCTGCCTTCATGAATTTCGGTAAAGGCCTGCGCCTGCCCCAGCAGCAGGTTCAGCGAATGGATATGCCCATTGCCCATATGCTTGAGCGCGCAGGTATAGATATCGGCCCCGACAATACTGCGTACCTCTGAACCTTCCAGGTAAGCGATTTCCTGATCCGGGTTCAGGCTCTGGAAGTCTTTGGCCCAGGACTGCAAGAGCTTGCCCTGACGTTTGTTGAACCCCATGTAACCGTAACCGTGGCGGAAGTCAGCCTGGATGTCATACCGAGCGATGCGCTGCCTGATCAGGCTCGCGCCCAGGTCGCTGATCTCGAAGATTGCCTTGAGTCCCTCGGGGCCGACGTCCTTTTCGATGTTCTCCAGATCATGGCCGATGCCCGCCATGACGTGGCCTCCATTACGACCCGAACCGCCGAAGCCCAGGTAATTGGCTTCCAGCACCACCACGTTGGTGATGCCCCGCTCGGCCAGTTCCAGCGCGGTGTTGATACCCGAAAAACCGCCCCCGATGATCACGACCTCAGCCTCGATATCTGCTTCGAGGTCCCGATAGTGCAGGTCGTATTTTCGGGTCATGGTGTAGTACGAAGAAGGGTTTTCCAGAGACAGCGACATACCAGCCTACCTTTTTATTATCAGGGCCTATCACGTCTACAGTGTGGAACGGATTGGCTTGACTGGCATGTCCAATATTGCCGAATTCTTGGTCAGGGCTGACACTCATTCGCACGTTGACTCAAGCCTGCATGGCGACCGCCCGGGCAGGCATGCGAAGGATCGCACCATAAGCAAGCAACGAGCCCAACCCGCAACACCCCACCACCAGGCACATTGGCCAGGCGGTGCCATCAGCCAAGTGGCTGACCCACAGACTGGCCAGCGCCCCGGTGGCGAATTGCACCGAAACTCCCAAGGCCACGCTCGCGCCGGCCTGGCGTGGAAACAGCGTCATCAGACTCGCCATGCAATTGGCGCCGATCAAACCAGTCACGCCCATGTACAGCACCATGCAACACACGATGCTCGCCAGCCCGCCCCATTCGGTAGCCCCGACCAGCATCAGCGCCAGCCCTGCCCCGCTCGCCAGCACCGCGCCTACCCCGAGCATGCGTTGCGGGCCGAAACGGCCCACCCAGCGTGCGTTGATAAAGGTCACCAGGATGATGCCGAGGATATTCAGGGCGAACAATGCGCTGAACACCCGCGGCGAGACGCCGAAGTACACGACGTACACAAAAGGCGACGCGGTGATAAAGGCGAACATGCCGCCAAACGCCAGGGCCATGCACAGGATCAGTGCCACCGCCTTCGGTTGCCGGGCGATGGCAAGGTAGGCCGCGAACGCCGCCTGCACGGACGCACCGCGCTGCTGCACGGGCAAACTTTCCTTCAGGGTCAAAGCGACCAGCAGCAGGCACAGGCTGGACAGAATGAACAACGCGGCGAAGATCGTGCGCCAGCCCTGGATCAGCACCAGCCAGGTGCCGATCATCGGCGCGACCAGTGTCGCCATCATGGTCAGCACGTGCATCCACGACAGCACTCTGGCGGCCTCCACCAGGCCGACAAGGTCCCTGGCAACGGCGCGAGCCAGCACCAGCGCGCCCGCGCCCCCCAGCGCCTGGAAAAAGCGCCAGGCAATCAGTTGTTCGACACTGCCGGCAAACAGACAACCCAGGGTCGCCGCCACGTACAACACCAGGCTGCCGAGCAGCAACGGGCGCCGGCCATAGCGGTCGGACAACGGGCCGTAGCACAGCATGCCCAGGCACAGTCCGGCGAGAAACGCGCTGATGGTGTGCTGCACTTGCGCGGTGCTGGTCGACAGGTCCTCGGCGATTTGCGGGAAGCTGGGCAGGTAAGTGTCAATCGAAAACGGCCCGAAGGCCGTCAGTGATGAGAGCAATACAATCAGGCGTGCTCGCGGTTTCATTGGCTGGGGATCGCGAGGCTGTCAAGGAACGCGATGACCAGCCGGTTGAACGTCTCGCTCTGATCGTCATGCACGTAGTGGCTTGCGTCCGCGACTTCGGCGGTGCGCACCTGCGCATTACTGTCGCGCATGGCTTGCAACGTCGTCGCCGGCAAGAAATCCGAGCGCGCGCCGCGGATGAACAGGGTCGGGCAATCCAGGGCGCGCACCGCTGGCCACAGGTCGGTCGGCTCGATACTCAGGCGCGCCTCGGCAATGCCTTGCTGATCGTGGCGCCAGGTGATAGCGCCGGCGCTTGCTTTCATCGAATGGGCCAGCCGGGAGGCCAGGCCCTGCTCCGACAAGCCAGGGCGTGACATTTGCCAGAACGCGCGTGCGGCCTCCCAATTGTCGAATTGCAATGGGGTCTGGTTCATCTCGCGGCGAATGCGTGCGGCGCCGTCACCCTGGCTCGAAGAACCGGGACCGATGTCTTCAATGATCAGGCCCAGCAGGCGGCCCGGGTTTTGCCGTGCGTATTCCAATGCGTTGGCGCCGCCCAGCGAGTGCCCCAGCAAGACGAAATGCCGCAGGCCGGCGTGGCTGACAAAATCCTCCAAGTCCTCGACATAGGACTGCGTGTGGTAGCTGGCGGGCGGTGCCCAGTCGCTCAGGCCGCGACCACGCTGGTCCAGGGCGTAGACGCACCAAACAGGGTCGAGCGCCTCGACCAGTGATTCCCAGGTCTGCGCGTAGGCACGCAAACCGTGCAGCAGGACCAGAGGCACGCCGTTGGGGTTGCCCCAGCGTAGAACATGCAGGTTCAGGCCTGCGCGATTGGTGAAGAAACTGCTGTGTGGGTGCATAGCGTTGCTCCGCGCCTGCAGTGGCATGGGTTGGGGCCGGGTTAGAAACGATCGAAGCGATACGGGCTCGGATCGATGATCGGGGTGTGCCCACTGACAATATCAGCCGCCAACTGTCCCGCCGCCGGCGATGTGCCGAAGCCGTGCCCGGAGAAACCGGTGGCCACGCTCAGGCCGGGGATTTGCGCGACCGCGCCGATCACCGGGTTGGAATCCGGGGTCACATCGATCGTACCGGCCCAGGCTTGGGCGATCCTCGCTTGCTCGAATACCGGCCAGGCCGCGATGAGATTGTTCATCGCATCGTTATTGAGCTGCGGGTTGGCGGCCGGGTCCTGCACGCGCACCCGTTCGAACGGGCTCAGACTGTCAGCCGACCAACGCCGTGACAACGCGAGATCTTTGAAAAAGTACTTGCCCAGCGACACATTCAACACGCTGCGCTGCGCACGGAACTGAGGCATGTATTGCTTGGCCAGCAACAGGTGGTCCAAGGTCAGGAAGGCGTCCAGCTTGCCGCGCTGGGTAATGATGAAGCCGCCGTCCTTGTGTTTGCGAAAGGAAAAATCCGGCGCGCCCACGGCTATTTCGGTGGGGCCTTGCATCGGCTGGGTACGCAACACCGAACAGGTCAAGGCCAGGGTCGGCAATGACACGCCGAGGTTGCCCAGGAAGCGCCGCGACCACATGCCACCGGCCAGCAACACCTGATCGCAGCGGATCTCGCCTTTTTCAGTGACCACGCCGCTGACCTTGCCGGCGGACCTCTGCAACGTACGCACCGCGCACTGTTCGATGATCACCACGCCCAGGGCCATGGCGGCCTTGGCAATCGCACTGCTGGCCAGGGTCGGCTCGGCGCGCGCATCGGACGGCGTATAGATACCGCCGGCCCACGCCTGCGCGCCGCCCGGTACCCGCTGCGCGATCTCGTGATTGCTCAGCAACCGCGAGTCCAGGGACAGGTGTTCGACCGATTTGAGCCAGCTTTCATGCATCGCCATTTGCGCTTCGTTGCGCGCGACGAACATGATGCCCTCTTGCCGGTAGCCCACATCCGCGCCAACCCGTTCGGGCATTTGCGCCCACAAGCGGTCTGCGGCCAGGGCCAACGGGATATCGTGGGCATGACGGCTGGTCTTGCGCACCCAGCCCAGGTTGCGGGAGGACTGTTCGCCGGCGATACGGCCTTTTTCCAGCACCACCACCGGGATGTTGCGTTCGGCCAGAGTCAGAGCGGCCGTCAGGCCGATGATCCCGCCGCCAATGATGACGACGGACGTAGCGGTGGGGAACTGGGTGGACGTATTCACGGGCGCAATAGTCGGGGCCATGATCAATACTCGCAAAACAATAAAGGTCGGCCGCGCGGGCGCACGGCCGTGCAGCGGATTACTGCGCCAGGCGAATGACTTCAACCTGCGCCTTCGAGGCGTTGCGGTAAGCCGTCACTTCCAGTTCCACCTTGTAGACCGTCGAGCCCAATGGTGGGCACGTCACGGTACTGGCCGGGTCGACGCCGCGAAACTTCTCGCCGATCAGGGCCATTACCGCCGGCACGTCCTTGGGGTCCTGGATGAACACCCGCGAGCACACCACATCGGTCAGGCTTGCATCCACGGCGGCCAGGGCATTTTCGATGTTGGCGAACACCTGGTGCGTCTGCTCCAGGATGTCTTCCGGGATCAATTTGGTTTGCGGATTGCGGCCGGCGGTATTGGATACGTAGATCCAATTGTCCACCACCACCAGGCGCGAATAGCTGGCCTGGTCTTCAAACGGCGAACCAGTCTTGAGCTTGATGATTTTTGTCATGTTGAAGGTCTCGTCAGTTGGGTAAGGAATGGCTTAGCGCAGTACCGGGGTTTCCCACAGGTTCAATTTGACGCCGATGCCTTTTTCGATGGCATTGCGATACACCACCGTGCCCCACGCCACGTCTTCGACCGGCATGCCGCCCACCGACATGATGATGATCTCTTCATCGTTGTGGCGGCCCTGGGCATCGCCGGCAACGATCTTGCCGATGTCTTCAAGTTCGTCGGCGTGCATCTTGCCTTCGGCGATCATGTCCATGAACCGCACCCCAATCACGGGCACGCAATGGTGCGCAGGCTTGGGCAGCTCTTCGAACCAGGCTTCGTACAGGCCGGTGTTGTCCAGCACCTTGCGCACGTCGGCACGCTCCATCCCCTCGTCCAGCGAGCAGGATGCCGGCATCGCCATGAAGCAACCCGGCTTGACCCACTCGCGCTTCACAATTGGGTAGGTTGAGGGGTCGCCTGTCTCACCGGAGCTACAATAAGTAACAAGGTCGGAATCACGGACCACCTCTTCGAGGCTGTCGACTACCTTAATCGTGGTTATCTGCGGGTAGGTTTCCTTCACCCAGCCAAGAAAATCATTCAGGCTTTTCTCGCCACGGCCCTTGATCTTCAAAGTGTCGATGTGCGGGCAAACGGCGATGAACGCGGCGAGCGTGGTCTTGCCCATCACGCCCGGACCGAGCAGGCCGACCACTTTGGCGTCCTTGCGGGCCAGGTGGCGCGCGCCGACGCCGGGAATCGCACCGGTGCGATACGCCGACAACAGGTTGGCGGACATGTGTGCCAATGGGGCACCGGTGTCAGGGTCATTGAGGGTGAACATCAGGATCGAGCGTGGCAGGCCTTTGTCGCGGTTGGCGATGTTGGAGCCGTACCATTTGACGCCCGCAGTGCAGAAGCTGCCGCCCAGATAGGCCGGCATCGCCATCATGCGGCGGTCAGCGGTCGGCTTGGGCATGTTCGGGAACGGCGAATCTTTCGGGAACATCAACATCGCGCCGTGTGAATCATTGTTCGGACCGGCCATGCGGTAGTCGCCGCTATAGAGCAGGCCGAACATCTCTTCCATGGTATTCACACAGGCGAGCATGTCGGTGACGCCAGCACGGATCATGTCCTGCTCGGACAGGTAGATGAAGTCTATTTTTGTAGTAGTGGACATTATTGTTCTCGACTGAAAGGGCTATCGCTGCGGTAGGCGCTGCTCCCACGCTATCGAGGTCGAGTATCGGCGTGCGTTTCATGGCGGTATTGTAGATTTCGGACATCAAGGTTCGATCCGGCCCCAAGAGTTGGCGCGAAAAATGCGTGAATATTCCCGCATCTATCCCTGGGAAGGTCCAGTCATGCTCAACCTGTGTTCACCGCCCCTGCGGCAGCACACCGCTTACGAACAACCCTGGTTCGTACTCAATTCATCGCGGTATTCGGTCATGCCCTCCGAACACCCGGCGATCTCGCACTTCTATGCCTTCGACGTCGCACAGTCGGCTGACCTGCTGGCGGTGCCGGATGGCTGCGTGGACATCGTGTTCGACTGCGACGCCACGCGCCCCAGCGTGAGGATCTGCGGCACCCCGCTGGAGGCTCAGCGGGTTGAACTGCTGCAGGGCCATCATTACTTCGGCGTACGCTTTGCACCGGGGGTGATCCCAGGTTTCATCAATGTCATGGCCGAGGACCTGACCGAACGGGAATGGGATCTGCTGGAAGTGTCGGCGTTCGCCCAGCGCATTTTCGAAAACATCGTCAACGCCCCGTTGCTGCAGGACCAGATCAAGCTGTTCAACGACTACCTGGCTCCGCGCCTGATGGGCCGGACCTCGAAGCTGACCGCCATGGTTATCCAGCAGGCGTTGGCCCATCGCGGTGACCTGCGCATCCAGCAGCTCGAAGACCTCAGTGGCTATACCAGCCGCACCATTCATCGCCAGTTCAGCCAGGACACCGGCCTCTCACCCAAGACGTTCTGCCGGATCATTCGTTGCCAGGCGGCACTGGAAAGCCTGAATACCCGGCACGATGTGTCGTTCTCGGAGCTGGCCCTGGACCTGGGTTTTTCCGATCAGTCGCACTTTCTGCGCGACTTCAAGAAGCTGGTCAGTACGACGCCCTGCGATTACCAGCGAAAAATGCTGCAGAGCGCCTACAACGAGCGCATCCGCTTCGCCTGAGCCCCCTCCCCTGCGCTGCGAAAAATTAATTCGCCTCTCCATCATTTCTCCACAAACCCTTCGCTGAACGTGCATGCTTGCGGTGCATCATTCATTCCGTTGCTGAAACACAGTGCACCTTTGCCGCATTGACCAGCAGCACCGCACATCGAACGAGCAGACCATGACTGAATCACTCCTCGCATCGCCCGCCAATCAGGCGCTGGTGCTGATCGCCGAAGACGAGCCGGAAATCGCCGATATCCTCACGGCCTACCTCAAGCGTGCGGGTTTTCGTACCGCCCATGCGCAGGACGGGCGGCGCGCGCTGGAACTGCATCAACAGCTCAAACCCGACCTGGTGCTGCTCGACGTGATGATGCCCAAGCTGGACGGGTGGATGGTGCTGGCGGAGTTGCGTCATCGTGGTAACACACCGGTGATCATGCTGACGGCACACGACCAGGACATGGACAAGCTGATGGGCCTGCGAATTGGTGCGGACGATTACATCGTCAAGCCCTTCAACCCGGCGGAAGTCATCGCCAGGATCCAGGCCGTGCTGCGCCGTTGCGGTGATCGGGGCGCCGGCCACAGCGTGGTGCGCGTCGACGCCTTTGAAATCGACATCGTCAGCCATGAGGTGAACGTCTACATCGGTACGCGAAAACAGCCGTTACACCTGACAGTGACCGAATTCAACCTGCTCGCGCAGCTGGCCAAGGCACCGCGTCGTGTGTTCAGTCGTGCCGAACTGCTGGTGCTCTGCTCGCCGGAGAGCGACACCTTGGAACGTACTGTCGACAGCCATATCAGCAAGTTGCGCCGCAAGATCGAAGACCTCGGCCTGCATGGCGTACCGGCCAGCATCCGTGGCGTCGGCTACCGGTTCGGGAGCCAGGCATGAGAGTGGCCAACAGCTTGAGCCGGCAGATTATCTTGTCGATGTCGGCCGTGGTCCTGTGCGTGATTGCGCTCGCGATGGTGGGCTCCTATGTGTTCTACGCCGTGCTCTGGGCAGTGGCGCCGCCCACGGAGTTGGAAATAGAAGCGGACGAATGGCTGCCCACGGGCGTGGAATGGCTGTGGATGGGCTTGATCACTTGCGTCAGCCTGGGGGTCGGCGTGGCGATGGCCGTCAAGTTGTCCAAACGCATTCTGATGCCGCTCAATTCGGTGGCGACGAGCCTGCGCAGCCTGGCTGACGGGGACCTGGACGCACGCGCCGTAGCGCCCGATCTTTCCCTGGGCGAAGCCGCCCTGTTGGTGGATGACTTCAATAGCATGGCGAACCGACTCAAACACATGGCCGAGGAGCAAGCCTTCTGGAACGCCGCCATTGCCCATGAACTGCGCACCCCGCTGACGATCCTGCGCGGGCGTCTGCAGGGGCTGGCCGAGGGCGTTTTCGAACCGGACACCGCGCAGTTCTACAGCCTGCTGAGCCAGGTCGAAGGCTTGACCCGCCTGGTCGAAGACCTGCGCGTGGTGGGCATGGGCGATAACGGCCACCTGGTCCTGGCACTCAAGGAGGTGGAACTGGCTGACGCGCTGGAGGCCGAAGCGCGGTTGTTCGAGCCCAGCTTGAACAGCGCCGGCTTTGTCCTGCAGTTGAACCTGCGCAAGGGCCCTGTTCACTGCGACCCCGACCGCATCCGCCAGGCCTTGCTGGCACTGCTGGACAATATTCGCCGGCATGCCACACCGGGCACCGTCAGCATTGAACTGGGCGGCGACGAGCGCGGCCACTTCCTGAGGGTCGCGGATGAAGGCCCGGGGGTCGATGCGGCATTCGCCGAGCACATTTTCGATGCGTTCCAGCGCGGCGAAAGTTCACGCTCACGGGCCCAGGGCGGCAGTGGCCTGGGCCTTACCGTGGTGCGCGCGATTGCCATCGCCCATGGTGGTGGAGTGACCTGCCGAACACTGATTAACAGCGGCACCGTGTTTGAACTGAGTTGGCCAAGCGCCTCACTGTTCAATACTCAGGCCTGACAATTAATACCTATTGATACCCACCAAGGTGATGGCATGCGTCTCTCTATTTGCCTGTTCAAGAGAGCAATAAAGTACCGCCACTTTGCCTTACTGGACAGACACGGACGTTGCATTGCTTTCATGAGTTGCGAAGGGATTCCCGCCAGGGGTGAATGGGTGGAAGTCAACGAAGTCAATCTCGCCTGGCTCAGCCAAACGCTGCCGGGCCATGAGCGCCGAGACAGCGAATAGCCGCATCGTCGACTGCCTGGCTCTGATGTTTAACGTTCTCACGTGGATAACTTGTCATGCCGACACAGCATTCAGCTCGCAACGCTATTGACCTTAAACAGTTGGAAGCGTCGCTGACGCTCTACACGTTTAAGTTGAGAAAGTTGCAACGCTTCTGGATTCCCCTGCAGAGGTACGCGCCGCAGTCTGTATTGGCGCTGTGGTTAATCGGCGTGTGCGTTTCATTAGTGACATTGTCGTATTACCACTGGCTGGTCATCGCTCCCGCTATTTGTATATTGATCACCGTGGAAATCATTATCGAAGAAGTCCAGATCGACCTGTTATTGATGACCGACGAAGCCCGCTATCTGCTCGACATCGCCCGTGACCTCTATCAACGCACGACGCGCTCCACAGGTGCCCCATGCCGTCCGTAACACCTCCTGCTCGAAGAAAAGCCATCCGCCAGCCTGACCCTCAAGACCATCGCCAGGGCCTAACCCGACAAATTGTTCGTGCGGGTGCTGCTGGCACGGAGCTTCCGGACCCGGGCCTGGCAGGATTCAGCGCGGTGCCCTGCGCGTTTCGGACGGCGATTCGCCGAACAGCTCGCGGTAATGCGTAGCGAAATGGCTCAGGTGAAAAAAGCCCATGGCCACGGCGATTTCACCGACGTTTTTCTCGCTCGAGCAGGTTGCGATCAGACGTCGTCTGACCGCATTGAGACGCAAATTGCGCAAGTACTCAAGTGGCCGCATGCCGGTCACTGCCTGAAAACTGTTCTGCAGTGTCCGTCGGCTCACGCGCAGGTGTTCGCACAGGTCGAGAATGCTCAAAGGCGTGTCGCCGCTGGCATCGATCAATTCCTGACAGCGCTTGACCAGATAGGCACTCACGGCGAAATTGCCGCGACGGCAGCGCACCTCCTCCGTGGCATTGCTGAACAAATCGAGGAATGCGTTAAGCAATTCGTCTTCGAGCATTTTCTCGACAGTGGGACTGATCGCGTCGGTTTGTTCCAAAAGGTGACGAAACAGCGGGTGAATACGCTGCCGGATGCGCAGCAGTAACGCGTCGTCCACACTGAGCTGGGAAGTGGTCTTGAGGCGTCTGAGCTGGTCGCTCGACAATTCAAAGGCGGCCACTTTGGCAAAACGGACGATATCGACGTTAAGCGCGAAGAAGTGCGTGCCTTCCGGTGCATGCAACACAAACTCCTCCGTGTCACGCAACAGCACCACGCTGTGAGCACCGACCTGCTGTCCCTGGACGACCGGCGCGTTGCCCAATGACATGGCCGCACACAGTCGGCCCTTGGGCGCATAACCGCGCTGCACCACGCGTTTGTCCAGGACTTCCTGGAAAATCTGGAAGCGGTCGGCGGACAACTGCCGCAGCTCGCTGGTCAGGCAACCACGACCAAGCTGGTCATACACCTGCTGCCAGCCCTGGATGGAACCGGCGTGTTGTTGAGGGTCATTGAAAGTTCGAACTTCAGCAAGCATGGTTGTCGTTCCTCGGTGGCCCCGTTGTTGTTATCGGCCTGAAAGGGACTCGGTCATCCATGACGGCAGCTATGGTTCACACAGGGGCGGCGTCCGCCGTGAAAGCCAAAGCCAGTTCCGTGCCAAACATGTGCAGGCGATAGGTGCTGGGCTGAATATTCATTGGCGCCAATAATGCGCCGGACAGCACGACCTGCCCGGCTTCCACTGGCTGACCGTCGGCCAGCAGACGCCTGACCAGCCAGCACAGATTGGCCAGCGGTGTGTCTTCTCGATCCTGGGTATCACCCTCACCCCTGGGCACCCCGTCGCACTCCAGGCGATACGCGACATTGGCGTGCCGCCGTGGATCGAAGGCTGTGCGCGGCCCCACGCAATACAGCCCCGCCGCCGCGTTATCGGCGAGAAAGGCGCCCACTTCAAACGCCCAGCCTTGCCAACGGCAATCGGCAATTTCGAAGGCCGGGGCGACCTCGCTGATGGCCGCCAGGATCTCTTCGTCGCTGTAGTCCCCCGGTGCCAGCGTGCGCCCCAGCACGATCGCCAGCTCGATTTCCAACTTGGGCTGGATCAGCGCCGAGAGCGCCACCGCACTGCCGGGCGGCACGCTCATGCGGTCGGTCAGGCCGCCATACACCGGTTCGTCGAGGCCGAAGCGCCGCTGCGCGGCAGCACCGGCGAATGCGATTTTCCAGCCGCTCAAGCGCTCGCCTGCGCCTTGACGCCTGTCCAATGCCTGGCGTTGCAGCGCATAGCCCGCATGCCGGTCCAAAGCGTCGGGTGCCAGCGGCGCAATCGCCTGGACCGAGCGCGCTGCCTGATGCAAACGGCTCAGTAACGCGTTATCACGGTTCATGACAGTTGTTCCGCCAACTTACGCAATACACTTTCAAGCCGTTCCGGGGTGGTAATCGCTGCGACAAACCGATCCGGGCGCACCACCACGATGCAGTCGCGCACCTTGGAGAACCATTCACCGAGGCGGTTATCCACGTCTTCCACGCTGAGGGCGTCCAAGGCAGCCAACGGTTGGTGGCGCCCGCTGCCGCTGCGCGAGCGGTTGACTTGAATGAAACGCGTGTCCCAGCGCGCCCAGAACGTCGCCATTTGTTCGCTGAGGTCCGCACGTGGGTTGACCCGATAACCCAGCACCGCATAAGAATTGCCCAGCACTTCATCCAGGCGTCGGCGCTGTCCCTGGGCATCTTCGATATACGGCTGCACAAACAACTGGCCCACCAGATCGTCCTCGCGCAACTCGGCACGTTCGTGATGCACCAGGCCCTTGGCGAGGGTAGCCTTGGGTTTGAACTTGAACTCCAGCAGGTGCGAGCGCAGGTTGTCGACGCTGTTCACCGCCTGGAACAACCAATCGCGCACGCCCGCCATCAGCGGGTTGGTCAGCCCCAGTACGGCGCCCATGTTGTCGGCCAGGGCCACCAGTTCGGTGGCGTGCCCGCGACGCTCCTGATCGTAGCTCGCGAGAATTGCGTGTGAGGCACGCCCCTGGATGATTGCCGCGAGCTTCCAGGCGACGTTGGCGACATCGCGCAGTCCTGAGTTGAGTCCCTGCCCCGCCCACGGTGGCGATATATGGGCAGCATCGCCCACCAGCGCCACGCGCCCCTGGACAAACCGTGCCGCCACCCTGGAATGGTGGGTGTAAGCACGGATGCGGATGATGTTCAATTGATCGACCGCGTCGCCGATGTGCCCACGGATCAGGTCGCGGATGGTGCTCTCGTCACACATCTTCGCCTCATCTTCACCCTCCAGCAGCATGAACTCCCAACGGCGCTGCTGGTACGGCAGGTAGATGCATACAAATGGCCGTTGCGGGTCGGCGTGCAGTGCGGTGTAGGGCGCGTCCAGGGTGTCATTGGCGGTATCGACCACCACCCACTTGCGCGGATGCGTGAGTCCCAGCAGCTCGATGCCGAGCTGTTTGCGCACGGTGGAACGTCCGCCATCGGCACCGATTACATAGTCGGCGCTCAATTGATAAAGCTCACCCTGGGCATCGCGCACCTGTAGGGTCACGCCCTGCGCGTCCTGCTCCAGTTCAAGCATTTCGTGGCCTTGGCGCAGCTCGACACTGGCGCGCTGCCCCAGGGTTTCGCGCAACGTGCCTTCGAGCAATTGCTGCATGAAAATATTGCGCATGGGCCAGCCATAGTGGGCGGCGCTCGGCTTTACCTCGGCGAAACACACGCCGCGTGCGTTGTAATAGCGCAGGGGCACATCGCAGATCATGTCGCGCACGGCCAGTTCGGCGATGCCGATACCCTGCAGCACACGCAGGGCTTCATCATCCATTCCCACCGCACGCGGGTAAGGCAGAATGCAGTCGGCAAGCTCAAGGACGACGCAGTCGATACCGTACATCCCCATATAGTGAGCGGCCGTGATCCCATTGGGACCGCCACCGACAATGACAACCTGGGTCTTCTCCTGCTTCATCACTATTCACCGCTTTCTTGTTGTGGTTGTAATCGGGCGCCGCAAACGTCCTACGCCTGTGCTCAGTGCAGCCCGTCCAGGCCTTTGACGTCCGCTGCTTCCAGGCCGCCCAGCCGCGCATGCAGACGACCGCGTGTGGCGAAGGCCCAGATCACGATCACCTCGTCCGGTGCGGGACCGTCGCCAAACATCAGCGACATGCTGTCGTAGTGAGAACGCACATACAGCGCATCCTTGTGGGCCAGCGGCACATCGATGGTGGTACCCGGGCCGCCGCGCTTGCCGGTGGACGGCACCCACGACTTGCCGCCGCCCAGCGCCAGGCGTACAGGGTCGGCAGCCGGGTTGGTGAGAAACGCATTACCGTGTTCATACTCGCCCTGGCTGCCCACGAGGCACGCTTTACCGTAGCTGACAATCGCCTGCGTGCCGGCCAGTGCCTGAATGCGCCGCCCGAATTCTTCGCCCAACAACGGCGAAGGTTCCACCAGTTCCGTCAGCGCTTCGCTGTAGCGACCGGCATAGGGATTGGCGATCACTGCAGCAACCGCATATTTGAACAGCGGCTCGCCATCGGCCAGCTGGCCACTTTCATTGGCCAGGGTTTCTTCGACAAAGCTGTACCATTTGCGGATGTGGTAAGTCGCAAAATTCGCGGTTTTCATCGGTATGTCCTCAAAGGGGATCCAGGGGGTCCAGGTTGAAATGTCGGCTTGGCGCGCCGGCGGCCTTGAACCGGGCCTTGCCGCGCGCGTCGTCGTGTTCGGTCTCGAGGAAGAACTCCATGCGATTGCCGTCGGGATCGTTGAAATACACACCATGGCCGATCTCGTGGTCGGTGATCTTCACCACCTCTACCCCCTTGCCCAGCAACATGCCGTAGAGCTGGCGCAAGGTGGTCATGTCGCCGGCTATCTCCAAGCCGTAATGCTGCAAGCCCAAGCCGCCCTGATGGGCGCCTGGGTCTGCACGAATCAGCGCAATATCGTGATGTTTGGTGCCAAATGCCATCATGACCCAGCTTTCGCCACGGGCACTTTCATGCATGCCCAGGATGTCGGCGTACCAGCGCGCCGACACGTCCGGGTCACTGACCCAGAGCGAAAGGTGCGTACGAAGGATCTCGACTTTCATCGCGGGGTACCTCAGTTCTTCTGGACGATGGATTGATGCCCTGACTTGATCTGCGCCACGGCGGGCGTCCAGAGCACATCCGCGATTTCACTGAAATCGCGCCACTGTTTCTGCCAGCCATCCCCCCCGTTATCGGAGGTGAACAAGTGCCCATACTTGGTGCCCGCCACCATCTGGCGCGGGTTGGCCGGGTTGAAGGCAATCGCCCAGACACACGAGTTGGGCTGCTGCGGAAGCGGCAACACTTCCCAGCTGCGCGCGGCATCACGGGACACCAGGATTTTGCTGGTGGTGCCGGGGGTGCCATCGGAGATACTCAGGTACAGCTCGTCTTGTGTGCCCAACGGCGCGTTCATGGCGCGGATGTAGTACAGGCCGAACGCTTCCCGGCCGATGATGCCGGTCCAGGTCGAGCCTTCATCCAGGCTGCGATAGACCGCATTGACGCAGACCACCACGATGACTTTCTGGCCGTGATTGGGCAGGACCAGAATGTTGTGCACGTCCGAGTTGTAGTCCCACAGCAGACGGTCATCGACACGGGTCCAACTGTCGCCGCCATCACTGGAGTGGAACAGCCCTCCCTCTTCCAGGCCGAACCACAGCTGGTCGGTGTCGGTTGGGTCATAGGCAAAGGCCAGCAGGCGTGGGCGGCTGACGCCGTCGCAAAACTCAGGAATCTCGACCGGCGCGCGGTCCCAGGTCAGGCCACCGTCCAGGGTGCGCCACAGGACGGCCCGCGAAGGTGCGCCGGTGCCGACGAAAATGCGCTGTGCATTCATGGGGTCGACCGCGACCTTCCATACTGTCTGCCCGTTGAACGGCGAGTCCACACGCAGCCAACGCCCGCCAGTGTCATGGCTGACACACAGGCCCACGTCAGTACCGGCATAGATCACCTGCGGCGCGTCGGGGTGTACGCTCAAGGACCGGGTGATGGCGTCAAACTCCAGGTCCTGCCCCAGGCCCAGGCGATGCCAGGTCCGGCCATCGTCGGCGCTGCGGATCACTGCTTGCCCTACGGTGGCAACCAAAAGGGTTCCGTTACTCATCGCTGATGCTCCTCAGATGAAGATGCCGCGGGTCAGACCGCCGTCGATGCCGATGGACTCACCCGTCACCGCGCCCGCCTTGGGCGATGCCAGGAAACCAATCAACCAGCCCATTTCAATCGGCGCCAGGGTGCGGCGGATCGGCGTTGCGTCGATGTAGCCTTGTTCGACCTGTGCCGAGGTCTTGCCCTGCTTGACGCCTTCGCGCTCGTACAGCTCCTGGATGTGCGGCGTGTCGACCACGCCGGGATGGATCAGGTTGACCGTAATGCCCGAAGGGCCCAACTGGTCGGAAAGGGTTTTGGTCATGTGGGCAATCGCCAGGTTGCGCATCCCCGAGAGGACTTTACTGCTGCGCCCGGTGAGGCCACCGATGTTGATGATGCGACCGAAGCCCGCCGCCTTCATGTGGGGAGTCACAGCCTTGGCGCAACGGAAATAGCCAATCACCTTGGTGTTGAGGTCGGAGAGCAACTCGTCGTCGCCGGCATGCTCGATGTCATTGCGTACCACCCCGGACGGCGCTGCGGCACCGTTGACCAGGATATCGATACGCCCAAAGTGCTTGTAGGCCGCTTCGACCATTTCCGACACGGCCGACATTTCATTGGTGTCGCAGTACAGCGGCAGCACTTCGTTACCGGTCTGTGCGGTGATCTCTTCGGCAGCCAGTTGCAGGAACGCCATGCGGCGTGCGCAGATCACGACCTTGCAACCTTCCTCAGACAGAAACCGCGCGACTTCCTTACCGATGCCCATGCCGCCGCCGGTGACAATGGCCACGCGGCCTTTCAATTCCAGATCCATAGCAACTACCTCGTGTGATTATTCAATTCAGGCCAGATCGACAAACACGCTCTTGGTCTCTGTGTAGGCATCGATCACGTTTTTACCCATTTCCCGGCCCCAGCCGGATTGCTTGTAGCCGCCGAACGGAGAGGCCGCATCGACCACGTTCCAGCAGTTGACCCACACCGAGCCCGCCTTCAGTTGCGCGGCCACGCGGTGCGCCGAGCGCAGGTCGCGGGTCCACAGGCCGGCAGCGAGGCCGTAGGGCGAATCGTTGGCGCGCACGACCAGGTCGTCGATTTCGGTCCAGCTCATGACGGTCAGCACCGGGCCGAAGATTTCTTCACGAGCGATACAGGCACCTTCGGCGCGATCAAGGAACACGCTGGGCGCGATGAAGTGGCCGCGCTCCAGATGCGCGGGGCGACCACCACCGCAGATCAGTTCGGCGCCCTCTTCCTGGCCCCGCTGCAAGTAGCGCTTGACCGTGTCCAGTTGCCGGCCGGACACCAGCGGGCCCATGCTGCTGGCGGGGTCCAGGCCGTTGCCGAGCACGTGGGCGGCGGCGTGTCGCTCAAGTTCCTGGAGCACCTGATCGAGCACACTGGCGTGCACGTACAACCGCGAGGCCGCTGTGCACACTTGGCCCTGGTTGTAGAAAATCCCGTCGGCCGCGCCCTTGGCGGCGCGCACGATGTCGGCGTCCGGCAAGATGATGTTCGGCGACTTGCCGCCCAGTTCCAGCGAGACCTTTTTCATATTGCTGGTGGCGGCCTGGGCGATCAGGCGGCCAACCTGGGTCGAGCCGGTAAAGGCGATCTTGTCCACGTCGGGATGCTGTGCGAGCGGCGCGCCTGTTTCAGCGCCCAGACCGGTAATCAGGTTGACCACTCCGGGCGGGAACCCGGCGGCCTCGATCAACTGCACCAGGCGAATCGCGACCAGCGGCGTTTGCTCGGCGGGCTTGAGCACCGCCACGCAACCGGTCGCAAGCGCCGGACCGAGCTTCCACACGCACATGTTCAACGGGAAGTTCCACGGCACGATCAGCGCGCACACGCCCACGGGCTCACGCAGGGTGTAGTTGAGCATCGGCGCCCCGCTGGCCGGCGACACGGGCAGCGTGCTGCCTTCGATCTTGGTCGGCCAGCCGGCGAAGTAGCGCAGGATGGTCGCCGCGCTGGCCGCTTCACCGCGCGCCGCCGCGAGGGGCTTGCCGTTTTCAAGAGTGATCAACTGCGCCAGCTCTTCACGGTGCTGATCGAGCAAGTCCGCCAAGCGGAACAGCAGCAAGCCACGCTGGGCGGGTGACTGCAGCGCCCAGGCGCCGCTGAACGCGGCGCGGGCTGCCGCGACGGCGGCGTCAACATCACGGGCATCGCCCTGGGCGACTTCGGTCAGGGTTTCTTCGGTCGCCGGGTTCTCCACCGCAAATCGCCGGCCGGCGGCAGCATCCTGCCAGCTGCCGCCGATAAACAGATGTCCGGGTTGCGAAAGAAATGCCTGGACCGCCGGTAGCACTTCAAACTGTTTCATCGTCGACTCCTTCACAGCGCCATCTCGATCAGGCAGGGCCCACTGGCGGCGTTGGCATTGGCCAGCGCCCGTTGCAATTGGGCATTGGTTTGCACGGTGCAGGCTGGCACGCCGTAGCCTTTGGCCAGGGCTTTCCAGTCGATTCGCGGGTTGTCGAGCACGGTCAGGCGCAAGGCCTGGGGGTCCATTTCGGTCATGCCGAAACGGCGCAGTTCGTTCTGCAGAATTGCGTAGCGATGGTTGGCGGCAATCAGGATCACCACCGGCAACTGCTCGCGGGCAATGCTCCACAGAGTTTGAATGGTGTATTGGGCACTGCCGTCCGATTGCAGGCAGTACACGCGATTGCCGTGCTCCGCCAGGGCGGCGCCGAACCCCACAGGAATGCCCTGGCCAATCGCGCCACCGGTGTTGGTCAATACACGATGCCGTGCGGCGCCAGCGGAGGCGGTGAAAAACGGATAGCCGCAGGTGCCGCCTTCAACCGAGACAATGCTGTCATCCGGCAGCGCAGCGGCGAGTACCTGACCGACAGACTGAGGCGTCAGTTCCGCGTGCCCAGGCGGCAGTTCGATGCCCATTGGCGTGGGCACGTAGGCCGGTGCATTCAGCGCATCGGCCAGCGCGATCAGTGCGCCCGCCACATCGTCACCGACCTCGGCCAGCGTCAGCAGGCGCTCGCGCTCGGCAAGGCGCGATGGGATGCCTTCGTAGCCAAAATAGCTGATGGGTTCGAGCACCCCGGCACACACCACTCGGTCGTACTGCTCAAGGATTTCGATCGCCACTTCCGGGAAATACGGCAGGCGGTCCAAGTCCGGCAAACCGCCGCCACGGTAGCTAAGCCGTGGGAAGGTCTCGGCAAACAAGCGCACGCCAGGCAGTTGGGCCAAGCGCCCTGCGGCTTCCAGCCCCGCGACCGACAAGCCCTCATCGCCGACGATAAACACCAGGCGCTGCCCGTTACGCAGTGCGCGTGCCACTGTCTCGACCCGGTCACCGGCAAACCGCCGAACCGGCGGGCGTATTGGCGCGAATACACCGTTGTGCGTCACCGCATTGGCTTGCAGGTCCATCGGCAGGATCAGGCTGGCGATCTGCCCTTTGGCCTGCCAGGCGGCGCGTACGGCTTCCTGCAAGTCTTCACCAATACCCGACGCGGTGCGCGAGGTACGCACCCAGCCCGAAACCGTCCCGGCCAGGGCCTGGATGTCGCTGGCCAGCGGTGGGTCGTAGTTCACATGCCAGGACGCGTGGTCGCCGATCACGTTGACGATGGGGGTATTGGCGCGGCGCGCGTTGTGCAGGTTGGCGATGCCGTTGGCAAATCCCGGCCCCAGGTGCGTCAGGGTCATCGCCGGCTTGCCGGCAATGCGGCCGTAGCCATCGGCTGCTCCGGTGCACACCCCTTCAAACAACGACAACACCGGTTTGAGTGAAGGTGCGCTGGCCATGGCTGCCACCAAGGGGATTTCGGTGGTTCCAGGGTTGGCAAAGCAGTATTCGATGCCGCTCGCCGCTGCCGCATTCACTATCAGTTGCGCACCATTCATTTTCAGCCCTCTTGCTTGAGCGTTTACAGTGGTGAGATTTATCACACACAAAAATTCTCACAACAAGCATTTTATTTGTATTTTTCTCACTTAATGAGATTTTATCGATATCAGGCAGGCAAAATCCCTCGCTACGATTGCGTTTTTCCCGCACTCCGGTAGTGTTGCGCCAGCGCCGGGCGGCGCGCAGCACGCGCGCTCCCCCCATTTTTAGGAAAGAAATGAGCAGCCTGAGCAAATTGCTGAGTGTCCTGGACCTGTTCGGTCCACAGACATTGAAGATCGACCCCGACACCATTGCCGAGCGCATGGGCCTGTCACGGGCGACTGTGTACCGCTACGTCAAGGATTTGTGCGACGCTGGCCTGCTGGTCCGGGTGGACGCCGGCAGCTATGGCTTGGGGCCGCGCGTCATCGAGCTGGATTGGATGATGCGCCAGTACGACCCGATCCTTGTGGCCGGGCGTGAGCTGATGCACGAACTGTCCGCGCAAACCGGCCTGGCGGTGTTTGCCAGCGTGTTTTATGACGGGCGGATCATCAACACTTACATCGCCGAACCGACCGACACCTACCACTTCGCGTTCGGGCGCGGACAACCGCTGCCATTCTTTCGCGGCGCACAATCGAAGGTGTTGATCGCCTTTCAGAAAGGCCGACGCTTGCAACGCTTGTTCGATGAGCACATGGCCAACGACCCGCACAGCCCGTATGACTGGGCCGGCTTCGCCAAGGCCGCGAAAAAGATCCGCAAGGACGGTTACTGCCTGACCCATGACGAACTCAACCTGGGCCTGACCGGCATCGCGGCGCCCATCTTCCAGGCGGGCCTCGACGAAGTGGTCGGCAGCCTCTCGGCCGTCGGCAGCTCGCAAAGCTTCAAGCTGCTGCGCCAGGAAACCGTGGTCGAAATGGTCATGGACACCACGCGCCGCATCGCCGAAAACATGCGAAACCAGCTCAGCAGTACCGCGCCCTGACCGGCACAAGCAATGGGCGGGCACGGTACCTAGGCGATCAGAACGGAACAGCCACCGTCAACTGGCTGTACAGGTTGGTGCCATTGCCGCCGACCTGATTGCCGCCTGAATTGGCGCCCTGTTCGGGTTTGTAGAAGCCGATCAGCGGCGTGATGATCAGGTGCGGGTTCACCGCCCACTCGGCGTACACATCCAGCTCGCGCCCGTTGAGGTTCAGCGCATTGCTTTTGCGCAGGGTATTGAAGTCGAAGTACAGCGCACCCAGGGTCAGGTTTTCCAGCGGGGTGGCTTTCAGCCCGACATGCTGGATGCGGGTATTGGTGTTGAATGGCCCGGCGTAGTTACCGGCGACTTCACCTTGGAACCACGTGCCGTAGCCCGCGCTCAAACCGGTGAACAGTGCGTCCCATTTTTGCGAGTAACGGGTATACCGATAAGTCAGCTTGGGCGCCCAGGCAATATCGGCAAAGGTGTAGCCGGCTTCGCCATACCAGGCCGTCTCCGGGCCGGTGTCCTTGTCTTGCCAGGCGTATTCGAACGCCAGGCTGACGTTCTTGATCCCGGCATCCCCTTCCCCGCGCACGCTGTAGACGTTCATGCCTTTGCGCTGGCGTTGAAAGTCGCTGGCCCATTGATCGTTGACGTCAATGCCATGAATCCAGGTCAAGCCGATTGTGCCTGGCTGGCTGGTGTAATCCAGCGTACCCGCGGCCAGTTCGGTTTCGGCCTGCACGCGGTTGTCCGATTTGAGCCACAGCAGGCTGCCATGCAAGCCCTCTTGCCCGCCCAGGCGCAATACGGCGGTCTGATCAAACGCGTGCCGTGCCGCCAGGTAATACGCGCCGCCACGGTTCATCGTGCCGTCGGCCGGGCCTTTGCCCAGGTTCAATCCGTCATCGTTGATCAGAAAGCCACGGCCCACCTTGACTACCTGGCGCCCGCCGGAAATATCGACACCGTCCTTGCCCAGCGCCGGGAACAGGTCGCCGGAACGCCAGCCGAGGTAGGCGTCTTCGATCTTGGTGGTGCGTTCATTACCCAGGCTATTGCCGCCCGGGTCGCCATCACCCCAAGTGGCAGAGCTGACCAAGGCGAACGCCCCGTACGCGGTGCCATTGCCGCCCAACGCCTGGTCGCCGCTCAAACCATACTTGATATAGCCCTCACGCCAGGTGGACCCGCCTGAGGTACCGTCGTAATTCTTGCGGCTGTTGAACTGGCCGAACACGGCTGTCATGTCGGCGTTGAGGTGACGGCTGTCATCGCTGTACAGCTCATAAGCCTGGGCCGGGTAAAGGGTGCATAACGACAATGTGCACGCAAGCGTGCTTCCAAACACTCGACGATTCAGTGAATTCCGCATGGCTCAAGCTCCTGTGGGTGCGCCTTTTAGAAGGCTGTCTTTGGTATTGGCACAACACCGGTGCAGTCTTGGCTGCACCGGCTTTACGAGGACTAGCCGAAGACGGTGAAAGCGGTATCCAACGCAGCAACGATCAGGTCCGCTTCATCGACCGTGAGGGTCAGCGGCGGCGAAAGAATGATTTTGTTGCCGATCGGTCGCACCAGCACGCCGGCGCGTCGCGCTTCGTCAGCGATCCGCGATGGCTGGCCGCCCGCCGGGTCCAGGGGCTGGCGCGTGGCTTTATCGGCCACCAGGTCCAGGGCAATCATCAGGCCCTTGCCACGCACTTCGCCGACGACGGCGTAACGCTCGGTCAACGGCCGGAGCTGTTCGTGCAAATACGCGCCGACCCTGGCGGCGTTGCCCGGCAGGTCCTCGGCTTCGACGATATCCAGCACCGCCAGTGCCGCCGCGCACGCGGTCGGGTGCCCGCTGTAGGTGTAGCCGTGCATGACCATGCTGCTGAAGCCGGCACTGTTTTCGATGGCGTCGACGATGCGTTGGTTGAACAACGTGGCGCCCAAGGGGATGTAACCGGCCGTGATGCCTTTGGCCAGGCACAGGATGTCCGGTGCAACGCCCCAGCCGCGACTGCCGAGCATGCAGCCGGCACGACCAAAGCCGGTGACCACTTCGTCGGCGATCAACAGGATGCCGTGGCGGTCACACACCTCGCGCAGGCGCGGCCAGTAATCGGCTGGCGGCACGATGACGCCGCCGGCGCCTTGTACAGGTTCGGCGATCAGCGCGGCAATGGTCTGCGCGCCGAGCAAGGCAATCTGATCTTCCAGCTGGCGGATACAGTGCGCCGTCAGCGCGTCGGGGTCACGACAATCCCAGGGGTTGCGATACAGCCATGGCGTATCGAGCAAATGGCAGCCGGCCAACAACGGGCCATGGTTGTAGTGGTAGACCCCGTTGCCCCCCACTGACGTGCCGCCCATGTGCACGCCGTGATAGCCATTGCGCAGGGACAGGAAACGCGTGCGGCCCGGCTCGCCACTGGCGACCCAGTATTGACGCGCCATTTTCAGCGCGGTCTCGACCGCATCGGAACCGCCGGAACTGAACAGCACCCGCGCCATGCGCTCCTGGGCGAACAGGCCCGTCAGCCGTTCAGCCAGGTCGAACACGCGCGGGTGGGCGATGCCGTCGAAGGTCTGGTAATAGGCCAGCTCATCCAACTGCGTGGCAATCGCCGCCTTGACGCTGGCACGG
Source organism: Pseudomonas sp. HN11 (assembly GCF_021390155.1). Lineage (NCBI taxonomy): Bacteria > Pseudomonadati > Pseudomonadota > Gammaproteobacteria > Pseudomonadales > Pseudomonadaceae > Pseudomonas > Pseudomonas sp. HN11. The sequence goes on from NZ_CP089985.1 coordinate 3,237,363, forward strand.
TTGTGCCCGATGTTGACGTTCCACAAACCGCCTACGCCGTCGAGCATGCGATGGCCGTCAATGTCAGTGATGTAGTTGCCGTCGCCCTTGGCGATGATCAGGGTTTTGGAGCGCTGCGCCGGAGCGCTGGAGCCCATGGGGTGCCAGAACTTTTTCTCGGCCGTCTGGTATTTCTCGTACATGCTCAGGCCTCCGGTGCAACTGTTGGCTTACGCACGAACAGCAGTTGCTGGCCGGTGAATTCCAGCAGGCCTTCAAGGCCGAACTCGACACCAAACCCGGACATCTTGCTGCCGCCGAACGGTGTATTCGGTTGGATCTGCGCATGGCAGTTGACCCAGGCAACACCGCTCTCGAGCCGACTGGCCAGGGCCTGGGCTTGTTCGACATCCGGCCCCCAGACCGAGCCGCCCAAGCCCATGTCGCTGGCATTGGCGCGGCGCAATACATCCTCGACATCGCGGTAGGCGATCAAGGGCAGCACGGGGCCAAACTGCTCTTCGTCGACCAGGCGATGGCCGTCGGTCACGTCCGCGACCAGGGTCGGCGGATAGAAGAAGCCGGGATGATCCAGGCGGGCGCCACCACACAGCACACGTGCACCGTTGGCTCGCGCATCGGCGACCAGCGCATCCACCAGTTCCAGTTGCTCGAGGTTCTGCACTGGGCCAAAGGTGACGCCGGCCTCAAGGCCATCGCCCACCACTTGGCGCGCCGCGATCTGCGTCAGCGCATCCGCGAAGGCCTGATATTGCGATTCGTGGATGTACAAGCGTTTGAGCGCGGCGCAGGTCTGGCCCATGTTGAGAAAGGCGGCCTGGAAGATCTCTTCGGCCACGGTTCCGACGGGTGTGCCAGGCAATACGATAGCCGCGTCGTTGCCACCCAGCTCCAGGGTCAGGCGCTTGAGATTGCTCGCGGCGCCGCGCATCACGCTTTGCCCGGTGGCGGTGGAGCCAGTGAAGACGATCTTCTGGATACCGCTGTGGGACGTGATTGCACTGCCGAACCCCTGCTCGCCCGTCACGCAGTTGATCACGCCGTGAGGCACATGGCGGGCAATGATCTGCGCCAGGTCCAGGGTGCTCAGAGGGGTCAGGCTCGACGGTTTGCTGATCACGCAGTTGCCGGCACGCAACGCGGGCATGATGTGCCATGCAGCGATCATGAACGGCCAGTTCCAGGGCGTGATCGACGCCACCACGCCCAGGGGTTTGCGGTGCAGTTCAACCCGTTGGGTGGCGGTTTCTTCTACCAGCTCCACGCTAATGTCCTGCCCGGCGGCGTAACGGGTCCAGGCGGCGGCGCCCATGACTTCAGAGAACGCCAGCTCCAGCGGCTTGCCCTGCTCCATCACAATCAAGCGGGCCAGCGACTCAGCCTCGCACTCGATATCTGCGGCGATGGCCAGCAAGCGCTCGCAACGATCCGCGTGACTGCTGTGTTGCCAGGTTTTGAACGCCTGCTGCGCCGCGTCGACCGCCTGGTCAAGCTGGCCCAGGGAGCCCGCCGGGCAACGGGCAAAAGCAGCACCGGTGGCGGGGTTGATCACATCGAACTGCCCCTGGTCACCGGCAACCTGAACCCCATTGATGAGCATCTTGTAATTGTGCATTTGGAACCTTCCTTTCACACGCTGACGAGCCTGGCCGAGGGACGGCAGGCCGGTATTGTCTGGAGAGTCGAGGGGCCTCAGAGCTTGTGGCTGCCCAGGGCGAGAAACCGATGCGGCGCAATCTTGCGCAGGCGTGCGGCAAGCACCACGCCGATGATCAAGGCCAGCGGAATGATCGCGCAGAGGCCGTAGGACAACAGTTGGCTGGCACCGGTCAACACGTCGAAATGCACCACGGCCAGCATCAGCACCAGCACCAACGCCAGGCACGAGAACCCCGGCAGGATGCGGCCGCGCCAGAGCCCGACGCTAAGCTCGGGATGGCGATGGAAGTAGACGCACACCGCGACCGACGTCAATGCCATCAGCAGGATCACGCAGAGCGTGGCGAGGTTGGAGAGCCAGGCGAACAGTTGCAGGATCGGGTCGGCATCCAGCGCTGCGAAGATCAGCACCACCACCGCGGCGATCAGGCTTTGCAAAGCCGAGCCCATGTGCGGGCTCTGATGCACACGGTGGGTGGTGCCCAACACACTGTGCAACAGGCCATCACGGCCGATGGCGTAGAAATAGCGTGCGGCTGCGTTATGGAACGCGAGCAGGCCGGCATAGATGCTGACCATGAACAGTATGCGAATGACTTGGGTCAGCTGCGGCCCGACAAAGTGGTCGGACATGCCGTAGATAAACGTGGTCGGGTCCTGCAAGGCCTGCAACATCGGCACGATTTTGTCCGCGCCCACTCCCACGACCATCGACCACACCGAAATCGCGTAGAACCCGCCGATCAGCAGCACTGAGCTGTAGGTGGCAATGGGGATAGTGCGCTGCGGATCCTTGGCCTCTTCGCCGTAGATGGTCGTGGCTTCGAAGCCGATGAATGCCGCGAAGCAGAACAGCAAACCGATTGACGGCGTACCGCTGAACACATGACTGCGATCAAATGCGTCAAGGTTGATACCGCTGTCGCCACCGGACTTGAGGATCGCAAAATCAAGGATCAGGATCGCCAGGTACTCGGCGATCACCACCACCGACAGCACCCGCGCCGACAGGTCGATCTTGCGATACCCGAGGATCGCAATGCTCGCCATCGCCATCAGCGAGTACGACCACCAGGGCAATACCAGGCCAAACACACTGTCCATGGTGCCGCTGACGACACCGCCGAACATGCCATACAGCGCGACCTGCAGGATATTGTAGGCAAACATCGCCAACACCCCGGCGGCACCGCCGGCCAGACCGCCCAGGCCACGGGAGGTGAAGGCGTAGAAACCTCCGGCGTTGGTGAGGTGCTTCGACATGGTGGTGTAGCCCACTGAAAACGCCAACAGCACCAGCAAAGCCAGGATCAGCAACGCAGGCGTCCCCGCCCCGTTGCCCAGCATGATGCCAATCGGGAAGCCGCCGGCGATCACGCTGAGAGGGCTCGCCGCCGACACTACGAAGAAGATAATGAAGCCGACACCCAGGGCGCCACGCTTGAGCTCCGTGGAGCTGTTGACCGGGATAGATACACTCATTTTGTTGACCTTATTGTATGAGGCAGTCGCTTTTTTGGGAGGCCCGACCAGACTCCATCGGGACCTATTCGCGTTTTGTTTTAGTTGCGCGCTGAATTTGATCCTATGCCCGCCTCCGAATGCCTCGCTATCCCAAATCGGTAGCATCCGTAGCGCCGCCCCAAAACAGGTCGAACGCGCATTGGCAATCCAACAGGTGTTGCCGATTCGGGATAGTCGCCAGTGCTTTATGGCCCGCATGCTAGCGTCGCTCGCGCTATACCCGGACGCCGGCAACCACAAGAAGAGCGAGGGCCCGATCCGTGGCCCCTCGCCGCCAAAGCCCTCTGTAGGAAACCCCAGTCATGCGTCTAACTCACCTAACCATTCAATGGCGAATCACCCTGCTGAGCGGACTTTGCCTGCTGGCTGTCGTCGGCGCGCTGGTCGGCGCCTCGGTGTACCAGAACCAACAAAGCGCGCATTTGCTCAAGGCCCAGAGCAGCCAGTTGCTAGGGCAAGCCGCCGTAGAGCGCTTGCAGGCCCAGGCGGCCGCGCATGGTCAACACGTGGAGCGCTTCTTCAATGAAACCGCGCTGTATGGCGAGGGGTTCGCGCAACAGGTCCTGCAACTGCGCGAGCAAGCACTTAACGGCCGCCTGAGTGCCGCGCAATTGCGCGAAGCGTTGATCAGCGCGACTCGCCAGACGCTACTCAACCGCGAAAAAATCCTGGGTCTGTACGTGATACTGCTGCCGGATGCACTGGCCGGCGCAGACAGTGATTTCGTCGGGCAACGCAACCTGGCGGGCAACGAGAAAGGTCGCTTTGCCCTGTATTGGTCCCAGAGCCAGCCAGGGCGGCTGGTGCAAGAGGTGCTGACCGAAGCGCAGATCACCACCAATAACGCCCCTCCCGGCAGCGATCCGGAAAACGCCTGGTACGTCTGCCCTCAAGCCCAACACCGCACCTGCGTGGTTGAGCCGTATACCAGTGAAGTGGAAGGCCGCAACGTGCTGATGAGCAGCATTTCCGTGCCGCTGATCGTGAATGGCAAGACCCTGGGCGTGGTCGGCATGGACATCAGCCTCGAGACCCTGCAAAAGCTCGCTGCCAACCTCGGCCAGGACCTGTACCAGGGCAACAGTGAGGTGACCATTCTGTCAGCTGCCGGCCAGGTGGCCGGACGCAGCGGCGAGCTATCGACCCCCACGCTCGATATCCGCCAGGCCCTGGACACGGTGGCCGGCAACCCGCCGTGGCAACTGGAAATCAAGGTGCCGCAAGCGTTGGTGCAGGCACCTGCGCTGCAGATGCAAACCGAATTGGACGACAAAAGCCGTGAGGCCAACTGGCTCAACCTGGGCCTGGGCCTATTCGCCAGTTGCCTGGGTATGCTGCTGATCTGGCTCGCCGCCTACGGCGTGACCCGTCCGCTGTTGAAGGTGGCCGGCTTGCTCAATGCCATTGTCGAAGGCGACGGCGACCTCACCCAACGTTTGCCCACCGGACGTCGTGACGAATTGGGCCAACTGTCCGATGGCTTCAACCGTTTCCTGGACAAACTGCAGCCACTGATTCGCGACATCCAGACCGCCTCGCTAGAGACGCGCAACAGCGCCGATACGTCGTCGGGGATTGCCCGGGAAGTCAGTGCGGGCATGCAGCGCCAGTACCGCGAAGTGGAGCTGGCGGCGACCGCATTGCACGAAATGAGCGCCAGCGCCCAGGAAGTCGCGCGCCACTCCCACAGTGCGGCCGACGCCGCGACGGCGGCGGAAAGCGCCAGCCGCTCTGGCCAGGCGATATTTTCCAATGTCGAGACCAGCATCATCAGCCTCGATCAGCGCCTGGACACCACCCTCAAGCAAGTCAACGCCCTCGCCGACAGCAGCGCACAGATCGGCCAAGTGCTGGACGTGATCAGCGCCATCGCGCAACAGACCAACCTGTTGGCATTGAATGCGGCCATCGAGGCCGCCAGGGCTGGCGAACAAGGTCGGGGTTTTGCGGTGGTGGCCGACGAAGTCAGGCACCTGGCGAGCAACACCCAAAGCTCGGTCGAGCAAGTACGCACGGTGATTGAGACCCTGCAACAGCTGAGCCAGGAGGTGGAACACAGCACCCAACAGAGCCGCGAGCAAGCCGGCAGCAGCGTGATCCAGGTGCAACAGACCCGCACGGCGCTGGAAAATATCTCCCAGGCGGTAGACGTGATTGAGCAGATGAACCAGCAGATCGCCAGCGCCGCCCTGGAGCAAAGCACGGTGGTAGAAGACATCAGCCATCGAGTCAGTGACATTCGCGGCATCAGCGAAACCCTCACCAGCCGCATGCACGATGCCTCAGCGGCGAGTATTTCATTGCATGCCATGGCCAACCATCAACAACAACTGGTAGGCCATTTCCGCGTGTGAGAGGACTTGGCGCAGGGAGGCGCCCAGGTTGGATTACCGGCTGATTACCGGCTTTAAGGCCCTAGCGCAAGGTAATGCGCGTGGTCAGCTCCGACGCCGCGCCAGTGACCATATCGCACAGGTAGCTCTGCTGGAACGCATGGAAGCGCTCACTGCGCCCGACCAATGTCATCAGCTGGCGATAGCGGCCCGGGCGGTTCGGGACGGCAGTTCGGCAAACAGTTCCTGGTACTGCGCGGCAAAATGGCTAAGGTGAAAAAAACCCCATTGGGCAGCGGCATCGCCGATGGTCAGTTGGCTTGCACGGGTGGACATCAGGGTGCGGCGCACGCCGTTGAGCCGCACGGAGCGCAAGTAATTCAGGGGGGTCGTGTCGGTCACCGAGCGGAAGCTGTTCTGCACGGTGCGTCGACTCACCTGCAGGCGCTGGCACAACTCAATCACGCTGGGTACGTCCAGCATGTGCTCGGTCGCCAGGCGGTGGCATTTCTCGACAATAAAGCTGCGCGTGGAGCTCGCCGAGCGCTGGGACTTGTCGCAGGCCGGGTCGCTCATCAGTTGCAGTAACTCGCCCAGCATCGCCTGCTCCAACGCCAGCTCACTCTGCCGGTTGCGGGTACTGTCGAGGTCCTCGTGGACCAGGGCCTGGGCGAACAGCGCCAGCAGGCGGCGACGCGCCTGGGCAAACCGTGGGCTGGAGACCCGGATCACCGGCTGGCGCAGCAACTGGCTGACCTCCTTGGGCGAGGCGGTTTGCGCCAGCGCCTGCTCGAACAGCTCGCTCTCAAAGGTGATGGACAGCAACTCCATACCCATCGGCATATGAAACATGAACTCCTCGCCACCGTGCAGGAAGAACAGGCTACTGTCATTCACGTCACGGCCCTGCATGCGAATCGACCCCGGCACCGTGATCGGCACGGCAAAGCACATCTTGCCTCGCGGTGATACGCCGTGCTGCACCACGCGCTGGTTGATCTGCTCGCGAAACACGTGGCAACCCGGCGTCGTCAGTTGCATGAGCGAGCACTCGGCCGAACCGGCGGTCAGCTGGCTGTAGTCCTGGCTCCACTCCTGCACAGTGGCCGCATGGACGTGGATGTCACGAGAATGACTGATGCTCTGGTTTCTCATGAAGTCGAAAACCTCGGTCGATCTTCTTGTTTTCAGGTCGCCTTGCTATGTGATATTCGCAGATAGCAGAAATTCTGCAAATTCTTTATGCGTCTCTCATTTCACCCAAGCCTGCAAGCAGAACGCGCGTTCCGCATGTGCCGATTCGGGCTACCGGTTCAAGAAGCGCCCCGGAGATGATCGGCACACGTGAAGCCTAAGCGCTTCATGCCCTAGCTGACCATTTGCGGACACTGTTCTTCAATGCGCTGGACATTTTCGGTGACGCCTCTCTCAAGGCATGAGCACGGCACATTACTCCTGGAGCACAACATGACTGAGCACCTGAACCACTTCATCGCCGGCGCACGCGTCGAAGGCTTCGACGGCGGTCGCATAGAGCTCATCAACCCGGTCACCGAGCAGGTCTACGGCAGTTGCGCCCGCGGTTCGGCCGAGGACGTCGACCGGGCTGTCGAGGCCGCACGCAGCCAACTCGAGGGCGGTGTCTGGCGCCAGCTGAACGGCGCACAGCGCGGCCGACTGCTGCTCAAACTGGCGGAACTGGTCGAGCGCGACAGCGAGTTACTGGCCGACCTGGACGCTAATGCGATTGGCCGCTCCCCCGTCGAGCCACGCCGGATGGACCTGCCCAACGCGATTGCCAACCTGCGCGCGGCCGCCGGCTGGGCCAACCAGTTGGAAGGCCGCACCATTCCCACCGGCGGTTATTTCGGCACCCGGACCCTCTCGTACACCGTACGCGAACCGGTCGGTGTGGTCGGCGCCATCGTGCCGTGGAATTCGCCGTTGATGATCACCGTCTGGAAGCTTGCCGCATTGCTGGCAGCGGGCTGTACCGTGGTCATCAAACCGTCGGAAGAAACCCCGCAGTCGGCCCTGCATCTGGCGGCACTCGCACAGGAAGCGGGGTTCCCGGACGGCGTGATCAACGTAGTCACGGGCTACGGCAACGAAGTCGGTCGCGCCTTGTGTGAACACCCGCATGTCTCCAAGATCAGTTTCACCGGCAGCCCCGACGCGGGGCGTGAAATCCAGCGCACCGCCGGCGTGCTGTTTAAGCGCGTGGCCCTGGAGTTGGGCGGCAAGAGCCCGCAGATTGTGTTTGACGATGCCTCGTTTGATGACGCGCTGCGCGGGTGTGCACTCGGCCTGTTCGCCAACCAGGGCCAGGTGTGCGCCGCCGGCTCACGTATCCTGGTGCAGCGCAGCATCGCTGAGCGTTTCGGCGCGGCGCTGGCCGATGCCGCCCGGTCGGTCAAGGTCGGTGATCCGCGCCAACCCGGCGTGCAAATGGGCCCGGTGGCGAAGAAAGCGCAATTTGATCGCGTCAACCGTTACATCCAGCTTGGCATCGATCAGGGGGCTTCTTTGCTGGTCGGAGGCGTGTCCACCCCTGATCAGGGCTGGTTCGTACGCCCGACTATTTTCGCCAACGCCCGCAATGACATGGCGATCGCCCAGGATGAGATCTTCGGCCCCGTCGGCACGGTGATTACATTCGACAGCGAAGAAGAAGCCGTGGCATTGGCCAACGACTCCACTTACGGCCTGGCAGCTACGGTATGGACATCCGACCTGGCACGCGCGCACCGCGTAGCCGCAGCGGTGAAGGCTGGCGCCATCGGCGTCAATTGTTGGAGCCCGCTGGATGCCAACCTGCCGTGGGGCGGCGTCAAGGCCAGCGGCATTGGCCGAGAAGGCGGGCTTGGCGGCGCGCTGGCCTACACCGAGGAGAAAGTGATCACCGTGCTGCTGCCCGCCTGAGAACAGTTACTGCACCTACCATCCTTTCGACCACGGCCGCAGAGGGTGGCATTCAATCGTGCGTTTTCGACGCCCTGATAATCAATGAAGAGACTGCGATGAACACTCAAAAACAAGCAACAATTGATCGGTATCCCGCGTCCCTGCGCATCTTGCACTGGGTCCGCGCCGTGGTCATAGCCGGCCTGCTCTGGGCCGGCTGGCACATGACAGGACTTGATGATGCAGTGGTGAGTAAATACACGCTCTACTACCCGTGGCACAAATCGTTCGGGGTGCTGGCATTTCTGCTGGTGCTGGTGCAGATCGCTTTGCGTGTTCGCACACCGGCACTTCCGCAGCCACCGCAGACTCTGGCGGCGCATGAGCGTTTCCTCTCGCGGTTTGTACAACGCTCAATGTACGTACTGATCGTTGCCGTCCCGCTGATGGGGTATTCGATGTCGAGCACCTACACCATGAGCGACGGGGTGTTCTTTTTCGGCGTGAACCTGCCGGAGCTGCTGACGAAGAATGACGATTGGTTTGTCGTCTTCCAATGGCTGCACAGAGTACTCGCCTATATTTTATTGGTGCTGATCGTGGTTCATATCGCCGGTGCGCTCAAGCATCGATTGTTCGACCGCGACCTTCGCAACGATGTATTGCGCCGAATGCTGTGAATGGATAACCGTGCATGGCGGTATAGCGCCGTAGCTACCCGGCTGTACGTGACTATGTGGCGATGCTGATCGAGCTGGTTTGAAGGAGAGACACGTGCATACTCTTCAATGACGTGCTGCTGACTATTGAATCAATCAAGGATGTGATCCACTCCAGGCTACGGGTGCCACCTGCAAGAACTGTCGGAGTTCCACCAGCAGCGTTTCCATCGCGTAGCGACTCGAGCCTGGGCCGTCATATTTCAAGGCAGGCATGATGTTTTCAACGCCGCCGTAACGCCATACCCCCTCTTCTTTCTCATCCTGCTGCAGCGCTCGCGCAAAGATCGCCAGGTCCCTGCGGGCACGTGGAATACCTGAAATGCGCTCGACCCAGCTCTCGTAACGCTGGCGAACTTCCAGCACGGAGCCATGAATGATGGCCAGGACGCCACAGCGTGTCCTGTTGTGAAAGGCAATATTCGACAGCCCCAAGTAAGGCCGCTGGTAGTTCAATGGCTTGGGACTGATCGCAGCTGGCAGGTGAAAAACCGCCAGATCGATCTCCGGGTACTCCACCAACTGCATGTCCGGATGGCTCAATAATCGCTCACTGCGCGCAAGATGATCCATGCCCAAGAGATAGCAATGCTCGTAACGCTCGGTATGGTCCAGCACCTCCTCGACGAGGGGTAAAACCGCTCTGTAACTGAGCAACAAAGCGGTATCGGCATCGATATTTCCCGGCAGTTGCACCTTTGCCGCCAAGCTATTGAGTACAAAGGCGGTTTTTAGCGCTTGAGGTGACTCCCCCCGCGAAAAGTCGCCAAGCCTGGCGATGTCGATCAACAGTTGCTGATGATGCATCGCATGGGACGGCGATAGAAAAGCATAAATCGAGGCCAGCCCATCCAGGTCAAAGTGGTCGCTGGTGACGATCTGTGCACCATCGACGTTAGCGCCTTCCTTGAGAAAGCTGAAAACACTTTGCGTGGAAAGGTTGGCCTTATAGCGCACAGGGGTCTTGTTGGAAGGCCAGTGCGACAGCGTCAGTAATGTCGAAGCATTATCAGTGGAGTCCAAGGAGATATTTGGCACGTCTGCGGTATGCCCAAGCGGTAAATACCCGTAGGGGCTCTCGCGGTTGATACGGACGGCCTCATTCATGCAGGAAGCCGGCTTGCGCGGTGAATGATCGGTGAGCGCCAAGTGGCAAGCACCTGCCTGAATCGGTACATAGGCTATTTCCCCATCGGTGCCCAACCCGTACCTTAAGCAAGAAAGGTTTTCGCGACGAATATCGGTGGGTTCCCCATTGATCAGGACCGCGCCAGGCCCTGCAATCGCACTCATCAAATCGATGAACTGGTTATTGACGATCCCGATGGGGCGCCCGCCCAGTACTTTTATCTCGAGGTTTTTCACCTGTGCCTCAACGTCGGGATCGGTAAGAAACTCAGGGGCGCGCTCCGGCAAAACGGACAGTAGATTCATCGTCGGCTTTCCTTCGAGAGAAGGGTGCAGCGTCAGCTTATAAGCTGTCGCCGCACCTTTATTGAGGGAGGTGCTGGTCTCGGCGCAAGGCGCGATCAAGCAGGGTCAAACGTCGGTTGCTCGGCTTTTTTTCGGGTGACCGGCCTGACGGTGAAGAAGATCAATACCGACAGCACGGCGTACACACCAAAGAGCCACGCCGCAGCGCTCGATGCGCCGACGACACCACCAGGCGAAGAGAACCCACCCAGGTTGACGATCATGCCGGCCAATGCAGCGCCAATGGCCGTCGCGATCAGTTGGACCGTGGTGATCGACGCACCCGCCAGCTCCTTCTCATCGTCGGACACGCTCTCAAGTACGCGAGTCAGCAAGTGCGGCCATGCCAGCCCAATCCCGGTACCGATCACCAGCATCCCGGCGCACACACCCACGACATTGATGATTGAGGGGCCGGACCGAGGCACGAAGATAAATGCCAGGATCAACCCGCCGACAATGAAGAACGGCGCAATGCCAATTGCCCGGATCGCTGGGTTGGGCTTGAGCCCGGAGCTGTACAGCGCTCCCAAGGTCCAGCCAGCCGCCATCAACGCACTGATGTAACCGGCCAGCAGCGGTGTTTGCAGGTGCAGCACTTGCAGAAAGTACGGTACGAAGACTTCGCTGGTCATGCCGACCACCATCAAACCCATGGAAAAATACAACGGCAACAGCGCGCTGCGGGCAGTCAGCGCGCCCTTGGGTAATAACCGAAAGGTTGAACGGACTTCCACCCGGTAAACGAAGTACAACAGCAAGAGGCCGACCGCCAGGCCCAGGACGCTATAGACCGCATCCGGCTTGATACTGCCGACTGAAATTGCCAATACGACGCCACTCAAAAGCACCAGTTGCGCCAGCGGGACGCCAATACGGCGTGGAGCTTCGGTGCTTTTTTTCGGCAGCAGTGCCCAGGCCAGCAACATGAATAATGCGGTGACTGGGATGAGTGCCCAGAAGGCTGCGCGCCAGGCGTCATACTCAGCGAAAACGCCACCCACGGCCGGCCCGATCAGCGTTGCCGCCCCCCACATGCCAGAGATCAACGCCATGGCCCGCGGCCACAAAGGCTCGGCGAACACCAATCGAATCATGGCGTAAGGCAGCGCGAACAACAGCCCCCCACCCAACCCTTGGATCGTCCGGCCCAGGATCATGACCGCCATGTTCGGCGACAGGCTGCAGACCGCGCTGCCAATGGCGAAGATCACCCCCGCCAAGACATAGGCGCCCCTTGCGCCCAAGCCCGTCAGGCATTTGGTCGACAGTACGGAGCCGATGATCGAGGCCACTACAAACAGCGTGGTGTTCCAAGCGTAATAGTCGAGGCCGCCGATGTCCGCGACCACGGAAGGCAAAATCGTCGTCACCAAGTAGACATTAATTGCGTGAAGCGCAACCCCTCCAGCCAAGGCCGCAGATCGCAATCCGTTCTTTCCAAGTAGTAATGCCGACCACCCTGTCGTAGATCTCATCTCGATACACCAAGTCTGATTAACGTAAAGCCACTTTATTATAAAAGTATTTACTTGTGTAATTATTTATCCCCTATATTGCCTCCTCAACGGCGGTCGATTACGGTGATTCACCGCCTATGGGCTTTAACCGCAGGCGCAGGTTTTCACCCACCAGGCATTGCTCGACAATCGACAATTGCTGGGCCTCGGCCAATGACGTGAGCCCATTGATTCCCAGCAATGGCCGGGCATCACTGCCTAAAAACAGGGGGGCGACATAAATCAGCCACTCATCCACCAGGCCGGCAGCCGCCAAAGCGCCGCACAGCACAGGCCCGGCCTCGACCTGGACTTCGTTACACCCCTCCTCCGCCAGGCATGCCATGACCTGATGCAGGTCAAGACGCCCCTCCCACAGCCCAACCTGGCGAAAGCGTACGCTCTCAGGCGACACGCCCTGTGGCACGACTGCCGGGCCATGAAAGATCAGGGTGGGCGCCTCGCCATCCCATACATGGGCATCGGTGGGGCCTTTGAGATCCTGGTCCAGCACCACCCGCAGCGGCGCGACAAACGCCGTCTGCGGATCCGCCAGACGCACCGTCAAACGCGGGTTATCCGCGTGCAGCGTGCCGCTGCCGGTGAGCACTGCGCAGGAACGGGCGCGCCAGGTTTGCACGTCGTCCCGGGACTGCGCCGAAGTGATCCACTTGGACTCTCCATTGGCAAGGGCTGTGCGCCCGTCCAGGCTCATGGCCAACTTGATCCGCACCCAGGGTCGCTTACGCTCGATGCGCGAAAAGAAACCTTGGTTCAGCTCCCGCGCTTCGGGGCACGGCAGGTGATCAACCACCACCCCCGCCGCCCTGAGCCGTTCGATGCCCTGATTGTCGTGCTGGGAGCGGTCGACACTGGCGACCACCACCCGCGCTATACCGGCATGGATCAACGCATCGACACAGGGCGGGGTGCGCCCGTGGCCACCGCAGGGCTCCAGCGTGACATAGGCAGTGGCACCCCGCGCCTGATCGCCCGCTTCGCGCAATGCATTGACTTCGGCGTGTGCCTGCCCTGCCCTTACATGCCAGCCCTGGCCAAGCACTTCGTCGTCCCTGGCAATCACGCAGCCAACCCTGGGATTGGGCGTCGTGGTGAAGGCGCCCCGATCGGCCAATGCCAGGGCGAGCGCCATGAAATGGCGATCGCACAACGGCGCCGCAGTCATGTGCGAAGCAGCGCCAAGAGATACACCGCGTCCCCATGCTGACGCTCGATCACCACCAGATCCTGCCAGGTGAAGCCAAACCCTTCGAAGGTTTCGCGCACGCTTTGCTCAGTGAAAAAGTAGCCTTGACGCTGGTTGTCCATTGCTCGCCAGCCTGGCGTCGGGTTACTCGCATCGACTCCAAACACGTTCAGCCCGATCAAGGCGCCCGGCCGGGCGAACTGACGGATGTTGGCCAGGTAGGCGCGCCACTCGTCAGGGTGTTGATGATGGAAACAACCGTTGTCCAGCACGGCGTCGAACTGTTTGTCCGCAGCCGGCTGCCAGTCCTGCAGCGCGCTGCACACCAGTTGCAGGCGCTCGCCCCAACGCTTGCGCAGCAGCGGCCAACTGGAGTTTTCAACAATATCCAGCCCCGTCACACGGTGCCCTGCCTGGATAAACTCCGACGCGTCCCGCGCCCGGCCGACGCCCACGTCCAGAATATTCTGGTCCGGCGTCGGCCCCAGTGCCTCGAGAAACACCCGAGCGGCCTTGGCCATGCCGATGTCCCACGACCATTCGTCTTCGCCATGGCTGTAGCGGTGCACGAACGAGGTATTGAGTGCCCCGCGGTACGACGGTATGTCCATGAATTGCGCTTGTTTGTTCATGTCTGGCGATCCTTGGGTCAAGAGGCACGACGGGTGGCGATACCGTAGATATGGCCGTCATAGGAGCTGGCCAGGAAATCATCGCTGGCAAGGCTGTGGGTGATGCAAGAGATACCGCTGGCCGTGGGACGCTGCACCTGCTGCCAGGAACGGCTGGGCAAGTCGAACAGCGCAATGGTGCCGCTGTAGTTGGCGGTGGCAATGACCTCGCCGTCGGCGGAGGCACAAATGCACTTGATGGAGTTGCGGTGCGGCGTGTCGTAGACCTCATCCCCGCTGTCCAGCCACAGGCGCAACTTCAGGTCACGGCCAATACTGGCGAAACCGCCATCGACCCGGCAGCAACCGTTGGAGATACGCGTGTGGGCATTTTCGATATGCCGTACACAACGCAAGTCGTCGATCGAGTGCAGGGCTGCGGCCGCCGAAGCGCACACGCTGAACAAGTGATGCTCATTGGCGGCTACGCCTTTGATTGCGTTGTCGTGCATCGGGATCGAGGCCACCAGCTCCAGGCTGTTATCGCCATGGATGACAAAAACCAGGCCTTCACCGGTGTAGGTTCCGATCAGCGCGTGGAGCTGGCCGTTGCGCTGAAAGGTAGTGCCACAATTGAGAGGCGAACGGTGCTGGTACAACAGGCGTCCGCTGAGCGCATCGAACACCTGGCCCATCTGCCCGCCGGTGAGCAACAACGGTCCGAACGGCAACAGGAAGTTGCAAAGGCTGCCAACGCCGCTCAACGGTTGGTTATCGCGAAACAGCAAGCCGGCGTCACCGATGCTGTACTGCTGTCCGCCGCTGGTGACCACGGCATTGATGCTGACCGCCGGCTGGATCCCTTCCACAGTCCACTGGTCATGTTCATAATCCCAGGTGGCATAGCGCGAACCAAAGGTTGCGAACACCAGCGCATCGCTGCCGACGAACGCACAGCTGCGCGGCCAGACAATACTCGGCAGATTGGTGCTGCGCAGCTGTTCCAGTTGCTCGCCGTCGAAGCGCCAGAGGATCGCCAGCCGGTCATAACTCAAGGTCACCAGCAGCTGTTTTTCGTCGTTCCAGACAATGCGCTTGATCCCCGCATCATGGGCGGGGATGGCGCGGATATCGCCCTGATGGATGATCGAAATGCGCCCTTCGTCATCCCCGGCAAATACCACGCCGGCGCGGGTAATGGCGACGGTATCGGTCTCGACGCCGCCGATGTCGACTTCATCGCATTGCTTGAAACTGGCGGTGTCCCACTGGCGCACGGTACCGTCGTCGCTGCTGGAGATCAGGCGCTTGCCATCCGGCGACCAGACCACGGAAATCACGTCCGCCTGATGCCCGCGGCAGGTGCCCTTGAGGTTACCGTCCAGGTCGAAGAGGCGCAGTTGATGATCGCGCGAGCAGGTCGCAATTGACGTGCCGTCCGGTGAGAACACCGCCATTTCCACATCGTCGTCATGCCCTGACAGCACGGCCTTGAGGCGCATGCTCGGCACTTCCCACACGCGGGCGGTGTAGTCGCTGCTGGCACTGACAAGGTAGTTGCCATCGGCACTGAACGCGCACTGGTTGGCCAGGTGGTCATGGCTGACGCGGTGGATCGAATGCCCGGTGCGGGCATTCCACAAGATGACTTGGTTGTCGTAACCGGCGGTGGCGATGAATTCACCCGCATGGGCGGCGACACCACTGATAGGGCCTATATGTTTCATCGAAAATTCCTTTTCCTTGAGAATGAAATCAAAGCTTGATGGTGTGCCGCGACTTGCTGACTTTCGAGCGCAAGTAGTTGTGGTTATGTTTGGTCAGGAACACCCCGGTAGGCACGGAACTGACCACATCGATCCCGCCGTCGCGAAGCTGCTTGACCTTGTCTGGGTTATTGGTCAGCAGCCGGCAGCGATTGACATCCAGAGCACGCAGCATGGCGACCGCCGGGGCGAAACTGCGCGAGTCTTCCGGGTGGTTGAGCTCCAGGTTGGCCTCGTAGGTGTCCATGCCCGCGTCTTGCAGCAGGTAAGTTTCAAACTTCGAATACAGCCCTATTCCGCGCCCTTCCTGACGCAGGTAGATCAGGTAGCCGCCTTCGGCATTCAATGCCCTCAGTGCTTCCTGCAACTGCGGGCCGCAATCGCAGCGTTGGGAGCCGAACACATCGCCGGTAATGCATTCCGAATGCACCCGAACCAGCGGTACTTCGGTATCCGGCTGGCCGGCCCTGACGGCAAAATGTTCGTTGTGTTTGTCAAAGCCTTTGAAACCAAAGAACTGGGCATTGACGGAACCACCAAGAATCGAGATGGGGACTTGCGTATGCAGCGTTACTGGAGTGTCCATGACTAAGCCTCTATGCGGGTGAGACGTTCTGGTCAACGTTGTTTTCCACTAAACGGAATCCCATGACATAGATGGGTCTTGGATAACGTCCATGTCGGCGCTGATTGCGCGCAAGATCCCTGAAACGGGTGAAGCTGCCTCCACGGGCCACTCGGTGCCGACCAACATCCAGCACCAGGTCATCACTGATTTCAGGCCCGCCCGGGTACGCCTGATAATCGTCGGCAACGTACTCTTCCACGTTGCCGGCCATGTCCAGCACGCCAAAGGCTGAGGCGCCTTCAATAAAGACGCCGACGGGTGTCGTTGTCAGCAGTCCCAATTCGATGGTGTTGGCGTACTCGACATTGAATGTTTCGCCCCAGGGAAACTGCGCGCGTTGCAGCCCCGCGGCTGCGTATTCCCACTGTGCCTCGCTGGGCAAGGCAAACGCGCGCCCGGTGCGACGGCTCAACCATTGGGCGTAGGCGTCGGCATCGATATCACTGACGCTGTACACCGGGTGGTTGGCCTGGTGCTGGGGAAAGCGGCCAAAGGCCCAACTGGTCGGCAAGAACGGATAACCGGTGTCCAGCAGAAAAGCGCGATATTCGCTGTTGGTCACCGGGTAGCGACCGATGCGAAAGCTCGCCAGGCTGACCCGATGGTTGGGGGTTTCTTTCTCGATCCAACTGCGGTCCAGGCCCAGACCTGCGTAGGCCGTCATGACTGCGTCCACGCGTTGCGGCTCCAGGCCGATCTCCACCTGGGCGGCGGGAATATCGCGCATGTCGGGGTTGAATACATCGATACGCGGGTCGCCCTTGCAGCCCAGCACCTCACCGGCGGCAATTCGTCGGACCAGGGGTTCGGCAGCGGACTCGACCATCCGCAGCAGTTGCTCGATAGGAGCACTCATCAACTGTCCGGTGGCGTCGGCGATTTGCCGGCTCAATTCATATTCCACGTAAGCCGCCGGGTAGCCCATCAACTCCCGATCAGACACGTTCTTTGGCAAGGGGCTCGGTAACGTCGGCCAGTGCCAACCGTATTGATTCTTCATAGGTACACCTTTATTCCGAGCGAACAGATCCTCGACCGAGCGAAGGTCCGCTCGGCGTGCGTTGATCAGTCAGGTATCAGAGTCGGTCGAGCAGCAACCTTCGATTGGTCTCGATCATCTCGATTTCGGTGGAATACACCTCAACCACCAACCCATCGGGATCTTCGAAGTACACCGCAGTGCGGACGTTGTCCGGGCCATGGTGATAACCCGGGGCCGGACCATTGCCCTTGACCAGGGTAATAGTGTCGTCGGCAGCGACCTTGTCGGCGATGCGCCTGACATCCTCGGGCAGCGCCCGAATGCCGATGTGATAGCCCGCCGGGTAGGTAAAGTTGGCATTGCGCTCGATAAAAAAGTCGAAGCCATTCAACTCCATGACCACTTTGTGCGGTCCCAGGTTGTAGCAATAGCGCGCGCCGAAAATCTCGCGATAGAACGCCTGGGAGGCCTCCAGATCGCGGGTGAGGATATTGATATGGGCCAGTTGTGGCCGTTGGGATTGCTGGGCGGCGGCGGCGATGGACACCCCCTCCAGGGAGCGCCACATCTTGATCGCCGCGGTGAATTTGGAGAAACCGGCCAGCCAGTGCTTGACCGTTTCCAGGGACCCGTCCGCGCCATTGAGCGCAAGCCCATGGGGGTAGATGAAACACGCGGCGTCTTGCAGCAATGTCGCGTTCAGCGGTTCAGCAAACGGGTGGGCGGCCTTGCCTTCGTGCAGGCGAATGACGCTGACCGCCTTGTTGCGATAGACATCGGCCAATGCCTTGAGCCGAGCGTCCAGTGCATCAGGGCTATCAGCAGCTGACACAAGCAGGATGAGCCCGTCAGCCTCGGGTAACCGGGCACCTTCCACGGCCGTGCACAGTTCAAAGCCGGCGGTCTTGGCGCAGCTGTTCAACGACGCCAGAAACGCGCTCATCGGTGCCGCCGTATCAGCGGAGTACAGAGTGATAAATCGCAACATCAGCCTTCCCTCCTCTCGGCGCGTCGTCCGATCAGCAGGCTGTAGCGCCCGATAGGCTCTTGCACCACCTCGAAACCCTGGGCCGCCATCTGCTCGGCGAGCCAGCCGGTGGGGTGCAACTCGCCATGCACTGTATTGACCATCATGTGCAGGGAGAAATCCGCCGACAGGACCGGATGAATCTCATCGTCATCCAGGGTCATGCTCAGCACCAGCAGCGAACCGCCGTCATTCACAAGCTGCGCGGCCGAGCTCAGCAACGCACGGGTTTCTTCGCGAGTGAAATAGTGCAGGCAGTCATTGACCATCACCACATCTGCACGCTCGTCCTTGTAACGTGCCAGGTCCAGCAGATTGCGTTCCTTGAACGTGAGTCGCCCTGCCAACTGGTATTTCTCGATGGTGCTTTCAGCCGACTGGCGTGTAGCTGCCAAGTCCCAGATCTCCCCCTGGACCTGGGGGTGGCGGTGTGCGATTTCAGCGATATAGGTGCCATGCCCACCGGCCAGGTCGACGACTTTTTTCGCACTGTCGAAAACCGGCAATTCTTTGAGTACATCGACCATGGGTTGGCTGAAGCGCACCATCGCATCGTTAAAGGCATCGCGCGCGGCGATGTCGTGCTTGAAGCGATTTTCCTGTTGGAAATCCAAGGAGTCGGCGCTGCTGAGGATCTCCCCCAGGCGCGGCCAGTTTTGCCACTGCAAGCGCTGGTGGGCAATGATAGGGCCGATGAACTCGCCGCTGCTGCTGACCAGAAAACGCTGGGCCAGGGGCTGGTTGACGTAGGTATCCTGGTTTTTTTTCAACAGCCCCAGGGCAACCAGGCCATTGAGGAAAATTTTTGCCTTGTTGGTGACCCAACCCAGTTGTTGACTGATGGCGTGGGCAGTGGCGGATTGGGTTGTATGATCGAAGAGCTGTTGAGCTACCGCGAAGTGAAGGATGGCGGACTGTCGATACTGGTCGGAAAGTTTCACCAGGTCGACTACGCTGTTGAGGGCCGTGACCTCTTGGGCGTGCTCATAAATAGTTGTCGGTTTTTGCACAGTCATACTGATTCTCTTCCTTGGGTATTGTTATTTTCACTGACGTCGGCAAGTGTTCGGTACTTGGGCGCGACGCGTATTTAACGGTCCGGAGTCGTATGCAACTGAACGTGTAGCCAGTGGCTTTGAAAAGCTCGCTACCAGCCTAGCCCCAAGAATCATAAAAGCAAGCGCAGTCTTTTATAATTATTCGCTATCAATAAATAATTACTTATTCGATTTATTAAATATTTTCCTAGTCAATAAAAATGACTATGCTCATCCCCTCTCCCCTTACGCAATGGATGGCGCCAAAGGTCGACAAACTTCAGTGACGTGCTCACTCCCCATGGTTACGCGCAATTTATGACCTCCAGACCCACTGACGACACCCCGTCATCCACTGCTGATCGCATTCTGTTTTTGCTCAAAACCCGTGGCCCACTCAAAACCACCGAACTGGCTTCCCTGTTGGAGCTCACATTTGAAGCGGCCCGCCAGCAAATCCAGAAATTGCAGACATCAGAGCTGATCGTCGGTGTTTCGGCGCCCACCAAAGGCGCGGGGCGCCCCTCCTTGAAATGGGCACTCACCGACACCGCGCAAAACAAGTTTCCCGATTCCCACAGCGTGTTGACCCTGCACCTGATCGAGTCCATCGAGGGTGTGTTCGGCAGTGACGGTATCGAGAAAATCATCACCAGCATGGAAACCACCAATCGCCAGGAGTATGTCCAGGCCTGCTCGCAAGCTTCGACTTTGGAAGAAAAGGTCGGCATTCTGGTGCGTATTCGCGAGCTGGCTGGCTACATGGCGCATATGGAACCCGCAGGCAAAGGGTGGCTGCTCATCGAAAACCATTGCCCGATTTGTGCCGCGGCGCGTAAATGTCAGGGTTTCTGTCGCTCGGAGTTGCAAATATTTCGTGCAGCCATGGGCGATGACGCGAGTGTCGAGCGTTGCGAGCATTTGATCTCCGGCGACCGACGCTGCGTCTATAACATTCAGCCACTCACTTGAACTCACTGTTTCTTAACGCTTCAGCAGCCCTTAAAGGAATAAGGCATGACGCCAACCCTCGACTTGCTCGCCAGCCACCGCAGCGAACGCAGCTTCCACGCCACGCCCGTCAGTGACGAGCATCTGAACGCCATTTTGCGCGCGGGCCACCAAGCTCCGACCTCATTCAATGCCCAGCACATTTCGGTTGTTGTGGTGCGCGATGCGCAGACCCGTCAGCGCATCGCAGAGGTGGCTGGCGGCCAGCCCTGGATCGTAGCGGCGCCGGTATTTATCACCGTGGTGGTGGACTTTCACAAGACCGCAGTCGGCGCCGCACTCAACGGAAACGAACACCAGATCCAGCGTCATCTCGAAGGCATGATCGCCGCCAGCACCGACGGCGGTATCGTGCTCAGCACCATGATGGTCGCTGCACGCTCGCTGGGGTTAGGCGTAGTACCCGTCGGTGGTATTCGCGCCAACGCCCTGGAAATGATCAAGTTACTGGACCTTCCCCAGAATACCTTCGCCCTGTGCGGCATGGTCCTGGGGCACGTGCGTGTACCGGCGGCACAGAAGCCGCGACTGTCCATCGACACGTTTTGTCATTATGAGCGTTACACTACGGATGCGCTGGCGCCGGCCATTGTGGCTTACGACCAACATCTCATGCGTCATTGGCAGATCATCGGACGCGCTGATGGCCAGTCCTGGTCCAGTACCATCGGCCGCACCTACGCGCGTAATTACCGTGTCGACCTCAAGGCTCAATTGCTCACTAACGGTTTGTCTGCCGATTGAGCCTGTGTGCCCCCTTAACGACGCCGCCGATATCTGTGTTGTGCATAGGCCATTCTCAAACGTCATAATCCTGCGTTTGCCTACATGGTAATCTCACACACCTATCAGTAGGCATTGATCGTATGTCGACAATGGCCCCAACCAGGAAAGATCATGCCAAAAAAGTCCCACACCGCCCTGCGTCGTAGCTTCCGTGAATTGCTTGCAACGCCTGCGTGCGTTGAAACCGCCTCCGTCTTTGACCCGATGTCAGCGCGTATCGCCGCGGACTTGGGTTTCGAAGTCGGTATCCTCGGCGGCTCTGTTGCTTCGTTGCAGGTATTGGCCGCGCCCGATTTTGCGCTGATTACCCTGAGTGAGTTCGTTGAGCAGGCCACCCGTATTGGCCGTGTCGCCCAATTGCCGTTCATTGCCGACGCCGACCACGGCTACGGTAACGCGCTGAACGTGATGCGCACCGTTGAAGAACTTGAGCGTGCCGGTGTGGCCGCGTTGACGATTGAAGACACGCTGTTGCCTGCCCAATTCGGCCGCAAGTCCACCGACCTGATCTCTATTGAGGAAGGCATCGGCAAAGTCCGCGCTGCGCTGGAGGCTCGTGTTGATCCCGAGTTGTCGATCATTGCCCGGACCAATGCCGGCGTGTTGCCGACCGAAGCCGTCATCGAGCGAACCTTGGCGTATCAGAAAGCCGGCGCTGACGGGATCTGCATGGTGGGAGTGGCGGATTTCGAGCACTTGGAGAAGATCTCGGAGAACCTGACGGTGCCGCTGATGCTGGTGACCTATGGCAATCCCAAGTTGAATGATGCCAAGCGCCTGGCGAGTCTCGGCGTGCGCGTGGTGGTTGCCGGTCACGGTGCTTACTTTGCCGCGATCAAGGCGACGTACGACAGTCTGCGAGCCCAGCGCCAGTTGACCCACAGCACCGATAACCTCAGTGCCACTGAGCTGACGCACACTTACACCTTGCCGGAAAGCTACGTGGCGTGGGCGCAAGAGTTCATGGATGTAAAAGAGTAAAGCGCCCCGCTCCGCTTTCCTTGCATGCAAAAAGCGCCAACGCCCGGTTGCTTGCTGTAGATAGCCTTTGTGGTGAGGGACAAGCGCCCCTCACCACTGGGTTACGTCAGCCCACCCAACCCACTGCGGTCTTGGGAATGACTTCCGACTCGTCCAGCTTCGACGCAAACATGCTCACTGCCTCCACTGCATCACTGGTGCTGGTGCGAATCTGCAGGATCACCGAACCGGCCTGATCGGCCAGGCTGACGCCGCGTTGTGCGCCCTCCTGGGTGGCGTTCATGCTGGTCACTGCGTCACGGGTTTCCGAGAGGATCATGCCGATCATCTCGGCAATTTCCGCCGTCGAGCGGCTGGTGCGCCCGGCCAGTTGACGGACTTCATCGGCCACCACCGCAAAGCCGCGCCCTTGATCCCCGGCGCGTGCCGCTTCGATAGCGGCGTTGAGCGCCAACAGGTTGGTCTGGTCGGCGATACCGCGAATGGTGTTGACGATCGCAGTGATCTGCTCGGAACGATCGCCCAATTGCCCTACCAAACGCGCAGAAGCACCAATGTTGTCGGCGATGCGGCGCATTTCGCTGGCTGTCTCCTGGATCACCTGGGTGCCATGCTCGGCAAAGCGCTCGGTTTCGGCGGAGATATGATAGGCCCGCGACGCGCCACGGGAGTCCTCTTCGAACTTTTCCACGCGCTCGGTGATGTCGCTGGCGAACTTGACGATCTTGATCAGCTTGCCGTCGCCGTCATACACCGGGTTATAGCTGGCTTCCAGCCACACCACATGCCCATGCTTGCCCAGGCGCTTGAATTGGCCAGTGAAGAATTCGCCGTTGTTCAAGCGGCGCCAGAAGTCAGTGTATTCATGGCTGTTGATCAGCGTCGGCTCGCAAAACAGACGGTGATGTTTGCCTTTGATTTCCGCCAGGGTGTAACCCATCACGTTAAGGAAGTTTGCGTTGGCGTCCAGCACCTGGCCGCTCAAATCGAACTCGATGACCGCCATTGCGCGGTCAAGGGCCGTGAGTTTGCTGCGGGTGGCGGCCTCCTGCTCGACCTTCCCGGTCACGTCCAGCGCGTACTTGACCACCTTCAACACCTGGCCACGCTCATCCAGCACCGGGTTGTAACTGGCTTCGAGCCAGACGGTTTTGCCGTTGCCATCCACGCGCTTGAAAGTGCCGGAAACAAACTTGCCCGCTTTCAATTCACCCCAGAACTGGCTGTAGGCCGGACTGTTGGTCAGTGTTGCCGGGCAAAAATCGCGGTGGGTTTTACCGGCCAGTTGGCCGCTGCTGTAACCCAGGGTCTTGAGGAAATTGTCGTTGGCCCGCAGCACTGTGCCGTTGAGGTCGAATTCGACCACGGCCATGGAGCGTTCCAGTGCGGCGATCAGTCCTTTGTACTCGGTGACTTCGGCCGTCCTGGCCGACAGTTCTGTCTTGAGTGCTTTATTGAACATGGACGTACCCTCAGCCGTGCGGAAAACCCTGTGTCTTGAATGGCTATCGGCTGGGACATCCGCGACTTTACGCGCCCTGGAGGGATTATTTTCTGGCGTCAAATACTCGTGTAATCAGCGCTTTGCATCAAGCAAGGCCAAGCGCTCGCGCATGCCGGAACTGGCAGCCGGGCCGGCCTGCAACACGCACTGATCGAGCGGTACCTGCTGCCCGTCCGCACGGGCCAACATCGGCTGCACCGGCGCGCCTGTCGTACGTTCCACTAACGCCACATGAGTGCCCTCCTCGGCGTAATGCCGGTTGCCCCAGGCCAACAGCGACATCAACACCATGCGGAAATCCTCGCCCTTGGCCGTCGGTACATATTCATAGCGTGGCGGCCGCTCACTGTAGGCCCGGCGCTCCAGCATACCGGCCTCCATCAGGGCGTTCAGGCGACGTGTAAGCATATTGGGCGCGATGCCCAGGCTGCGGGAAAACTCATCGAAACGGCGCAGGCCCTGCAGCGCGTCGCGCATAATCAGAATGCTCCACCACTCCCCTACCCGTTCAAGGCTGCGGGCGATGGGACATTCGTCGCGGGTGAGGGATTTGCGTTGCATGGAGGGTTCCTTGAATCAGTGCCTATTTGCGTGACGCCATGTTACTTTCATGATGATAGTGACGTCCATAGGGTCTGTTCTCTCACCGCAACCGGAGTCGATTGATCATGAGTAAACGCATCGTTGTGACTGGCATGGGCGCGCTGACGCCGCTCGGCGCTGACGTGGAATCTACTTGGCAACGCCTGTTGGCCGGGCAGTCGGGCATTCGTCGTCTACCGGAAGAACTGATCGGGGACCTGGCCGTGAGCATCGGCGGCCAGGTGCAAAGCGTACAGCAGGACCCAGCAGCCGGGTTCGACCCCGACCGGCTGCTGGCAGTCAAGGAACAGCGCAAGATGGACCGCTTCATCCTGTTCGCCCTGGCGGCAGCGGATCAAGCCTTGAAGCAGGCCGGGTGGGCGCCAACCACACAGGAGCAGCAGGAACGCACGGCAACCATCATCGCTTCGGGCGTCGGCGGTTTCCCAGCGATTGCCGATGCGGTACGCACCACCGATAGCAAGGGCCCACGGCGGTTGTCGCCGTTCACCATCCCCTCCTTCCTGAGCAACATGGCCGCCGGGCATGTGTCGATCAACTATGGCTTGAAAGGTCCACTGGGCGCACCGGTGACCGCGTGTGCAGCTGGCGTGCAGGCTATCGGCGACGCGGCACGGATGATTCGTGCCGGTGAAGTGGATGTAGCGGTGTGCGGTGGCGCCGAAGCGGCGATCCATCGCGTCAGCCTGGCCGGGTTTGCGGCGGCGCGTGCGTTGTCCAGTGACTTCAATGACAGCCCGGCGCTGGCTTCGCGGCCATTCGACCAGGCGCGTGACGGCTTTGTCATGGGCGAAGGCGCCGGCATCCTGGTCATCGAAGAACTGGAGCACGCCCTGGCGCGCGGTGCACAGCCGATTGCCGAGTTGGTGGGCTATGGCACCAGTGCCGACGCCTATCACATGACCGCCGGCCCGGAAGACGGCGACGGTGCACGCCGGGCGATGCTGCAGGCTTTGCGTCAGGCCGGTATCGATGCAGGTCAGGTGCAGTACCTGAACGCCCATGCCACCTCGACCCCAGTGGGTGACAAAGGTGAATTGGCCGCTATCAGAACGGTCTTCGGTGTCAGCGGCAGCCCAGCGATCAGTTCGACCAAATCCGCCACCGGCCACTTGCTCGGGGCTGCGGGCGGTATCGAAGCGATCTTTACCGTACTCGCCCTGCGCGACCAGGTGGCCCCGGTCACCCTCAACCTGGAAAATCCCGACGCGCTCGCCGACGGCATGGACCTGCTGCGCGGCCAGGCCCGGCCGATGCCGATTGAATACGCCCTGTCCAACGGTTTCGGCTTTGGCGGCGTGAATGCCAGCGTGTTGTTCCGCCGCTGGGCGTAGTTTGCCCCTACCGTCATTTTCGGGGACCATGGCGCCTTTCTCAAACTGCCAACGAGAGGCGCCCATGGCCAACCACGACCTGCACTACACCCCGGATCCCGATACCGATTCGATCTCTTCTGATGTGATCGGCTTCAACGGCATCCTGGTGTCCACCCAGATCCCGACCCGCGCCGATGGCAGCCTGGAACTGGGCGATATCACCCTACAAAGCGAATGCACCCTGCAAGCCTTGAAAGTCGCCCTGGAAAAGGCCGGCAGCTCCATGGACCGGGTGATGCACCTGACCATTTATCTGACGGATATGGCCGATCGTGCAGCCTTCAACGAGGTCTACAAACGCTTCTTTGCCAAGCCCTGGCCCGTGCGTGCGGCGGTTGGGGTTGCCGCGTTGGCGGTAGACGGCATGCGTGTGGAAGTCACCGCGATGGCCGCTCAAGCCTGAGTGGGTGCCGGTCAGGCATTTCACAGCTACAATGCGCGCCTCAACCGTGACAAGCCTGACTAAAAAACTATGTCCTTGCCCAAGCATCACCTGGAATTGCTCAGCCCTGCCCGCGATGTCGCCATCGCGCGCGAGGCGATCCTGCATGGCGCCGACGCCGTGTACATTGGCGGCCCGAGCTTCGGTGCGCGCCATAACGCCTGCAACGACGTGAGCGATATCGCGTCCCTGGTGGAGTTCGCCCGCCGTTATCACGCGCGCGTCTTCACCACCATCAACACCATCCTGCATGACAACGAACTGGAGCCCGCGCGCAAGCTGATCCATCAGCTCTATGACGCCGGCGTTGATGCGTTGATCGTGCAAGACCTGGGCGTGATGGAGCTGGATATTCCGCCCATCGAGCTGCACGCCAGCACTCAGACCGACATTCGCACCCTGGGCCGCGCCAAGTTTCTCGACCAGGCCGGTTTCTCGCAATTGGTATTGGCCCGTGAGCTGAACCTGCAGGAAATCCGCGCCATCGCCGACGAAACCGATGCCGCCATCGAATTCTTCATCCACGGTGCCCTGTGCGTGGCGTTCTCCGGCCAGTGCAATATCTCTCACGCGCAGAACGGCCGCAGCGCCAACCGGGGTGATTGCTCCCAGGCCTGCCGTTTGCCGTACACCTTGAAAGATGACCAGGGCCGCGTCGTGGCCTTTGAAAAACACCTGCTGTCGATGAAAGACAACAACCAGAGCGCCAACATTCGCGCGCTGGTCGAAGCCGGCGTGCGTTCGTTCAAGATCGAAGGCCGCTACAAGGACATGGGCTACGTGAAGAACATCACCGCCTATTACCGCCAGCGCCTGGATGACGTGCTTGAAGACCGCCCGGACCTGGCTCGCGCGTCCAGCGGCCGCACCGCGCACTTCTTCCTGCCGGACCCGGAAAAAACCTTCCACCGCGGCAGCACCGACTATTTCGTCACCGACCGCAAGGTCGACATCGGTGCCTTCGACACCCCGACCTTCACTGGCCTGCCGGTGGGTGTGGTGGAAAAAGCCGGCAAGCGCGATCTGCAGGTGGTCACCCATGAGCCGCTGTCCAATGGCGACGGTTTGAATGTGCTGATCAAGCGCGAAGTGGTGGGTTTTCGCGCCAACATCGCCGAGCCTAAGGGTGAGTTCGAGGAAGGCGGCGAGAAGCGCTACCGCTACCGCGTTGAGCCGAATGAAATGCCGGCCGGTCTGCATCAACTGCGCCCGAACCACCCGTTGAACCGTAACCTGGACCACAACTGGCAACAAGCGCTGCTCAAGACTTCATCCGAGCGCCGTATCGGCTTGACCTGGGCCGCACGTCTGCGCGAAGCGCAGCTGGAAGTCACCGCCACCAGCGAAGAAGGCATCAGCGCCAGCGCCACCCTGCCCGGCCCATTCGGCGTGGCCAACAAACCGGAGCAGGCGCTGGATACCTTGCGCGACCTGCTCGGCCAACTGGGCACCACCGAATACCATGCGACGGACATCCAACTGGATGCGCCGCAGGCGTTCTTCATCCCCAACTCGCAGCTCAAGGCTTTGCGCCGCGAAGTGATCGAAGCGCTGACCGCCGCCCGTGTGGCCGCTCACCCGCGCGGTGGACGCAAAGCCGAAACCACCCCGCCGCCGGTCTACCCGGAAGCGCATCTGTCGTTCCTGGCCAACGTCTACAACCAGAAAGCCCGCGACTTCTACCACCGTCACGGGGTGAAGCTGATCGACGCCGCCTTCGAAGCCCACGAAGAAACCGGCGAAGTGCCGGTGATGATCACCAAGCACTGCCTGCGCTTCTCGTTCAACCTGTGCCCTAAACAGGCCAAGGGTGTCACGGGCGTGAAGACCAAGGTCGCACCGATGCAGTTGATCCACGGCGATGAAGTGCTGACCCTGAAGTTCGACTGCAAGCCGTGCGAGATGCACGTAGTGGGCAAGATCAAGGGGCATATCCTTGGCTTGCCGCAGCCGGGCAGCGCGGTGGAGCATTTCAACCCGGAGAATATTATTTTTCAGGGCACGCACTGAGCCCCAACGGTAGGAGCGAGCGTGCTTCCAAAAAATCGGTGCGCGCTTTACCGTTAGTGCGCCTTACGAGCGGCGTTGCTACTGCGAGCGGGGCGAGGCCATCTCCAGCCGCGCTGCAGGCCGGCAGCCGCCAGCAAAATCGCCGCTACCCCCAGCCATTGCAGCCAGCCCAGTCGGTGCCCGAAGGCAATCCAATCGACGAAGATCGCCGCGATCGGGTAGATAAACGACAGTGCACCGGTAATGGCCGTCGGCAATTTCTGGATCGCGCCGTACAGCAACACATACATCAAGCCGGTGTGTACTACGCCGAGCGTTACCAGTGCCGCCCAGGCACTCGGCGCAGCTGGCAGGCTGTTCCAGGACACTAAAGGCGCCAGCACCACCACCCCGGTTGCGACTTGGATCAATGCCATCAAATGTGGCGGCACCTCCTTCAGGCGCTTGATGATCAACGCCGCAGTCGCATACAGGAATGCCGCGCCCAGCGCCAACGTGATACCCACCAGGTAATCCCCGCCGCCGCTCTGTTGATTGCCATGAGCGGTAACAATTGCCAACATCCCCAGAAACGCCACGCTCAGCCATGCGAGTTTTTGCATAGTAATCTTTTCACCTAGGAACACCGCCGCCAGCATCACCAACATGAACGGCTGCACGTTGTACACCGCCGTGCTGATGGCAATCGACGCACGGGAATAGGATTCGAACAGCAGCAACCAGTTACCGACAATCGCGACGCCACTGAGCATCGCCAAGCCGAGCTTGGTCCAGGTCAGCAGGTCCAGTCGCAAGTACCCCAGCCATGCGCACACCAGTAACAGCGTCAGCCCGCCGATGACGCAGCGCCAGAACACGACTTCGATTATCGATACGCCAGACACCAGCACAAACCAGCCGATGGTGCCCGAAATCAGCATGGCGGCGACCATTTCCCACGACCCGCGACGGATGGATGTGTTCATGATTGAAGCTCCTCAAGTGAGGCTCAATTATGGCAATCTGCTCGGGAGCGGATCCAGCGCCTAAAAAAGGCAAAACCGCTGGATTGCCTTTACTTATTAGGTGGAAACCATGATTGATACCATCGACCAGCAACTTATCTCCGCCTTGATGGGCGACTCACGCCTGTCGCTAAAGGCTCTGGCGGGTATCACCGGGCTGTCTTCGCCCAGTGTCGGCGAACGTTTGCGTCGTCTCGAAGAGCGCGGCGTGCTGACCCACTACACCGTCGACATCGACCCCAGGCATTTCGGCTACCTGCTGCAAGCCATCGTGCGCATCCGCCCACTGCCCGGAAAATTGCAGGAAGTGGAGCGACAAATCCAGGCAATTCCCGAATTCACCGAATGCGACAAGGTGACCGGCGATGATTGCTTCATCGCGCGGCTGCATGTGCGCACCATGGATCACCTGGACAGCCTGTTGGATCGGATCAATGCCTATGCTGAAACCAACACTGCCATCATCAAGAAAACACCGGTCAAGCGGCGGTTACCGCCGTTGGCTGGTCCTTAAGCTATCGACTGAAGACAACCGGTCTATAGCTGATTTTTTGCATTACAACTTCTGGCACTCCATTTTGATTACTCCTCTTGAGTTGAATGTATGTACCGTCAGCTTTTTCAACGCGCTGAACCTTTTGTTTGAAGAGGCCCTGCGTTTTTTGAGTCGCGATGGTGTCGACGTCTTGATCGGATAAATTAGGAAGCACACCTTTGATTTCCTTAATCAGCATTTGACGGACGTTTTCCAGATTGGTAGATCCATGAGTGACGGTCACCGTCCCTTCATAGGCTTTTACCGGCTTCCCCACCGCCTGTTGAAATTCGCGCGCGAAGGAATTTTCTCCACCATCAGCTGAGTAACAAATCAATAGCCGAACGCTGTCAAATTTTGGGTCTGCCGGATCGACGCCTTTAGCTTTCAGATAGTTAACAAACTCAAGGGCTGTATATTCCTTGTTATTAATGATTGCCTTTGAAGGTCTTCCAAGCACCTTGTCGAAAAATCCGCGCTTAACCCCGTGCGCGACGATATTCAGGCGGTTTCCCTGTTTATAAGTATCCGTATATGTATGGACCTCTTCCCCCATCACATTCAGATTATTCATGGGGCCGCCCATTTGTACCGAGTACTCGTTTTCTGGCGTCGACAGAACCGGTTTTTCATCCACCGGTTTTTCTTCAAACTTTGGCCGAATTGGCCCCGGGCGTATCTCAGACGTTTGCGGCAGTATGTTTTTTCGTGCCGGGCTGTGAGGCTTCAGGCCTAATCCGTCACCCAGGTCGCGTGTTTCCTGAGTACTCAACGGCTCATTTCTGATGGCCTTGGCTAAAAGACCGCCCAACATCCGGGCCTGCCCGTAATAGGGCACAAATCCCTGAGCGACATCCCCTACGCCTTTCAAGACGCCGTCCATGGTTGCTTTGTCTACACCAAATACCTTGCCGATCTGATTGTTTTTATTCAAATCAAGCAGAAGCGCACTAAAGGGATTATCCAAATATCGCTCAATGGTGTCGGCCGCCGACTTGCTGATACCAAGAGCGTTCAACGCTTCACCGATGCCCTGAAAAGGGTGCTCGAGATGGTCCACCAACTCGTCAAACAAGCCGCGTAAATCGTCAGCGCCAACGTTTTTGCTGATTTCACGCTCCAGCGCGATGGCATATTCCTTTTGGCTCATAGGCGTGAGCGGGCGACTGCTATTGATGCCGTTCTGTAGAAAATAGAAATTCCCCTTATTGCCCTCCCCCAAAAGATTGCCGTAGGCGTCGTACTCGTACAGTACTTTTTCGCCGTCTGGACGCTGACCTGAATACAATGTGCGGCCTGTCTCTGTTTCTTTGACTTCTTGAAGATCGGTCAGGCCATTCACCGGTGCCGGAGGACTATTTATCTCTTTGTCCAATTGGTCAAAAATATTGCCCTGTACATGCATATAAGGTCCAACGATGGCATTGACATCGTCGTTGACATATCGCGTCATGACGTCTTTGATCCGCTGATCACGGATCGGTCCACCGCCTTCGGCAAAGTGGGCGGAAAATTTTTCCCATTGGTTGGGATTTGTGGCCACACCCTTGAGCCACGTGTTCATCTGCTCTTTGTTATCGAATGAAATGAAAGAGTTACCCTCTTGTTGCGGCATGAACAAGACGATATTCGGCCGGTTTGACTCAGCAGGAACCCGCTCCACGAAAATCATATCCTTGGACTGAATGCCATCTACCGCAAACGTTCTGACCTGCACTTTAGGTAAACCCGTTTTCCCGGGAAACAATACGGCATCGACCAGCTTCTCGGTCTCAACGTTGAGCGTGCCGCTCTTTATGTCCCTTGCCTTGGCGTCTGTGAACTTGTTCTCAGTGGTCTTCAGCGTGTAGTCGGAAGACTCTGACTCCCATTCCGGTTTTCCAGTTATTGGCGTTGGGGCATTGAGGCGGTTTGAAGCGGGGATCGAGCTGCTTTGCAGAGTCGTCATATCAGCTGATATTCCAGTATTTACGGAAGGGCTATCTCCAAGCAACGCAGTACTTTTATTGCGCTGCTTGTCATTCTCTGCGTGGCAGCTCCGTAAGAATTTGCTCCAACTGGACTTGTGACTAGTGATTACGATGAGCGACCCCTATGGCCTCTGGCGGATTAGTGATTTCATGTCATCAACGCAATGCCCAAATGACTATTTTTTGATGACTGGGCGATCTTTATCCTGGCTCCACTCTTTGGAACAACAGGTGGAAGACTCATGTACGTCATTACCGGCATCACAGGCAAAGTCGGCGGCGCCCTGGCGCGCAAGCTCATCAAGGAAGGCCAACCCGTTCGCGCCGTCATGCGCGATCCAGGCAACGCGGCTTACTGGAGTGATCTAGGCTGTGAAGTCGCGTTTGCGCAAATGGAGGACGCCCAGGCGCTGACCAACGCATTCAAGGACGCGACCGGCGTTTTCATCCTGCCGCCGCCAGGTTTCGACCCACAGCCCGGCTTTCCCGAAGCCCGCGCCGTGATCAGCGCGGTCAGCGAGGCACTCCAGGCCGCCGCACCGAAGAAAATACTGTGCCTGTCGACCATCGGCGCCCAGGCCGAGCAGGTCAACTTGCTGACCCAGCGGACCTTGATGGAACAAGCCCTCAGCGGCCTCGACATCCCGGTCACCTTCCTGCGCCCGGCGTGGTTCATGGAAAACTCGCTGTACGACGTGATCTCAGCCCGGGAAACCGGCGTGATCTACAGTTTTCTGCAACCGCTGGACAAAGCTGTGCCGATGATCGCCACGGCGGATATCGGCACGGTGGCGGCGCAGTTGCTGCAACAGGACTGGGCGGGCCATCGCGTGGTGGAGTTGGAGGGCCAATGGGTGAGCCCGAACGATATCGCCCGCACTCTGGCGAAGCTGCTGGAGCGCGACGTGCGCGCCGAGGTGGTTGAGCGCGATACCTGGGAAGCGCTGCTACGTTCGCAAGGTGCGCAGAACCCATTGCCACGCATGCGCATGGTAGATGGGTTCAATGAGGGTTGGATCTGTTTCGAGCACGACCAAGTATTACAGGGTACGACGGCCCTAGAGACCGTTCTGCGCGAGCTGATGAATAAATAAACAGACTGTGTGGGGCAAACAACCTTTCTTGTGGTGAGCGGGCTTGCCACAGGACGCCCGCTTAAGACGACATTCAGCCACGCTCGGTCAGGAGTGGAGCGTTTTTGCCGCCGCAAGCAAGCCTTGGAACTTGCGATAACGAGCTTCCAACGCGGCTTGCTGGGTGGCATCCGGTAAGTACCGCGCCTTTACCCGCATCCCCGCCTGCACCAGCTTCTCCCCCTGCCCGATCGACAGAAACCCCAGTTTCGCGGCCCCAATGCAGGCGCTCAACTCACTGCCGTGCAACGTGAAGATTTCCCGCTGCAGGATGTTGGCCAGCAACTGCGCCCAGTATTCACTGCGCGCACCGCCACCTACCAAGGCGCAAGCACCTACGCCGGCACCGGCCGACTGCACCGCGCGCAATGCGTCGAGCAAGCCAAATCCCACCCCTTCCATCACCGCATAACCGAGCATTGCGGGGGTGCAGTCGTGGCCCAGTCCCATAAAACCGCCGCGCAGCAAAGGATCGTTATGCGGCGTGCGTTCACCCGCCAGGTACGGCAAAAACAACGGCGTGGTCAGTGGCACCGGCTGCTTGATCGGCAGTTGTGCCTGCACTTGGTCCAATAACGTTTGCTCATCCTTCGCTCCGGTCAGCCGTGTGACCCAGCGCAGGCAACTGGCCCCCGCCAGCATCGCGCCCATGGTGTACCAACGATTGGGTAGCGCGTGGCAAAAGCTGTGCACGGCACTGGCCGGGTTGCCGGCGGCGTGGTCGGTAATTGCCACAATCGCTGCGCTGGTGCCGAGGGTGATGAATCCATCGCCTGCGTTGATCGCGCCGATACCGACGGCGGCCACCGGATTGTCGCCACCGCCGCCGGCAATCACAACGTCAGTCGATAGCCCTAGGTCAGTCGCCGTCAAACGTGCACTTGCTGCACCGCCCTCAATCAACCTGGGCATTTGTTCTGGCGCAAGGCCCGTAGCGCGCAGCATGGGGCTGAACCACTCACGGTGCGCCACATCCAGCCACAAGGTACCGGCGGCATCGGACATCTCGCTGATGCGCTCGCCACTCAAGCGCAAACGCAGGTAATCCTTGGGTGACAGTACACAGTCGATGGCCTTGAATACGTCAGGCTCATGCTGCTTGAGCCACAGCAGTTTGGGCGCCGTCAGCCCGGCCATCGGCAAACTGCCGGTGACGTCGGCAAACCCCGCTCCCAGCTGTTGCGCCTGAGCAATAGCTCGAGAGTCGTCCCACAGAATTGCCGGATACAACACGCGGTCGTCAGCCCCCAGCAGCACCGCACCGTGCATTTGCCCGGACAGACCAATACACGCCACGCGAGTAAACGCTGCATGCGCACGCAATTGAGCCAGCGCCTGCAAACATGCCTGCCACCACTCTTGCGGTGCCTGTTCGGACCAGCCACTGTGGCGCCGCGACACGCTCAAGCGTACCCCCGCATGGGCCAGTACTGTGCCGTCGAGGTCCAGCAGGATGGCCTTGAGTTCGGAGGTGCCAAGGTCGATGCCGAGGGAAACGGGACTGCTCATACGTCGTCATTCCAATCCAATACAGCCACATGAATTGCGCCATTGCAGGGTCGGGGCCAGGCGCACACTCTGGGTCGGCGCGCCGGGCGACGCCATGCGTTGCAACAACAGGTTCACCGCCCGGGCGCCCAGCGCCTGGACCGGCTGCGCGATCAGTGTCAGGCGTGGCACGAAAAAGTCGGCCCAGTCGAAGTCATCAAAACCTACCAGCGCCATCTGCGCCGGCACGTCGATCCGGGCATCACGCAGTGCATGCATGGCGCCGAGGGTCATCAGGTTGTTGCCGGCCATGATCGCGGTAGGTGGTGCTGCCAGTCTCAACAACTGCTCCGTGGCCTTGCGTGCGGGCTCGGTGCTGGAGCCGCCATGCACCAGCAGTTGCGGATCAAATGTCAGCCCCGCTGTATGCAACGCTGCGCGATAACCCGACACCCGCTCATCGGTGGTACTGAATCCCTCGCGCCCGGCGATAAAACCGATACGGCGGTGACCATGGGCGATCAGGTGTTGGATCAGCGCCTGGGTAGGTTGCGCGTTGTCTACCCCGACCTGGTCAAACTGTTCGCTCATCATACGGTCCACCAGTACCGCTGGAATCTCGTTGGCCCGCAGATACTCAAGCGCCTTGGAGCCATTCGAGGGCGCCAGCACAATCCCATCCACCCGCCGATGATGCAGCGCCGTGACCACCCGCAGCTCCTGCTCCGGGTCATCATGAGTGTCGACAAACAGCATCATGTAGCCGTGCTTGGCGCACTCGGTTTCAATCGCGTGCACGGTCTCGCTGAAGTAATGGTTGGACAGTGCCGAAATCGCCACGCCAATCGTGCTGGTGCTCGAACGGGCCAGCGCGCGTGCCAAGGTGTTGGGGATGTACCCCAACACCTGGATCGCCTGCTGCACCGCTTGCACCGTCGCCGGGCTGACTTTGCGGGTGCCGTTCAACACGTGGGACACCGTCGATGTCGACACCCCCGCCCTGCTTGCCACGTCATCCATGGTGACCACGGCGTTGTTCCTCTGGCTAGATCAATGTTTGCTCGACCACCCGCTGTACGTACCGACGTTGTCACGGGTAACCAGTTTTGGCGTGAGCAGGGTAACCGCTTCGGAAGGGGCTTTGTCGTTGAGGATGTCATTGCCTACATCGACCGCGGTCTGCGCCATGGCCCAAGGGTCCTGGCTGGCCGACGCCTGGATCTGCGTGTCGGTCTTCAGCGCATTCTCGATATCCGGCGCACCGTCCACCGAGGTGATCATGATGCCGCTGCGCTTGAGCTGCTTGGCCGCCAGGTCGCTGCCGATGGCTTGCGGGTCGTTGATCGCGAACAGGCCATCGATTTTCGGGAAGCGCGTGAGGTAACCCTGCATCACGTTCAGGCCACCTTCGCGAGAACCTTTGCCGTCCTGGTCGTCGGACAGCACCTTGATATCCGGCGCAGCGGCCAGCGCAGCCTTGCAGCCTTTGACGCGGTCGGTCACGGCGGTGACTTGCGGGCCGTTCTGGATGATCACATTACCCTTGCCCGAGAGCTTGTCCACCAGGTACTGGCAGGCCAGCTTGCCGGCTTCGACGTTGTCGGTCTGCACGGTCGCGTTCACACCCTTGGCGTCCACATCCACGGCGACTACGACGATGCCGGCGTCACGGGCTTTCTTGATCGCCGAGGCCATGGCGGACGGGTCGACGGCGTTGATCAGGATCAGATCAACCTTGGACGAGATGAAGTTATCGATCTGCGAGAACTGCTTGCTCAAGTCATAGTCGGCCGATACCGAAGTAACCTTGACGCTGGGGTTCAACGCCTTGGCCCGCGCGGTGGCGCCATCAGCCAGGGTCACGAAATACGGGTTGCCCAGCGAGCCCATGCTGATGCCGAGGGCCTTCAACTCACGGGCTTCAACGGCTTGGGACATCAGGGCTGCCAAGGCAATGACGGGAAAGATGCGTTTAAGGTTCATGCGGGTCTCTCTTGTGATTGTTGTAGGAGTGAAATCAAGTCCGCGCACCGGACTGGCGATAACGATCCAGCGCCACCGCGCCAATGATCACGATGCCCTTGATGATGTATTGCCAGATATCCGACACGCCCAACAGCACCAGGCCATTGGTCAGTACGGCGATGATCAGCGCACCAATCAACGTGCCGCCAATGGTGCCGACGCCGCCGGTAAAGCTGGTGCCGCCGAGGATCACTGCCGCAATCGCATCCAGCTCATAGGATTGCCCCAGTTGCAGGCCGTTGGCGGCGAACAGGCGCGAAGCGCTCATTACCGCACCCAGCCCGGCCAATGCGCCGGACATGGCGTAGACGAACAGCAGCACCTTCCACACCTTGATACCCGACAGCCGCGCGGCTTCCGGGTTGCCGCCCACCGAGTAGATCTGCACACCCATTACCGTGCGGCGCAGGATGAACCACGACAGCGCCACCACGGCCACGGCTATGATCACCAGCCAGGGTACACCGAGCACCGAGTCGTTTCCGATGAAGGCAAACGGCAGGTCCGGGTTGAATACCGTCTTGTCATCCGCCAGCAGCCGCGCCAAACCGCGCATGGCCGTCAGTGCGCCGAGGGTGACGATAAACGGCGGCAGGCGCATGAAAGCAATCAGTCCGCCATTGACCAAGCCCAACAACAACCCGAAACCGATACCGACGGCAATCCCGAACATACCGAACTGCGGCGACATAGACGCCTGCAACGCCACCACGGCCGACGCCGCGAGGATCGCGCCCACCGACAAGTCGATACCGGCGGTGAGGATCACAAAGGTCATGCCCGCCGCCAGCACCACGTTCACCGACGCCTGCTGGGTGATGATCGACAGGTTCTGCACCGTCAGAAAGTTCTCGCTGGCCAGGGCAAAACCCACCAGCAGCAGAATCAGCACGGGCAACATGCCGACCGTGCGCATCAACTCGCGTGCGCGTTCAGCTTTACCTATTGTTGCGATATTCAACTCAGCCATGGGCAACCACCTGATCGCCACCGGTGGCGAGGTCAATAATGCGTTCCTGGGAAATAGCCTGGCCGGAGGCGCCGCCGACTTCTGCGACCAACTGACCTTCGCGCATGATCAGCACGCGATCACAGGTGCCGATGATTTCCGGCAGCTCGCTGGAGATCACCACGATGCCGACGCCGGCCTGGGCCAATTGATTGATGATGCGGTAGATCTCGGACTTGGAGCCGATATCGACGCCGCGCGTGGGCTCGTCGAGAATCAGCACATGCGGTTTGACCTCCAGCAGCCGCGCCAGCAGCACCTTTTGCTGATTGCCGCCGGACAAGGCGCCGACATTGACTTTGCCCGACGCTACGCGAATCGACAGTGACTTGATCGCATCATTGGAGCGCTGCAAAGCATGGCCGCGATCCAGCACACCACCGGCATGCGCATCCGGCACACAGGCGCAGACGTTGATGTTGTCGGCCACGCTCATGTCCAGGAACAGGCCCTGGGCCTTGCGGTCTTCGGTCAGGTAGACGACGCCTGCGCGTATCGCATCCGCCGGGGTGCGAAGTTGAGTGACGGTCTTGCCGACTACTTCCAAGGTGCCCGAGGTGCGTGGGTCCGCTGCAAAAATCAGCCGCGCCAGCTCGGTGCGCCCTGCCCCAACCAACCCGGCAATGCCCAGCACTTCGCCGGCATGCAAGTCGAAACTGCAGTGGCGTACGCGCTTGCCGTCGGCCATGTCGCGCACGCGCATCACCACGTTGCCGGGGTTATACGCGGCGTGTTCCTTCTTGTAGAAACCTGACAGGTCGCGGCCCACCATCATTTTCACCAGCACTTCGGCCGACAGCGCGTCGCGGGTCAGCTCGCCGATGTATTGGCCGTCGCGCAGCACCGAGACGCGGTCCGATAACTCATAGATCTCGGCCATGCGGTGGCTGATATAGATGATCGCCAGGCCCTGGCTGCGCAGCTGTTTGATCAGTGCGAACAGGCGATCGGTCTCGCGGGATGACAAGGGCGTGGTCGGCTCGTCCATCACCAGGATCTTGGCGTGGGCATGCAGGGCGCGGGCGATTTCCACCAACTGGCGCTCGGCAATCGACAGGCTGCTGACCCGTGTGGCCGGGGTGAACTCGGCGCCGAGACGTTGCAGCACCTCGATGCACCCCGCCTCCATGCCCTTGCGATCGATGGTCCAGCCGCGCCGCAGTTCGCGGCCCAGGTAGATGTTCTCGGCCACACTCAGGTTGGGGCACAGGCTCAGTTCCTGGTAGATCACGGCGATGCCGAGGGTTTTCGCGGTGGCGGGGTCAAAACCGGTGACAGGCTCACCGGCAATGCGGATTTCACCGCCGGGGTCGGCTTGATAAGCGCCGGAGAGGATTTTCATCAGCGTGGACTTGCCGGCGCCGTTCTCCCCCATCAAGGCGTGGATTTCGCCGGGATAGACCTTCAGGCCGACATTCTTGAGCACGCGCAAACCGTTGAAGGTTTTGCTGATGCCCTGCATCTCAAGCAAGGGTTCAAGGCTCATGAATGAGCTCCTGGAATTATTATTTTTGTAGTCGAGTGGCCTGACTCTAATTCAGATACATTTGCTTACGCAAGCGCTTGCGCCGACCTTTTGTCGACTGGTGAAACGTTTCATCATGCTTAATTGCGAAAACCGTTGTTTTTTACCTGAAGGTATCCATTCGAAGGTAGTTAGCCTTAGGTCCGCAATCGCGCGCCGAAAAAATCGTCGAGTTCAAGCGGCAGAAAACCCCGCTCAAAGCTGGCGCAAAGACGCCGGTGCGACCAGATCCAAGGTTACCTGTTCAGCCGGCCATTGCCGGTGCCCCCCTTGAACGGCTACTGCTGGAGCGCTCGGAAACTCCGTGAAATCTCCTCGCGCAGGCACTCGATCAGTCCACGGTGGGTCGCGCTCAGGTGCTCGGCACCGCTGACCAATGCCAGTTCCGAAGGCAGTACTGGCGGCAGCTCGGTGCAGATGCGATGGCTGGGCAGTACGGCACTTTTCGGCAGGATACTGATGCCCAACCCTGACGTGACCGCTGCCTGGATGCCGGTGAGGCTGTGGCTGCCAAACGCCACACGCCAACTGCGCCGGGCCTTGTCCAAGGTACGAATGGCGCGCTGGCGGTAGATGCAGCCTTGAGGGAACAGTGCCAGGGGCAACGTGTCGACCTGCAGATCCAGGTCCTCGCTGCACACCCACGCCAACGGCTCCGGCCAACTGGCGTGGCATTCGCCGCTGCCGGCTTCGCGCTTGACCAGGGCGATATCGATTTCACCGCTTTCCAGTTGCCGGCGCAGGTCGGTGCTCATGCCGCTGACGGTTTCCAGGCGCGCTTCGGGACAGGCGCGGACAAAAACCGAGAGCATCGAGGCCATGCGCGTGGCGTCGAAATCTTCGGGGACGCCCAGGCGCACCGGCACCAAGCTGGCCTCGGTGTTCAGGGCATCACGGGCTTCCTGGGACAGGTTCAACAGCCGTCGGGCGTAATGGGTCAGCAGCTCACCCTGTTCGGTGGGGCTGACTTGCTGACCGGAACGATCCCGTATCAGCAGCACCTGCCCCACGCTCTCTTCGAGCTTGCGAATCTGTTGGCTCACGGTGGATTGGGTGCGATGAACCCGCTCGGCGGCGCGCGTGAAGCTGCCTTCGTCCACTACGCAGACCAGGGTTTGCAAGAGTTCGAGATCAAACATGACAGCGACCTTCATATCGACAATTCAAATGTCATGCAGAGACTAATTTAATTTCCAACTGACCACCAGGTTTCCTAAGCTCTGACACTCGTTCACTCTTTGTTGGAGGCGCCCCATGCCGCTCGAACAATCCCCTCGTCCGCTGTGGCTGACTTTTGATTGCTACGGCACCCTCATTCAATGGGATGAAGGCCTGCGTGCCGCCGTCGACCGGATCCTTGAGGAAAAAGGCGAACATCAGGTCGACCGCGAAACCTTGATCGGCGTGTATGATCACCATGAGCACGCCCTTGAACAAACCCCACCGCACCGCAGCTTTCGCACCCTGGCGGGATTGGGTTTGCAACTCGCGTTGAAGGAACTGGGCTTACCCGCCAATGAGCACGATGGTGCGATTCTGACCGACAGCATCAGCGCCATGCCACCGTTCCCCGAAGTAGTCAGCACGCTCAAGCAATTGAAGGACCTGGACTACAAACTGTGCATCGTCTCCAACACCGACGATGACGTGATCGCAGGCAACGTGGCGCAATTGGGTGGCTACATCGACCGGGTGATCACCGCCCAGCAGGCTGGCGCCTACAAGCCCAATCGTCGCCTGTTCGACTATGCCCACGAACAGCTGGGCGTGAGCCTCGATGAGGTGGTGCACATCTGTGCCAGCCCGCACCTGGACCATGCCGCCGCGCGGGATATTGGTTTTCGCTGCGTATGGATCGACCGGGGTACTGGTCGCCGATTACTCGCCGACTACACTCCCGACGCCATCCTGCCAACCCTCAATGGCGTGCCTGGACTGTTCAAGTCCCTGGGCTGGTGAACCATGGCCCATACCTTCACGCCCTCCTCGCTCAGCCCGCGCGCGGGGCGTTTCGACCTCGACAGCCTTGCCGCCATCGAAGCCCGCGTAGAACTCGCCGCTTGCCTGCAGCTGGCGGCGCTGCATGGCATGGAAGAAGGCATC
The DNA here is from genome assembly GCF_021390155.1 of Pseudomonas sp. HN11. Classification (NCBI taxonomy): domain Bacteria; kingdom Pseudomonadati; phylum Pseudomonadota; class Gammaproteobacteria; order Pseudomonadales; family Pseudomonadaceae; genus Pseudomonas; species Pseudomonas sp. HN11. The sequence goes on from NZ_CP089985.1 coordinate 3,278,237, forward strand.
TGCAATCACTTTTCGGCGACGGTGCCGGGGCATGACAACGTGTTTTTCGTCAATCCGTTCGGCTACGCCTTCGAGGAGATCACCGCCTCCGATCTGTTGGTGTGTGATTTTCACGGCAACGTGATCGACGGCGACGGCACGCCCGAAGCCACGGCGTTCTACATCCACGCCCAGCTGCATCAACAGCAGCCGCGCATCAAGGCGGCGTTCCATACCCATATGCCCAACGCGACGGCGCTGTGCCTGCTGCAAGGCCCGCCGTTGTTGTGGCTGGGGCAGACCGCGTTGAAGTTCTATGGGCGCACGGCCGTGGATGAGGATTACAACGGCCTGGCGCTGGATAACCGTGAAGGTCAGCGTATCGCCGCAACGTTGGGCGATGCCGACATTTTATTCCTGAAGAATCACGGTGTGATGGTGGCCGCACCGAACATCGCCGAGGCCTGGGATGATTTGTATTACCTGGAGCGTGCGGCGCAGGTACAGTTGAAAGCCATGGCCAGCGGGCAGCCACTCAAGCCGATTGACCCCGCAGTGGCGCAGTCGGCGTATGAGCAGATGCGTGAAGGCGACCCGGCGAGTGCGCGGGCGCATCTGGACAGTGCGATGCGGCGGTTGAAGCGGTTGGGGTCACACTTCGACCAATGATCCACCCACCAGTTTAAACCTGGCTCAAGACACAAGCGGGCTTGCTCGCGAATGCGCAGTGTCAGTCGATGCATGCTTCACTGATACACCGCCTTCGCGAGTAAGCCCGCTCCCACATTTGGAATCGTGTCTACCTGGTTACTGCGCGTTGGCCTTGGCCGCATCATTGATGATCGCCACCACCCGCGCGGGGTTCGACACCATCACCACGTGAGACGCGCCCTTCACATCCACGGTTTCCTTGGAGCCCGCACGGTCGGCCATGAATTTAAGCGCGGCCTCGGGAATATTTTTGTCCGCTGAGCCGTATATGAAGTAGGACGGTACGGTTTTCCAGGCGGGGTCACCCGACGGCTCCTTCAGCGCGGCTTCGGTGATCGGGCGTTGTCCGGCGGCCATCAACTGGGCTTCCTTGGACGATACGTCGGCGGCGAACTGGCTGTTGAACTTGTCTTGCTGGATGTACAGGTCGGTCACGCCGTCCTTGGAGATCACAGGTTTGTCCAGGGTCGGGCCCAAGGTGCCGCCTGGGTAACGGCCGGACAGCTCAAAGGCGGTCTCGCCTTTTTCCGGGGCGAACGCGGCGACGTAAACCAGCGCCTTGACCTTGTTGCTGCCATGCACGGCGTTGGAGATCACCGAGCCGCCGTAGGAGTGCCCCACCAGAATCACCGGGCCTTGGGTGTGTTCGACGATGTCGGCGACGTAGTCCGAGTCGGTCTTGACACTGCGCAGCGGGTTGGCCACGGCGACTACCGGATAGCCTTCGGCCTTGAGGCCGGCGATCACGCCGTTCCAGCTGGAGGCGTCGGCGAATGCGCCGTGCACCAGTACCACGGTGGCTTTCTGCGGGGCGGCGAAACTGGCAGTAGCGACACCAAAGGCCAATGCACCGGTGATGAGGGCAGCGGCGACGCGGGAGAACTTGAAGGTTTTCATGGACGTTTGCTCCGTTGGGGTTAGCGCTCAAGGCGTTGAACGTGAGGTCATGATGCCAAAGCGCATTTTACATATGGAGGCTAATAGTCGAATATATGGTGCAGATCGTCTAAAACTATTGATTTGATATCAGGTGATGCATGGATCGTTTGTCCACACTGTTGGTGCATTTCGGCATCGGTGCCGATACCTTTCACAGCGGGCCCTTGCACGGCGCCCTCGATACTCACGAGCTGCAGCAACGCGGCCGGGTCTACCTGCTCAAGGAAGGCCAAGCCAGCCTGGAAATGCCCGACGGTACCCTGCGCGTCCCCGAGCCCAGCCTGGTCTTGGTGCCGCGCCCCCTGCCCCATCGGCTGGTGGCGACAAAAGCGGACCGCGCCCAGGTGGTGGCGGCGTCGCTGCGCTTTGATGGGGGAATCGATAACCCGTTGTCCGTGGCGCTGACCGACACTATCGTGATGCCGCTCCAGCAAATCCCGATGATCGCCGGCACGCTGGATTGGTTGTTCGACGAAGCCTTTGCCGAACACTGCGGGCGCGAGGCAGTAATGAACCGGCTGTTCGAGTTGATGGTGATTCAATTCCTGCGCCACATGATGGCCTATCACAGCATGACCACCGGCATGATGTCGGGCCTGGCGGATCTGCGCCTGGCGCGGGCTATGACCCTGTTGCACAACAATCCTGAACGCCCTTGGACGGTGCAGGAAATGGCGGTGGAGTCGAACATGTCCCGCGCCAGTTTTGCCGCGCACTTCCATAAAGTGGTCGGCCAGACACCGGCTGACTATGTGCTGAGCTGGCGCGTGAGCCTGGCGCAGAAACGCCTGCGTGAAGGTCGCCCCATCGCGTTGATTGCCGATGAAGTCGGCTACGAAAGCCCCTCGGCGCTGGCCCGTGCGTTTCGGCGCAAGATCGGCACCAGCCCGCGTGAGTGGCTGCAGTTGCAGGTGCCGCTACGGGTCGAGCACGCCGCCGCTGTAGCTGTCGGATAGGCGCGTACCGGTGAACTTGGCGACCACCGAGCCCTGCGCCACCAGGCGCTCACGGTGGCCGGTGACCATGCGCCCGGTCTGGGCGGCGTGCAGGGGCACTTCGGAGTTTGGGTCACCGGGGCGGCCGATGATGCGCGCGAAACGCTGGCCTTCCTCCACATAGTCGCCCAGGTTCTTCTCAAACACCAATACCCCGGCGCAGGGTGCGAGGATGGTTTCCATGCAGCCCATGTCGACCACATCGCCTTGCCATTGGGCAATGTCGGCCACCTCGTCGATTACGCCGTTGATGCACAACCAGGCCCACAGCCCATCGCCATCCTGTTGCGCCAGGACATCGCTGACATCTGCTTGCCCACGCAACTCAATGGTTACCGCCAGTCGCGGCGAAGCGTGGTTGATGATGGTTTCTTCAAAGGAGCCATCGCCGCCTTCATCCCAGACGATCACCACGTCCACCTGCAAGGCCGCCGCCAGCGCGAGGCCTGGTTCAGGCCAGAAACGGCGGTGGATGTAGAGATAAGGCAACGCCTCGTCATCGGTGTGCAGGTCCAGCACCAGATCGGCATCGGCAGCCAACTGCACCAGGCGTTTCTGCCATTGCGCCAGGTTGCTCGCCGGACGCCCCATGGCCAGGGAATGATCGAAGGCACGGTTGAAGTTTTGCCCGGTGGTTTCATGAAAACGCCCAAGCAATTTGCCCTGGCGAAACTGGCCGATCCCAAACGGATTGGCCTGGGGCACCACGGTGACGCTGCCCTTGAGACGGCCCTGGTCCTGGCATGCCTGCAATCGCGGCAACAGCTGGTGCAACACCAGCATCCCGGCGATTTCATCGGCATGCACACCCGCTTGCAGGTGCACCTTCGGCCCGCTGCCGTCGCCGTCGAAACGCCAGGCCCCGATATGCAGCACATTGCCGGCGTCGCCGGTGACTTGCCACGAAAGGTCTTTTGCCATGCCTTGCCCTCCTCTGTTCAATTAATCGGTAGAGATTGAACACGTGTTCAACTAACCTGAGCGCTTTGTTGTTTTATCAAAGGCCTGCCCATGACCGTCGCCCCCCCCAAACCGCGCCGCGCCGACCCCGACGAACGCCGGGACCTTTTGATTGCCGCCACCCTCACCTGCCTGGCCCGTGATGGGCATGCCGGGATTTCCGTGCGGCGCATCGCGACCGAGGCCGGGGTATCGGTGGGATTGCTCAACCACCATTTCGGCAGCATCGATGCGCTGATCGCCGAGACCTACCACAAGCTCGCCAATGAGCTGACCACTGCCCTCTGGGCGCAAGTAGAACAGGCCGAAGGTCCCGCCGCGCGGCTGGACGCGTTTCTCAGCGCCTCGTTCTCGCCCCGGGTCATGGACCCCGATCTGCTCGGCGTGTGGGTGGTGTTCTGGAGTCTGATCCGCCATTCACCTCACGTGAACCAGTCTCACGAAAACAGCTATCACGCTTACCTCGCATTGATCCGACAACTGCTGGACGATCTGGCCCGCAGTGAAAACCTGGTGATCCACGACAGCCATCTGGCCGCCATCGGCTTATCGGCGATGCTCGACGGACTCTGGCTCGAGGGGTGCCTCAACCCTGGCACCTTCAGCCCCGCCAACGGGCTGCACATCTGCCGCTGCTGGGTACAGGGGCTGCGTCACGGCGCATTCGGCGCCCACCACGTCTTGTGATACCGGGCGCCGTGCGCTGAGCATGGCGAGGGTGCCGCTGATAGCGATCAACACTGCGCCGATGATCAACGAGCCCTCCATCCGCGTGCCCCACACCAGGCTGCGCCAGAACAGAATGGTGAACACCGAGTAATCCGCCACCAGCCACTTGACCACCGCGTCCTGCAGCGCCAGGAACAAGTAAGCCAGCGAGCACAGGGCAACCCCTTGCAGCGAGCGATCCGGTTTTTTCATCCGGCCGATCTGCGCAGCGGCGTGCCGCGCCGCTCCGCGATGGCGTAGACACCTTCGATCAGGAAGGTCAGGCACAGGTAGACACCGGCCACCAGCAGCAACGGTTGGTAGATCTGCAAGGTTTGCGCCCGCACCACATTGGCAGCGCCCAGCAGGTCGACCACGGCGATGGTCGAAGCCAGCGCGGTGGATTTGAGCAACATCACTGTCTCCCCCGCCAATGTCGGTAACAACAGGCGCATCGCCCGTGGCAATCGCACGCGCAGCAGTGCCTGACTGGGCGTCATGCCGAATGCCGACGCGGCTTCCATTTCGCCCTTGGGCACCGCCAGCAGGCCGCCGCGAATCACCTCGCCCACATAGGCACCGACCGACAACACCAGGGCAAACACGATGTACCAGTAGCCATCGCGCAGATACGGCCACAGGAGACTGCCGCGAATTATCGGGAACTGGGCGAACAGACTGCCCAGCCCATAGTAGAAAATGTAGATCTGGATCAGCAGCGGCGTACCGCGCACTACGCTGGTGTAAGCCAGCGCGCTACGGGCCAGCCACTTGCGCCGCGACAATCGCGCCAGCGCCACCAGCACCGCCAAGGCAAAACCCAGCACCGCCGAAATCACCAGCAACGACAAGGTGGTCTGCAATCCCTTGGCGATCAGCATGGCGTAATAGCTTATCCACTCAGGCATGCGCCCCTCACTCGACAACCGGCATCCAGCGACGGATACGTCGCTCCAGACGCCCGGACAGGTAGTTGGAAGCCAGCGTCACCAGGTAATACAAGGCGGCGGCCGTGAGGTAAAACAGCAGGTATTGACGGGTCGAGCCCGCCGCCTGCTTGGCTGTGTACAGCAACTCGTTGGTGCCGACCACGCTGATCAGGGCGCTGTCCTTGATCAAGTTGATCCACAAGTTGGACATGCCGGCCAACGCAAACGGCGCCATGATCGGCAAAGTCACCCGGCGAAACAGACCAAACCCACTCAAGCCAAACGCCCGGGCCGCTTCGATCTGGCCGTGGGGAATCGCCAGAATTGCCGCACGGAAGATCTCCGACGCGTAGGCGCCTTGGACCAGGCCCAACACCAGGATCGCCACGAGCGGGCCGCTGATATTCATCTGCTCGAAACCCATCCACAGCATCAGTGCATTGAGGCCCATGGAGCCTGCGTAATACAGCAGCAGGATCAGCAGCAATTCCGGCACAGCGCGAAACACCGTGGTGTAGCCACGCATCAGCAGCGCAATCGGCCGTGGCGCACTGAGCTTGGCGCAGGCCACCACCAGGCCGATCAACAAGCCCACCGCAAACGAGCCGGCGGAGATCTGCAGGGTCATCCATAACCCTTTGAGCAACGCATTGCCCCACCCTTGTTCGCCGAAGCTTAAGAGGTCGAACATTATTCGGTCTTCTGGGCGACTTGTTGATACGGGCTGTCACAGGTCTTGCTGATAAACGCCGGGGTGTCGCCGCGCTTGCAGGGGCTGACCGACAGGCCGAAGTAGTGCTGCGACAGGTCGTCGTAATCCTTGCTCACCAGCAATTCGCCGATGGCTTTATCCAGTCGAGCCTTGAGCGCAGTGTCTTCCTTGCGCAGACCGGCGCCGACGCCCCGGCCGATGATCGGGTCGTAAGGCACGCTGGCGATGTGGGCCAGGCCGCTGGCTTCCGGGGTCTTGACCATCATGGCGATGGCGGTGTCGTCGGCCATCATGTAGTCAATACGCCCGGCGATCAGGTCGGCGTTGGCCGATTCCTGGGTGTCGTAGTACTTAAGGTCCGCGATGTTTTCGTAGTACTTCTTCAAGTAGTTGGCACTGACGGTGGAGATCTGTACGCCGATCAATTTGCCCTTGAGGCCCGCCGGGGAGATCTCGACTTCGCTGCCTTTGGGCCCCGCGACGCCTAACAGAGAGTCGTAGTAGGCGCGGCTGAAGGCGATCTGTTTTTCGCGCTCGTCGGTCACCGACATCGACGAGAAAATCACGTCGATCTTCTTTGCCAGCAACGAAGGAATGATGCCGTCCCACGCCACTTCCTTGATCTGGCACTCGGTTTTCATGCCTTCGCAGAGTTTGTGGATCAAGTCCACTTCAAAGCCGGACCACTGGCCGTTGCCGCCTTTAACGGTGAATGGCGGATAGGGTTCTGCGGCGACCGCAAACACGGTGGGCTTCTGCGCCGCCTGGGTAAAACCTGCGGCCAACATCAACACTGCACTGTTCAACCACGTTGCCATACGCTTGGATTTCATGATTTTGCCCCGTCTTTTTATGGAGTTAGCGAGTTTGATGCGCGTTGACGAACTGTCGGCAACGTTCACTGCGTGGGTCGATAAACACCGCATCCGGCGAGCCGGTTTCTTCGATCATGCCTTGGTGCAGAAACGCCACTTTCGACGACACATCCCGGGCGAACGCCATTTCATGGGTGACCAGGATCATGGTGCGGCCTTCCTCGGCCAGGGAGCGGATCACCCGCAGCACTTCACCCACCAGCTCCGGGTCGAGGGCCGAGGTGGGTTCGTCGAACAGCATGACTTTGGGGCGCATGGCCAGCGCACGGGCAATTGCCACCCGCTGCTGCTGGCCACCGGACAGGAATGCCGGGTATTCGTTGCGCTTGGCGGCAAGGCCAACGCGATCGAGCAAGGCTTCGGCACGTTCGATGGCCTCGGCGCGGCTTTCGCGCAGGACCTGGGTGGGGGCTTCGATGAGGTTTTCCAGGACCGTACGGTGCGGCCACAGGTTGAAATTCTGGAACACCATGCCCAGGGTCGAGCGGATGCGTACCAGCTGTTTGGCGTCCGCCACCAGAGGAGCACCGGGGCGGTCGTAGTTGAGTTTAATGCTTTCCCCGTCCACATGAATGCTGCCCTGGTCCGGCACTTCGAGCATGTTAATGCAGCGCAGCAAGGTGCTTTTGCCGGAGCCGCTGGCACCGATCAGCGAGATCACATCGCCTTCTTGGGCCGTGAGCGAAATGCCCTTGAGCACTTCGATATTGCCGAAGCGCTTGTGCAGGTCGATGACCTCGATCATTTTTTTGGCTTCGGCCGGCTGCACCACTTCGATCCTGGGTGCCGCTGCAATACGCGGCTCACTGGCCAGCTTGGCGACAAATTGCGCGATGCGTTGGCAGGCTTCGGCCAGGCGCTCCTCGCCCAAGGTGAAAGACAAGCGCACGAAACCCTGGGCCGGCTCGCCAAACGCGGCGGCATCGAGTACCGAAACACCGGCCTCACGGAACAAGCGCCAGGCAAAATCGAGGGAGCCCAGGCCGGTGTCGCGCACATCCACCAGCACAAACATCCCGGCTTGCGGCACCTGCACCTGGATGCCAGGGCACGCACTGAGCGCCGCCACCACCAGGTCGCGCCGGCACCGATAAATCTCGCGCATGCCCTGGGTGACTTCGTCATGGGCCAACACGGCGGCGATGGCGGCTTCCATTACAAAGCCTGGCAGCCCGTAGAGCATGCTCAGTACCAGGGTTTGCGCGTGGGCGACCATCTGCGGCGTGGCGATGATCCAGCCGATGCGCCAACCCGTCATGGCGTGGGACTTGGACAAACTGCCAATCACCACGCAACGCTCGGCCATGCCCGGCAGCGCGGCGAGGCTGAGGTATTCGCCGTCAAATACCAGGCTTTCATAGACCTCATCCACCACCACCCACAGGTCATGGGCGATGGCCAGGTCGGCAATGGCTTGCAGCTCGTGCGTGTTGAGTACCACGCCGGTGGGGTTGTTCGGGTTGGAGAAGAAAATCGCCCGGGTGCGCGGTGTGATGGCAGCGGCGAGCAACTGCGCATCGAGGCGAAAGCCTGATTCCGGCGAACACGGTACCCGTACCAGCGTCGCGCCGCTGGCCTTGAGCGTAGCTTCGTAGGTGACGTACATCGGGTCGAGCACCAGCACCTCATCACCGGCCTGCAACAGACACAGTGAGGTCACGAACAAAGCGTTCTGCGCGCCGGCCACGGTGATGACGTGTTCGGCAGTCAACGGACGGGCCAGGGTCTGGCTGTAGCGTGCGGCGATTGCATCCCGCAGTGCCGGGCGGCCAGGAATTTCGGTGTAATGGGTGTCGCCATCGCGCAAGGCCTGTATGGCGGCATCGGTGATAAAAGAGGGCGTGGCAAAATCCGGGTCGCCGACGCTGAGGATGATGATGTCTTCGCCCTGGCTTGCGGCATGAAACGCGGCGTGGTGGATGTCCCAGGCGGCTACGCCCTGCCCTGCAATTCGTTCGACGAAGGGGGAAAACCGCATGCCAGAGCCTCTCGTTCAAGAAGAAACAGCGCGAACCCGTTCAGGCACAAACGGGTGGATGCGGTCAACATAGTTCAAACTGAACAGTCGTTCAATGGGTAGATCTGGCCCTGTGTCGTTTATTGGCCAAAGAGGTCGTTGTGGTGATTGCGCGAGCTTTATAGCTGGCTCATCAGGTCGCAGCGATAGTCCTGCAACTCACCGGCCGAGCCGAGGTTTAACTCCCTCAGCATCACATGGGTGCTCAGCAGCACGAAATTCCCATCGGCGCGTGGGGTCATCAGCAGGCTGTACTGGCTCATGGAGTCACCCCGGGCGTCCACGTAATCACGCAACACCGCAAGCGGATCGTGCACCTCGGCATCGGCAGCCGACAGTATCCGGGCGTTGTAGGTATGCCCCATCAGTTGCACTGGCAGTGTCCGCCACTGTTCATCCAGGGTTTGCTGATTGAGCGCAATGTAGACGTCCGGGCGCAGGCAGGCGATATGCACATGCAACTGGTTTTGCGAGCGGCCGTAGCGAGAGTTGATCGCTACCGAAATGAATTGATCGGCAATGGGTTTTTTCAGGCCGTCGGACAACACCCGGCGGTGCTGCCACGCCTGAGCGAAGTAATGCGGTAACAGCTGGCGGCCGAGGGCCACGTCTTCAATGCCGGTGACCTTGTCCGCAGGCATGAGCAGGTCATGCAGCGGACCGTTGCGATCTTTGAACAGGACGTAGCCTCGGTCCAGGTCCACCGCCAGGCACGGGTCGGGCTTGTGCTGCTGTTGCTGATTGGGCACGCATTGCTGGCTGACGATGTGCCACAAGGCATCCGGGTTACCCCGCCATTTCCAGGCGCCCAGCACCACCAGCCCACAGAGCAAACCACCAGCGATCGTGAATACGGTACCGCGCTTCATGCAAAAACCTCGTAGTACAGGGATGTTGTTTTGTTGCGGGCGACATCCCTGTCGCAGGGTTAACGCTTGGAGGGGGCCATAAATTCCGGGCCGATCGGATCTTTTACCGTGCTGGCCAGAATACGGTCGATATGCGTCAAGTCTTCGGGTGTCAGGTGCCAGCCGAAGATTTCTTCATAGCCCTTCAATTGCTCCGGCCTACGGGCGCCCCACAGGGCGATGGTCGGTCCTTGGTCAAGCACCCAGCGCAAGGCCAGGGCAAGCACCGACTTGCCGTGGCACTCGCGGGCGTACATATCCAACGCGGCCACAGCGGCGAGGTATTGCTCGAAACGTGGCGCCTTGAACTTGGGGTCGAGCTTGCGCACATCATCGCTGACAAATCTCGTGGCAGAATGCATGCTGCCGCTGAGCAAGCCCCGACACAGCGGGCCGTAGGCCAACACCACCAGGGAATGCTGCTTGGCGTAGGGCAGAATGTCGCTGTCGATGGCGCGTTCGAACAGATTGTAGGGCGGCTGCACGGTGGCCAGCGCGGTGTACTGGCTGAAGTCGTCCATCTGCGCGGAGGAATAGTTGCTCACACCGACGGCGAGGATCTTGCCTTCGCGGCGCAGGCGCTCCAGTTCATCAGCGGTTTCTTCCTGGGCTACCAGCGGATCGGGCCAGTGGATCTGGTACAGGTCGATGTAGTCGGTTTGCAGGCGCCCCAGGGAGTCTTCGACTTCCTTGCGGATCCGCTGGGCCGTGGCGTTACGCCGGGTGGTGCCGGTGTCCCATTGCAGCCCGGCCTTGGTCGCGATCACCGCACTGTGGCGCACGCCTTGCAGGGCCTTGCCGATCAACTCTTCGGACAGGCCAAAGCCGTACACCGGTGCGGTGTCGATCAGGTTGATACCGATTGCCAGGGCATGGCGCAGGGTGCGGATGGCTTGTTCAGTATCCGCCCCGCCCCACAGGTGCCCGCCCATGGACCAGGTGCCGAGGGCAATCCGCGAGACCGCTTGTTCGATGCCGGCAATTCTGATGGTCTCAACGTGCATAAAAAAATCCCATGGCGCGTAATAATGCTTAGAAAAACAATTACTCTAAGTCATCCACGGTTGAATCGGGCTCAACGCCGCATGCAGCCGAATTCCTGCACAAGAGGCTTGAAATGGCTGCTTTCGACCGCTCCGAACTGGCTGATCTCAACGTGTTCATGGCCATCATCCGCCGCCGCAGCTTTCGCCATGCCGCCCACGAGCTGGGCGTGACCACTTCGGCGTTGAGCCACACCATGCGCAACCTGGAAACCCGCCTGGGAGTGAAGCTGTTGTATCGCACCAGTCGCGCCGTCGAACCCACCGATGCGGGCACTTTGCTGGCAGAAAAACTCACCCAAGGCTTTGCCACCATCAAGGACGGCCTGGACACCTTGGAGCTGTACCGCGAAGCACCAATCGGCCGGCTGCGCCTGAACGTGCCGCGGGATGCGGCAGTGTTGCTGCTGGCGCCGATTCTTGGGGACTTTTGCGCGGCCTATCCGCAACTGCGCCTGGACCTTATCGTGCAGGACCAGATGATCGACATCATCGCCGAGGGCTACGACGCCGGTATCCGCTACGGCGCCACCGTGCCGCAAGACATGGTGGCGGTGCCGTTGACCGACGCGCTGCGCTGGATCATGGTCGCCTCCCCCGCTTACCTTGCCCGTCGAGGCACACCGCAGGTGCCCAAAGACCTGCTGCAACATGCCTGCATCCGCATGTATCTGGGCGACAGGACTACCTACAAGTGGGAATTAGGCAACGGCGCGCGCCAGCAACGCATCGACGTGCCCGGTCACTTCAGCGCGGCGGACACCGAAACCATCGTCAATGCCGCGCTGCAAGGCGTGGGCATTGCCTACTGCCTGTCCAACCGCGTGGAGCAGGAACTCAAGGATGGCCGGCTGGTGGAAGTCATGCCCGACTGGGCGTGCATGGGCGAGCCGCTGTGCATGTATTACCCGAGCCGGCGCCAGTCACAGCCAGGGCTGCGCCAGTTGATGGACATGATCCGCATGACAACCATTGGCTCACAGCTGATGGCGTCCCCTTGAGCGTTCTATCGCAGGGCAGGACTTGAGGTTGAAATATCAGGAAATTTTATAATGATTCAGCGTGGGGGAATCAATTCAAAGCGAATAACAACAATAGAGCTAGAGCCATCGGCGCAGAACACAACGATGGTGACCTCTCATTTCTCAGGCGATGTTCTTTATGAGCAGTGTTTCTAATCACATAATTGCACGGTCTGTACTTCAACAGTCTTCAGTGGAGCCTCTCCAGCAACCCTCCTCCTCGCCTCCCATCACGCGCAACGTGGACGAAAGTTCCAGGGCTGAAGGTGATCGCCTGTTAGCCATGGAGTATCACGCTGCATTGCTCGCCGGCGCCCAGGGCGAGACCGACGTCAAGATCCGCTCCATCCCGCCCCACTCCACGTTCGGCCAGTGGTGGGCACAGTTGCAAGATGCCTTTCAATCCCCCGAGGTGCTGCAGTGGATCCGAGACAAGGGTATCAACCCTTCATCAATCAGGCTCAATGCGTCCTCGGGCGAGATCTACTTTACCCTCAAACGCAGCCTGGACCCAAAAGAGGAGCGGCAAACGGTCGGGCAGGAAGACAGCCGCTGGGTCGCCATCAGTGAGCCTCTCCTCCGGACAGCACGCGTCGTCACCGCAGGACAGCCAGAAACAACGTTCAAGCCTCCAGCCACCGTGCTCAACGAACCGGTCCCGCTCCATATCGTCGGGCGCTTCTACAACGAATCGCACGACCTTACCGGGCCTGCAATGCGCAGCCGTGCGCAGGAAATTAATCGGGACCAGGGTTTCACACCACTTGATCCAACGACCTGCGCCGACCTGATCCAATCGCGCAGCGAGGACGCACTGCAAGAGCAAAAAGAATTATTGGGCGATATCGTCAATCGGCATCAGGCGGCCGCAGAACTGCGCCACCTGGCGACATCTGTAGAAAATGGTGTTGAGTACGACGGGCAGATCCTTGATGAAATGAGGTCCAGAAAGATCGATCTCGCGACTCACAGCACCTACCCGATGCCCGATGATGGCGAATCAACAGGGGTCAGACTGCTGGAATTTCTGGAGAATCATGGCTGGGATGTGCCGACCGATCACGCGCAGTTGGTGAACCTGGCAGCGGTGCTCTCAAGTCCGGCGCCTAAAGAGGCACGCTATGGCAACCTGGGTGGGGCGTTGTCCTGGCCCGAATCACTTCCCCCGGAAATTCAACGGCAGTTGCGGGCTGATGTACGGTCGGGCAAGGTCGGCGAAGTTAACTTCGGCGACTCTACAAATATTCTCGAATACCTGCTGGACAACAGACCGATTACGCCTGACGAGTTGAAGAACCCGCGCCGGTTGATCGAAACCTTGATTGATTCGCCCAGGGGCAAGGCCTTGGGCGAAGCGATGAACGCCCGATTCAACGCGCTTTCTGTAAAAGGCAGTGCCAGCGACTGGCTGATGGCGGCTTTGAACGTGGACCTCGGCGGCCAACTGAGTAGCCCTCTCGCCCAGCTCATAACGGCGGAGGATGGGGGTAAGCCGCCTTCGGCCATCGTCGAGAAATTGAGTCATTGGCTGAGTTCGTACGGGTACGCTTCAGACGCCGCGAGCGCGTCTGTTCAAGCGTATATCTTCCTGGCCAATCGAGCCCCCGAGTTTTTGGTCAAGAACATTCCGGAGCAAATCCGTGTCGGCTCCCATAGTTGGGTCTCCTTCACTACGGCGGTAGCCCGCATCGAAGCAAAAGCACCCGGGGCGAGCGCAACGATGGACTATGGGCAAATCATGCTGGAGGCCAGCAAGGCGCCGGTCTCTGCCGAAGAGCGGCAGGTTGAGTACGTAGCGCAAAACAAAGCCATCGAGCAGTGGGCTATCACTAACGGCATTACGGTCAACGACCCTGAAATGAAAACCGCACGCGAGGCTTTTAACACTCAGATCAGCGAGCTGCGGGAGGCGGCCGAAACGCAAGTTACAGAAATACCCAGCACTAAAGCCATTGCCCTGGAGCATTTGAAGAAAGCCTTCCCGGATATGGCGCCGGCAGAGTTTGAGCAAAAGAATCTCACCTTGCGGCCCTCCAACCGAAATTTCCCAGGGCCCTATTCAATCCTGGATTTTTACATTGACGGGCGTCCGCTGCGCGCATCACCTGATTCGGAGAGTAATTGGGATGAGATAGAACATACCTTCACTAAGCTTGTGTTGGGGGCCGAGACGCCTCCACCCCGTGGGCAGCCCACAACTTGGGTTTCTTCATCAAATAAGGTAGACGTCAAGGCCGTCGTGGAAAAACTCAAGGAACTTGCGCGTCCGCACGAAGCCTTCGCAGAACAGTTTCCCAAATACGCCAACTCAATCAAAAAGCTTACAGCTGCACAACTCAAACTTCTCATTTCAAACCTGCCACTGGAGGACCGCCAGAACCTGGAGTTTGGAAAGTTAACGATCCGCAAGGAATTGACTTACTACCGGCTTAGTTCGGCCAGCCGGGTTTCCGCGGGCGCACTGTTGCTGGAAGTCGAGCGTGACGGCAAGTCCATGACCTATGAAATCGACCGACTGAAGGGAACGATCACCAAACACCCTCACAAATCCTATGATGAATACGCTCCATCTACTAGTTTTATCCCGCAACGCGGCAAAAAGTTTGATGTCGTCAAACCTGATGGGCACCCGCCCGAAACAGCGGATGAGCACAAAAATGGGGAAGGCACGCCTTACAGCTTCAATAGCGCCAGAACCCGGTACATTGTTGATGCCATGATTGAGGACATGGAGTGGCCTGCACTGCAAGCGTACGCCAAGGGGCAAACCACTTTTGATACGGAAGTACCCCTGCACAAGAAACTCGAAGAGGTGGCGCTCAATCTGATCCCGTTCAGATCGGCCATTATCAATTTTTCAAAGGGCAATGTTGCCGAAGGCATTGTCGACCTGGCCTTCGATATCTTTGGCTTTGCCGTTGGCCTGGGGGCCGCGGCAAGGGGTGTAAAAGGCATTGCAGCGACTGCGTCGGCGCTCTCAAAAATAAGCCGTGTCGGCAAGATAATTGGTCGCGCAACATTGGGCGCTATTAATCCCCTAAGCGGGGTTGATGACTTGGCTCGCGGCGTATTCAACGGGGTACGCAGCCTTGCGGCAAGCGCCTACAAAGGTGTCAATCATTTGCGCGGTGCTCATCGCAGTGTGAATCTGCTTGAACTGGCAAAAAGGCCAGACATCGCCGAAGGCACCTACAAAACGGCGAATGGCGCGGCCGATACCCGAGCACTCGCCAAATTCGACGAGGCGACCCAGAAGTGGTACTCCATCAACCCAAGAACCCAAAAAATCTACGGAAAACCACTGAATAACTTTACGGCGGACACCTCCAGACTCACTGGTTCGGCTAACGCTGCCGGCACCTCACCGAGCCTGCTGGACAGGGGGCTGGCGAGAGATAATGTCATTCAGCTGGGGGGCGCTATGAAGGAATTCAAGATCATTGATTCCGAGGTGCATGTTTTCTACGACGTCTATAAGGGAACGGACCGCCTCAATATAGTTGCCCATGGAAAGCCTTATGTTTCCAACAATAAGATATTCGCGCGGAACAATGCAGATATCATCATTGGGGGTAAGTCCTATTCTGCATCAGAGTTGGTAGCACTGCTGAAATCGAAAGGTGTAGATCCGCAGAAGTTTGACAATGTCAGGTTGCTCATATGCCATTCCGCCGAAGGTGGCAGTAAATCTTTCGGTAGCCAGATGCAAAAAGTCATCAAGAAGCCCGTCAAAGCTTTCGAGGGCCCTGTCACCGCCTCTCATGACCCCACGGCTATTACGACGCTACGAAATAAATACCTGGCTACATTGAAAAAAACACACCCGGAAATGGCTGACACCTATGCGCAATTTCTTGCCAATGACAAGGTTCGCGCAGGCCTAGTTGGTAATGCAGTGTTGAAAGTAGAAAAGAATCACGGTTCGTTTATTAAAATCAACGTTGCTGGACTTGATGAAAAACCAATTCTGCTCGACCTACCGGTTATTTACAAACCTAAAAAATTCGGTTGAACACTGTAAGTGGTCCAACAGCAGCCCGGTTTAACTAGATTGAACCTGTTCCCGGCCGTGGTTCTCCAACCGGTATAGACCACGGCCCGGTGCACGTTCGATGACTTTTATTTTATGGATGGCCGTACTGGGCGCTGTTTTGCTCACCCTCGCGCTCACCTCCTCCTACCTGCGTTGGATGCCAGTCACCACCTCGGCGGTGTGCCTGCTCCTTGGCGTGGGGATCGGCCCACTGGGCGTTGACCTGCTGCATCTGGATATCAAAAACTCCGCGCGCTGGATGGAGCATCTCACCGAAGTCGCGGTGCTGTTTTCACTGTTTGTCAGCGGCTTGAAACTGCGTCTGCCCCTCAAGCACCGTACCTGGCGCATTGCGTTTGGCATGGCCGGGCCGGTGATGCTGCTGACCATCCTGGGAATCAGCTTGGCGCTGCATTACTTGTTTGCGCTGTCGTGGGGCGTGTCGCTGCTGGTAGGCGCGATCCTGGCGCCGACGGATCCGGTGCTGGCGGGCCTGGTGCAGGTCAATAACGCTCAGGATTACGATGCGCTGCGCTTCGGCTTGTCCGGCGAGGCGGGTTTGAACGACGGCACCGCCTTCCCTTTTGTGATTTTCGCCCTGCTGTTCATGCAACACGGCGGGTTTGACGGCGAGTGGCTGGGCGGTTGGGTGTTGAAAAACCTGATGTGGGCGGTGCCGGCCGGTTTGTTGATCGGCTACTGGATGGGCCGCGGTATTGGCCGCGTGACGCTGTGGCTGCGCATCACTAACAGTGACAGCACGCTCTCGCCCAATGACTACCTGACCCTCGCCCTGATTGCGCTGGCCTACGTGATCGCCGAGGCGGTGGGTGGTTATGGCTTTCTGTCGGTGTTTGCAGCGGGGCTTGGCTTGCGCCAGGCGGAATTCCGCTCCACCGGAAACTCGCAAACGCCTTCGGAGCATCTGGCATTGCCGGTGGTGGGCCATTTGGAAGTCGAGCCGGACCGCGCGTTGCAGGGCGATGTGAGCGAACTGAAGGACACCCAGATCGCCGCGGGCGTCATGATGGGCGACATGCTGTCATTCGGCAGCCTGGTGGAACGCTCGATGGAAGTGTTCCTGGTGACCGTATTGGGGATTGTGCTGATCAGCCACTGGGATTGGCGGGCATTGCCGATGGCGGCGTTGTTGTTTTGCGTGATTCGGCCGGTCAGTGTGCTGGCGATGCCCTGGGGGCGCCTGATTGACTACCCACAACGCGGCCTGATGGGATGGTTCGGCATTCGCGGGATCGGCAGCATTTACTACCTGTTCTACGCACTCAACCACGGGCTGATCGGCACCAGCAGCGCGGTGGCGGTGAACCTGACCCTGTCGGTGATTGCCCTGAGCATCGTCGTTCATGGCCTGAGTACCCAGCCAATGCTGGCGTGGTATGAACGACGTGCCAGGGTGAAGGCTCAGTCCTGATTCTCGGTATTGCCCACATCCGCCGCTTCATCCAGGTCGTTGAGCGGCACTTCTGCATCATCCATCAATGAGCCCGGGTCTTCATTGCCTGGGTCATTGAGTTCATCGTCGAGTTCTTTTGACATGACCGCCTCCGCTAACCGCCTTGGGTATCGATATCGGCATCGGTTTCAGGCTTGAGCTCAGGCTCAGGTTTGAAGTCTGGACTGTAGTCGTTTTCCTTGGCCTTGGGGTCTTTGGTTGGAACCGGGTCTTTTGGCGCATCGGCAGCCGTACCGGGAGCCGGTTCGCCGCCATCAATTGCCGGGTCGTTGCGACCGCTGACTTGGGGATCGTCGTGTGTGCTCATGGGTCACCTCTTCGCAGTGTCGGGAAAATGCAGGCTGCGTAAAGGTAAGGTCGCGTACGGGTCAATGAAGTTCCAATTGGTTAAGAGCCTGGATTATCGACCTGGATGTAAAACGAGTAAGCGGCGAGAAGAACCCAGAACACCATGAACAGCCACGGTGCGCGCATCGAGAACAACAACGACTTGCGGTAGCCCTTGTGGGACGACTCCATTTCCGAAAACAACGGCGACTCGTCATAGGCCATCCCCATTACTGGCTCGCTGCGCAGCAGTTCGCTTTGCTTGAAGTGCCAGTGATCGATGATGTCATACGCCGCGCGGATCCCCGGCCAGGCGTTGAGAGAACTGAGAATGCCCAGCGCCGCGAGGAAAGTCGGCACGACCACGGTGAACAGCTTGCCCCACTCCGGGTTGAGGTTGCCCATACCGGAGACAAAGGCGATGACCAGGAATGACTGCGCCGTCAGGTAGGAGTCGGTTCGGTTGGCCAGGATGGTGGTTTCGTATTGGATTTCGCGCCGGTAAAAATCCAGACGGTCCTTGGGGGAGCCGAAGATTTTGGCGCTGTGTTCGCTGTGATCGGTCAGCGCCGCTTCCGGTGTGGTGGGAGAGATGATTCTGGGCACGTCGATGCTCCATGCGGGTTCGTGTCCTGTTAGAAGAATGGGGATAGGTGAAGTTCAAGTTTGTTCGCGCACCAACTCGGAGCATGGAGTGCACCGTACTGAGCGAGCTGTTGTGGTGAACGGGCTTTGTAGTGAGCGGGCTTGCCCCGCGCTGAGCCCGCTTACCACAGCAAGCTCGCTCACTACAAAGGGATCTGGTGTTTTGGGGATTTCGGCACACGCATTGCTTTATCCATTCATCCGCCCGGACACAGGAGCATTGGTTACCCCCAGACCCAGAGCCGACCCCACAAGAAAGTAAGGACCAGGCCCATTGGCACTCTCCGCCACGGGCTCATAAAAAATGCGTTTTTGAAACGGCAGTGCCCCCCTGTTCCCCTCGGCACTGACAAGGTACTGGAATGGCTCGATCTTTCTTCGATGAAATGAATGATGCAAACGGCGCATGCCGTGCGCATTATCAGGATTTCTCCCGCTGGCTGGCGAACACGCCGCCGGAACTGCTGGCCCAGCGTCGCCGTGAAGCCGATCTGCTGTTCCACCGCGCCGGGATCACCTTCACCCTGTATGGCGACGAGCAGGACACCGAACGCCTGATCCCCTTCGACATCATCCCCCGCAGCATCCCCGCCAGTGAATGGAGTGTGATCGAGCGCGGCTGTATCCAGCGCGTCAACGCACTGAACATGTTTCTTGCCGACATCTACCACGATCAGCGCATCATCAAGGCCGGGATCATTCCGGCCGACCAGGTGCTGGGTAACGAGGGTTATCAGAAGGCCATGGTCGGCCTGGACCTGCACCGCGACCTCTATTCGCACATCTCCGGTGTGGACCTGGTGCGCGACGGCGACGGCACCTACTACGTGCTCGAAGATAACCTGCGCACTCCCAGCGGCGTAAGCTACATGCTCGAAGACCGCAAGATGATGATGCGCCTGTTTCCCGAGGTGTTCGCCAAGCAGCGCATCGCACCGGTGGACCATTACCCCAACCTGCTGCTCAAGACCCTGAAAAGTTCAAGCCGCCTGGACAATCCCAACGTGGTGGTGCTGACGCCGGGCCGCTTCAACAGCGCGTTCTTCGAGCATGCGTTCCTCGCCCGGGAAATGGGCGTTGAGTTGGTAGAAGGCGCGGACCTGTTTGTGCAGGACCTCAAGGTATTCATGCGCACCACCGACGGCCCCAAGCCGGTGGATGTCATCTACCGGCGTATCGACGACGCCTTCCTCGACCCCAAGGCCTTCAACCCCGAGTCGATGCTGGGCGTGCCCGGCCTGGTCGCCGCCTATTGCGCCGGCAATGTGGTGCTGGCCAATGCCATCGGCACCGGCGTTGCCGACGACAAGTCGATCTACCCCTACGTGCCGGAAATGATCCGTTTCTATCTGGATGAAGAGCCGGTGCTACAAAACGTACCGACCTTTCAATGCCGCAAGCCGGATGAACTGTCCCACGTACTCGCCAACCTGGCGGAACTGGTGGTCAAGGAAACCCAGGGCTCCGGCGGCTACGGCATGTTAGTCGGCCCAGCCTCTAGCGCCGCCGAAATCGAGGACTTCCGCCAACGCATCAAGGCCAGGCCCCACGCGTATATCGCCCAACCGACCCTGAGCCTTTCCACCTGCCCCACGTTTGTCGAAAACGGCATCGCGCCTCGGCATATCGACTTGCGACCGTTTGTGCTCTCGGGCAAAGAAACCCGCTTGGTGCCCGGCGGCCTCACCCGTGTGGCATTAAAGGAAGGCTCGCTGATCGTCAATTCGTCGCAAGGCGGCGGAACCAAGGACACCTGGGTGGTGGAGGGCTGAGTATGTTGAGTAGAACCGCCGCAGATCTGTATTGGATGTCCCGCTACCTGGAGCGCGCCGAGAACCTGGCGCGCATGCTCGAAGTCAGTTATTCCCTGTCGTTGATGCCCCAAGCCGGGCGCAGCGACGGCCTGGATGAACTGGCCATGTCGTTGCTCAGCAGCGGCACCCTCGACAACTACCTTGAGCGCCATAAAGAGCTGGATGCCGAACGCATGCTGCACTTCTTCGCCCTAGATGAAGAAAACCCCGCCAGCCTCTACAACTGCCTGCGCGCCGCACGCGGCAATGCCCATGCGGTACGCGGGCGCATCACTGCCGACATGTGGGAAAACCTCAACGCCACCTGGCTGGAAATGCGCAGCATCGCCGCCGGCGGCCTGGCGCGGCATGGCATCAGCCACTTCTGTGACTGGGTCAAGCAGCGTTCGCACCTGTTCCGCGGGGCGACCTCCGGGACCATCATGCGCAATGACGCCTATCGGTTTATCCGCCTGGGCACCTTCGTCGAACGCGCCGACAACACCTTGCGCCTGCTGGATGCGCGCTACGAGATGTTTGGCGAGGAATCGGAAGAAGTCAGCGACTTGTCGGCACGTGGCTATTACCAGTGGAGCGCCCTGCTCCGCGCCTTGTCGTCATTTGAGGCGTATACCGAGCTTTACCCGAACGCATTGAATGCCCGCTCCGTGTCCGAATTGCTGCTGTTGCGCAGTGATGTGCCGCGTTCGTTGCATGCCTGTATCGAGGAATTGAGCCATATCCTGGCGGACCTGCCCGGCAGTTATGGGCGCACGGCACAGCGCTTGGCCGCTGAATTCGAAGCGCGACTGAGGTATACGGGGATCGATGAGATTCTTGAGGAAGGATTGCACAGCCGTCTAACCGACTTTATCGACACTGTACGCGAGTTGGCGCGGGCGATTCACAGCTCCTACCTGGAAATGGTCTAAGTGCTTTTGGGGCACTTCTCTGTCATTTAGGGTGATTGACCCTGTTTGGATACCGCTCTTATGTTGGGCAGGTGAAATGCCTTCCCACCATAAGAACAGGTACAGAACATGTCCGAACTTACGCTCACCACCGCGGCTGCACAAACCCTGCAACGCTGGCACGCCCTGTTGGCCAATCGTGACCTCAAGGCCCTGCCCGAGCTGCTGGCGCCCGATGCAGTTTTCCGCTCGCCCATGGCCCATACGCCTTACCCCGGCGCGCCGGTGGTATCGATGATCCTCAATACGGTGATCAACGTCTTCGAAGACTTCATTTATCACCGCGAACTCGCCACCGGCGATGGCTTGAGTGTCGTGCTGGAATTCAGCGCGCGCGTGGGCGACAAGCAGCTCAAGGGTATCGACCTGATCCGCTTCAATGAACATGGGCAGATCATCGAGTTTGAAGTGATGATCCGCCCATTGAGCGGGCTGCAAGCCCTGGGTGATGAGATGGGTCGACGCCTGGCGCCTTACTTGGCCAAGGCGAAAGGTTGATTACTGGTTTTTCACCAGCACCGGCTCCGCGCTGTATTGCTCCGGGAACAGCTTTTTCAGTTGCGCCACTTTCGGCAGGTCATTGATCACGATGTAGGGGTAGGACGGGTTCTGCGTAAGAAAATCCTGATGGTAGGACTCCGCCGGGTAGAACGCCTTGCCCATCTCGATTTTCGTGACAATGGGTTTGCCGAAGGATTTGGCCTCATCCAATTGCGCGATGTAGGCCTGGGCGACTTTTTGCTGTTCGGCGTTCTGCGCAAAGATCGCCGAACGGTACTGGGTGCCGGTGTCAGGACCCTGGCGGTCGAGTTCGGTAGGGTTGTGAGCGACCGAGAAGTAGATCTGCAGCAGCTTGCCGTAGCTGACTTTGCTTGGGTCGTAGGTGACGGACACTGACTCGGCGTGGCCGGTATCGCCTTCGCTGACAGCTTCATATTGCGCGGTACTCGCCGCCCCGCCGTCATAGCCGGACACGGCGTTTTTCACCCCTTGCACATGCTGGAACACCCCCTGCACGCCCCAGAAGCAGCCACCGGCGAACACGGCGGTTTGCAGATTGCCTGAGGTCGCAGGCAGGTCCAGGGCCGGTGGCGCGATGACAACAGCATCGTCGGAGGCGCCAAAGGAGAAGGCTGAGCTTTGGCCGACGAAGGCGGCGAAGGCCAGTGCGGGCAGGTATTTGAATACATTCATTGCAGGCGCTCCGGGTTAACCAAAGGTGAAGGCATACGCCGACACATTGGGATCGAGGAATTCGATGGTGAAGGTGCGGTCTTGCACGCCACCCACTTGGCGGACCAGTTGGTACAAACGCTGTTGGGTGACAGTGCCGCTGCCATCCGGCGCCACGTCTGTGCCATGGGCATCGCCTGGGGCCTGGCCGTCGATCGTCACTTTGAAGCGCACCGGCTTGCCATCGGCGCCGGGGGCCAGCACCAGATGCAGGTCACGGGCGTGGAAACGGTAGACGATGCGCCCGCCGACCTGATCGAGGGTGACCTGCTGGTCACCGACGTTCCATTGGCCTTCCAGGGTCCAGTTGTTCAGGGCCAAGGGGCCGGATTTGACGAAGTTCTCGGCACGCTGGGCGCCCAGGTAGGTTTCCGGCGATTGCACTTCGTTCATGTCCGGCGCTTGCTGCACGCCCTTGGCGTCGGCTTCGATCAGGCCGCCTGCAACGTTCTTGACACCGGCTTCACGCAACAACTGTTGGATCACCCGTTCCGCCTCGGCGTAGTCGCCCTCGCCGAAGTGGTGATAACGGATCTGGCCCTTGGCATCGGCAAAGTAATGAGCCGGCCAGTACTGGTTGTTGAAGGCACGCCAGATCTTGTAGTTGTTGTCGATGGCCACCGGGTAGGTGATGGCCAGGTCCTTCATGGCCTTGACCACGTTATTTACGTCGCGTTCAAAGGCGAATTCCGGTGCGTGCACGCCAATCACCACCAAGCCCTGGTCGCGGTACTTTTCGGCCCAGGCTTTCACGTACGGCAATGTGCGCAGGCAGTTGATGCAGGAGTAGGTCCAGAAATCCACCAGCACCACCTTGCCCTTGAGCGCTTCGGCGGTAAGTGGCGGGCTGTTGAGCCATTGCACGGCGCCGTCCAGCGGTGGGAGTGCGCCTTCGATGGGCAAGGTGTCGCTGTGGTTGGCAGCCATCATCATCGCGCCGCCCTGCTGCACCGGCTTGGCACTCAGGCGATCCACCAGGCGTTGCTCCAGGCCACCGGTAGACGCAGTCGACAGCCGAGAGAGCACGCCGGTGTCCAGACCTAGCGCAATGGCAGCCACACCGGCCAGCATCAACGCACCCAGGCCCCGGCGCAGCCATTCACCGGCGCCAAGGGACTTTTTCATGAAGCCGAAGACTTTACCGCCGACCAGCAAGGCCAGCGCGAGGGAGGTGGCAGCACCGGCGGCGTAAGCCAGCAAGAGCAAGGTAGTGCCGATGCTGGCGCCCTGCAACGCGGCGCCGGTGAGCACCAGTCCCAGGATTGGCCCGGCGCACGGTGCCCACAGCAACCCGGTGGCCACGCCGATCAGAAACGACGCGCCCGGACGCGGTCCGGCGTCTGCCCCGGCGGCTTGCGACAGGCGACTGCCGGCGGCCACCAATGGGCGCGTCAGACGTTCCGACAGGTGCGGCAACAATAGTGTTAAGCCGAACAGCGCAACGCACAGCAACGCGAGCCAGCGACCGTATTGATTGACTTGAACCACCCAACCGCCGCCCACCGCCGCGAGCGTTGCCACCAGGGCGAATGTCGCCGCCATCCCCGCTAACAGCGGCAAGCCACTGCGCAAAAACGGCTGCCCGGTTCGAGCGAAGACAAAAGGCAGAACAGGCAGGATGCACGGGCTGACGATTGTCAGCACGCCGCCCAGGTAAGCGAGCACCAGAAGCCACATGGATTGGGACCTTATAAGAGAAAGACATCGCCTTAAGCCGCCTTGAACGTCATGGCGGCGCCGTTCATGCAGCAGCGCGGGCCGCCACCAGCCAGGAGTAATTGTCGGCGTGAGTACATGGGGCATTCCTCCATAAGCATTGACACCATCCTGAGCCCTGGCCGGTCGCGGAATCCTCACGCAGAGTTAAACAATTCGTGATAACTACACTGTTGCAAAACCCGCACAATGCGCGGACTACAAGTGAAGGTTTCTCTTACATGGATCAGCCAAAACGTGTCCTGGTAGTCGAGGACGATGCCCATATCGCCGACCTGATCTGCCTGCACCTGCGTGATGAACACTTCCAAGTGGTGCACAGCGCCGACGGCACCGAAGGCCTGCGGTTGCTTGAGCAAGGCGGTTGGGATGCGCTGATCCTCGACCTGATGCTGCCCGGCGTCGACGGCCTGGAGATTTGCCGTCGCGCCCGCGCCATGACGCGCTACACACCGATCATCATCACCAGCGCGCGCTCCAGCGAACTGCACCGCATCCTCGGCCTGGAACTGGGCGCGGACGACTACCTGGCCAAGCCTTTTTCCATGCCGGAACTGGTTGCGCGTGTGAAGGCACTGTTGCGTCGTGTGGACGCCATGGCCCGCAACCTGAAGATGGACGCCGGCAGCCTTGATCTGGGCCAATTGTTCATCAATCCGCTGACCCGCGACGCCACCCTGCAAGGCCAACGCCTGGACCTCACCCCAAGGGAATTCGACCTGCTGTATTTCTTCGCGCGCCAGCCGGGTAAAGTGTTTTCGCGCATGGACCTGCTCAATGCGGTGTGGGGCTACAGCCACGAAGGCTACGAACACACAGTGAACACCCATATCAACCGCCTGCGCGCCAAGGTGGAAACCGACCCGGCCAACCCGGCACGCATCCTCACGGTGTGGGGTCGTGGCTACAAGTTTGCCGAGAGCCCGCCATGAAGCTGACCTTGACCCAGCGTCTGTCGGTGGTGTTCGCCGTACTACTACTGATTTGCAGCGGTACCTCGGCGTGGCTGCAGGTACGCTCCAACCACATGCACGAGTTAGAAGTGGTGCAAGGCCTGTCGCGCGACCTGGCGGCGCACATTGCCCGCGACACGCAGTTGATGGACGCAGACGGCCTCAAGCCCGACGCGGTGCGTAACCTGTTCAGCCAGTTGATGCTGGTCAACCCGAGTGTCGAGGTGTACCTGCTCGACATCGAAGGCCGCGTGGTCGGTAACGCCGCGCCCAATGGGCATATGTTGCGTGATCGGGTTGACCTCGAACCCATCCGTCGCTTCCTGGCGGGGTTCATGTTGCCAATCCTTGGGGATGACCCGCGCAGCGTTGATGGTCGAAAGGTGTTCAGCGCGGCGCCACTCATGGCCGGCGGCCAGCAGACCGGCTTTCTGTATGTGGTGCTGCTCGGCGAAGCCCACGATGAGTACGACGCCAAGGATGCCACCGGCATGGCGTTGAAGATTGCGCTGTGGTCCATCGGCCTGGTCGCCCTGCTCTGCTTGATGGCGGGCCTGATTGCGTTCGCCTGGATCACCCGGCCGCTGCGCCAGCTGACCGATAAAGTTGGCCAGTTCGACATCAATGGCGCGCCCAAAGCGGCGAAAACCGCTGCACCTGAACTCACCAGCGGCGATGAAATTGCCGTGCTCGACCACGCCTTCGTGCAAATGGAAAACCGCCTTGGCGAACAATGGCGCGCCATCACCCATCAGGATCAGGAGCGCCGCGAAATGGTCGCCAATATCTCCCACGACCTGCGCACGCCATTGGCCTCGCTGCATGGTTATCTGGAAACCTTGTCGCTCAAGGATGCCAGCCTGAGCCCCGAAGAGCGCCGCCGTTACCTCGGTATCGCCCTGGACCAGAGCCGCAAAGTCGGCGGCCTCGCCCAATCACTGCTGGAGCTGGTGCGCCTGGAGCATGGTTTTGTCCAGCCGGTGATCGAAGGTTTTTCACTGTCGGACGTGGTGCAGGACATTTTCCAGAAATTCGAACTGACCGCCGAAGCACGCGGCATCACCCTCACCGCGACCCTGCCGCCGCAAGTGCCAACAGTGCTGGCGGACCTGGGCCTGATCGAACGGGTACTGACCAACCTGCTGGATAACGCCCTGCGTCATACCCCGGTGAACGGCGAAATCGAGGTGACGCTGGCGCCGGAAACCCACGCCGTCGCCGTCACGGTCAGCGACAGCGGCCCAGGCATCGACGCCGAGCTGCGCGAAGGGTTGTTCCTGCGCGCGTTTACCATCGGCGGCGCCCGTCGGGACGGTGGGCTGGGCCTGCGTATTGTGCACCGCATCCTGCAATTGCATGGGCGTAGCATCCACCTGGTGGATCAACCGGGACGAGGGGCAACCTTCACGTTCTCCCTGGAAACCCGAGCATCAGCGCGTTGACCCGTTGCCCTTGTTCATTCTGGATCCAGTGACCACAGTGGGCCAGTACGTGCTGCTCAAGCGACAGCCCACCAGCGCGGCAACAATTGACGTACCCGTGGCTCACAAAATCGGTCATCGATCAACATCACCACGCCTTGATCCTGCTGGCTGCGAATCACCCGGCCCGCCGCCTGCACCACTTTCTGGAGGCCGGGATACAGGTAGGTGTAGTCGTAACCGTCACCGAATATCGCGCCCATGCGCAGTTTCATCTGCTCATTGATCGGGTTTAGCTGGGGCAACCCGAGCGTGGCAATGAACGCGCCGATCAAACGGGCACCGGGCAAATCGATACCTTCGCCGAACGCGCCACCCAACACGGCGAATCCAATGCCCTGGCTGTGCTCGGTGAATTGGTCGAGAAAGGCCTGACGCTCAGCCTCGGCCATGCCGCGAGACTGTTGCCACAGCGTGATCTGCGGGTGCCGCTCGGCCAGCAACTGCGCCACCTGTTGCAGATAATCAAAACTTGAGAAAAAGGCCAGGTAGTTGCCAGGCTGTTGCATGTACTGGCGGGCAATCAGCTCAACGATAGGCTCCAACGAGGCGTGCCGATGGACGAAACGCGTGGAGATTGCATCGACGATGTGCACCTGCAATTGCTCGGCCTTGAACGGCGACTCCACATCGATCCACGCCGTATCAGCTGGCAGCCCCAGTAAGTCGGCATAGTAATGACGGGGGCTCAGGGTCGCGGAAAACAGCACGCTGGTGCGGGCTGCCGTCAACCGTGGGCGGATGAACTCGGCGGGCACCACATTGCGCAGGCACAGGGTCGAACTGCTGCGCTTGCCGCTGAGCTGACGCTTGCTGATGTCGAAAATGAAGTGTTCGTTGAACAGCTCGGCGACCTTGCCGAATTGCAGTACCTCGAAGTAAAAACCTTGCAGGTCGCCGCTGAGGGACTCGGGGTGATCGTTGAAGTATTCACCCATGGCGCTGGCGCACAGGCTCAGGGCCTGCAACAGTTTTTCGGGGCGGGCGGTGTAGGCCTGGTATGGCGCGAGTTGGTCCTTGTGCAGCGCGTTCCATTCACGGTTGAGGCGCTGTAAAGGTTTCCTCAAAGGCTCGGGCGCTGTATCGCGCAGGATCTTGAGGTTGTACTGGTCGAGGCTGGCGCTGTACATCGAGCGCGCACGTTCGACCAAGTTGTGCGCCTCGTCCACCAGCACTGCGGCACGCCACTGATTGAGCTGGCCCAGGCCGAACAGCATGGCGCCAAAGTCGAAATAGTAGTTGTAGTCGGCGACTACCAGGTCGGCCCAGCG
The DNA here is from genome assembly GCF_021390155.1 of Pseudomonas sp. HN11. NCBI lineage: Bacteria > Pseudomonadati > Pseudomonadota > Gammaproteobacteria > Pseudomonadales > Pseudomonadaceae > Pseudomonas > Pseudomonas sp. HN11. The sequence continues at coordinate 3,305,932 of NZ_CP089985.1, forward strand.
CGCCATTTCCTGACTCAGGTAATACGGGCACACGTCATGAGCCAGGGCAACGTCGCGCAGTTTGCTCTGGTCGAGCAGGCGCACCTTGGATGCGGCAATGCGCGCGGCGGGCAAGCGGTCGTAGAAGCCTTTGGCCAACGGACAGGAGTCGCCGTGGCAGGCTTTGTCCAGGTACTCGCAGGCTTTGTCCCGCGCCACCAGTTCCAGCACCCGCAGAGGCAAATCGGGGGCGCTGGCATGCAGGACATGGGCGGCGTCCAGGGCGAGTTTGCGGCCGGGGGTCTTGGCGGTGAGGAAGAACAACTTGTCCAGTTGCTGGGGTGCCAGAGCCTTGAGCAACGGGAAAATCGTGCCGATGGTCTTGCCTATGCCGGTAGGCGCCTGGGCCATCAGGCAACGACCGGTGCTGACTGCCTTGTACACCGACTCAGCAAGCGAACGCTGGCCGGGACGGAAGCCGGCATGGGGAAACACCAGGGTTTGCGCGGCGCTGTTGCGTGCTTGGCGGTGCTGCATTTCCTGCTCGGCCCAGCCGAGGAACAGCGCGCATTGCTGAGTGAAAAACGGTTCCAGTTCGGTGGCTTGAAAGCGTTGGTTGAGCACCGTCTCGCCTTCACCGACGATATCGAAGTACACCAGCGCCAGGTCGATCTCTGACAGGTTGAGCTTCTGGCACATCAGCCAGCCATACACTTTGACTTGGGCCCAATGCAATTGCCGATGGTTGGCGGGCTGGGCGTCGAAGTCACCTCGATAGGTTTTCACCTCTTCCAGGCGATTGGCGTCCGGGTCATAACCATCTGCCCTGCCCCGCACCTTGAGTTGCTGGTATTCGCCCTCCAGCGCCACTTCATTCTGGTAGTGCTGACTGCGTCGTGAGGCGACGGTACGGTGGCCGGCGATGCCTTCCTGGGCGCTGGGCGACGGTGTAAAGCGCAGGTCGAGGTCACCGACCTTGGCCGTGAACTCGCACAGCGCACGCACGGCAACGCTGTAGCTCAAGCGGATTGTGCCCAGCGCACATAGCAGACCGTCACGGGCATCTGGTATTCGCCGCAGAACTCAAGCCAGCGCAATTGGTTGTCCTGCAGGCGATCGCCAGGGCCCTTGACCTCGATCATGCGGTAAGTCTTTTGCGCGGGCCAGAACTGGATCAGGTCGGGCATACCGGCGCGGTTGGCGCGGATGTCCAGCAACAGCCGTTCAAACCAGTAGCGCAAATGGTCGGCGGGCAGGCAAGCCAAAGCCTGCTCCAGCAGCTCCTCACTGAGCAGGTTCCAGAATACAAAGGGTGACTGGATCCCCCACTTTTCGCTGTAGCGCTGGCGGATCGTGGTTTTGTAGCGCTCATCCTGCAATTGCTCGAAACACGCGGCGAACAGCGACGCCCGTCGCTGATGAAAGTCTTCGCTGTGCAAGTCCGCTGGCCCACGCTGGAACGGGTGGAAAAATGCACCCGGCAGCGGCGCAAAAACCGCCTCCCAACACAGCAGCCCAAACAGCGAATTGATCAAACCGTTTTCCACGTAGTGCACCGGGCCATCGGGCTCGCTGAGGTGAGCCTGCACGCAGTACTCCACTGACATCAACGGTTGTGGTAGCGCAAGGGCCAGATCCAGGCGAGTGACTTGCCGTGGCTTGACCTTGGGCAAGGCTGGCTCGCCCAGTTTACGGCGCAGGCGTGGAACAACACGCAGCAAGTGCTGCTGTTCGGCAGCGCTTTGCGGGGCTTGTTGTGCAGCATTCGCCAGGGCCATGGCTTGCTCATAATTTTCCTGGCGCTCCAGCACGCGTATCAACCGTGAGCGGGCACCGGGGTAAGCGCAACTGCGATAAATCTGTTCCGCCAGCACCAATTCGGCAACGCGCTCGCAATATTGACCCACTTGGAACAACAACTTGGCCCGGCGTTTTTCCAGCCAGGGGTTGTCGGTGTTCAAGGATGCGACCCGGGCCAGTACGTCCTCCAGCGCTTCACCGTTTTCAAAGGCCTGCTGGCACTGATGCAGGAACAGAAAGCCGTGCACATCATCACGGCTGCGCAGGCCACGGGATTGCGCGCAGAACTCGACTTTTTCGTAGGTGTAGATGCCCAGGTCAGCCAGCACGAACTCCGACCAGTCCTGATGCAGGTTGCCGAAGAACATCAGGCGCAGACGATCACACAATTGCATCACGGTGAGGCTGTACAGCGTGTCAGCAAGCTCGGGACACCAGGTGGCAAAACTGCGGCTGTCGGTGAATTGCGCCGCCAGCTCTTCCAGCCAATCGGTTTTCTTGCCCTTGGGCTGTTCGATCCAAGGTCTGAATGTGCCGAGAATCTCGCCTTTTTGCAGCAACGCAAACAGCTCTTCAATCGCCAGCAGGCCATTGTTGTCGACCCAACCCAACACTACCAATGGCGCGGCGGCCGCGTGGGCGCAGCCGATCTCCAGGTAATTGAGCTTTCCCGCACGAAAATGTACACCCTTGCGCATCACCATCCGCACTAACAGTGCCTGGGACGCCTGCGGCAACCTGTCAAATTGCTGAATGAAATGCTGTTCGTCTGCATCGAGCAGGTCGGCATAGCGTTGCCCCAGCCAATGCAGGACCTGGCGGAAGTTATGCAGGTAATAGAGCGGGTCTTCAAGGGGATTGGCCATAGTGCGCAGGGATCAAATACTGGTTATGCATACAGATTGCCGCCGCGAATCCAAGGTTGCAAATGGTAATAGATAAATGGTGCCTGCAACTTTCTGCACAAAAGTGATCAGATGGGTGAGTCGATGACGTAACATTTGTCGCCCGCGCCTCTGGCGCGGGACTTTTCAAGGTTAAGGTAAGGGTTATGAACATGAAGAATTTGGGGCTTCCGCTGGTTGCACTCACTTTTCTGGTATTGGCCGGTTGCGCGACGCAAACCGTGGTGACACTGCAAAATGGCACCCAGTATTTGACCAAGGACAACCCGAAAACCAAGACCGCCGATGGCTTCTACGAATTCACCGACATCGCCGGCAAGCGCGTGCGCGTCAAGGCCGCCGATGTGGCCACCGTGCGCAAGGAAGACTGATTCCCGCAACCTACTCCGATCAGATGTGGTAGCGGGCTTGCTCGCGAATGCGGTGGAACAGTCACAGAGATGTTGACTGACCAATCGCATTCGCGAGCAAGCCCGCTCCTCCATGTTTAATTGCATTCCAACGCTAGCTAATGAGCATTTCGCCCGACCATCCATTCACCCCCACCAGCGTCACCGAATCCCCGCCGACACTGATCACCGTATCCCCACCGTGCTCACGGTAATCCACATTCCCCTGCACATCCTTGAACACCAGCTTGTCCGTCGATTGATAGCCAATCACCCGATCCTGCCCGAAATGCCCGCTGAACAGGAAGGTGTTGTGCCCGCTGTTATCCCGGATCGTGTCATTGCCTTTGCCACCCTCGATAAAGTCCGCGCCCTTGCCGCCCTGGATCAGGTCATTACCGTTGCTGCCGATGATGAAGGTATCGCCTTTGTGCGGCTCGGCATTGCGGTTCAGGTCCTGCACCCAGGTGTTGGCCCGCGCTGGGTCGGACAGGTTGGCGACAATCACCGTGGAATCACGGGTCATCTGCTCGTAGAAGCCTGATTCGAGCACGCGCGTCATGCCATCGCCATAACCGGTGGGCAGGTGTGAGACCCAGGTCGGCAGGTTGACTATGGAAAACGGCAGCACATTCCACAGCGTCGAGGCGTAGTGGTCGTTAAAGCTGACGATATTGTCGGTGGTCGATTCATGGGGCTTGTCGTGCACGCCCAGGGATGACGGGTTGAAAGACGAGCCGTCCAGCGCACGAAACACTGGATCGTTCTCGTAGCCGATATTCAGCACCTTGTCGCCAGCACTCTGGGTGGGCGAGGCGTAAGCCACGTAATTCGCGTCCTTGTAGAACCCGGCCCACTTATTGTTGCTCAGGTCCGCCATGCTGTTGACCGCCAAACCGCCCAGGCTGTGGCCGCTGACCACCACATCTTTGCCGCTTAGACCATGGGCACTGGCAAAGTCGGCGACGTTCTTGAGCAAACCGCCAAACGCTTCCCCGGCATAATTTTTCGCGTAATCCTTGGGCCCCAGCGCCGCCAGCAGGTCGCTGACCAAATCGCCGATGGAGTCACTTATCAAGGTTTCCCGTGGGCCCGAGGTGCCGCGAAAACCGATGCCGATCTCCAGCAACTTGCCGGCGTCATCGTATTTGCCCAGCACCTCGACCTGGGCCGTGGTGTAGCCCGCCTTTTCGCCAAAGAAGGTGCCTCGCGCGTCGACTTTGCCACTGTAACCCAAGGCGCTGGCACTGATGGGCGTCCAACCGGCCTTTTGCACCGCTTCCAGCGCGGCTTTTTCCGAATCCGGATTCCAGGGAATGCCGGGGATCACGCCCTGGGAATCCGTGCTGCCCAGCAGCGCCCCGACCAACGTAGCCGGCAAGCCCAACCCCAGGCCGTTGTGCTGGTAACCCACGGCAAAGCCGTTATCCAGGTTGTGATAGGAATACAACGTAATCGCCATGGCGTCGGCGAACACTGCTTTTGAGCCCTCGGTCCCGAGGTTTTTATAATCAAAGATACCCACGGTGCTGCCTCTCTTGTTGTTGAATGTGTCGAGAAAGCCGATCAGCAATCATCAGAACGCCCAATCCAGGCTCAACCCCACCCCATGGACCTTGTCCTTGCTGGACAGCAGACCGTTGTAGTCGAAGTTCACCCGCGCCTCCTTGCTCAACGCCAGGCTGACCCGCGCGCCGACCAACGCCGCATCGCGCACCATAGGCGCACTTTCGACGGCAAACGAAGGTCCGCCCGAAGCGAAGGCCAGGTGCTGCTTCGAGTCAGTGCTGCTGAGGTTGTGCTGCCAGCCCAGGGTGCCGGATACCTCCAGTTGCTGGCGGTCATTCACAGTGAAGGTTTTCAAGGCGCGCACACCCAGGGTACTCAGCACCAGGTCGCGGGTGTCGTCGCGACTTTCAAGCGCCGCAGCGTCGCCTTTTTCGGTAAAGCCATCGCTGTCCAAGTGCACATAGGCCAGATTGGCGAAGGGCTCCAGGGCCAACGGTTGCACATCGACGCGATAGGCCGCCTCGGTGAACACCTGGGTGCTACGTGCATCAACCTTGGCTTTCTGCTTGCCGGAGACGTCGCCGTATTGCAGGTCGCGTTTTACGTCTGCACGGTGCCAGCTGTAGGTGGCACCACCGCTCAGGCGCCAGGCACCGATCTCATGCCCGGCGTAGGCGCCGAAGTGGTAGCTGTCAACCGAAGCGCGGGAATGCGTGCCGCTGCCCATATTCAGTGAGGTGTCGCTGTAGCCCGCGACCAGGCCGATGCGTGTGGACTCGTCGAGTACACCGTCCACCCCGGCGAGCATGCCGCCGATAGAGGTGGTGTAGCCGGCTGTGTCGCTACGGCTGTCGGTCTTGCCCCACGCGCCCAAGGCCTTCACCCATACGTTGCCACGGCTGTCGACGGTCTCGCTGGTCGCCCCCATCTCTCCATTGCGCAGACGCTCGCCCACGGCTTCGCGCACGTAGCGGCTGTCATTGACCAGGGCAGTTTCCAGCGCCGGATAGATCTCCCCCGACAGTTGCTGGAAAGCCCCTTGCGCCGAAGCTGCATCCGGCGCCAGCAGCAGGCTTTCATACACGGCATTGCCCGCGCCCAACTGCTCGGCGGAAGCGGCCACGGCCCGCTGGTTGTTTGTGGCGCCCACACTGGCAAAACTGTTGGCGTTACGCGCCACGTCCAGTTGCACACCGTTGGCCGCATAGTTCAGGTTGCCGCCGAGGAACAGGTAGTTGGGCAGCACCGCGCCAAAGTTGCCGGTAATGCCGCCGGCGGCTTGCAGGATGTTGTACTGGCGCCCGATCAGGCTTTGCGCCTGTGCGCCACTGAGCAGCGTCGGGCTGTTTTCCAGCGCGAGGGTCACCGTGCCGCCGTTCAAGGTGGCCGTGCCTCCCGCCACAATGCGATCACTGTTGGTGGGCGAGAGCTCCACGGCATAGGTAGACCCAGCCTCAAACGTCACATCCCCCGCCACGTTCAAGGTGCCGATGGAGTTGCCCGGCGCTACGGTACCGCCGGCTTTCGCCAGCAGCGAACCGATGCGCCCGGAACCTCCGACCACGCCACTCTGGCTGACGGTGACGTTTGAAGTGAGCGAGCCATTGATGGCCAGCAGACCCTGGTTGACCAGCGTCGGGCCGCTGTAGGTGTTGGTGCCGGTGAGTACCAGCGTGCCGATGCCCTGCTTGGTCAGGCCGCCGTGCCCGGCGATGTCATTGCTCCACAGGTCCAGCCCGCAATGCACATCGTTGCAGATTCGCTGAGTCGGCTTGCCGGCATCGACTACCGCACCCACGCCCGGCAAATCCGCGACAAACTGCCCGCTGCCATAGGCGCCGTCGATGCGAAACTCGGCCGGAATGTCCTCGGCCGTGACGAACATCCCCGGGCCATTGATTGCCTTGCCCAGGTTGATCATGCCCCAGCCGTACAGCGAGTCGATGCCCGGTGCGCCAAGGTCGGTGGCGGTGGTCTTGAGCAGCGTCGAGATCTGGTCGCCGCTCATGTACGCAAAGCGCTCCATCAGCACGGCCGCGCTGCCGGCCACATGGGGCGCAGCCATGGACGTGCCATTGAAGTTGGCGTAGTCGGTGGTGAGGTTGTCCAGGTTGGTGCCATTGATGACAGAACTGTAGATCCTGGTGCCGGGTGCCGACACGCAGAAACTCGCCGCATAGCCGCAACGTGAAGAGAATGTACTGATCACATACGGATCGGCGCTCGCGGTGTCCGGGTTCTGCTGCAAGGCCGCGACGGACAGCCAGTTGGGCGCAATCTCCGGTACAAAGTACGCCAGCCCGGAAATCGCGTCCGGGTTGTTGCGGTTGTAGTCGTTACCGGCGGCGAAGATCGTCAGCACGCCGCTGCGGGCCGCGTCGATGGCGCCCTGGTAGGCGCCACCGGCGATGGTTCCGAGGATTGGCCGGATGTTGTTGAACTGCGCCTGCGCTTCATTGACTGTGAAATTCGCAAAAGCCGGGTCACGCCCACCCTTGGCGTACTGGTCACCGATGCCGATGCCCCAGCTGTTATTGATGATCCGCGCGCCACTGGCGACCAATGCGTCCCAGCCGGCCTTATACACCGCGCCATCGTTGCCGAGAATGATGCCGTCTTCCGGCCCTGGGTCACCGTTCTCGGCGCTGATGATTTGCGCATCGAAGGCCACGCCGTGCATCGGCCCGCCGTCGCGGTTACCTGCGGCAATACCGCCGACGTGGGTGCCATGGTTGCCGAGCTTGCCATTGGAGCCGAGGGACGGCGTGCCGTCATAACGAAACGCATCGCCGGCCTTCACCGGAATGTACGGGTCGGTATATTGGCGAATGCCCTCGGTGACAATCGTCACCACCTTGCCGGGGCTGGCGAACTCCGGATGCTGGGCGTACACCGGCTGGTCGAAGATCCCCAGCTTGACACCCTTGCCGGTGTAGCCGGCGGCATACGCGGTATCGGCATGCACGGCGCCCAGGCCCCAGTCGGCCTTGAACTCGTTGCTGCGCCAGCTGGCGGCATCGCCCAGCTTGCCGGTTTCCACATAGGGCGCGGCCTGGACGGTCCCCAGGCTTGCCAGGCAACACAGCAACGCACCGTATGGCGCGCTGCGGCTGGCCTTGAGCGGGTAACCCAAGGCGGTGTGGATGGCGGTAGTTAACCCTGACTTGCGTGTATTCACGGTGACCTTCCTTAGTTTTCTTATTGCACATGTGTAAATCGCTTCAGAACTGCCAGTTGAGGCTCAGCCCCACCCCCTGGGTTTTCTCACGGCCACCCCATTGGCCGCTGTAATCAAGATTGACCCGTGTGGCCGGGCTCAGCGCAAGGCTGGCCTGCACACCCACCAACGCGGCATCGCGCAGCAACGGCGAACTGCGCACGGCAAATGACGGCCCGCCTGCGACAAACACCAAATGTTCTTCGGATTCGACGGCAGTGAGGCTGTGCTGCCACCCTAACGAACCGGAAAGCTGCAATTGCTGATGGTCATTGAGAGCAACGGTTTTCAGGGCCCGCATGCCGAGCGTGCTGAGCACGGCGTCGCGCCGATCGCTGCCACGCTCCAAGGCCGCGGCAGCGCCTTTTTCATGAAACGCGTCACTGTCCAGGTGCACATAGGCCAGGTTGGCGAACGGCTCCAGTGCCAAGGATTGCAGGTTTATCCGGTAGGCTGCTTCGGTGAAGAGTTGCGCCGTGCGCGCATCCAGTTTGGTGCTCTGTTTACCGCTGACAGCGCCGTATTGCAGGTCACGCTTCACGTCACCGCGATGCCAGCTGTAGGCGCCACCGCCACTGACGCGCCAATCGCCCAGCTCGCGCCCGACATACGCACCGAAGTGATAACTGTCGATGGACGCCGAGGAATGCGTGCCGCTGCCCATGCTCAATGAGCTGTCGCTGTAACCGGCGACCAGGCCCACACGCGTTTGCTCGTCCAGCGCGCCATCGACCCCGCCCAGCAGGCCACCGAGGTAGGTGGTGAAACCCGCCGTCTCACTGCGGCTGTCACGCTTGCCCCAGGCGCCGAGTGCCTTGAGCCACAGGTTGCTTTCAGCGGCGACCGGCACATGGCGCAAACGCTCGCCCACGGCGTCGCGCAGTTGTAGGCTGTCGTTGATCAGCAGGGTGCCGATCGCCGGGTAGATTTCACCGGACAGTTGCTGCAAGCCTTGTTGCGCGACCGCGATGGAGTCCGACTGCAGCAGGCTTTCGTACACGGGGTTGCCCGCGCCCAATTGCTCGGCGGCAGCGGCTACGTTGCGCTGATTACGGGTCGCCGCCACGCTGGCGAAGGTGGCGTCATTGCGGACCACGTCCAACTGCACGCCGTCGGTGGCGTAACCCAGGGTGCCACCGAGGAACAGATAGTCGGGCAACACTTGGCCAAATTGGCCCTGGATCCCCCCCGCCGCCTGGAGGATGGTGTACTGGCGGCCAATCAGAGTTTGCGCCTGCGCGCCGCTGAGCAGGGTCGGGCTGTTCTCCAGGGCCAGGGTGACGTTGCCGCCGCCCAGGATTGCCCTGCCGCCGGCGACGATACGGTCGCTGCGGGTGGGCGTGAGTTCCACCGCATACGTCGAACCTGCCCCCAGGTTCACGTCACCCGCCACCTGCAATGTGCCCACGGAGTTGCCCGGTGCCACGCGCCCCCCATGGTTGACCGACAGCGCGGCAATCCGGCCGGAGCCGCCCAGTGTGCCGCTGTCGTTGACCGTCACCGCAGACGTCAGCGAGCCATTGACCGTCAGCAGCCCGCCGTTGACGGTGGTCGCACCGCGATAGGTGCTGTCGCCGCTGAGTACCAGCGTCCCCGCGCCGGACTTGATCAGGCTGCCTTCATAAATCCGCGTCGCTGCTGCGTGATCGCGCGCTGTACCGATGGCGTAGTCCGTTTGGTCCTGCTGGCTGGCGCCGGCACCCACGCCGTTTTGCCAGCCCTTGTCGATCAGCGTCTGCTGCCACGCACTGTGCTCGGCAGCGTCTTCCGTCTGGCGCTGCAGCAGGGCCTGATCGGAGATGCCGTTGCTCCATGCATCGCCCTGCCCGGCCGCGAGGCTCACGTTCATCGGCCCGAGTAACTGCCCCGGCCCGTGCATCGCCCGGCCCAGGTCCGGCACGCCCCAACCCACGGTGGTGTTGGGCGCCTGGGTGATCGAACCATCGAGCTGCGTGGCGGTGGTCAGCAACACCTGCAACGCCTGCTCGTTGGTCATATAGGGGTAGCGTTCCATCACCAGAGCCAGCGCGCCGGTAGCATGGGGCGCCGACATCGAAGTGCCGGATTTGACGCCATAACCGCCGTCGGGGATGGTGCTGTTGATCAATGCGCCGGGGGTGGAAATGCACCAGTATTTGGCAATGCCGCACCTGTTATATTTCTGGTTGTTGGCCTTGTCCAGGCCCGACACCGCGAGCCAGTGCCCTTCCAGTTCCGGCTGGAAATACGGCAACGCCGAGCGCACGCTGGCATTCGCGTAACCACTGTTGCCGGCGCTGAAGACGTTGATGACACCGGCCTTGGCCACGTCAGCCGCCGCATCCAGCCACGTGCCCTGGTTGTAGTGCTGGGCGTAGGCCGCATGCAGGTCGCCGAGGGTGCTGTAACTGACATCCTTGGGCTGGCTGCCCCAGCTGTTGTTGATCGCCCTCACACCGGAATCCACCAAGGCGCTGTACACCGCCTTGAAGTATTTGGGATCGGGCGTCGGGCCAAACAGGAAGCTGTCGTTGGCGTTGGTATTGCCTACGTAGAGTTGCGCGTTGTATGCCACGCCATGCATGCCTACACCATCGCGGGCTGCGCCCATCGTGCCGGTGACATGAGTGCCGTGGGCGTCATTATTGGGGTTGAGCGCACCGGTGGTGCTGAAGGCGCTGCCATCCACGTAACTGCCGCTGGCGGTGACGGCGTGATAGCGGTCTTTGGAGGCTTCCGGGTGGTTGGGGTCGAAGCCCGAGTCCAGCGCGCCGATCTTCACCCCGCTGCCGGTTATACCGGCGGCGTAGGCTTCATCCGCTTTCATGCGTCCCAACCCCCAGTCACTCTGGAACTCGGTGGAGCGCCAACTGGCGGCGTTCCCTGGCTGGCCGCTCTCGGTGTAGGCCGCCTGCGCCGCAACGGACAACAGCAACAATGAACCGGCGGTAAACGGTTTGAAACGCGGTGAATCGGTAATCATCGAAACCATCCTTATTGTTGTTATGCAGGCTTATTTCATCGGGCCGAACGCCTCATCGACCTTCGCCAGGTCGGTGTCTCGCAGGTTGCCGGCGTAGTAATGCAACTTGGTCCAGGCCATCAGGTAGTCGTAGCGCGCCTGTGCCAGGTCGCGGCGAGTGCTGTAGAGCTGCTGCTCGGCGTTCAGCGCATCAAGGTTGACCCGCTCGCCGCCGAGGATGCTTTGCTGGGTCGACACCACCAGCGCTTCGGCCGACACCAGCGCCTTCTGATACGCACGCAATTTGCTCACCCCCGACAGGCAGGCGCTGAACTGCCGACGCAGTTCGATCAGGGTTTCACGCGTCTTGCCCTCCAATTCGTACTCAGCCTGCTCCATGGCGCGGCTGGCCTGACGTGTGGACGCGGAGATACCGCCACCGGCATACAGCGGCAGGCTGACTTCGACGCCAATGGTGTTGGTGTCATAGCGCTGGTTGTAGGTGTTGCCGCTGTCGGACTCCTGCTGGCGCGAGCTGGCATAGGCCGTGACCTTGGGCAGATGCCCGGCGCGGTTGCGCTCCACTTCATAACGCGCCACCTCCAGGGCCTGGCGCTGGGAGGCCAGCGTGGGGTTATTGCTGATCGCCAGTTCATGCCAGGTGTCATAGTTGGCCGGCGTCAGGGTAAACGCGGCAAAGCCCTGGTTCAGCGGGGCCAGGTCATGAATATTGACGCTCTGTACGCCGATCAAGGCGCCCAGTTCCCGCAAGGACGCATCCTGTTCGTCCAAGGCTTGGATCTCTTCGGCGGTGGCTAATTCGTAGCGTGATTCGGCTTCCAGAATGTCCGTGCGGGTGCCCTCGCCTTGCTGGAACAAATGCTGGTTTTGCTGGAATTGCTGTTCGAACGCCTTCTTCTTGGCACGGGCGATGTCGATCTGGTCCTGGGCGAACAAGGCCTGGGTGTAGTACGTCAGCACCCGCACCAACAGCGCCTGGCTCTTGTCGCGAAAACTCTCATCGGCAAACAGCGCTTGGGCCACGCCCTTGCGGTAATTGGCATAGGCCTCGTAGTCGAACAGCGGCTGCTGCAGGCTGAAGGTGGAGCCGTAGCTGTTGTAGTTGCGGTCGTCGTGGTAATTGCCGCCACGCCCGTCCGGCAAGGTGGCCTGGGAGTTGTTACGCCCCTTGTTGTAGTTGTACGAGAGCCTCGGTAACAGACCTGCGCGGCCAATGGCACGGTTTTCCAGGCCGGCGTCGCGCTCCTTGATGGCGCCGAGGAACACTGGATCGTTACGCAAGGCCTGCTCGTAGACATCGAACGGGCCCATGGCGGCCTGGGCACTCGCGCTGGTCAACAGCAAGGCGATAAACATGTGCTTCATGCTCATTCCTCGGTCAACGCGGAGCCGGAGCGGTCGAGCAGCGGCTTGAACAGGTAATTGAGCAACGAACGCTCGCCGGTGCGCACGAACATCTCGGCGGGCATGCCGGGCTTGATCACCAGCCCGTGGAGTTTTTCCAGGGCCGCGTCGCTGACCGTGGTGCGCAGTACGTAATAGGGCGCGCCGGTTTTTTCATCGAGCATCTGGTCGGCCGATATCAGGCTGACCTCCCCCGGCACCCGCGGTGTTCGGCTCTGGTTGAACGCGGTGAACAGGATATCGACCGGCAGGTGCGTGCCGACCTTGTCGACCAAATGCACCGGCAAATGCCCTTCCACCTCCAGGCGTGTGTCCTGGGGCACGATCTCCAGCAAGGTCTCACCGGCTCGCACTACGGCGCCTTCGGTGTGCACACTGAGATTGACCGCGATGCCATCCGCCGGGGCGTTGATTTCGCTGTGCTGCAGGTCGAACCCCGCCGAGGTGAGTTGCTGCTCCAGGGTCAGGCTGCGCAGTTGCGCATCGGCCAACTGGCTGCGCACTTCCTTCTGGTATTCCTCGCTGTGCTGTTGCAATTTCAGGCGCGATTCGAGGATGCCCTGCTCCACCCGGCCACTTTCGCCGGTGTTCTGCGCCAGGTCCTGTTGCACCTGGGATAACTGCCGCTGGTAGTCCATCAGCCGGTTGCGCGGGATGTAGCCGTTGTCCGCCAAGGGCTGCAGATTGCTCAGTTGGTCACGCAGGGATTGCGCCTGGGCAGTCAGGTCGCTGCGGGCACGACGCATGCCCCCCAACTGCGCCGTGGCGCCTTCGATGTTGGCGCGGATACCGGCCTGTTCGCGGGCAAAGGCTTCGCGACGGCTGCTGAACAACTGGCGCTGACCTTCCAGCACCAACGCCAGGGCGGGGTCGGGATTGGCGCTCAGTTCAGCGGGAAAGCTGATGCTGGTGTGGTTATCCCGCTCGCTCTGCCAGCGCGCCACGCTGGCCCAGGCCATGCGGTACTGGGCTTGCAGGGACTGCACGTCGGCCTGATGCTGGGTCTGATCGAGACGAAACAGCGGCTGGCCTTGCTTAACCCGTTCGCCCTCCTTCACCAAAATCCGGCTGACCACGCCGGGGCTCAGGGTTTGCACCGCCTTGCGCTTACCCGATACCACTACGGTGCCCTGCACCGCAATCCCCTGGTCCAGCGGCGCCAGGCTGGCCCACAGAAAGAAGCCACCGGCGCCAACCACCGTCAGCAACCAGCCCATGCGGGCGAAAAACTTGGCGTCGCGCTCTTTGAAGCCTGGTTCAAACGTGATGCTGCTCATGCGCCTGGATTCCTTCCGGCCTGGTACTGACGACTGAAACTCACGCCCGGTTTCTCTTTAGGCGGCTCCTGCTGGCCGGACAACGCCCGCAGCACCTCCTGACTCGGCCCGAACGCCTGCAAATGCCCTTCGCTGAGCACCAGCAACTTGTCGGCCTGGGCCAGCGCTGAAGACCGATGGGTCACCAGCACCACGCTGCTGCCCTGGGCTTTCATCTGCACAATGGCGCTGGCCAAGGCCGCTTCGCCGACGGTGTCGAGGTTGGAATTGGGCTCATCCAGCACGATCAGGCGTGGCCCGCCATACAGCGCGCGTGCCAACGCCACCCGCTGTTTCTGTCCGCCGGACAGGCCGCCGCCGTTGTCGCCCAGCACCGTGTCGTAGCCCTGGGGCAAGCGCAGGATCAGTTCATGCACACCGGCCTGCTGCGCGGCACGCACCACGGATTCGGGATCAGCCTGGCGAAAACGCGCGATGTTGTCGGCAATGCTGCCGCTGAACAGTTCGATGTCCTGGGGCAGATAGCCGATGTGGGGACCGAGGTCGTCGCGGTCCCAGCGATGAATGTCCGCGCCATCCAGGCGCACCGTTCCGGCCAGCGTCGGCCATACGCCCACCAGCACACGGGCCAGGGTGGATTTGCCGGAGCCCGAGGCACCAAGAACCCCGAGCACTTCACCCGCGCCGAGATTGAAACTGACTTGATGCAAGGTCGCCATCCGCCGCCCGGGCGGGCCTGCACTGACCTGTTCGAAGCTGACCTGGCCCTTGGGCGCCGGCAGTTTCATCTGCTCGACTTCCGGCGCAAACTCGCGCAACAGATCGTCCAGCCGCTGGTAGGCCAACTTGGCCGAGCTCCATTGCTTCCACACCGCAATCAACTGGTCGATAGGGCTGAGCACCCGCCCCATCAGAATGGAACCGGCAATCATCATCCCGGCGGTCATCTCGCCCCGGATCACCAGCAACGCCCCCAGGCCCAGCACCAATGATTGCAGGCACAGGCGCAGGGACTTGCTCAGGGCGGTCACCACCGAACCGGTATCACTGGCCTGGTTTTGCAGGCCGAGAAACTGCGAATGCACCGCAAACCAGCGCTGGCGCAGCGCACCGAGCATCCCCATGGCCTGGATCGTCTCGGCATTGTGCAAGTGGCTGGTGGCCAATTGCGTGGATTGCTGGGAATAACCACTGGCCTCGCCCAGCGGCTTTTTGGTCAGGTATTCATTCAGGCAGGCGAGTCCGATCAACAACACCGCGCCCGCCGTGGCCAACACTCCGAGCCACACGTTGAACAGGAAAATCACAAACAGGTAGATGGGAAACCACGGCGCATCGAAAAACGCGAACAGCGCCGGGCCGGTGATGAATTGGCGGATATGGGTCAAATCGCCCAGGGATTGCCCGGCATGTCCCTGCCCGCGTTGCAGGTTGCGTTCAAACGCGGCCTTGTACACGCGCAGGTTGAAACGCCGCTCCAACTGGCTGCCGATACGAATCACGATAAAACTGCGGATCACCTCGAGCGTGCCGATGAAAGCGAAGAAGCCTACGACCATCAGCGTCAACATCACCAGAGTGGTTTCATTCTGGGAGGACAGCACGCGGTCATACACTTGCAGCATGTAAATCGACGGCACCAGCATCAGCAGGTTAATCAATGCAGTGAAACAGCCCACACTGATCAAAATACGTTTGTATTCACCCAGCGCCTTGAATAACGGCGCGACGGCATGGGACTTCGCCATGTTTTCTGATCTTCCCTGAAACAAATTACGCGCACTAGCTGTCCCATCCCCGAATAACGGCGCGGTTAACTAATACATTCAAGTTATAGGCTTATAACGGCAACTAAGGTGTGCGTTTCAATACAACTTCAAGGCCGGTGGGCGTACGCCCCTTGTATTCACCTTCTTTCTGCCGATTGAGGTGAGTAATACCGCTGCCTTCGGCGTTCATCAACCAGATGCCATCCGGTGTTGGGGTCCAGCTCAGGGGTTTATCACCCAGCCATTGCGCCACACAGGCCACATCACCAGCCAGGGCATTCGCCGACTCCAGCAGGTCCAATGCGCACACTTGGTCCTGTTGACGCAATTGCCAGTGGCCGGCCAATTGGGCACTGGTGGGTAATACAAGACTGCTCGCCATTACGTGGGCTCCTGCCGACACGAACATCACCTGCAACACGCCGGTGATCACTTTGAAAAAACACTGCATCTTCACGCTCCATCGGTAAAGCGCGACGCCGAAGCGCCGCGCCCGTGCATCACGCCACGATGTCGCTGACCGCAGCCTGGCCGACGGTGGTGACGAGGAAATCCGCCACGCCGTGCCCGGAGAAGTCCACTGCCAAGGTGCCCAGATTGGTGCCTGCGGTGTAGGTCAGTACAGCATCGCCGGCATGCCCGGTGAAGGCATTGACGAAGGTCAGACCTGCGCCCTTGGTAATGCCGGACAGGTCGATCTTGTCGGAACCTGAGGTAAAGTCAAAGATCTTGTCCGCAGCGCCTGGCTTGGAGTCGGAACTGGCACCGAACACAAAAGTGTCGCTGCCCGCGCCGCCCCACAACTGGTCCGCACCGCCGCCGCCGTAGATGAGGTCGTTGCCGGCCCCACCCTTGATGACGTTGGCCGCGTTGTTGCCGATGATCAGGTCGTTACCCGCACCGCCGAACGCATTCTCGACGGTCACGCCCTTGGCGATGGACACATTGCCCACCAGGCCGCCAACGTCGGAGAACGACGCTTCATTGAGGTTGATCTTCTGGTTCTGGGTGAAGCCGGAGAAGTCCAGGGTGTCGTTGCCACCCCCGTCCCACACCGAGAACACCAGCTTGTCAGCATTGGAGGTGGCGCTGAGGAAATCACGCCCGGTGTTGGAGTTGAAGCCGTAGGTGGTGTCGCCGGCACGGGTGTTGTAGTTGGCGCCGTAGAGCTTCTGGATCGCCGCGATGTCGTCGATCAGCGGGCCGGACGCGTAAGCTTCGACGCCGCCTTTGCTGAAGTTCTGGTGGGTGTTGCTCTCGCTCCAGTAGCTCATCAAGCTGTAGCCGCGCGTGTCCTGTCCATAGGTCGCGTCGTTGTAGGTCGGGTTGCCGTTGCCGGCGTTGTAGTCGCCAGGGTGAGCCAGGCCCAGAGTGTGGCCGATTTCGTGGGTCAGGGTCTGCCGGCCATAGTTGTTCAGGTCCGGGGTCTTGTTTGGCGTGTAGCTGTTGTTGGTCAGGTACCACGAGGTGCCGTCGTAGCCTGCGCCGGTGCCGGGCAGGTAGGCGAAGGCCGCGGCGCCGTCCTGGCCGCTGCTGTAGTTGCCGAAGGTCATGTGGCCGTCACCGCCGCTGGCTCTCTCGGTAAAGGTGACGTTGGCCACATCCGCCCAGGATTGCATGGCCAATACGGCCTGTGCTTTCTGCTGGGCGTTGAACTGGCTGAAACCCGAGATGCCATGTTTGTTCATGGTGCTCGAAGAGGCCGAGGTCAGGAAGGTGTAGGTCAGGTCGATCTTGCCGTTGCCGTCAAAGTCCCGGTACGCGGCGCCGTCGCGCAGCAGTTGGGTTGCTGCCTGGTCAACGGTATAGGAGGGTTTGCCATTGACCGTGAGGTTGCCGCCACGATCGTACAGATGGCTGAAGCTATCGATTTGCGAGTAAGCGGTGCTGGCTTGCGCCGCCGACACGATAGCCTTGTCTTTTACTTTTGACATAAACGTACTTCCTTGTTTGCAAGTGCATCAGTCTTTGTTCGATAGGAACCCCGCGGGCGAGATCGTCCTATCACTCGCCTCTTTTGAAGGCGTAAGAAAACTGACACAACTTGAAATCTTTCGTCTACATCTTTTGCCGCCCTAAAAAGCGCCAGATATGGAACTTTATGAAGTTCCAGGCCGTGTTTATTGGCCAGCGCTGCTTTTTCCCGACAAAATGCAACACCCAGTTATTTAAATATTAAATAGCGCTAACGCCGATCAAGTAGATTGGCGCCATTAGTTAATGGATCCAATATATTGCCAGGGTGTCATTGGCAACATTAAACAGCCACTACTTGTATTAATAACTTCAGTTGCCCCCTATTACCGGGACAGACTCCAGCCCGTCTTGCCGAGTGCCGCCAGCAGCGTGTCGCCCTTCAGCCCAGGCACCAGAACCCCGCGATCGGTGAGCATGTCTTCCCCGGCCAGGATCGCGTTGATGATGGCCTCCTCCACAGCCTCCGCCGCCGCACTGAACAGCGGTGAAATATGGTCGTTGTTGACCATCTGCAAGGTGCTGCTGAACGGCAGGCCCTTGCGTGCGTAGTCAGCCGTCGGCAAATCCTGGTTGCCAGTCGCAAACGCCAGGAACAGGTCACCACTGGAATCCTCGGTGCCGCCACCGGTCCGCGCAATCCCAATGGACGCACGTTGCGCCAAACGTTGGCACTGGTGCGGCAACAGCGGTGCGTCGGTAGCCAGGATTACCACGATCGAGCCCATGCCCGGCGTACCTTGCTCGGCAAAGGGCGAAGGAATTTCCATCAACTGGCGCCCCACCGGGTAGCCATCCACCCGCAGTTCCTGGCGTTTGCCATGGTTGGCCTGCACCAGCACGCCGACGGTCCAGCCACCCTGCTCTGCCGGCAAGCGCCGCGAGGCTGTGCCGATGCCGCCCTTGAACTCATGGCAGATCATGCCGGTACCGCCACCAACCGCACCTTCCTGCACAGGCCCGGTTTCGGCGTTGACCACGGCTTCACGCACATGCTCGGGGCCGACGTGCTGGCCCCAGATATCGTTGAGCAGGCCGTCGTAGGTTTCCATCACCACCGGCATGCACCAGTACACCGCTGGGTCGGCCAGGCGCTCGCGTTCCAGGGCGATCAGGCTGTCGCGCACAATGCCGATGCTGTGGGTGTTGGTGATGGCCAGCGGCGTGGTTAACAGCCCCGCTTCGTTGACCCACTCAAGGCCGGTGGCATCACCGTTGCCATTGAGCACATGGTAGCCGGCGAAACACGGTTGCTGGCGGGCCTCCCCGGCGCGCGGCTGGATCACGCTGACGCCGGTACGCACATTCGTGCCGTCGAGAAGCCTCCTGATCGTGCTGTGCCCGACCCGAACACCCGGCACATCGGTGATGGCGTTCCACTCTCCGGGCGTGCCCAGCCCCAACGTAATGCCCAATTGACGTGCGCGCATATCCACTCCTTACAGTTTCTGGAAGACCGGACTCAACCGGCCACTGATGCAATACAGAATCACCGACACCGCCAGTAAGCCGATGATAATCATAATGTCTCGGATCGAAGCGGCCACCGCCAGAGTGACTAGCAGATAGCCCGCACCCAGTACCGCGACCAACGCCGGCAGCGGCCACAGCGGCATGCGATAGGGATGCTCGCGATCGCGCAGCAGCACCCGGCTCATCAACGCACTCAACGCCACCATCATGTAAACCAGCATGATCAGCAACACGCTAAACGAGGTCAGGTCGGCCAGGTTGGAGCTGAAACTCAGCAGCGCTGAAGGGACCGCCAGAAACAGCGTAGCCAGCCAGGGCGAATCCCAGCGCGGATGAATGCGCGTGAACAGTTTGTTGATGCGCGGCGTCCACAACGCATCGCGGCGATCTGGATCACGATGGCAACGATGGCATTGAACACCGACAGGAAAATCCCGGCGCTGACCAGGCGCGACAAGGTTTCATTACCGTGGCTGGTCAAGATGACGACCGTGGCCGCCTGGGTATTGCCACTTATGCAACAGCACTGGCAGCAAAGCACCCAGCGTGCGCCGGCAATGGCCAGCCAGATCAGGGATGCATTGAGTCAATTCGGCTGCGGTGTGCTTTCGGAGCGCGAGCTGGAGATCGCACGCTTGGTACTGCGCGGTTTCTCATCCAAGGCCATGGCCGAGCGGCTGAATATCTCGCCGGATACGGTGAAGGTGCATCGTCGGCATTTGTACGCGAAGCTGGATATCTCGTCACAGCCGGAGCTATTTTCGCTGTTTATCCAGTCGTTGGGGCATGATCTGGAAAACCCGTAGGTGCAACAGAGAAATTCAACATCAAACAGTTTTTGATGGATATGAAGTGGCCAGTGAGTTTCCTGACCACACGGGTGCTATTAACTTCAACCTTGATTAAAGAAATTCACGTGCTGAGGCAGTAATTTAAAGTTATCGACATGCAGCACGAAATCCGGCCCCTCATCACTGACTTTTATAGTGAGCGTACTTACACCAGAAGTATCGTATGAGAACTGCACATCCCCTACGTTTTTCGGGTACTTATCCTGAATATGTATAGCCGTAATATTGTAATTTTTTAAGAGATCGGCAACATCAATTTCCTCCGCCTTGGGGTTGAAGTCGAAAAGCGTGGTGGTTGTATAGGAGGGATGTTCAAATCTGAATATATTCTCCTCCTTTTCTCCGATCAGGTGGTCACCGTCACCTCCTAACAGCACTGGATCTACGTCGGGCACGGCATTCAACCGCTCATGATTATCAGTGCCACGTATTGTCGGGACGCCGTTTTCCGATCTGTTCCAGGTTGCGGCATTTGGAAGACTTTGTACTGAAGACATCGGCATTACCTTTTCAATAAATGGGTAAAAGTTTTAATTTTCGACGATGCAATTCGAAATCTCTCACACTAGTAACACCGCTTTCCACTCAGAATATTTTGAAACTTGTTTCAAAAAAATGATGACACATGATGCAAACTAATCGTCCAGTTTTAGTGCGCCAGCCTCCATCGTCAGACTGGCAACCCTCATTCAGTGGCGACAACATCGCGTTTATCAGTTATCAGTCAGCGCCCTGTTCGAATTGTGTTCCACACACGCGTACGTACCCGATCAATATTCAATGGCATTGCCTCCAGCGCGAACAGCTTGCCCATCATTTCCGGGCTCGGGTACACCTTGGTATCCGCCTTGATCGCCGGGTCCACCAGGCTGTCGGCGGCTTCGTTGCCATTGGCGTAATGCACGTAGTTGGTGATGCTGGCCATCACCTCCGGACGCAACAGGTAGTTCATGAACGCATACCCGGCTTTTTCGTCCGGCGCATCAGCAGGCATGGCGACCATGTCAAACCAGATAGCGGCACCTTCCTTGGGAATGTTGTAGCCAATCTTCACACCGTTCTTGGCTTCCTTGGCACGGCTTTCCGCCTGCAGGATGTCGCCGGAGAAGCCGACCGCCACACAGATATCACCATTTGCCAGGTCAGCGGTGTATTTCGAGGAGTGGAAGTACGCCACATAAGGCCGCACTTTCATCAGCAGATCTTCGGCCTTCTTGTAGTCCTCAGGCTGCTTGCTGTGGTGCGGCAAACCCAGGTAGTTGAGCGCCGCGGGCAGCAGCTCCGGGCCATTATCCAGAATCGCCACGCCGCATTTCTGCAGCTTGGCCATGTTCTCAGGCTTGAAGATCAAATCCCAGGAATCCACCGGGGCATTATCGCCGAGCACCGCCTTGACCTTGTCGATGTTGTAGCCGATGCCGGTGCTGCCCCACAGGTACGGGAAGCCATGGGCATTGCCTGGGTCATTGTTTTCCAGGGCCTTGAGCAACACCGGATTAAGGTTTTTCCAGTTGGGCAACTGGCTCTTGTCTAGCTTCTTCAACGCGCCGCCCTGGATCTGCCGCGCCATGAAATGGTTGGACGGGAACACCACGTCGTAGCCGGATTTACCGGTCATCAACTTGCCGTCCAGGGTTTCATTGCTGTCATACACGTCGTAGGTGAAACCGATGCCGGTTTCTTTCTGGAAGTTCTTGGTGGTGTCCGGCGCAATGTAGTCCGACCAGTTGTAGATTTTCACCGTCTCGGCGGCCTGGCTGATAGAGGCCACCCACATCAAGGGCAACAGGGCAATGGCTTTCATGGTTCGATTTCCTGGCGGTTTTAGGGCTGTTTTTATGGCAGGCGATCAAGGATCAAAGCGTTACAGAATCAATACGTAAGTCTTGCGCACGGTTTCCTGGATATCCCAGATACCGGTGCTGTTGGCCGGCAACATCAGTGCATCACCGGCTTGTATGTGGACGATTTCCCCGTTGTCAGGGGTGAAGGTGCAGCGGCCCTGGATAAAGTGGCAAAACTCCTGGGAGTTGATCTGGCGACGCCAGACGCCTGGGGTACACTCCCAAATGCCGGTTTCGACGCCGTCGTTGCGCTCCACGCTCAGGGTAGAGGCCACGGCGATGGGCTCGCCCAATGGCACGGCGACAGGTGACGAGTCCGGCAGGTGAGCGTTCAGCGTGTCTTTGAATTGAGTGATGCTCATGGGGTTTTCCCGTGTGAGTGAAACGACTTAGTGCATGAAACCTTCCATGAACCCAGCCACCCCGGTCGCCAGCTTGCGACGCCACCGGGCGGTATTGGGGTTGGCCAACACGTGGTCTTCATGGACAAAACTGCGAATGATCGCGTTGTAGCCCAACCAGCGGCACGGCTCGGGTTCCCAGGGTTTGAGCGCATCCAGACCACGCTCGCGGATCACCCAGGGTTGGTGGGTCAACGGCGTGTCACGGCCCAGGATCAGATCGGCCAAGGTGCGACCGCCCAGGTTGGTGGCGCCAACACCCTCCCCGCCATACCCGCCAGACAGCGCGATGCCGGTCTTGTGGTCGCAGAGCATGTGCGGTCGGAAGTTGCGCGACATGCCGAGGTTGCCGCCCCACGAGTGGGTAATCTTTACGTGCTTGAGCTGTGGGAAAAGCTCACCGAACAGATAGCGACGCAGGTCCACTTCGCTGTCGGTCAAATCGAAGTTGTGCCGTAGCTTACCGGCGAACTGATAGCCACCCCGCGCGCCAAACACCAGCCGGTTGTCCGCTGATCGCTGGCCGTAAGTGACCTGTCGGCTGCTTTCGCCAAAGGCTTGGCCGTGGCCCAGGCCTATTTCATCCCAGGTGCTGGCCGGCAGAGGTTCGGTGGCTACGATCAGGCTTTGCACCGGTAGTTGATAGCGGCCCAGGGGCGGCAAGGTAGTGGCGTAGCCCTCCACCGCAGGCACCACCCACGCCGCACGCACACCGGCCCTCGTCGTACGCAGGCTGCCGGACTGCCAGTGGGTCACCGGGCTGTTCTCGTAGATCGTCACGCCCATGCTTTCAACTACCCTCGCCAGCCCGCGCACCAGCTTGGCGGGGTGGATGGTCGCTACATGGGGCGCATAAATACCGCCATAAGGCTTGGCAATGCGGATCTGTTCGGCCAGTTGCTGCGGACCGAGCCAGCGATAGTCGGCTTCCGTCAGGCCTTGGGCGTAGAGTTTGTCCAGGTAGCGCCGCAGACTGCCTTCCTGCTCGGGATAGCGCGCAGCGCAGTACAGGGCGCCGCCCTTGCGGTAGTCGCAGTCGATGCCCTCACGTTGCAGCACTTGAGCCACATCGTCAGGGATGGCGTGCAACAGGTCAAACGAGGCACGTCGCTGTTGAGGATTCAGGCCCGCCAACAATCGGTCTTCGCCCAGCAGGTTACCCATCAGCCAGCCGCCGTTGCGACCAGACGCGCCAAAACCGGCGGTTTGTGCCTCGATAATCGCGATTTTCAGCTCGGGTGCCTGACGCTTCAGGTAATACGCGGTCCATAGCCCCGTGTAACCAGCGCCGATGATGGCCACGTTGACATCCAGATCATGTTCCAGCGACGGCCGCGCGTGCAGCGGGTCGTCCAATTGGTCCATCCATAAACTGATAGTGCGCCATGCCGGCATGCCAGGTTCCCCTACCTCGTTTCGATAGGGTAGATCCTAGAGCGCGATGTTATTGGCTGTCTTGCGCGCGTGCACGCAGGGAAATTTGTTTGACGTAGGCCTTTGGCGACTGACCCGTGTGCTGGCGGAACGCGCTATAGAACGCCGACAGCGAGTTGAATCCGGCAGCAAACGCCAAGTCGTCGACCTTGATCGGTGGTAGGGCCTGGTCCAGCGTGGCCAGCAAATGCTGAAGCCTGGCCTGGTTGACATAGCGATAGAAGCTTTGCCCCAGCACCTGGTTCAGCAGGTAGGAAATCTGATTGCGGCTGTAGCCACACTCCTTCGACACCCGTTGCAGATCCAGCTCCGGGTCGAGGTAGGGTTGCTTGCGTTCAAAGTACTGCTGCAAGTCATTGGCCATATGCCCCAATTGCTGGGGCGACAAGCCGAGGCGGCTGACCGAGGGCCGTGCTGTCTGCGCGGGCTGCTCATGCACCAGGGAAGCGTACTCGTTGACGCGCCAGATCAACCCGTCACGTACCGTGATGGCTTCGCTGGTGCGAAACGACACCAGGCCGTGGCCGCCACGCAAGGTAATGCGGTATTGGATGAACGCGGTGTTCCCATCAGCACGAATACGATCAATGTGCTCAATCGCTTCATCGGCTTCGCGCGGCATGCTGGCTTGCAGATAATCACGCAGTTCGGCGAAACCGACGACACGGTTCTGGAAAAAGTCGTGGTATTGGATGTCAGGATGGTAGTAGGAGATTACCCCCTCCAGGTCCCGATGGCGCCAACACAGGTGGTGACGCAGCACCAGCTCGCGTGTGGCTTGGGAGTGCTGGGAGTCATCGTCTGGGGCGATGGCGGGCATGGAAGGCTCAGCGGCGGGTAAACACTGGAGATTGCCGAATTTTACCGAGGTCTTCAATGGCCAATTGGAACTTCTGACTAATGGCATTTTGCCAAATCTCCGCTCGGGCTTGACCCACATCAAACGAATGAAAGACAACCGCCGAACGGGGCTAAAAAAGTCACCTCGCGTTTGCGAACGAATGCTATTTTTAGGGTCTTCTACGCCAAGACCAGTGAAGGCCTTGGCGCCCTGCCGCGAGCTAAAGGAAGCGCTCAATGAACAAGGTGGGCAACATGAACAAAGTGACATTCCCCAACGCCTGCCAGCTGATGCGTTGGCATTTTCATCCGATGGGCTTCGAGGGCAGCATGGATGCGCCCGGCAGCATGATCGCCCGTCTGTTCGACCGCGCCAGCGGGGAAACGCTGATTGCCATCGCCGGCATCCCCTGCGCCACTGTGATGAATGCCGCCGATGTGGAACGCATCATCGAGGCGGTGGAAGATGAGCTGGAGTCGTTTGTGCCGCCGATGTCATTAAGGGCCTGATTCAGATCCGGCACGTCTTCAGCCGCGTTGATCATCAAAGAAGGCCTTCTTTCCATCCACCCGCTCCGATGCCCTGGGCACATTCACGGCCTGGCCTTCCGGCTTCTCCACATACCAGTAGCAATGGCTGACGGCACGGGTAATGCCCACATAGGCCAGGCGCAAAACCTCGTCTTTTTGCGCGTTGTCATAGGGCTCGCTGTCACCACCTTCGCCCAGACCCGCCATGCGGTACACCTGGTTTTTATAGGGCGAGCTGGTGACATGCTGGCAATCCCCAAGTAGAAACACCGCGTCGGCTTGCAGGCCCTTGGCGCTGTGATAGGTCAATTGCTTAAGCCTGCGTGCCTGGGGCGGCAAGCTAGAATCCACATTAACTAAAGCCTGAATATGCTCTTGGATCAGTAACTTATCGCTACTTTTTCGATAGAGCATCAAGATTGACTCACCCTTCTGATAGTGCTCCACCAACCGCCGCCCCAGTGCTGCGTCATCCCGTTCCAACACCTTGACCGGCACCAGCGCCCTGGGTGCCCCGCTGGCCTTGGCCTTCTTACCCGGGATCGCAGGTGCGGCGCGCACGATATGCTCGGCCGCGTCGATGATATGTTGGTGACTGCGGAAGTTCTCACCCAGCATCACTCTGGTAGTGGTCGGTGATGGAAACTCTTTGTCGAACGCCATGAAGTACTTGGGCGAACTGCCGCGCCAACCGTAGATCGACTGCCAGTCATCCCCCACACACAGCAACGACGAGCGCTGGGCACCACGCCCAATGTGCATGGCCGGGCCACGGCTGCGGATCTCGCGCAGGCTGGCACGGATCCACGAGACGATCTGCGGCGAAACGTCCTGGAACTCATCGATCATCAGGTGCGACATTGGCCGCAGCAATGGATCGCTGAGCAGCTTGAGGTTTTCCGGGGTGTTCTCGCCGAACAGCGAGAACATCCGGTTGTAGGTCATGATCGGCGGCGACTGGTCCAGCAGGTGATCTTCCAGGGCTTTCCAATAGATGCTCAGGGCCTCGAAGAAAAAACGGTCTGGGTCATCCTTGGCGAAGCTCATCTGGCCAACGGCGGTCGGCACGTCCAGGCCCAGGTTTTCGATAAACCCGGCAGCCATCACGAAACTGTCCAGCAGCGGCGCTGAAGCCAGCTCACCCTTGACCTTGTAATCAAAGCCTGGCCCAGCAGCGGCATCGCCGGCCAAGCTGCTTAAAAGTCGCTTTGAAGACTCATAACTATCTAGCCATATCAAAGGGTTACGACAGAAAGCTTGAAACAAGGTGCGCTTTACTGCCCACTCTGCTCGCACCGACAGCTTCGAATTGGGCCGACTGATCTGGGGGTTTTCCCGCGAATCGAAGCCCAGCACCACCCAGGCATCCAGTTCGGGAATGTAGCCGTGGCAATGAAACTGCGCGCCGTTGATCTCGATGGTCTGGCGGTTAGGCTCAATGCCCTTGATCGGCCAGGCACCCGCGCGGAACCACAGATCTTCGATTGCATCGCACAGTTCTTCATCGCGCTTGGCGGCCAGCTCAGTCACCGCCACCCGCTTTTGCACGTCTGGATGATCACGCTCCAGCTCCTTGAGCTGCAGCCCGTGACGCGCCAATGGCGCAATCAACTCACGAAAACGCGCATGCTGCCCGTGCAGCCGGTGATAGCAGGCATTCATCTGCTGGCGCTGGGCTTCGTTGATACGCAGGTCGAAGGGATTGCTGTCAGCCTCTTCAAAACCGGCACTCAGGTTCTCGAAGGCTTGCAAGCGCTCAAAGCCCGGCAGGCTGCGCACCATGGGCAGAATGCGCGAGTGAAAGGTACGCACCACGGCTTGCGCCTCTTTCATCCCAAGGGGTTGGCCCCACAGGCTGAGCATTTCCATGAGCTTGTTGATAAAGTCCTTGCGCGATTCACGGGTGAAGGTCACCACCGTCATCGAACTCAGCTCAAAGCCCAGATAATGGGTAAGCAGCAAAATGCGTAGCACCAGCGAAGTGGATTTGCCGGCGCCGGCACCGGCGATCACCGAGGTTGAGGGCGTCTCGCTGAAAATCATCTTCCATTGCGCTGTGCTGGGTTGGGCATGAGGCGGCAGCAATCGCACAACGTCGGCCTTCATGCGTTTCTTCAACTCGGCGGTAAGCGGCAGACGCCAATCATCGAACAGACTGTCATCCACGCCTGGCGCACGGTGCTCATCCGGACGAAAGTCACGAATCAGCAGAACCTGGCGGCCTTCCTCAATCCCATCAGCCTTGCCCTCGCGGTAGCCATACTCCACACCCGCCTCGTGGCCACTGCGAAAACCATCAGCCTGCCCATGCAACCAGGAAAACCGGTGCTGGGCACGCAGACGCGTCAAGCCATGGCCAAACAGGCGCGCAGCCAAACGTTTGAATAGCGGCATCTCGGCCAAAGGGCGCAGTTCGGGAGGAAGATCAGGCTTTTGTTGCGACACGCGGACTCCTGCGATGAGCTGGGTTCAGACAAGTGCGCCATGGTCGCCGGAATCGGCGCTCAGTTCCAGCCAATTGCTTTGCGGTCATGCAGTTAGGTGATGAACTGAAAGTCAAAACGCCAGCAACTAATCTAATTGACTGATAGGAATCAGGCAGTTTTTACGCTTTTTATCGATCCTGAGCTGCACGATGATAGGGCTATTCACAGGAGACGATCATGCTTGAACTTCGACCTTTCAATTCCCTGGGCGGCGCCCACCATGGCTGGCTTGACGCTCATCACCACTTTTCGTTTGCCGAGTACCATGACCCCAAGCGCATGCACTGGGGCAATCTGCGAGTGTGGAACGACGACATCATCGCGCCAGGCACCGGCTTTGCGCAGCACCCGCACCGCGACATGGAGATCATCACCTATGTGCGCGAAGGCGCGATCAGCCATGCCGACAATCTTGGCAACAAAGGCCGCACCGAAGCGGGTGATGTGCAAGTGATGAGTGCTGGCACGGGGATCGCCCACAGCGAGTACAACCTGGAAGACACGCCGGCCCGGATTTTCCAGATCTGGATCATTCCGAATGAAGCCGGCCTGCCGCCATCCTGGGGTGCCAAGCCATTTCCCAAGGGTGATCGTGAAGGGTTTGTGACGCTGGCCAGCGGCAAGGGCGCAGACAGCGAGAGCCTGCGTATTCGCGCGGATGCACAACTGGTAGCGGCGAATCTGAAGGCCGGGGAAAGTGCCGAGTATCGGCTGGACAGTGGGCGCCGTGCTTACCTGGTGCCAGCCACTGGAGTGATTGAGGTCAATGGCTTGCGTGCACAAGCTCGAGATGGTGTGGCGATTGAAGATGAGCAAGTGTTGCGAGTGACGGCAGTTGAAGACAGCGAGATTGTGTTGGTCGACCTCGCCTGAACTGATGCAGGAGCTGGCTTGCCAGCTCCTGCAAAGGCTATTTATTGGCTGATAGCATTGTCTACCAGCACCTGCGCCTCTTCCACCAGTTGCTTGAGGTGGTCTTCACCGATAAAGCTCTCGGCGTAGATCTTATAGATATCCTCAGTGCCCGACGGTCGTGCGGCGAACCAGCCGTTTTCCGTCATCACCTTCAATCCACCGATGGCCTGGTTGTTGCCCGGCGCATGGCTGAGGATCTGCTGGACGCTTTCCCCGGCCAATTCGGTAGACGTTACTTGGTCCGGCGACAGCTTGCCCAGCAAGGCCTTTTGCGCCGCAGTAGCCTTGGCATCGACACGAATCGCGAACGGTTCACCCAGGGCATCCGTCAGGCCGCGGTAGATCTGGCTGGGGTCCTGGCCTTTACGCGAGGTCATTTCCGCAGCCAACAGCGCTGGAATCAGACCATCTTTGTCCGTGCTCCAGACACTGCCGTCCTTGCGCAGAAACGACGCGCCAGCGCTTTCTTCGCCGCCAAAGCCCAGTGAACCTTCAAACAGGCCATCGGCAAACCACTTGAAGCCGACCGGCACTTCGTACAACCGACGGCCCATGCGTGCCGCGACACGATCGATCAAGCCGCTGCTGACCACGGTCTTGCCCACGGCGGCGTCAGCGCGCCAGTCGGGACGATTCTGGAACAAGTAGTCGATGGATACGGCCAGGTAGTTGTTCGGCGCCAACAGGCCACCGGACGGCGTGACGATGCCGTGACGGTCGTGGTCCGGGTCGCAGGCGAAGGCCACATCGAAGCGCTCCTTGAGACCGATCAGGCTTTGCATGGCGAAGCTGGAGGACGGGTCCATGCGGATCTGGCCGTCCCAGTCGACGCTCATGAAGCGGAACGTCGAGTCGACTTCAGTATTCACCACGTCCAGGTTCAGACGGTAATGCTCGGCAATCGCCGACCAATAACGCACCCCTGCTCCGCCCAGCGGGTCTACGCCCAGGCTCAGGTCGGCGCTGCGGATGGCATCCATATCGATCACATTGACCAAGTCAGCCACGTAGGCGTTGAGGTAGTCATGGCGATGGGTGGTGTCAGCCTTGAGCGCCTGGGCGTGGGTGATGCGCTTGACCCCGGCCAGTTTATTGGCCAGCAGCTCGTTGGCCTTGGCTTCGATCCACTTGGTGACGTGAGTATCGGCCGGGCCACCATTGGGTGGGTTGTACTTGTAGCCGCCACTCTGTGGCGGGTTGTGCGACGGCGTAATGACGATGCCGTCGGCCAGGCCGCTGGTGCGACCACGGTTGTAGCAGATGATCGCGTGGGAAATCGCCGGCGTCGGCGTGTATTCGTCGCCCTCGGCCAGCATCACGTGCACACCGTTGGCGGCCAGCACTTCCAGGGCACTGGCACCGGCGGGCGTCGACAGCGCATGGGTATCCAGGCCTACAAACAGCGGGCCGCTGATACCTTGGGCTTCGCGATACAGGCAGATGGCCTGGCTGATCGCCAGCACATGCCATTCGTTGAAACTCAGTTCGAACGAACTGCCACGGTGCCCGGAAGTACCGAAAGCCACGCGTTGGGTGGAGATTACTGCATCAGGCTGGCCGGTGTAATAGGCCGTGACCAGTCGCGGGATATCCACCAGCAACTGGGCTGGCGCCGGCTTGCCCGCAAAAGGACTGATTGTCATGCATAAACCTCGGAAAGAAGGATTCGGAAAAAATGGCAGTTTACTGAGAGTTGGACTGCTGCGCGACGATATCGATCCTACAGCAGTGAGAGAAAATTCACGCAATTAACCCATCTGGGCCTGACGCAGGGCCTCGCTGATCGCTGTCAGGGCGACATCGAGGTTGGTTTGCCCATGGAAGGTGTGACTCAATCGCAGGTTCTGATGATGCAGGCCGCTGACACTGAACAGCTCACCGGGTGCAATCACCACTTGGCGGGCGAGCAGGTGCTGGAATACCCGGCGCATGTCGACGGCCTGCGTGGAACCCAACCAGAACGACGCCCCGGCGGTTGGCCGACGATAACTCACCTGATCCCCCAGATGCTGGTCCAGGCGCTGGCTCATTTCTGCCATCTGTTCATTCAATTGTTGGCGCAGTGCACGTAAATGCGCGTCGATACGCCCACTTTGATACAGGCGTGCAATGGCGCGCTGGCGGATCGACGATAAGCGAAATGAGCGCAGCAGGAACTGGCGTTGTAATTCGCTGCTCATGCGTCGAGACAGCAGGTAGCCGTAGGGCGCTTCCGAACCCAGCACTTTCTCAAATGTGGAAAACACCATCAGCCGCTCAGGGTTGACCAACTCGCGTAGCGCTGTGCGCGATTCGATGAAACCCAGCTCGCCAAAGGAGTCATTCTCCAGCAACCAGCAACCGTACTGATCGAGCATATTCGCGACAGCCAGGCGATCCTGGGCAGGCATCACGACCCCGGATGGCAGGCTCACCTTTGACGACAGCACCACCAGATGCACCGGCTCATTGCACAAGAGCTGATCAAGGCTTGCCAGATCCAGACGTCCCTCCAGCGTCCAGGGCAACTCGATGATGCGCACCCCGGCATTCTGGAACAGGCGCAGAATCAGCCAGTCACAGGGTGACTCGACAATGACCGTAGTGCCCCTCAGGCCCAGTACTTCAATCAGAATATCCAACACACCCTGTAGGTCGGCACCAATGTAGATGTCGTCAGCATGCCAGCAGCGAGTAGGCGACGAGGTATAACGTGCCGCCAGTGCGGCACGCAGCTCCCATACGCCACACGGCTGCGACCACGGCTGCAAGTGGCGCGGGTATTGGCGCACCAACTCCCGCTCCAGGCGTAACAGGGGCCCATCGAGTGCCCCCAACAGTGCAGGCTCATCACCGCTGAGTACCGCCATGTTTGGGCGCCGCGCCGCCGCGTAAAGCCGGTCAAGCAGGTCACCGCCAGCCCACGTCTGGGTACTTGCTGAAAGGGGCGAGACGTAATAGCCCGACTTGGCCACCGAATAGACCCGGCCCTCCTTTTCCAGCAGCGAGTAGGCGTACTGGATAGTCGAGATCGACACGTTCAGGCGCGACGCCAATTGGCGCAGGGATGGCAGCTTTACCCGGGCATCAGTGCTGACTTCGTTGATCAGGTTGATCACGTAGCGGTACACCGCCTGATACGCGAAATCCGCTTGCCGCTCGCCGCGCAGTATCATCGCCCAGACAATTGACAGGCCTGCGCACTGTCGTGGGTCATGGCACCCGCACTGCGCCACCTGCCACTGGCGCTCACCATTGGCCGCTTGCGGTACAGATGCTGCAACAAAGGCATCGGCAAGCCGCTGGTATCAGTGAGCCACTGTTGCAGCATATCGGCAGTAGGCTTGCCCTGCAGGACATTGTGCAGTTCCGGCAGCGCAACCAGCATGCCCGGGTGACATTGGCGCAAATAGCCTTCCAATCGCTCGCCATGATGGATGAAAGGCGAAAACAGCAGACAGATCAGTTGCGTTTCATCCAGACCAAAGAATTGCTGAGCATAGGTACTCGACAGGATGCGTCCTTCACGGCTCCCCGCCTCCGCCAACAATGTCTGCGGCAGACGCTGGCGGCGCATGTACTCAGCCGCCTGTTGGACAAAGCGCTGCACCCCATCTTCATAGTCCAGATCCCGCAGGCATTGCGCCTGCAACCCACGCAAATGGGCCATCAGCAAAGGGTTGGAATAGCTCGGATGACTAAAGTGAAAGCCCAGAGGATCGGGGGCAAATGCCATGAACTCGGTGAGCACCGACGAGGATGGAAGATCTATATCACTGTACAAATCGGCAATGCCAATGTAGGCCAAATGACGGTGGCTTACCTTGCTGGGGTTGTCACTCGAGACATAATGCTCACCGTAGACATCACGGTAATAGCCGGTACTCCACTCATCCATACGCGCGAACAGCCCCGTGAGCGAAGCTGGCCAGCTCTCGACGATGCTGACACCCGCGCCCTGGGCTGTTTTCTTCAACCAGGCGAGGAACTGGCTTTGCTTACGCGCAGAGTCACCGCTGACCAATGCGTGAACGCCGCCATTCCACGTAGTCACACGCTGGTAAAAATCCCCGAGCGCCAGATAGGTGTCACTGCACAATGTTGCACGACAGTCGCCGGAAGTGAGATGGCCGACCATCAGCATATTGCGCTGGCTGATTTCCCGCCCCACAGTAGAGGCGGGTCGCTGATGGTTGAAGGGCAGCACTTCCTGGTTTTCCACCATCAATAATTCAACCCTCGGATCATCGTGGAGAAACAGGCGACCATATCCGCGATTGATTTCGTCGAGCCGCCCCTCGGTCATCCCGACGTAGCGTAATGTGGCGACGCGTAAATGAAAGGTACGCGGGGCGCGGCCGGCAATCGTCAATTGCGCGGCGCGCAATAGCGCCAAGGTGTAACTGCTGACCTCGCCTCCCCCATGGACCACCAGCACTTTATAATTCCCCACCAACTCCATGCCTCCAGCCGCCACGATAATGCGCTGAATCAACAACTGGAGTGCTGTTCGCTCCGCGCGGCCAAAGTGTCCGATCAAACGTTGCAGTACTTGCTGGTAAACATAATTCATAGCTTGTTCGTGAATAGTGCTCATCGTTCTACTACCTGAGTTGAAATATCAGTCTCGAGCAACTGCTGGCAGTATTTGCCCGACCTATTAAGCGTGTAATAAATGTGCGCATCAAGGTGTACGCCAATAACGAGACATTAGCACCGAGCAACAAAAAAACCCCGGACACCCTCGGGTAAGCCGTAGGCCCTATCAGCGCCAAAAACACCGTATCGACTGGACCAAAACAGATCCAAACACATTCCTAGGACCTTTCCGACAGGCGCTTACACACTTTTAACCAACTATTCGAAGAAGTGTCCGACACGCAACTCAACCAACTTTCCAATTTATTGAATTGAGACTTTTCATGGGTACACCTACTTCCTTGGAACCACGCACGCGCCGCAGCATCAGCACTCTGAATTTGCGGCAGTAGTGTCAGATATTCAATCATTG
This sequence comes from Pseudomonas sp. HN11, assembly GCF_021390155.1. Classification (NCBI taxonomy): domain Bacteria; kingdom Pseudomonadati; phylum Pseudomonadota; class Gammaproteobacteria; order Pseudomonadales; family Pseudomonadaceae; genus Pseudomonas; species Pseudomonas sp. HN11. Next base: position 3,338,882 of record NZ_CP089985.1, read on the forward strand.
CTCAGTCCTTGAGATGAAAGTGAAGTCGCAATTATCAGTGTTGGAATAATGATTAATAGATACAGAACCCGGACGAAAACCAGTGCAGATGATTAACAACCAGCCCACTAATCACGGGCACACAAAGACGCCGCGCTGGATTTCAGGGCGGCGTCGACGAAAAAGTCAGGATTCAGGGGCTAAAGTAGCTGCCGGGCGGCGGGCAAGTGATAGAGGCTCAGCCCTGTCAAATGGCACATTTGCCCCATGTGCCAGTGGAGAGGAATACCCGTTTGAGAATATTCCTACGTCTTAAACAGTTTCAACCTGCAACGCCACGCGCTCTCGGCAAGGGCATTCGTCCATGTAACGGTGCGCTTCCACAAACTGAGTGAACGGGAAGACCGTGGTTTTCAGCGGCAGCAATACGCGATCAGCCGTCAACTGGTTGATATCCCGCAGGGCTCGCTGCAACGCCACCTGATCCTGGATAATGCCCAGCTCAGGTTTGCCAGTGAAGTTACCGATGCAGTGCACAAAGAACTGAATGTTCTTCTGGAACGCCGCACACGCCGGGAATGGTGTCTGGTTGCCACCCTGCAAGCCATACAGCACAAGGCTGCCACGGGGGGCCAGCACATCACCAAGCAATGACATCTGCGGCCCGCCCAAACCGTCGAACACCACGTCGACGCCACGGTTTTCGGTGAACTTGTTGATTTGCATCAGCAGATCCTGCTCTTCGGTGACGATGACCTTTTCGGCCCCGAGCGATAGCAGGTACTCACGCTCTTCACTGTCCTTGGTGGCAGCAATCACCCGCACCCCCAGGGCTTTGCCCAGTTGCACAAAGGAGGGGCCGGCGCAGTGGCTGGCATCAGTCACCAGGGCAAATTGCCCGGGCTTGACGCGTGCCAGGTCTACATAGGCAAAGTAGGCAATCAGCAGCGGCGTGTAATGCACGCTGGCTTCAATCGGGCTCAGAACATCCGGATAGCGGGTCAGGGCCGAACGGGGCAGGACGATCTGTTCGCCATACACCGGGTAGTCATTGGGGCTCTCGGCCGGAAAACTGGCCACTTTATCGCCCACCTTCAAATCATCCACGCCATCGCCGACGGCGACTACTACCCCGGCCATCTCATGACCAAGGCCGGACGGCAAGCGTGCATGGGAAGACGCCAGGTTCTGGCGCCACAAAATGTCATACCAGCTGATACCAATCGCCTCGACACGCACCTGCACTTCGCCCGGTGCGGGCTGCGCGGTTGCATGCTCTTCGCATTTGAGCACCTCGGCCGGACCAAACTTGTGAAAACGGATCGTGCGGGACATCGCAAACCTCGTCAAAGTAACTTCTAATGCCATGAACTCTATCTGGGCTTTGTGGGTAAGACCACCGGTCGCCATTAATAGTCGACATGCCTGTCATTGATTCCGCGACTGAGGAATAGACCTCAGCTATCGTAGGAAAACTCAATTATCCTGTGCAGAGTACCAGCCTTTCCCCGTAAGATTCATGCCGGTCATTGTTTACATGTGACCGCTCTCGTCAAGTTTGCTGACTCTTCCAGGACACAAGATGAACCGTAACGACCTGCGTCGTGTCGACCTTAACCTCTTGATCGTATTCGAAACCTTGATGCATGAGCGCAGTGTGACCCGCGCCGCCGAGAAACTGTTCCTCGGCCAGCCGGCCATCAGCGCGGCCTTGTCACGCCTGCGCGGGCTGTTCGATGACCCGCTGTTCGTGCGCACTGGCCGCAGCATGGAGCCGTCGGCCCGAGCGGTAGAAATCTTCGCCCTGCTCTCCCCGGCCCTGGACTCGATTTCCACCGCTGTCAGCCGCGCCGCCGAATTCGACCCCGCCACCAGCACGGCGGTATTTCGTATCGGCCTGTCCGATGACGTTGAGTTCGCTCTGCTGCCCCAACTGCTCAAACGCCTGCGCGCCGAAGCCCCCGGCATTGTGCTGGTAGTGCGCCGCGTCAACTACATCCTGATGCCGGGCCTGCTGGCCTCCGGCGAAATCTCCATCGGTGTCAGCTACACCGCCGACCTACCGGCCAACGCCAAGCGCAAAGTATTGCGCCGCAGCCTGCCAAAACTGCTGCGTGCCGACAGCGTACCGGGCTCCCTGAGCCTGGACGACTTCTGCGCCCGCCCCCACGCACTGGTATCGTTTGCCGGTGATTTGAGCGGGTTTATCGATGAAGAACTGGAAAAGCTCGACCGCAAACGCCACGTGGTACTGGCGGTACCGCAATTCAACGGGTTGGGCACGTTGCTCGCGGGCACGGACATCCTGGCAACCGTGCCGGATTACGCCGCCGAGGCGTTGACCTCGGCGGGTGGGTTACGCGCGGAAGACCCGCCGTTGCCCGTGCGCACTTTTGAGCTGCATATGGCGTGGCGTGGGTCCCAGGATAATGACCCGGGCGAGCGTTGGTTAAGATCGCGGATTCAGATGTTTTTTGGGGACCCCGATAGCCTGTAATGGAATTCCACTAAACTCCATAAACCCGTTATATAACAACAGCTTATTTTCAATTTCAGTCTGCTGCCGTCTGTCTAAATCCAATGGATTCCAGAGCTTCTGGGGCATAATTGGGGGCAAATTTCGGTTCCTTAAAAAGGATGCCCCCACCGATGCCCCCCAGATAATGCGGCTGTTTTCAAACGAAAACTCAGCGATGCCTTGATCCGTTCGCTTACCGAACCCGGCAAACACGCTGACGGCGAAGTCCCTGGTCTCTACTTGGAGGTGAGGGCTTCGAGCAAGGTCGGCAAAGCTCCCTCCAAGTTCTGGCGCTTGAAGTATCGACTGCACGGCAAGGAGAACCGCTTCTCCATCGGCGCTTACCCCGATATCGGCCTGAAGGAAGCCCGCGACATTGCCCGCAGCGCACGGCGCGATGTAGCTAACCACACCGCCCCGCTCAAGGCCAAGACCGCCAAAATCGAAGCGCAGTTGCTCAATGAAGAGCGCACTTTCGAGTACGTAGCCAAGCAGTGGCTGGCGTTCAAGTCTGCCGAACTGGTGACCAAGTCCATCTCGGGATTTAACGGAGCGCTGAACAACCACATCTTGCCTGCGATTGGTAAAAAACCGGTCAGCGAGATCAAGTTGGAACACATCACCACAATCATTACGGAGTTGCGCCGCCAGCGCACCATGCCCATGGCCCGACGTGTGCGTACCATCATCCGGGCCGTTCTAGGCTTTGCCGAGGGGCGCGGATGGGTGGAACGCAATGTGGCGCTCAGCAACATTGAGGAGTTGAAAATCCGTCATGTCGTGACCAGCAACCCAGCGATCGAAAGGCCAGCAGACCTGGGCAGATTTCTGCTGCGACTGGATGACTGCAGCAGCGGCAGCGTTGCCACCGCAATGCGCATGCTGGTCATGTTGCCGGTCCGCCCGGGTGAACTGGTCCAGATGCGCTGGGAAGACGTCGATTTGATGGGCGCCGATTGGCGGTATTTGGTGAGCAAGACCAAGCATCTGGACAAGAGCAAACACATCGTGCCGCTGCCTGAACAAGCCTTGGTTCTGTTGCGCGAGCTACAAAAAAAACGCGTAGTGGATGAAGAAGGCAAAGGCTGGGTGTTCGTCTCACCGGTTTATCCGGGACGTCCCATAACCCGACCTCCATGCTCAAGTCCTTCCAGCGCATCTGGCCAGAGTACGACATCACTGCTCACGGCTTCGTGCAACCTACAGAACCATTGCACACGAGCACTTGGGTATCGATCCAATCGTGACTGAATTTGGATGGCTCACTTTTTTAGCCCCTTCAAAAAGTCTCTAAGTCCTTCTTTGGTAGCCGGAAAACTAAAAGAGAATTTCTCGCCCACTTTCCCGCCCCCTAATGCTGCGCCTTCCTCTGAGGCGTAATAATCTTTAAGGGTGACTGTCTTGGCTTCTGAGACTGAGTGTGTTCTAGGAGTTTTTTAAGCGGCCCCACTAATTCGGAAGCCCCGTCCGGACCAAATCCAAAAAAACCTTTCGATGTACCTACGGCAAAGTCATCAAATATAGCCTCACCGGCATTCATCGTCACTTTTGGTGAGTATATGGTTCCGACCCCGTTAGCAACATCAAATGAAACTTTCCCAAGATCGGTCGCCACAGGCAAGGTTGCTTTTGCACCGGCGGCCAAATAAAAGCCATGCTAATTAACTTACTAAACTATCCACTCCACCTCAAAATCAACTAGCTGAGCCTGAAGCCCTGCCTCATGCTCGAACCAGTAGTCACACCCTTCAACATCACTTTTCTTCAAGTAAAGATAATACCCGCCAGTGACGCCATCACGGTCGTCCGCAACAACAATTTCCCAGCCAGAATATTCGCCAGTGACAACAATACCCTTCCGAACGATAGACATATCCATATCCTAGTCCGCATAGGGAACATGATTGTTAGAAATATATTTCCAGTCACAGGGTCTTTAACTCCAAAATGTACATGCGGAACTCCCGGAGCGTGTGCTCCTGATATAGATCCTGAGTCGATACGGAACTCCTTAGTGCCATCAGCGCTGTGAAACACACCAGAGCCGGGCTTACCGATTTCCCTGTACTCGGGACCGAGATATTTTGCCCTGCCGATAGAGCCTCATCGGTTGTGAGCGTCATAGAGCTCGTGAAATTTTTCTTACCAGATAGAGTTTCATTGATCACTTGATCTACACACTGCCCAGCACCTGCTTCCAGTTGAATCTGTTTTTCAGCATTAACAAAGGTTTTCCAGTTTTCAGTAGGACCAGCTAGTGGAGTGCGTGGAGTAGCTGTTGCTTTTGCACCACCAAATTATGAAGCAAACAAACAGCCGTTTTCGTCTACCCAAATGATGCCTGGCACTTCATAAAAATACAGTGTGAGTGCTTCGTCACTTTCACTCACAACACCTTCCGGCCACTTATCTTTCAAGTAACACACGATCTGCTTCGCATCCAACCCCCAGTGAGACTCTTCATCATTAATCGAAAATCTGGGGTGCGTATTATCCGAAGAAATATAGCAATCCGCATTTGGCGCGATAAATTTTATTTTTCCTGTAACAAGCAGATATTCGATCACAGAAAAAAAAGCATCTTTTTGCTGAGAGAATGATAGCTCAGGATTCCATGTACCAATGGCACTGAAAAGAGCCGATATCCACAGACCAAATGAATCACGTACTATTTTTTCAACAAACTTAATATCCATTATGGATTTCCAATCAGGAATTTTATTTCTGGATTATACGTTGTGCCTGTGGCGGCTTTAGGCACATCAATAGTCCAGGCGGGACCAGTCTGACCAGATGAAGAGGAAAAATTCCGAAGCGTGAAATTTCCTTCAGGTGTATTAACAACATATATATCCCCTTTCCCAGGAATAGTACGAGGAGAAGGCAAGTTTGTCGAGCCTGTCAATTCCGAAAAATACTGCTTAACTTCCACATCTGTTGCACCAGAAAATATTTTTGCATTTCCTGTGTTTGGAACCTCAATGAGCGAGCGGTCTCCGATTTGAATACCGCTCCTAGTACTGGAAGAGCTAAACAGCTCCGTTATTTCGGTACTGCGGCTTATGCTTGGAATGCCTTTTGCACCCCCGCCAAGTTCCGTTTCCGCTGCAGCTGTTTTCCCTGCAGTGCTCTCTGCCTTTGTGACCGCACCTGCACCGCCACTGAGAATAATGGGTGTGACTTCTTTAAGAAATCCCGACAACCAAATGTTACGCGCAATCACATAATCATGGAAGTTACTTTCTTGAAAGTCTTGAATAATGCTTTTTTCTTCTGGTCCAAGGTCTTTGTCGGAGGCGTATTGGTCCAGCAGTTTTGTAGCACCATCGACTACTTCCATCTGTTCAAAACAGCCTGTCTCTCCGGCACATCCACCGAGTTTCGAGTTTGTCGTTTTGTCACTTATCGTCTTGTACTGCGCAGCAATATCGGTTCGGCACAATTTCGGATCTGCAGCGCTGCGACAGCCCTTCAAATCCTTGACCAAATCATCAACTTCATGGTGGTTTAGATAGTTGTATGCCGTCGCGCTTTTTGCGATATCCGCGCCCTTTTGTACATCCCCCCCGGTAGCGCTTGCCGCAGCGATCCCTACCAATTGCGATGCCACAAGCAACAAACCGGGGTTGTTGTTCACTGCTTTCGACAGTGTGGTGACTAGCGCTTCGTTGGCGCCCGCAGCAAGTGCCCCGGTTGCAAAGCTGCCGCCACCTGCCTGGCTCAACAACCCACCGACCAACGCATGCATCGCAATTTTTTCTCCTCCGGAATCTACCCACTCCTTGTCTTTGGCGTAATCACCCACCGCGTTGAAAACAACCGCCTGCAATGTGCTTTGCAGTTGGGAGCCAAGGGCATTTTTCAGGTTATCCCCCAGACTCCCCCCTTTTATAGCGGTGCCAATCGCAGCCTGCGCGCCCCCTTGAGCGCCGGAATAGGCAGCAAATTTTCCAATATCAGCTAAAGAGCCGAGGTCAAATCCCTTCGTAACTTTATTGAGGTTATCGCCCGTGACCCCAAACGCCGGATCCAGGACCCCTGCCGTAAACCCTGCCGCAAGAGCACCAGTGAAATAACTTTTCAGTGCACTGCTGGACGTGATGTCCCCAAGCACCGCACCTAAATTGCCTCCGTTATTGATAAAGCTAATGGTAGCGTTGCTCGCAACGCTGGTTGCTACCGCAGTAAGCGCCACGTTGGCCCAGCCCGCAGCTACCGTTGAACCGGCTGCCGCGCCACCTGCAACAGCTGACGCGGATGCCGTGCCCGCTGCCGCCATGGCGGTGCCTGAACCAATTTCAGCTCCCGCCCCAATCAACCCACTCGCAAGTCCCGCCGTGAAATAAGCCACCACAATTGCAATGACTAACTGCGCCCCGCCTCCTAACCCTGAATGGCTGTATTTGTAGGACTCGTGTATCTCTTTCACCAAACGCCAGTCCACATCCCCACGTTGTTCGGCTTCCTTGAGCCATGCCAGTTGGGGGTCAGCCTTCACCATCGCATCAATGGATTGGCTTACGGTCTGTTGGCTAACCTGCTTTACATCGATATGCAGACCTTCTACTGCCTGGATGACGATATCTCCCTTGGCAACCATCTGAGTCTGCCTGAAGGTTTCATCAGTGTTGCCCTTACCGCTCATGCTATTCCAGGCAAAGCTGTTTTTACTCTTGTCATGACTTTCCTGGTGAAGGTCCTTCATCCCTTCAAAGCTCACTGCACCTCCACTGACGATCGTCAAATCTTCGCCACTGTCTAACCTGGCAACTTGAAACTTCTGACCGCTCACGCTTTTGATTGTGAGGTCACCACCGGACTTGATTTCACTGCCGACGTTGCTGACTTTGGTGAGTTCGTCACGTTGTGACTTCCCTGAGCCGAAGCCTCCTCCTCGCTTCATGTCGTACAGCGAGTAGTCGCGGTCTTCAGCGGAGAGCAGCCCTATGTTGTTACCTGCGACCAGATAAGCCTCATCCCCCGCGCTGATACGACTGGCAATTAGCGCCAAGTCCTTACCCGCACTTAAAGTTACGTCACGACCGGCGCTTACCGTTGTAGCGACTTGACTGACGTGATCTTCCTGACGTTTGGTGCTCGACGTCTTGCTGTAAGAGTGCTGTTCATCCGCACCTGCCGCCAGATACAGGTCGCCGCCTGCGCTCATCGAAATATCACGCTTGGCCTCGATGTCGCTGGCGATCGCCGTGAAGTCACGCCCCGCGCTGACTTTCAGGTCACGCCCTACTTCTACGTCAGAACCGCTCTGAGTGATTTCCTCGGCACGATTACGCTTCCCGCCATGCATGGTGTCGTGCTGCTGCGCAGATATCAGATTGACGTCACGCCCTGCAACGATCGTGGTGTCATTACCACTTTCCAGCACGCCGCCTTTGCTGGTGACATCGCGACCCGCGCCGAGGCTGAGGTCGTTCGCAGCCTCAATGCGCGCCGCACTGTCGATGTAATCGGTCTGTTTTGAAAAACCGACGTCATAACCCGCTCGGGTCACGCTGCGTTCGTTGATCACGTCGCCGTTGACTGCCGTCAACGACACATCGCGCCCGGCGATAATGCCGCCGGATTTGTTGACGATATTGTTGCCCGCCAACAGGTCCAGGCGGTTGCCTGCTTCAATCAGGCCGCTGTTGATCAGGTCGTTGCCCGCGACGGCCGACAGGTTGTTACTCGCCCGTAAAGTACCTGCATTCTCGAGGTTTTTACCGGCGATAAGGCTGACGTCCTGGCCAACAATCAATGCACCGTTAGGCGCCAATCGGTTATCGGCCTGCGCCAGGTAGACCACCGGCACCAGGACTTTTTCACCGTTGACCACCTGCTCTTCCAGCCACACGATGTCGTGGGTTAACGCGGCCACTTGCTGGCCCGTCAACGACACGCCTACCGTCAGGTCCAACGACTGTTTGCTGCGGATGGCGTTGTCCATCAGGTAACGGAATACCACTTCGTCCGAGGTCTTACCGTCGATGAAGCGTTGGCCGGTGCGGTCGACAATGGCTTGCTGGATCAGTCGTTGTTCGTAGAGGCCATCGCCCAGGCGCTTGGCACTGTCGTCGGGGTTGTAGCCCAGCCCTGCGAGCAGGTAATCCGAGCTCATGAACTGTTTGAGGTCGGTCAGTACCGGGTTTGTTTCGATCAGGTATTTATGCGGCTGCGAGACCGCCTTGCTGCCCGGCAAGCCTTGCACGCGGTTGAGGGTTTGCCCGCTGACGGTCTCGGAGGCACCCGCCGTTGTGGCCGCCAGAGGGGTGATGCCGGGCAGGTTGAAATCACCGGCCTGATTGGCGCTGACGCGGGTGTTTCGGTCCGCGGTGGACACGCCCGGTATAACCAGGGTCGGCGTGCCTGCTGGCGTGGTCACGGCGCTGCTCGGATCGCGGTCGGAAGGGTTTAGACCCGCAAGATCAATACCGCTGACGGCGGGCGTACCCGCTGGATTAGCGGCAGTGATGCCGTCCAGCCGCGTGATATCGGCGCCGGAAGTGCGGCCCGCAAGACCGGTAACGGTGTCGGCGCTGCCGGTGCCTGAGGCATTGATTGCACGGGCCTCGGCGGTGATGCCGCCAGCTTCACGCGACGCGACCGAGACTTTGCGGGTGCTGGTCGTGACCTGAGTCGCACCATCCAGCTGGAGCGTACGTCCTTGGCTTTCAGCAAGCGCCTGCTGACGCTGGGCCAGGCTTACATCGGCGCCGCCCATGGTCCAGCTTTGCGAGCCAGCGCCCGACTGAGCGGTTTGCTGGGTGGCGGTGCCTTGCCCGCTCACGCGGAAGAGGCCGTTTTGGCCGCTGGGAAGGCTGAAGCCGGGCAGCGTCAGTGGGTCGACTTTGCGTTGGGCGAGGTCTGGCGGCAATTGGCGGTTGAGGTTGATGACCGTGGTATTGCCCGTGCCTGCCGCTTGGGTGTTGGTGCTGCGTGGTGCGCCGGTGGCCGTGGTAACGAAAGAGCGTTCGACGCCGTTAGTGATTTTGTTGGTCGCGTTGATGGAAACGTTACCGCCAGCTTGAATGGTCGCGGGTAAAAAAGTCGCCCCTGCGGCGGCAATTATCTTTTCAGCGAATGGGGTGGCACCGAGGATTTCTGCCGGTGCCTGGACGGTGACACCCGGTATGAAGTTGGCTTTAGGAACAGAAGCGCCGACGCCCCCTTTCGGTCCGAAATTCAACTTGTATGTCGCGATAGTCTGGTTACGATCGGTGGGTTGTTTAAGCCCGACGATGGTTTCTTGCTCGGCCGCATTCCAGAAGTGAATAGTGCGGTTATACGTCGGATCATTGGCCGCGTTATAAGCGAATATTCTCGACCACAGCCCCACGCCGGGCTGCATATTTATATATTTGAGGCTTTGATAGCTCCCCAGCGAACTGGCGGTGTTATTAAAGTCAGCGACTGCAATATTGATGTCACCTACGGCAGAAACCGCCGAGTTAAAGTTCTCGAACTTATCGCCCAGCACGCTCAGCTTTTTGCCGGCTACGATATTGGCGACCACCTGCTCCCCGGTGCTCTCGACATTAAAATTTTGCTGCCAGACAAGATGGGAGCTGAGCACACCACTCTGCCCGGCAGAGTCACAGTTAAAACACCGAACACCGATATTGGCAGAGACGGCGTTAGTGGTTTTAACACTAAAACTCTCCATCTTATTCGTCACAACCGCCGACTTCAGCGACATATCCCCCGTCGACTCAATCCGCCCCGACAGGTTATCCACCCGCGCCGCGCGCTCTGCGCCGTTATACCCGCCCACCTCTACCCCACCGAGGCTGTAGATATCGCTGTAGCGGTTGGTCAGTGTGCCCACTTGCAACTTCATGTCGCCGCCACTGAGCAGCAACGACCCTTGATTCTGCCGAATGCGGTCATTGGTCAGGGTTTGTGCGTTGATCAGCAGGTTTTGCCCACTGGCCAGGGTGCCGAAGTTACTGATATCACCTGCGGTGACGGTCAAGGCACTGTTGGAGGTCAACCGTCCGCGGTTGGTCAACTGGCTGCCTGCGTTGATCGTAGTGGCGCCGCCTGCGGCAATGCTCGCCAGTTCGGTGAGGGTCAATTGCGCGGCCGACATATCCAGCGCTCCCACGCTGCTGACTTTGCCGTTGCCCTGATACGTGCAGGTCAACAGCAGCGCCATGCTGCCGTCACTGGCAATCAGCCCGTTGTTGGTCCAGTTGCCGCCCTTGCCTTCCAGGCGCGTGGACGCCAACAGTTGCCCGGTGTCGGTCTGGGTAAAGTTATTGACGTTGACGTTCAATCGCCCCGCCTGGATAACACTGCTGTTGCTCCAGGTGTCAGCGTTGAGCGTAAGGCCGCCCCGCGTGACGATGCTGCCACCGGCCCCGGTTACGTTTGGCAGGGAAATGTCGAAGTTGCCGTCGCCCACGTGCAGCAATCGACCCTCGCTGTTCAGGAAGCTGTTGGCCGCCAGGGTCAGGTCGGTGTTGGCGGTTTCCACCACACCGCTGCGGTTGTCGAACAGGTTGCCGATCTGGAACAGCGTCTTGCCCGTGCCGCCCAGAGCACGCAGTTTGCCAGCGCCGTTATCGACGCTGTCAGCCACCACACTCAAGGTGCTGTCGCTTTCAACCACGCCAGCGCGGTTGGTAAGCGCGCCCGTCGCGCTCAGGTCAATCACGCCACCGGCGATTTGCCCTGCGCTATTGTCCAGCGATTGCCCGGCCACCCGCACCAGAGCTTTGGCATACACGCCGCCATTGGCATTGGCGAAAGCGCTGGCGTTGATCACGGCATCGCCTGTCTGCGCGGCGATGCGCCCGGTCTGGTTGTCGACGCGGTTGGCAATCAGGTTCAAACCTTGAGCCTGGATGATGCCGCCGCCGTTATTTAAACCGCCGGTCAGGCGCGCATCCAGCAGGCCTTTGAGGCTGGCCAGGGTGCCGCCGCGGTTATCGACATCCCCATTGATCCCCAGACCAAGCCCGGTCTGACCCTGCACATTGCCCTTGGCATTGTTCAAGCCTGCCGCGTTCAGTTGCACGTCGGCGTCCTGGCTGTAGATCAGGCCGTCCGTGTGGTTTTGCACAATGCCGGCGGTGGTGATCACCACGCGTTCCTTGCCAGCGATGGTGCCGCGCTCGCTGTTGTCCAGGCCGCCAGCGAGCAGCGTCAGCAGGCTCTGACTGATGATTTTGCCATCGGCATCGTTATAGACCTGGTTGGCACGCTGCAGCAGCAGCGGCCCGACGCTGGCGATTTTGCCGCCGCTGTTGTTGAGGTTGCCGAGCAAGTCGAGGGTCACCTGCCCGTTGCTGAGCAGGCTGCCGCCGTTGTTGGTCAGGTCGGTACCGGTGAAGGTGAAGGCCCGCTGGGCGTTGATCGTGCCCTGGTTGGCCAGCGTGGCGGCTTGCACACCCAGCGTGTCGCCGCTTTCAATCAACCCGCCATCGCCGTTCACCAGCGCGCCGGTCACTGCCAATGTCTGCCCGGCGCCGCTGGAGAGCACGCCACTGCCGCGGTTATCCACGCTGGCAGCGCTGACATCCAGTCGACCGTGGCTGACCAACGCACCTTCGGTGTTGTTTTGCAGGGTGCCGCTCAAGCGCACATCAATCGAGCCGTTGCGGCTTACGAGCGTACCGTGGTCACGGTTGTCGAGGTTGCCGCCGCTGACGCTCAGGCCTTGCGCGCCAGACAGCAAACCCTTGGCGCTGTTGTTCAGGCTGGCGGCATTGACGCCCAGCGTCTGGCTGCTGATCAGCTTGCCGCCGTTGTTGTCCAGGCTGCGCGCGGCCAGGGAAAACCCCTGCTGACTGGAGATTTCACCGTTGCTGTTATTAAGATCACGCAGGTTGTTAAGGGTCAGCGGGCCGTTGGCAAGGATCAAGCCATTACGGTTATCCAAATCACTGCCGTTGAGATCAAGGCTCACACCCTGCTCACCGATAATCCGCCCCCCGGCCACGGCCAAGGCAGTCAGGCCCATGGTCATCGCGCCTTTGGCCGAGACTTCGCCGCCGGTGCCGGTGTTGAGGCTGGCGGCCGTCAGGTTCAAGGTGCTCTGGCTATTGATCAGGCCACTGGCCGTGTTATCCAGGGCCATGGCGTTGAGGGTGACGGCGCCGCCCAGCAAGCTGCCATTTTGGTTGTTCAGGTCGACGCTGCGCACCTCCAGCGCTTGCGCCGCGTTGATCAAGCCTCGATCGCCGGTGCTCAGCAGGCCGTCACTGGTCAGTCGCAGGTCGCCACGGCTGGTCAGGGTGCCGCCACGGTTGTCGACAGCCGCCGCGTGGGCATCGAGGCTGGCACTGCCGATCAAACCTTTGACGTTGCTCAGAGCCTGATCGACGCGCACGATCAGGGCCTGATTGCTCAGCAGTTTGCCGTTGCTGTTGTCGAGGCTTTGCGCGGCCAAAGTGAAAGCCTGGCCGCTGGAGATTTCGCCGTTGTTGTTGGCAACGGTGGTGAGCCTATTGAGCAGCAACGGGCCAGCCGCATTGATCAAGCCGTCCTGGTTATCCAATTGACCCTTGTTCAGGTCAAGGCTCAGGCCTGCGTTGCTGAACAGCTTGCCGCCCTGCTGAGCCAAACCGCTGACGCTGGCGGTCAGGGCCTTGGCGCTGCCGATGCTGCCGCCATTGTTCAACTGCGCGGTGGTCAACGTCAGGGTATCGCCGCTGTTGAGGCGACCGGCCTGGTTATTCAATTCGCCCGTGGTCAGCACAACCGGGCCTTTGCCGCTGATCACGCCTTGCTGGTTGCCCAGACTGGCGCTGCCCAGTGTCAGGCCGCCATCCGTCACCAACTTGCCCTCCTGGTTACTCAGCGTACCGCTGACGACCACGCTCAAACCCCTGGCGCTGGACAGGCTACCCTGGCTGTTGTTCAGTCTGCGCGCCTTTACATCCAATGCGTCTTCGCTGCTCAGCACGCCCTGGCTGTTGTCCAGATCGCCTGCCAGCGCCAGCACCAGCGGTTGCTGGCTCAGCAGCTTGCCGCCGGTGTTGTCCAGCGAAGTGCCGGTGAGGTTCAGCCGTTGGCCATTCAATTCGCCGAGGGTGCGGTTGATCACTTGATCAACCGCAAGGCTCAAGGCTGCGCCTGCGAACACCACGCCTTTGTCACTGTTATTCAACAACTGGCCGGTGAAGGTCACATCAGCGTTACCCGTCAACTCGCCCGCGCGGTTGTCGACGCTGCCCACCTCGATGTTCAGCGCTTTTGTAGCGCCTGCCAGACCGTTGCGGTTATCCAGAGTGGCGCCACGCAGTTGCAGCGCGTCAGTGCTGATCAGCTTGCCGTTGCGGTTGTCGAGGCGGTCAACGTTGACGGTGACCTGGGCCTTGCCGGCGATCTCGCCCGTGCGGTTATCCAGGGCTGCGCCGGTCAGCAACAAGCTGCCGTCGGCAATCACACTGCCGCGCGTATTGTCGATCAGCTCGGAGGCGCTGAGCGTGACATCGCCACGGCCGCTGAGCAGGCCATCGGTGTTGTCCAGGCGGGTGCTGCGGGCGTCGAGGCTGGCCGCGTTAATATGGCCTTTGACGTTGGCCAACAGCTGTTCCACCCGCAGGGTCAGCGCCTGGTTGCTGATCAGTTTGCCGTTACTGTTCGTGAGGTTTTTGGCGGCCAGGGCAAATGCGTTCTGGCTGGAGATTTCGCCGTGGCTGTTATCGATACTGGCGACGTTGTTGAGCATCAGCAGCGGCGCGTTGATCAAACCGACGTTGATCAGTTCGCCGTTGTGCAGGTCAAGGTTCAGTTGCGTGCTACTTATCAGCTCCGCGCCGCCCAGTTGCGTGAGGCCGGTGAGGTTGGCATTCAGGACGCCGACGCTGGCGAGATGCCCACTGTTGTTGAATTGGGTGGCCGTGAGGTCAAGCGTGCCGGCACTGATTACGCGACCACCGACGCCGTTATTGAACAGCGCGGTATTGAGCGTCGTGGCGCCCTGGCTTTTGAGCAGACCCTTGCTGTTGTCGAGGCTGGCGCCTGTCAATGCGAGCGCTTGGGCACTCTCGACAGTGCCGCTGTTATTCAGCAGGTCGGTGGCGCTGGTGAGGGTCAGCGGCCCGGCGCTGGAAATGCCGCCGCCGGTATTGTCGATGCGCTGAGCTGCCAGCGTCAGGGCACCTTCGCTGCTGAGTTTGCCGCGCATGTTGTCCAGGCCCGCCGACAGCTGCACCGCCAGGGCGTGCTGCGCGCCGAAGGTGCCATCGGTGTTGTCCAGACGCGTGCCGGTAAAGCGTGCATCCTGGGCAAAGACCAGACCTTTGGCCTGGTTGATCACCTCAGCCGTCGCCAGTTCCAGCGCTGTGCCGGCAAGCAGTTTGCCGCCACTGTTGTCGAGGTGTTGACCGCTGAGCGTGGTGGCTTGCTGGCTGGAGATTTCACCGGCGCGGTTGTCGACGGTGTCGATCGTGAGTTTCAGCGCTTTTGTCGCCGCGAGCAGACCGCCGTTGCGGTTATCCACGCTCTCGGCTTTAAGGGTGAGATCACCCTGGGCAACCAGTTGACCGCCCTGCTGGTTCAACGCGCCAAGCGTGGCGTTCAGGTCATCCTGGCTGGCAATGCGGCCTTTGGCATTGTCGACGGTATCCACGGTCAGGTGCACCGGGCCGATAGCGCTGGCCAAGCCGTTCCCGTTGTTCAGGGATTGGCCGGTGATGGTCAGCGCCTGCTTGCTGTTGAGCACGCCTGCGCGGTTGTCGAGTTGGCCGACTTGCAGGTTCACGTCCCGATTGGCACGCACCGCGCCGCCACGGTTATCCAGGCTGGCACTGCGCAAGGTCAGCAAGTTTTGACCGGACAAGCGGCCCGCGCGGTTGTCCACGCTACCCGCTTCAATCGCCATCACGCCCTTGGCGAGTACGGCGCCCTGGGACTGGTTGTCGAGCACACCGTCGACCTTCACAGTCAGGTCGCCGTCAGTCACCAGGCTGCCGGACTGGCTGTTGTCCAGGCTGGCCGAAGTAATATTCAACCGCTGGCCGGCACCCACGGTACCGCCCTGATTGAACAGCGCGCCCGTCGTCGTCAGGTCCAGGCTGACATCGCCCATCACCTGGCCGCCGTTGCGGTTATTCAAGGTCATCGCATTGACCACACTGGCGCCGCCGCTGGACACCTCGCCGTGGTCATTGAGCAGGTCGGTGCCGAGTGTCAGCGTCAGGTCCCTGGAGCTGCTGAACACGCCGCTGGTGTTGTCCAGACGCGCTGCCTGGGCACTGAGGCCGGCGGCGGAAATCCGGCCTTTGATATTGATCAGTGCCTGGTCGACCTTGAGGCTCAGCGCCTGATCGCTGAGCAATGCGCCGTTGCTGTTATCCAGGCTTTGCGCGGCGACCGAAAAAGCGCGTTCGCTGGAAATTTCGCCGTTCTGGTTGGCGACCGCGGAGAGGTTCTTGAGCAGCAACTGCCCCGGCGCATGAATCAGCCCACCCGCGTTATTGAGGGCGCCATGGTTCATGTCCAGGCTCAAATCACTGAGGCTATAGAGCTGACCACCACCGCGCTGATCCAGGTCTGTAACGCTGGCCGTCAGAGCCTGGTTACTGGCGATATGGCCGTCGAACCGGTTGTCCACCTGCCCTGCCGTCAGGTCCAGGCGATCGACGCCGGTCAGGCGCCCGCCGCTCCTATTATTCAGGGCGCCGGTGGTCACGCGCACGGCGCCGTCACCGGTCAGTTTGCCGCCACTGTTGTCGAGGCTGGCACTGCTAACCGTCAGCGCCATGGCGCTGAGCAGTTCACCGCTGCGGTTACTGAGGGCGCCGGAGGTGACCAGTTGCTGCGCCGCGGCACTGCTGATGCGGCCGCTGTCGTTGTTCAGTGTGGTGGCTTGCAGGGTCAGGGCGTTATCGCTACGCACTGTGCCCTGTCCGTTGTTGAGTTGCTCGAGGGTCAGATTCAGCGCGCCATTGGCCAGCAGGCGGCCGCCCGCGCTGTTGTTGAATTGTTTGCCAGTGAAGTTGAGGTCGGCAACGCTGGACACTGCGCCGCCACGGTTGTCCACGTTGTCGACAGTCACGACCAGTGACTGACGGGCGTTGAGCAGACCGTTTTCGCGGTTATCCAGCGTCGTGCCGCGCAGCTGCATCGGGCCCGCCGACACCACACTGCCGCCCCGGTTGTCCAACTGGCCGATCGAGAGGTCAAGGCGTTGACCACTGATCACGCGGCCGCCACGGTTGATGGCGATACCCGTATTGGAGACGGTCAGCAAGCTGTCGCCCTGAAGCAGCCCAGCACTGTTATCCAGTGTTTGGCTGTTGAGGGCGGTGGTAGCGCCGACGATTTTGCCGAGTCGATTGTCCAGCGCGGTCGCGACCAGCACCTTCACATCGTCACGCACCTTCAACTCGCCTTCGGCGTTTACCAGGCTGTCAGCCCGCAGGTCGAGCCTCGTCGAGGCGATCAAACCCTTGGTGTTGTCCAGGGCCCGGGCGATACGCACAATCAGGCCTTGCTCACTGAGCAGTTTGCCGCTGCGGTTGTCGAGGCTGTCGGCGGTGAAATCCAGCGCCTGGGCGCTGGAAATCTCGCCGCCCTGGTTGTCGACGCTGGCGAGGTTGCTCAGCAGCAGTGCCCCCGGCGCATGAATCAAACCGCCCTGGTTGTTCAGGTGTCCGTGGTTCAGGTCCAGACTGACGCCCGACTGGCTGTAGAGACCGCCACCGTTGTGTTGGTCCAGGCCGCTGACGCTCGCCGTGAATTGCAACTGGCTGCTGATACGCCCGCCATTGCTGTTAGCGACCTGGCCGGCCTTCAGGTTCAGGCTGGCGTCACTGCTGAGGGTGCCTGTGTCGTTGTTCAGCGCGCCGGACAGCGTGACAGCCAATTGGCCCTTGGCGTTAAGGTTACCCTTGGCGCTGTTATCAAGGCTGGCGGCGCTCACTTGCAAAAGGGTCCCGGCGCTTAACAAGCCGGCCTGGTTGAGCAGTTGTGAGGCAATGCGCGCCGTCAATTGCCCATCGCTGACCAGCTTGCCGCCGCCGTTGTCCAGGCTCGCGGCACTGATATCAAGACGCTGCCCTACGCTGAACGTGCCCTGGCGGTTATCAATCGCTCCCAAGCTGGTGAGGTTGAGCGCCGTATCGCTTTGCAGCAGCCCTTGGCGATTGTCCAGCGACGCGCTATTGAGCGTCGCGGTACGCGCCAACACCTTGCCGCTGCGGTTATCCAGGGCCCCGTCGATCTGTGCGATCAGGCCGTCACCGGCGCTCAGCGTACCGCCACTGTTATCCACGCTGCCCGCACGTAAATCCAAAGCGTTGGCCGATACCAGGCCCTGGTTGTTGTCGAGGGCACGGGCGATGCGCACGGTCAGCGCTTGCTCGCTGAGAAGCTTGGCACCGGCGTTGTTCAACGAATCAGCAGCCAGGCTGAACGCCTGGCTGCTGGAGATTTCGCCTGCCGTGTTATCGACGCTTGTGAGGTTGCTCAGCAGCAGACGCCCTGGTGCATTGATCACGCCACCGCTGTTGTTCAGATGGCCACCGTTGAGGTCAAGGCTGACATCGCCCTGACCAAAAAGCCGGCCGTCATTGTGTTGGTCAAGGCTTGCGACATTGGCCGTGAGCGTCTGGCCGCTGCTGATGCGCCCGCCTGCGCTGTTGTCCACCTCACCGGCCTTCAGGCCAAGGCGGGCCTCTGCGCGCAAGGTGCCGTGCTGATTATTCAGCGGGCCATCCAGCTGCAGGTCGAGGTTATTGGCGACAACATTACCCTGGCGATTGTCCAGGCTGCCCAGGTTAAGGCGTGCATCGCCCTTGGCCGCAAACAGGCCGGTCTGGTTCAGCAACCGGCCGGCAATCATCGCCGTCAATGCGCCGTCACTGGTGAGCTTGCCTTGTGTGTTGTCCAGGCTTGCAGCGGTGAGGGCCAGCGAGTTGCCTGCCGCCACCGTACCGAGTGTGTTGGTCAGCGCGTCGCTGGTGATCGCGAGTGAGCGGTCGCCCTGGATCCTGCCGCTGCTGTTGTCCAGTGCGCCCGTTACCGACACAAGGTCAGTCGCCACCAGCTCACCGTTGCGGTTATCCAGCCCAGCCGCCGTCAGTTGGGTCGATTGGCGCGCAGCCATGCGACCGCCCTGGTTATTGACCTGGCCTGTCACGTTCAGGCTCAACGACTGCCCCGCCGAAATCAGGCCCGCCACGTTATCCAGCGCATTCAACTGCAACGTGACCTGCGCAAGGCTCGACAGCTCTCCCTGGCGGTTGATCAGTTGGCCGATGCCGGCCGTCAGGTTGGCGGTGCTGGTGATCAGGCCGCCCTGACTATTAAGCAGTTGAGTGGCGTTGATCCCGAGGTTGCCCGCGCTGAGGATGCGGCCCTGGTTCTGGTTATCCAGCCGCGTGGTATTCAGTTGCGCATCACGCTGAGCACTCAAGGTGCCGCCCTGATTGGTCAACTCGCCGGTATTGAGCGTGAGGTCACGGCTGGCAATCACGGTCTTGCCGGTGTTAGCGACGGCCTGCGCGGTCAGGCGCACGTCGCCCTGGGCGTTGCGGCTGTTATCGGCGTTGACGCCCGCTTCGATAATCCCGCTGTTGGTCAAGCGGCCACCGGCGTCCAGCGTGATGGTGTTTTTGGCTGCGAGGGTCTGGCTGTTGGTCAGGGCGCCCTGAGTGCTCACTGACAGATCGGAACCTGCGTAAACCGCGCCCTGCGTTTGCACACTGGCGGCCTTGACCGCAATCGCCGTGCCCGCCGAAGCCTGCCCCATCACCACATTGCCGGCGGTATCAATTTGAATGTCGCCGCCTGCAACCATGTCGCCCGACAGCCGCACTCCCACGCCGGCCTCCGTGCCGATCAGCTTGACCGCGCCGACGTACATCCCGCCCAGCGCCGATGAGTCAATCGCGAGGTCCGGCGCCTGGCTGCCATCCGCCGCGCGGGCCGTGGCGTTGAGGGTGCGTGCGTCCACATCGTTGCGGCCCGCCACGATGGTGAGCTTCTTCGCCTGGATCTGCGCGTTGATCGTGGTGGCGCGGGTGATGATTTCGAACTGGTCGATGTTGCTGGCGTTCAGGCCTGCGCCTTCGATAGCGACGGTGCCCTGGTCAACCTGATAGCGGTTGATCTGGCCGTTTTCGATCACGGCCTTGCCGGTGGTCAGCGTTGCTTGCGGCGTGTTGATAAAGCCGCAACCGTTGCAACTGATGCCGTACGGGTTGGCCACGATCACATGGGCCGACTGCCCCGCCACTTCGGTGTAGCCACGCAGTTGGCTGGGGCTGCCGCCGTTGACCTCATTGAGAATGATGTTGGCCGCGGTGCCGCGAAAATTCGGGTTGCCAACGATGATGCCGCCCAATTGGGTCGATTGGGTGCGATCCGTGGCGTTGTTGAGAATGACCCCGTTGGCGCCGACGTTGTAGTCATGAAACTGGTTGTGCGACAGCCCTTTGGCGTTCGGTGCAGCAATATTGACGATCGGCACGCCATTGCCCGTCTGCCCGAGCGTGGTGCCCGGCGCGTTCACCACAATACCGTCCGCCTGCGCCATCAACGGTTGCCAGAACATGGCGTTGGCCAAAATCAGCGCCACCCCGCGCTTGGGCAAGCCCAGGAAGGTAGAGCGGCTTTTCAGGGCCGCAGAAGGCTGGCGCACGAGGAAGGCAAACTGGCGAACATCCATGTCTTGTCTCTATGCCCGAAGGCGGTAATCAGGTTAAAGGAAAAAATCCAGGCGAAAATAGATCGGCGCTTCGCGTTCAGTGATCGCGTCCGGTCGTTCCAAAGAGTGTGCAAAGGTCACTGTCGCTGCGACGTTCTTGCCGCGTGCAAACAGGTCCAGGGAGTTACTGCTCATGCGCCCGTGCTGCTCGGCGTTGTAGCGGTCGTGGCTGATCACGCCGCGGTCGTAACCGAGGCTGGTGCCGTATTCGGACAACACCGGCTGCAGCCAGGCCCAGGTCACCGGGCGGCTCCAGCGCAGGTCGTTGCGCCAGTAACCGCCGCTGTCGCCGGAGAGCATCTGGTCCTTGTAACCGCGAATCGACGACTGCCCGCCCAGGCTCATGCGCTGCGGGCTGAACAGCACGTCTTCGCTGTGCTGGCCGGTCATCAAACTGCTGAAACTGAACGACTCACCCCACAGTTGGAACGGGTACAAGTAGCTCACCGTGGCGGTGTATTTGCGGTAGCGCGCATCCGGCTGGCCGGGGCCTGCGTGGCGATTGGCCTGGGCGTCGAAGGCGCCGATGCCGTCCTGCATACCCAGGTCCATATTGAGAAATGAGCCGCCGATGCGTCGCCCGTGATTGATGCCGAACTGGGCTTCGCTGAGGCGGTTGCTGCTCAGGGCCAGCTTGCTGTCTTCGATGTAGTTGTTGGTGCGCAGGTAAGCCACGCCCGTGCTCAGCGACGTTTTACTCAAGGCGTCACGGTGTATGACGCGCTCCAGGCGCAACTGGTGGTTCTGGCTGTCACCGGTCTGCTTGAACTTGAAGTTGTTGGCTTCGGCCCGCGAGCGGTATTCGCTTTCGCTGTAGCTGTACGAGGCGGTCCACCAGCCAAACGGCAAGCTGTAATTGAGCATCGAGTTGCGTGAAGTTTTCTGGTGGTCGCTCACCGCATCGTGGCCACTGCGCAGTGAGAGTTGGTCAGCCAGACCCAGCGGGTTATCCCAATCGAGGTTGGCGCCCCACTGCTGCTCGCCCGTGCTGCGCTGGCCGCCGTTATTGCGCGAGAGCCCCACGCGCCAAGGCTTTTGCGCGGTGTTTTTGACCAACACATCGCTGCCGCCCACCGCTTTGCCTGGCGCCAGTTCCATCTGCGCCTGGTTCGATGGCAAACGGTTCAACTGGTCGACCATCTGCTCGATTTCACGCAGGTTGAGCAAGTCACCCGGCTTGCCCGGAAAACTCATCGCCAGTTGGCGGTCGGTAATGCCGCTGCCTTCGGCGCCCTTCAGCCCTTCCAGCTTGCCCTCGACCACCTGGATTTTAAGATTGCCGCTGGAGAGATCCTGTTGCGGCAGGTAGGCACGGCTGGTGACCAGGCCTTTGGCGAGGTAGCGGTCGGTGATGACCTTGAGCAGATCATTGAGCTGAGGCACGCCCAGGCACTGGCCAATGTAGGGCTTGAGCAAGCTGTCGCGCTCGCCTTCGGAGAGAGCGTCAGCGCCGGTGAGTTCGATGGTTTTGATCAAAAAGCAACGGGTGTCTGCCGGGGCTGTCGGTTTGGCGGGGGCAGCGGTTTTGCCGGGCAGATCCTTGAGTTCTTCGAGGCGGCGTTGCTGCTCTTCGAGCAGGCGATCCTGACGATCGCGGATCAGGTCGGTGACGCCTGGTGTGTTCTGCAGGGGCGCGGCTTGGGCCATAACCGTTGTGCCCAGGCCTAAAAAAGCGGACAGCAGGCTGAGCCTGGTCCGACGTACCGAACGCCACATTTTTAGATCCCTCTAAATGGCCTTGTGCCACTACCTCTTCAGCGATCTTAGGGTGGCGCTTTGATGGCGTCAATTAAATGTAGGAATTTGTTTCAGCGTTGAAATGTTGATATCGGACGGTGAAAGATTTTTCCTTTTCCTATCAATCAATTATCCAATAAATGGATCAAATTCGATTGAGGCAAGCATCAAGCCACTTAATTCGCAAGGCACGGTAGAGACGGGATTCTCCGCGCAACCCTATCCCTCCGGGAGTCAACCCGGGCACCCGGATTCTCAAGACGACCGAGTGTCCCCGGGAACAGCCATCGCTGATCAATAAAGGATGTTCGCCGTGGGGGCAAAACTAGGGGCACAATTCGATCTTCTCAGGCTATAACTGCCGTCCTAGAGCCTAGTCAAAATGTTTTTTGGCGATGGCTCGTAACGCGATTCAAATGGACCGGAAGATTTATTGATAGTGCTCACCAAGTTATTGTCCTGTTCGATTCCGGGCGCGGATGGGAAATTAATTTGAAGACAGGATGCACCAGACGGTGCATGAGGCCAATACGCTGAGCTTATTGGTTGCAGAGCAAGAAGCTATCAGGGCAGCGAAAAGAAATTCAGGTTCATGGACGTGGTATTTGTCAAAACAATGTGAGTGAATCCTGTCGTCCAGGGCGAAAACGGAAGGACGTAGTCACTTCAACCTCCGGGAATTTCCAAATAGGCAATAACTTTCCCGAATGGCGCACTCGCCATGCCTACCGGAACGGTCATTCCGGTGTATCCCGGTACGGGGGCGTTCACAGTCAGCACCGTCGCGCCTGGCTTATCATTATCCGCAGCGATAATCAGAAAATATCTGCCGTCCGCGGGAGCAACGCCGGACCATTCAATTGCCAGGGGATTGTGCCCCTCCAGATGGTCGGCAACGAGATTACCCTGCGCATCGACTACCGTTACGCGTGGTTTCAGTATTGTTTTCGAAAAACCGAAACACATGTTATTGCACATCGCAATGACGTTGATGACGTAGGTTTGGCCCTTGCGCAGTTTGAAGTCGAACACCCGGTAGTTACCGGGCGCCTGACCAACCTCGAGTCGTGGGTCAGTTGCGCCGATCTCCCAGCGTTCTGGAAATAGACCACGATCAATCGGCAACGGCGTTGCACTAGCCAACTGGATGGCTTGTTCGAATGAATGTGCAATAGGCGTAGCGGACGAGCTGACGGCCTCTTGATTGATAGCTGAGTGGTTTGTACAGCCCGTTAGAAATGAAATGACAATGACAGGCAGCAGGGACTTCAACATTGATATTCCTTGGAAAAGTAGGCAGTTACTCTCAACCGTGTCGCCGCTATTTAGGACATACCACTATAGAGGTCTGATACGGAGTCACCAAACTCAGATAGCGCGCCATACACTTCCAGTGGATTGCTACATGGGCGCATATCTGGTGGCATGCCTTGGATGGGTTGAAAAAGCTGCCCAAGCCCGAGGTCTAACAGCGTCTTACGCTGCTACTCCCATAATGCTCCACTGACCGTCAGCAACATCAATAGATGTCACATCACGTACACCGGGTAAATGCCAAGCGCAAGGCCGCACCAATATCAGCAGGGTGGCTCTGAAATGGAACGGTGACATACAGGCTTTCACTGATGCCCTTACCGCTCCAAACCTCCAGTTTTTCATGATGACTGGGGCGAATGGTTATCTGCCCTTCCTTACTCTCGATGCTGCACTTTTTCATGTCTTTGAATAATGCACGCCGCGTTTTGTAGCCAAAGCGCTCCAACGTACTGCCCACCCACTGCTCATACCGCTGAGTGGTCAAAGCGTGGTCGTAAAGGTCTCGGTCGAACGTAGCTTCAGGATGAACCCACACATCCTTACGCGGCTCGGCAAGCACGAAGCGGCTATGAGCCAATGCATCCCATACGGCTTCACCCAGTGCCTGATCACTGATATCCGGGCTGGCATGGCATTCGATCCCTAGCGGGTCAGCTCGGCTGGTTCGATAGCCGGAGTACGTCTTGACATACACGAGCTCGTTGTTGATTCCCGCATCCGCCCAGGCGGTTTTCACAACATCATTCATCTTAATGCACCTCGGTGATTTTTACGGTCACGCCCTTGCTGCGCCCGTATTCGATTGCTTTATTAATCTGTTCCCACTGAGCGCCAGTCGTGGCTTTGGGTATTGCCACTTGCAGTTCACGAGCAGTGATCTGGCTGGCATTCACGGTCACGCCCTTCAAACCAGACTCAACAAAGTTGGCCGCCGCATCAATATTGCCCTTGAGTGACGAATAGACCTGGCGTGGATTCGCCAGCTTGGCAGCCGTTGTCGTATCAAGCGTTTTGGCACTTGTCGCGACACCGGTGATTTCGTCGAAAAAATCAAACGTCTTGAAGTTCGGCGGCAGGCGAGAACCTGGGGGTAGTTGCGTGTCTAGATAATCCTCCCAAGGCATTCCCTGAGATTTATTTCCCTTACCCCACTCAATCCCTGTAGTTGAACGGTCAACGAAATCACCCTGACCTTTTGTACCCCCCCCGCCTTTCCCACCACCACCGCCACCGCTTTTTGCCGCATTAAACGCCGCAACGCCCAATCTAACTGCAACGACAAGCTCTGCTGCACGCTCAGGAGAAAGACCAAGCTTCGCGGCCAAAAGCTCAGCAACTGTACCGGATGTGACGCCCGCCAAGTCATTCTGAAAGCCATAATTTTCGGCAATCAGCATGTTGAGCATTTGAGCAACTGCAGGAGGTGCAGTGGATGCCATGTCCTTGAATCTAGCCGAGGCCACCTCAGCTTCGTTGACGAGTGTCGAGATACGCGCGCAAGCGTTTTTGTCATTTGCGCAGGCCACATAGGCTTGGGCCGTCTGCTCAGCGCTCAGATCGTGATATTTCGTATAAGCATCTTCCGCACATTTTGTGTCGTTACCGCACCCCAAGAGTTCCTTGGATGCCCGCTCCAGATCCGAATGGCTCAGATAGTTGTACTGAGTGGCATTGGCCGCGATGTTGGCCGCGATTTCCGGATCGCCTCCCGTCACTACGGCCGCCAGAACACCCAGCAGCTGAGACATCGCCATCAAGTTGACTTGAGCCTGCTGATTGCCCGGTAGGTTGGGGTTGTAGTTATCCGGCAGGACCAGGCCCGCTAGGTATTGCACCATTGCTTCGTTGGCACCACCTGCCAAGGCGCCTGTCTGGAAGTCGCCCCCCATGGCCATCGACTTCAAGCCACCCAGCAGCGCATGGGTAGCAATTTTGGTGGGGCTGCCGTCAACCAGGTTGGTGTTACCGATCTGATTGGCGGCCACGGCGCCGGCAATATTGATCACCGAGCCCAACAGATTGTTGGCAAAGTTATCGCCCAGACTGCCGCCGTTGAATGCGGTTTGCACGACCGTTTCGGCACCGGTTTTGAGCACCACCTGGCCGGCGCTGTTCCAGTCAAAACCCAAGCTGGTCGGGTCATAGCCCATTGCCCCACCAATGCCGCCCATAAAGCCCGAGACGACGTAGCCTTTCATTGCGTCTTTGCTGGTGATGTCTTTTAACGTGCTGCCAAGATTGCCTTTGTTACTGATCACGCTATTGACAGCGTTATTCATGACCGCAGCCAGCACGGCATCGGCAAACCCGCCGGCAAACGTACCGGCTCCTGCGCCAACCATGCCGGCACCCAGGCCAGCACCGCCGGTCACCACTGCTAGCGCGATCGCCAGCACCACCTGAGCGGCCGGGCCAAGCCCCGAATGGGAATACTTGAAGCGGGTGTGGATTTCCTCGACCCTACGCCAGTCCACATCGCCGCGTTTCTCCGCTTCCGCCAACCATGCCAATTGCGGGTCGGCCGCAACCATGGTTTCGATGACCTGGTGGACGGTCTTTTGGTTGACCTCTTTGATATCGATTTTCAAGCCGTCAACGGCGTTGATCATCAACTCGCCCTGAGCAGTCATCTGAGTCTGACGCACGGTTTCGTCGGTGTGCCCCTTCCCCGACATTGAGGTCCAGGCCATGCTGTTCTTGGATTTCTCGTGACTCTCCTGATGCAGGTCCTTCACAGCCTCAAAGGTGATCGAACCACCACTGTCCAAGATCAAATCTTTGCCACTGTTGAGCTTGGCAACCTGGTAACGCTGATCGCCGCCGCTGACCAGTGTCAGATCACTGCCCGTGGTGATCTGGGTGCCGATATTGGTGGTTGTTGTCACCTCATCGCGTTTGGTCTGCTTGCGCCCCCATCTGCCCTTGTCCTTTTTGTCATACAGCGAATAATCGGTGTCCTGGGCCGCCAGTACGTCCAGTTTTCCAGCCGCTGCCAGGTAAGCCTCGTTGCCGGCATTGATCCGACTCGAGATCAACTCCATATCTTTGCCGGCATTGAAAGTAACGTCTTGCCCAGCGCTTACGACACTGGAAATCTGTTTGACGTGATCTTCCTGCTTTGTGACTTTCTTAGACTTGGAATACGAATGGCTTTCATCGGCAGCCGAAGCCACCGTAAGGTTTGCGCCTGCGTCAAAATCGATGTTCCGGTTTGCCTCTATCTGGCTGGCAACCACCGCCAGATCACGCCCAGCCTGGACAGAGAGGTCGCGCCCCACCGTTACATCCGAGCCGTACTGGGTAACGCTGCTGCTCTTGGCGCCGGCCACCACGCTGTTGTGCTGCTCAGCGGCCGCAATAAAGGCATCTCGGCCCGCGGTGATCTTAGTGTCACCGCCACTTTGCAACGTGCTGCCGGTGCTGACGAAATCCCGCGCGGCCTTGATGGACAGGTCGTTCGCCGCTTCTATCCGAGCACCACTGTCGGCATACTCGTTGTGCCCGCTGTACCCTTTGTAAGCGACGTCATTGGCAACCACCGTGCGTTGAGTGATCACGTCGCCGGCGATTGCGGTCATATTGACGTCTCGCCCCGCGATAACACCGCCCGCCTTATTGACAATGTCGTTACCAGCCAGCAAATCCAGGCGGTTACCGGCCTCGATCAAACCGCTGTTGACCAGGTTATTAAACGCGGTGGCGGAAAGGTTGTTACTCGCCCGTAACGTACCGGCGTTATTCAGGTCCTTGCCGGCAATCAGTGTGACATCCGCGCCCTGGATCAGCGCCCCGTTCGGCGCCAGGCGATTGGTGGCCTGGGCCAGGTAGAGCACCGGCACCAGGACTTTCTCACCATTCACCTCATGCTCTTCGAGCCAGACGATATCGTGGGTCAGCGCTGCTACCTGCTGGGAGGTCAGGCTGACACCCACCGCCAGGTCGAGCTGCTGCTTGCTCTTGATGGCGTTGTCCATCAAGTACTTGTAAAGCGCTTCGTCGGAGGTCTGGCCGTCGATAAAACGTTGACCGGTACGCTCGACCACCGCCTGCTGGATCAGCTTCTGCTCATAGAAACCGTCGCCCAGGCGTTTGGCGCTTTCATCAGGGTTGTAGCCGAGGTTCGCCAATAGATAGTCCGAACTCATGAACTGCTTGAGGTCGGTCAGCACCGGGTTGGTTTCGATCAGGTACTTCTGCGGATTGGACCTGCCCGAGGTGTCGGGCAGACCCTGCACGCGATTAATGACCTGGCTGCCCACCGAGGGAACCACGCCCACCTGCCCTGGCAATTGGACACTGCCGGAATCGCCCGGGGCGCTGACATTGATCACGCTGCCAGAAACACCGCCGCCCGTGGCCTGGCGGGTATTTTGTTCGAGTTGAAGATTGCTCGCTGCGATCCGCGCCGCATCGCTGAACTGCAGGTTGCGCGCCTGGATGTCATCCGCGCCCTGTTGGCGCTGGGCATTGCTGACTACCGCGCTGCCCATGCTCCAGCTCTGTGGCCCGGCACTGGTTTGGCTTGCCTGGGTCGCAGAACCGCCCTGCCCGCTCAGGCGGAACAGACCGTTTTGGCCTTCCGGCAGGCTAAAATCCCGGGACGCCACGGGGTCCACCCGCTGCTGGACCAGGTTCGGGGGAAGTTGCGGATTCAGGTAGACGACCGTCGGCTTGACCGCGCTGCCGACCTGGGTACCGGTCCCGGTCTTCGTCGTCCCGGAGAATTGGGTATTGGCGTGCAGGTTGCTGTTGTCGATGGTGTTCTGAGCGTTGATCTGGATCGCCTGCCCGGCCTGAACTACCGAAGCAACACTGCCACCCCCGGCGGTAAACACTTTGTTATCGCTGCTCAGGGTGCCGGCCAGGATGCCGGCGGGAACGGCCACATCAGGTCCCTGGCCGAATTTGGTATTCACGGTCGTGGTTTTTTGTTTGCCGTAATCGTTGAGCTCGGTGTGAGTCCCGCCTTTGTCGGGCTCATGCACGGTCTTAGTGTATCGGTAGACGTACTGGGAATATCGTTGCGCGTAGGCGTCCAGCGCTTCGTTCGCGTAAGTTTTGTTAGTGAAGATATTGCGCACGCCGGTATAGACCCGGTTACGGGTGAAGTTGCCGGCCTCCAACCCCAGGTTCTCGAAGGTGTCCACGTTCAGGCGAATATTCTTGCCAGCAGAAATCGTCGAAGCCGTGTTGGAAAAGCGGCCGACATCGCCATCAATGTTTCCGGCCACCGCTAAGCTCGCGCGTGCACCGCTGATGGTCGACTCCGAGGTGTAGTTTTCAGCGATATAAAACGTGCTGCCGTTAAACGTGATATCGCCCGACACCAGCCGCTCTTTGCCGATAACTCCTTCGGTCTTGTTGTTGAAGCTGTTCGCCGACAGCGAGAAATCCCCGTCGACATTGATCGAGGACGCCAGGTTAGTCACGCTGTTGGCGCGACCGCCATTGAGTCCCGAGATGTTCAGGTTGCCGATGCTGTAGACATCGCCGTTGTCGTTGGTGAAGTCATTGACCAGCAAGCTCATGTTGCGGCCGCTGAAGATCAGGCCGTGGTCGTTCACCAGGGTCGGCGTCTTCAGCGTCAGGTCCTGGGCCGCTCCCAGCGTGCCGGTGTTGCCGATGCCATTGGCGGTAACCGTCATGGCGCCGCCGGACGTCAGGCGCCCGGCGTTGCTCAGGCCACCGGCATTGATCGTGGTATCCCCACCACTGGCAATGGTCGTGGCAGTGCCAAGGTTCACCTGGGCCGCGCTCAGGCCCAGGGTGCCGACGCTGCTGTAGCGTCCGTTACCACCATAGGTGCCGGCCAGGGTCAGGTTGGCCGTGCCGTCACTGGCGATCAGCCCATCGTTGTTCCAATTACCGCCGTTGCCGGACAGGCTGTCGGAGGCCAGCAGTTGTCCACCCGCCGTCTGGTTGAGCGTGTTGACGTTCACCGTCAGGCGCCCGGCCTGGATCACGCTGCTGTTGGTCCAGCTGTCCGCCGTGAGCGTCAGTCCGCCACGGGTTACCAGGCTGCCGCCGGCATTGGTGATATTGGCGGTGCTGATATCAAAGGTGCCGTTGCCCACATGCAGCAGACTGCCGCCCAGGTTCTGGAAGCCGCTGGCATTGAGGGTCAGGTCGCTGTTGGCGGTTTCCAGCTTGCCGTTGCGGTTATCGAACAGTCCGCCGATCTGGAAGTCGGTCTTGCCGCTGGTGCCCAGTGCACGGATCTGGCCGGTCTGGTTATCGAGGCTGGCCGCCCGCGCGCTCAAACTGCTGTCGCTTTCAATCACGCCCAGGCGGTTGTTCAGCGCGCCGTTGAGGCTGAGGTCGATGCGCTGGCCGGCGATCTGCCCGTCTTTATCGCCGCTGTTGTCGAAGTTGTTGCCGCTGACCTGAACCAGGCCCTTGGCGTACAGGCCGCCGTTGCGGTTGTCGAAGTCGGCGGTGGTGATCAGGGCATCGCCGCTTTGCGCTGCAATTCGCCCACCATAGTTGTCGATCCCGCCTAGGGCGCTGAGGCTGAGGCGCTGGGCCTGGATGATGCCGCCCTGGCGATTGTTGCTCAGGTCATAGCCGTTCTTCAGCACGCCGACGATACGGACGTCGACGGCGCCCTTGACGCTGGCCAGGGTGCCGCCACGGTTATCGAGGTTGGCCGCACTGACGGTCAGGTCGCTATTCTGGGCAATCAGCCTGCCGCTCTGGTTGTCGATATCGCCGCTGACCGTCAGGTTCAGCGCACCCTGCCCTTGCAGGGAGCCCTTGGCGTTGGCGAGGCTCGTGGCGTCGACGCGGACGTCGCCGTTCTGGCTGTAGATCAGGCCGTCGCTGTTGTTCTGTATGGCGCCAGTGCTGCTGATGACGAGGTTGTCATTGGCCGCAACGGTACCGCGATTGCGGTTGTCCAGACTGCCGGTGAGCAGGCTCAGCAAGCCCTGGCTGACCAGTTGACCGCCCTGGTTGCCGATCTGGCTGCTGCGGCTGATCACCAGTGGCCCGGCGCTGGCGAGCTTGCCGTTGGTGTTGGTCAGCGCTCCGAGCAGATCGAGGCTGACCGCGCCCTTGCCGGCCAGGGTGCCGTTGCTGTTATCCAGGGTGGTGCCGGTGAAACCGATACTCTGCTGCGCGGTGACGGTGCCGCTATTGTTCAGAGCCATGGCTTGCAGGGTCAGGGCCGCACCGCTGTCGATGGAGCCGCCCTGGACGTTGTTCAATAGACCGCTGACCGTCAGGCGCTGGGCCGCGCCACTGGAAAGAATACCCGCGCTGTTGTCGAGGCTGGCCGCGTTGACGGTCAGGGCTTGCTGGCTGACCAGCGCACCGGCGTTGCTGTTGAGCAATGCGCCGCTCACGTTGACATCAAGGTTGCCGCTGCGACTGGACAGGGTGCCGCTGTTGCGGTTGTCCAGGCTCGCGCCGCTGACGGTCAGCCCCTGCCAGCCGGAAACCAGGCCGCCCTGGTTGATCAGGCTGTTGCCGGTCATGCCCAACTGGTTGCTGCTTATCAGCTTGCCGCCGCTATTGTCCAGCGTCCGTCCGGTGAGGTTGAAGCTCTGGCTGCTGGAGAGCTCGCCGCCCTGGTTGTTCAGGTCACGCAGACGATTGATGGTCAGGGGGCCCTTGGCGTTAAGCAGGCCGTTGCGGTTGTCGAGATCACCGCCCGCCAGATCGAGGCGGATGGCCTGGTCGCCGAGCAAACGGCCACCGTACTGGGCGAGGGCGCCGAGGGTCAGGTCGATATCGCCCTTGGCCGAGACTTCGCCGCCATTTCCAGAATCCAGGCTGCTGGCGTTGATCGTAAGACCGGCCTGGCTGTTGATCAGGCCCTTGCCGGTGTTGTTCAGGGCCATGGCGTTGAGGGTCACGGCGCCGGCCCCCAGCAGGGTACCGCCTTGGTTGTCGAGGTCGACGCTGCTGACTTTCAGGGTTTGGGCGGCGTTGATCAGGCCCTGGTTGCGGTTGCTCAGTTGACCGCTGGTGGTCAGGTCGAGGTCGCCACGGCTGGTCACGGTACCGCCGCTGTTGTCGAGGCTGGCGGCGCGAATATCGAGCGTAGCGGCGGCGATCTGGCCCTTGAGGTTGGCCAGCGCCTGGTTGATCCGCAGGGTCACGGCCTGGTTGCTCAGCAGTCTGCCGTTGCTGTTATCCAGGCTGTCGGCGGCCAGTACGAAGGCCTGGGCACTGGAGACCTCACCGCCTTGGTTGTTCACGCCCTTGAGGTGGTTGAGCAGCAATGACGGCGCGTTGATCAGGCCGTTCTGGTTGTTCAGTTGGCCGTTATTCAGGTTCAGGGCCAGTGCCGTGTTGCTGAAGAGTTTGCCGTCCTGCTGGTCGAGGCCAGTGATACTGGCGACCAAGGCCTTGTCGCTGCCAATGCGACCGCTCTGGTTGCTGACCTGCCCTGCCGTCAAGGTGAGGCTGTCGCTGGTGCTCAGGCTGCCGGTGCGATTGTCGTAAGCGCCGGTGGTGACAGTCACTGCGCCTTTGCCGCTGATGACGCCCTGCTGGGCGTTGTCGAGACTGGCACTCCTCAGGTTGATGCTGCTGTCACTGACCAGGCGTCCGCCCTGGTTGCCCAATGCACCGCTGGCCTTGACCTTGAGAGCCCCGGCACTTGAGAGGCTGCCGGCGTTGTTGGTCAGCGCGGCGCTGGTGATATCCAGCTGGCCTTCGCTGCTGATCAGGCCACCGCTGTTGTCGAGATCACCGCCAAGGGTGGCTCGCATGTCTTGGCCGCTGATCAGTTGACCGCCAATATTGTCAAGGGTCTGGCCGTCCACGGTGACGCCGGTCTTGCCCTTGAGCAGCCCCAGGTTGCGGTTGAGCACCTGGGCCATTTCGAGTGTCAGCGTGGTATCGGCGAGGAGCTTGCCGCTGTCGCTGTTGTTCAGGCGCTTACCGGTCAGGCGGATATCGGCGCTGCTGGAGAGCTCACCGCCGCGG
Organism: Pseudomonas sp. HN11; assembly: GCF_021390155.1. NCBI lineage: Bacteria > Pseudomonadati > Pseudomonadota > Gammaproteobacteria > Pseudomonadales > Pseudomonadaceae > Pseudomonas > Pseudomonas sp. HN11. The sequence goes on from NZ_CP089985.1 coordinate 3,371,029, forward strand.
TTGTCGACAGCGTCGACATTGAGTGTCAGCGCTTTTGTCGCCCCTATCAGGCCGTTCAGGCGGTTATCCACGGAGGCGCCGCTCAGGGCTAGCGCGCCGCTGGCGATCAGCTTGCCGTTGCTGTTGTTCAGGGCAGCAATATTCGCTGTGACATCGGCCTTGCCGGAGACAGCACCGTTGCTGTTATCCAGGCTGTTGGCCGCCAACAGAATCGCGCCGTCGCCCATCAGGGTACCGCCCTGGTTGGTAAACGCCCCGTTCACACCCAGGTCGACCGCACCGCGGCTGCTGATCAGGCCCTGACTGTTGTCCAGGCTGGCGCTACGACTGTCGAGAGAAGCCGCGGCCACCAGGCCCTTGATGTTGCTCAGCGCCTGATCGACGCGCAGGGTCAGGCCCTGGTTGCTCAGCAGCTTGCCGTTGTTGTTGTCGAGGCTTTTCGCGGCCAGGACGAAGGCTTGGGCGCTGGAGATTTCACCGCCCTGGTTGACGACCACGTCGAGGTTTTTCAGCACCAGCAGCGGGCCGTTGATCAGGCCGCCGCTGTTGTCCAGGCGGCCGTTGTGCAGGTCCAGGCTCAATTGCGTCTTGCTGAACAGTTCGCCGCCCTGCTGGTCGAGGCCGGTGACGCTGGCGGTCAGGTCCTTGGTACTGGCAATACGGCCAGAAGCGCCATTGCTGACCTGGGTTGCGGTCAGGTCCAAGCGGTCGCCGCTGGTCAGGCGGCCGCCCTGGCTGTTATCCAGGGTGCCTGTGGTGACGCGGGCTGCACCCCGGCCGCTGATCAGGCCTTTCTGGCTGTTGTCCAGGCTACTGCTGGCAAGCACCAGGCCCTGGTCCGTGAGGATCGAACCGCCCTGGTTGAGCACCGCACCTAGGCTGTTGATCGACAGGTCAGCGGCACTGCCGAGCCTGCCGGCCGTGTTGTCCAGGCTGCCCGCCGTGAGGCCCAGGGTACCTTCGCTGCTGAGCACACCGGTGTTGTTGAGCAGCGCGCCATCAAGGCGGATATTCAGGCCCTGGAGTGCGGAGATATTCCCGCCGCTGTTATCCAGGCTTGTGCCGCTGAGGCTGGCGCTGCCCTTGGCGAACAGGCGGCCCTGGTTCTGGTTGATCACTTGCGCTACGACAAGGCCGAGGTCGGTCTCGGTCAGCAGCTTGCCGCCATCGCTGTTGTCCAGGCGCTGGCCGCTGACAGTGACACTGCTGCGGGTGCTGGACAGCTCGCCGCGGCGGTTGTCGATCTGTGCGACATTGACGGTCAGGCCCTGGGTGCTGGCGACCGTACCGCCATTACGGTTGTCGAGGCTCTTGCCGGTCAACAGCAGAGAACTCTGGGCCACCAGCGCCCCGCCCTGCTGGCTCAGGCTGTCGATGTTGGCCTCCAGGTCGCCCTGGCTGGCAATGCGGCCCTGGGTGTTGGCAACCTCCTTGGCCGTGAGACTGACCGGGCCGACCGCGCTGAGCAAACCGCCGCTGTTGTCCAGCCGGGTACCTTCAAAGCCGATGGCCGCCTTGGCAACAAGGTTGCCCTTGTCGCGGTTGTCCAGTTGATCGACCAGCAGCTTGAGGTCCTTGTCAGCCTGAATCAGGCCGCCACGATTGTCCGCCGAATCGCCCCGCAAGGTCAGGTGGTCCTTGCCCGCCAGGCTGCCGCCGCGGTTGTCCAGGCTGCCGGTGACCAGGTCGATGGTGCCCGTGGCGCGCAGCTTGCCCTGTTCGCGGTTATCGAATGCGCCGCTGATGGTGGCGCTCAGGTTGCCGTCCGCTGCAAGCACCGTACCCGCCCCGCGGTTGTCGAGGCTGGCGGCGGCCAGGGCCAAAGCCTTGCCAGAACCCAGGGTCCCACTGTGGTTATCCAAGGCACCGCTGAGGTCGATGCTCAAGCCCAGATCGCCGGTGATCTGCCCCCGGGTATTGTCCAGGTTGACAGCCTTCAAGGTCGCCAGGGTTGAACTCGACAAGCTGCCGTCACGATTATTGATCGCGCCGCTGGCAGCGAGACTGAGCCCCTTGTCAGCCGCGATCAGGCCCGAGGTGTTGTCGAGGCTGGCGACATTCAGGGTGACATCGGCCAGGCTGGAAATTTCCCCGCCGCGATTACCTAGCGCGCCGACGTTGACCACCAGGTCGCCGTTGCTGGAAATCAGACCGTCCTGGCCGTTCACGGCCTTATCGGCGGTCAGGGTCAGACGTTCAGCGCTGAGCACCCGGCCCTTGTTCTGGTTGTCGAGGGTACCGGCGGTAACGGTGGTCTGCCGCTGCCCGCTGAGGGTGCCACCCTGGTTGTTCAGGGTCTGGGTGGTGGTGATGTCGAGGTCACGGCTGGCAATGATGCTCTTGCCGAGGTTGTTGAGGCTCTGCGCGCTGATGCGGATATCGGCGTCAGTGTTGCGGGTGTTATCGAGATTGACCCCGCCTTCGATGATGCCGTTGTTGGTCAACCGGCCACCGCTGGTGAGGGTGATGCGGTCCTTGGCGACAAGGTTGTTCTGACTGGTCAGGTCGCCTCGGGTTTTCATGTCCAGTGTGGTACCGGCGTAGACCGGCCCCTTGGCGTCCAGATTGGCGACCTTGAGGTTGACCGCGCCGTCGGCGGCGACTTGCGCGATGGTCAGGTCGCCATTGGCGGCGATCTGGATATCCCCTGCGCTGGCAGCCATCTTGCCGTCGAGCTTTACCCCGACACCGGCTTCACTGCTGACCAGTTTGATCGCCCCGGCATACATCCCGCCGAGTGCCGAGGAGTCGATGGCCAATTGCGGCTGGGTCCCAGGATCGGCGGCGCGGGCGGTGGCGTTAAGGGTCTTGGCATCGACGTCATTGGCACCCGCAATGATCGTCAGGTTCTTGGCCTGAATCTCGGCATTGAGCTTGGCTGAACGGGTGATGATTTCAAATTGATCGATGTTGTTGGCGTTAAGGCCTGCGCCTTCGATGGCAACACTGCCTCCGTCGACTTGGTAACGGTTGATCTGGCCGTTTTCTATTACCGCTTTACCGGTGGTCAAGGTGGCTTGCGGGGTGTTGATAAACCCGCAGCCGTTACAGGTGATCCCATACGGGTTGGCCACGATCACATGCGCCGACTGCCCCGCCACTTCGGTGAAACCGCGCAACTGGCTGGGGCTGCCGCCGTTAACCTCGTTGAGGATCACGCTGGCTGCTGTACCGTTGAGGTTCTGATTGCCGAGGATGATCCCGCCCAACTGGGTCGACTGGGTGCGGCCGGTGGCGTTGTTGAGGATGACCCCATTAGCGCCGACGTTGTAGTCCTTGAACTGGTTGTGCGACAGCCCGCTGCCATTGGGAGCAGCGATATTGACGATGGGCACGCCATTGCCTGCCTGACCGAGCGTCGTCCCTGGCGCGCTGACCACAATACCGTCCGCCTGGGCCAGCAACGGCTGCCAGAACATCGCGTTGGCCAGCACCAACGCCAAGCCTCGCTTGGGCAACCCCAAGAAGTTGGAACGGTTTTTCAGGGCCGCAGAAGGTTGGCGCGCAAGGAATGCGAACTGGCGAACGTCCATGTGATGTCTCGATGCCCAAGGGGCGATAAAGATTTAAAGGAAGAAATCCATACGGAAATAAATCGGTGCTTCACGTTCAGTGATCGGCCCCGGTCGTTCCAGAGAGTGGGCAAAGGTCACCGTGGCGGCGACGTTTTGGCCGCGAGCAAACAACTCCACGGAATTGCTGGTCATGCGCCCGTGCTGCTCGGCGTTGTAGCGGCCATGGCTGATCACGCCTTGGTCGTAGCCAAGGCTGGTGCCGTACTCGCTGAACACCGGCCGCACCCAGGCCCAGGTCACCGGGCGGCTCCAGCGCAGGTCGTTACGCCAATAGCCGCCGCTATCACCGGCCAGGCTCTGGTCCTTGTAGCCGCGAATCGAAGACTGCCCGCCCAGGCTCATGCGTTGTGGGCTGAACAGCACGTCTTCACTGCGCTGGCCGGTCATCAGGCTGCTGAAACTGAACGACTCGCCCCACAGCTTGAACGGGTACAGGTAACTCAGCGTGGCAGTGTATTTTCGATAGCGTGCGTCCGCCTGTCCCGGCCGAGGGTTGTGATTGGCCTGGGCGTCGAATGCGCCGATGCCGTCTTGCATACCCAGATCGATGTTGAGGAATGACCCACCAATCCGCCGGCCGTGGTTGATGCCGAACTGCGCTTCGCTGAGGCGGTTGCTGCTGAGGGCGAGCTTGCTGTCTTCGACGAAGTTATTGGTGCGTAGATACGCCACGCCCGTGCTCAAAGAAGTTTTGCTCAGGGCGTCACGGTGAATAACCCGTTCCAGGCGTAACTGATGGTTCTGGCTGTCGCCCGATTGCTTGAAGTTGAAGCCGCTGGCTTGGGCCAGTGAGCGGTATTCGGTTTCGCTGTAGCTGTAATTGAGGTTCCACCAACCAAACGGCAGGCTGTAGTTGAGCATCGAGTTGCGCGAGGTTTTGTGGTGGTCACTGACCGCATCGTGGCCGCCACGCAGCGACAATTGATCGGCCAGACCGAGTGGATTATCCCAATCCAGGCTGGCGCCCCACTGCTGCTCGCCAGTGGCGCGCTGGCCGCCGTTGTGGCGCGACAGGCCGACGCGCCAGGGTTTCTGCGGGGTATTTTTGACCAGCACTTCGCTGCCGCCCACTTCTTTGCCGGGAGCCAACTCCATCTGGGCCTGGTTCGAGGGCAGACGGTTCAGTTGATCCACCATTTGCTCGATTTCGCGCAGGTTAAGCAGGTCGCCCGTTTTGCCTGGGAAGCTCATGGTGAGTTGGCGATCGGTGATGCCGCTGCCCTCCGCGCCCTTCATGCCCTCCAGACGGCCTTCCACCACTTGCACCTTGAGGTTGCCACTGGCGAGGTTCTGTTGCGGCAGGTAGGCGCGACTGGTGACCAGGCCCTTGGCGAGGTAGTGGTCGGTGATGACTTTGAGCAGATCATTGAGCTGAGGTACGCCCAGGCACTGGCCAATGTAGGGCTTGAGCAAGCTGTCGCGCTCGCCTTCGGAGAGAGCGTCAGCGCCGGTGAGTTCGATGGTTTTGATCAGGAAGCAACGTGTGTCTGCCGGGACTGTCGGTTTGGCGGAGGCCGCGGTTTTGCCGGGCAGGTCCTTGAGCTCTTCAAGGCGGCGCTGTTGCTCTTCGAGGAGTCGATCTTGGCGATCGCGGATCAGGTCGGTGACACCTGGCGTGTTCTGCGGGGTTGCGCCTTGAGCCATCCCAGCTGCGCACAGGCAAAAAAAAGCGGACAGCAGGCTGAGCCCGGTCCGGCGTACCGAACACCACATTTCTAGATCCCTCTAAATGGCCTTGTGCCACTATTTTTTCGGCGATCTTAGGGTGGCGTTTTACTGGCGTCAATTAAATGTACGAATTTGTTTCAGCGTGGAAGTGCTGATAATGTTTTTCGGCGACCCAGAGAGCTTGTAATAGCGCGCCCGTAAATCCCATAAAACTTTTTATAACAAGTAGTTATGGATAATTTCAATCCACTGCCGTCTAGCTGAACCTAATAGTTTCCACGACTCATGGGGGGGCTAATTGGGGCAAATTTCGGCTCCTTGAAAAGGATCGCCCCATCGATCCCCCCACAGGCAACCCTCATGGTTCTAAGGTCATCGATCGCTTACGCACGTAGCCACTTGCTGGAACTTCAGTGATCTGCACGGAAAGATCCACCTTCTGCTGCTGCAACACCCGTTCGAATATGTCGGCGAGTACGTCCAGCAGTGAGCTGCTGATAGCTTGGCGTTTTTCATCACCCCCTGCCTTGCCGGAAACAGTCGAGACGTTCAAGTGGATGAATTCCTGAGGCTCATCACAATCACCTACGAAGTAGTTGTCGTATCGAATGAGCCGCGTCTTGACCAAGTCCAGCCTTAGTCCGGAAACCTCAACCAGGGCATGATGAAGGCGCCGGCAAGCCTCCTTGAAATCAACGTCACTCCCTACCCCTGCGGTGTACTCAAGGTATACATGTGGCATGTTCAACTCCTCGGGCGTAAACAAACACCGACCGGCAGGTGCCGGTCGGGTAAGGTGACTGTCAGTGCGTGGGGATAATCGGGAACTTCGGGTGCTCCATCGGCATATCCAGCGTTAACCTGAGGGGATCAGTGCGGTGGTTGGAAGCCCCGGTGTAGCGCGCCGAAACTGGCAACCACAGGGTTGAATACACCCATCGTGGTGTAGTGGAGCTGTTAGCGGGAGCCGCGTGAATCACGTTCATGTCATGCACGGTGGCATCGCCGGCCTTGAGTGAAATAGGTGGTGACATTTCGAACTCATCCAGCACCCAAGGATGTTCGTCGAGCAGCGTTACGTTATCGCGGCGATTGAAGTAGCGCCCCAGCATGCCCGCTCGGTGGCTGCGGCTGAGAAACTGCATGGTGCCCATCTCCGGCGTGAGATCGACCAGCGCGATCCAGATATTCAGCGCCCCTTGCCGGTCCAGCGGGTGGTGTGGAAAGTCCTGGTGCCAAGGCGTGTCACCGCCGGCTTCGGACTCGGGGTTCTTGGCGAACACATGGTCCGAATAGAACCGCACCTGCTCGCCCGCCAGTTGAGAAGCAATACTGGCCAGTTGCGGCGAGTGGCTGAGTGCCTTGATCTGCGGGCAGGTGGCGGAGACTTCATCCCAGCGCGCATACCAGCGGTAGGCATTTTCGATCTGCTTGCCGGGATCGTTGCGATCGACGGTGCGCGCCACCTCACCCATCCGGGTCTTGGCCTCGTTGAGCAGCATCTGCACGGTTTGAGCGTTGATCACATTTTCCAGCTTCATCCAGCCGTTGGCCCGATAATCCAGGATTTGCTGGGCATCCAGTGAGTGCGGCGCGTAGCTGTCGTTTGCCTCGGTCTTCATGACTGCTTGCATGTTCAATCTCCAATGTTTCCAGGTTTATTGAGCACTGCTTCAGGCGGCCGATTGCGCGGCCATGGGTTGCTTGCGCAGCAACACGAGCGTCAACGCCCAGCCCGCGGCCAACAGCAGCGAGGACAAGACGATAACTTGGGTGAACCCGTGGCCGAATTGGGCGGCATCGGCAACGTTGATCAATAGGCTGAAGATCGCCACGCCAACCAGGCCGCCCACCTGGCGCGAGGCATTGACGATGGCCGATGCCACGCCGGACTTGTCACTGCTGACGTGGTTGACGGCGGTAGCGGTCAAGGTGGGCACCGTCAGTGAGATTCCAAAACCGATGACAAACATCTGCACGGCAATGTGGGCGTAAGGCGCCCCACCCACGAATGGCGTGAGTGCAGCCACGCCGAGTAGCGCGATGGCCAGCCCCAACGACAGCAGGCGTCGCTCCCCCAGCTTGGGCAACCAGCGGGCCGCCAGCTGATTGCCGAAGAACAGCACACCAGTCATGGGAATGAAGGCCAGCCCGGTATTGATCACCGAGTAGTGATTGACCTGCTGCAAAAAGATGCTGAACACGAAAATCAGTCCGTAGAACACAAAGTTCACGATCACCCCCAATATCGAGGCCAGGCTGAAGGCCGCATTGTTGAAGACCGCGAGCGGCACCATCGGCCGTGCGGTGCGTGACTCGACCCACAAAAATCCGAGCAGGCCTCCAAGGAAGCACAGTGCATGCACCAGAACGCGCGGGTCCAGGCCCTTCTGGCGACCCAGTTCAATGACGGTGTAGGTCAGGTTGGCCAGGGTAAACAACGCCAGCAACTGCCCCCACAGGTCAAAACCGCCTTTGTGATTGGCCGGAATGCGTGGCGCATTGATCAAGCACAACACGATGCCGATCAGGCCAATGGGCAAGTTGATGAAAAAGATGCTGCGCCATCCGAACACACCGATCAGTAACCCGCCCACCACCGGGCCGGCCGCCAGCGCGATGCCCGCCACGCCCGCCCACAAGGCAATTGCCTTGCTGCGTTCGGCGGGCACTTCAAAGGTGATACGCACCAGGGCCAAGGACGTCGGCACCAGCAGTGCAGCGCCGATGCCTTGCAGCGCTCGAAAGCCAATCAGCGACGGCAACGTCTGGGCCAGCCCACAGCCCAGCGAGGCCAGGGTAAAGACCACATACCCCCACAAAAACACCTTCTTGTGTCCGAACCGGTCACCCAGCGCGCCGCCGGTGAGCAGGAACGAGGCAAACAACAGCGTGTAAGCATTGACGATCCATTGCAGTTGCAGCACGTCGGTGGCGAACTCGGACTTGAAACTTTCAAGCGCTACGTTGACCACGCTCACATCAAGCAGCACCACCACAAACCCCAGGCAGGTGGCGAACAGCGTTAATTTCTTTTTGCTGGAAGTATCCATTATCAATTCCTCACGGGATGTTGAACGCAGCGGGCAGTGCCTCAAGCACCGCCTCGATCTGCGCCTTGAACGCCAGCGCCGTTGAGCGCTCGACCTTCAGCGAACTGAAGGCCAGCGCTGCATGCCAGGTGCCATTGAACCGGCTCAAATGCAGGACGAAGTCGTAATTGCCGCCGGAGCGGTTGACCAAGGTCGAAAAGCCGAGCACAGCCGCCGCGGGATGCGTCAGGTAGCGGTCCAGCGGCCCGGTGTTGGTAAACGCCAGGGCGGGCCGCGGGGTGTGGTCGAGCACCGTCTCTTCATGTGCTCCCAAGCGCGCCTTGCCCTCGGCCACCGCCTGCGCATAGCGCTCGATACACCCACACATATCCGGGCTCTGGCTATCGAGCGTGGTTTTGCGCACTTCAATCAAGCAGGCCTTGGTCAGTGGAGCCCGATCGGCGCCAGGCTCACGTCGTGAATACGCGGTGAATAAATCAAACGCAGGCGCGCCGGAATGCCTGAGATAGCTATGAGCCAAGACCCCACCCCAGATGGCGTTGGTGCTGAAACCCGACGCCGCGCGCAGCTGATCAATGCGTTTTTCGGCGACGCTGCTGACCTGCAACCGGACAAAATCGGCGTGACTGGCTTTGCCTGTCTCGATGGGTGAACCGCGCCAATGCGCCAGGCGCAGGTGGAACGCATGCGCCGCCCGATCATTGAGATTGGCGGGCATTTCCCCCAGATAGCCGGCGAGGCTATTGACCAACCTGGCGGTGCTGTAACCGTCGGAGATCGCATGGTTACGCGTGAGTAGAATATGGGTCTGGTCGATCTCAGGGTCGGTCACCACCAGTGCCCGCCAGCCTTCCTGATCAGCCAGCAGGCGGTTCAGCTCAAGCTTGAGCAAAGCGTCGGATAGCAACGATGCAGGTGTTGCGCAAGGTAATGACTGCACCTCGTCCTCGACGGCCACGAACCCATACCTGTCGTTGCCGACAGGTACAATCTTCTGGCGCAGAAACCCATAGTCGGCGACCAATTGCCCAAATGCCTTGCACGCCCGCAGCGGACTGACGCACCCCGGCACCGTGAGCAACGTGGTCACTTGGGTGTTGCCGTTGCGATTAAGGAAATTCTGATGAAACCGCTGTTCGGTTTCGTCCAGCAAGCGGTGCGGCTGCATACCCGGCCTCCCTGGCAGTACCTATCGGTCGATGAATTGCATCATTCGCTGTTCGTAGCGCTCACCGGCAACCGCCCATTGTCCAAGCAGCGCCTCGATCGCCTGCAATTGCTCGTCGTTCAACACGCAGGCATCGGCGGCCACGTTTTCTACCAAGTAGGCGACCCGCTTGGTGCCGGGGATCACAGCCAAGTGCGGGCTGCGCGTGAGCAACCAGGCCAGCGCCAACTGCGCAGGCGTCATCGACCACGATGCGGCCAGCGCAAGAATCGACTCGGTCAAAAAGGTATTGGCGGCGAAGTTTTCTTCGCGAAAACGCGGGTCTTGCTGGCGGAAGTCATTGGCGTCGTAGTGGGTAGCGCTGGCCGCCTTGCCGGTCAGGAACCCGCGGCCCAATGGGCAGAAAGCGACGTAGCCAATCCCAAGGTTGTGCAGCAATGGCAGGATCTCTTGCTCGACATTGCGCTCCCACAACGAGTACTCGCCCTGTATCACTGAAATCGGGTGAGTGGCATGGGCGCGTTCGATGGTGCGCGTGCCCACCTCGCAAAGACCCAGGTACTTGACCTTGCCCTGCTCAACCAGACGCCCCATCGCTCCCACCACTTCTTCGATGGGAACCGCAGGATCCAACCGGTGCTGGTACAGCACGTCGATGTAATCGGTCCCCAAGCGCTTGAGCGAGGCCTCGACGACGCTTTGCAGATTGCTTTCAGAGCTGTCCACGCCAACGATCTGGCCGTCGACGATGCGGAAACCGAACTTGGTGGCGATGACCACCTCCTCGCGGCGCCCGGCAAAAGCGCGCTGCAACAGCCGCTCATTGGTAAACGGCCCGTAGGCCTCGGCCGAATCGAAGAAGTCCACGCCCAGCTCCAACGCTCGATGCAAGGTGCGCAGCGATTCGTTGTCATCCGTGGCGCCATACCACTGGCTCATCCCCATGCAGCCCAGTCCTATGCGGCCAACGTGCAGACCCTGCGTGCCCAACGTGATCTTCGAAACCATGGAATCGCCCTCCTTGTGATACTGATCGTTCTACATCTTTTTCAAATTATCGACGTCCCGTCAACATAATGTTTCTAAATATTTTATTTTATTTCTGCTTCGAATGGCCCTGACAAGAGCCGAAATAGGGGTAATAAACGATATAAATCAATTTATTAAATGAAAATAATCAGCTGAAAATGTTCATCAAGCCCAAACCAAATGATTGGATCCAATAAATAGAAACATATTGACACAAATATTTTGAGGGTCTAAACACTGCCAACAGAGACATACCAGTCTCTCTTCCCTTCCACGAGATCGAGGACGAACGCATGGGCAAGATGGACTCTTGGATCGGCCATTGGCAGCGCAGGGTGCCGACCTTCAAAGCGGAATGCGCCCAAGCGCAAGCGAACTATCTGGAAAGGCTCGACAAGCCCCTCAAGACCCAGGAACACGTGCTCGAGGACATCATTCACGTCTGCCAGAAGTCGCTGTTCTGGAAAGAAAACGTCTTTCAGGTCAGCCACTGCAACGGCAGGATTACCCGTACCAATATCCCGGTCATGACCTATGAAGGGTTCCGCGACTTTCTAGTGCGTGAAGGCCAGCAAAAAGGCGGGATACTCAGTTGCAGTCCGGTGGTGCGCTGGCTCAAGACCAGCGGCACCACCGGGCAGTCCAAACGCATTCCCTACACACTGCACTGGATTCGTCAGTATCGGGTGCCGGCCATCCAGGCCATGTGGGGGTTCTTTGCCCATGACTACCCCGCCCTGCACGCAAATCCGTGGGCCACACTGGACACGCAAACCGTGCGCGACCCAAGCAACGAGTACGTTGAAGGCTTGCCCTACCAGGCGATCAGCAACCGCCACCCGCAGATCGGCAGCGGCGACTGGAACCCGCCCTGGTATGAAGCGCCATGGTTCACGCCGACGCCGGATGCCAGCCATGAGCAGAAGATGTATGCGCGGCTGCTGTGGACGCTGGGTGAGGACGTCAGATTACTCACGGCCATCAACCCCAGCACCCTGCTCTCCCTGCACCATTGCCTGCTGGAAAACCGTGAACGCCTGCTGCGCGACCTGCACGACGGCGCCCATGCCGGTAGCCTCCTGCGGGCGGCTGACCCCGCGGCTGCGCGCCGGCTGGAGGGCGTGCTGGCCCGCGACGGCGTGTCGCTGACAGATGTATGGCCGGGGCTGGAGCGCTTCAGTTGCTGGACTGCCGCGTCGGCCAAGCTCTACAAGCCACAATTGGAGCGAATCATGGGGCAGGCCAAGGTGCTGCCGTTCATGTCATGCGGCACCGAAGGCGTGGTGACCCTGCCGGTGGATGACGATCAGGACAGCCAGCCGCTGGCGGTGGATCAGGCGTTCTTCGAGTTCATTCCCGTGTCAGTGGACATGGATGCGCTGATACGTGATCAGGTGCAGCCGTACACCGTGCCCCTGGATCAGCTCAAGGAAGGCGACGAATACCATCTGGTCATGTGGCAGGGTAACGGCATGGTGCGCATGTACACCGGCGACATCTATCGCGTGCACGGCTACTACCGTGGCGTGCCGCGTATCAGCTTCAGCCGGCGCAATGGGGTGATGCATTCTTTCACTGGCGAAAAGATCACCGAGACCCAACTGCACGAAGCGGTGCAGATGTGTGGCATCCCCAACGCCGGGCTCTACCTGTGCGCCCCGGTCTGGAACGAAACGCCCTATTACGCCGTGGCCATCGAGGCGGCAGGCGCGCCTTGCGGTGAATCGGAGAGCCTCAGCCAGTTACTCGATGGGCATCTGCAGGCGATCAATATCGAGTACGAGTCCAAGCGTTCCAGCAAGCGTCTGGGGCAAATCAAGGTCATCACTGTGCCTGGCAACGCGATCTCCATGGCGATCGAACAGGAAAAAGCCGCCAGGAAAACCCTGCAGATCAAGTACAAGCCCTTCCAACCCGACCTGTCCCTGCTGGGCATCCAGCAACTCTGATCTTGAGAGGCATTCATGAATATGCACTTGTTTCAGCACAGCATTGCGCGTGAAGTCCACTACCTGGCTCAGGCAGACCGCCGGATGGCCCTGCATGCCTGGCGCCCGCAGCGGCTGCAAGGCGCCATCCTGTATTTTCATGGACTGCAAAGCCACGCCGGTTGGTTGTGGTCGGTAGGCAATGCATTCGCCAACCTGGGCATCGCGTTCTACGCCCTGGACCGCGAAGGATGCGGTATCAGCAGCGGTCAGAAACATGGGTTCCCGGACGTGCGGACGCTACACGAGGATGCCTCGGCCGCCATCGAACACATTCGCCGCGAAGTGCCCGACGATGTGCCGCTCTGCCTGTTCGGGCACTGCCTGGGCGGATCGGTGCTGGCCGCCATCGCAAGCTGCTCCCACGCCGAGCTGCCCTATGACAACCTCGTCATCTGCTCGGCCTGGCTGGGCAAGATGCACGACCGGCTCAGTGAACAGGAGCGCGCCGGCATCGACCTGGACGACAGGCAGACGCTGTGGGATGCGGGGCTCAACCCCGACGACTTCACCGCCAACCCGCATCTGGCCGAATTCATCCGCAACGACGCGCTGGCCACCACTCACCTGCACCATCGGGAGCGCAAAAAACTGCTGGCGCTGGAAAAGGTCTACCTGGCGCCCGATGCCCGGCCCATCGACGCACCCAGCCTGTTTATCTGCGCCAACAAAGACCCATTGGTGGATGTAAACGCCACCGTCGGCCACTTCCAGCGTCTGTGCCGCAACGGCTCTACCCTGCTGGTGAATCAGGACAAGCATTACCTGTTCTTCACCCCGGCGATGGGCCAGGTAGTGCAGTTCACCGCAGATTTCGTCAAAGCCAACGGACGCTACGCCTATGACGCCGCCTGAGGTCTACCTCGTGCGCCAACCCATGGCCAACCCGTTCGTGCACGGTGCCCACCGACGACACACGTCAGACAGCGTGGTGCTCAGTTGGACCCGCGGCGGCTTTACCGGGATCGGCGAATGCGCGCCGCGCCGCTACGTGACCGGCGAAGACTGCGAGTCGGTGCTGGCGCAGCTGCGCAGCCTCGACTTCACGCAGCTGGCGCGCGCATTGGCCAGCGGCGATCCCGTCGACCGGGGTCGCGCGCTGTATGAGCATGGCCTGCCATTCGAGGCCGGTGACGACCTGGGTAACAACACGCGGTGCGTGGTGGAAATGGCGGTACTCGACGCACTGGCTCAACAGGCCGGCCTGCCGTTGTCCGCCTACCTGCTGCGCATCACCGAGGCAGCTGCGACGGCACGCCGCGCCCTGCCCGCGCAAATCAACATCACCCAGGTACTCGACCTGTCGCAACCGGTGCAGGCGTTCTTCGAACAGCGCAAACCGTTGCGCTCGCTCAAGCTCAAACTGGCCGGCGATCCGCACGCCAACCAACAACGCCTGGAAACCATCCGGGCACTGGCGCCGACCCTGGCGTTGTACGTCGACCCGAATATGAGCTGGTCGGCCGAGCAACTCCACGGCAACGCGCGGCAGTTTCACGCACTGGGCATCGCGCTGTTCGAGGAGCCCTTGCCGTCCGGAAGCCTGGAAGATTACCGCCAGGCCCGGCTCAAGCATGGCGTGGCAATCATGCTTGACGAGTCGGTCACCTCAATGTCCAGCCTGGAGCAAGCCTGGCAACACCAGGCGCTGGATGCGGTGAACCTTCGGGTCGCCAAATGCGGCGGGCTGCTGGCCAGCGCAAGAATGATCGAGCAATGCCACGCGTGGGGGCTGCCCGTTTACCTCGGCGTGCAAGTCGCCGAAGTTGGCCCGCTGATCGCCGCGCACCGTGCGCTGCTCACGGCCTACGAGGGTTTTATCGGCGTGGAAGCCGGACAACACGATCGTTTTTTCGACACCGACCTGCTCGAACCGATGCCGACCATTGATAGGGAACACAACGTTATTCACTTGCCCGGCCCGACGCGAGCGGGCCTTGGCTGCCGGCTGACGTCCCATGTACAGCCTTACCACTGTGCAATCGGTGCTGATAGACACCCCAACGAATCTCTTCACATGGAGCGTGCGCGATGAAGTATTTTTCCGATCTGCTTGTCGACCTTCTGATCAACCAGGGCATCGAGTACGTCTGCTTCAACCCCGGCGCGTCATTTCGCGGCATTCATGACTCGCTGGTGCATCACCCCGACACGGCTGTACCGGCCATTCTGATGTGCTGCCACGAGGAAATTTCGGTGGCCATGGCCCACGGTTATTACAAGGCCAGCGGCAAGCATATGGCGGTACTGGTGCATGCCAATATCGGCTTGCAGCACGCGAGCATGGCCATCTTCAACGCCTGGTGCGATCGGGTCCCGCTGGTGGTGCTGGGCGGCAACGGGCCGATCGATGCCGCGCTGCGTCGCCCCTGGATCGACTGGATCCACACGTCCCAAGGCATCGACAAGTTGCTCTCGGGCTACACCAAATGGACCGATATGCCGGTTTCCCAGGCCGCCACGCTGGAATCGGTGCAACGGGCGCTCAAGCTGTGCGCGGCCGAGCCTCACGCCCCTTGTTATGTCGCCATCGACAGTGCGGTTCAGGAGGAGTCACTGGCTCCAGGGCTCTCACTGCCATCCGGTCCGGTTCGCCCGGAACGCCTGCCGGCACTGGACGATGAGCAACTGAGCGAACTGGTGAACCGCATGCTGGCGGCGCAACACCCCGTGATCGCGATTGATTACGCCGCGCTGGATGACGAGCAGGCCGAGCAACTGCTGGGGCTCGCCACCCTCACAGGCGCGGCGGTGATTTCACGTAACGGCCGCTACAACGTGCCCAATACCCATCCGCTGGTGGTCCAGGACCACGATGCACAACTGATGGGCGACTGCGACTTTCTGCTGGCCCTGGAAGTTCAGGACCTGTCCGGGCTGCTCGTCCACTCCGGGCAACACCCCCATGACGGGCTCTACATCGCGACCCTGGGTACCCACTCGCTGTTGATCAGCAGCTGGGTGGCCGACAGTCAGAAACTGGTGTGCGCCGACCTGGCACTGCATGCCAACGTGGCGGCCTCCATCACCCGAATTGCACAGGCGGCGCGGGTATCGGCGGCGTCTCGCGATAACACGGCACAGGCGCTGGTCGACGAACGTAACAAGCGCATTGCGGCCCACAAGCAGGTGCGTCGCCAGGCGCTGCTGGCGCAGGTCACCCAACCCGCCGACGGCTTGACCATCGCCCAGGCACTGATCGCCATTCATGAAGCCATCGGCCACGAACGCTGGGTCTTGACCAACACCGGCAGCGTGACGATCGACACCCTGGTGCGCGAACTCTGGCCTATCGAGCGCAGTGAGGCGTATATCGGCATGAGCGGCGGCGCCGGGCTGGGTTATGGCCTGGGCGCTGCAATCGGTGCCGCGGTCGCCCACAAAGGCAGCGGCCGGCTGTGCGTCAACCTGCAATCGGATGGCGACCTGCTCTATACGCCGAGCGCCCTGTGGACCTTGTCCGCCTACGACATTCCACTGCTGGTGCTGGTGATCAACAACCGCCTCTATCTCAACTCCAAGCAGCATGCCGAACGGATTGCCAACCTGCGCCAACGGCCAAGCGACTTGTCGAACCTGGCGACCAGCTTCCATGAGAACGAGGTGGACTTTGTTGCCCTGGCGAAAACCTTTGACCTCTACAGCCCTGGCAGTGCCGAGACTGCGGCGCAGATCCAGGAAAAGATCGCCGACTGCCTGTCCTACATGCACACCCACGGCAAGCCTGCCTTGCTTGAAATCAAGACCCTCTAGGAGCTTCTCATGTCGATCATTTTCGAATGCGCGCGGGACGGCCAGCGCTACGTCACCCGCCCCAGCTCCGTCGGGCCCTACACCCTTTATCCGGTGAGCGATCTGTACACGCTGCTGCGCGACACACCGGCGGGTGAATACCCCGGCGGACCGCTGGAATACCTGCGCGAGCACAGCCCTGCGCCGTTGATCGTCGCGGACCTTGCCGGCTTCGAGCTGCTGCCCTGCCTGCAGCCGCCCGACCCACGCCAAGGCATGGTGTGCGGCTTTGGCTTGACCCATCAGAGCAAAGTCGCGGAACCACCACAACACGGCGAGCGCCCGGCCTTCTTTATCAAGGGCTTTGCCGACTCCCTCAAGCGCAGCGGCGACGTGCTGCGCATGAACCACGGCGCGCTGTCGGCATGCGAAGAAGCTGAAGTGGTGGCGCTGTTTCTGGTGGCCGATGACAGCCGCCCGAACTATATCGGCTACACCTTCGGCAACGACCTGACCGATATCGTCCTGGCCAAATCCAAGCGCAACTACCTGGCCTACGCCAAGTTGCAACCCAGCGCCATCTCCCACCTGCTCTACCGTCAGCCCCTGCCCGAGCTGATACAGGGCAAAACCTCTATCTACCGAGCGGGCAACCTGCACTGGGAGCAAGGCTTCAGCACCGGCCTGTCGTGCCTGTGCTATGACGCCGACGACCTGTTCGGAACCCTTTGGCAGCACCCGTCGCTGCGCCTGCCCGGCACGCTGATTTACCTGTACCTGGGCGCCGATCGCAACAGCGCCGATGCCGGCATCCACCTCAGCCACGGCGATACCGTGGTGTGTGATTTCGACAGCGGCCCGCGCCTGAGCAATTTGATCGAATGGGAGAACGTCCATGTTTAAGCGCATTGTTTTGCTCAAAAGCCCTGAAGCGGCCGCCGTATCCGCGCTGCTGCAGGAACTGCACGCATTTCCCGGCCAGGTGCCCGGCCTGGTCGCGGTGGAGGTGATCGCAGACAGCGGAGAGCGTTCGCTGGGCTTTGACCAGGGTTTTATCCTGACGTTTACCGACGAGTCGGTACTCCCTGGCTGGCGGGAACATCCGCTGCACGCGGGCTTGCGCCCCAGGTTGCGCGCGCTGTGCCAGATGTTGATTTTCGATTACCCCCTCCCTGCGCCCTTGCACCAGAAGGAAGACCGCTATGCCTGAGTTTGAACCCACTACTGAGGTCTTGGTCATCGGCGGCTCCGCCGGTATCGGTTTTGCAATCGCCAAACTGTTCCACCAGCAGGGAGCAAGAGTCACCCTGGCCGGGCGCAGTACGGCGCGATTGCATCAAGCTGCGCACGACATCGGCCCGGACGTGGCAACCGAGGCACTGGACGTCATGCAACCGGCGCAGCTGGAGGTTTTCTTCGCCCGACCGACGCGCTGGAAGCATATTGTCGTCACCGCCGCCTCGCTGACCTTCGGCCCACTGCGTAGCGTTTCTCTGGAGGATGCCCAGCGCATCTTCGACAGCAAGTTCTGGGCGGCTTATCACATTGCCCGGCTCGCCACCTTTGCCGAGCACGGCTCGCTCACGCTGGTCTCTGGGCGCTTTGCCCAGCGTGCCGGTGCGCAAACTGCGCTGATCAGCGCAGTCAATGCCGGCATTGAGGGGCTGGCACGTGGGCTGGCCAGCGAGCTTTCACCGGTGCGGGTCAACGTGCTCTCACCGGGTTTTGTCGACACTGGCATGCATCCCGCAGCACTGGTACAAAAAATGCGCCAGCGCAGCCAATCACTGCCCGTCAAGCGCATCGCGCTTGCTGAGGACATCGCCTCGGCCGCCCTGTTGCTGGCGACCAACCCGATGATCAGCGGCACTGTGCTGGCTGTGGATGGCGGCGATACGGTGACATTAACCTGAGGTTTGCGACGCCTGGGCGAAATTCTGAATCAAGACTGAGATAGACTGGTCTATATCAGAATGTTACGGTTTTCGCCCATTTCCGCTGCCCGAGCCTGGAGTTCCGAGTTGTCCGTATCGAAAAAGCAGCATGTCGTCGACACTGCTACCAACCTGTTTTCCCAGTACGGTTTTCACCCCGTGGGCGTCGACTGGATCATTGAAGCCTCTGGCGTCGCCAGGATGACGATGTACCGTAATTTCGCGGGTAAAGAGGACTTGGTCAAAACCGTGCTGTTACAGCGCTCGGATCATCTGCTCAAGCAACTGAAGACGCGTATGGACGAAAAACCCAGTCTGGAAGAGAAGATCATTTCGATCTTTGATTGGCGAGGTCAGTGGTTCTGCTCGACCAGCTTCGCAGGCTGCTTGTTCGGTCGAGCGGTGGCCGAATTCCCGGAACGCTCGGATATCCGTGAGATTGCCCTCGATTACAAGCGCAAGCTTCATGGACTTGTAGAAAATGAAATCATCCGTCACTACCCACAAGAGACCGCTACGACACTCGCGACCTACATCATTATGCTGCTGGACGGCGCGACGGTGAGCGCTCAGGCGTTCAGTGGACGTCACTTTGCGAGTGATGCATGCGATGCGGCGTTAATGTTGCTTCGATTCAATGTAGGCAAGCAAATTCGCTGAGCGGCTCATTGGCGCTCGAGTGGACTCCGGCTGTCGATCACCTTGTAGATCAGATCGCGTTTGCTGCGCGGTAACTTCTTGACCACGCTATTGGCCGAAGCCCTGACGGCTTCGTTACCGTCCTAGAGCCCAGTCAAAATGTTTTCGGCGCCCCTGAAAGTCTTTGAGCAACCGACATCACCTTCACAAATAATACTGGCACCCACAACACGCCTAGTACTGTTGCCGCGAGCATTCCGCCGACAACCCCGGTTCCGATCGCTTGCTGGCTGGCAGCACCCGGCCCGGTGGCGAGCGCCAGGGGCACCACGCCCAGGATAAATGCCGCTGACGTCATGATGATCGGGCGAAAGCGCAGGCGTGCGGCCTGGATCGCTGCATCTGCAAGGCTCGCACCTTGGGCATGCAGCGCTTTGGCAAACTCGACAATCAGGATCGCGTTCTTCGCCGACAGGCCAATGATCGTGATCAAGCCCACCTTGAAATAGACGTCATTGGGCATGTCCATGACGGTGACGGCAGCCACTGAACCCAGCACGCCAACCGGCACGATCAACAGCACGGCAAACGGTATCGCCCAACTTTCATACAAGGCCACGAGTACCAGCAGGATCGTCAACAGTGATAGACCGATCAACAGCGGTACCTGGGCACTGGATTGTTGCTCCTGCAAAGACAACCCGGCCCATTCCAGGCTGAAACCGGCCGGCAGTTGCGTAGCGATGTCCTGCAATGCCTGCATCGCCTGGCCGGTGCTGTAGCCGGCCGCGGCGTCACCGGTAAAGCGCAGCGATTGTGCGCCGTTGTAACGCACGATCTGCAACGGGCCGACTTGCCACTCGAAACGGCTGAAGGCCTCCAGCGGCACCAGTGTATTCTGCCGATTGGGCACTTGCAGGCGCAGCAGCGCTTCGGGTGTCTGGCGGCGGCTGCCGTCGGCCTGGACGATCACGCGCTGCATGCGCCCCTGGTTGGCGAATTCGTTGATTTGCTGTGAGCCCAGGGCCGCCGATAACGCGGCGCTGACCACATCGAAACTCACACCAAGGGCCTCGGCTTTTTCCCGATCGATGTCGATTTTGATCTGCGGTGCGTCCGCCAGGCCTTCATCGCGCAGGCTGCCGATCACCGGGGACGCCTTGGCCGCGGCGAGCAGTTGCGCGCGGGCGCCCAGCAACTCGCCGTGAGGGTGGCCGGTCAGGTCTTGCAGGCGCAGTTCAAAACCGGCGGACGTGCCAAGGCCATCGACCGCCGGCGGCACGGTGCTGAACACGGTGCCGTCGCTGACATCTTCAAAGGTCTGGGTCGCGCGCTGTGCCACGGCGCGGCTGGCCTGCTCCGAGCCGCGAACCGACCAGTCCTTGAGGCTGATATACGATAAAGCGGCATTGGCCCCCTCGCCCGAAAAGCTGAAGCCCAGGATACTGAGCACCTGGTGGGTGGCCGGTTGTGCCAGGGCGTATTGCTCCCAGGCGTTCACCGTCACCTCGGTGCGCGCTGCGGAGGCCGCTGGCGGCAGTTGGATATCGGTGACGGTGTAGCCCTGGTCCTCACTGGGAATAAAGGAGGATGGCAAGCGGTGATAGGAAAACACCAGCACCGCCAGCAATAACAGGTACAGGCAAACACTGCGAGTGCCCCGCCGCACCCAGGCGCCGACAACGCGCTCATAGTGTGCGGTCAACTTATCAAAATGGCGGTTGAACCCAGGCTCCCGCCGTGTCGGATCCAGAGGCGTTAGTAATGCCGCACACAGCGCCGGCGTCAGGGTCAGCGCGAGGAACCCGGAGAACAGAATCGATACCGACAACACCAAGGCGAACTGCTGGTAGATCACGCCCACCGAACCGCCCATGAAGGCCAGCGGCAAAAACACCGTTGCCAGCACCAGTGTAATGCCGACAATCGCGCCGCTGATCTGACGCATGGCCTTGCGGGTCGCGTCCTTGGGCGACAGGCGCTCCTGGTTGATCAAACGCTCGACACTTTCCACCACGACAATGGCGTCATCCACCAGCATGCCGATGGCCAGGACCATGCCGAACAGGGTCATCATATTGATGGAAAACCCCAACACCCCCATCACTGCCAGTGTGCCCGACAGGCACACCGGCACAACCACTGCCGGGATCAGGGTATAGCGCAGCTTCTGCAAAAACAGCCACATCACCAGGAATACCAGGACCATGGCTTCGATCAAAGTGTAGACGACCTGCTTGATCGCGGCCTGGACAAAGGGTGCCGTATCGTACGGCACGCTCAAGCGCATATTGCCCGGCAAGGTGCTCGACAGATGCTCCAGACGCGCCTTGACCGCCTGTGCGGTCTGCAACGCATTGCCACCCGGCGCAAGTTGCACCGACATGGCGGCCACGGGCCTGCCGTTGAGGCGCGCATCGAAGCGGTAGTCCTGGCGTCCCAGTTCCACCCGCGCCACATCGTGAATCCGCACACTGGCGCCATCATCATTGGCGCGCAGGACAATATTGCCGAACGCGCCCACCGACTCCAACTGGCCCTGAACCATGACGGTAGCGGTTATCTGCTGGTCCACCGGGCCCGGGCGGTCACCCATGCTACCGGCCGGTACCTGCACGTTCTGCGCCGCGATGGCTTTGCTCACGTCCGCCATCGACAGGCCATAACCCACCAGCTTCGCCGGGTCGACCCAAATGCGCATGGCGCGTTCGGCGGTATACATCTCCACGCGACCGACCCCGTCCACACGACGAATTTCATTGTTCACCGCGCGGGCCGCAAAGTCGGCCAGGCCGACCGAATCCTGCTGCTCGTCGGTGTACGACAGGGCATAGATCATCAGGAAGTTCGCGCGTACCTGCTCGACTTTCAACCCCTGCTCGATCACCGTCTGGGGCAAACGCCCCACCACCCGTTGCAGGCGGTTTTGCACGTCGATCTGCGCGCGATCCGGGTCAGTGCCCGGCTTGAAGGTGACGGTCGTATCTGCACTGCCATTGGCACTGGTGGACTCGTAGTAGAGCAAGTCCGGCAAGCCGTTGAGCTCCTCTTCCAGCAGGCTGGTGACGTTGAGGTTGATGATCTGTGCCGACGCGCCGGGGTAGCTGGCACTCACGCTGATTTGCGGCGGCGCAACGTCGGGGTACTGGCTGACCGGCAAGCGGCCGAGCGTCAATGCGCCAGCCAATACGATAAACAGCGCGATGACCCAGGCGAAATTCGGACGCTCAATGAAGAAGTCGGCCATTTCAGTCTGTGGCCCGTCGTGCAGCCAGGGTTTCGACATGGACCTTGCTACCGGCGCTGAGCTTGTCGGCCCGTTCCACCACCACCCGCTCACCCGCCTTCAAGCCTTGGATGATCTGCCAGTCGGGGCCGAGCATCGCGCCGGTGCTGACGATGCGCTCCCGAATCACGCCTTGGGCGTCGACCAGCATCAGCCGAGCTTGTCCGTCGGTGCCACGCTGCAACGCCTGCTGCGGCACGAACAACGCCTGTGGGTCGACCCCAGCCGGCGCCACCACCCTTACGTACATACCGGGCAGCAGCACGTTATCGGGGTTGGGAAACTCACCGCGCAAGGTCACCTGGCCGGTGCTGCGGTCTACGGAAATATCGGAGAACAGCAGCTTGCCCACGAGAGTCTGCGCCGGTGTGCCAACCTGCAACGAGACCTGGGGCGCACCCTCCCCAGGCAACACCAGGCGGCCGTTGGCCACCGCTTGGCGCAACGCCACGACCTGTTCGGCGGGCTGGGTGAAATCAGCGTAGATCGGGTCCAGTTGCTGAATCCGTGCCATCTGTGTGGCCTCGTCCTGGCCGACCAGCGCGCCCTCACTGACCAGCGCACGGCCTATGCGACCGCTGATCGACGCACGCACCTGGCAGTAATCCAGATTGAGTTGTGCGGTGGCCCGGTCAGCTTCTGCGGCCAGACGGTCGGCCTTGGCGCGCTTGAGGTCGGCCATCGCGTCATCAAATAACTGCGGGCTGACCGCATTGATCTCGACCAATTGCTTGTAGCGCTGCACATGCGCGTTGGCGCGATAGACGTCCGCCTCGGCCCTGGCCAGATCACCTTCGACCCGCATCAGTTTGGCCTTGAGCGGTGCCGGGTCGATGCTGAATAGCAACTGACCGGCCTTGACGTCACTGCCTTCGACAAAATGCCGCGCCAGCACCACCCCGGCAACCCGCGCGCGCACTTCTGCGACGCGCACCGGCTCGATGCGGCCCGGCAGCTCGGCAGTCATGGCAAAGGCGCGGGGTTGTACGGTCAGGGTCTTGACTTGCGCCGGCAGCGTCCTGGACGCCACGGGCGGCGGCGCAGGGTCGCAGCCGCCAAGGGCCAGCGCAGCAAACAGCAGTGTCGATACAGCCTTGTGCATGTGTCGTCCTTACGCTGAAAAATGCGCACTTCCATGCCATTGGCAGGCACCGGGCATCGCTCGATCAGGGCTGCGTGGCGATCGAGTGGGCGGCCTGGAACAGGATCTGCGCAACAAAATCAATTTCCTGCTCGGTAATGATCAGCGGCGGCAGGAAGCGCACCGTTGCTCCGTGACGCCCACCCAGCTCGACGATCAACCCATGTTTGAGGCACGCCTGCTGGAAAGCCTTGGCCCGCGCACTGTCCACCGGCGGATGCCCTTGTACATCAGGCTCCCCGCACGGGTCGACGATTTCCATGCCGAGCATCAGGCCACGGCCGCGAACATCACCGACCCAGGCGAATTCACTTTGCAGCGCCTGCAACTGCTTGCGCAAGTGCGCGCCGACCGTCTCGGCGTGGGCCACCAGGTCATTGTCGCGGATGAAGCGCAAGGTCGCCGTACCGGCCGCCATAGCCAATTGATTGCCTCGGAAAGTGCCGGCATGCGCACCGGGTTGCCAGACATCCAGCGCGTCGTTATAGACCATGACCGACAACGGCAGGCCACCACCGATGGCCTTGGACAGGGTGATGACGTCCGGGGTGATACCCGATTGCTCGAAACCGAACATACGGCCGCTGCGGGCAATGCCGCATTGGATTTCGTCGACGATCAGCGGGATACCGTGGGCACGGGTCAAGCGTCGCAGTTCCTGGAGCCAGCGGTCCGGCGCGGCGATCACACCGCCCTCGCCCTGGATCGGCTCCAGGATCATCGCAGCCGGCAATGTCACACCGCTTTCCGGGTCGTTGAGCAGATGTTCCAGGTAGCGCACGTTGAGGGTTACACCTTGATCGCCGGCAACACCAAACGGGCAGCGGTAATCATGCGGGTACGGCAGGCGTTGCACGCCCGGCATCAAGGCGCCGAGGGCATTTTTTGGTGACAGGTTGCCGCTGATGGCCAAGGTGCCCAGGGTCATGCCGTGATAAGCACCTTCGAACGCCAGCACCGAATGACGACCGGTTGCGGTGCGAGTCAGTTTGAGTGCGGCTTCCACGGCATCCGCACCGCTGGGGCCGCAAAACTGGATACGCGCGTTGCGCGCGAAGTCTGCCGGCAGGCAGCCGAAGACTTCCTGGACGAAGGCATCCTTGACCGGCGTCATCAGGTCCAGGGTATGCATGGGCACACCGGCCGCCATCACGTGCGTGATCGCCTCGATGACCACGGGGTGGTTATGGCCCAGCGCGAGGGTTCCTGCGCCAGCCAGGCAATCGACGAATACTTGCCCGCGACTGTCCTGTACGTAGATTCCATAGGCGCGTTCAAGCACCAGGGGGATGCGTCGTGGGTAGCTGCGGGCGTTTGATTCCTGCTGTTGCTGGCGCTCGAGCATCGGCGTCAGGTCCAGGCAATAAGGGTGGGACAGGCCGGTATGCGCCAGGCGTAGCTGTGGCGCACCACCGTGCGTGGCATTCGAAAAAGCGCTCATGAGATCCTCCATGGAGGCTGGGTGTGGAAGCAAGTGGGACTGCCTGGGCACAAGCGCGCCAGGCAGCAAACAGCTTGAAACCAGACGCTGGGAATGCGTATCCCTGCGCCCATCGACTTACATGTCGTAACGCAATACCAGACCGAATGTGCGCGGGGCGCCCACATCGATGATGTCGCCAATGCGGTTGCTGGTGACGTATTCCTTGCCGAAGGCGTTTTTCAGGTAACCGGACACCGCAACGTTCTTGGTCACTTTGTATTCAGTGCTGAAATTGGTCAGCACGTAGTTGTCACTGCGGCGTACTTTGCTGACGTTGCCGTTGGCGTCGAACTCGAAGTCGGACGGCGCGGTGCTCTGGTAGGTGAGATCGGTGTTGAGGGTCAGGCGGTCGTTCCAGCGGTAGGTACCGCCCACCGACATTTTGTATTTCGGCGAGTAGAGGAACGGCTGGCCGCTACGATCCAGGCCGTCGCCGGTGTTGAAGTCCTTGTATTTGGCATCGGTGACGGCGCCGCCGATGTTCAGGGTCAACTGCTCACCGAAGTCTTTTTCGACGCTGACTTCCAGGCCCTTGATGTCGCTGCGACCGGCGTTGTACACAAGGAAGAAATCGCCCGACGGATCGAGCACGCTGACCTGCTGGTCTTTCCAATCGGTGTAGTACAGGTTGGCGCGCGCACGCAGGCTCTTCTCGAGGAACGACCCACGGTACGACAGCTCGTAGTTGGTGGTGTATTCCGGATCGTAAGCCTGGTGGCCGCCACCGGCACGCACGTTGACGCCACCGCCTCGGTAGCCTTTCTGCACCATGAAACCGACGTACTGATCAGGAATGAACTGATAATCGACGCCCAGCTTCGGCAGGAACGCGTGGAAGCTCTTCTTGACCTTGCCAGGACTGGAGAAATCATCCTGCTCGATATCGGTGTCGTTGGTTTCGTAGTCGTAGCGCAGGCCGGTGATCAAGGTCCAGTTCGGCGCGAAATCCCAGTCCACTTCGCCAAACAGTGCGGCGTTGTTGATAGCGACATCGCCTTTGGCCGCACCGCGTTGCACATTGTTGAACAGCAAGCGGTCGTGGAAGCTGTTGGTAGTGCGGCCAAAATACACGCCACCGAAGCTGCGGACCGTGTCGGACTCATAACCCAGGCGCAGTTCCTGGCTGAACATGTTGCCGGCCTGATTACGCAGGATCTCGTTGTTCGCCGTGGCGGTCTGGTCGAAGTCCTTGCGCGCCGTGTAGTCCGAGTGGGTGTAGGTGGTCAGGTTGGTCAGTGTCCAGGCATCGTTGAGGCGCCAGTCGATCTTCGCGCTCAGGGTGTCCTGGTTAAGGTTGTCGTAGGCCTTGGTGTTCGAGGCGATCTTGTAATACTGCACCTTGTCGCCGATGCGGGTGATCGAGTTGTCACCCTGGCGGTGTTCGTTGTGTGCGTAGGTCAACAGCACATCGGTGTCATCGTTCGGCGTGATCAACAACTTGCCGCGATAGTTGCTCGTGCGGTGCGGGTTGGCATCGTCGTGATTGGTGGTGTTGCGGATATAACCGTCGCCGTCCTGGGTATCGATGGCGATGCGGCCGGCGATCTTGTCGTCGACGATCGAGCCACCGCCGGCCACGGCAACGCCGTGTTCACCGTAATTGCCAATATTGGTCTGGGCGGAGAAGGACGGATCGAAGGTTGGATTCTTGGTCTGGATCACCACCGCGCCAGCCAGGGAATTGCGGCCTTGGGTGGTGGACTGCGGGCCAAGGAAGACTTCGACCTGCTCCGTGTCCCACAGGCCGATCGGGCTCAATGTCAGCGCCCGGTTCGGTTGTTGGGCGCCATCGACGTACACCGACACCGCGCCGTTCAAGGTCGCCGGGCCCTGGTCATCGAAACCCGACACCGGTACACCACGGATCCCCCAGTTTTCGTTACCGGCCTGGTTGTACACGCCAGGGGTGCGGGCGAATACGTCGATCAGGTTGTGATCGGCTTTGTCGCGCAATTGCTGTTCGGTCACGACGGCGACGCTCGACTGAGTCTTCTCAAGCGAGCGGTTGATTTTTTCACCGGTGACGGTGACCGGCGCAATCTCCAGGGCAACGGGTTGATCGTCCGCCCATGCGCTGTTCAACAGGCACATGGCTGAGCCTACCGCCAACGCAAGTGTATTGATTTTGTAATTCACGCCCCGCCCCCCTACTGCAATTATTTGTATTTTTATCCGTTGGCAAACCGCTGTTTTTTCCCAGCGGGGCGGAGTCTAGTCGAAAAAAAATATTAAAGGAATAGTATTGATAATCCCTCTCATTCACACCTAATATGCTTTCTGTATTCACATATACACATTACGTTTCAAAGTCTCACCGAGGCCACTGCCCAGTTTTAACGGCCTGCTGTCACGTTGCTACAGAGCCAAAAAATAAACAGGATGTGCAAAGGATGACCTCAATCGAACACCCAAACGGACGTTCCGAGCCTGTTTCAATCAAGGATCAAGCCCACGGTGCAGCGGTATTGCCAAGGTACGTGCAGGCTACCCCAGGCCAATCGATCCATGCGCTCGAGCCCACGATCCGTGACAGCCTTGATGACAGCCTGCATACGGTGGGCGGCGTGCTGTTTCGCGGTTTCAACGTCGCCACCCCGATAGACTTCAAACGCTTTGCCGCCAGTTTCGGCGCGCCGCTGGCCAGCTACGAGTTCGGCTCCACGCCACGTAGCAAAGTGTTCGCCGGGGTCTACAGCTCGACGGAATATCCGGCCCACCAATTCATCCCTTTGCACAATGAGCAGGCCTATACCCGCCCCTGGCCCTCGCGTATCTGGTTTCACTGCATCAAGGCCAGTGAAACCGGTGGCGAAACGCCCATCTGCGACAGCCGCCTGATCTATCAGCGCATGCCCGCCGAGATTCGCGAGCTATTCGCCAGCCGCGAGTTGCTTTACGTGCGCAACTACAGCGGCGCCCTCGACCTGCCCTGGCAAAAAGTGTTCAACACCGAAGACCGCGCCCAGGTCGAACGCTATTGCCGGGACAACGACATCGAGTGGGAATGGAAAGCCGACGGCGACCTACGGACCCGTCAGCGCTGCGCCGCCGTGTTGCGGCACCCCGAGACCGGCGAGTGGGTCTGGTTCAATCAGGCGCATCTGTTTCACGTCTCGGCCATTGAACCCGACGTGCGTGCCAGCCTGCTGGCGGCCGTTGGTGAAGAGAACCTGCCGCGCCACGTGTATTTCGGCGACGGGTCGGCGATTCCCGATGCGATGCTCGATACGGTGCGTGCGGTCTATGACCAGACCGCCGTCAGCTTCCCTTGGGAACCCGGCGACATTCTGATGCTCGACAACCGACTGGTCGCCCACGGGCGCAATCCTTATACCGGTGACCGTAAAGTCATCGTGGCCATGGCGTAAATCCCACCATGTTTGCATTCAATCACTGGATCGAAGTGCTGGAGGCCAGCGCCCTGCACTTCCCGCAACGTGCTGCCTTGCATTTCCTGCCGGACGGCGTCGAGATCGGCGAAACGCTGACGTTTGGCCAATTGCACGAACAGTCCCAATCCCTGGCGGCCGCCTTGCAGGCGCGTTGCAGCCCAGGCGACCGCGTGTTGTTGATGCTGCCGAGCAGCCTCGATTATGCACGCGTGTTCTGCGCCTGCTTATATGCGGGGCTGATCGCCGTGCCGCTGTTCCCGCCGCCGTCACGCAAGCCGCGCCATCTGGATCGCGTGCGCAATGTCGTGATCGATGCGCAGCCAGCACTGATCCTTGCGCCCGTGGATCATTGCGAAGGTCTACGCGAATTGGTGGAAAATCGCGTCGATGTGTTGACCGTCAACGACCTCTGCGGCCCCGCACCTGATCAGTGGCAACGGCCGGCGGTCGATGGCGCCAGCGTGGCGTTCCTGCAATACACATCGGGCTCGACCGGCACGCCCAAAGGCGTTGAAGTGCGCCAGCGCAACCTGATCGCCAACGTCGAATTGATGCGCAAGGCCTACGGTTTCGATGAGCACGGCGCCATGGTCAACTGGCTGCCGCTGTACCACGACATGGGCCTGATCGGCGGCGTACTCGCCCCGCTCTACAGCGGCATGCCGTGCTACCTGATGGCCTCGCAGACCTTCGTGAATGCACCGTCCACATGGCTGCAGGCCTTGAGTCGCTACCGCGCTACCGCAAGTTTCGCGCCGAATTTTGCCTATGCCCTGTGCAACCGCGTGGTCAGCGACAGCCTTATCGCCCAGCTCGATCTGAGCGCCTGGCAGCACGCAATCAACGGCGCCGAGCCGATCCATCCCACCACCCTCGACGCCTTCGCCCGGCGCTTTGCCACGTGTGGCCTCAACCCCATGGCCATCAGCCCCGGTTACGGCCAGGCCGAAGCCACCTTGTGCGTCAGCGCAACGCCCGCTGACGCGCTCCCGGTGGTGTTGCGGCTGGACAAAAGCGTACTGGAAACCGGCCACGTGGCCCTGGCGTCCGACGACGCCGCTGCGGTTGAATTTGTCGCCTGTGGCTACCCGCAAGCGCTTCACACCATCGCCATTGCGGACCCGAACACCCACGAACGCTGCGCCGTCGACCGCATCGGAGAAGTCTGGCTGCAAGGCCCGAGCAACGCAGAGGCCTACTGGAAAAACCCCGATGCCAGCCGCTACGCGTTCGAGGCGCAGATTGTCGGTGAGCCCGGCCATTACCTGCGCTCAGGTGACCTGGGCTTCATGCATGAAGGTCAAATCGTCATCTGCGGCCGCCTCAAAGACCTGCTGATCCTCAACGGTCGCAACCTTTACCCCCACGACATCGAGTTTGCGATCACCGACAGTGAGCCGGGCATCCGCACCGGACGCATCGCGGCCTTCTCGGAGATGGACCCGCTGCTCGGTCGCGAGAAACTGGTGATCGTTGCCGAACCGCAGCGCAAGTTCGTCGACCCGGAGCATCACCCGGCGTTGTTCGCGTCGATGCAAACCGCCGTGCGTGAAGCAGCCGACTGCGGCATCGACCAGATTGTGCTGGTGCAGGCCGGCACCATCCCGATGACCACCAGCGGCAAGATCGCCCGCCAGGGTGCCCGCAGCCAATTGGCGGCCGGTACCCTGAGCATCATCGCCCAGAGCGGCGGTCAGGCAAGCACGCCAGTTGAACGCATCGATGTCGAGCAATTGTGCCGACAGCCGAGCGTTTCGGCCTGCCAGCAGTGGCTGGAACAGACGTTGATTGAGGTCAATCCGTACCTCAGCGTAGACGTCGAGCTCAGCCTGATCGGCTTGGGCCTGGACTCCATCGGCATCGCCGATTTTGCCGCCCGCCTGCACCGCGACCTGGGCTGGGACCTCGACACCCAGAGCCTGTTCGGCGAACGACGCCTGGCCGAATGGGCGCAGGCGCTGCTCGTGTACCTCCGGACTCCGGCACCCATTGCCAGTCTTGAATCAAACACTACTACCCACCCTAGCCGCCAATCCTTCGCCCAGCGCCGCCTGTGGTTCCTGCACCAGTTGAACCCGCAGGACACCCGCCACAACCTGGTATTGCACCTGAAGCTGCAAGGCCCATTGGACAGAGACGTCTTGTCGCAACGGCTCAATGCCCTGGTCGAGCGTCACAGTGTGCTGCGCACGGTCTATCACGATAGCGTTGATGGCCCGCAGCAACAGGTGCTGCCGGCCAGCAACGTGCGTTTGACCCTCCATGATCAATTGCCGGACTGCCTGGCCCAGGAACACGCCACCCCGATCGACCTCAAGCAAGGCCCGCTGCTACGCGCCCATCTGATCAGCCACGATCACCAGCATGACCTGCTGCTGACCCTGCACCACATCGCCTTCGACGGCCGCTCCGCACAACTGCTGCTGGCTGAACTGGCGGCTCAGGCCGCCAACGAAACGCCGGTGCAGTATCTGGACTTTGCCTGTTGGGAAGCTGCGCACTGGACAGACCAGCGTATCGCCACACACCAGGATTTCTGGCGCGAGCACCTGGTCGACGTGCCGCAAACCTTGGACCTGGGCGGCAGCGGCACTACCCGCGCCGAACACAGCCTGAATTTCAGCCTGCCCCAAGCTACCTGCGACGCCCTCGCCTGCGTCGCCCGTGAACACGGCATGACGCTGTTCATGCTGCTATTGGCCAGCTATCAGCTGGTGCTCAAGCAATTGGGCGGCCAGCAACGTTTTCTGCTTGGCACTGATGTGAGCGGCCGCCCGCTGGCCGTGCACAACGAGGTGATCGGCTTCTTCGTCAACCAACTGACCCTACGCTGTGAGATAGGCGAGAACGGCACGCTGGCGGACTTTTTCGCGCACGTGCGTGATGAGGCGCGACTGGCGTATGCCCATCAGGACCTGCCGTTCGATCTGGTTGTCGCGGCGCTGGCCCCAACCCGGCGCCCCGGCCATTCGCCGCTGTTCCAGGTCAAGCTCAACTATCAACCGTCGCGGGTCGCGCCGGTCACCCTTGCCGGCGCACAACTGACGAGCATGGACGTCGCGCAGGCGCCGGGAGACTTCCATCTGGTGCTCGACCTGGTGCATGCCGGCCACGGCATCGACGCCACGCTCAAATACCGTGGCGAATACTTCGATCAGCCCCGAGCCTTGCGCTTGCAGCATTTGTGGAGCCGCCTACTCGGCGAAGCCCGTGATCTGCTCGGCGAGTCCCTGCCCGCCCTGGCCAAGCGCCTTGACAATTGGGATCAGGCTTTCCAGCGCGAAAGCCAGCAGTCCCAAGCGCTTGCAGGTCGCCGTCAGTTGCTGCAAACCAAACGTCGCTCACTGACCCTTTGATCAAGGTAGATGCCTGTATGCCTATCGTGCCCCCAGCACCACGCACACTGGGTAGTGTGCGCCGCAAAGCCATGAACGTCGCCCCCCAGCAACTGGTCAGCGAGCGCCTGTTCAGCCCCGACCACGCCTTGCCGCTGGTGATTGAACCCGCGGTCAGCGGCGTGGATCTGGTGGCGTGGGCTACCCGTGAACGCGAAGCCCTGGAACAAAAGCTGCTGCAATACGGCGCCTTGCTGTTCCGCGGATTCGACGTCGCGTCGGTGGAACAATTCGACCACGTCATCGCTGCGCTGTCCCCCGGCGCCCTGGAATACATGTTCCGCGCCTCCCCACGCACGCGGGTCGGCGGCAACATCTATACCTCGACCGACTACCCGGCCGACCAGATGATTTTCCCACATAACGAACACTCGTATTCGCCGCGTTTCCCGCTGCGGCTGTTCTTCTATTGCCAACTGCCGTCCGCGACTGGCGGCGAAACCCCGATCGGTTCAACCCGCGCGGTCAAGGCACGGATCAGCGCCGACATCGAGGCGCGTTTTCGTGAAAAAGGCGTGCTCTACGTGCGCAATTACGGCGACGGCTTCGGCCTGCCATGGCAGAGCGTCTTCCAGTCCGCCGACCGCGGTGAAGTCGAAGCCTACTGCGCCAGCGTCGGCATCGAAGTGGAATGGAAAGAAAACAACCGCCTGCGCACCCGCCAACGAGGCCCGGCAGTGGTACGCCATCCGCGTACCGGCGAAGAAGTGTGGTTCAACCACGCGACCTTTTTTCACATCAGCACCCTGCCGCCGGCCATCCGCGACTCGCTGCAAGGCAACTTCAACGACCTCGACCTGCCGACCAATACCTTCTACGGCGACGGTACACCGATCGAACCAGAAGTGCTGGAGTCGCTGCGCGCCGCGTACCTGGATTCGCTGGTGCGTTTCTCCTGGCAACAGGGCGACGTGCTGTTTATCGACAACATGCTTGCGGTGCACGGTCGCGAACCGTTTACCGGCAAGCGCGCAATCATGACCGGCATGGCCGAGGCCTTGCTGTCCGCCGACGTGGCTGTCTGACCGCTATCAACCCCATTTTGCAGTTGAGCTGAACATGAACGGACTTCAAGGCTTTCGTATCTCACCGCAACAAGCGTCCCTCTATCCGCACCTCAATGGCGCAACCGAACACACTTTCAGTTGCCAACTGCAATGGACAATCGCTCAGGCGGTAGACGCGAACACCCTATCTCAGCGCCTGCAGGCATTGGCCAACGGCAGCGAAATACTGCGCACACAGCTGACCCCGGTGCCAGGCCTGCGCCATCCAGTGCAAGTGATTCACGACCAGGCTACGCTGAGCGTGGGCGTCAAGGACCTGCGCCACCTCAGCCCAGCCGATCAGCAGGTTGCCTTGGCCGCCCTGGACGGGACCGCGCCGCTGGCCGTGACGCTGGTGCAACTGACCGAGGGGCCGGTGCTGCATCTGGCCGCCGCCAGCAGCCATCTTGACCTCGCCAGCCTGAAACTGCTGGCCATTGCCCTGCTGCAAGACACCCCGCCGGACCTGTCCGAAACCCTTCAATACGCCGATTATGCCGAGTGGCGCTGGAGGCTTGCCGAAGACGAGCCCGAACACCCCGGTGCAATGTTCTGGAAGCCCACGGCCGACAGCGAACAGCACAACTTGCAGCTGACGCTGGAAACGCCCCGCCCCGGTGAATTCAGCCCGGAACGCTTCGACGTGCACCTGCCCCATCACCCGGCACTGACCGCTGAGCTGATGCTGGCGGCCTGGGCGGTGCTGCTCGGGCGTTTGTCCGGTCAACAGCAGGTGCCGATCACCCTGATCCATGCCAGTCGCGGCCCGGAACTCGACAGCGCCTTGGGCCTGTTCGAGCAAACCTTGCCTGTGCGGATCGACCTGCAAGCCCAGGCGACCTTGTTGGAACAAAGCCGCCACATCAGTGCCCTGGTCGAACAGGCCACAGGCTGGCAGGACTATTACACACAGGACCTCAAGGGCGGTTATGCTTTCGCCTGGCGTGCCAGCGATGCGCGCGAACGCGACGCCAGTGCGGTAATGAGCCCGGCCAAAGCGTGCCTGCACGTTCATCAAGGTCACGAGCGTCTCAACGTGCAGATCATCTATGATCGCCACCTGCTCAGCCACCAAGCAGCCGCTTGCCTTGCTGAACAGTGGACGCAGTTGCTGCACTCCGCGTTGGCCGCACCGCAACATGCCTGGGCGCAGTTGCCCATGGGCGGGCCGCTGCAAGCGCAGATCATCGCCCCCCAGGCGCAACCGCCAGTGATAGAAGCCGTGACGCTTGTTGAACTGATCGACCGCCAAGTGCAACTGCAGCCAGCCTCCATAGCCCTCAGCGACCAGCACGGCGACCTGAACTACGCACAACTGGACGCAAGCGCCACGCAGTTGGCGCACCAGTTGGTGGCCGCGGGCATCCGCGCCGGCGTGCCAGTCGGCATCCTGTTCCCCCGCGGCAACGCCGCGATCGTCGCCCTGCTTGCCGTGTTGAAGGCAGGTGGTGCCTATGTGCCGGTGGACCCGACATACCCGCAGGAGCGTCGCGCCTACATGCTCGCCGACAGCGCCATCGCGCACATCGTCGTCAGCCCTGAGCTGGCCGACAGCGTGCCCGCCGGCCTGCAGAGCTTTGTGCTGGACGACTTGCACGCCCCCAACAGCTTGCCGCGATTGCCACTGCCTCATACCGACGACCTCGCGTACCTGATCTACACCTCCGGCTCCACCGGTGCACCGAAAGCCGTCGAAATCAGCCACGCTGCCTTGAGCTACTCCACCCAGGTGCGCATGGCGGCGTATGAAACGCCGGTGAGCGCTTACCTGCTGCTGTCCTCGTTTGCCTTCGACAGCTCCGTGGCCGGGATTTTCTGGACCCTGGCCCAAGGCGGCCGCCTGGTATTGCCGGCACCCGGCGAAGAGCTGGACATGGCGCGCCTGTCGCACTTGATCGCCCAACACCACGTCAGCCACGGCCTGTCGCTACCCTCGTTGTATCAAGCGCTACTGGATCAACTCGGCAGCGCCGACAGCCTGCAATGCTGGATCGTCGCCGGGGAAGCCTGCCCGCCGTCGTTGATCGCCCAGCACGGCAACACCCTGCCCCACGCGCTGCTGGTCAACGAATACGGTCCTACTGAAGCCACCGTGTGGGCGACCTACGATGTACTAAACCCCAACCGCGCCTTGACCATCGGCCGTCCGATTGCCGGCATGGACCTGCGCGTCTTGAATGAACATGACATCACCAGTGGCATCGGCGAGCCCGGTGAAATCGTGCTGGCCGGCCCAACCCTGGCCCGCGGTTATCGCAATAAGCCCGAGGAAACCGCCAAGGCCTTTGTCATCCTGGCCGACGGCACCCGCGCCTACCGCACCGGTGATCTGGCCTGCTGGCTGGCCGATGGACGCCTGGCGTTCCTGGGGCGCAAGGACCATCAGGTCAAATTGCGCGGCTATCGCATCGAACTCGGCGAGATCGAGCGCCAGCTGTGCAGCCACAGTGACGTGCGCGAAGCCGCCGTGATTGTGCAGGAGCAACCCGTCGGCAAGCGCCTGCTGGCCTATGTGCTCGCGGCCCATGGCTACGCGCCGGATTCGGAAGCCCTCAAGCGCTACCTCGGCGAGCGACTGCCGTCGTACATGGTGCCGACGCGGGTGCTGACATTGTCAGCCTTCCCGCGCACCCCCAACGGCAAACTCGATACCCGCCAACTGCCAGACCCGGACCAGTTCGACCAAAGCACCCATGTCGCCCCGCGCACGCCGATGGAAACCACCCTGCACGCCATCGTCGCCAAGGTCTTGAAGCTCGACAGCGTCAGCGTCACCGAGAGCTTCTTTGCCATGGGGGGTGACTCGATCCTTAGCCTGCAAGTGGTGGCCCAGGCCCACGAACAGGGCATAGCGCTGTCGGCCAAGCATGTGTTCGAACACCAGACCATCGCCGCCATGGCCAATGTCGCCCAGCCGCTGGACGCCCGGCCTGTCGACACCGAGAGCACCGAATTCAGTGCCTCCGGTCTGTCGCAAGATGAACTGAACGCGCTGATGGCCGAGCTCAACGACGCCGACCTGTAACCGCCACGCCTATTGCCGTTGCCCCTTTTTCAGCAGGACGTTTTGAATGACCACCGAAAAGACCACCAGCAATCCGATCGAAGATGTTTACCCGCTGTCACCGCTGCAACAAGGGATGCTGTTCCAC
Organism: Pseudomonas sp. HN11; assembly: GCF_021390155.1. Classification (NCBI taxonomy): domain Bacteria; kingdom Pseudomonadati; phylum Pseudomonadota; class Gammaproteobacteria; order Pseudomonadales; family Pseudomonadaceae; genus Pseudomonas; species Pseudomonas sp. HN11. The sequence continues at coordinate 3,406,710 of NZ_CP089985.1, forward strand.
TCCCTGCTGCATGAAGACTCCGGCGTATATTTGATGCAGGATCGCTACCGCATCGGTGGGGCCATTGATGAAGGCGCATTCCTTGAGTCCTGGCGCCAGGTGGTGGCGCTGCACCCGTCGCTGCGCGCCAGCTTCCAGTGGAAAACCCAGAAGCAACCGGTGCAGGTGATCCACCGCGAGGTCAAGGTGCCGCTGGACACCCTCGATCTGCGCGGTCTGGCACCCCATGAGCAGGAGGCACGGATTCGCAGCCTGCTCGAAAACGAGCAGAAAATCGGCTTCAACCTGTCCAAGCCACCCTTGATTCGCTTCCGCCTGGTGCGCCTGGCGGATGAGTCCTACGAGTTCATCCGCAGTTTCCATCACATTCTGATGGATGCCTGGTGTATTTCCCTGGTGACCGTGGACTTTCTCAAGGTCTACGAAGCGCTGTGCAACGACCGTACCCCAAAGATCAAAAGCCCACGCCCATTTCGGGACTACATTCAATGGCTGCAACGCCAGGACGCAGGCAAGGCTGAGCAGTTCTGGCGCGGCCAACTGCAGGGGCTCAACGCCCCCACCCCGCTGACCGTGGACAACGGCGTAAGCCGCGACCGCTACACCGACGCGGTGCTGGTGGCCGACCAGTTGATCCATCTGAGCGAAGACGACACCCAGGCCCTGGCCACTTTTTGCCGCCACCGCCGGATCACTCCCAATACCTTCTTCCAAGGCGTCTGGTCACTGTTGTTGTCGCGCTACAGCGGCCAGCGTGACGTGGTCTTCGGCGTCACCGTGGCGGGGCGTCCCGCTGAGTTGACCGGCGTCGCCGAGATGATTGGCCTGTTCATCAACACCCTGCCACTGCGGGTCAGCGTCGACCCTCAGGCAACGTTGGGTGACTGGCTCACGGCGCTGCAGGGGCTTAACGTCGAGATGCGCGACTTCGAGCACACGCCGCTGACCGATATCCAGGGCTGGAGCGATTTCCCCCGTGGCGAAACCCTGTTCGACAGCATCCTGGTGTTTGAAAACGCGCCGATCGATGAACAGATTCTGGACGGCGGTTTTCAGTTCAGCCTCGACGGCATGGACCACAGTGTGCACACCCACTATGGCTTGACTGTGGTGATCCTGCCCGGTGAGCCACTAGGCATTCGCGTGTCCTACGACCGCGAACGTTTTGAAGCGGATACGGTGCAACGCCTGCTCGGCCACTTGGCCAGCCTGGTACGCGGCATGCTCGCCGCGCCTGAAGCGCCGCTGGGCAGCTTCGAGCTGCTGGCCGCCGATGAGCGCCAGCAATTGCTTGGCGAGTGGGCGCTAAACCCCCACGATTTCCCGCTGGATAAAAGCTACGCCGAGCTGTTTGCCGCCCAGGTCGCCGAGCGTGGCGATCAAATTGCCGCGATCTGCGCCGGTGAATCCCTGACCTATGCCGAACTCGACTTGCGGGCCACGCGCCTGGCCCAGGCCCTGCGCGCAGCCGGTGCGGGTGCCGATCAATTGGTGGCGCTGGTCGCGCCCCGTGGCCTGGCGTTATTGACCAGCATGATTGCCGTGTTCAAGGCTGGCGCCGCGATGCTGCCGTTGGAGGTCAACCACCCGCCTGAGCGTCTGCGCGAGATCCTCAATCTGTCCCGCGCCCCGCTGCTGGTGGCGAGTGAAGGGTGCCGTGGCCTGCTCGACCAACTGCTCAGCGGCCTCGACCGCGCGCCTGCGGCCCTGTTCGCCGAAGCCGCCTGGAACACACCCAACGACGCGCCATTGACGCTGGCCGGTGGCCCGGACAGCCTGGCCTACGTGCTGTTCACCTCGGGCTCGACCGGTACGCCCAAGGGCGTGATGATCGAACAGCGCGGCATGCTCAATAACATCTTCGGTAAAGTCCCGGCCCTGGGGCTGAGCGTCAACGACCGCATTCCACAGACCGCCTCGGTGGCCTTCGATATTTCCGTGTGGCAATTTCTCGCTGCGCCGGTGCTGGGCGCCACCGTGCATATTCTGCCGGACGACGTGGCTCACGATCCGCAACGCCTGCTGCAAGTGCTCGCCAGCGAACGCCTCAATGTACTGGAAATCGTCCCGAGCCTGATGCGTACCCTGCTGGCGCTGTGCCCGTGCGACCTTCAGTTGCCTGACCTGCGCTGGGTGCTACCGACTGGCGAAGCGCTGCCGCCGACCGTGGCGCGCGACTGGTTCGCGCGCTTCCCGGACATAGCACTGATGAACGCCTACGGTCCAGCCGAATGCGCCGACGACGTGGCGTTCCAGCCGATTACCCAAGCGCCGCACGCCAACGTCAGCCATATGCCCATCGGCCGACCCACGGCCAACAACTGCCTGTATGTGCTCGATGAAGCTCTGCGCCCGGTGCCAATCGGCGTGGCCGGGGAAATCTGCGTCGGTGGCGTCGGCGTCGGCCGTGGCTACCTGCACGACCCGCAGCGCACCAGCGAGGCATTCATCCAGCACCCACAGATCGATGGTCGTCTGTACCGCACCGGCGACCTCGGCCGCTGGTGCGCCGACGGCGTGATCGAGTACCTCGGTCGTCGCGACCAGCAGGTGAAATTGCGTGGCCACCGCATCGAACTGACCGAAATCGAACACCGCCTGGCCCAGCACCCGAACGTGCGTGAAGCCGCGGTATTGCTGCGCGAGAACAGCGCGGGCGAAGCCTGGCTCGTGGCCTACTGGTCAGCCCACGACGACACACTGGGCAGCACTGGTCTGAGCGAACACCTGCGCGCGCAACTGCCGCCGTACATGGTCCCGGCCGCGTTCGAATGCCTGGAACGCTTGCCTCTGAACAACAACGGCAAGGTCGACCGCAAAGCATTGGCCGCGCTGCAACTGAACTGGCAGGCCGATACCCGGGAAAACCTTGCGCCGCGCAACGAACACGAAGCCACCATCGCCAAGGTGTGGGCCGACGTGCTCGGACGCGACAGTGTCGGCGTGGAAGACAATTTCTTCACCCTCGGCGGCCACTCGCTGCTGGCCACCCAGATCGTCGCGCGCCTGCGCAGCCAGTTCAAACTCGACCTGCCGCTGCGTGTGCTGTTCGAACAACCGACCGTCGCCCTGCTGGCCGTGGCCATCGCCGAACGCGAAGCGCAAGCGGCTGCACCGCAAGCCGTCGCCCTCGCCACGCCGCACGCCAAGGCGCGCCCTGCCCTGTTGCCGTTGTCGTTCTCGCAACAACGCCTGTGGTTTATCGAACAACTGACCCCAGGCACCACGTTGTTCAATATCCCGTTTGCCCTGCACCTCAAGGGTGAACTCGACGTCCCGGCGCTGAACGCCAGCCTGAATGATTTACTCGCGCGCCACGAAATCCTGCGCACCGGTATCCGCAGCGTGGATGGCGTGCCGAGCCAGCACATCAGCGAGGCGCTGGAAGTTGCACTGCCGTTTGAAGACCTGTCTGGCCTGAGCGCAACCGCCCGTGAAGGCGCGCAATTCACTGCGCTGCAAGCCACCTTTGAACGGCCCTTCGACCTGACCGAGCCACCGCTGCTGCGCGCCCGCCTGCTCAAAGTGGCGCCGGGCGAACACGTGCTGGGCATCGCCCTGCATCACCTGGTCTCCGACGCCTGGTCGGCCACGATCGCCCTGCGTGAACTGGCCTTGGGTTACGAGGCCCGTTGCAGTGGCAGCGCGGCGCAATTAGCGGCGTTGCCGCTGCAATACGCCGATTTCGCCCTGTGGCAACGTGACCATCTGCAAGGCGCCGAACTCAAGCGCCAACTGGATTACTGGACCCGCACCCTCGACCGTAGCGACCAGGACGCCAGCCCGCTGCTGGCGTTGCCCACCGACCATCCTCGGCCCTCGGTGCAGAGCTATCGCGCCGGCCTGGTACAACGCGCGCTGAGTGCCGATTTGAGTGGCCGCGTGCAGGCGCTGGCCAGCCGTCTCGGCACCACGCCGTTCTGCGTGTTGTTCGCTGGCTTTGCCGTGCTGATGCACCGCTTGAGCGGCGATGCCACGGTGTTGATCGGTACACCGGTCACTCATCGCGAACAACCGGGCACCGACGGTCTGTTGGGGATCTTACTCAATAACCTGGCGATCCGTGCCGACTTTACCGCCCAGGTGGATTTCAGCGCCGTGGTCGGTCAGGTTGCCAAGCGGCTGCACGAAGGCCTGCAGCATCAGGACCTGCCGTTCGAACAACTGGTCGACAGCCTGCAACTGCCGCGCAGCCTCAGCCATGCACCGCTGTATCAAGTGATGGTCGCGCAGCAATTGGCCATGGAGTCCCGCCTGCAATTCCCAGGGTTGGCCTTCGAAGCCCTGGACACGCCGCTCAAGCACTCCGAGTGCGACCTGGACCTGCACGTGCTGTGCCCGCCCAGTGCGCCGATCCAGCTGGAGCTGATGTTCGCCCTTGACCTGTTCACCCTGGACAGCGCCCACCAGACGCTCGCGCGCCTGGAACATCTGCTGCAACAGATGCTCGCCGAGCCGCAACGCCCGGTCGCCGCCTTGCCGCTGCTGACGCCGGCGGAATGGCAGCGCACCGTGGTCGAGTGGAACCGCACTGAAATGGACGTGCCGCAGCACCTGACGTTCGCTCAGCTGTTTGAACAGCAGGCCGAACGCACGCCACAGCGCGATGCGTTGTGCTTTGAAGGCCAGCGCCTGAGCTACGCCGAGCTGAATCGCCGTGCCAACCAGGTCGCACATTACCTGCGCGCCCAAGGGGTGGTCGCCAATTGCCCGGTGGCGCTGTGTGTGGAGCGTTCCTTGGAGTTGTTGGTCGGCCTGTTGGGCATTCTCAAAGCCGGTGGCGCCTATGTGCCGCTGGACCCAAGCTACCCGGCCGAACGCTTGGCCTACATGCTCGAAGATGCGCAACCAGCGCTGTTTCTCGGCCAGCAAGGCTTGCTTGAACAACTGGGCAGCGGCTTGCCGCGCCTGCGCCTGGACGCCGATGCCGCGCTGTACGCCACTCAGCCTGAGAGCAACCCCGCAGCCTTGGCCGGCCCGGATGACCTGGCCTACATCATGTACACCTCGGGCTCCACGGGTAAGCCCAAGGGCACCCTGGTCACCCACGCGTCGGTGGTCAACCTGGCCTGGGCGCGGATCCATGGCCTGTATCGCCGCTACACCGACCAGCCGATGCGCACAAGCTTCAACTATTCGTTCGCCTTTGATAGCTCGGTGGCGGAATTGATTCTGCTGCTCGACGGCCACAGCCTGTACCTGACGCCGGAAGAGGTGCGCTACGACCCTGCCGCGCTGGCGCAGTTCTTCCAGGAAACCCGACTGGATGCGTTCGAATGCACCCCGGCGCAGCTTAAAAGCCTGCTCGAAAGCGACGGTGTGCGCCGTGGTGAAACCTACCTGCCGCGCTTCGTGCTGTTTGGCGGCGATGCGGTGGACGCGCAACTGTGGCAGCGTTTGCCGTCGATCAGCGGCAGCCGTTTCTTCAATACCTACGGCCCAACCGAGTGCACCGTGGACGCCACCGGATGCGCGGTGGATGACTTCCCGCAACGGCCGATCATTGGCCGGCCAATCGCCAACGTACGCACTTATGTGCTGGATGCGTTTCTGAATCCGATGCCGGTGGGTGTGCCCGGCGAGCTGCATATTGGTGGCGCCGGGGTGACCCTGGGTTACCTCAACCGCGCCGAACAAACCGCCAAGGTGTTTATCAACGACCCGTTCTCGCCACTGCCGCAGGCGCGCATGTACAAGTCCGGTGACCTGGTGCGCTGGCTGCCGGACGGCCAGCTGGAATACCTCGGACGCATGGACCACCAGGTGAAGATTCGCGGTTTCCGCGTCGAGCTGGGCGAGATCGAAGCCCTGATCGGCGCACAACCCGGCGTGCGCCAGGCTGTGGTACTGGCCCGTGAAGACGTACCGGGCGACAAGCGCCTGGTGGCGTACGTCACCTGCGATCAACCGACCGAAGTGACTGCGTGGCGCAACAGCCTTGGCGCTGCCCTGCCCGACTACATGGTGCCATCGGCGTTTGTGGTGCTGGACGAACTGCCACTGACCGACAACGGCAAACTCAATCGCAAGGCCCTGCCCGCGCCGGATATCCAGGCTGAACCGAACGCCGAAGACCCGCCGCGCACCGACGCCGAACGCCAGCTCGCGGCCTTGTGGGCTGAACTATTGAATGTGCCGTTGGGCGCCATTGGGCGAGACAGCCAGTTCTTTTACCTCGGCGGCCATTCATTGCTCGCGGCCGTGCTGTTTGCCCGCCTGCGTCAACAATTTTCCACGGTGCCGCCATTGCGCGCGGTGTTTGAGCACCCCACCTTGCAGGCGTTGGCGGCGCTACTGGCGCAACCGCGGCAAGAACCTGCCGCGACGTTCATCCCCGTGACTCGCCCGGCGCGCTTGCCGTTGTCGTTCGAACAACAGCGCCTGTGGTTCCTCGAACAACTGAGTGGCGCCAGCGAATACAACGTCGTCAGCGCCGTGCAGCTCGACGGAGAATTGAATGTCCAGGCGTTGCAATCAGCGCTGGACACCGTGATCCAACGTCACGAAATCCTGCGCAGTCGCATCGTGCGTGAGGCCGACGGCGAGCTGGCGCTGGTGATTGAGCCGCAGGTTGAACTGACATTGGCGGTGACGCAGTGGGATGCCGTCAGCGATGAACGCTGGCAGCAACTGACCGACGCCGCGATCCACGCCGCGACCGCGCAGCGCTTTGACCTGGCGCGCGAGGTACCGATTCGCGCCGCGTTGCTTCAGCGCAACCACCAGGCATTGCTGGTGCTCACCCTGCATCACTGCGCGACAGACGATGCTTCCACGCAAAACCTGCTCGACGAATTGGCCAGATGCTACAGCGCCGACTGCCAGGGCCACGCCGCCAACCTGCCAGCGCTGGCGCTGCAATACCCGGATTACGCGCTCTGGCAGCGCGAGTCAGCCCAGCAAGCGCTGTTCGACAGCCAATTGGCCTACTGGCGCACTCAACTGGAAGACGGCAGTTACCAACTGGAACTGCCCACCGACCAGCCACGTCCGCACGTGCTTGACCCGCGTGCCGGCGCCGTCCAACTGCAGTTGCCTGCAGAACTGAGCGGTCGTTTGCGCCAGTTTGCCCGGCAACGCGGCGCAACGCTGTACATGCTGCTGCTCAGCGCCGCGCAACTGCTGCTGGGGCGCTACGCCAACCAGCGCGACGTGCGTTTCGGCAGCCCGGTGGCCCAGCGGCCATTGGCCGAGTTGCAACCGCTGATCGGTTGCTTCGTCAACACCCTGGTGATGCGCGCCGACCTGGCGCCGGACCTGGACTTCATCGGGCTGCTCGATCAGGTGCGCAACACCGTACTGGATGCGCAACAGCATCAGGACGTGCCGTTCGATCACGTGGTCGAACACCTGGCACCGGAACGCAGCCTTGGCCAGACACCGTTGTTCCAAGTGTTGTTCGTGATGCAGAACGCCAACACTGGTGCCAGCCAGTGGCCGCAGTTGCAGGTGAGCGAGCGTGCGGTGACGGCCGGCGCCACCAAGTTCGACCTGAACTGGGAAGTGCATGACGGCGAGGTGTTGTCGGTATTGCTTGAATACCGCAGCTCACTGTTCACCCAGGCCACCGCCGAGCGTTGGCTGGCGCAATGGCAAGCCCTGCTGGAAAGCATGCTGGAAGCGCCACAGACGCGTTTGACTGACTGGTCGCCGTTGACCGTCGCAGAGCGTCAACAACAGTTGGCATGGAACAGCACTGAGCGTCATTACCCTGGCCCGCAAGACCTGCGTACAGCCTTGAGCCAGCAAGCCGAGCTGACGCCGAACGCGCCGGCGCTGGTGTTCGAAGGCCAGCGCCTGAGCTACGACGAGCTGGACCAGCGCGCTCAACGCGTCGCCCGCGCCTTGCGCGCGGCGGGCATCGGTCGCGAGTCGATTGTGCCGGTGTGCATGGAGCGCTCGGTGGACATGGTCGTGGCCTTGCTCGGTGTGGTGCATGCCGGTGCGGCGTGGTTGCCGTTGGATCCTGAGTTGCCGGCGGCACGTTTGGCGTTCCTGATTGCCGACGCCGAGGCCCAGGTGACGTTGACGCAACCGCAATGGCTGTCACAGTTGCCCGTCGGGCATACCGTCTGGACCCTGGAAACACTGCCCGCGGCTGAAAACGGCGAGCCGCTGAGCGTGGAGGCCAGCGACCTGGCCTACGTGCTCTACACCTCCGGTTCCACCGGCCAGCCCAAAGGTGTGATGAACGAACATGGCGCCCTGATGAACCGCCTGCACTGGATGCAGGACGCGTTCCCGATTGGCCCGGATGACCGCGTGCTGCAAAAGACCCCGTACAGCTTCGACGTGTCGGTATGGGAATTCTTCTGGCCGCTGATCACCGGCGCAACCCTGGTGGTTGCGCGTCCGGATGGCCATCGCGATCCGGCGTACCTGAGCCAGTTGATCCAGCAGGAACAGGTCACCACCCTGCACTTCGTGCCGTCGATGCTGCGGGTATTCGTCGAAGAGCCGAGCCTGGTCGATTGCCGCAGCCTGCGCCAGGTGTTTGCCAGCGGCGAGGCGTTGCCGGTGGACCTGGTGCAGCGGTTCATGTCCCGGCACCCGGCAGCGCTGGTCAACCTGTATGGCCCAACCGAAGCGGCGATTGACGTCTCGGTGTGGCGTTGTTCGGTCAACGACACGCTCGTGCCGATCGGCAAGCCTATCGCCAACCTGCGCCTGCATATCCTCGATGACGCCCAGCAACCGGTGCCGATTGGCAGCATCGGCGAGCTATACATCGGCGGCGTCGGCGTGGCACGCGGTTACTTGAAGCGCGCCGACCTGACCGCCGAGCGCTTCCTGATGGTCAACGGTGAGCGCCTGTATCGCACCGGCGACCGTTGCCGCTTTCTGGCCGACGGCAATATCGAGTACCTCGGCCGCCTCGACCATCAGGTCAAGCTGCGCGGCCAGCGTATCGAGCTCGGCGAGGTCGATGCCGCCCTGCTGGCCCAGCCAAACGTGCGCGACGCCGCCACTCTGCTGCTGGACCAGCGCCTGGTGGGCTTCTGGAGTGGCGATGCGGATGAAGCGACCCTGCGCGCCGGTCTCGGCGACCACTTGCCCACGCACATGTTGCCGGGATTGCTGGTGCAACTCAGTCACCTGCCGCTCAACAGCAACGGCAAGCTCGACCGCAAAGCGCTCGCTGCCATCACCCTGCCCGATGCGAGCCGCGAACAGCCCCACCGGGCACCGCGCACGGCTACGCAAAAGCTGCTCTGCGAACTATTCAGCGAAGTGCTGGCGTGCCCGTTGGTAGGCATCGACGACCACTTCTTCCACCTTGGTGGTCATTCCCTGCTAGCCACGCGCTTGGTCGCCCAAGTACGTGAACGCCTGGGCGTTACATTGCCATTGGCGCTGGTGTTCGCCCAACCGACGGTGGCGGCATTGGCCGAACACTTGCGCGACGCCTTGCCAAGTGAGGAGATCACTGCACAACCGCGTCCGGCAACCTTGCCGCTGGGCCTGGCGCAACACCGCTTCTGGATGCTCAGCCGTCTGGTGCCGGACTCCCGCGAGTACCACATGCCGTTCGCCCTGACCTTGAAGGGCGCGCTGGATCTGGCCGCCTTGCGCCGCGCCTTCGACCAGGTCAGCGAACGCCATCTGGTGCTGCGCAGCCGCATCGTTGAGATCGCTGGCGAAGCGCAGTTGCTGATTGATCCGCAAGGCCCGGCGCTGCGTGTGACTTCTGTCGCCACCGGTGACTGGGATACCGCGTGCAGCCGCGCCGAAGCCGACTTGATGGCCCCGTTCGACCTGGCCACTGCCGCACCGTGGCGTGCACAGTTACTGCAACGTCAGGACAGTGACGAAAACCGCTTGCTGCTGTGCCTGCACCATAGCGCCACCGATGGCTGGGCCATGCAGTTGCTGATCGACGAACTGGCGCAGGCCTATCGTGCCGGACGAGACGGGCAGGCACCGAACTGGACACCGCTGGACCTCGACTACATTGATTTCGCCTTGTGGCAACAGCACCCGCAGACCCAGGCCCGTCGCCAGACCAGCCTGGATTACTGGAAAAATCATCTCGGCGCGGACGATTATTCACTCGACCTGCCCCTGGACCAACCCCGTGCAGCTGAAGCCGATCGGCGTGCCGGGCAACTGAACATCAACCTGGGCACCGAACGCTCAGCCGCGATCCGCCAATTTGCCCGCTTACGTGGCACCACGCCATATGTCGTGCTGGCGAGCGCGTTGAGCGCCCTGCTCGCCCGTTACAGCGGCCAGCGTGATATTCGCCTGGGTACCCCGTCCGATCAGCGCGACCAGCCGCAAACCCAGGCGCTGCTGGCCTGCCTGGTCAACACATTAGTGATCCGCTGCGAGGTCGATCAACAGGCCCCGGCGTCGGCCTTGCTGGCGGCCTTGGAGGCTGACCTGCGCGCCGCTCAGGCCCACGCCGACCTGCCGTTCGCCACGCTGGCCGGCGCCGTCACCCAGCGACGCGACTTGAACCGCACACCGTTGTTCCAAGTGCTGTTCTCCCTCAACCACGGCCGCATGGACAGCCGCCAATGGCCGGGCCTGGACCTCACAGAACAGCCCCTGCCAGCCATAGACGCCAAGTTCGAGCAAAGCTGGGAAATCCACGACGACGGCAACGACATGACCCTGGCGCTGGAATATCAGACGGCATTGTTCAGCGCCGCTACGATGCAGCGCTGGAGCGCGCAGTGGTGTGCACTCCTGGATGCTTTGATTGCCGCGCCGGAGCGTGCACTGGTCGAGTTGTTCCCGCAGCAGCAGGATCAGGCGCAACTCACTCGGTGGAATGCCACCGAGCGTCATTATTGCGGCCCGACAAACTTGCACACGGCGCTGAGCCAGCAAGCCGCGCTGACGCCGAACGCGCCGGCGCTGGTGTTCGAAGACCAACGCCTGAGCTACGACGAGCTGGACCAGCGCGCTCAACGCGTCGCCCGCGCCTTGCGCGCGGCGGGCATCGGTCGCGAGTCGATTGTGCCGGTGTGCATGGAGCGCTCGGTGGACATGGTCGTGGCCTTGCTCGGTGTGGTGCATGCCGGTGCGGCGTGGTTGCCGTTGGATCCTGAGTTGCCGGCGGCACGTTTGGCGTTCCTGATTGCCGACGCCGAGGCCCAGGTGACGTTGACGCAACCGCAATGGCTGTCACAGTTGCCCGTCGGGCATACCGTCTGGACCCTGGAAACACTGCCCGCGGCTGAAAACGGCGAGCCGCTGAGCGTGGAGGCCAGCGACCTGGCCTACGTGCTCTACACCTCCGGTTCCACCGGCCAGCCCAAAGGTGTGATGAACGAACATGGCGCCCTGATGAACCGCCTGCACTGGATGCAGGACGCGTTCCCGATTGGCCCGGATGACCGCGTGCTGCAAAAGACCCCGTACAGCTTCGACGTGTCGGTATGGGAATTCTTCTGGCCGCTGATCACCGGCGCAACCCTGGTGGTTGCGCGTCCGGATGGCCATCGCGATCCGGCGTACCTGAGCCAGTTGATCCAGCAGGAACAGGTCACCACCCTGCACTTCGTGCCGTCGATGCTGCGGGTATTCGTCGAAGAGCCGAGCCTGGTCGATTGCCGCAGCCTGCGCCAGGTGTTTGCCAGCGGCGAGGCGTTGCCGGTGGACCTGGTGCAGCGGTTCATGTCCCGGCACCCGGCCGCGCTGGTCAACCTGTATGGCCCAACCGAAGCGGCGATTGACGTGTCGGTGTGGCGTTGTTCGGTCAACGACACGCTCGTGCCGATCGGCAAGCCTATCGCCAACCTGCGCCTGCATATCCTCGATGACGCCCAGCAACCGGTGCCGATTGGCAGCATCGGCGAGCTGTACATCGGCGGCGTCGGCGTGGCACGCGGTTACTTGAAGCGCGCCGACCTGACCGCCGAGCGCTTCCTGATGGTCAACGGTGAGCGCCTGTATCGCACCGGCGACCGTTGCCGCTTTCTGGGCGACGGCAATATCGAGTACCTCGGCCGCCTCGACCATCAGGTCAAGCTGCGCGGCCAGCGTATCGAGCTCGGCGAGGTCGATGCTGCCCTGCTGAGTCAGCCGGGCATCACTGGCGCGTGCACGCTGGTGATCGACAATCGTCTGGTGGCGTTCTACAGCAGCAATGTGCCGCAACCGAAGTTGGGCGCAGTCCTCAGTGCAGAATTGCCGGTCTATATGGTGCCGGCGGTGTGGGTCGAAGTGCCGAGCCTGCCTCTGACCACCAACGGCAAGCTCGATCGCAAAGCCCTGGCCACGTTGCCACTGCCGCAGTCCCAACATGCACCCGTCGCCCCTCGTAACGCCTTGGAAAGCCTGGTCTGTCAGCTGTTCAGCGACATGCTTGGCGACGGCCTCACCGGTGGGCGTGTGGTCGGTACGGCCGACAGTTTCTTCGCCTTGGGCGGCGATTCAATTCTCGGTTTGAAGCTGATTTCGCAACTGCGCGACCAGGGTTACGCCCTGACGCCCAAAGACCTGTTCCGCGCCCAGACACCTTCGGGCCTGGCGCTGGTGATCACACCGTTGCTGGCGGTGGCCGAGCAAGGAGACGTCAGCGGTGCGATGCCGTTGATGCCGCTGCACCAGTGGTTCTTCGATCAGCAGCAACCGCAGCCCGCCTACTGGAATCAATCGGTACTGGCGGACAGCGACCGCGTGCTGCAACCGGCGCTGGTACAGGCCACCCTGGATCGACTGATCGCCCATCACGATGCATTGCGCCTGCGCTTCATCGAAGTGGACGGTCAATGGCAAGCCCATATCGCAGCCGTCGAACCGGCCCGGCTGACGCTGGCCTCGGACGTGGGCCAGCTGCAGCACGTCGCGCAGAGCCTGGACTTGCAACATGGCCCGTTGTTTGCCGCCGCCTTGCTCGACGGCGCGCCGCAACGGCTGTACCTGGTTGCTCATCACCTGGTGATCGATGCCGTGTCCTGGGCGCCGCTGCTGGAAGATTTCCAGCAGCTGTATGCGGCGCTGGAAAACGCCACACCGGCCATTCTGCCGGCGAAAACCACGTCCTATCGCCAATGGGCCGAGCACATGCATGCGCACACCGGCAAAGTCGCCGCGGAGCAGCCTTATTGGGCTAGTCAGGTCGCGACAAATCCGCGTCCTCAGGCCACGATCGCCGAGCGCCAGACCCTGTCAGCCCGCTGGGATGCCACGCGTACCCACCAATGGTTGACCGAGTCCCATGCCGCTTACCGCACCCAGCCGGAAGAGCTGCTGATCGCCGCACTGGTTGCCACCCTGGCACAAGCCGAACAACGCCAGGACATCGTCGTCGACCTCGAGCGCCATGGCCGCGATGCCGGTTTCGAGGGCTTGGATGTCAGCCGCACCGTGGGCTGGTTCACCACCCTGTTCCCGCTGCGCGTCAATGCCCGTGGCGCCGTTGGCGACTGGGTGCGCCAAGCCAAGGAAGCGCTGCGCGGCGTCCCGGGCCAGGGCCTCGGGCACGGTTTGCTGCGCCTGCGTGGCGAGCTGCCGGCTGGCAGCGGTGATGTGCTGTTCAACTACCTGGGCCACGCGCAACCCTCGCCAGGCTGGTTGCGTGCCAGCTCGCTGGCGGCGCCGTCGGACGCCGCGCGTGTTAACCGCGTCAGCCATGCCCGTGAAGTGGTGGCCTGGCTGGAGGACGACGCATTGCACCTGCATTGGCACAGCGTCAACCCGGTCGTCGACCGCGACCTGCCTGCACAGTTGCTCAAGCACCTGCAAGCGCTGCTTGAACACTGCCTCGATCCCCAGGCCGGTGCGCTGATGCCGTCTGACTTCCCGTTGGCCAAGGCGCTCAACCAGAAGTCCCTCGAGACGTTGCTGGGCAAGCTCAAGAACAAACCGAATTCCTGAAAACGGCCCGCGGCTGGCCGTCTTCCCCAAGCATTTGAAATGGATCGCACAACAATGAACAACATCGAAGACATCTACTCCTTATCGCCGACCCAGCATGGTTTGCTGTTTCACAGCGTGGTCGAGCCGGACTCACGGGTGTATTACCAGCAACTGAGCCTGGAGATGAACGGTCCGGTGCAATTGCCGGCGTTTCGCGCGGCCTGGCAGGCGCTGATGCAACGCCACGCCGTGTTGCGCAGTGCGTTTTTGTGGGAAGACCTCGACGACGCCTATCAGGTGGTGCAAACCGACGTCGGGCTGCCCCTGAGCGAGCTGGACTGGCAAGGCCATGTCGACCCGAAAACCGCGCTGCAGCAATTGGCCCTGGAACAACGCGCACAACCGCTGGAGTTGAATGACTCGCCTCTGATGCGCCTGACCCTGGTGCGCCTGGAACCGCAGCGCTGGCACCTGATCTGGACCTTCCACCACATCATCATGGACGGCTGGAGCGTCGGCATTGCGATCCAGGAATGGCTGGCGCTCTACTACGAACACGCCCATGGCCGCCCGGCCAACCTGGCGCCGACTCGCGCCTATCGCGACTACATCGCCTGGCTGGCGGACCAGGATATGGCTGCCACCGAAGGCTTTTGGCGTAACCAGTTGCAAGACGTCAGCGAACCGACGCCGCTGCCCGATTTCGGCTTGCGCCTGGCTCCCCCGACCGACGCACCGTGCGCCGAACGGGAAAACCGCCTGAGTGCCGACGAAACCGAGCAATTGGCGCAGTTCGCCCGCCGCCATCACCTGACGCTCAATACCCTGATCCAAGGCGCCTGGGCCCTGTTGCTCGGCCAACACGCCGGGCGCGACGACGTGATCTACGGCGTGACCGTGGCCGGGCGCCCGGAAAACCTCGCGGCCGTCGACAGCACGGTCGGCCTGTTCATCAACACCCTGCCCCTGCGTGTGCAGTGGGCCGATAGCCCGGCGCTGGTGGACTGGCTGCAACAGTTGCAGCAAGCCAACAGCGACTTGCGCCACCACGCCTACCTGCCCCTGGGCAAGCTCAAGTCGATGAGCAAGATCGCGGCCGAGCAGGCGTTGTTCGATTCGATCCTGGTGTTCGAAAATTTCCCGGTCACCGATGCGCTCAACCAGGACGCCGGCGGCTTGAGCTTCGCCGACCCGAACCGTGAGCAGGCCACCGATGGCCTGGTCCTGACCCAAGGGCGCAACCATTTCCCGCTGTCGCTGATCGTGGTACCGGGCGAACAGTTGCACTACCTGTTCAGCTACAACCGCAGCCGTTTCAGTGACGCTGAAATCACCCTGCTGTCGGCGCAGTTGCGCAACGTGCTATTGGCCATGGCCGCGCAACCTCAATGCCGTGTGGGCGAACTCGATTGGCTGGGGGCTGACGAACGCCAGCAGTTGCAAGCCCTGGGGTGTGGTACGCCGCTGCTTGTCCCTGAGGCATGCCTGCACCAGCGCTTTGAACAACAGGTCGCCGCCGCCCCGGACCAACCGGCGATTCGCGACCGTGAACGCGTACTCAGTTACACCGAGCTGGACCAGCGCGCCAACCGCCTCAGCCATCACCTGCGCGCCCAAGGCATCGGCCACCACAGCCTGGTCGCCCTCGCCCTGGAGCGCAGCGCCGACTTCGTCATCGCCCTGCTCGCCACGCTCAAGGCGGGTGCCGCCTACCTGCCACTGGACCTGAAACAACCCGCCGGGCGTCTGGCCGATGTGCTGCAAGACAGCCGCGCCGCCCTGCTGATCGGCGCGACAGCTTCGCCCTTGTTGGCACGCCTGGCCGAGCACACGCCGTTGTTGAGCCTGGCCGAACAGGCCGAGGCCATCGCCGCGCAGCCGGTTACCTCGCCCACCGTCGCCCACAGCCTGGATGACGCCGCCTACGTGATCTACACCTCGGGCTCCACCGGCACGCCAAAAGGAGTGGTGGTCGAGCACCGGGCAATCGTCGACTACCTGACAGCGGTGCACAGCGTGCTCAAGCCGCCCGCCGCCGCCTGCTACGGCCTGCTGTCGAGCATTGCCGCCGACCTCGGCCACACCCAACTGTTCGGCGCGCTGTGCGGCGGTGGCAGCCTGTTGTTGGTGGATGACGAAAGCGGCTTCAGCCCATTGGCCCTGGCGGAGCTGTTCAGCCAGCACCCGGTGGACGTGCTGAAAATCACCCCGAGCCATCTGAACGGCCTGTTGCAGGCGCTGCCGGATGCACGTTTGTTGCCCCGGTCGCTGCTGGTGTTTGGCGGCGACGCGCTGCGCCCGGCGCTGCTGGCGCAGGTCAACGGCCTGGCGCCGGGGTTGCGGGTGTTCAACCACTATGGTCCGAGTGAAGCGACGGTCGGCGCAATTGCCACCGAACTCACGCCGGGTCAGCGCAACATTGCCTTGGGCCGACCGCTGCCCAATCGTCAATTGCGGGTGGTGGATGCACAGGGGCGCGAGGTGGCGACAGGGGTGAGCGGTGAGCTGCTGATCGGCGGCGCCCTCGCCCGTGGCTACTTGCACCGTGAAGACCTGAGCGCCGAGCGCTTCCTGCGCGATGAGCAGCAGAACCGCTGGTACCGCACCGGTGACCGCGTGCGCTGGTTGGTGGACGGCCAGCTGGCGTTCCTTGGCCGGGTCGACAGCCAGGTGAAGATTCGTGGCAACCGTCTGGAGTTGGGCGAAGTCGAGGCGCAGATCAGGCGCCTGTCGCCGCTGATCGAACAGGTCGTGGTGCGCGCGCTGGAACTGGACGGCAGCCTGCGCCTGGTCGCCTATCTGGTGGCCAGCCAGTCGCTGTCGGCCCTCAAGCTGCGCAATGACCTCGGCAACCGCGTGCCGGATTACATGGTGCCCGCGCACTTCATCACCCTGGATGAACTGCCCCTGACCCGTAATGGCAAGGTCGATGCGCAGCGCCTGCCGCTGCCACCCACCACCGGCGATGACAGCGCCTCCCATGTCGCCCCGCGCAATGAAGTAGAAACGTTGCTGGCGGCGATCTGGCAAGACGTGCTCAAACGCGAACAGATCGGCGTGCACGATAACTTCTTCGCCATCGGCGGTGATTCGATCCTCAACCTGCAAATCATCGCGCGGGCCAACCAGCAAGGGCTCAAGCTCACGCCACGGCAGCTGTTCGAGAACCGCACCATCGCCGATATCGCCCGTGTACTGGGCGCCGACGCCAGCCATGCCATGGCCGAACAGCTTGCAGATGGCTATGCGTTGCCCCTGAGCGCCGGCCAACGCGCACGCCTGGAACAAGGCCCATTGACCGCCACATGGCGTTGCGTGGCACTGGCGCAACCGCTCGATCGCGACCAGCTCAGCCAGGCCCTTGGCGCCTTGCAACAGCATCACCAGGCGCTGCGCCTCGCGTTCGACGCGGACGGGCAACAGCGGGTGCTGGTCGCCCCCAAAGCGGCCGCGATCACGTCTGGCGACTACCACCCGGCGCACCTGCACGCGCTAGCCCAGGCTGGGGTCGACACGCTTGACCTGCAGGCAGGTCAAAGTCTGTATGCCAGCCTGCTCGGCGAGCACCTGTTATTGGCCGCGCACCCGCTGTGCGTGGATGAGACCTCCTGGTCGTTGCTGCTGACGGACCTCAATCTGGCGCTGGCACAACTACGCTTGCACAGGCCGGTGCGACTGTCCTACACCGGTGGCAACTTCACCCAATGGACACGCCATCAGCAAGCGCATGCCGGGAGCGATGCCCTCGACGCTGCTTGGGAACACTGGCTGCAATACGCCGGGCTGGACACGCTGCAACTGCCTGACAGCCAGCAGCCGAGCAATGTGGTCGAGCAGAGCCTGAGCGCCGCGACCTCCAGCGAACTGAAGCGCCTTACCAACGTGCTGCACCTGGACTGGAACTGTCTGCTGGCCACTGCCGTGGCCGAACAGTGCGGGGACGGCCTGTTGGCGTTGGACCTGTACGCCGCACGCCCCGCCACCGAACGCCTGCCAGTGGCTGCGCCCCTGGTATTTGCCGACCTTGAGCCAACACTGATTGTCGGTGCGTTGGACCTGGCAGTACCGGTGTTCCTGCAAGCCGCCGGCACTACTGCGCTGCAACGCCTGCAATCGGTGGCTGCCCAACTGCGCGCCTACCCGCAACACGGCGCTGACTATGGTGCCCTGCGCTATCTGTCGGACAACACCTACCTGCAAGACCCCCTGCGCGGTTTGCCGGCGGCACCGATTGCCGTCCATTGGCGCGGCGATTTCGACAGCCACCGTGAACCGCGCGGCCTGCTGGAGCACATCACCGACGCCAATACGCCGGTGGCCTCGCCCCATGCCTTGCGCATCGATGCGCATTGGCAGCACGACCAACTGCACCTGCGTGTCGAAGGCGCGCTGGCCGCCGACTGGGCACCGCAACTGGCCGAACGCCTCAACGCCCTGGCGGCCCTGCTCGCCGAGCCTGACCTGCGCCCCGCCAGCGAAGCCTTCCCGCTTTGCCATAAGCAGGCTGCAACCCTCGCTGCCGAACCGCTGGATTGGCCGAACCTTGAAGACGTCTACCCGCTGTCGTCGATGCAACAAGGCATGCTGCTACACACACTGCTGCAACCCCACAGCGGCATCTACCTGATGCAACAGCGCTACAGCTGGGACGGCGTATTGCAACGCCCGGCCATGGAAGCCGCCTGGCAACTGTTTCTCGACCGCCACCCGATGATGCGCACCGCGTTCTGGTGGCAGGACGACCACGAACCGCTGCAATGCGTGTATCGCAAGACCGCCCCGGCGTTCGACTGGCAAGACTTGCGTCACCTGGATGACGCACAGCAGCGCCAAGCCATGGACCAGGCCCTGGAAGCCCAGCGCGTGCAGGGTTTCGACATGAGCAGCGCGCCCTTGACCCACCTGCGGGTGTTCCAGCTCGATGAGCAGCGGTTTGCGGTGGTGCGCAGCTTCCACCATATCCTCACCGATGCCTGGTGCTTCGGCTTGCTGATGGAAGACCTGCTGGCGATCTATCAGGCCGTCGTGCGCCAGGAACCGGTGGCGCGCCCACGCTTACGTTCGTTCCGTGGCTACATGAGCTGGCTGGAGCGCCAGGACATGGCGGCCGCGCACGCCTTCTGGCAAGCCGACCTGGCTGGTTTCAACGAGCCTACACCGCTGCATGTGGACAGTGCCCTCGCCCGCCCGGAGCAAGCGCCGGAACAGGTCGGCGACGTCGACCAGACCCTGAGCATCAGCCAGACCCAACGTTTGCAGCAACTGTGCCAGCAGTACCAACTGACGCCCAACACCTGGATCCAGGGCGCCTGGGCACTGCTGCTGTCACGTTACAGCGGCAACCGCGATGTGCTGTTCGGCGTCACCGTGGCCGGTCGCCCCACCGATCTGGCGGGGGTGGAGGAAATGGTCGGCCTGTTCATCAACAGCCTGCCCCTGCGCATCGATGTCGATCCTCAAGCGCCAGTCGGGGCTTGGCTGCAAGCCCTGCTGTCGCACAACGCACGTCTGCGTGAGCACGAAAGCGCATCGCTGGTGGATATCCAGCGCAGCAGCAACGTGCCGCGCGGCCAGCCGTTGTTCGACAGCCTGGTGGTGTTCGAAAACGCACCGTTGGATATCAGCAGCGTGCAACTGGATGCCTTCAGTATCGATATCTATGAAGATCGGGTGCACACCAACTTCCCGATGACGGTGGTGCTGTACCCCGGTGATCGCCTGGGCATTCGCCTGTCCTATGACAGCCAGCGCTTCAGCACCGACACGGTGCAGCGCATGCTCGGGCACCTGGTGCAACTGCTGTCGAGCATGCTGGACGCGCCGGACGCGCCACTGGGCACGCTGCACATGCTGTCGGCCAGCGAACGCGAGCAACTGCAAGTGGTGTGGAACCGCAGCGAGGTCGATTTCCCGCTGGCTCAAGGCTACGCCGCGCTGTTCGCCGAACAGGTGCGCCGCCGGCCACAACAGATTGCTGCGGTGCACCTGCACGAAACCTTGACCTACGCCGAGCTGGACCGTCGCGCCAACGCCGTCGCCCACGCCTTGCAAGCTGCCGGCGCAGGCCCGGAAACCCTGGTGGCGCTGTTCGCCGAACGTGGCCTGGCGCTGCTGACTCTGATGGTCGGTACACTCAAGGCCGGGGCCGCCTTCCAGGCGCTGGACATCCAGCAGCCGGCCACACGCCTGGCCGAACTGCTGAGCTTGGGTGAAGCGCCACTGCTGCTGGTATGCGAGAACGCCACCGCCGTGCTCGATGGCGTGCTGCCGCAGCTCCTCAGGCAGCCAAGATGCCTGGTCGCCCAGACACTGTGGCAAGGCGAGGTCAAGCCGGCGGTCGACTACGTTCACACCCCCGATCAGTTGGCCTACGTGATTTTCACCTCTGGCTCCACCGGCACGCCAAAAGGTGTAATGGTTGAACAGCGCGGCATGCTCAATAACATCTTCGGCAAAGTCCCGGCCCTGGGCCTGGGTGAACATGACCGCATCGCACAGACCGCTTCGCCGGCGTTCGATATTTGCGTGTGGCAGTTCCTCGCGGCACCGCTGGTGGGCGCCTGTGTGCACATCCTGCCGGACGCCCAGGCCCATGACCCGCTGGCCTTGCTCGATGCGGTCCAGGCGCAGCAGTTGACCCTGCTGGAAACCGTGCCGTCGCTGATCCGTGGCATGCTCCAGGAGGTGCGTGCACACGACCACCTGGCCAGCCTGCGTTGGCTGCTGCCCACCGGCGAGGCACTGCCGCCGACCCTGGCACAGGATTGGTTCGCGCGCTTCCCGTCGATCCCGTTGATGAACGCCTACGGCCCCGCCGAGTGTTCGGATGACGTGGCGTTCTACCCGATCACCGAGGCGCCGAGCGACGACTGCCTGCACATGCCCATTGGCCGCCCGACGGCCAACAACCAGGTGTTTGTCCTGGATGCAGACCTGCGCTGCGTGCCGATCGGCGTGCCGGGCGAACTGTGCATTGGTGGTGTCGGTGTCGGGCGTGGTTACCTGGGCGACCCGCAACGCACCCGCGAAGCCTTTGTGGCGCATCCGTTCCAGCCGGGCGAGCGTCTGTACCGCAGCGGTGATATCGGCCGCCTGCGCGCCGATGGGGTGATTGAATACCTCGGCCGCCGCGATCAGCAGGTGAAGATCCGTGGTTATCGTATCGAACTGGGCGAAATCGAAAATCGCCTGATGCAGCATCCGGCCGTCGACAGCGCGGCGGTATTGGCGTTGCCCGATGCCCGTGGCGCGTTGCAACTGGTGGCCTGGTATGTCCTCGATGCTGCCGCCGACCTCGGCGGGCAAACCGCGCAACCGCTACTCACCGCGTATCTGGAGCGGCAACTGGCGAGCTATATGGTGCCGGCGCGCTGGCTGGCACTGACGCAACTGCCGCTGAACGCGAACGGCAAGGTCGACCGGCGCGCGCTGGCGGCGCTGGATGTGCCGCAGGCCGAACAGGCTCAAGGCGTGGCGGTCGCGCCGCGTACGGCGACGGAAAAAGTCCTCGTCGAGCTGTGGCAGGACCTTCTCGGCGTGGCCGACGTCGGTGTGCACGACGACTTCTTCGCCATCGGCGGGCATTCGTTGCTGGCCACACAGATGCTCTCGCGCATTCGCCGCCGCTTGAACGTCAGCCTGCCGCTGCGCACCTTGTTCGAAGGCGGCACCCTGGAGCAACTGGCGCGGGCGGTCGATCAGCAGGCCCAGGTGCCGGACGACAACGAGATCGTGCCGGTGCCGCGCAACCAGACGCTGGCGTTGTCGTACGCCCAGCAACGGCTGTGGTTCCTCGACCGCTTCGAAGGGCCGAATGCGGCCTACAACATGTCCAGCGTGGTGCGCTTGCGTGGCGCGCTCGACATCGCGGCCTTGCAACAGGCGTTGCAGCGTGTGCTGGAGCGGCATGAAGCGCTGCGCACCACCTTCCACTTGAAAGGCGAGCAGCCGTGCCAGGTCATCAACGAAGCACCGAACCTTGACCTCACACCGGTCGACGTCGAGTCCCACGCCCTGCAAAGCGTGATTGACCGGCAGGCGGCGCAGCCGTTCGACCTGCAACAGGCGCCGATGCTGCGCGCCCATCTGCTTCGCCTGGGTACGGAGGATCACGTGCTGCAACTGGTATTGCACCATATCGCCACCGACGCGTGGTCCATGGGCATCCTGATCCAGGAACTGATCACCGGCTACCAGGCCTACGCCAGCGGCATGAGCCCCACCCTCCCGGCGCTGCCGATCCAGTACGCCGATTACGCCCAGTGGCAACGCAGCGAACCCCAACAACGCCAGTTGGCGCGGGCGATTGACTATTGGCGGCGTCAGCTCGACGGCGCACCGACCTTGATCGCATTGCCGCTGGATGCGCCGCGTCCGACGCAGCCGGATTACCAGGGTGCGGCGCTGACCCAGCAGTTCAGCCCGGCACACACCCAGGTGCTCAAGGCGTACGCGCAACAGCACAAGGCCACGTTGTTCATGGTGTTGCTCAATGCCTTCAACAGCCTCTTGCAGCGGGCGACCGGTGCGAACGACTTTATCGTCGGCACCGACCTGGCCAACCGCGAGCAATCGGCGCTGGAGCCGTTGATCGGCTTCTTCGTCAACGTGCTGCCGATTCGCGCACGCCTTGATGACAACGACACCTTTGATAGCCGCCTGAAACGCCTGCGCGAGGACTGCCTGGCAGCCTTCCAGCACCAGCAGGTGCCGTTCGACAAGCTGGTCGAGACGTTGCAACCGCCACGTACGCCTGGCGTCAACCCGCTGGTGCAGGTGTTGTTCGTGATGCAGAACACGCCGCAGGGCACGGCCGGCTTGTCGGGCCTGGCGGTGGAACACCTGGCGCCGCAGCAGGAAACCAGCAAATTCGACCTCGCGGTGTTTGTCGAGGAAGACGAGAACGGCCTGACTGTGCGCTGGGTCTATCGCACCAGCGTGTTGAGCGCCCAGACCCTGGCTGATCTTGAGCAAGGTTTCCAGGCCCTGCTGGACAACCTCAACCTGCAAGACTGGCCGTGGCGCCTGGCGGGCGACACCCAACCTGAACCCGTTGCAACCGACGACGCCCAGGCACGCAGCGCGCGCAAGCTGTCGAAAATGAGCAAGCTGAAAACCACCCGCGCCACCGCTGTGAGCCAACTGGCCCACGAACAGGTGCGCACACGGACCTTGAGCGACGGCCAACCCCTGCCCCTGGTGATCGAACCGCTGCTCGCCGACTTGGATCCGGTGCATTGGGCTGTACAGGCTCGCGAATGGATCAATGTGCAACTGCGCACCCATGGCGGTCTGTTGTTCCGTGGCTTCAACTTGCCGGACGCGAGCGCCTTCGAGCAGTTCGCCCAGGCCATCGAGCCGGACTTGTACGGCACCTACGGCGACCTGCCGAAGAATAAATCCGGCAAGAACATCTACCACTCCACGCCGTACCCGGAACAACACATGATTCTGTTCCACAACGAGAGCTCGCACCTGCCGCAATGGCCACGCAAGCAGTGGTTCTTCTGCGAGATCCCCGCACCACGCGGTGGTTGCACGCCGATCGTCGATTGCCGCCAGGTGCTGGCGCAGTTGCCGCCGGCCATCGTCGAGCGTTTCAAAGCGTTGGGCCTGCTGTATGTGCGGCACTTCACCGACAAGCTGGATGTGCGCTGGCAGGACTTCTTCAAGACCGAGCAACGCGAAGAGGTCGAACGCCAATGCTTGCTATCGGGCATGCAGTGGGAATGGCTGGGAGCCGACAACCTGAAGATTGCCCAGCACTGCCCGGCGATCGTCGCGCACCCGGATACCGGTGAGGCGTCGTTCTTCAACCAGGTGCAACTGCATCACAGCGCTTGCCTGGAAGCGCAGGTGCGCAGCAACCTGATCAACCTGTTTGGCGCCGGCAACCTGCCGCGCAATGTGTATTACGGCGATGGCAGCGTGATCGAGGATGCAGTGATGGACGTGATCGGTGCGGCGTACGAGGCCTGTGCGGTGCGCTTCGACTGGCAAAAAGGCGACATGGTGATGCTCGACAATATGCTGGTGGCGCATGCCCGCGACCCGTTTGAAGGCGAACGCAGAATCTGCGTCGCCATGGGCCAGATGATGAATCGCGATCAATTGCAGCGCACGCAGGAGCCGGTATGAGCAACTACGAAGCAGCGTTCGCCCTCTCGCCACAACAACGCAGCCAATGGCTGGCGAATGCGCCACCGGCACGCTTGATCCTGCAAGTGCACGGCGCCGCCGCGCTGGCACAGCTGCATGAACGGCTGGCGGCGCTGGGCGCCGTGCACGATGCGCTGCGCCTGCAAACCCGACCTGAACCCGGGTTGCAAGTGCCGTTGCAAGTCGTCGCGGTGACTGACACCGTCAGTGTCGATGTGCATCCGCTGGTGGAAGAGGTGTATCGGGTCACCTTGCAATTACCCGCCCTGGCTGCCGACCGTGGGACGCTGCTGCGCCTGGCGAAAGCCCTGGGTACGGCGCAGGTACCTGTACCTGACAACGAGGCCATGACCTACACCCAATACAGCGCATGGATTCACGACTTGCAGGCGGATGAAGACGCGGCGCAAGGTCGGCAATACTGGGCTAGCCTGGCGCTGGGCGAGCACGCCGGTACCGAGTTGCTGTACCGCGAGGCACGCAACAATCAGGCCGCTACGCCGCTGACCACCAGGGTCATGCTCGATCCTGCCTTGAGCGCCGCGCTGCAACGTCATGCCGCGCCTGCCGAGCAGCTGCTGATGACCGCCTGGGGCGTGTTGTTACAGCGCTTGAGCGCCAATGACTGTGCGGCCCTCACCCTGAACTGGGTGCACGACTGCCGTGACGACTATGAAGAGCTCGCCGACTGCTGGGGCCTGTTCGCCAAGGCCCTGCCGCTGCCGTGGCAACCGGCTGTCGAGCGGTCATTCACCCAGGCACTGGCGACGCTGCAAGTGCTCTGCGAACAGGCGAGCGAATGGCAGGAATACTCGCCGCCGGTTGAGGCCACGCCTTATGGTTTTCAGTGGAGCCCTGGGTTCGACCGTGCAGACAGCTCGTTCAAGGTGCTGGAGATCGACGCCATCCCCGCTGGCATGGAACTGCTGCTGGTGGCCGAACAGGACGCTGACGGTTATCGCCTGACGCTATGCCATCAAGCCCGACACTACAGCATCCAGGCCGCGCAGACCTTGCTGGAGCAAGTGCAGTCGCTGCTGCTCGACGCCCTCACCCACCCCGCCAAGCCCCTGGCCGAGTTATCGCTGCACGTACGGGGCTTTGCGGCAACGCTGGCGGCTCGTCAACAGCAGGTCGCACCACCCTTTGCCAGCGTACCGGCGCGTTTCAACGCCTGTGCCGCCAGCTTTGCTGAACACCTGGCGTTGCGCGACCCCGTCCAGCACCTGAGCTACGCCGAACTGCATGCGCGCAGCAACCAGTTGGCGCATTACCTGATGGCCCAGGGTATCGGCCGCGAAGATCGCGTGGCCTTGTACCTGGACCGTTCGGCGCAGATGGTCTTGGCGATGCTCGCCGTGCTCAAGAGCGGCGCGGCGTTTGTACCGCTGGACGTGCACCAGCCCGCACAACGCTCCCTGGCGATCCTGCAACAGGCGCAGCCGCGCCTGGTGTTCACCGGAGCCGCCGGCGACGCACCTGCGCTGGCATCGATGGGCAGCCTTGATATTCGCGACACCGCCGTTTGGCAGCAGGCCCCCATGAGCGACGTTGCCCATGACATCCAGCCCGGGGATGCCGCCTACGTGCTGTTCACCTCAGGCAGCACCGGCGTGCCGAAAGGCGTGATCGTTGAACATGCGCAACTGGCAAGTTACGTGTCGAGCGTGTCCTCGCGCCTGCACCTGCAAGCCGGTGAACGCAGTGCCGTGGTCACCTCGCTGGCAGCGGACCTGGGTTATACCCTGCTGTTCCCGGCGCTGCTGAGCGGCGGCGAACTGCACGTCATCGACAAGGACACCGCCATGGATGCCCAGGCTTGGGTCGCGTGGCAGGCGCAGTACCCCGTCGATCATTTGAAAATCGTCCCGTCGTTGCTCGACGCCTGGCTGATCCACACGCAAAGCGCCGCCGTGCTGCCGCGCAAGCAACTGATCCTCGGCGGCGAGACCTGTTCGCGGCGCCTGTTGCAATCGATCTGCGCGTTCGCACCGGCACTTACGTTGTTCAACCACTACGGGCCGACCGAAACCACCGTTGGGGTGGTGATGCACAAGGTCGATCCGGCCTATGACTACCGGCGCCTGCCCTTGGACGACCGCCTCGATGGCATGCGCCTGTATCTGCTCGACGAGCAGCAACAACTGGCCGCACCTGGGCAAAACGCCGAACTGTATATCGCCGGCCCGCAGTTGGCGCGCGGCTACCTTGATGCGCAACACAACGCTGGGCGCTTTATCCAGTGCAATGGCGAGCGCCTGTACCGTACCGGTGACCGTGCGCGCTATCGGCATGACGCCAGCCTGGAAATCACTGGGCGCACCGATCGCCAGGTCAAGGTGCGTGGGTTCCGCGTCGAGCTCGACGAGATCCAGGCCCAGTTGGCCAGCCTGCCGGGCGTGGCCCAGGCGGCTGTGGAGTGCCTGCCTAAAGGTGAGCTGGGCCAGCAACTGTTTGCGTTCCTGACCCTGGCGCCAGGCCACACGGCGACGGTGGCGCAACTGCATGGCCAGGCGCAGGACCGCCTGCCGGATTACATGCTGCCGACTGTGCGTATCGTTGAAGCGCTGCCGTTGATGGGCAATGGCAAGCTCGACCGCAAGACCCTGCAGCAATTGGCTGACAAGGTTCTCGACAACGTTGGCGGCGCTCTGCCACGCACGCCCTTGGAGGCGTTGCTGGCCGGTGTCTGGGCGCAGGTGCTGGGCCTGGAACGGGTGGGGATCGAGGATGACTTCTTCGCCCTGGGCGGGCACTCGCTGGCGGCAGTGAGCCTGGCGAGCCGCCTGCAGACGGTACTGTCGGCGCCGGTCACGGTGAATGCGGTGTTCAATGCGCCAAGCGTGGCGGCGTTTGCAGCACTGGTGCAGGCGCAGTTCACGTTGTCGCCGCTGGTGCGGCTGTCGGCGGCGGGACCGGGTTTGAACCTGTTCTGCTTCCACCCGTCCACTGGCCATGTGCAGGATTACCGCGCGCTGCTGCCCCATCTGGCGAACTGGCAAGTGTGGGGCTTGCAGGCGGCGTATCTGGGTGACGACAGCACGGCACTCGACGGCAGTATCGATAGCCTCGCGGCACTGTATGTCGAGCAACTGCGCCAGCAGCAACCCCACGGCCCGTATCATTTGCTGGGGTTTTCCCTCGGTGGGCTGCTGGCGATCACCGCAGCGGCGCAGCTGGAAAAGTGCGGCGAACAAGTAGCGTTTCTCGGCATCCTCGACTCGCAATACCAGCGGCAGGCCGAGGAAGACAGCGTCGAGGCGTTGCTGGACTCGGCCGCGCAGGTGCTCACCGTGGACAGCCAGGCGCGGCTGCGCAATTTGCCGGCGCCGGTATCCACCGCGTTGATCGCACGATTGGCTACACTGCCCCCCGCCGAGCGCCTGCCTGCCCTGGCGCAATGGGCACACCAGCAAGGCCTGCAACTGGAGGGCGACAGCTGGGAACACCTGCACACACGCCTCGGTTACCAGCAACATACGCAGCAGTTGCTCGCCAGCTTCCAGCCGCCACGGCTAAGCTGCCCGGTGCATATCTGGTGGGCCGATACCACGCTGCAAGCAGCGGATTTTACCGACCCGCAGTGGGAACAGCTCAGCAGCGGGCCGTGGGTCCGCGACGTGGTGCAGGCGCAACACTTGAACCTCCTGGAACAACCCACGATGCATCAACAATTGGTCGCCGGCCTCGCGGCCCTGGCGACAGACGGAGCGGTTTGAATGGATTTGCTGATTCTCATGGCCAAGCGCTCATGGCGCGCCCTGTTGGTGGCGACGCTGACCGGCCTGGCCTGCGGGCTTGCGGCAGCAGGGTTGATCGCGATGATCAACCACAGCCTCACGGTGTTCGACCAACTGCGCCCGATTGACGGCCTGTACTTCGGTGGCTTGGTGCTGTTGGTGGCGGTGTCGCGGATTATTTCCGATATCAGCCTGCTGCGCCTGGGCCAGGCGGCGGTCAACGATATGCGCCTGCACCTGAGCGCCAAGCTGATCGACACGCCCTATGCGCAATTGCAGCGCCTGGGCAAACACCGGTTGCTGGCGATGTTGACCGATGACACGCAAACCATCAGCCAGGCGGTGGAGCTGGTGCCGATCCTGCTGGTCAACGGCGGGATCATCATCGCTTGCCTGGGTTACCTGGGGTGGCTGAGCTTGCCGTTGCTGGGCTTGACGGTGTTGCTGATCGTGCTCGGCAGCCTGAGTTTCAACTGGCCGCAACACCGGGCGCTGACGTCGATCTCGCGCGCGCGCGAACTCAAGGACCAGCTGTTCGAGCACTACCGCTTGCTGACCGACGGCAGCAAGGAGCTGCAGCTCAATCACCCGCGTCGCCAGCACTTCTTCACGCGCCAGCTGCTGCCGGTCAGCCAGCAATACCGTCGCGACTTCGTGCGTGGCATGAGCATCTATGCCGTGGTGCTGAACTGGGGCAACGCGGTGTTCTATCTGCTGATCGGTATGGTGCTGTTTGCCGCGCCACACTTTATCGAGTTGAGCGTGAGCCTGGTCACCGGCTATATCCTCGCGATTCTGTACATGATCACTCCACTCTCGGAGTTGATGCACGCCCTGCCGACCCTGGGCCGCGCCAGCGTGGCGTTGAACAAGATCCGCGCTCTGGAAGGCGAAATGCAGGGTGCCAGCGAAACCCTGGAAACCTTCGCTCCGACCCAGGTACGCAGCCTGGTATGCCGCGATGTGACCCACACCTACTACCGCGAACGCGAAGACGGCCACTTCACCCTCGGGCCCATCAACGTCACCTTGAAGGCGAGCGAGACGGTGTTCATCACCGGCGGCAATGGCAGCGGCAAGACCACTCTGGCATTGTTGCTGACCGGCCTGTATCGACCGGAAAGCGGTGACGTGATGCTTGACGAGCAGGTGTCGTCCAGCCAAGACAACCACCATTTCCGACAGCACTTCTCGGCGATCTTTACCGACTTCTGCCTGTTCGAAAACCTGTTCGACGGCGACGATCCGCAGTTGGTGCAGCAGGCCCAGGATTACCTGGTGCACCTGCAATTGGATCACAAGGTGCAAATCGACCAGGGCCGCCTGACCACGTTGGCGCTGTCCACCGGGCAACGTAAGCGCCTGGCGCTACTCAGCGCTTATCTGGATGATCGTCCGTGCTACCTGTTCGATGAATGGGCAGCCGACCAGGACCCGATGTTCAAGCACTTCTTCTACACGCGCATCCTTACGGACCTGCGCGCGCGCGGCAAACTGGTGATTGTGATTTCCCACGACGATGCCTATTTCGGCCTTGCCGATCGCTTGTTGCGCATCGAGCATGGGCGCCTGAGCGAAGCACCGTTGACGGCCAGTGCCGCTCAGTCGTAGAGGGAGTGCAGGTAGCTGACCTGCTCCGCCAGGGGCAGGCGGTGCAGTTTGGGGCAGGATTCGCACAGTACCAGCGGCTCGCCCTCGACCAGCGGGTGCAGTTGATAATGCAGGCAACAATGGCGACGCAACGGCAGGCGCGGGCAAATGTCTGGTGCGGGCGACGGCACCTGGCGTTGCAGGCCGCGCAACTTCAAGCGTCCGTGGTTGACGCTGACCGGCTCCAGCCAGCGGTGCACTTCGGCAAAGCCTGGGCGGGACAGGTCGGGGTCGAACCGGTCGAACGCGCCGTCCCAGATCGCGACGAAATTACCCCACAGGATCTTTGGCGCCAGGCCACCGGCCGCCGCCAGGGTGGCGAACAACGGTGCCAGGTGCTCGTGCAACCAGCGCGATAGGTAGAGGTCGTGTTCGGGTGGCGTGAGTGGCGGCAAGCCGCTGGCGAAGTGCAACGCCAAGGGCTGCCCGGCATCCAGGCGCAACACGCTGTCATCCGTCCAGAAGTCGATTGCCTGTTGGCGCGTAAGCACGCAGGCCAAGGTCGCCGGCACCACGATGCTCATGTAGTTCATCGACCACTGCGACACCACCGCCGGTTTGTTGATGCCGGGATAGCGCAAGGCAAATTCGGCCAGCACGGGCTCCAGTAAAGCAGGCTCGGCGACGCGGCTCAACGGGAGGAAGGGCTGGTCATTCGACTCAAGCTGGATGACCCGTTGTATGGGGGGCCATGCCTGCTTGAGCCAGTCTGGAAATTCGATAACGGGACTCCTGTCGCTTTCCCTTATGAATGCAAGCGATTAGCATTGGCAGATCCTATCCTCCCTATCCTGCAAACTCAACGTCGCCAGCGACCGGACCTCTTCAGCCCCCATGCATACACTTCGCACTTTCTGGCGCCTGGCACGGCCTTTCTGGACCTCCGAACAGAAATACCCGGCCCTGCTGTTGCTGCTGGCCACGGTGGCGATGAACCTGTGCCTGGTGGGTGTCAATATCCTCAATAACTTCTGGAACCTGCATTTTTATAATGCACTGCAGGAAAAGGACTACCCGGGCTTCCTGCTGGGCGGCCTGCAATTCATCCTGCTCCAGATCGGCCTGGCGGCCTTTACCGTCGGCGCGTTTCACTTTCAGCAGAAACTGACCTTGCTGTGGCGGCGCTGGTCGACGCGCAACCTGCTCGCGCAATGGCTCGACAGCCAGCGCTACCAGAAGCTGAAACTGACCGAGACCGAGGTAGACAACCCCGACCAGCGCATCGCCGAAGATATCGACCTGTTTATCATCAAGTCGCTGAAGCTGAGCCTGGGGCTGCTGACGGCGGTGGTGTCGCTGTTTTCATTCCTGAATATTCTCTGGCAGGCTTCGGGCCTGGTCCGCATTCCATGGGGCGATGAAGGCCTGGTGATTCCTGGGCTGCTGGTGTGGGTGGCGTTGCTCTACGCGTTGCTGGGCACCGGTTTCGCCTTCTGGCTCGGCCGCGCCCTGCCCCATCTGAACTTCATGCAGCAGCGGCGCGAGGCCGATTTCCGCTTCTCATTGATGCGCCTGCGGGAGAACGCCGATTCGGTCGCCCAGTACCGGGGCGAGGCCGTGGAAAGCCAGCGCTTCAATCAGCGCCTGGAAGCGGCCTTGCAGAACTTCTGGGTCCTGGTGAAAAAACAGAAGCTGATCATGGGGTACTCGACCTTCTACCTGCGCAGTGCCACGGTGATTCCGATGTTTATCATGGCCCCGCAGTTTTTCGCCGGGGCCTTCACCCTTGGTCGTCTCACCCAGATCAGCGCGGCGTTTGGCGAAGTACATGCCGCCGTGGCCTATCTGGTTGGCGTATTCCCGGAATTGGCCGAATGGAAGTCGGTAGTTGATCGCCTGGATGGTTTCCAGAAACGCCTGGATAACGTCAAGGTCGACTCCGACGTGGTACTGACGCAACGGTCCGATGGTCTGCACATTCGCAACCTGGCCATCTGGCTGCCTGATGGGCGACAACTGTTTGAAGGTTTCAACCTGACGCTCAAGCCGGGCGACAGCCTGCTGATCAAGGCTCCCTCGGGGTACGGCAAGTCCACGCTGATTCGCGCCGTCACCGGCCTCTGGCACCATGCTTCAGGCTCCGTTGCCTATGACCGCGACCGCGCCCTCACCCTCTCGCAAAAAACCTATCTGCCCCTGGGCAGCTTGCGCGAGACGCTGTGGTACCCCCACCCAGCCCATGAGGAACAGGATGCCGTGTTGCAGCAGATCATGCGGCAAGTCGGCCTGGACCACCTGGATACCCACCTGGCCCAGGAACGCGACTGGGCGCAAACCCTGAGCCTCGGCGAACAGCAGCGCTGTGCCTTCGTACGCGCACTCCTGGCTCGCCCCGCGGTGCTGTTTCTAGACGAGAGCAGCGCCGCGATGGATGCAGCCAATGAGGCGCGTTGTTACCAGCTAATCAAGGACATGCTGCCGGATACGATCCTGATCAGCGTCGGCCACCACGCCTCACTGGAGCGCTTTCATGGCCAGGTCCTGGAATTGCAAGATGAGGTGGAATGGGTGCACTCCTCATTCAGGCAACGGGGAAGTTGAAGCTCGCAATGTCTATTGTTTAGGTTTCTTGCCTGATCAGATCCCGCTGAACCAGTTATATCCCTGGTCTTCCCAATAACCGCCCGGGTTGTCGTTGCTCACGAAAATCTCGACAACATGCTTGGGGTTTTTAAAGCCTAACTTGGTGGGTACTCGAACCCTTAGGGGATAGCCGTACTCGGGCGGCAACGCAACGTCAGCATAATCCAGTGCCAGCAGTGTTTGGGGGTGCAAGGCTGTTGGCATGTCCAGACTGGAGTAATAACGATCAGCACATTTGAAACCGACAAATTTCGCTGTGGTGTCGGCCCCGATGTGTTCCAGGAAGGTTTTGAGCGGTACGCCTCCCCATTGCCCGATGGCGCTCCAGCCTTCAACACAGATCAAACGGGTGATATCGCTACGTTGCGGCAGTTTGCGTAAGCTTTCGAGTGTCCAGGGTGCCGTGTCCCTGACCCGGCCGGAGACGGCGAGCGAGTAACTTGCCAAGTCCACCTCTGGGATGTCGTCCTGACCATAGAATGCGTTGAACGGAAATGGCGTGGTGATCTGTGCCCTTGTGAAGGTCGGGGCCAGTTTCCGTGCGCTGAACAGCCAGGCCTGGACCCGATCATTCCAGCGCGACATGGCCCAAAGCACCTTGTCGACCTGATCGCCGTCCTGCAGGTTGCAACCGGTCAGCATCGACATCGCGCCCACGGTCAAACCGGCACGAAGGAAATGGCGGCGCTGGATATTCTCCAGCTCAAGCTGTTGCGCAGGTTCAAGCCTGATGCGCTGAACAGTTCTTTTCTTGCGTTCAATCATGGTCTTTTTTTCCCGGTTTCCAGAGACCGCACACCACCTGTAATCATTGGCAGCAGGGTTCTGGGCACCAGCATTACCAACGCAAGATGAATCACGACGAATGCAGCAATCATCGCCATCGCCCCAAAATGTACATAACGTGCAATGTCATAGCCGCCCAGTAGCGCGACCAGCGCTTGAAGTTGAATAGGTTTCCAGATGGCCACGCCCGAGATCACGACGAGTGCGCCTGCCGCCAGCACCAGCCAGTACATCAGGCGCTGCACTGCGTTATAGACGCCCTTTTCATGCACCAGCCGTAAACGCAAAGCGTCCGTCAAATCATGCTTCAACGCGGTAAGCCCGATGGGCAGCAGCTCACGTTTGAAATGCCGACTGACCAACCCATACAGCATATAAATTGAGCCGTTGATCAGCAGCAGCCACATGAATGCAAAATGCCAGGCCAGCGATCCACCCAGCCAACCGCCCACGGTCACCGCCACCGGAAACCTGAAGCCGAACAGTGGCGAGGCGTTGTAAATGGCCCAACCGCTCATGAACATGCAGACCATGCAGACGGCGTTGAGCCAGTGGGTGAGGCGAACCGGCCAGGGATGAAGCTTTTTCTGTCTCACGTGTTTCCCCTTGGAAGCCGTCCATGTAGCGGGGCGTTGCCAAACGGCAGCGCCCCTGCCTTTTCAGGTAATTACATCGGTGGTTGGAAGCCATCCTTGCCAACCGCAATGCCGCGCGCGGTGGTTCCATCTGCGGCGGGGAACACGACAATTTTCGTACCTTTGACCAGTTCATCGGCTTTGCCTGGCTCGACGTAGGCGATTGGCACATCGTCCGGTACGACGATTTGTTTTTCGCCACCCTTGTAGTTGACGGTCAATGTGCGGCCATCGGCCTTGGACAGTTTCCCCACGGTACCGTTGGTCATGGTGCCTGTGCTGCCATCCGCGTTCTGCCAGCCATAATGACCTTCGCCACTGCCCTTCAGGCTGGCGTCAAAAACCGTCACCTCCAGGGCCTTCAATGTTCCGTTGGCCTGCGGGATGGCCGCCGAGCCAATGAAGCTGTCGGATTTGATCGAGTCGATATTGGCCTTGGATACTCGGTTGATACCGGTCTTGTCAGTCAGTCCGATAGTCTGCTGGGCGCCGGAGCGGACAGTGAATGTCAGAGTATTGTTGCTGACGCTTTCCACCGTGCCACGCAGCGGTTTGATCACCGGCATGTCAGCCGCGGTAGCAATGGCAGCAGCACTGAGCATCAACAAACCGAACGTGGTAGACAAGGCGTTTTTGAGTTGCATGGCGACGATTCCTCATGGGTTGATGTGCCGCCATCCTCGACCGCAGACCGGGACGTCACGATGACCGCCGAATGACATTTTTGTCATTCGCCAGCCCACTCCAATGAATGACAGAAATGTAACCAACTGCGCCGGCTCATCTCGTTACACTGCACAGCCGAGATACCGATGTCGCGGGCTGAATCCCGTCATGAAGAGACCCGAGCGCGCCTCACGATGCATATCCTGCTGATCGAAGATGACACCAAAACAGGTGAGTACCTCAAAAAGGGGCTCGGCGAGTCCGGTTACAACGTCGACTGGACCCAGCATGGTGCCGACGGCCTGCACATGGCCTTGCATACAAGCTACGATCTGATCGTGCTGGATGTGATGCTGCCCGGGATTGACGGTTTTCAGATCATTGAGCTCTTGCGCGCCAGACAAGACGTACCCGTGCTTTTCCTCACCGCGCGCGACCAATTGCATGACCGCATTCGCGGCCTGGAATTGGGCGCCGATGATTACCTGGTCAAGCCTTTTTCGTTTACCGAACTGCTGTTACGCATCCGCACCATTTTGCGTCGCGGTGTAGTGCGCGAAGCCGACCATTTTCACCTCGCAGACCTGGAGCTGGACCTGGTGCGGCGCCGCGTCACACGCCAACAGCAAATAATCGTGCTGACCAACAAGGAGTTCGCCCTGCTGCATCTGTTTCTGCGCCGGACAGGCGATGTGCTGTCCAGGACACAGATCGCTTCGGAAGTCTGGGACATGAATTTCGACAGCGATACCAACGTGGTGGACGTAGCAGTCAAGCGCCTGCGCAGCAAGGTCGACCAGCCTTACCCGAACAAACTGATCCATACCATTCGCGGTATCGGCTATGTCTGCGAGGTGAGGCCATGCGGTCCCGACGCCAACCCTCTCTGACCCTGCGATCGACCGTGGCGTTTTCCATGGTAGCGATGCTGGCCGTGGCCGGTGCGGGGGTTTATCTGTATCAGACGATGAAAGCCTCGGTATTGGTATACAGCGATCACGCAGTCATGGGCCGTCTGGAGCACTTTCGCAAGCTGCTGCACTACGAACTCGCCATCGAGAAACTGCGCGACAGCCCGCAGATTTTCAAGAACATGCTCGACAGCGAAGACGACATCTTCATCATTGAAGAGCCCGGACAGCAACCGGTCATCCGCGTAAATCCACTGAACGTCACGTTGCCTGAACTGCCCGTGATCGGCCAGGATACAAAGCTGAGCGCCAGTGACCTGCGCAGCGGCGTGACCGACTCGGGAACAATGCTGCGCGCCGCTACCGTCGTCACGACATCGGGTGGGCGCGAAGTCCGACTGACGGCCGCGCACCTCATGGGCAAGGAAATGGCTATGCTCGCGGCGTATCGCGAACGTATCTACCTAGCCGTTGCCCTTGCCTTTTTAGCGACAGCGTTGTTGGGTTACCTGGTACTGCGTCGAGGGCTGCGCCCGTTGCGCAGAATGGCCGCACATGCGGCAGCCATCACGCCCAAGCGTCTCCACAGCCGCATGGACAGCGCTGATACGCCGGTTGAACTGCAACAGCTGAGTGACGCCTACAACGCGATGCTCGATCGCCTTGCCCAGGGTTACCAGCGGTTGACGCAATTTTCCGCCGACCTTGCCCATGAAATTCGCACGCCGGTGGGATCGCTAATGGGGCATTGCCAGGTCGCCCTTCGCCAGCGCCGCAGCGAGGATGACTATCAGGCACTCATCGCTTCGAATCTTGAGGAGCTCGAACGGATCTCCCGCATCGTCGAAAGCATTCTGTTCCTTGCGCGCGCCGATGAAACGCAAGCGGTGGTGGAGCGCCAAAAACTATCACTGCGTGACGAATCACAGCGCATTGCTGAATATTTTGAAGGCTTGGCTGAAGAGCGGCAGATGACCTTCCAGATAACAGGCGATGGCAACGTGCTCGCTGACCCCTTGCTGCTGCGCAGAGCCTTGAGCAACCTGGTGGCAAATGCGATTCGCTACGCCTGCGAAGGCACCGAGATTTTGATGCGGATAATGGAAACCCACGGCGGTGCCCGGATTGAGGTGGAAAACCACGGACCTGTGCTGAGTGACGAAACCCTGGGCAAACTCTTCGACCGCTTTTACCGCGGCGATGCGTCTCGCCACCAGCGCTCTGACTCCTACGGCCTTGGCCTCGCCATCGTCGTGGCAATCATGCAACTGCATGAAGGTCACGTGCGTGTCGAACAGCCAAAGCCCGGGATTATCCGTTTTTCGCTGGCATTCCCTGCAGCTTGAGCGACATCAGCGTACAGGCTTGCCGTTCGCGCCTCTCACTGAACATATGCAAACATGTCATCCCTTTGACAGCGTACTCAGGCTCTGATGTTGGTTTACTGCGTACTGTTCATCGCCCGCTACGGGTACCCAATCTTTCAACGGTGTCAGGAAATGCAGTTCAAAACGACGAGACAGAAACGCCCATTTTCCGTCGCGACGTTCAAACCTGTCGTGGTACAGCCCACTGACTTGAACCGGACCTTTTTCAATGTCATGAAACAGGCAATCCGCAGCCGCCGTACCCACCGCGCTGTCACCCTCGATTTCAATCAGTGGGTTGGCCATCCAGTGGTGCATATGTGGCATCTGGCGCCAGCTGTTTTGCGCCATCGCGATAATTTCATCACGATTACCGGCCTTGCCAAAACCCGGTAGATCCAGTGTCGATTCTTCGTGCCAGATTCCGCTCAGAAGCGACACATCAATACGGTCGAACGCGTTGGCGTAGGCGCTGATCAGCGACTCGATGGCGACGCGACTTTCCAGTGCTTGCAGTCGCATAGTCAGTTCTTCAATGGTCATGATGAGGTTTTCCCTGCTGAGGCTTCGCAAAAGCGACAGAGACAACCCTCTACGAGGGCTGCGCTACGGTTGAGCACGTGTTCAGATCTGCGACAGGCCGCCATCGACCATCAGCTCTACACCGTTGACATATTTCGCATCGGCAGATGCAAGGAACAGCGCCGACGAGGCGATTTCTTCAGGTTGGGCCATATACCCCAGCGGAGTGATCTGCTCGACGTGTTGGCGTAGCGCGGCAATGTCGCTTTCGCTCATCCTCAAGCCGTTATCCATTAGAGGCGTGCGGGTGAAGCCAGGGCTCAGAACATTCGCTCGAATCTTGCGACCTTTGAGTTCGTTGGCCCAAGTCCTGGCGAAGGACCGTACTGCGGCCTTGGATGCGTTGTAGAGGCTCAGTCCCTCCATGCCATTGCTGGAGCAGATAGAGGCCGTCAGAACGATCGAAGCACCATTTTTCAACAACGGCATTAACGTCTGAACGGTAAAAAAGACCCCCTTTACGTTAATGTCGAACATGTTGAAATAAGCTGCCTCGGTGGTCTCGCCCAGCGGGTTCTTTTCGCAAATCCCCGCGTTGGCAAACACGGAGTCCAACTGATCGTTGCGCGCCTCAATCGTCGCCTTGAGCTTATCGAGATCAGCCTGGTGGGCGACATCGGAAATGACCGCGACCACTCTATCGCCAAGCTTGGACACTGCCTCCTCCAGCTTGGCCGCCGAGCGCCCGGTGATGTAAACGCGCTTGGCTCCCTCGGCAATCAACGCCTGCGCAATCGCAAACCCGATCCCAGTGGATGCGCCTGTGACAACGGCAACCTGATCAGCGAATTTACCTGACATATCTGACTCCTCAATCTCGGTTGTGTG
This sequence comes from Pseudomonas sp. HN11, assembly GCF_021390155.1. NCBI lineage: Bacteria > Pseudomonadati > Pseudomonadota > Gammaproteobacteria > Pseudomonadales > Pseudomonadaceae > Pseudomonas > Pseudomonas sp. HN11. The sequence continues at coordinate 3,444,428 of NZ_CP089985.1, forward strand.
GCTCAACTGGAACCACAGTGCGGCCATTTTGCGAGGAGTCAGGCACTGAGCGGCACTGCCAAAAATGAACATTGGCCGTTCAATTATGTGAGGCGTCAACGAAGGTTTGATCGTTTAGATTTGAGCCAGCTGATTCAGAGCATGACCCGCAATCGAGAATATCCTGGAACCGAAGGGTTTCAGGAAGGAGCCCTTATGCCTCAGACAAATATCGCCCTCCCGGAACCACGGCGCTGGTTGATGTTCGCCATCTTGCTGGTCGGTGCATTTTTACCGCCGCTGGATTTTTTCATCGTCAACGTAGCGCTGCCCTCAATTCAGCACTCGCTTGACACGGCTTCCTCTGCCGAACAGTTGATCATCTCCTCCTATGCGGCGCTTTATGCCGTGACACTGATCACCGGCGGACGACTTGGAGACATTTTTGGCCGCATGAGAATGTTCTTCGTTGGCCTGATTGGCTTTGCCATTGCTTCACTGATCTGCGGTGTCGCCGAGTCACCCTGGGTGTTGATCGCCGGACGTTCGCTGCAAGGCGTGACGGCAGCCATCATGGCGCCTCAGGCCCTCGCGTCAGTGCAGGCGATATTCCCAGAGTCCGAAAAGCCCTTGGCGCTGAGCCTGTATGGCGCGGTGTTTGGCCTGGCCTCGGTAGTCGGCCAGGCACTGGGTGGAATATTGATTTCGCTCAACCTGATGAACTTGGGCTGGCGGGCGATATTTCTGGTGAATTTACCGATTGCATTGCTGGTCATTCTGATCGCCATTCCCGTCGTCAAGGAAACCCGCGCGCAACAGACCAGCACGCTGGATCTGGGCGGAACGGTCCTATCCATGGTGACGCTTGCGGCTCTGATCGTTCCACTGATTGAGGGGCGTGAAGCGGGCTGGCCTTTGTGGGCCTGGTTGTCGCTTGCGGCGGTGCCGCTGCTGGCCTGGCTCTTCTGGCACTACGAAACCCGCTTGCATCAAGCGCAAGGCGCTCCGTTGCTCAACCCTGCCGCACTGCGCGCGCCCGGTCTGGCCCGGTCACTGCTCGTCGCCCTGACCTTTTACGCGATCGGCGTGTTTTTCCTGCTGCTTTCCATTTATCTACAGGGAGCGCTGCACACGAGCCCACTCAATGCAGGCCTCGTCTTCCTTCCTTTCGGCGCGGGATTTTTGCTGGGACCGCTTTGCGCTCCTCGGTTCAAGCGTTTTCTGGGGGCATACGTCAATCCGGTCGGGATGGGGCTTGAAGTATTGGGGTTTGTGCTCTTGGCCTGGCTCGTGGCGCACACGCCATCGTCCGTCAGCCCCGCTGCGCTGCCACTTGCCGTCATTCTGTTTCTGATCGGTTTCGGACAAGGATTGGCCCTTCCGACATTGATGCGCATGATCACAGGACGTGTGGCGCCCGCATACTCCGGCATGATTGCAGGCATTACCAGCTCCACCCTGCAAATCAGCACGTCACTGAGCGTGGCGATAATAGGCGGCATTTTCTACACCCTTCTAGGCACGGATACGGACGCGGCTGCCATCGCCCACGCCTTCACCGTCTCCATACTCTGCATCGCAGCATGCCTGGCGGTAGGCGCAGCAATGAGCCTTACCCTGGCGCGCCAACCTGCTGCAGAGCTGCAAACGGCGGCCATGCGCCCAGCAGAGTGAGTCAACCGCTTGCCTGATTGCCGATCATGATGGAAGCAAGGTCGGCAAGAGCACGAAGGCTGTCCATCTGGCGCATGTCCTGGTGGTAGCCCATCCAGATGTCGCGGCCCGGTGGCGGCTCGCGCGAATCAATCAGCCGCAGCGCCGTTAATGAGTCACCCAGGGCGCGGGGCAATACGGCAACGCCCTGCCCCTGCGCGCACATTTGCGCCTGGATTGTGCGGCTGCTACTGGTGAATACGGTACGCGCCAGAGGGTATCGCTGCTGCAGCCACTGCACATCGGGATAATGAGACTGGGCAACACTCATGGTAATCAAACCAACCCCTTCGCCCTGTGGCTCGGGGTCAGCAGATCCGACGGCCGTGTATAACCCATAGTTCAGGGAGATCAGCTTGCGGTGAACAATATCGGGTTCGGTGAAAGGGACGATTCGAAACGCGATATCGGCATCGCGACGAGCCAGGTCAAACAATCGATGCCCGGCGATAACCTCAGGCACGATCAGAGGGTAACGTCGCCCCAGTTCACTCAGGACGGGGGCCAGCACATAACAGGCAAACCAGTCTGCGCAAGAAATGCGCAACACTCCTTCTGGCTGTGCGCTGTCGCCCGCCAGGCGCCTTTCGATCGCCAACGCACTTTGCTCCATTGCCTGCGCCAGGCTGAGCAGCTTCTCTCCGCTGTCGGTCAGTACCAGTCCTTGGGTGGTACGTAGGAAAATGGGCTGGCCACTGGACTGCTCAAGTACCTGCAAGCGCCGCCCCACAGTCGGATGGCTAACACCCAACAGCTTGGCGGCAGCGCCCAATGACCCGCTGCGGGCAATCGCGAGAAAGACCCGCACATCACTCCAGTCCATGCTCTACCCCGTACAAAAATGAACAGTGAGAGTGAAGTAATGGCAGTGCCGTAGCAATCCCGAACCCGACATACTTGTTTGCAACACCTCTGTCGAACCACCCTGCGCAGACTGCTGTCCAGCGTTGCTCTGGAAAATGCAGATAAGGCCTGCGTGCATGTCGTGATGTCGACTGTTAACAGAAGTTTTGAACCGGGTTTCAAAAACTGTCTCTTGGCCTCAAGGGTATAAATCTGGCTATTGGTGCAGCATGTCTCAAGGCTCTGTAACTGCTTGCGGCTGAGGCTTGTTCATGCGTGATTCCTTCCGATCAGAGTTGTCTTCCGATGACATTCAAGGTTCTAAGGACCAGTGCCACGCCACGGCGGGTGTCCGTTTCGCGTAGGAGCGACAGTAACCCAAAGAGGTTGGGAGGCACCGCCTCTGCTGCAGTCTCGGCGGTAGCCATGCGTAGCGCATTGCCCAGACTCCAGGTGACGACGGTGGTGCTCTCGAACAACCGGGCAAGTTTTTCCACTGTCGCCTGGTCAAGCAGGTCGACGGTATCGCAGATCAGTGCCAGCAGGTCGACCAGGTTATCAAAGCGTCCACCCTCCAGAAGCGGTTTCAGTTTGTCCAGTAAGGCCTCGGTCCCAGAATTGTGGTCTAGCGGGTCGGTATTAACATCTGCACCCTTTGCGGGTGACTCATTAAAGACATCCATGTGTATTTACTCTTGCCTGTGTAGGGTCAAATCAATCCGCGAGCCACAGCCCAGTAAAGGCCGCGGTTGAATCCATTGCGCAGAAGGCCACCAAGTTTGGTTGGCGGGGTCGGCCTCACGTCGTGGGCATAGTCGTACCAAAGTGGCATTCCAGCATTTAGGCCCATCTGCGCCACAGCTTGGACACGCCCGTCATACACTGCATTGGGGCTACCCAAGCGGACTTCAGCGGCAATATTGTTGGCGATCACCGGCGCCTGGTTGTGACAAGCCCCACCCGCTTTACTGACGGGTAGATCGACCGTGTCGCCGATCACATAAACGCCTTCGAGCCCATAGACCTGTAACGTCTCATGATCAGTCGGCAGCCAGCCTTCATTGTTCTGAGCCTGTGAAACGCCGGACTCAAGCACCACGTCAACTGCACGAATCGGCGGGGTCGCCATCAGAATGTCGAACGGCTGTTCGTCCCCCTCTTGCGAATAAGCCATTCGTTGTTCCGGGTCGACTCTGCTCAGTGTGAACCCCCGTTGAAAGCGAATATTCTTCTGTTCGAAGATCTCCGGCAAAATCTCGCCGGTGGGTCGCTGCAGGAATAAACAATTGCGCAACAATTGGGCCGTGGTGGGATAGGTGTAAATGATTTCTACCTTGTCTCGGACGCCGCGACGACGAAGAAAGTCATCAAGCATCAACGTGGTTTCGACGGGAGCGATGCCGCACTGATGCGGTACATTGGGGGTCTCGGGAAAAGAAACCGTGATAAAAATTCGACCTTTTTTAATGGCGCTTAGACGTTGAGCCAATTGTCGCGCTGGTTCGTATTGGTAGAAGTGGTCGCCGGCCTCCTTGAGACCTTCAATACGTTCCGGAGCAGGTACGCAACCGGTGGCAATCACCAGAAAATCATAGCCATGACGCTTACCACTACGGGTTCTCAGCTCTTGTCTGGCGAAGTCAAAACGAATCACTTCGTCGACTTGAAAATCTATTTCCGGGCGTAACAATGAGCGTTCTGGACGTTTGAGCTCTTCCTGAAAAAAAAGATTGAACGCAACGTACATGAAAGCGGGTTTGTAGAAGTGCTCCTCAGAGTTAGAGAGCAGGACGATCTTCAACTCCCCCCGCAGAATTTCAGGATAGAGCTTGGTGACTAGTTGATTGGCAAGCATCGTGCCGCCCATGCCACCGCCGACAATGATTATCCGCTTCTGCATGTCCCACCCTCCATGGTGTAGGTAATATCCATTCGGCATGAATAGTAGTCGAGAACGGCGGGCGGCAAGAAAGAAGTGGCGATAAGAAAAAACTCATTAATCACCAAGTAAATATGTTCATTACAAGAAGCCATGAATCTTCCTGGCTTTCTTAAGTACCGAGCGGACGCTTTGGCCGATTGTAGTCAGTCGCGAAAAACCGGAACCTACCTAGAATTGACTGTCGACAAGAGGCTCAATTAGCTCAAGCAAACAGCATTTTCAATGCCATACATTCCTTACAGGAATACGCTGCATAAAATTAATGAATTTTTGTTATTACTGCATCTGGCGTAGCTTGATTTCAGGACATGGAGAACCGCCTTGAAATCATCCCTTCTCAACAAAGCTGACAAATTTGATACCTCACGAGCCGAAGAGTACGGACGCCAGAGCCGTATTGCACTCGCTGGATATGACGCCTGCCAAGACTTGGCTGCATGCATGCTGGCGGCAAGCCTGGGCAATACACGTTCGGCAAAAATACTGGTCGTTGGCGCTGGCGGTACGGCGCAGGAAATTATTGCGATGGCCAAGCTTGAACCGAGTTGGCGCTTCACGGCCGTTGACCCATCCGAGCCGATGCTGGAGGCAGCAAAACAGCAGTTAGAGGCAAACAACTTGCTTGAAAGAACGGCCGTGCATCTTGGGCAAGTTGAAGACCTGGCAGCAGACGAGTCATACGACGCAGCGACCTTGATCGGTGTACTCCATCATCTCGATGGAGATGAAGCCAAGCGACAAATTCTACGATCCATTCGGGCTCATCTAAAACCGGGTGCGCCGCTTATTGTCGCGGGGAATCATTACGCGTATGCCAGCCAGCCGTTACTGCTTGCGGCCTGGGGGCAGCGATGGCGGCAGCATGGAGCCAGCGTGGATGAAGTGAAGATCAAGCTTGGAAAAATCCTTCAAGGCGCTGATCCTCCACATTCCGAGGCGGCGGTTCAAAAACTCTTGCATGACGCCGGATTTGGAGACGCTACCCGTTTCTTCAGCAGCCTCTTCTGGGGGGCGTGGTTGACGTACAAAGTGGTCTGAACATGGCCGCGAATACGGAACATACACATCCGTTTGCCATTGATCCTGCGGTGCCCTTCGCACGCTGTGGGTCAGAGATCGTTAAGCGCGCTTACCCGCCATGGCTAACTGGTGAAAATGCGGCAGCGATTTCAGGGCATGGATGGACGCCGCCAATTGAACCTGCTCGCGCGAGCCCATGAACCGTTCCTTTCGACTGAACACGCTCATACCTCGCCCTACTCGATAGGCCCAGGCAAAACAAACAGTTCCAGGAGGTATTCCATCGATCGCATCAGGACCCAGTATGCCTGTCGTCGCTATAGCGACATCTGCAGGACTGTCGTCCAGCGCCCCGAGAACCATCTCCCGAGCAACCTCACAGCTCGTGAGATTAAAAGTATTTATGGTGTACTCGCGTACTTTTAATAGTCGCTGTTTCGCTTCTGGCGAATAGACAACGTAACCACTCTCAATACATGACCCCCCCTCCGTCGACCTCCGAAAGCAATGTGATAATTTTTCCTGCGGTACAAGACTCGGCCGTGGTAATGACCATTCGATTGCGTTTGAGGTACTCCACGGTAGAAGCGGCGACAAACATGATAATTGCTCCTGCGCACGAGCGATTGCGCTATCACCCTGTTCTAAAAACCGACCTTTCAAATCAATCAATGTTCAAGCGAAAGTGTTTTGAACGTGCACGGCGTCAGGGTTTCCAACGTCTACAGCGTTGAACCTGACTTCATCAATTCATGAGAGAAGGCAAGAGGATGGAACCTACGACAATGGTTACCAAGACAGCCAGAACCGCCAAGTCATTTTCCTTGGCCGCAACCTTTACCCTGCTAAGCGCCTGCGCCGGCAATAATTCCCCCTCGAATGTGGGCACACCCGGCAAACCCATTACCCCATCTACCCGAACCTTGGAGGCCGGTGCAGCCCTGCTCCAATCTCGTCCGCCTGTTGATGCATTGAACGCCTATCTGGACGGTTTTCACTTCTATAACGGCCATCCTGACGTGCAGATGGAAGCGCATCACTACTGCGCGGTTCTCAGCGAAGAGGTGATTCAATGCGTGATCTACGACGGCAATCGCAAGGATGCCAAGTTGATGGGCGTGGAATACATCATCAGCGAGCAGTTATTCAACACACTGCCTGCCCCTGAAAAGGCGCTTTGGCACAGCCATGTGCATGAAGTGAAATCAGGACAACTGGTTGCGCCGGGGATCCCCGAAGTGGCTGAGCACGCCTTGATGGAAAAACTGGTACATACCTACGGTAAGACCTGGCATACCTGGCATACCGATCTCCACAAACGCCTGCCACTGGGTGCGCCGCAACTTATGATGGGGTTTACCACCGATGGACAGGCCGACCCTCGGATGGTCGCCGAGCGCGATCAGCGAATGGGTATCGACAGCACCGAAAAGAAGAAGACTCGCGTCGATATAGTTACGCCACCCATCGCCCCCGGTGCGGACGCATGGCAACGGGGTACCGTTATTCAGATCACCGATCCGACTACAACGGCCCATCAGCACTGAACGCACCACTCAGTCATTCGGATTGAACATTTACCGGCTCTTCTCTATCGCAAGACCAGTGATAGGAGGATGTCATGACGCAAATCAATTCGCCCGGCTGGGTAACGTTTACAGTAGACGATTGAGTCGTCATAAACGCCCGAGCTCAGCAACAGCAAATGGCCGGACGATTTTTTGAATTTTTTTGACGTCAAATATCTCTAGTTCATGAGCATAAGGAGGTCTCATGAAACACGACGTTCTATTTACTATTGAATATCAGCTTCACGGTGAACCAAAGTCCTTCATCGTTCGTGCGCCGAAAATGGACAATGCCGAAGCTTGGCATTGGGCCAGTTGCGATGCAGGTGTCGCCTTCATCCCCAAATTTGGCCAGCACACAATCAAGCGTGTTTCCAAACCCATGGCGGAAAAATACGGCATTACGCAGGTACGCTGGAGCGCCGCGACGCAGGTGCAGTGGTCGGAGGTCCTCACATGATGACCACCCAGACGCTGGGATATACGACAAGACAAGCACTGGATGACAAGGTCGCGCGAAATAGCGAGATGTTTTTCGAAGCCGACCGACTGGATGCACAAGCGTACGAAATCATCAAGTCCTATAGCGGCGATGCGCAGACCTGGGCGCGCTTCATCGAAGCCAAGAAAATTGCGGATGCACAACGCACTGCCGCTTATCAAGAGTGGACGCGCATCCATCGTGCGAAGCGAAAGTAGCTGCCAGCCCTGTCGGAATAAGGGCTGGCGAGGTCCTCCGATTTGTCGTCGCGCTTTGCCGTCTCAGGCCGCTTACGTCGTTGACGTTGGATCTATTCGCTAGGGATGATGGAAATTTTCCCGTTTCGTTCAAGGATCGCGAATTTGATCTGATGGATCTCCACGATGCCTTGAGCGGATCGGGCTGCTTCGAGAATATCGCTTTCATCCAACCGCGCACGCTTGAGTCGCTCATGCAGCACAGTGCCATGCTCGACCACTATCGTCGGGCCGCCATCAAGCAGCCGTGAAAACCAACGTGAACGCTGCTTGACCAGCGAGAAACCAATGTCTATTGCAATCAGCGTTGCGATCACCAGCACCGCATTGGTCAGCGAAAAGTCGTTGCCCAGCAACGCCTGCTGGGTCGCCTCGCCGATGACCATCAACAACACCAGGTCGAAGGTGGTTAATTCCGCAAGCGAACGCCGGCCAGCGACTTTGAACAGGATCATCAACACCATGTAGATAGCAGCTGCTCGTAAAACCGAATCCATGATGCCCCCTAGGGATAGATGAACTGTGAGAAGCCCAATGAAGTGCCGGTTGGCAGCGAAACGCGCGTCGCGAAACTGCCCAGACCGTCGCTGCGCACCGTCAGGTGCACGATAGCTTGCCCCGCGTTGTCGCTGAGCACCCACAGCCTTATGCCCTCGCCCGCGGCACTCGACTTGAGTGGCTGCGGTTGAAGCATTTCAATTTCAAAGCCGCGCAACAATTCCCCACTGATTTCGACTTCAACCGGTTCGCGGGGTTTGCCCCGCAGATGGACGATCAATTCATCGGATGAGCCATTGCGCAAGAACCGCTGGTACTCGACGCGCAATTGTCCATCGGCACTGAGTGCCTCTGCGCTGCTCAGCGGCCCTTTGGAAAACAACCCTGCCAAGGTGAGCCCGATCAACACAACTAAACCGTACCAACCCACTCGCTCGAAGCACCAGATCTTGCGTTGCAAGGCCATGTCTTCATCAACAGGGTAACTGCGGCTGTGCAGATCCCGATGGACAGGCTCCTTCATACGGCCCCCAAGGCTCAGCCTTTACTATGTTCTGGAGAGGATGGACCTTCGGTGATGCCGCGCGGTCCCGCGATACCCCACATAGCCACTCCAACTAACGGCAACGCCAGGACCAGTGCCGTCCAACCCGCCTTGCTGACTGTGCTGTTATCGCTAGGCCAAACGCTATTAATGCCCCTTAGGTCCAGCACCAGCAGAATAATCATCAGGCCAATCCAAAAATAGGTTACTTGCATGACGTAACCTCCCGGTTACTGGTTATAGGTGGTTAGGTTTGAGGCGCGGCCAGGAGGTTCAGATTTTTTGAAATGGCAGGGACTTCCATCTAAAAATACGATAGTTCAGGGGAACTGAATCTGCCAAACCGCGCGGCCTGTGGTCGCCCCGGCACCATTGGGGCCAAGAAACGCCAGCACGGGCGAATCGTTGCCGGAGATTTGGCGGTCGTTCCTTAATTTTTTTTTCAATCTGCCGATACGGGCAATGCAGCATCGACCCATACCTCAAGGAAGCGGAACACTCATGAGCAGCCTCACCATCAACCGGAAGAAACTGGCTAACATCTGGATAATGCTTGGAAGCGTTCTCGCAGTGCTCGCGAGTGCTGCTGCGATTTATTCGTGGCTAAAAGAAATAAACACCTCTGTGTCTCACAACCAGAGTTTCTTCGGGCGATGGGAAAGCAACTACGCCTATCCAATCACAGGAGGGACCTTTACATTCAAAGGCATGACTGAGTACTTCCAGAACGGAAAATACAACGTTGCCGGCACAATAACGGTTGCCGGCTCAGTGGAGTCGAAAACCTATCAATTTGAGTACAACGCTTATGGTGCTGGCACGTGGACAGCTGACTCCAGGATTTTCTCATTTACCTTGGACAATATAAAAACCGCGCCCAAGTCCTACGTTCTTGACGGCCAGGATATACCCGTAGTCCTCGTCTCAACGCTGTTGGGGGCTTCGGCGCCCAACCTCAGTGATGCTTATCCATCCGGATCCTCTGGCGAAGCACGTATCGTCTCCATCGAGGAAAACGAAATAACGCTAGAAGAAAAAGATCCTAAAGGAAAGCCCTTTATTATTCACTCGTATCGGCAGCAGTAGTTGCCTTGAAGATGGCCTTCGCATTGAGAATGCCGCCGTGGGCTCAGTGACTGATTACGAAGGTTATGAAACCAGAGTCATGACCACGAGCCCGTTCTCAATTAGCGTTCAAATCGAGAAAATAGAATCAGCGTCAATACACGGTGAGCAGAACTGTCTACCGTCATCAACAAATCCAGCATCGGAGTCAAAGTGAAGATATTCAACAGAAAATGGAGCCAAATAAGCCACATCCACAATACCGGTGCCGTCAAGTCGCTGTATGTGTGGCTGTTCATCGTACCCATATTGGCAAAGGCACTCAGTGAAGTCCCCGCAGAAGTAAATTTCCTGATCGCAGGCCAACCCATTCCAATTAAAATGGAACTGCCCTTTTCATTTTTCTGCTTTTACTTGAGTGCTTTTTTCTTTGTGCTATCAAACTTAATCTTTCAATTTAAATGCCCTCAACTAATAAAAGACCATTCTTCATGGAGAAGCTTTGCGGAGCACGGTAAGGGTAAGGAGCATTTGTCTGATTATGTAGATGGACTTGATGTTTCGAAAGAACATAAAGAAGTCGCATGGCATACGCCGCTCACCCACAAACCAGGAGGTCTGTTACAAGATCAATTCTGGAAGTTTCATGATCTGGGAGAGTGGCAGACACCTGTCTTCCGGGGAGTCGCTGTGGGCCTGACCTATTTAGCCTTTATATTTATGGCCTGGGTTATCGTCCAGAATCTGCTGACGGTTGTGAACTACGCATTTGTTCACCAAACCGGCAACCAAGGGTAGCGCGCACGTCACAAGTGTTGGCCTCAGGCTGCCGCCGGGTGTTGCGACCGTCCAACATGGATGGGTCTGAAAGAATACCTTGGAGGTATCGCGAACCATAATAATAAAAATAGCTGATTTTATAATTTATAAAAATAACAATATTTAATAATTAGCTTATTCCAAAAAAGACTTTCCAAGCTCTTTTTTATAGATATACCTTCGTTTCACACACCGACCCCATACCTGGCGGAGGACGTATCCCCTAGCCTCCTCCAGGTTGCCTAAATGCCAGACATCGCATCCCCCACCTCCCTTAACACATTTCACCTGTCACTCTTGGCCAGCTCAATGCTCATGGCAGCGGCGCCCGCCTTCGCCGAATACGCCAGGCTCGACACGGTGACAGTAATCTCTACCGGCCTGCGCGGTCAGGAACGCACGGTGGCCGATAGCCCGGCGCCCATCGACGTGATCAACAGCGACCAGTTACTCAAGACCGGCCGCGCCGAGCTGTCCGAGGCGATTGCCAAGCTGCTGCCCTCGTTCAACTTCGGCACTAACATTGCCGGCTACAACTCGGTCACCCGCCCATTGAGCAACCGCAGCCTGGGCCCGGCCTACACGCTGGTGCTGGTCAACGGCAAGCGCCGGCACAACGGCGCTACCGGCCAGCGCGGCTCGATTGATAACAGTGGCGCGAATGCGGTGGACATCGACCTGATCCCGGTCAGCGCGGTGGACCATATCGAAGTGCTCAAAGACAGCGCTGCCGCCCAGTACGGTTCGGACGCGGTGGCGGGTGTGATCAACATCATCCTCAAGAACGCCAAGAGTGGCGGCCACCTGGAAACCAGTTACGGCCAGCTGTATTCCGGTCAGGGCGAGACCATCAAGGTCGCAGGTGATCAGGGCTTCGAACTTGGCCAGGGCGGCTTCTTCCACCTCTCGGCCGATGCGCGCAAGCGCGGCAGCGCGTCCTGGAACGATAAGGCGGACAACAGCGTGAGGGCCTTCAACGATCCTGCCAAGGAAGCGACCTGGGACCGTGTCGCGATCAAGAACGGCGATCCGGATCTCAAGGCCTTCAACCTGGCGTACAACGCCGAACTACCGCTGGAAAACCTGACGCTGTATTCGTTTTCCACCTACGGCGAACGCGATGCCGAGGCCGCCAACTACTTCCGTCTGCCGACCGGCACGGCCGCAGTGCCTGAAGTATTTCCGGACGGGTACTTCCCACTCAACAACATCAAGGACCGCGACTACCAACTGCTGTTCGGCGCCAAGGGCCTGGTGGCCGACTGGAACTGGGACCTGAGCACCACCTACGGACGCAATAACGTGCACCACTCCAGCGACCTCAATATCAACCCGTCGCTGGGCATCGCGTCGCCGACCAAATTCGACAACCTGGCGACCTTCCGCTTCGAGCAGTGGGTCAATAACCTGGACTTCACCCGCCGCTATGACAGCCTGTTCAACCTGACACCGCCGGTGCAGGTCTCGGCGGGCCTGGAACATCGCTGGGAGCATTTCAGTACCTTCGCAGGAGACCGCGAGGCCTATATCACCGGGACCTACCCCGCCGCCTCCGGCGCGCAGGCAGCGGTGACGATTCGCCCTGAAGACGAAGTGAGCCTGATCCGCAATAACTACGCGGGCTATCTGGACCTGGGTTTCGACCTGACCGAACGGTGGTTTCTCGACGTCGCCGGTCGCGTCGAACATTACGACGACGACTCGGGCAACACCTTTGGCCTGAAACTGAACTCGCGCTACGCATTGACCAATACCGTGGCCGTGCGTGGCACCGTCGGCACCGGCTTCCGGGCGCCCTCTTTGACCCAGATCGGCTACACCGTGGCCGACAACCGGGTAGCGACCGATGTGAATGGCAACGTGGTGCCGGCGGTGACGCGCCTGACGCCGTCCGGCAGCAACCTGGCCAAGGCCCTCGGGGGTGATGACCTCAAGCCGGAGAAGTCGCGCAACCTCGGGCTGGGCCTGACCTGGCAACCGGCGCCACACACCAGCATCACCGCCGACGCCTACCTGATCGACATCGACGACCGCATCGCGCTGACCAGTAACATCTACGACCGTGGCAATGGCGCAATCAACGCCATCCTCGCCGCCCAGGGTGCGCCCACTGGCACCTGGGTCAACTACTACACCAACGCCTTCGACACCCGCACCAAGGGCCTGGACGTAGTCGCCGACCACACCACGCCTCTGGACGCCTGGGGCAATGTGCGCTGGAGCCTGGGGTTCAACTGGAACAAGACCACCATTGAAGGCACCCGCGACACGCCGGCGGCACTGGCTGGTTCAGGCGTGACCCTGGTGGGCCGTGACCGTGAAGGCGACCTCACCGACGCGTCCCCCAAGACCAAATGGATCCTGGGCGCCAACTGGAAGGTCGAAGACCTTGCAGTCAACCTGCAAACCGCCCGTTACGGTGCGGTGAAGACACTCGCAGTGAACCCCTCCGGTGACCGCAGCTTCGGCGCCAAATGGATCACCGACCTGGACATCAGCTACACCTTCGTCGACAGCCTCACCGTGAGCATCGGCGGCACCAACATCTTCGATGTGCGCCCCGACAAACACGCGGTGTACAGCAACCTCGGCCTGGCCGCCTACGGCAATCCGCCGTTCTACCCCGGTGGCGGCTATTGGTACACCAAGCTCGCCTACGACTTCTGATCCAAACGCCACATGAGGGCACCCCATTGAATACCTCCAACTTGATAAGCCGTCTGCTGGCCCCCTGCGCCTTGGCGTTAAGCCTCACCGCCTGCTCGCCCGGGAATGACACCCAGGCGGGCAAGACCCTGAACATCGCATTCTTCGGCGATAACACCACGCTGGTCAGTGTCGATCCGTTCCAGGTGTATTGGCTGGAACACCGCGTGCTGCTGCGCAATGTCGCCGAGTCCCTGACTGACCAGGATCCGGACACCGGCAAGATCATTCCCTGGCTGGCCAAAAGCTGGGAAGTCAGCGATGACGCACTGACCTACACCTTTCACCTGCGTGACAACGTCACCTTCAGCAACGGCGAGCGCTTCGATGCCAAGGCGGTGAAAACCGCGTTCGACAGTGACAAAGCATTGGCCACCGAACTGCCGGCCACTTTCGGCGCCACCTACCTGGCGGGTTACGACCATGCCGAGGTGGTGGACGACTTCACCGTCAAGCTGGTGCTGTCCAAGCCCAACGCGGGTTTCCTGCAAGCCACGTCCACCACCAACCTGGCGATCCTCGCGCCCGCCTCCTATGCATTGACGGTGAAAGAGCGCTCGCTGGGCAAGATCATTGGCACCGGGCCGTTCGTATTGGCCAGCTACACGCCGGAAATCGGCGCTCATCTGACCAAACGCAAGGGCTACGCCTGGGCTTCGGCCAATATGAAAAACCAGGGCGAGGCACACCTGGATGCGGTAGAGATCAGCTACATCCCCGAAGAAAGCGTGCGCAACGGCCTGTTCCTGCAAGGCAAGACCGACATCCTGTGGCCGCGTAACCCGTTCTCGGAGGTTGACCTGAAGCTGTTTCAGTCCAAGGGCGCGACCATCCAGAGCCGCTCGCTGCCGGGTCCTGCACTCAATCTTTATCCCAACACCCGTGGCGGACGCATCCTGGCCGACCAGCAAGTGCGCCAAGCCGTGCAGAAGGCCCTCGACCGCAAGAGTTACGCCAGCACCGTCTACAACGCCGAGTTCCCGGTGGTGGACGGCATTTTCGACGTGACCACACCTTACTTCAAAAGCCAGGGCAACAAGCTCGCCTATGACCCGGCGGGCGCCGAGCAACTGCTGGATCGAGCCGGCTGGGCCAAGGGTGCGGACGGCTATCGACAAAAAGACGCCAGGCGCCTGACCCTGAGCTACAACATTACCCCGGCCGAAACTGCCGGCGATGTACTGATCCAGGACCAACTGCGCAAGGTCGGCATCGAATTGAAACTCAGCGTGGTCACCCGCGCCGAATGGGTCGCCAACAACTCAGCGGGTAACTATGACCTGACGATCAACTACATGACCCGTGCCGACCCGATCATCCTGCAGACCATCCTCGATCCGCGCAGCGCCAACAGTTCCACGGTGGCCACCAACACCTATGAACCGGCGGTATTGGAAAAAGCCAAGGGCTTGTTCGATACCGGTATCACCGCGACCCAAGGCCCACAGCGCGCCGCAACCTATGGTGCCCTGCAGGATCTGCTGATCGATGAAAGCTCGGCGTTCCCGGTGTATGAGCGCGTGTGGCAGGCCGCGACCTCGCCCAAGGTGAAAAACTTCCGCTGGACTGCCGAGGGTTTCGCGCTGTTGGGTGATATCGAGATTGCCACGCCATGAGCCGTTACCTGATCAGTCGCGGCGGACAAGCGTTGCTGGTGCTGTGGGGCGCCTACAGCATCACGTATTTCATCCTGTATCTGCTGCCGGGTGACACCTTATCAATCATGCTCAGTGCCTCGGGCATGGAAGCAGACTCGCTGTCGGTGGAAGACCTGGCCAAGGCGCGGGCTTATTACGGACTCGACAAGGGTTTATTCGAGCAGTATTTCGACCTGCTGCTGGGCGCACTGCGGGGAGACTTTGGCCAGTCACTCTCGCTCAACCGCCCGGTGGCCGAGCTGCTTGCCGAACGCTTGCCGCAGACCTTGTCCCTGGCAGGCCTGGCCATCGTGCTGTCGCTGCTGGGTGGCATCGGCCTGGCCTACCTGACCGCCTATATCCGCTGGCAACCGTTGAAAAAAGTCCTGGCGCGCCTGCCGTCCCTGGGCTTTTCGGTGCCGGTGTTCTGGATGGGTCTGCTGTTGATCCAGGTGTTCGCCTTCGGCCTCGGCTGGTTCCCCGCCACCGGCAGCCGGGGCGTTGAAAGCCTGGTGCTACCTGCCATCACCCTGGCGATTCCGAGCGCGGCGGTGTACGCCCAGGTGCTGCAACGCAGCTTCCAGGGGGTCTGGAAAGAGTCCTATATCGCCACCGCCTACGCCAAGGGCCTGAGCCGTGGTCAGGTACAGGCGCGCCACGGGTTCAAGAATGCTGCGCTGCCGATCCTCACACTGATCGGCCTGCAGGTCGGCAACACGGTGTCCGGTGCGGTGTTGGTGGAAACTATCTTTGCCCGCTCCGGCATTGGCCGGCTGGCCCAGGAAGCGGTGTTGCGCCAGGACATTCCGGTGGTGCTCGCGATTGTCGCGGTGTCGGCGGCGGCGTTTGTCCTGGTCAACCTGTTGGTCGACCTGCTCTATCCGTGGCTCGACCCGCGTATCTCCCACACGCCAAAGGTGTCCTAGACCATGACCATTCTTGAGCAGAACCTGGGCCGCAGCGCCCTCCCGGCCAGCCCGGCGCTGTGGCGCCGCCGTAGCCGCCTGCAACGCGCCACGGCGGTGGTGTTGCCGCTGCTGCGCAGGCCCGGTTTCAGCCTGGCGCTGCTGGTGGTGGTGTTTGCGCTGGTGGCCGCCGTGGCCCCGCACCTGTTGAGCGGCTTCGACCCCTACGCCACGTCCCCCATCGACAAGCTGCGCGCGCCCAACCTGAGCCATTGGTTCGGCACCGATGAGCTGGGGCGCGACCTGTACACCCGCGTGGTATACGGCGCCAGCCTGTCGGTACTCGCGGCGTTCCTGGCCGTAGGCATCGCGCTATTGGGCGGCCTGGGCCTGGGCATCTTGTCGGGCTTTACCGGCGGCCGCATTGACGCGGTGATCATGCGCTTTGTCGATGTACTGTTAGCCCTGCCCGGTCTGCTGCTGGCCCTGGCAATCGTCACAGCCATCGGCTTTGGCACTGTGCCAGTGGCCATCGCCGTGGGCATTGGCATTGTTCCAGGGTTCGCCCGCACCACCCGCGCCGAAGTGCTGCGGGTCAAGACATTGCCCTACGTCGAGGCCGCGCGCCTGGGCGGAGCAAGCTGGGGCCGCACCTTGCTGCGGCACATCCTGCCCAACGCCTGGGGGCCAGTGGCGGTGCTCGCGACCCTGGACTTTGGCGCGGCCATCCTGGCGACTGCCGGCCTGAGTTTTCTGGGGTTTGGCGCCGCGCCACCGGCCGCCGAATGGGGCACCTTGATCGCCAACGGACGGCACTTTCTGATCACTGCGCCGTGGGTGTCGCTGCTGCCCGGCCTGTTCCTGGTGGCCGTGGTGTTCAGCCTCAACCATATCGCCCGCACCTTCGAGGAAATCCAGCGATGAACGCTTTAGTGGATGTTCGCCAACTCAGTGTCAGCTATCGCTCCGGCGGGCACGTCAATCAAGCGGTGCGCACGCTGTCGTTCGCCATCGCCCAAGGCGAGACGGTGGCGATTGTCGGCGAGTCCGGCTCGGGCAAGTCGACCCTGGCCAATGCCATCCTCGGCCTGCTGCCGGACAATGCGCAGATCAGCACCGGCCAACTCTGGGTGGACGGCAACGACCTCACCCACGCCAACGAGCGCCAGAAACGCAGCCTGCGCGGACGCACAGTGGGCCTGGTGCCCCAGGACCCGATGGTCAGTCTCAACCCGACCCTGCGCATCGGCCAGCAGATCGCCGAGGCGCTGATCCTGGCCAAGGGCAAACGCTACCCCGCCGTGGATGCCGACATTGTCGAACTGCTGCAACAGGTGGGCATCGACAAGCCCGTGCTGCGCGCACGCCAGTACCCCCATGAACTCTCCGGCGGCATGCGCCAGCGCGTGCTGATCGCCATCGCCCTGGCCGGCAACCCACGCTTGATCATCGCCGACGAACCCACCAGTGCCCTCGACGTGACGGTGCAGCGCAAGATTCTCGACCACTTGCAACGCCTGGTCAGTGAGCGTGGGATTTCGCTGTTGATCATCACCCATGACCTGGGCGTGGCTGCCGACCGTGCCAATCGGATCCTGGTGATGCAGCAAGGCGAACTTGTCGAGCAGGGGCCGCCACGCCAGATCCTCAGCGCGCCGCAACACGACTACACCCGCGCGCTGATTGCCGCGGCGCCCGCGTTCGCCAAGCGCCGTGAGCCCTTGGTGCGCATTGATCCGGCGCAACAACCAATACTGAGCCTGCACAACGTGGGCAAGACCTTCGCGCTGCCCAAGGTCAAGGGTGAGGCCTCGACGTTCGTCGCCCTCGAAGACCTCAACCTGCAGGTCTTTCCCGGCCAGACCCTGGCCATCGTGGGCGAGTCCGGATCGGGCAAGAGCACCGCGCTGCGTATCGCCCTCGGCCTGGAAAAACCCACACAGGGTCGGGTCTGGTTCGAGCAACGGGACGTCACCGACCTGAGCTGGCGCGACTTCCGCCCGCTGCGCCAGCGCCTGCAACTGGTGCAGCAAAACCCATTTGCCGCCCTCGACCCACGCTTTACCGTGTTCGACAGCATTGTCGAGCCGCTGGTGTCGTTCGGCATACTCAAGGGCCCGGCCCTGGAACAGGCGGCACGGGAGTTGATCAGTCGTGTCCACCTCCCGGTCAGCTACCTGGACCGCCTGCCGCGCGAATTGTCCGGCGGCCAATGCCAGCGCGTCGCCATCGCCAGGGCACTGGCGTTGAAGCCGGACCTGTTGCTGCTGGACGAGCCGGTCAGCGCACTTGATGTATCGGTGCAGGCGCACATTCTGGACCTGCTGGAAGAGCTGCAACGGGAGATGGGCATCGCGTATGTGCTGGTGTCCCACGACCTGTCGGTGGTGGCCAACTTTGCCCACGAGGTGCTGGTGTTACGCAATGGCAAGGTAGTCGAACAAGGCAGCGTGGAACGGATCTTCAACGACCCCGGCAGCGATTACACCCGTGAATTGATTGCGGCGATCCCGGGGCGGCACGTCATCACAAGGGCGGCATAATCAAGCCGCGCTCGCCAGAACACAGGTGGGCGCGAGTTCCTTGCATCCCTTGCAACAGTCCTTTGTCATCACGCCCATTGATAGCCCCCTAACTAAACGCCCATGCTAGAGGGCTGACCTCACGCTTATATCATTCCGAATGATAGTTACCTTTGCTTCATTCGATTCGTGACATAGCACATCGCCGCGCATGATCCGCCCATCTCAAATACATTGGCGGATGCACCTCATGGAACAGTCACTCAAACATTTGCGCTTCCCCCTGGCGATTCTGGCCGTGGTGGTGATGAGCGCGTGCGGCAAGACCCCGGATCAAGCGGCCGCCATGCCAGCTGCCAAAGTCAGCGTGGCCAAGGTGCTGGAACAACCGGTCAACGAGTGGGATGAATTCACCGGTCGCCTGGAAGCCCCGGAAACTGTGCAGATCCGTCCTCGGGTCTCTGGCCAGATTGACCAAGTCGCTTTCACCGAAGGCGCTTTGGTCAAGAAAGGCGACCTGCTGTTCCAGATCGACCCGCGTCCGTTCCAGGCTGAAGTGCGTCGCCTGGAAGCCCAGTTGCAACAAACCCGCGCCGCGGCTACCCGCAGTGATAATGAAGCCCAGCGTGGCGAACGCCTGCGCCAGAGCAATGCGATTTCCGCCGAACTGGCCGACTCGCGCACCACCGCCGCCCAGGAAGCCCGCGCCGCTGTCGCCGGGATCCAGGCGCAGTTGGACCTGGCCAAGCTGAACCTGAGCTTCACCCGTGTGACGTCGCCAATCAGTGGCCGCGTCAGCCGTGCCGAAATCACCGCCGGCAACCTGGTGACCGCTGACACTACTGCGCTGACCAGCGTGGTCTCCACCGACAAGGTCTACGCCTACTTCGACGCCGATGAGCGTGTGTTCCTCAAGTACACCGAACTGGCTCGCCAAGGCCGTCGCGGTGCGACCACCCCGGTTTACCTGGGCCTGTCCAACGAAACCGGCAACCCGCATCTGGGCCAGATGAACTTCGTCGACAACCAGGTCAACCCGGCGACCGGCACCATCCGTGGTCGCGCCGTGTTCGATAACAGCAAGGGCGAATACACCCCTGGCCTGTATGCACGCCTGAAGCTGGTCGGCAGCGGCACCTACTCCGCCGTGTTGATCAATGACGAAGCCGTCGGCACCGACCTCGGCAAGAAGTTCGTGCTGGTGATGGACGGCGACAAGCCGGCCTATCGCGCGGTGGAGCTGGGGCCGAAGATCGAAGGTTTGCGCATTGTGCGCAGCGGTCTGAACAAGGACGACACCATTATCGTCAAGGGCCTGCAGCGCGTGCGCCCAGGGTCGCCGGTCGCCCCGGAAACCATTCCGATGGCCAGCAAGGAAACCCTCGCCGCCTTGGCCCAACAACGACAAGCGCTTGAAGCCAGCAACCTGGAACAAGTGGCGCCGGATAAAGCCGCGCCCAAACTTGCCAGCGCTGCGACTCCACGCGGTTAAGGGATACGACCTCAGATGAATTTTTCCAAGTTCTTCATTTCTCGGCCGATCTTCGCAGCGGTACTTTCGCTGTTGATCCTGATCGCCGGCGCGATCTCGCTGTTCCAATTGCCGATCAGCGAATACCCGGAAGTGGTGCCGCCGACCGTGGTGGTACGCGCCAACTTCCCGGGCGCCAACCCCAAAGTCATCGGCGAAACCGTGGCTGCCCCGCTGGAGCAAGCCATCACCGGCGTCGAGAACATGCTGTACATGTCCTCGCAGTCGACCGCCGACGGCAAGCTGACCCTGACCATCACCTTCGCCTTGGGCACCGACCTGGACAACGCGCAGGTGCAAGTGCAAAACCGTGTGACCCGGACTCAGCCGAAACTGCCTGAGGAAGTGACGCGCATCGGTATCACCGTGGACAAGGCCTCCCCCGACCTGACCATGGTGGTGCACTTGACGTCACCGGATCAGCGCTACGACATGCTGTACCTGTCCAACTATGCCTTGCTCAACGTGAAAGATGAGCTGGCGCGCCTGGGCGGTGTGGGTGACGTGCAATTGTTCGGCATGGGCGACTACTCCCTGCGTGTGTGGCTGGACCCGAACAAGACCGCTTCGCGCAACCTGACGGCCACTGACGTAGTGACGGCAATTCGTGAGCAGAACCGTCAAGTGGCGGCCGGTGCCTTGGGTGCACAACCTGCGCCGACCGCTACCGCGTTTCAGTTGTCGGTGAACACCCAAGGTCGCCTGGTGACTGAGGAAGAGTTCGAAAACATCATTATTCGTTCCGGCGACAATGGTGAAATCACTCGCCTCAAAGACATCGCGCGGGTGGAGCTGGGTTCCAGCCAATACGCCCTGCGCTCGTTGCTGAACAACCAGCCGGCCGTGGCAATCCCGATCTTCCAGCGCCCAGGTTCCAACGCGATCGAGATCTCCAATGAAGTGCGCGGCAAGATGGAAGAGCTTAAAAAGAGCTTCCCGCAAGGCATGGACTACAGCATCGTCTATGACCCGACCATCTTCGTGCGTGGCTCCATCGAAGCGGTGGTGCATACCCTGTTCGAAGCGCTGATCCTGGTTGTGCTGGTGGTAATCCTGTTCCTGCAAACCTGGCGCGCCTCGATCATTCCGTTGGTGGCCGTGCCGGTATCGTTGATTGGTACGTTTGCGGTGATGCACCTGTTTGGCTTCTCGCTCAACGCGCTGTCTTTGTTCGGCCTGGTACTGGCCATCGGTATCGTGGTGGACGACGCCATCGTGGTGGTGGAGAACGTCGAGCGCAACATCGAGCTGGGCCTGGAGCCGTTCCCCGCCACCGAAAAAGCCATGAGCGAAGTGACGGGGCCAATCATCGCCACGGCGTTGGTACTCTGTGCAGTGTTTGTTCCAGCGGCCTTCATCAGCGGCTTGACCGGGCAGTTCTATAAGCAGTTCGCCTTGACCATTGCGATTTCGACGGTGATCTCGGCCTTCAATTCGCTGACCTTGTCCCCTGCCCTCGCTGCCGTATTGCTCAAGAGCCATAATGCGCCGAAGGATGGTTTCTCCAAGTTCCTCGACAAATTGCTGGGCGGCTGGCTGTTCAAACCGTTCAACCGCTTCTTCGACAAGGCCAGCCATGGCTATGTCGGCACCGTTCGCCGCGTGATCCGAGGCAGCGGTATCGCACTGTTCCTGTACGCCGGCTTGATGGTCCTGACCTGGCTGGGCTTTGCCCACACCCCGACCGGTTTCGTACCGGCCCAGGACAAGCAATACCTGGTGGCCTTCGCCCAATTGCCGGACGCCGCGAGCCTGGATCGTACCGAAGACGTGATCAAGCGCATGTCCGACATCGCGCTGAAACAGCCAGGTGTGGAAGCCGCCGTGGCGTTCCCCGGCCTGTCGATCAACGGTTTCACCAACAGCCCGAACAGCGGCATTGTGTTCGTGACCTTGAAGCCTTTCGACGAGCGTAAAGACCCGGGCATGTCAGCCGGTGCAATTGCCGGTGCGTTGAACGGTAAATACAGCGAGATCCAGGAAGCCTACATGGCGATCTTCCCACCGCCGCCGGTACAGGGCCTGGGCACGATTGGTGGTTTCCGCCTGCAGATC
Organism: Pseudomonas sp. HN11; assembly: GCF_021390155.1. NCBI lineage: Bacteria > Pseudomonadati > Pseudomonadota > Gammaproteobacteria > Pseudomonadales > Pseudomonadaceae > Pseudomonas > Pseudomonas sp. HN11. The sequence goes on from NZ_CP089985.1 coordinate 3,466,513, forward strand.
GAAGACCGTGGCAACCTGGGTTACGACGAGCTGTACAAAGAAGTGCAGAACATCATTACCAAGAGCCGCACCACGCCGGAGCTGTTCGGCCTGTTCACCAGCTACACGGTCAACGTGCCCCAGGTCGATGCCGCCATCGACCGTGAAAAGGCCAAGACCCACGGCGTGGCGATCAGCGACATCTTTGACACCCTGCAGATCTACCTGGGCTCGTTGTATGCCAACGACTTCAACCGCTTCGGCCGGACCTACCAGGTCAACGTACAGGCTGAGCAACAGTTCCGCCTGGACGAAGACCAGATCGGCCAGCTGAAAGTGCGCAACAACAAAGGCGAGATGATCCCGCTGGCGACCTTCATCAAGGTCAGCGACACCTCGGGACCGGACCGCGTGATGCACTACAACGGCTTCATCACCGCTGAAATCAACGGCAACGCTGCACCGGGCTACAGCTCCGGCCAGGCTGAAGCGGCGATCGAGAAACTGCTGAAAGAAGAACTGCCCAACGGCATGACCTACGAGTGGACTGACCTGACCTATCAGCAAATCCTTTCGGGTAACACCGCGCTGTTCGTGTTCCCGCTCTGCGTACTGCTGGCGTTCCTGGTACTGGCGGCTCAATACGAAAGCTGGAGCCTGCCGCTGGCAGTGATCCTGATCGTACCGATGACGCTGCTGTCGGCGATTACCGGGGTAATTATCTCGGGCGGCGACAACAACATCTTCACCCAGATCGGCCTGATCGTACTGGTGGGCCTGGCGTGTAAGAACGCGATTCTGATCGTCGAGTTCGCCAAGGACAAACAGGCAGAAGGCCTCGACCCGCTCGCGGCGGTGCTGGAAGCCTGCCGTCTGCGTCTGCGGCCGATCCTGATGACCTCGTTCGCCTTCATCATGGGGGTGGTGCCACTGGTGTTGTCCAGCGGTGCCGGTGCCGAGATGCGTCATGCCATGGGCGTGGCGGTGTTCTCCGGGATGATCGGTGTGACCTTCTTCGGTCTGTTGCTGACGCCAGTGTTCTACGTACTGATCCGTCGCTATGTGGAACGCAGCGAAGCGCGCAAAGCGGCCAAGGCCTTGAAGCTGGAGACACAGCAATGAGTGTGAAAGTATTCCTGCCGAGCCTGCTGGTACTGGCGCTGAGCGCCTGTGCCGTAGGCCCGGACTACAAAGCCCAGACCCCGGAGGCGGCCAATATCACGGCCGCTGCCGATGCCAAGCAGTATGACCACGCCAAGTTCGAAGGCATCTGGTGGCAGCAGTTCGAGGACCCGACCCTCAACCAGTTGGTAACCCAGTCGCTGCAAGGCAACCGGGATCTGCGTGTCGCCTTTGCCCGTCTGCGTGCGGCACGGGCGATCCGGGATGACGCCAGCAATGACGCCATGCCGACCATCACCAGCCGTGCCAGCAGTGACCTGGCCAAAGGGCAAATCCCGGGCCAGACTACCAAGCGTGTCAACAGTGAGCGTTACGACCTCGGCCTGGACATGGCCTGGGAACTGGACCTGTTCGGTCGCATCCAGCGCAACCTGGAAGCCACCGACGCCGACCAACAAGCCGCCGAGGCTGACTTGTACCAGCTGCAAGTCACCCTGATCGCCGAACTGGTGGATGCCTACGGTCAATTGCGTGGCGCGCAACTGCGTGAACGCATCGCCTTGGACAACCTGAAGAACCAGCAGGAATCGCGCACCATCACCGAAAGCCTGCGCGATGCCGGTGTGGGCGACCAGCTCGACGTGGAGCGTGCCGACGCACGCCTCGCGGCGGTTGAAGCCAGCGTGCCGCAACTGCAAGCCGAACAAGTGCGCGAGCGTAACCGCATCGCTACCCTCCTCGGCCAGCGTCCCGACAAATTGACAGTCGACCTGAGCCCGAAAGACCTGCCGGCGATTGCCAAGGCCTTGCCGATTGGCGATCCGGGGCAACTGCTGCAACGTCGCCCGGACATTCTCAGCGCCGAACGCAAACTGGCCGCTGCCACTGCACGTATCGGCGTGGCCAAGGCCGACCTGTTCCCACGGGTCAGCCTCAGCGGCTTCCTCGGCTTTACCGCCGGGCGTGGCTCGCAGATCGGTTCGTCCGCCGCCAATGCCTGGGCCCTTGGCCCGAGCATCACCTGGGCAGCCTTTGACCTGGGCAGTGTGCGCGCCCGTTTGCGCGGCGCCGATGCCGAGGCGGATGGCGCCCTGGCAACCTACGAGCAGCAAGTGTTGTTGGCACTGGAAGAGTCCGAGAACGCCTTCAGCGACTACGGCAAGCGTCAGCAACGGTTGGTTTCACTGATCCGCCAGAGCGAATCCAGCCGCGCCGCCGCCGACCTGGCCGCGATCCGCTACCGCGAGGGCACCGTGGACTTCCTGGTGCTACTGGACGCGCAACGTGAGCGCCTGGCCGCCGAAGACTCCCAGGCCCAGGCCGAAGTGGATTTGTATCGCGGTATCGTCGCGATCTACAAGGCGTTGGGCGGTGGCTGGCAGCCGGATACGGTGGTCGCCAGCGCCAAGTGAGGTAAAGAGCTCCTTTGGTTGGTCGCATCCAACCAATTTTTAGCCCCGTGGTCCATTCGGTCACGGGGTTTTTTTGGGCCCTTGATCAATCAGCTTCACCCAGAATCAAACTCCGATAATGCCCCGGATTCGACCCCGCCCACTTACGAAACGCCTTATAAAACGAACTCGTATCAGCAAACCCCAGCCGCTCCGCGATTTGCGCGAAACTTATCTGTGGCTCCGCCAACCACACAATCGCCAATTCCTTACGCACACTGTCCTTGAGCCCTTGATAGGTCTGCCCTTCTTCTGCCAGGCGACGGCGCAAGGTTGAGGCCGAGATGCACAGGCTGACCGCGAGGCCTTCGGTTTCCGGCCAGGTTTCGGGGGGCATTTGGCGCAAATCGTGTTTGATCCGCATGGCGAGGCTGTCGGGGTCGCGGTACTTGACCAGGATATTGGCGGGCGCGTGGGCCAGGAAGCGCTGGAGTTCTTCCGGGGTGCGCTTGATCGGCAGGTCCAGGCAGTCGGCGGAGAAGATCATCCGCGTGCGGGGTCGGTCGAAACGCAGGTTGTCGGAAAACATCACCTGGTAGTCGTGACAGAATTCCGGCTTTGCGCAGCGCAGCTCAATCGCCAGGATTGGAATACGTCGTCCTGCCAACCAGCACACGACACCGTGGACGATCATCCAGTAAGTGAAGTAAGTGAAGGCCCGATTAGGTTCAGCCTCGGGCTCGACCAATACGATCTCCGCCAGACTTTGTTGACGCACCAACTCAGCGGGCAGTCGCTCCAGCATCAGTGACAGGAACTCCAGCCCGGCCTTCAGGGCGGTGGCAAGCGTTGGCTGCGCCATTGCAGCGCGGCAGAGAAACGCCAGGCTGCCGGACCTGAGCTTGCGCGGGTCCATACCGAAGAACTCATCATCGGTGCGCCGTGCCAAAAGGCGCCACAGCCGTGCGTAGGTGGTGGCCGAAACCCGCGCGGCAGGCTCGGCCAGCCACTGCGGGTCAATCCCGGCCTTGTGCAGCACTTCGGCACTCGTCGCCCCCGGCGCGCAGCTTTGCAGCAAGGCTTCGCGCACAAGGTGAATAGAAATGGTGTCTTTTTCCGACATGGTGGACCGCGTATCCAGAGCTGCGCAAAGAATGGCACGCATCATAAGGGCGGATGCGCATTGCCACCACCGTTCAGCCATTGTTCAGCAAACGTCAAGAATTGTTGTTTAGCAATGAGTATCATTATGTTACAACTTAGCACCCTATCTAGTTGTCATGCGGTGCCGAATGCTCGTTCCTTTCCTCATCATGCTGCGCGAAGGCATTGAAGCCGCATTGATCGTTGGCATTATCGCCAGCTACCTGCAACAGACCGGCCGTGGCCAGTGGATGCCGGCCGTATGGATCGGCGTATTTCTCGCCGCCGCATTGGCCCTGTTGGTCGGTGGAGGCCTGGAACTGGTCAGCGCCGAGTTTCCGCAAAAACAGCAGGAATTGTTCGAAGGCATCGTCGGCCTGGTCGCTGTAGGCATCCTCAGTTCCATGGTGTTCTGGATGCGCAAGGTGGCGCGCTCCATCAAGCATTCCCTGCACGAATCCCTCGATCACGCGTTGGCCGGTTCCAAGCACCAGGTGACCGCGTTGATCCTCATGGTGTTTTTCGCCGTGGCCCGCGAAGGCCTGGAAACCGTGTTCTTCCTGCTGGCCGTGTTCCAGCAGAGTGAAGGCCCAGGCGCGCCGATTGGCGCCCTGCTCGGCTTGATCCTGGCGATCATCGTCGGTTTCCTGATCTACACCGGCAGCATGCGCCTGAACCTGGGCGCGTTTTTCCGCTGGACCGGCCTCTTTATCCTCGTGGTGGCCGCCGGCATCCTGGCCAATTCGGTGCAAGCCCTGCACGAAGCGGGGGTATGGAATCACCTGCAAACCGTGCTGTTCGACTTCAGCACCGCGCTGCCCATGGACAGCCCGCTGGGCTCGGTGCTGGCCGGGATGTTCGGTTATCAGGAAGCGCCCACCATCAGCACCCTCGGCGCCTACCTGATTTACCTGGTGGTAGCCCTGGTGATGTTCTTCCTGCCCACCGCACCGTCCAAGCCTGCCGCCTCACCTTCTTCTGTTGCCAACCAGTAAGGACCGCCTCTTGTCCAACCCTACTCCTCAACCGTCCTCGCCACCCCGCGCCCTGCGCTGGGCCGTGGCGGGCTCGGTGGTCGTGATGATCGCCGCCGGTGGCCTGTTCTACTACGCCTCGCAACTGGCGGCGAGCAAGCGCCAGACCAACCACAATGAAATCGCCGTGACCATCCATGATCACGCCTGCGAACCGAATGAACTCAGCGTGCCCGCCGGCCGCGCGAGCTTTCGCATCATCAACCGCTCCGACCGTGCGGTGGAATGGGAAATCCTCGACGGCGTGCTGGTGGTCGAAGAGCGCGAAAACATCGCCCCCGGCCTGAGTCAGGTGATCAACGCCAACCTGCTGCCCGGCGACTACGCGATCACCTGCGGCCTGCTGAGCAACCCGCGCGGCACCTTGCACGTGACACCGACCGCCGAGTCCGATGCCCAGGCCAAGGCCAAACCGTCGATGGTGGCGTTTATCGGGCCACTGTCGGAATTCCGCGTGTACCTGAGCAGCCAAGGCAGCGCATTGATCAAGGCCGTCACCGCCTTGCAACAGGCCGTCGACGCCGGCGAGCTGGCCCAGGCTCAAGCGCTCTATGTTCCGGCGCGCGAGGCTTACCAACGCCTGGCCCCCGCATCGCAACGCCTGGCCGAGCTGGACAACGCGATCAATGCCCGCGCCGACTATTTCGAGAAGCGCGAGCAGGACCCGGCCTTCAGCGGCTTCCATCGCCTGGAATACAGCCTGTTCCAGCAACGTAGCCTCGACGGCCTGGGCCCGGTTGCACAGCGCCTGGTGACCGACGTCACCACACTCAAGCAGCAATTGCTCGCCCAGTCCCTGCCGCCGGAACAACTGGTGAGCATCGTGGTGCGCAATCTCAACAGCCTCGCCGATGTGCGCGCCATCAGCGGTGAAGAGGAGCGCTACAGCCATGTCGACCTGAATGGTTTCGCCGCCAACCTGGAAGCCGCCCACAAGGTCGTCGAGTTGATGCGACCGCTGCTGATAAAATCCGCCGCCGACCTGTTGCCCAAAGTCGACAGCGCCCTCTCCGCCTTCGATGCCGAACTCCAGGGCTTCAAGGTCGACAAGGGCTACGCCACCTATGACAACGTGACCGCCGATCAGCGTCAGCAGATCGCCCACAAGGCCAAGGCTCTGGCCGCTGCACTCGATGGAATCGACCCCGCCCTTGGCCTTTCCGGCCTGCAGTGAAGACGACCGCACACATGAGTGATTCCGCACAATTTGACCTCCAACGCCGCCGCGTCCTGCTGGGCATGGCCGCCACCGGCGCCGCGATTGCCGGCAGCACGCTGACCTGCCCGGCCATGGCCGCCGCGGCCGAGCAAGTCACCACCGCGCCGCGCAGTGACAAGACCCAGGACCATCACGATTTCTACGGCAAGCACCAGAGCGGTATCGTCACCCCACGCCCGGCGTGCGGCATGATTGTGGCGTTCGACGTACTGGCCAGCGACCGTGACGACCTGGAGCGCCTGTTCCGTACCCTGAACGAACGCATCGCCTTTCTGATGACCGGCGGCACCGTGCCGCAGGTCGACCCGAAACTGCCGCCCACCGACTCCGGCATCCTCGGCCCGGTGGTCACGCCCGACAACCTGACCGTCACCGTATCCGTCGGCGAATCGCTGTTCGATGAGCGCTTCGGCCTCACGGCAGTCAAACCCAAGCGCCTGAGCCGCATGGTTGGGTTCCCCAACGATGCGCTGGAGCCGGCGCAGTGCCACGGCGACCTGAGCCTGCAATTCAGCTCCAACACCCCGGACACCAATATCCACGCTTTGCGCGACATCGTGAAGAACCTGCCCGACCTGTTGCTGGTGCGCTGGAAGCAAGAAGGCAGTGTGCCGCCCCAGGCGCCGAGCAAACCCGGAGAGCCGGCGCAGAGCGCGCGTAACTTCCTGGGGTTCCGTGACGGTTCGGCCAACCCGGACTCCAACGACGCCAAGGCCATGGACCAGATCGTGTGGGTGCAGCCTGGCAGTGACGAACCGGCATGGGCGGCCAACGGCAGCTATCAGGCCGTGCGCATCATCCGCAATTTCGTCGAACGCTGGGATCGCACCCCGCTGCAAGAACAGGAAAGCATCATCGGCCGCGTCAAACCCACCGGCGCGCCGATGGATGGCCACAACGAAACCCAGGTGCCCGACTACAGCAAGGACCCTGAAGGCAAATTGACCAAACTCGATGCCCACATCCGCCTGGCCAACCCGCGCACCCCGCAGACGCAGGCCAATCTGATCCTGCGTCGGCCGTTCAACTACTCCAACGGCGTGAACAAAAACGGTCAGCTGGACATGGGGCTGCTGTTCATCTGCTACCAGGCCGACCTGGAGAAAGGCTTCATCAGTGTGCAAACCCGGCTCAACGGTGAGCCCCTGGAGGAATACCTCAAGCCGGTTGGCGGTGGGTACTTCTTCACCTTGCCAGGGGTCGTCGGGCCCAAAGATTTCATTGGGCGCACGCTATTGGCTGCAACGCACCCTCAAACCACTGCCCATACCTAAAACAGACCCCAGAGCGGAAATCGTCCCATGAAAAAGTCGTCTATCGCATTGTCGTTATTGCTGACCCTTTCGCCGCTGGCAGCCTTCGCCGCTGCCGCGCCGCTGGACCTGGTAGGGCCGGTGTCGGACTACAAAATCTACGTCACCGAAGAGATCGGCGAGCTGGTCACCCAGACCCAAGCCTTCACCGACGCCATCAACAAGGGCGATCTGGCCACCGCCAAGAAACTCTACGCGCCGACCCGCGTGCATTATGAGTCCATCGAGCCGATCGCCGAGCTGTTCAGCGACCTCGACGCTTCCATCGACTCCCGCGTCGACGATCATGAAAAAGGCGTGACCGCCGAAGACTTCACCGGCTTCCACCGCATCGAATACGCACTGTTTTCCCAGAACACCACCAAGGGCCTGGAAACCCTGACCGCCAAACTCAACACCGACGTCAACGACCTCAAGACCCGCGTCGATGGCCTGACCTTCCCGCCGGAAAAAGTCGTCGGCGGTGCCGCAGCCCTGCTCGAAGAAGTCGCCGCCACCAAGATCTCCGGCGAAGAAGACCGCTACAGCCACACCGACCTGTATGACTTCCAGGGCAACATCGACGGCGCGAAGAAAATCGTCGACTTGTTCCGTGGCCAGATCGAGAAACAGGACAAGGCCTTCCTGACCAAAGTCGACAAGAACTTCGCCGCCGTGGATAAGATCCTGGCCAAATACAAGACCAAGGACGGCGGCTTCGAGACCTACGACAAGGTCAAGGAAAACGATCGCAAGGCACTGGTGGGTCCGGTCAACACCCTCGCGGAAGACCTCTCGACACTGCGCGGCAAGTTGGGTCTGAACTGACCCCACGGCTTGGCGACCGCTCAGCCACCCTTGGTGGAGCGGCCGCTATGCTCATGCAGCTTGCGATCCGGGCGGCTTGGTAGGATCAACCAGGCCTGTACCGACCAGAAAATAACAACGCATTTTTTCCTCTATCGTCATCAGGTGAGGCATTGCCTTGCTCAAGCCCGTACTGACAGTCCTCAGGCTGGGCAGCTTGGACAGGCCCTTGGACGCGGCACTGATAAGGCGCGGATAACCATCCACCGGATTGAGGACCGCGCTCCAGAACAGCGCCGTCTGCTTGGAAAGGTCAAACGCGGCGTCGCTGAAGCGCACCTTAGGTTCATTCCAGGACCAGGCGCCCTTGGGAGTGTGTGGCGCAACGCGAGCGCTGAATCTGCCAATGCTCGGCCGGCTGCTGTGTTTTACCAGGGTCTTGAGCGAACGGATCAACGACCGTGCCTGGCCCCCCGCGCCAATCATCAAGCCTGCGCCGTCCAATGCCAGGCTTTGCAGGCCTTTACCAAAATCACCATCGCGAAAATCCTGATAGGCCCCGACGAAGGGAACCAGCGATAGCAGCAGGTTCAGATCCCGCGCATGGGCCTCGCGGCTTTTTTCCACGGGTAACTGTCCCTTTGCCCGTGCAAGCATGTCCTTCGCACTTTCGTAGAAATTGTGTTCGGTGATCTCAACGGCAATGTCCTCGATACGGTCTGACTGATAGGTATCAGGAACAAACGATTCCTTGGTCACACTGTCGGGGAGTGGGCGGGGACCTTTGGTAACGCCGACTTTATCGAGAATGACGTCGGAAGAACTGTCACCTTCGCGTGCTGGCGCACCGCTGGAATATGCATTGAAATCCAAGCCGACCTCGTGACCGCGACGGATGTATTTGTCTGCAAGCAATTTGTACTTGGCCAGGTGGCTTCTATCGTAGGCCACCTTGTCCAGCGCAGTCGTTACTTCGAGGCTGTCGTGCTTGATGATGTTTCCGCTGTATAGCACTTCGTAATACGTGACAGTATTGTCGTGAAGCACACGCATCAATGTCCCCTGCCGCGCGGTGACCGCCTCTCGGTCGAGATCCGACTCCCACACCTGCTGCTTGCCGGTGGCCTTGCGCAGCGTGAACAGCTCCACCTTGCCCAGCTCGATGCGCTGGCGATCGGCCAATGGCAAGCCAGCGAACATCAGTTTGAGCTTGGTGACAAAGCCCATCTGTTGATCGGCGTGGTGACGGGAAACCACTCGTTCCAATAAAGGGTCCAAGGCGGGAAGCCGTTCGATGATTTCGTTGAGTTTTTCTCGAGCTGTGGCCGAAATGGTCGGGGACTCGTTAACGTTGCTATAGGGGGTGTCCGGACGTTTGACGGGGCTGGTCATATCGGTGGTCAAGACCCATCTGTCCTTGATCAGATCACCGCTCATGTACGTCTCGATCAGCGAGCGGGTACGCGGTTCGGAGCGCCTCAGATTGCGGCGTTCGTCGGAGTCGTGGAGATGAACCGTCATGGCCTCCAATTGGCTGAGGCTGGTCTGAGGCATGGCCTTGAGCAACTCCTGGGTAGCCACCTGCCTGCGCGACGGCAGGACGGTGCTCAAGCGATTGAACGAACGAACCGACAGTGCCCGTTGCCGCGAGAACACACTCGACGCTTTCTTGAGATCCTCCTGAGTATGCTGGCCTTGAGGCTTGTCCGGTATGACGCCATTGAGCACTCCCCAGTCGAGCAATATGCCAAGGGCTTTCTCCTGCATGAGCGTGCGTTGGCCTTCAGACGTAAACTCCAGGCCCGTCAGTGCGCAAACCTGCTCCTCATCCATCATCCGAGAGGTGCCTGGCAACATGCATTCAGCCATCGCGCAGCCAAGCCGCAGTTCCGTCCAGGCCGATGTGCCGATCTTGATGCCCTCGGGTACGTCCCGGACCAGAAACTCGGGGGCTACCCGCGCCAGCGCGACATGGGCCACCAGCAGCGCGAAGTTGGGGTGCATCAACTGGGTGTCACGCAAGTGCTGTTCCAGGGCCTGGCGGACTTCACCCAAGGTGCGTCCCGCGTTGCGGGGGCTGTAGAGCGCGTAACCGCCTATCGAACCGGCGGGGCCGTCCAATACCGTGGCAAGGATGTTGCCAAATGCTACAGCGTCCGGCCCCTGGCTCAACCTCCTAAGGTGAGCGTCGGGATCGGCACTCAGTGTTGCCGGGGTGTACAACGCAAGCGTCACCAGCGATTTGTAGTCCGGATCACCCGGTTGTCGCGGGATCAACCCAGAATAATCACCCAAGGGCGGAGCCGGTGGCAGGACTGTGCGCAACCACCGAATGACGTTGCGGGTCGCTGCAGCCGTACGGGGCACGCCCAACCCCTTATGCTCAAGCAACTGGGCAACATCGTAGCTGGGGTGAGGCCCAATGCCCTTGGCTGAGGCCGGCGATATCTGGATCTTCAGTGTCGACCAGTCGGTAGCACTGCCATCCGCCAGGTTCTGCACCTGCTCGCCGAGCAAGTCAGCCAGGAAAGCCCGCTCATCCAGGTCACTGATGACGCTGCGAACGTCGTCGAGCGCTGCAAAAAACCGAGGGGCCGCCGTCAAGCCATTCGCCGCCACCTGATCTTTAAGTGCCCGCTTCTGTTCAGTGGACTCGCCAGGGTCGAGACCGTAGGCATTCAACACGACGTGGAGAGGCATACGGGGTTCGTCGGTACTGACGTAGGGCAAGCCCTTGTCGTCGGGGTCAAGCAGATTGCGCATCGCCCGCAGATGCCGGCTTGCCTCCCCCCAGTCACTGTCGTCAGTAACGCTGGACGCTACGGCGGTGCGTACGCCACCCACGGTGGTGAAGCCCTCTACGCGATCCTTGCGTAGTGTCAGGGTGTCCGTTGCCAAGCCTTTACGCGAGAACCAGGACTGAGAAGACGCTTGCTCAAGCAACTGACGATAGAGGATCAAAGCCCCTCCGAGGCTGCTGTCCTTGGGGATTGCTACGCTGTTCTGGCCGCTGGCGAGGGCGTGTGCCAGACGCTCGGCCAACGTGGCGTCGCCGGCGCTGGCGTTGTCACTGGGCGACATGGGCAGCGTCCAGTCAGGAGCCGGAATTGCCTGCGTATCGGGGAGTTGGGGGACAGGAACGGAGGGGGTGGATGGAACAAGGGAAATTGAAGGTTGGGAAATGGGCGTCTGGTCAGACGCCACAGTGGCCGATGCGAATAGGATCGGACCACCTTGGGCACGGACTGATGGCATGTTGCTCTCCTCTTCATGGCAGATTCCATTGGGGAAAAGCCGTGCCTCCTTGAACGGTTGGAAGCCACTGTAAGAGGAGAAAAGGCAGCCGTTCTATAAGCGGACGCCTAAAGCCAGCGATGAAATCGAGAAGAGGTCCTAGAGAATTCGATACAACAACCGTTCGATTCGTACCCGGCTGACACGTCGCAGGAACTTGCCGACCGCCTCGGGATAGTCCGGCAACGCCTGCAAGTCCTGATAACGTTCAATACGCGTGGTGTGCTGGAAAATCTGTGCCAGCTCCGTGCGTCTCGGCTCCTGCCACTCACTTTTGGGGTCATCGATCAACAAGGCGTTTTCCAGGTCGAGGCGGAACGCGCGCGGGTTGAGGTTGTTACCGGTCAGCAAGGTGTAACGCAAGTCGACCCACATGCCCTTGAGGTGGTAAGTGTTGTCACCGTCGCGCCACAAGTGCAGGTTCAACTGGCCGCTGTCGATCATTGGCTGATGGCGCTTGGCGAAGCGGCGCAGGCTGATTTCGTACAGGTAAGGCAGTGCTGCAATGACCTTGAACGGCTCGCTCGGCGGGATGTAGAAGTCGTTGGCGGTCTTGTCGCCGACGATGATATCGATCTTCACCCCGCGCGCCAGGGCACGGTTGATTTCGCGGGTCACCGGCAGCGGCAGGTTGAAGTACGGCGTGCAGATGGTCAGTTGGTGCTGGGCGCTGGCGATGAGTTCAAGGATCACCCGGTTCAAGGGGTTGTTCTTACCGACCCCGAGCAATGGGCTGACCGACAGGTGTTCATTGGGCAATTGCCCCATGGTGGTGTCATAGGCCGCGTGTTTCAGGCGGCTGCGCAAGTCGCCGATATCGTTGCGCAGGCTGCGCGTAGTGGGCGGATTGGGCAGGTCCAGGCGATTGACCGCCTTGGAGGCGACCAGTCCATGTTCCACCAGGTGTTGCATCGAGTCCGCCAGGGCTTTGCTGTGGATCAGGTGGTAGCGGTCGAAGCGGTACTTGTCGAATTTGTGCAGGTACACATTGTTCAGGCTGGCGCCGCTGTACAGCACGGTATCGTCGATCACAAAGCCTTTGAGGTGCAGCACGCCAAACAGCTCGCGGGTTTGCACCGGCACGCCGTACACCGGCACTTCAGTGCTGTGACTTTGGGTCATGGATTGATACCAGGCGCTGTTGCCTGGCTGCTTGCCGGCCCCGATCAAGCCCCGCTGGGCGCGCAGCCAATCGACCACCACCACAATTTCCAATTGTGGCCGTGCGGCCTTGGCGGCGTGCAGCGCATCGTAGATCTCCTGCCCCGCTTCGTCCTGCTGCAAGTAAAGCGCGACGATATAGATGCGCCGAGTAGCCTGGGCAATCTTCTCCAGCAGGCAGCGACGATAGGCGTCGGCGCCGGACAGCACCTCAAGGGCATCGGGCGTGAGGGGGAAACCGCGCAGTTTGGGCAACAGGGAGCGTTTGAAGAACGACGGCATAAGGCTCGCAATGGGTCGAATCCGAAGAGGCCCCGAGCTTACACCATGGGGGGGCTCAGGTCTCGTCGCGACGCATGGAAAAATTTTAATTGACCAAGAAGAACGATCGTTCTACTGTTCGCAACATGAACGACATGACCCACAATGAAACCCGCGACATCATTCTCGACGTCACTGAAAAGTTGATCTACCGCCATGGCATCGCCGCCACTGGCATGGACTTTCTGGTGAAGACCGCCGGTGTCTCGCGAAAAAGTGTTTACCGCTACTTCGCCAATAAAGACGAGTTGGTAATGGCTGCCCTGCGACGTCGCGACGAGCGTTGGATGCAGTGGCTACGCGATGAAGTGGAACGCCGCGAAAACACGGGAGAACGCCTGCTGGCACTGTTCAGCGCGCTCAAGGACTGGTTCGGCACTGCCGACTTCCGTGGCTGCGCGTTCATTAACACCAGTGGCGAAACCGGCGACCGACACGACCCAGTGCGCCTGTTGGCCAAAGCCCATAAACAGAAACTGTTCGAGTACGCACTTGAACTGTGTCAAGCACATGGCACCCCCGACCCTGAACGGCAGGCCGCGCAACTGCTGATCCTGATCGATGGTGCCATTACCGTTGCCCTGGTGATGGGCGATTCAACAGCTGCCGATAATGCGCAATGCATGGCGCGAACGTTATTGGGACTTTGAACCCGCAGGTAGGCGCAACTTCCGATAAATCCTTATTCATTGAGGAACTGCCCAATGTCATCGACTGTAGAAACACGTCCGCCCCTGCCGCCGTTCACTCGCGCGTCGGCCATAGAGAAAGTCCGCCTGGCAGAAGACGGCTGGAACTCCCGTGATCCGCAGCGCGTGTCCCTGGCCTATACACTGGACACAAAATGGCGTAACCGCGCCGAATTCGCGCATAACCGCGAAGAAGCCAAAGGCTTTCTCACCCGCAAATGGGCAAAGGAACTGGATTACCGACTGATCAAAGAGTTGTGGGCATTCACCGACAACCGCATTGCGGTGCGTTATGCCTATGAGTGGCACGACGATTCGGGCAATTGGTTCCGTTCCTACGGCAACGAGAACTGGGAGTTCGACGAGAACGGCCTGATGGCCAACCGTTTTGCCTGCATCAACGATCTGCCTATCAAGGAAAGCGAGCGCAAGTTCCACTGGCCGCTGGGACGCCGCCCGGATGATCATCCGGGGTTGTCCGAGTTAGGTCTGTAAATCTGTAAAACAGCTGGGGCCGGTTTGCCGGCCCCAATGCTTAATCCTGATTCAGCCCAACCCGATACAGCACGCCATCATCCTCATCCGTCAGCACGTACAAAAAGCCATCCGGCCCCTGCCGTACATCGCGGATCCGCGCCTTCAGGCCTCCCAGCAAACGTTCCTCGTGGATCACCTTGTCCCCATCAAACTGCAACCGGATCAGCTCCTGGCTGGCCAGCGCACCGATAAACACATTGTGCTGCCAGGACTTGAAGCGATCAGCATCGTAAAAAGCCATGCCGCTGATGCCCGGTGATTTTTCCCACACGTGATGCGGCGGTACGGTGCCCTCTACCGTTTTGCCCTTGGCTTCGGGAATCGGTGTCAGGGAATAGTTGATGCCGTGGGTTGCCAACGGCCAACCGTAGTTCTTGCCTCGCTCGATGATGTTGATCTCATCCCCCCCGCGCGGCCCGTGTTCGTTTTCCCAGATCGTGCCGCTCCAAGGGTTCAGCGCCAGCCCCTGGGGATTGCGCTGGCCATAAGACCAGATCTCCGGACGCACGCCTTGTTGACCGACGAAGGGGTTGTCCTCCGGCACGCGACCGTCCGGGTAGATGCGCACAACCTTGCCTTGCAACTTGTCCAGGTCCTGGGCCGTCGGGCGATCGTTGTTTTCTCCCAGCGTCACGAACAGATAGCCATCGCGGTCGAAGGCCAGGCGCGAGCCGAAGTGGTTGCCGGTCGACAGCTTCGGCTCCTGGCGCAGGATCACCTTGAAGTCGGTCAAGCCACTGAGGTCAGCCGCCAGGCGTCCTCGGCCCACAGCCGTGCCGGCGGTACCGTCCTTGCCGCCGCCTTCGGCGTAGGACAGGTACACCAAGCGGTCTTCTTTGAAATCCGGCGACAGCACCACGTCCAGCAAACCGCCCTGGCCTTTTGCCCACACTTCAGGAACGCCCTTCAACGGCGCGGAAAGCTTGCCGTCCGGGCTGACAAAACGCAGGTTTCCCGGGCGCTCGGTGACCAGGAAGCCTTGCTTGTCCGGCAAAAAGGCCACCGCCCATGGGTGGTCAAGGCCTTTGGCGACCGTGGCGACGGTGATACTGCCTTGTTCGCTGGGGAACTGCTGGGCATCGGCGGCGAAAGCGACCGTCATCGGCAGCAGCGTGGTTGCGCAAAGTGCGGCTAGCAGGGTTTTGCGTAGAAACATAAGGCTGGATCCTTACCGGCGATTGCCGTTGGCATCATAGGTGGGGGCTTTGGTTTCAGTGGCCGGGCGGCTGGGAGCGGCATTGCGTTTGGGGTAACTGTTGCCGATACCGCCGTTTTCCAGGGTCGGCGTACGCGTGGTCGGCCCGGTCTGGATACCGCGAATGGCCGGCGCATTGGGCTGCGTGCCCTGCATGCTGTTGGGATTGGCACGGTGGATCGGGCTGTTGTTGGGATTGTTATTACCCGTCAGATTTTGCGCCTGGGCCATGGGAATAAGGGCCAAACCCAACAGTAACGCTGCAACGTGACGCATACGACTGTTCATGACAAAGCCTCTCTGGGGCGAGGAGTACGTGCTTTCGATAACACGCTACGCCTTGGGTTCGGCTTTCGACACTAAATAGTTTCTCATCAGGTGTAACACGATCTGTCCGCGCATCTGCCGAGGGAAACTTTTCCCGCAGCGTTCGAGTCACCAGAACACAGCCACTTATCAAGGAGTCGCACTTATGCCACGGGCAATCTGGAAAGGCGCCATCAGCTTTGGCCTGGTGCATATACCGGTATCACTGGTCTCGGCCACTTCTTCCCAAGGCGTTGACTTCGACTGGCTGGACAAGCGCAGCATGGACCCGGTGGGCTACAAGCGCATCAACAAGACCACCGGCAAGGAGGTCACCAAAGACAACATCGTCAAGGGCGTTGCGTTCGAGAAAGGTCGCTACGTGGTGCTCAGCGAAGAGGAAATCCGCTCGGCCCACCCCAAGTCGACTCAGACCATCGAAATCATCGCGTTTGTCGCCAGCGACCAGATCCCTTTGCAAAACATCGACACCCCCTACTTCCTTGCGCCGGACAAACGTGGCGGCAAGGTCTATGCACTGCTGAGGGAAACACTCAAGAAAACCCGCAAGGTCGCCCTGGCCAACGTGGTGCTGCACACCAAGCAGCACCTGGCGGCATTGATGCCACTGGACTCTGCCCTTGTACTGGTGATGCTGCGCTGGCCCGCCGAAGTACGCAGCCTGGACGAACTGGAACTGGGCAGTGACGTGACCAAACCCAGCCTGGCCAAAGGCGAGCTGGACATGGCCAAGCGCCTGGTGGACGACATGAGCGCCGACTGGCAACCCGAGGATTATCGCGACAGCTTCCAGGAAAAAATCATGGCGCTGGTGGCCAAGAAGGCCAAGGCAGGCAAGATAGAAGACGTGGAAACCCGCAATGACAGTGAAGAACGTAAGTCCGCCGATGTGATTGACCTGACCGAACTGCTCAAGCGCAGCCTGGCCGGCAAGACCACCAAAAAACCCGCAGCGAAGAAATCCACCAAGGCCTCCTAAGTCATGCCAAAGCCTCTCAGCGAGTACAACCGCAAGCGCGATTTCGGGATTACCGCCGAACCGTCAGGCAGCGCACCCGCCGGCAAGCGCAAAGGGTCGGCGCTGTCCTTTGTTATCCAGAAGCATGACGCGCGCAATTTGCACTATGACTTTCGCCTCGAGCTGGATGGCGTTCTGCTCAGTTGGGCGGTACCCAAAGGCCCGAGCCTGGATCCCAGCCAGAAGCGCCTGGCCGTTCATGTGGAAGACCACCCCCTGAGTTACGGCGGCTTCGAAGGCAGCATTCCGGCGGGCCAATACGGCGCGGGTGATGTCATTGTGTGGGACCGTGGTGTATGGCAACCCCATGAGGATCCCCGCGCGGCCTACGCCGCCGGCAAACTCAAGTTCACCCTTGTCGGCGAAAAACTCTCCGGCGACTGGACGCTGGTACGTACCCGCCTCAAAGGCAGCGGCGATAAAGAGCAATGGCTGTTGATCAAGGAAAAGGACCCGCAGGCACGCAAGGCCGAAGACTACGATATCGTCCAGGCCCAGCCCAACAGCGTGCTCAGCGACGCCTCGGTGGGCAAGCCTAAACGCCGGGGCAAAACCAGGAAGCCCAGCACCGCCCTCCCCGAACATTTTACGCCGCAATTGGCCACGCTGGTGGATCGTGCCCCCGAAGGCGACTGGCAATACGAAATCAAGTTCGATGGCTACCGCATACTTGCGCGCATTCGCGACAGCGAGGTGCGTTTGTTCACGCGCAACGGCCACGACTGGACCGAACGTCTGCCGCGCCAGGCCAAGGCCCTGCAAGCGCTCAAGCTCAAGGACAGCTGGCTCGACGGCGAGGTAGTCAGCCTTAACGGCGACGGCCTGCCGGATTTCCAGGCGCTGCAGAACGCTTTTGATATCGGGCGCAGTCTGGACATCGTCTATTACCTGTTCGATGCACCGTTCCTTAATGGCCAGGATCTACGGCAATTGCCCGTCGAGGAGCGCCGTGCCGCTCTGAAGGATGTGCTGGCCGGCGGCCGAAGCAAATTATTGCGATTCTCCGACGCTTTCACCGCCCACCATCGAGATATCTTTGAGAGCGCTTGCGACTTGGCACTCGAAGGGGTGATCGGCAAGCGCCTGGGCAGCCCGTACGTTTCCAGTCGCAGTGCCGATTGGATCAAGCTCAAATGCCGCTTGCGCCAGGAATTCGTGATCGTCGGCTACACGCGACCGCAGGGTTCACGCAGTGGTTTCGGGGCGCTGTTGTTGGCCGTGAACGACGACTCCGGGCTGGTGTACGCCGGCCGTGTGGGGACAGGTTTTGACCAGGCGTCACTGAAAGCGATCTACGCGCAACTCGTGCGCCTTGAGCGTAAGGCGTCGCCCCTGGACAAACCGCTGACCAGCGCCCAGGCCCGCGGCGTGCACTGGGTAGAGCCAACGTTGGTCGGCGAGGTTCAATTCACTGAATGGACCCGTGAAGGGGTGGTCCGCCAAGCCGCGTTCGTCGGGCTGCGCACCGACAAACCGGCGACGCAGATCATTCTTGAGCAACCGCGTACTGCCAAATCCATGAAACCTGCAAAAAAGACCAGCGGCAAAGTGAATATCACCCACCCCGAACGCGTGATCGACACACAAAGCGGCACGCAAAAACAGCAGCTGGCGCAATTCTACGACAGCATCAGCGAATGGATACTGCCCTTTCTGCATCATCGCCCTGTATCACTGTTAAGGGCGCCGGAAGGCATCGACGGGGAACAGTTCTTCCAGAAACACGCTGAACGCCTGGCTATTCCCAATATCAAGCAGTTGGACCAGGCACTCGACCCCGGCCATGCGCGCCTGATGGAGATCGACAGCGTCGGCGCGTTGATCGGAGCCGTGCAAATGGGCGCGGTGGAATTTCACACATGGGGCGCTACCTCGGACAAGATCGAAACCCCGGATCTGTTCGTGCTCGACCTTGACCCAGACCCGGCCCTGCCGTGGAAGGCCATGCTGGAAGCGGCGCAGCTGACGCTATCGGTATTGGATGAATTGGGGCTGCAAGCGTTCGTCAAGACGAGCGGCGGCAAGGGTCTGCACCTGGTTGTGCCGCTGGCGCGTCGAGACAATTGGGACACCGTCAAGGCATTCGCCAAAGCCATCGCCCAATTCATAACCGAGCAACTGCCAGAGCGTTTTACCGCGACGTCAGGGCCTAAAAACCGGGTCGGCAAAATCTTTATCGACTACCTGCGTAATGCGCGCGGTGCCAGCACTGTGGCAGCGTACTCCGTGCGGGCGCGCCCCGGTTTGCCGGTGTCAGTGCCGGTCAGTCGTGAAGAGCTAAAGGCATTACGCGGGGCCCAGCAATGGACGGTCGCCAATTTGCAGGAGCGCTTGGAAGGTTTGAAGACGGATCCCTGGGCCGGGTATGCCAACCGGCAGAAGATCAGCAAGAAGATGTGGGACAGACTGGGCGCCCAGCCACCGAAATAGAAGGCGCCCTTGGAGGGGCTCAGATCAGCAGAAAGATCGCGGCGAGTGCAGCGAAAATCGCCCACTTTTCCAGGTAGTAACGTGTGCGATTGCGCTTTTTCAACTCTTTACCGCGCAGGCGGATCTTGTACAAGCGAGTAAAGGCGCGGTTGAGCCCACCGGTCTTGTCACCGTCATCGTTAGGCGAACCGGCAGCCGCCATCACATTACGGCTGAACCAGCGATTGAACGCGGCCGCCCAGCGGTACTTCATTGGGCGCTCGATATCGCAGAACAGAATGATGCGGTTCTGCTGAGTCGTGTTTTCGGCGTAGTGGATATAGGTCTCATCAAACATCACCGGCTCACCGTCACGCCAGTAATAGTTTTCGCCATCCACGTTGATGTAGCAGCCTGGAGCATTCGGGGTATCCAGGCCCAGATGGTAGCGGTAGGAGCCGGCATACGGATCGCGATGGCGCACCAGCTTGGAGCCTGGTGGCAGTTCAGCAAACATCGCGGCCTTGATCGAGCCAATGCTCTGCACCAACTCAGTGGTACGGGGGCACAGTTTCATCGCCGACGGATGGCTGTCGCCATACCATTTCAGATAAAAACGCTTCCAACCCGATTTGAAGAACGAGTTGAAACCCACGTCATTGTATTGGTCGGAGCGCTTGATCTCTCCGGCGCGCATCAGGTTCTGGCCTTCCAGACGGATTTCTTCCCAATGTTCCTGGAGCGGGCTCAGGTCCGGAAAATCGCTGGGTGACAGGTAAGGTCGGCTGGGCAGCTTGGAGAAAAGGTAGAGAAAGCAGTTGATCGGAGCCAGGAAGGTCGAATGATCGCTGAGCTGGCGCCCCAGCTTATGCCGCACCCGGCCGCGCAGGTGTACATACGCAATCGAGGCAACGTAGAGAACAACAATGATGAGTTTCAAGGGATTTCGTCACACGTCAGAAGAGAACAGGCTGCTCCTGCGCGCCCACAACGGCCGAGGTTGGATAGCAGCACCTGAAATCACAATTCACACAATCGGCACGACCACTGAGTGACAACTCAGTTCGTGGCCCTTTGCAGTTATTTAGCCACAGGTTGTAACCAAAAGTTAACTAAGAATTGTGAAAAGCTGTCGTGTAAATGGGGTGGGTCAGACCCTCCGGACGCTAGCCAATGGCCAAGTGCAATGATAAAAGCCATCGCCTCGCCTTCATGGCCATGCGTCCAAACTCAAACAAAAGGAATGTTTATGTCAGCCGTTTCAGACCCGGATCTTCAAGCCCTTCAAGGTGCATGGGAACAGATCTCACTCGAAGACAGTGGCGTGCTCAACCCCGTTGACGCCCACAGCGCCCCCGGGGCACTGACCACAATTACCGGCAACTGCTTTGAAGTGAAGACAATCGGTGGTGAGGTGTTACTGGCCGGCCGGTTTGTCCTGGACAGCAGCACCGTACCTAAAAGCATTACCTGGATCGATTCCATCGGCGATGACGCCGGCAAACCCTTGCTCGCCAGTTATCGCCTTGATGAGGATGAATTTGTGTTCATTGCAGCCGATGAAGGCCTGCCCCGGCCTATTGCATTCAGTACAGGCCCAGGTCAAACCATGCGCACGTTCGTACGCAGCATCTGACCGAGCCACATCCGAACTCACGACAGTACTTTCACAAAGCCTTCACTTTCGGGCCTATAGGGTAAAGCTCACCTACTCCAGTAAATCCCTTGGCCCGCCTCTCCTCGCGGGCTTTTTTTTGCCGGTGGAAAATCCCTTCGCCAGCGGGGCACAGTAAATAAGCCAAGTTTTCACGGATTAAAACCTCGGACAGCACACGAAACTTAACGCAAGGCGTGCAGGTCATTAACGCAATGCGTGTTCAGCCCTTGAACGCCGCCTCCGAAGTCTGCGCCGTGGCCAAACATTCCGACCTACGCAATACCTTGTCCCTGGACAGCCTGAATTTCTTCCTGGCGGATGTGCGCGACGGCCTCGGCCCCTATCTCGCCATTTACCTGCTGGCCGTGCACAAATGGGACCCCGCCAGTATCGGCGTGGTCATGACCCTGGCGGGGATCGCCGCGCTGCTTACCCAGGGTCCGGCGGGCGCTCTGATCGACCGTACCCGCAGCAAGCGCGCGGTGATCGCGCTGGCCGCCATTGTGGTGACCGGCAGTTGCCTGCTGCTGCCCTTTGTCAGTTCTTTCAGCCTGGTGGCGTTGACCCAGGCCGCCAGTGCCGTTGCCGCCTCCGTATTCGCCCCGGCGATCAGCGCGATCTCCCTGGGTATCACCGGACCGCGCGCGTTCACCCGCCGTACAGGGCGCAACGAAACCTTCAACCATGCGGGTAATGCCGTCGCTGCGCTACTGGCGGGCGGCTTGGCCTACCTGTTCGGGCCGGTGGTGGTGTTCTACTTGATGGCGTTCATGGCGGTGGCCAGTATCGTCGCGATCACGTGTGTGTCGGCAGCGGCGATCGACCACGAAGTCGCCCGGGGCTTCGACCCCGAGCACCACACCGATCATGAACAACCCTCCGGCATGAAGGTGTTGCTGGCGAACCGCCCATTGCTGCTGTTCGCCATCTGCTGCGCCCTGTTCCACTTGGCCAATGCCGCGATGCTGCCGCTGGTCAGCCAGAAGCTGTCGCAGATCAACCTGCAAATGGCGACGCCACTGACCTCGGCATGCATTGTCGCCGCGCAATTGGTGATGGTGCCGATGGCCTGGCTGGTCGGGCTCAAGGCTGACATCTGGGGACGCAAACCCTTGCTGATGGCCGGTTTCATGATCCTGCCGCTGCGTGGGGTGCTCTACACTCTGTCCAATGATCCTTACTGGCTGGTGGCAGTGCAGATGCTCGATGGCATTGGCGCAGGCATTTTCGGCGCGCTGTTCCCGGTAATCGTCAAGGATCTGACCCAGGGTACCGGGCGCTTCAACGTCAGCCTGGGCGCCCTCTCCACGGTGTTTGGCCTGGGTGCGGCGTTGAGCAGCAGCCTGGCCGGTTTCGTGGTGCAACAGGCCGGTTACAACGCGGCCTTCCTGACCCTGGCCGGCGTCGCGGCACTGGCCTTGGCACTGTTATGGCTGGCGATGCCGGAGACGCTGGCGAAACCTTCCTTCGCTCGACATACAACTGTCGCCTGACATATGCGACAATGCGCGCCAAATTCCAACACACATCCAAAATTTTCTGCTCAGCGACCGGGTTTCGCGCCTTGATGTCGCTGTTGACGCATGCCTGATGGCTCCTGCCGTCACGCGCGCAACTCATTGATAGGTAAAGTAATTGATCTCCACAGCTAACATCACCATGCAGTTCGGCGCCAAGCCGCTCTTCGAGAACGTCTCGGTCAAGTTCGGCGCCGGTAACCGTTATGGCTTGATCGGTGCCAACGGTTGCGGCAAGTCGACCTTCATGAAAATCCTCGGCGGCGACCTCGACCCGTCCGGCGGCCAGGTCATGCTGGAACCGAACGTACGCTTGGGTAAACTGCGCCAGGACCAATTCGCCTACGAAGAATTCACCGTGCTCGACACCGTGATCATGGGCCACGAAGAGCTGTGGAAGGTCAAGGCCGAGCGCGACCGTATCTACTCGCTGCCGGAAATGAGCGAAGAAGACGGCATGGCCGTGGCCGAGCTGGAAACCGAGTTCGCCGAAATGGACGGCTACACCGCCGAATCCCGTGCCGGTGAACTGCTGCTGGGCCTGGGCATTCCCCTGGAACAACACTTTGGCCCGATGAGCGAAGTGTCCCCAGGCTGGAAACTGCGTGTATTGCTGGCCCAGGCGCTGTTCTCCGATCCTGAAGTGCTGTTGCTCGACGAACCGACCAACCACTTGGACATCAACACCATCCGTTGGCTGGAAAACATCCTGACCCAGCGCTCCAGCCTGATGATCATCATCTCTCACGACCGGCACTTCCTGAACAGCGTGTGCACCCACATGGCTGACCTGGACTACGGCGAGCTGCGCCTGTTCCCGGGCAACTACGACGAGTACATGACCGTGGCGACCCAGTCCCGCGAGCAACTGCTGTCGGACAACGCCAAAAAGAAGGCACAGATCTCCGAACTGCAATCCTTCGTCAGCCGTTTCTCGGCCAACGCCTCGAAAGCCAAGCAGGCCACCTCCCGTGCCAAGGCGATCGACAAGATCCAGCTGGCCGAGGTCAAGCCCTCGAGCCGCGTCAGTCCGTTCATCCGTTTCGAGCAGAACAAAAAACTGCACCGTCAGGCGGTCATCGTCGAGCGCATGGCCAAGGGTTTCGACGGCAAGCCACTGTTCAAGGACTTCAGCTTCCAGGTTGAAGCTGGCGAGCGCGTGGCGATCATTGGCCCGAACGGTATTGGCAAGACCACCCTGCTGCGCACCCTGGTTAACGAACTGACCCCGGACGCCGGCAGCATCAAGTGGACCGATGCCGCAGAACTGGGCTACTACGCCCAGGATCATGCGCATGACTTCGAAGACGACGTCACCCTGTTCGACTGGATGGGCCAGTGGACCCAGGGCGAACAGATGATCCGTGGCACCTTGGGTCGCATGCTGTTCTCCAACGACGAGATCCAGAAGTCGGTCAAGGTGATTTCCGGTGGTGAGCAAGGCCGCATGCTGTTCGGCAAGCTGATCCTGCAAAAGCCGAACGTGCTGATCATGGATGAACCGACCAACCACTTGGACATGGAATCCATCGAAGCGCTGAACCTGGCGCTGGAAAACTACCCGGGCACGCTGATCTTCGTCAGCCACGACCGTGAGTTCGTCTCGTCCCTGGCCACCCGCATCATCGAATTGAGCGCCACTGGCGTGATCGACTTCAGCGGCACCTATGATGACTACCTGCGCAGCCAAGGCGTGGTGTTTTAAGAGCAGCGGCAAGTTAGAGCCCCGTCCTATGTGACGGGGCTTTTTGCATGTGAATGACGCCCCCCTAATAAATAGATAGCCTGCTTCCTTTTCCCCCACGCCCTTGCCATGATGCCCTCACCGCCCGCCCGCGAACGAGTGCCCATGCCTGCCGCCGTCCCCAGTTCAATGTCGATCACCCTGCAGATCGTCTCCATCGTCTTCTACACCTTCATCGCATTTATCTGCATCGGCCTGCCGATTGCGGTGATTCCTGGCTATGTGCACGAGCAACTGGGTTTCAGCGCCGTGGTGGCTGGGGTCACCATCGGTTCTCAATACCTCGCCACGTTACTTAGCCGCCCCATGGCCGGGCGCATGTCGGACAACGTGGGCACCAAGCGCGCCATTGTGTTGGGGCTGGCGGGGATTCTGGTCAGCGGCGTGCTCACGTTATTTGCGACATTGCTACAGAGCATGCCCACCTTGAGCCTGGGCATTTTGATCGTCGGCCGACTGTTGCTCGGCGTAGCCCAAGGGCTGATCGGCGTGGGCACCATCAGTTGGTGCATGGGCGCCGTCGGGGCCGAACACACGGCGCGGTCGATCTCCTGGAATGGCATAGCGTCCTACGGCGCTATCGCCATTGGTGCTCCGCTGGGCGTGGTGATGGTGGCCGAGTACGGCTACAACAGTCTCGGCATTGCCCTGACGGTGTTGTCCGCCCTGGGCCTGGTGCTGATCCGCAACAAACCTTCGGTGCCGGTGGTGCGTGGTGAGCGCTTGCCATTCTGGGCGGTGTTCGGGCGTATCGCGCCCTTTGGCGCCAGCCTGTGCCTCGCTTCCATCGGCTATGGCACCCTCACCACCTTTATCACCCTGTACTACCTCAATCGCGGCTGGGCCGGTGCGGCTTACTGCCTGACGGTGTTTGGCGCGTGCTTTATCCTGTCGCGACTGGTGTTTATTTCTGCAATCAGTCGATTTGGCGGTTTTAGTGCCGCAATCGCCTGCATGACCATCGAGACCCTCGGCCTGACGCTGCTATGGCTGGCGCCGTCCACCGGCGTGGCATTGATTGGTGCCGGACTGACCGGCTTTGGCTTGTCGCTGGTGTACCCGGCGCTGGGTGTGGAAGCCATCAAGCAGGTGCCCAACAGCAGCCGTGGCGCGGGGCTGAGTGCTTACGCGGTGTTCTTTGACCTGGCCCTGGCGATTGCCGGACCTTTGATGGGCGCCGTGGCGCTGAACCTCGGCTACGGCTGGATCTTCTTCTGCGCTGCGTTGTTGTCGGTCACGGCACTGGGCGTGACCCTTATGCTCAAGCGTCGCGCTTATTGATCAGCCGTCTGCATGCCGGCGCGGGTGGCTTGGCCGAGGGTGTGGCTGAAAAAACGCCCCGCCTCAGAGATCAGGTCGCGGTGGATGCCTTCACGGTCGACGCCATCGGCATCCGTGCAAATCGCCGGCATTGCTGCCAACTGGTCACTGTCGCACGGCGCCATGAACACGAAGTGCCCTGCCCCAGCCAGTAGTTTGAAATCTGGAGGCTCAGGCAGTTTGCGCGCCAGGGCGGCAGCGTTCTTGTCCACGGCCACCAGTTTGTCGCCGTCGCCACTGTAAAGCAGCACCGGCACATGCACGTCAGCCAGGGTGTGACGACCAAACATCAAGCTCAGCGGCGCCATCAACATCAAGGCATGTATGCGCGGATCGGGTTGCGGTTGCAGATCGTCTCGGTCCACGACCAATTCGCCCTTGGTGGTGCAGGCGTCCCGGTCTTCCGGGCGTTCCTGGCAATAACGGCGCAGGCGGTCGAAATCCGGCTTGGCACCGGCCAGGATCAACGCAGTTTCGCCGCCGGCGGAGTAACCGATGACCCCCACCTGATCGACGTTGACGAACGGCGACAGCATCGGGTCGCCCAAGGTGGCGGTGATCGCCTCGGAGATCTGGATCGGCCGGCCATACAGGTTGCTCACCGTGCCCAGGCGGCTGTGGTCTTTATAGTTGTCGCCGGGATGCAACACTGCCACCACCACAAAGCCTTTACGTGCCAAGGATGTGGCCAGGTCATGCAGGGCCAGGGGTGTACCAGTGTTGCCGTGGGACAGCATCAGCATTGGAAAACGGCCGATGGCGATTTTGGAGTCTTCGGTAGCGGCGACGTGATAGGCACCTAACTGCGTGGTGTGCTCAAGGCCGGTGGACGGGTAAAACGCAACGGCTTTCATCGGCTGCAGATCGAGCGGATCAAGAAATGTCATGCGATGGAAGCCCACACTCCAATGCGGATGCGGCGCCGGCGCGGCGTGCACTGAAATCAGGCCGCCGAGCAGGGAAAGAACCATAACAGCACAAAGACGCATCATGGGGATGTCCACCTTTGCTGCGTGAGAACCGACATTTCGAAAGAAAAATCCTGGGTGTCAAACCCGTGCCTGCACAACTTGGGCTACATTGAAAAGACAGCGGGCAAACGAAAAAACTCCGTACTCCAGCGCCTTGAGGCGAGCAGAATACAGAGTTTAGGCGCCCGGTTTCAGATTGAAACCGGGCAAAGGCGAAATTTACACAAGCCTTACGCGGCAGCGAACAATTGTTCGTTGATCAGTACGTTGGCGTCGCTCAGGGATTTGCTGCGAACCTCATCACCATAAGCCAGGCCTTCGGCACGTACGATTTCAATGTCGGTAATACCAAGGAAGCCGAACAGCAGTTTCAGATAGCCTTCATGGGCGGCACCGGAGGCTTGACCTGCGTGCAGGCCACCGGCCGTGGACACGATGATGACTTTCTTGTTGCCGCACAGGCCTTCCGGGCCGGCTTCGCTGTAGCGGAACGTCTGGCCGGCGACGGCAATGCGGTCGATCCAGGCTTTCAATTGAGTGGGAATGGTGAAGTTGTACATCGGTGCGCCGACAACCACTGCATCGGCGGCGAGAAATTCTGCCAGCGACGACGCGCTCAGTTCAGCCTCATGCTTTTGCGCGGCATCACGCAATTCTGCGGCGGTGCCCAGAGCGCCCAAAGTCGCGCCAGAGAAGTGGTTGATGCCTTCGCCGGCCAGGTCACGGTAAGTCACTTCCACACCTGGCTCCGCCGCTTGCCAGGCCTTGACCACACCAGCGCTGAGCTGACGGGACGCCGAGTTGTCGCCGAGGATGCTGGAATCGATATGCAACAGTTTCATGCGGGATCTCCAAGTGAGGATCGCAACGTGGCGATCAAGTGGGGTTGATCCTACAGGTGATTCGAATAAACGATTAGACGGCTGAAATGCGACTGTTTGTCCTGCTGGCAGGACAGCGCCTAATGAGACGACACATAGATCGATGCCGACGTCGGTGCAGGCAGCGCATAGGTACGCTTCATCCACTGGATCTCTTCCTGTGGCGTACGCCCGAAGAAACGCTTGAACTCTCGACTGAACTGCGACGCGCTTTCATAGCCGACCTTGGCACAGGCCGAAGCGGCGGTGATGTCGCTGCGCAGCATCAGCAGGCGCGCCTGGTGCAGGCGCGTGGACTTGAGGTACTGCATCGGCGAGGTGTCGGTGACAGTGCGAAAATGCGCGTGAAAACTGGGCACGCTCATCATCGCTTCATTGGCCAACGCCTCTACGTCAAGGGGCTGGTCATAGCATCCATGGATCTTGCGAATTGCCCGCGCCACCTTGCCGAACTGGCCCTGGCGATTCAACGCGGCGCGCATCGAACCTCCTTGTTCGCCCGTGATGATCCGGTAGTAGATCTCGCGCATCAGCGCCCGACCCAGTATGTGCGCATCCATCGGCACGCTCATGGCCTCCAGGAAGCGCAGCAACGACTCGCTGAGTAAATCATCCATGGGCGATGAGTACATGCCTCGCGGCTTGGCCTCGACCAGTTCCGCACACTCATCCAGCGCCACCATCAGCTCCGCCGCGAGGGTGAAGTCCAACCGCAGGTACACCGCGAGCATGGGTTCGGCGTCGCTTGCGTCGGTCTCCATGGTAAAGGGAACCGGCACCGACACCACCAAGTAGTGCTGAGCGTCGTAGAGGTAAATTTCGTCCCCCAGATAACCACGCTTGCGTCCCTGGCAGACGATCACGATGCCGGGGTCGTACAGCACCGGCACCCGATGCAACGGCCGGTTTGAGCGCAGGAAGCGCACGTCATCGAGGGCGCTCAGGTTATAGCCCTCGACAGGCGCCAGGCGGCCCATCAACTCAATGATTCTGTCTGTACGGTCCATGGTGGCGGGCCTCAGGGTAAAACCTCACGGTACCTCGCAACCTGTGTCGATGCTACGGACTTATAGGAATAGGCAATCAGCACATTGGAATGGATATTCGTTCAACCCGCGCAGTTCCGTAGCCTGAAACAGCACGTTCAGCCCTCGGAGATTACGCATGCTTATCGTCTACAACCCTGCCACCGGTGAAGAAGTCGGCCGTGTCGACAAGAATACCGCGGACGACGTCAGAGCCGCCATCGACCGTGCCTGCGCCGCTTT
This sequence comes from Pseudomonas sp. HN11, assembly GCF_021390155.1. Lineage (NCBI taxonomy): Bacteria > Pseudomonadati > Pseudomonadota > Gammaproteobacteria > Pseudomonadales > Pseudomonadaceae > Pseudomonas > Pseudomonas sp. HN11. The sequence continues at coordinate 3,494,809 of NZ_CP089985.1, forward strand.
CCCGCAATGGTCGTCCAGGCTCGCCAAGGACCGCAGTGACATCCTGCGCCGCTGGCACGACGCAGTTAAGGCCGACAAGGAAGCCTTCGCCGAACTGCTCTGTCGCGAAAACGGCAAATGCCTCAGCGAAGCCCGCGGCGAAATCGACTACGGCCTGGGCTTTATCGAGTGGTACGCCGAGGAAGCCAAGCGCGTATACGGCGACACCATCCCCACCCACGACCGCAATGCCAACATCGTGGTGACCAAGGAAGCCATCGGCCCCGTCGCCGCTATCACGCCGTGGAATTTCCCCTTCATGATGATCACCCGCAAGGTCGCCACAGCCCTGGCGGCCGGTTGCACCATGGTGATCAAGCCCGCCGAAGATACTCCACTGACCGCCTTCAAGTTGCTGGAATACGCACGCAAGGCCGGGATAGAGGAAGGCGTACTGGAGGTGGTGGTGGGCGACCCCAAGGTAATCGGCCTGATCCTCACGGGCGACCCGCGCATCCGCAAAATCTCGTTCACCGGCTCAACCGGCGTCGGCAAACTGCTCGCCGCACAATGCGCGGCGAGCATCAAGAAGATGACCCTGGAACTGGGGGGCAACGCGCCGTTTATCGTGTTCCAGGATGCCAACCTGGATGAGGCGGTGAAAGGGCTGGTCAGCGCCAAGCTGCGTAACTCGGGCCAGGTGTGCATCTCACCGAACCGGATCTTTGTGCAGCACAGCATCCTCGAAGACTTCATCAAGCGCGTGAAGCACGCCGTGGCCATGATCGAAGTGGACCAAGGCCTGCGTGAAGACTTTGTGGTCGGCCCGTTGGTCAATCAACTGGGTTTCGACAAGGTCGTGCGCCTGGTGGAAGACGCCAAGGCCGCTGGCGCCAAGGTATTGATGGGCGGCAAACCCCACGCCAAGGGCGGCCTGTTCTACGAGCCGACGGTGTTGACTGGCTTGCGGGATGATTCCCCCCTGGCGACCGAGGAAATCTTCGGGCCGGTGTTCGCAATCTATTCGTTCAAGGACGAAGAGGAAGTAATCGCCCGCGCCAACCAGACTGAATTCGGCCTGGTCGCCTACGCCTACACCCGCGCACTGGGGCGGTCGTTGCGTCTGTCGCGCCAGTTGGAGGCCGGTATGGTGATTCTCAACTCCGGGTCGGTGGGCACGGCATCCGTGCCGTTTGGCGGGATCAAACAGTCCGGTTATGGCCGGGAAGGCAGCTACTACGGGATCGAAGAGTACGTGCATGTGAAGTATGTGTTGATGGCCGGCGCACAGTTCTAGGCAGACCTGCCGAAAAAAGCCAGCACCCACCAGGTGCTGGCTTTTTTTCTGGTGGATTTGCACACGCCAGACGCGGATAGTTCGTCCCACTGACAGGACACTAGGTTGATCATGCAAGACCTCAACGACCTCTACTATTTCGCTAAAGTCGTGGAAGCCGGCGGTTTCGCGGCGGCCGGGCGTATGTTGGGCATTCCAAAGTCCAGGCTGTCGCGGCGCATCGCCGAGCTGGAGGAACGCCTCGGCGCGCGCCTGCTGCAACGCACCACTCGCCAATTGACCCTCACTGCCGTCGGCGAACGCTACCTGCGTCACTGCCAGGCGATGCTGCTGGAAGCGGAAATGGCCGATGAGGCCGTGGCCAGCATGTCCAGTGAACCCCGCGGGCGACTGCGGGTGAGCTGCCCGGTCGGCATGGCTCAGCACATTCTGCCGGAGATGGTGGCTGGATTTCTTGCGGCTCATCCCCAGGTGCAGCTGGAAATGACCTTGGTCAACCGCCGTGTCGACTTGGTCGCCGAGGGCATCGATGTCGCCCTTCGCGTGCGCGAACTGGGCGATGAAGACCCGTTGCTGGTGACCAAACGCCTGCGCCAGGCCCAGACCGTGCTGGTGGCCAGCCCTGCGCTGATGATCGGGCGCCAGGTGGCGACCCTGGAGGACCTCAGGCAGTTACCGATCCTCGGTGCACTGGAGGCGGATCGCCTGGTGCATCAACGCATTCTCGACCCTCATGGCAACGCCCACGACCTGGCGATGGAAGCTCGTCTGGGTATCGACGACTTTATCGTGCGCAAAGCCAGCGCCATCATGGGCCTGGGCTTCACCGTTCTGCCGATGATGTACTGCGAAGAGGAATTGGCCAGCGGCCGGCTCGTGCAACTGCTGCCGGAATGGTCCTTGCCAGGCGGCTGGCTGCAAGCGGTGTATCCGCATCGCCGGGGCGTATTGCCGGCCATTCGGGCCTGGATCGATTACCTGGAAGAAGGTTTCAAAGGCTGTGGAGATCGACTGCTATGAGGATGACCGACGAAGACGTCGCCACGTTCTGCCTGAGCCTGCCGGGCGCGCGGGAAGACTACAAATGGGGTGGCGTACGGGTGTTTTCGATTGCAGGCAACAAGATGTTCGCATTGCAGAACCTGCGCGGAGAGTCGCTGGCGTTCAAGGTCGACAAGGAGCTGTTCCTCGGCCATGTGGACCGCCCCGGCATTCACCCGGCGCCGTATTTGGCGCGGGCGCAGTGGATCATCATGAATACGCCCTACCCGCTGGGCGCTGAGGAATTGCGTGGCTTGCTGCTGCGTTCCCACCAGTTGGTAGTGCGCAAGCTGCCCAAGCGCACGCAGATCGGGTTGTTGCTAGAGCACTGAGAGCAAGGTGCCACCGAGGAACAGCTGGTCCAGCCAGAACACCTGATGCAGCAACACGATCAGCCAGAACAACACCTGATAAGACACCTTGCGCGTCTTGTGCCGGAACACCTGCTGGGCAATCAACGCACCCGGCCAGCCGCCTGCCAGCTCTACGGCATGGAGAATATTTTCCGGGGTGCGCCAACTGTCGGTGCGCGCCTTGCGCTTGTCACTCCAGTACAAGAAGAATGCGATCACACTGACCAGGCCATAGGCCGCCAGCGGGATCACGGTCTCGCCGCGCTGCCACACCAATACCGAACCCAACAACGGCGCCGCACACAGCAGCACAAAGAACGCCGCCTTCAAGCGTGGGTGCTGGATCATCATGCCTTGGCCGCCGCCCAGTCGATCCAGCCGAGCTGCCAGGTCGCCAGGATCAGTAGGCCGAACGCGATGCGGTACCAGGCAAACACGGCGTAGCTGTGGCTGGCAATGAACTTGAGCAGGCCTTTCACCGCGATCATCGCGAAGATGAACGAAGTCACAAAGCCAATGACGAACACCGGCAGGTCCGCAGGCTGGAACAGGTCGCGGTACTTGTAGCCCGAATACACCGCCGCACCGACCATGGTCGGCATTGCCAGGAAGAACGAGAATTCGGTGGCGGTCTTGCGTGACAGACCAAAGAGCAGGCCGCCAATAATGGTCGCGCCAGAACGCGAAGTGCCGGGGATCATCGCCAGGCACTGGGCCAGGCCAACCTTGAGCGCATCTTTCCAGGTGATGTCATCCACGGTTTCGGCGTGCACTTCATGCTCGCGGCGCTCGGCCCACAACATGATGATGCCCCCCACCACCAGCGCCGTGGCCACGGTGATCGGGTTGAACAGGTAATGGTGAATCAGGTCGGCGAAAATCACCCCCAGTACCACCGCAGGCACGAAGGCGATCAACAGATTGCCGGTAAAGCGCTGGGCCTTGCGCTGAGTCGGCAGGCCGCTGACCACTTCGAAAATCTTGCCACGAAATTCCCACACCACCGCCAGGATCGCGCCCAGCTGGATGATGATATTGAACGCGTTGAAGCGGTCGCCGGTAAAGTCGAGCAAGTCGGCAACGATGATCTGGTGGCCGGTGCTGGAAATCGGCAGGAACTCGGTCAGCCCCTCCACAACGCCAAGAATCAAAGCCTGTATGGCGGTCCAAAAATCCATGCTTCCCCCAAAGGTCTTGCTCTATGGCAAGCCTTGTTGATCTTTTTAATGGTTCACTGACGACAAGACACGGTGTTGAGTTTCAACCCTGGCCTGCAAAAATCTTGTGAAAAATCAGACAGTACTCAGGTTTTCCGAATACAGGCCGAAAGCCTATCAGACAAGTCGGAAAAGTCGATGCAGCACCCACAATTATAAAAAGCACGGAGTGACAGGACGATGAACAGTTTGCGCAATATGTCGATCAGCCGGCGCCTGTGGCTGATCCTGATAGTCGCCGTGCTGATGCTGCTGGCCCTGGGTTTGCTGATGCTCAAACAGATCCACGACGACCTGTACCAGGCCAAGCGCCAGCAGACTCAACATGTGGTCCAGACCGCCAGCGGGATCCTGACGTTTTATCACAGCCTCGAAACCACTGGCGTGATGACCCGCGACGCCGCCCAGAAACAAGCCTTGAGCGTGGTACGCAGCTTGCGCTACGACCATGACGACTATTTCTGGATCAATGACCTCACCCCCGTGATGATCATGCACCCGGCCAACCCAAAGCTCGACGGCCAGAACCTCTCGGCGATCCGCGACCCCGACGGCTTTGCCGTGTTCAACGAGTTCGTGATCCTGGCCAAGGCCAAGGGCGCTGGCATCGTCAACTATCGCTGGCCGAAGCCGGGCGCCGAAGCGCCGGTGGCCAAGACCTCGTATATCCAACTGTTCGAGCCGTGGGGCTGGATCATCGGTTCCGGCGTCTACGTGGATGATGTGCAGGCCGAGTTCAGCGGCCAGGTCTGGAAAGCCTCATTGATCGGACTGGGGATCGCGCTGGTAATGGCGCTGCTGGTCTTACTGATTGCGCGCAGCATCGTGCGTCCCTTGCAGGATGCAGTGAACGCCATGGGTAATATCGCCAGCGGCGAAAGCGACCTGACCCGCAGCCTCGATACCCACGGCAGGGACGAAGTCACTCAATTGGCCCAGCACTTCAACAGTTTTACCGCCAAGTTGCGCCAGGTGGTGGGCCAATTGCAGGTGTGCGCCAACGCCCTGGGGCAGTCCTCCCAGGAACTGGGCAGCAACGCGACCCAGGCCCATGACCGCAGCCAGCAACAGTCGCAGCAGATGGAGCTGGTGGCCACCGCCATCAATGAAGTTACCTACGGTGTGCAGGACGTGGCCAAGAACGCCGAGCACGCCGCCAGCGAAATGCGCGACGCCCAGGCCCAGGCCCAACAAGGCCAGGTAAATATCGACAGCAGCCTGCAGCAGATCGACCAGCTCTCCGGCACCATCAGTCAGGCGGTGGAAGTCATCCGAACCCTGTCTGCCGAAAGCACCCAGATCGGTAGCGTGCTCGAAGTGATCCGCTCCATTGCCGACCAGACCAACCTCCTCGCGCTTAACGCTGCGATTGAAGCAGCCCGCGCCGGCGAACAAGGCCGCGGCTTCGCCGTGGTGGCCGATGAAGTGCGGCTGCTGGCCCAGCGCACGCAAAAATCCACGGCCGAAATCCAGGGCATGATCGAACGCCTGCAGGGCCACTCGGAAGCCGCGGTCAAGGTGATCAGCGATAGCCACAGCGCCTCGCAACTGACCATCGAACAAGCCGGCCAGGCCGGCGCCAGCCTGACCGCCATCGGTCAGGCGCTGCACAACCTCAATGGCCTCAACGCCTCGATTGCCAGCGCCACCCTGCAACAGGCTCACGTGGTGGAAGACATCAATCAGAACGTTACCCAGGCTGCCGGGTTGTCCCACAGCACGGCGCTGGCGGCGGAGCAGTCGAGTGTGGCGAGTGCGCATTTGCACGGCCTGAGCGAAGAGCTCGACGGCCTTCTGCGTCAGTTCAAGGTCTGAGCGCAACGGCGGTGATTTGTTTACAATCACCGCCCTCTCCCACTCTCCCAAGGAATCACCATGTCCGGGCTTGAACTGTTCGCCGCCGCCCTCGGGGTGATTGCCGTGTGGCTGACCGTCAAGCAAAACCCCTGGTGCTGGCCCATCGGGCTGGTGATGGTGTTGCTGTACACCTGGGTGTTCTTCGACGTGAAACTCTATTCCGACATGTTGTTGCAGGTGGTCTACGCCGCGTTGCAAGTCTACGGTTGGTGGCAGTGGACCCGTGCCGGCGAGGTCAAGCAAGGACGTCAGGTCACCAGCCTCGGTGTCCCGGCGATCATGGCCAGCCTGGCGGTGGGCGCAGTCGGCAGCCTGCTGCTCGGTGCTGCCATGGCCCACTGGACGGACGCGGCCCAGCCCTGGCTCGACGCTGCCCTCACCGGCTTCAGCCTGGTGGCGCAGATGTGGATGGCGCAAAAACGCGTGCAGTGCTGGCCTCTCTGGATTGCAGTGGACGTGATTTTCGTCGGGCTGTTCCTCTACAAAAGCCTCTACCTCACCGCCGCGCTCTATGCGCTGTTCACCGTGATCGCCGTGCAAGGCTGGCGCGAATGGCGCGCCGACCCGGCGTTGCACGCATGAAGGTGGTAGTGTTGGCCGGCCCCGAGTCCAGCGGTAAAAGTTGGCTATCGTCGGAGTTGCAGGCCCATTTCGGTGGATTGATGGTGAGTGAATACGTACGCTATTTCATCGATGATCATCAACGTGACACCACTCTGGCCGACATCCCGGCCATCGCCCGTGGCCAACTGGCCTGGGAAGACGCCGCTCGCGCCCGGCAGCCTGAACTGCTGATCCTCGATACCCACCTGCTGACCAACAAACTCTGGAGCCAGACCCTGTTCGGCGCCTACCCGGCCTGGCTCGACAGCGAATTGCTGGCGCGCCACTACGACCTGCACCTGTTGCTATCGCCGGAGGATGTGGAATGGACCGCAGACGGCCAACGCTGCCAACCGGACCTCGCGGATCGCCAGGCGTTTTTCCAGGCCAGTCTGAACTGGATGCGCCAGCACCAGCAGCCAGTGGTGGTGGTCGGTGGAGACTGGACACAACGCCGCGCCACAGCTTTCTCCGCTGTGGCGAAGTTGCTGGCCTAGCGACCGACCATCGGGTCAACGCAGTCTATCGCCCTGCCCGCCAGTCAACCCACTAAAGGAGACTGGCCCATGAATATGCGCATCGTTGCCCGCCTGATTAACTTGCCTGAAAACCGGGGCGTTCGTGTCGAGACGGCGGCGCATCCCTTGTTGCTGGTTCGCACTGGCGACCAAGTGCGGGCCTTCCAGGCAGACTGCCCGCACGCGGGCGCGCCGCTGGAAGAAGGCGTCATCTGCCAAGGCCGCATCGTGTGCCCCTGGCACAAAGCGGCGTTCGCCGTGGACAGCGGCGCCGTGTGCGAACCGCCGGCACTGGCCGGGCTCACGCAATACCCGGTGCAGGTTCACGATGGCGTGGTGAGTGTCGGCGACGCACCTCTCACTGCCACGTTCACACCGCCCCGTGAAGACTCGCGCTGTTTTGTGGTGATCGGCGCCGGTGCCGCCGGTGCCGCCGCCGTGGCTGCCCTGAAACGCCACGGGTTTGCCGGACGCTTGCTGTGGGTTGACCGAGAACAGCAGCCTGCCTACGACCGCACTGCCTTGAGCAAATTCGTGATTGCCGGCGAAATGGCGGCCAACGACACCCCGGCTCTGCTGGACTTGACGGTGAACGTTCATGGCGAAGTGCAGCGCCTGGATGCCATCGCCAAGCGCATCGAATTGACTGACGGCCGGCAGTTCAACTACGACGCCGCTCTGGTCGCCACCGGGGGCAACGCCAAGCCACTGGACATACCCGGCACCGCGCTGAACAACGTATTCGTGCTGCGCAGCCGCGAAGACGCCGCACGCATCAGCGCGGCCGCAGCATCGGCCACCTGCGCGGTGATCATCGGTGACAGCTTCATCGGCCTGGAGGCGGCTTCGGCCCTGCGTCAACGCGGCCTGGTGGTGCAAGTGGTCAGCCGTCACGCGATCCCACTGGCGGCGCCATTGGGCAAGCGCATCGGTGCCGCCCTGCGCCAATTGCACGAGGACAACGGCGTGATTTTCCACAGCAACACCGAACCCGAGCGCCTGGACGGGTATGGCGCCGTGAGTACCGTGCTGCTTAAAAACGGCAATCGCCTGGCAGCCGACCTGGTGCTGATGGGCGTCGGCGTAACACCCGCCACTGACTTTATCGACGGCGTCGCCAGAGCCGAAGACCATTCGCTGCGAGTCGACGATAGCCTGCTGGCTGCACCCGGACTATGGGCCGCCGGCGACAACGCAACCTTTCCCTGGCAACGCCAGCCCATGCGCATCGAACACTGGCGCCTGGCCCAGCAACTCGGCGTGCTGGCAGCACGCAATATGCTTGGTGAAGCCCTGCCGTATGCCAATGTGCCGTTCTTCTGGACCTACCATTTCGGCAAAACCTTCGAAGTGCTCGGGCACCCACAGCACTGGAACCGGCTGCATGTGGAGGGCGACCTGCAACAGCATGACTTCATCGCCCTGCTCTGCCATGACGATCAGGTTGAAGCGGTGATCGCCTGCGAGCACCAACAAGCAATGGCGCGTCTGTCACAACGTATGCAGCAACCGCTGGGCAAGGCAGAAGCCCTTGAACTGATTCGCCGCCGTTAACGCTTTTTTCGCGTCCCCAGTTGAATCCACGTCGGCGCATGGTCGCTGGCGTGGGGTTCATTGCGCACCCAGGCATCCACGCCCGCATCCTTCAGATAAGGCGCGAGCGTCGGGTTGAGCAAAAGGTGGTCGATACGCAGGCCGGAGTTTTTCTGCCAGTGCTGGCGGAAGTAATCCCAGAAGGTATAGACACGCTCATCGGGATACAGATGGCGCACGGAATCGGTCCAGCCCTGGTCCAGCAGACGCTGGTAAGCCTCGCGGCTTTGCGGTTGCAGCAAGGCGTCCTTGAGCCAGGAGCGGGGGTTGTAGATATCCAGGTCAGTGGGCACCACATTGAAGTCCCCAGCCAGCAGCACAGGATGTTCGCTGGCGTGCAGCGCCTTCGCATAGGCGATCAGCCGCTCGAACCAAGCCAGTTTGTAGTCGAACTTCGGCCCGGGCTGTGGGTTGCCGTTGGGCAAATACAAGCAGCCGATCAAAACGCCATGCACGGCGGCTTCGATATAGCGGCTTTGCGTGTCGCCGTCATCGCCGGGCAAGCCACGGCGGCTTTCCAGCGGCTGGGCGTCACGCGCCAAAATCGCCACCCCGTTCCAGGACGCTTGCCCCAGGCAGATCGCGCCATAGCCGGCAGCTTCGAAGTCAGCATAGGGGAACAGACTTTCCGGGGCCTTGAGTTCCTGCAGGCACACTACGTCTGGCTGGTCCCGCGCCAGCCATTGCAGCAGGTTCGGCAGTCGAGCACGAATGCCGTTGATATTGAAGGTGGCGATTTTCAGCGCTTTCATGGGTGGGGTCCTGCCAGGGTTCCTGGGGTAGAGCCCAGGAGCGGCACGGATGTTCAATCCAACCTACATACAACTGTGGGAGCGGGCTTGCCCGCTCCCACAGTTTTTATCGCGTCAGGCCTCAGTAACCCAGCGACAGCCCCGTGTTACGCCGCGGGTCATTCGCGCCGTAGAAACGGTTGTTACCCACCGGTTTACCACCCAAGGACGGCGCCCCCACCAAAATCGCCGCCAAGTGGTTGGCATCCTGCGGACCGGCAAACTTGTGGCCCCAGCTTTCGAGAATCTTCTGGGTGTCCGGGCTCACCGCGAAGGTTTCAAGGTTGGTGGTTTCCGGCATCCATTGCTGGTGGAAACGCGGCGCGTCCACGGCTTCCTGGATGTTCATCTTGTAGTCGATGACATTCAGGATGGTCAGCAAGGTCGCGGTAATGATGCGACTGCCGCCCGGCGTACCGACCACCATCACGGCCTTGCCGTCCTTGGTCACAATGGTCGGGCTCATCGACGACAGCGGCGCCTTGCCCGGTGCGATGGCGTTGGCTTCACCCTGGACCAGCCCGTACATGTTCGGCACGCCGACCTTGACAGTGAAGTCGTCCATTTCATCGTTGAGGATCACGCCGGTTTTGCTTGCCATCACACCCGCACCGAACCAGTCGTTGAGGGTGTAGGTAACCGACACTGCGTTGCCCCACTTGTCCACGATGGAATAGTGGGTGGTGTTGTTGCCTTCGTGGGGCGACACGCCCGGTTTGATCGCCTGCGAGTCACCGGCTTTTTGCGGTTCGATGGCGTCGCGCAGTTTCGTCGCGTAGTTTTTGTCCAGCAGGTGCTCGATCGGGTTCTTCACGAAGTCCGGGTCACCGAGGTAGCTGTTGCGGTCCACGTAGGCGTGGCGCATGGCTTCGATTTGATAGTGCAGGCCTTGGGCCGAGTGATAGCCGAGGTCGGCCATCGGGTAGCCTTCGAGGATGTTCATGATCTGGCAGATCACCACGCCGCCCGAGCTGGGAGGCGGTGCCGAGACCACGTGGTAGCCACGGTAGTCGCACTCGATGGGCGCCAGTTCGCGGGTCTTGTATTTGTCGAGGTCAGCCTGGGTAATGATGCCCTTGCCGGCCTGGCTGGAATCCACCAAAGCCTTGGCGACCCAACCTTTATAGAAACCGTCGCTGCCCTTGGCCGAGATTTCCTTGAGGGTCTTGGCCAGGTCCTTCTGCACCAGCTTCTGGCCGACCTGCATCGGCTGGCCGTTGTGCAGGAAGATCCCGCGCATGTCCTTGTCTTTTTCGAACTCACCGGTAGCGGTGTGCAGCAGGTCGATATCCCCTTGCTCCAGGGCAAAGCCGTTTTCCGCCAGTTTGATGGCCGGAGCAATGACCTGGGCGCGCTTGAGGGTGCCGTATTTACTCAGAGCCAGCTCCATGCCCGACACGGTGCCGGGTACGCCGACGGCCAGGTGTCCCTTGGCGCTGAGGCCCTCGATGACGTTGCCGTCCTTGTCCAGGTACATATTGGCGGTGGCCGCCAGCGGGGCTTTTTCGCGGAAGTCGAGGAAGGTCTTGCGCCCGTCGGCCAGTTGCACGGTCATGAAACCGCCGCCGCCCAGGTTACCCGCCGCCGGGTACACCACGGCCAGCGCGTAGCCCACGGCCACGGCCGCATCGACCGCGTTGCCGCCGGCCTTGAGCACATCCACGCCCACATGAGTTGCCAAGTGCTGGGCCGTCACCACCATGCCGTTTTCACCGGCCACCGGGGCCTGTGAAGCGGCTTGCACACCACTGACCGTCAACACCAGGGCGGCGGCTATCAAGGTACGGCTGAAGGGTTGGTATTTCATCCATGGCTACTCTAGTTATTGAGACGCACCAAAATAGCCCGCCGCGAATTTAATCCCCAGCGCAATGGCGTTTTTATTACAGAACTTGTCGGTCATAGAACGGACGCGAAAAGGCCCATGCTATATTTCGCGCCCTGACTGTCGCGCAAGGCGCTCTGATATGGCGATCAAGAAAACCGGTATCCGCGCCCAACAGGCCGACCAGACCCGCGCGCGCATCCTTCAGGCAGCGGTCAAGGTGTTCACCCGCGACGGTTATTCCGGCGGGCGTGTCGATACCATTTCCAAAGAAGCCGACTCCAACGACCGCATGCTCTATTACTACTTCGGCAGCAAGGAACACCTGTTCGTCTGCGTGCTGGAGCACATCTACGAGCAATTCAACAAAGCCGAAAGCAAACTCAAGCTGAACCTCGATGTACCCGAGCAGGCACTGCGCGACCTGGTGGCATTCATCTGGCATTACTACGTCAAGCACCCGGAGTTCGTGGCGATCCTGAGCATCGAGAACCTGCACCAGGGCAAGCATGCGCAGCAGTCCAGCGAGATGCGCAGACTGTCGGGGGAAGCCGTCGGCGTACTGCGCCCGATCATCGAGGCGGGTCAGGCCCAAGGCGTGTTCCGTCAGGATGTGGACCTCAAGCACGTGTACTTGATGATTGCCTCGCTGTGCTACTTCTATAACTCCAACCGCCATACCCTCAGCTCGTTCCTCGGTGAAGACCTGGCGAACAAGGGGCAGCAGCAGGATTGGCTGAGATTTATCAGTGACCTGGTGCTGCGCGGGGTATCGCCCGTACCCCTGTAGAAACGCTCCCACAGTTTTTACCGCGCAGTGTCAGTGCGTACCAGGGTTGGCGCGCAGGTGGGCGACCTTCTGTTCCAAGCCCTTCCACTGCGGCGCATGCGGCGCAAATTTGCCGCGTAGGTACGCCGCCAAATCCGCCACCTGGCTATTCGACAAGCTGTCCTTGAACCCCGGCATGTACCCCAGCTCCTGGGTCGCCGGGTTGCTGATGCCTTGCAGAATCACCTTGATCAAATTATCCGGCCGATCGCTGTGCACGTTGGTATTGGTCGCCAGCGACGGGCTCACCCCAAACAGCTTCGGCCCCAGGCCATCCGCATGGCACGCCTTGCAGGAACCCTCGAACACACGTCGACCGTCAGGGTTCGGCACGCTGGCCGCCATCACCACCTGGGCCTCGGCCGCCGCATGACCGTTGAGCGACGCCAGGTACACCGCCATCGCGCGAATATCCGCCTTGGGCAGTTTCGACAATTCACTCACCACCGGCCCCATCGGCCCCGCTGCCACGCCATGGGCATCGGAATAGCCGGTGCTCAGGTAGGTGAACAGTTGGTCCTCGGTCCACGGCGTCGGCGCCTTGGACAAACCATTGAGGGCCGGTGCCTCCCAACCATCGACCACACCACCGGCGAGGAAGGACTTACCACCCTTCTCCGCGCCCATCAGATTGCGCGGCGAATGGCAGGCGGCGCAGTGGCCCAGGCCGTTGACCAGATAATTGCCGCGATTCCATTGTTCGCTGCGCTCAGGCTGGGGCGAGATCTCACCGCGCCGCAGGTTCAGGGCATTCCAACCCGCCATCAACGGTCGGAGATTGAACGGAAAGTTCATCGCATTGGGCGTTGGCGCCTGACTCACTGGCGCCTGGGACATCAAATAGGCATATAACGCCTGCATGTCCGCATCGTTGATATTGCGAAACGCCGTGTAGGGAAACGCCGGATACAGATTGCGGCCGTCACGGCCAATACCGTCACGCATCGCCCGCTCAAACGCCGGATACGACCAACCGCCAATGCCTGTCTTTACATCCGGGGTGATATTGCTGCTATACAGCGTGCCGAACGGTGTCTGCATCGCCAGCCCGCCGGCATTGGTCGCGCCGCCAGGCGCCGTATGGCACACCGCGCAATCGCCCACCGCCGCCAGCAAGCGCCCGCGCTCCAAGGTGGCCTTGGACCACGTGCCGACGCTGGGTGGCGCAATCGGTGCAATTTCAGGATGAAACGGCCAAGCCGTCGCCAGCAACGCGCCCAATGTGGCGAACAGCGCGCCGAACCACCATTTGCGGCGTTTCTCTGACGACTTGGCAGGTTCGCCCAAGGTGCCCGCATTCAATGCCGCCAATACCCGCTCCGGGGTGATCGGCAACTCGCGAAAGCGAATGCCAGTGGCGTCGTAGATCGCATTGGCAATCGCCGCCGCACTGGGTACCGACGCCGACTCGCCCGCGCCCATGAGGGGCTGGTCCTGGCGCGGCATCATCATCACATCGATCTTTGGTACTTCGGGAAAGGTCAGTATCGGGTAACCGCCCCACTCCTTGCTCGCCACCGTCGACTCTTCAAACGTCACCCGCTCCTTCAAAACGCGGCTGGTGGACTGGATCACATTGCCGTGGATTTGATGCTGCACTCCGGCCGGGTTGATCATCATCCCCGAGTCATGACCGATCACCACGCGGGTCACCGACACATCGCCGGTCTGCTTGTCGATGGCCACATCCGCCACCCAGGCCGCCCAGGCCGCGCCGAAACCGGGGAACTTGCTGTGGATGTAACGCGCGTAGGCAAAACCACGGCCACGCAGCAGATGGTCCTCATTGGGGGTTTGCATCGGCGCGGTCCGCGGCGCCCAGTTGGCGCGCTCGGCGGTGGACTTCACCAGGTCGATGGCGCGCTCGTCCTTGAGGTAGCGCAGGCGGTATTCCACCGGGTCGACGCCGGCGGCGAATGCCAGTTCGTCGATATAGGACTCGTGGGCAAAGGTGTTGGGCAAGGCCGACACGCCGCGCATCCACGAGGCACGCACGATGGGCGCCATGTCATTGATGGTCACACGCATATTGTCGATGTCGTAGGGCGGGATCGAGGTGCGGTCGCCCATCTCGAACATGGCCGCCACCGGCTCCGCACGTCCAGTCAGCAGCAAAGCCAGAGTCGGTGCGCCGTTGGACGGATAGCTGGTTTCGAAATCGTAGGCGGCAATGCTGCCGTCGGCGTTGAGGCCACCGTCGACATCCATCAGCTGTGCAGTGCCCTTGGGCTCCCACAGATGTTCCTGTTCGCGGGTCAATTGCACGCGCACCGGCTTGCCGACGGCGCGGGACAGCAGCAAGGCATCGGCGCAGACGTCATCCGCGCAATTGCGCCCATAACAACCGGCTGCCTCCATGCGGATCACATCGATCAGCGCTTCGTCGCACTCCAGCAACCACGCCAGGTCGGCTCTTAGCAGGTGCGGGTTCTGGCTGCCCGACCACACCCGGCTGCCGGCCGGAGAGTAATCCGCCACGCCGCAGGAGGGGCCGATCGAACCGTGCATCTGGTACGGCCAGAGGTAAGTGCGCGGCATGCGTTGGCTGGCGCTTGCCAGGGCTTCGTCGACATTGCCCTGATCAAGCACGGTGCGGCGTACGCGGGGATTATCGCGGATGGCCTGCTCGACATCACTCATGTCCGGCAAAGCGTTGTTCCAGGGTTTCCAGTGCACCTGCAATTCGTTGGCAGCCTTGGCCGCCTGTTCTTCCCGCAGCGCCACCACGCCGACAAAATCGCGGATCACCACCACCGCGACGATGCCGGGGATATGGGCGATGGACGATTCATCCACGCTCAGCAGGCTATTGCCGACGAAGTCCCCGCAATCAAGACCGGCATACGGCGGTCGAATCACCCGGCCATGCAGCATGCCCGGCACGCGCATGTCGTGCACATAAGTCAGCTCGCCAGTGGCTTTACCGGGGATGTCCACGCGTGCGGCGCCCTTGCCCACCAGTCGATAATCTTCGATGGGTTTCAGCGGTGCTTCACCGCTGATGCGCAGTTGGTCGTGCTGGCCGCTCACCAGTTCAGCATACGTAGTGGTGCGCCCGTCTGCCGCGAGGATGACGCCGGCGTCGACCTTGAGACTGGCGGTGCTTACACCCCAGCGCCCCGCCGCTCGGTTCAGCAAAAAGCGCCGTGCTTCGGCTGCCGCATTACGCAGGGGCACCGCGGATATCTGCAATGTCGCACTGGCGATGGTCGCCCCTTGGTTAGGCACACGCTCGGTATCGCCGAGCACCATCTTCACCTGCTCCATCGTCAGGTCGAGTTCCTCGGCGACGATCTGCGCCAGCGAGGTGCGAATGCCGGTGCCCAGGTCCACATGACCATTGAACGCATACACCAAACCATCATCGTTCACCGCAATAAACAGCCCCAGCTCCTTGGGCTTCACCGTAGGTGTATCGCCCTTGGCCACCGGCCCAGAAGGCGGCATTACATCATCGACAATCAACAAAACGCCGGCCTTGGCCAGCCATTGGTCACGAGAAAGGGGGGTGTGGGTCATGGTCGTCCATCCATAGTCATCAGGCGGGCCGCACGCAGCACGGCGCGCAGGATTTCGACATGGGTGCCGCAACGACAGAGGTTGCCCGACAGCTCGTTGCGCACCTCGGTTTCGCTGGGGTTGGGATTACGGTCAAGCAAGGCCTTGGTGGTCATGATCATGCCGTTGAGGCAGTAACCACATTGCGCGGCCTGCTCATCTATAAAGGCTTGTTGCACCGGGTGCGGCGTCTGGCGCGAGCCCAGGCCTTCGAGGGTGACAATTTCGCGGCCTACGGCACCCGACAGCGGAAACACGCAGGACCGCGCGGCCATTCCATCGATAATCACGGTGCAGGCACCGCACTCCCCAAGGCCGCAGCCGTATTTGGGGCCGTTGAGTTGCAGGTCATTGCGCAGCACCAGCAACAGCGGCGTGTCCGCCATGGCGCTGACGTCGCTTTTTTGCCCATTGACCTCAAGCGTTACCGTGATGTGCTGGCTGATCATTCGCTTCGCCCGTAACAGTTGGTGAAGTAATCACTTCATCAAGCAGTCAAAAAAAAGCGTCGCGGACCTGGGGTCTCACGACACACTTGACGGATGAAGTGGCTACTACATGAACTCAGAGCAAGATCGATGCCAGCCGGGATTATTCCTGCGGGTCGTCGATCATCTTGCGCAACAGGAACAGCACCGCAACCCGTTCGGCCGGGTTGAGGTTGCTCATGGTCAATTCGCTGATCTGAGCGGCACGCGGCGCGGTCTGGGCAACCAGTTCGGCGCCTGCCGGGGACAGGTCGACCACCACTTTGCGTTTATCCTGCGGGTCCGGTTCCAGGCTGATCAGTTCCTTGGCCCTGAGCCGCTCGACGATGCCGCGAATGGTCGCCTGGTCCACAGCGGTGGCCTTGACCAGTTCCGTCAGGGAACTTGCACCGTGATCGCGCAAGGCGCACAGGGTGACGAACTGCACGGCGGTGAGCTGGGAGTCGCCGACATTCTGCTGAAAGATCGCCAGGTGGCGCTGGTAGGCCTTGCGCAGCAGGTGGCCGACTTGTTCAGAAAAGACGTAGGAATCTGGCACGGCGCAGCTCGGTGGGTGGTTGAGGTGGGGAGGCATGATACTCCATCCCCACACCGATGATCAGCGTGCGAGGGAGGCTTGCGGCGCAACCACATCCCCCGCGATCACGACGGCCTCATCATCCAGGTACACATCGCAATTACGCAGCGGAATATCCATATGGCAGGGTGTCTTGCGCGCCCCGCCCACTTCGGTATTCGGCCCGGTGGAGAACAGGAAGTTGCCATAGAATGCCCGCGCGTCCATGCACATGCCGTCGTTCTTGTCGTGCAAGCCCATGGCCGTCCACTGCGCCCGTGGCTGCAGGCCCCAGCCGATATGGGAGATGCCGTACACCTCGGGGTCATTGAAATACTTCATGTAGTCGCGCAAGTATTCAGCCTCGAATCCCCCGTGGATCTGGGTGATGAAGCCCTTTTCGATCTCCAGGGTGATCTTTTCGCGGGTGTAGGTCTTGAACGGCAGCAGGATGTCGCCGATGTCCAGCACCAGCACGCCTTCGGCAGTTTCTTCATTAGGCCACGAGAACAGGAAGCCACTTGGCCAATGATCCCAGCGCCCCGGCTCGTCGGCAAATCCGTACTCGGTCACCGAGGGGTATTGCCCCAAGGCAGCACGGAAGTCGCTGCCGGCGCGAGACTTCACGTGGATCGAACGCGCTTTTTTCAATAATTGCTCGGCTGCCAGCACACGCACCTTGTCCTCCTCGGTCGGCAGCATGCGCGCCAGCACTTCCGGCGGCTCCACCGCCAGCAGAATTCGCGTGCCGGTCTTGAGGATCTGCTCCTGCTCCGGCGAGTGCAGCAGCATCATGGTGTCGACAATCAGGTCGGCGGCCTCCAGGGCACGCTGGGCGGCGATATTGCCGGTAAGCGCGGTGTCGCCGCAGTAGGCGGTCATGTCGTTGCCCATCGCCCTGGGATGGTTGAACGACGGCAACTCCACCGCATACACCTTGGCCCCCAGGCGCTGCGCGGCGTCCATCGCGGCTCGCACGGTGCGCGGGTCGGAGTAATGGCTCTTGAGCACGGCGACGCTCTGGGTCGAGTCGACCTTGGACAGCGTCAGCACGTGTTCAAACATCTGGGTCAGTTCGCAATCGCTTACCGGCATTTTCCTGTCTCCTGTGGGCCTGCACCAAGTTCAGGCACTGCGCTTCACTCTAGTGCGATCTTATAGCGTATACGCCATTTAATGACGATAAGACCCGAATTACAGACAGACTGCAAGCGGCGTACAAAAACGTTACCTATCGAAACATACCCAGCTTTTACAGACAAAATAGCGTTACACAGGATAAATATGGCCAAAAATAATTTTATGAGGTTGAGCTTCCCATTTCAAAAAATGAGCGTATACACTTTAAAAACCTTGCGGACAGATACCGCCGAAAATCAAAGAGAGAGGGACACGCCCCATGGGAAGCACTCAAAAAATCGCCATCGTCGGCGCGGGCCTGGGCGGTGCCGCCGCTGCCACCCTGTTGCAGCAAGCGGGCTTTGACGTGGATGTCTACGAGCAGGCGCCGGAATTTTCCCGGTTGGGCGCGGGGATCCACATGGGCCCCAACATCATGAAAATCTTCCGCCGCATGGGCATCGAAAAGCAGCTGGACCTGATGGGCTCGCACCCCAAGCACTGGTTCAGCCGTTGCGGCGAAAGCGGCGATTACCTGTCGCGCATCCCGCTCACCGGCTACGGTGCGTCCTACATCACCGTGCACCGTGGCGACTTGCATGCGTTGCAAATGTCTACCCTCAAGCCCGGCACCCTGCACTTCAACAAGCGCCTGGAAACCCTCGAAGAAACCGACACCCAGGTACGCCTGGCTTTCGCTGACGGCCAGGTGACCTACGCCGACATCGTGATCGGCGCCGACGGCATCAACTCCAGGATCCGCGAAGAACTGCTCGGCGTGGAAAAACCGCTGTACAGCGGCTGGGTCGCGCACCGTGCGCTGATCCGTGGCGATCAGCTCGCCAAGTACGACCTCGCGTTCGAAGACTGCATCAAGTGGTGGACCGAAGACCGCCACATGATGGTCTACTACACCACCGCCAAGCGCGACGAGTACTACTACGTGACCGGCGTGCCCCATGCCGAATGGGACTTCCAGGGCGCGTTCGTCGACAGCAGCCGCGAAGAGATGTTCGACGCCTTCAAGGGCTACCACCCCACCGTCCAGGCCCTGATCGAATCCACCGAAAGCGTGACTAAATGGCCGCTGCGCAACCGCAATCCGCTGCCGTTGTGGAGCCGTGGTCGCCTGGTGCTGCTCGGCGACGCCTGCCACCCGATGAAGCCGCACATGGCCCAGGGCGCCGGCATGGCCATCGAAGATGCCGCGATGCTCACTCGCTGCCTGCAGGAAACCGGCATCAGCGACTACCGCACAGCCTTTGAACTCTATGAGGCCAACCGCAAGGAACGTGCATCCCGCGTACAGGCCGTATCCAACGCCAACACCTGGCTGCGCACCCAGGAAGATCCGGCCTGGGTCTATGGCTATGACCTGTACGCCCAGGCGCTGAAATCGGGGGTGGCCGCGTGAGCACCTTTCTCTATGGTGGCAACGTGCAGGCCAACGGCATTCGCCAGCACTACCTGCGTTATGGCGGCAAGGGGCCTGCGTTGATCCTGATCCCCGGCATCACCAGCCCGGCGATCACCTGGGGCTTCGTGGCCGAGCGCCTGGGGGCGCAGTTCGACACTTATGTGCTGGATGTGCGCGGTCGGGGCCTGTCATCGACAGGCCCCGAGCTGGATTACAGCGCGGACACCTGCGCCGAAGACATTGGTGCCTTCGCCGATGCGCTGAACCTGAACGACTACCACCTGATGGGCCACTCCATGGGCGCACGCTTTGCCGTGCGTAGTGCAGTCAAACACCCTCAAGGTGTGAAACGCGTAGTGCTGATCGACCCGCCGGTCTCCGGTCCGGGCCGACGCGAATACCCGAGCAAACTGCCGTGGTACGTCGACTCCATCCGCCAATCCCTGGTCGGTATGGACGCGGAAGCGATGCGCGCCTTTTGCGCCACCTGGACCCAGGAACAACTGCAACTGCGCGCCGAATGGCTGCACACCTGCTACGAGCCCGCCATCGTGCGTGCCTTCAATGACTTCCACGAAGTGGATTTCCATCAGGACCTGCCCCACCTCAAAGCCCCAGCCCTGTTGATGGTGGCCGGGCGCGGCGGCGTGATCCTCGATAAGGACATTACCGAGATTCAGGAGCTGCAACCGAGCACCCAAGTCGCTCGCGTACCGAATGCCGGGCACATGATTCCGTGGGATGACTTCGACGGTTTCTTCCACGCCCTCGGCGACTTCCTCGAACAATAACCCTGGAGACCACCATGCAGAAGCCTTACCGCATCGGCCAGATCGTGCCGAGCTCCAACACCACCATGGAAACCGAGATCCCGGCGATGCTCACCGCGCGCCAGGCGATTCGCCCCGAGCGCTTCACCTTTCACTCCAGCCGCATGCGCATGAAGCAAGTGCGCAAGGAAGAACTGGCGGCCATGGACGGCGAATCCGACCGTTGCGCCGTCGAGCTGTCCGACGCCAAAGTCGATGTGCTGGGCTATGCGTGCCTGGTGGCGATCATGGCAATGGGCTTGGGCTACCACCGCAACTCCGAACAGCGCTTGCGCAAAGCTACTGCCGACAACGACGCCAACGCGCCCGTGATCACCAGCGCCGGCGCGTTGATCGAAGGCCTGAAAGTGATGGGCGCCAAGCGCATCGCCATCGTCGCGCCGTACATGAAACCGCTGACTGAGCTGGTGGTGAACTACATCCGTGAAGAAGGCTTTGAAGTCGTGGATTGGCGTGCCCTGGAGATCCCCGACAACCTTGAAGTAGCCCGCCACGACCCGGCCAACCTGCCAGCCATCGTCGCCGGCATGAACCTGGAAGGCGTCGACGTGATCGTGCTGTCGGCCTGCGTGCAGATGCAGTCGCTGCCGGTAGTGGCCAAGGTCGAGGCACAAACCGGCAAACCGGTGCTGACCGCCGCCATTGCCACCACCTACGCGATGCTTAAGGCATTGGACCTGGAGCCCATCGTGCCCGGCGCCGGCGCCCTGCTTTCCGGTGCCTACTGAGGGGGTTGAAAGATGAGTGAACAATCCGCCGACGCCAACTACCAGGGCGTGTGGGGCAACCGCATCGGCTTTGGCAAAAAGTCCGCGTTGCTGATGATCGACTTCATGCAGGGCTACACCACCGAAGGCGCGCCGCTGTTCGCATCCGGCGTGGTCACGGCCGTGACAGAAAGCGTCGAGCTGCTGGCCACCGCGCGCCACCACGGGATTGCGGTCGTGCACACCAATATCCGCTACCATCCCGGCCATTTCGTCGATGGCGGGATCTGGGTGAAAAAAGCCCCGGTGATGAAAGACATGGTCGAAGGCAACCCACTGGCCGCGTTCTGCGCCGAAGTGTTGCCCCAGGCCGATGAAGTAGTGATCACCAAACAGTACGCCAGTGCGTTTTTCGGCAGTAGCCTGGCGCCGATGCTGCATGCCCAGGGTATCGACACCGTGGTGCTGGCCGGCTGCTCCACCAGTGGCTGTATCCGCGCCACGGCGGTGGATGCGGTGCAACACGGGTTTCGCACCATCGTCGTGCGCGAATGCGTCGGCGATCGACACCCGGCGCCCCATGAAGCCAACCTGTTCGATATCGACAGCAAGTATGGCGACGTGGTGAGCAAACAGGAGGCGATGCGTAAGTTCAGGGAGCAATAAGCGTTATTAAGAACTGCGCCATAGAGTGCGGTCTTGCATAAAACTGGGGCTCGCACCCCAGTCTTCTGACACTGCCTTTGGAAGTCGCTTCTACAGCACTCCGAAGTGCTGGAACAAAAGCGGCTGTATAAAAACCATAAGTCACCGCCAGGAGACACCCAATGCCCATTGCGAATGCAGCGCCCGCGACCACGGTCGCAGACCCCGTCAACACGCTTTACCACAAGATCACCTGGAAGCTGATTCCCTTCCTGTGCTTCTGCTACCTGGCCGCCTACCTGGACCGCATCAACATCGGCTTCGCCAAGTTGCAGATGCTCGACCAGTTGCAGTTCAGCGAAACCGCGTTCGGCCTCGGCGCCGGGCTGTTCTTTGTCGGCTATATCATCTTTGAGGTCCCAAGCAACCTGGTGTTGGAGCGGGTCGGCGCGAAGATCTGGATCGCGCGCATCATGATCACCTGGGGCCTGCTCTCGGCCTGCACCATGCTGGTCACCTCTACGACTCAGTTCTATATCCTGCGTTTTCTGCTTGGCGCGGCCGAAGCGGGTTTTCTGCCGGGCGTGCTGTACTACCTGACCACCTGGTTTCCCACCCATCGACGTGGGCGCATCATCGCGTTATTCATGATCGGCCTGCCGCTCTCCAGCGTGATCGGTGGCCCGCTGTCCGGCTGGATCATGGGCCACTTCGACCACATGGGCGGCCTGCGTGGCTGGCAGTGGCTGTTTCTGATCGAAGCGGTGCCTAGCGTGTTGCTTGGCGTGCTGACCTTCTGGGCCCTGCCCAATACCTACCAGCAAGCCAAATGGCTGTCAGACGAGGAAAAAGCCCTGCTGGAAACCCAATTGCGCAAGGATGACGCCGATGGCGCCGCCAGCAAGCACAGCTTCCGCGATGGTTTCTTCAACCTCAAGGTATGGATGCTCGGCGGAATCGACTTCTCGATCCTGCTCAGCGCCTACGCCATGGGCTTCTGGATGCCGACCTTCATCCGTAACGCCGGGGTCACCGACACCTTTCATATCGGCGTGCTCACCGCATTGCCAAGCGTCGCCGCCCTGCTCGGCATGCTGCTGATTGGCGCCAGTTCGGACAAACACCGCGAACGCCGCTGGCACATCATCGTGCCGTTTTTCATCGGCGCAGCGGCGATGGCCACCAGCACCTTCTTCACCCATAACGTGGCAGCCACGGTGACGCTGTTTGCGATTGCTTCGGCGGCGATCATCGGCGCGGTGCCGGTGTTCTTCAGCCTGCCAGCGACCTTTCTCAAAGGCACCGCGGCGGCCACCGGCTTTGCTTTGGCCTGTTCGGTGGCAAATATCGCAGGCTTGGTGAGCAACTCGTTGATGGGCGTTGCGATCGACGTCACGGGCAGCAGTGCGGGTGCCTTGTGGTTTTTCGCCGGCTGCCTGATCCTCAGCAGCTTCCTGGTCATCGCCTTGCCGGCGAAACTGGTGAACCGTTAACAACAACAATTTATCGGATAAGCCACCATGCAAGGATTCCTGAAAAGCTGCGCGCTGCTTGTTGCCGTCGGCCTGTGTGCCGGCACCGCCCAGGCCGCAGAGAAAGTCATTTTTGATACCGACTTCAACGTGCTCAACGATGACGGCCAGGCCTTCATCATGCTCGCCCAGCTCCACGCGCAAAAACGCATCGAACTGCTGGGCATGACCCTGGTCAGCGGCAACGCCTGGGTCGACCAGGAGCAGGTCGATGCGCTCAAGGCAGTGGAACGCATGGGCGTGGAGAAAGCGGTCGGCGTCTACTCCGGCGCCGCCTACCCGCTGCTGCATGACTACGCCACCTACGAGGCGGAAAAGGCATTGTTCGGCTCCGGCTGGCCGGGGGCATTCAAGAACCCCCGCCCTACTTCGCCCAAGCAGTTGATCGCGCCACCCGATGGCCTGGCGACACACACCCAATTGCGCAAGGAAACCGCCGCGCAATTCATCGTCGACAGCGTGCGCGCCAACCCGCATCAAGTGACCATTCTCGCGGTCGGCCCACTGACCAACGTCGCCCTGGCGATCCGTTCGGCGCCGGATATCGTGCCGCTGATCAAACGCATCGTGTACATGGGCGGTGCCCTGGAGATTCCGGGCAATACCACGCCGGCGGCGGAATTCAACTGGTGGTTCGACCCGGAGGCCGCGAAGATCGTGTTGCGCTCGCCGATCGAACACGTGATTTTCCCCAATGATGTGTGCGAGAAAGTCACCTTCGACAAAACGGTGTACCAGCGCGTGATTGCCCAGAAAGGCGCGATTGCCGATCTGTACAAGCACGCGTTCGGCCCCTTGTTCGACAAGGACCCGAGCTACCACAGCTTTACCTGGGACAGCTTGCCGGCGCTGTACCTGGTCAATCCGGACATCGTCACCGAATCCCGGGAACTGTGGGTCGATGTGGATGCCACCTTCGGCGCCGACTACGGCCGCGCACTGGGCTACCAGAAAGGCGCCCCGACTGGCACGCAGAAGGCCAAGGTAGTGTTCGGCGTGGACCAGAAGAAATTCTGGGATGGCTACGTCAACCTTGTAACCTTGCCGACGCCGGTTAAGCACTGATTGGGTATGAGGCTGGTTTTGAGTACATATCCGTTACCTGAGTGACCGCGCATTGTTGCGCGACCTGCTGATCCTGTGCCCCCCGTGCATAATTTCACCGTGCCGGCGGCGCTCAAGGCCTGGATCGACCACGTGGTGCGCATCCAGCGCAGTTTTACGGTGAATGAACAGTTCGCCAAAGTCGGTTTACTGCAAGACCGGCGCACCTTTGTGCTGGTCAGCTCAGGTAACGCCCGCAAGGGCCATGAGCCGGACTTTCTAACGCCGTACATGAGCGCCATCCTGTCTACGGTGGGCATCCACTCGGTGGACTTCGTCTACCTGCCGGCCATGGTGCGCGGTGAAGAAGCGGTCAGTCGCGCCCTGGAACAGGCACACCGGCAACTCGCGGTGGCAATCAGCTCTGGCCTATAAAAATAATGGCGCTAGAATCAGCGCCATTCTTGCGCCCGACTTCCTGATACGAGCCCCCCATGAGCTTTGATTTCGACACGATCCACCCCCGCCTCGGCACCGGCAGCACCAAGTGGAACCGCTACCCACAAGACGTTTTGCCGATGTGGATCGCGGACATGGACATCGCCGCCCCACCCGCCGTACTGCAGGCCTTGCATGCGCGTCTCGACCAGCAGATTCTCGGCTACAGCGTGGCGGGTCCAGATGTGCGCGAAGCCATCGTCGCTGACCTGTGGACCAAATACGCTTGGCGCGTACAGCCCGAAGACCTGCTGTTTTTGCCTGGGGTCGAGCCCGGCTTCAATATGGCGCTGCACGCGTTTGTCCAGCCGGGCCAACCGGTGGTGCTGCAAACCCCCAACTACCGGCCGATTCGCCTGGCACCGGGCCACTGGAACCTGCCGCGCATCGAAGTCCCCTTCGAACGGGTCAACGGTGAGTACCTCACGCCAATGCCCGCCATGCGCCAGGCGCTGACCGGCGCCGGCGCCCTGTTGCTGAGCAACCCGCACAACCCCATCGGCAAAGTCTTCCCTCGCGAAGAACTGCTGGCCGTGGCCAACGCCTGCCTGGAACACGGCGCGCTGATTATCTCCGACGAAATTCACGCCGAGTTGTGCTTCGACGGCCGCCGCCACACCCCCACCGCCAGCCTCAGCGATGAAATCGCCCAGCGCACCATCACCCTGATGTCGGCGAGCAAGGCCTATAACGTGGCGGGCCTGAAGACCTGCTTTGCCGTGATCCAGAACGCCGAGATTCGCGAGCGCTTCAACAATGCCCGTTGCGGCATGGTCGACAGCGTCAGCCCACTGGGCCTGGAAGCCACCCGCGCGGCCTACAGCCAGTGCAGTGATTGGCTTGACGCGCTGGTGCAATACTTGCAAAGCAACCGTGACTACCTGCTCGACGCCGTGCAAACCCGCCTGCCTGGCGTGGTGATGCACGCGCCACAAGGCACCTACCTGGCCTGGCTGGATTGCAGCGCCCTGGGCCTGGATGACCCGCAGCAGTTCTTCCTGGAACAGGCCAAGGTCGGCTTGAGCGCCGGTATCGAGTTCGGTGACGACAGCCAGCAATTCGTGCGTCTGAACTTCGGCTGCCCACGGGCGATGCTGGAAGAAGGTTTACAGCGCATGGAGCGCAGTCTGCAAAAACGCTGAGATTGACTGGCACCGAGTCCCAGTGCCATTCAACCCATGATGTTGCTCTTGCACACTCACTTAGGCCTGAGTCTTGGGAACCTCGACTTTGACACTGTTCACCTGCACGACACGTTTGCCCGAACCAGGCTGGCGTGGCGCGCTGATTGCCAACATTACACCGTCATTGGTGATAAATGCAGGCCGTGCCTTATCACCTGTGGAGTTGCTGGAAAAAGCATTCTGGATGACCAGTTTACGTTCGCTTCCAGGTTCATCACCCTTCAGGTTCACGGTCAGGTCCCCCGTGGGTGACACGCTCCATCCCGACACCTGTGCCGCGCTGTAGTCCAGCTTGATAACACTGTCGTTCGGGTCTTTGATGGTCACACCTTTGTTGCTTTTGTTGACGATGTAGGTATTGGGACCGCCCTCACCGACTACAGTGGCGCCGCCATTGATCACGACAACGTTACTGCCCTTGCCGGTCAGAACCACATCTTTCTTGCCGTTCAGGGTAAACAGACTGCTCTGATCATCGCCCACGATATAACTTTCGCCATTTTCAACTGTGGCCGCATTTGAAAACTCATGAAAATACGCTATCGGAGAAACACCTTCCTTGCTCGATTTCGCCGTATTTACTGAAACCATTCCGGTTCTGAAGTCAATGACATGCCCTGAATAGCTGGCGGTTTTAGTGTCTTTGCCTTCGGTATAGGAAGTGTTCAAACTGCCGGAAAAAACCAGTGTATTGCGGCCTTCACCGCCCCAGAGTTCAGTAGCATGTTTACTGAACCGTTTCTCGTTTTGAGTATTCTCGACCTGCTCTGCCTGCTGCAGCGTTTGACGTGCATCGGCGGTGAAAATAACCGTATCGTCGACCTCTCCACCGCTGATCAGTTTTTTCCCTCCCCCTGTCATAAAATAATTGGGTTTGCTGAAGACTCCTGCCACTTGGTCATCGCCATCGCCCAGATCCCAAAGCGTAGCCTTTCCTGATCCCTGCGCACCGTCTACCGGCTTAACCTTCATGCCGTTCCAGGAATCAGCAGGCGCATTAATACGATCATTCCCACCTCTGATGCTGACTGAAGGGACTTTCCCATCCACTTTGATCAGATTCAGCAAAAAGGTGATCGGCGCCCACCAGTGTTTGCCGGTCAGACCCACCTTTCCCGGAACCTGTGATGCAACTACTTGCGCGGAACCAAATACAACACGTTCAAAAATGTCTTTGCCCGGTCCGTTCAGGAATTTTTGATGGTATTCCCGCTTTTGCGTGTCGTACTCCTTGGCATATTTCGCTTCCAGATAAGGCTTTATGACTTCAAAGCCCGGCTCAAACCCCAGGAATGATTTCAGGCCGACTTCGAACTTCTTCGTACCGGACAGCGGCGTGTATTCATTAATCTCCTCCACAGTGCGCACCGCCGAGTAAATTGCTTGCGCGCTCATCAATATTGCCGCCACCGCAAGCCCCGCCGGACCGGCAGCGCTGAAACCCGCTAGAAATGCAGCGCTCAAACCTATAGAGGTCACCGCATTGGTAACGGCGAATGCGCCGTTGACGTAGTGATCCTGCGCTTCTTTACCGGTGCTGCCAGCCGCTTTTTTGAACGAATCGACGGCATTGTAGATATCAAAAGGAACACTGATCGCTGCGCCGGCCCCCCCCGCGACCTTGCCAATCATTTTTCCGATAGTGGAGGACTGGAAGCCTAATATCGTCGGCGATGCTTGGGTGATTGCGGTCCGCGCCAGTTTGTTGAGACCGGCCTCTACGCCCATGCCGACATAGTCAGACACTACACCGCCCGCGATGATGGCGCCTGCCGTCGTATCGCCACGCTGAAAACTATCTATAGACGCGCGCAATCCCTGGAATGTGCTGAACGCCTGGAAGCCGAGACCAGCGGCTTTGGATTTCCCCCCAGACCTACCCGGCGTTTCTTCCGGAGCGAAAAAACCTGCAGGCAACGGCTTACCGCTACTCTGCAACTCACTTATAGCAGCAGCGTGTTTCGATGTGTCATGCAGGTATTTCTGGAACTGCTCCGGAACAAGACGGCCTTCGCCGCGGGTGGCCAAAGGTCCAGAAGCGGGACTGCGCTTGGCCGCAATTTCATTGACAATACTTGTAGTACGCACGCCGACTTCAGGTGACGTCGACTTCAGATACACCACAAGACGGTCGTAGTCGATCTCTACTTTACTTGTTATACGACCACTCGAATCGGTGGCCAGTGCGCTTTCAATCGGTTTGCCGCCGATATGCAACCCCATTCGGTAAAGTTCGGCACGACTGACTTCCAGCTCCCCGATTCGGATAAGTGGATTGTTAGCATCAAGTGCTTGCAGACGCCTTAATTCGGCCGGATCAATCGGCGCCACCGCGGTGGTTGGGGGTGTCACCACAGGCGTTGGCGGCTGCCGATCGGGTGCCTGTGTCGTGGCGGGCGGCAAGGCGTCTGCTGCAGGAGCGAAAAGCCTGCCGAGTGCGGCGCTGGTCTGAGCGTCGAGTCTGCCGTCATGGAGACGTGCGGTGTAGGCCTGCTCCATAAAATCCGATGAACTTCGGGTTGCACGTGAACCGAGCTCTATGCCGCCATCGCGAAACGGTTCCTTGTTGCTGGCGACCTCCAGGAACCCGGTGGAATCGGCCTTGTAGTAGCCCAGCATCCCGAACTTGCCGGCAAGCATCGCGGCCTGCTTGGCGGCAAGGGGGTCGTCACCCTTGCTTTGAGCCTCACGCCCCAGTCGATCAGCGACCGTACCACCGCTGGCAGGAGGCGGGGTGATAAAATCATCACCGATGATCAAGGTAGGTGGGCTCCCCAAAAACAGGTGTGTTTCGGGTTGATCTCCCGGTTTGGCAATAATCACATTGGTAATTTCGCCAACTGAACTCGCTGCTTTCGGATCACTTTGTTGAAGTTTCAGCAGTGCCTTGTCGATGGCTTCATGCACACTTTTTAACGTGGCGCTTTCGGTACCGGCATGATGATATATATAAAAATCTTTCCCTTGGAACTGCTTGCCATATTCCTTTCTTTTTGCACCGAGTTTATCCTCAGCCAGATAGGCACGTTGTTGTTCCATACGCTCAAAGGCAAAGGGATAGTCAGCCGGTGGGCGGGCCTCATTAATAACATCTATCAATTTCGACTCAAGCGCGAGCATGCGAAAAAGTAGCGGGGAACCTGGGTGACTCGCCATAAAATTCCGGGTAGCCTTCAATGCGTCTACCGCCTTGTGGAACTGCGACATCCCTTTGGTTTCGTGTAACTTTCCGACTTCCTTCAAAGTGCTGTCAAAATCCGCCAACTCTCCAGCTGAAGGTGTGGGTCCCAGCGCTCGCAAACTATCTGGTGTCGGCACACGCGTAGCATCAACCACTTTGATATTATCCAGCCCAGCGAGAGGGGCATCATACATATACTTCATCGCACTTGACTGGCCCGAAATGATCGGCAGATGATCAGAATTAAATACACTCATCTTGAAAGCGGGATTTTCACTATCATTATTAACCCGCGTAACCAAGTGACGCAAATCAGGGTGTGTAAATATTCTCTGCAGACCTTTTTTAAATAACTCCTTGGAAGAAAAAGTAGCAAACCCTATGTTCGGATCATTGTAATAGTAGGTTCGCCCTTTGTCGGGATCAACAATCACACCGGCTGAAATGCGGTGCCCTTCAGCACTGATCAAGAGTGTCTTGGTGGTAGGCGAATCAGTGAGCTGTCGCGCAATTTCGGAATAGGGTGCAAGCCTCACGGTCGCCGGATCATGGGCTACATCTGGATCCCCGGTTTGTCGTTGCACTTGAGCCAAACTTTTAAAAAACACTTGGGACTCAGGGGCATCGGGATTAGCAAGCGCCTGAAAAATATTGCCCAGAAAAATATCCTGTTTACCCTTCGCAATGGCCAGCGACAACACGTGTGTAATCCCCGCACATTGCCCGTCACACAATTGGTTGATCACATTAAGATAAAAACCTTGAGGCGCAGGGGTCACTTTCACGCCAGGTTCCGTCACCACCTTCGTGAAGGTGCTGACACTTTGCAAAGTATCTTTATTAAGGCGATTTTCCACCATAAACTTCAAAGCCCCCATTTGCTCTGGGCTTAACTGTTGATCAACAGCAAGTCGCATGAGCGCTGTATCGCTCATGGTTTTAAAATAACCTGGCAGCGTGACGGCAGAGGGATTTTTATAGCCTTTCATGAACGCTTCACTATCAGGCCCGACGTTGACCTTACTCATCTCTTCCACAAAGCGCATTGGCACATCGTTATCCTTGACAACGGCAGAGGGCGGAGTAGCAGTTGGCGCTCAATTATATGAAGCCTCCCGCCGGGTACGACTCTGCCGAATGTCGCCTGGATAGTCATTGGCAGGGAGATAGGCCGAGTTGGGTGAGCCCGCAGCAGAAGACAGTAATTGCATATTCTTTCCTAAGACAAATGTCGTTGTCGACTATCCCTGCAACTGTAGCTCTCCAAGATCGTTAACCGTACAAACCTGCAGAGAGTGCAAGTATCGGACTTATCTGAATAGTCACCCTTGCAACACCCTCTCACTTAGTTCCAGGCATTCATCTTTTATTTTATTCCCGCACGCCGCCCAAGACCGCTTGCACATTTGGATTGGGTTCACAATTTGGCGATGGACACTTCAGTCGATTTCACAAAGGCAATCACCTCACTGCCCACTTTCAATTCCAGGTCACGCACCGAGCGGGTGGTGATCACCGACGTAACGATGCCGGACGCGGTCTGCACGTCGATTTCCGACACCACTTCCCCCAGCAGGATTTCCTTTATCACTCCTTTGAACTGGTTGCGCACGTTGATCGCTTTAATGGTCATGTCGGCTTTCCTTTTGGCTGTTGGGTCAATCCGCACGAATGCGCAGGCCCTCAAAATGCGCCACCTACCAAAACATTAAAAGAAATATATAACTCTTTGTTTATTCGATATCGGTATATACCAACTGTTGCACATACGACGGTTGATCAACAGTTTTCCCAATCCCGCTACAGCCCAATCTCCCTGAAATCCAGTAAACACGCGTCCTAAAGAGATGGCACAGAGACTGCATATTCCTTAAAGACATGATGGAGCATGAAATTTAATTTTTCTGAATATAAGAAAAGCCTTCTCTCAACGCCTTGCCGGAACTGTTCCATGAAACCCTACGCCCAACGCTTACTCGGCGCCTGCGCCCTCGCCCTGTGCCTGCAACCATTGGCCCAGGCGGCCGAATCCGATCCCGCCGAGGTCAACCTCGACTATGCCTATTACTCGCCCGTGAGCCTGGTGCTCAAGCACTTCGGCTGGTTGGAACAAGCCCTGCCGCAATCCAAGGTCGGTTGGGTGCTGAGCCAGGGCAGTAACCGTTCGCTGGAGTACCTCAACAGTGGCGGCGTGGACTTTGCTTCGTCGGCCAGCCTGTCGGCAGTATTGAGCCGCGCCAATGGCAGCCCGATCAAGTCGGTGTACGTGTACAGCCGTGCCGAATGGACCGCCCTCGTGGTACGCAAAGACTCACCGTTCAAGCACGTCACCGACCTCAAGGGTAAGAAAATCGCCGCCACCAAAGGCACCGACCCGTACCTGTTCACCCTGCGCAGCCTGCAAAAGGCCGGGCTGAAAAAAGACGATGTGGAACTGGTGCACCTGCAACATCCAGACGGCCGCACCGCGTTGGAAAAAGGTGATGTGGACGCCTGGGCCGGCCTTGATCCGCACATGGCCGCCAGCGAAATCCAGGCTGGGTCGCGCCTGCTGTACCGCAACAAAGACTTCAACAGCTACGGCGTGGTCAGCGTCACCGAGAAGTTCGCCAAGGCGCATCCGCAAACCATCACCAAGGTGCTCGGCGCCTATGAAAAAGCCCGGGATTGGGCAGTCAAACACCCGGATGAATTCGCCAAACTGCTGGCCGACGAATCCGGCCTGCCGCTGGAAGTGGCCAAGCTGCAACTCTCGCGTACCGACTTGAGTACGCCATTCCTGAGCAGCAAGGATGTGGTGGCGTCCAAGGCGGCCGCTCCGATCCTGGTGTCCGAAGAACTGGTGCGCAAAGGGGTAAATGTGGACCAAGTGATCGACCAGTTGATCGACACCTCGTTCGGCCACTAAGGAGCGCGTGATGACCAGCAAAACCCACGCATTGCCCCTCGCCGCGCCGGTGGTGATCAACCGCAGTGCCTGGCCGAGACGGCTCAAGGGCCTGGTGTTGCCGGTGCTGATCCTGCTGGTGCTGGAGGTGGTGGTGCGCGTAGGTTGGCTGCCGTCCTACCAGATGCCGGCGCCCAGCGAGATTGCCGTGACGCTCACCGACCTGGCTGAAGGCGCCTTGTGGAAGCACATCAGCGCCAGTCTGGGCCGGGTGCTGCTGGGCTTTGCCATTGGCGCCAGCCTGGCGTGGATGTTTCTGGTGGCGGCGGAGTTGATCGCGGCCACCATGGGGTTGGGTTACCTGCTCAGTGATGGGCGGGAAACTTCGCGGCCGGATATCGTGCTGGCAGCAATTATTGTGTTGGCGTTACTGGGCAAGGTCAGCGATGGCCTGCTCGCGGCGCTGGAGAGGCGCTGCCTGGCCTGGCGCGACACGTTCCAGGGAGCAGGACAATGAGCGTAGAACCGCTGTTGGATATTCACATCGCGCGTAAAAGCTTCGCCAGCACCACCGTGTTGAAAGACGTGCGCCTGGTGCTGCAACCGCGGGAAGCCGTCAGCCTGCTCGGCCCCAGTGGCTGTGGCAAAAGCACCTTGCTGCGCATCGTCGCCGGCCTGGAACAGGACTTCCAGGGCGAACTGCGCAGCCCCGATGGCGAAGTAGCCTTTGTGTTCCAGGAACCACGGTTGATGCCCTGGCTCACGGTGGAACAGAACATCGGCTTCAGCGATGACAGCCACTACGACAAGGCCTGGGTCGCGCAGTTGATCGAGGAAGTCGGCCTGAAGGGTTTTGCCCAGGCGCTGCCCAAGACGCTGTCCGGCGGCATGGCGCAGCGGGTAGCGATTGCGCGGGGGCTGTATTCACGGCCGCAAGTGTTACTGCTGGATGAGCCGTTCAGCGCAGTCGATGCGTTTACTCGTATGAAGCTGCAGGATTTGCTGCTGCAGCTGGCCGAACATCATGCCATCGCCTTGTTGCTGGTGACCCATGATGTGGACGAGGCACTGTACCTGAGTGACCGGGTGCTGGTGATGGACAACCGACCGAGCAGCATTCGCCAGGAATTGGCGGTCAATCTGCCGCACCCGCGGGACCGGCGTGACCCATTGCTGGCGAAGCTCAAGGCGCAATCCTTGACTGAGCTGCAACGTGCCCACGTGATCTAGACGACCTTGCGCAAGGTCACCCAATACCGCGTTCGCGTCTGCACCTTCAGCCCCAGGGTCGAGGCCAGCAGGCTGAGGATGCGGTCGGTGTCGTCCAGGCGGAAACTGCCGGTGACCCGCAACGATTCCAGGCTCGGCTCCCAGCGCAACACACCCGGTCGATAACGCTCCAGCTCCCGCAGGACGTCACCCAGCGCCTGGTTCTGCGCGGTCAGCACACCATCGCGCCAGCCTAGTTGCAACACATCGAAAGGCACCCAGGCCCCTAGTCCGCTGGCTATGAGCGGCGCTTGCTGCCCACCTTGCAAAGTCGCCATTTGCCCGTTCAAGTCGCGCACCTGGACGGAGCCTTTAAGCACAGACACCAGACAATCGGCGGCCAGCTGCCGTACACACACTTCAGCCTGGCTGACCCGCAGCTCGCCGTAGCGCGTCTGCACGGTCATCGCCGCCGTGCCTGGCACATCCAGCGCCAGCTCGCCCTCCACCAGGCTGATGCGACGTTGCGCCAGGTCCACGTCTACCGCCGTCGCCGTATTAAGCTGCAAGTTGACACCATCGGCCAGCTCTATACGCTTGCGCTCGCCGGTGACGGTATGCAAGTCAGCACGCCAGGCCTCGAGGGGCAATTGACGGCTGACCAGCCAGGCGGTCGGTACCAGCGCCGCGGTACCCAAAGCACGCTTGAGCACCGCGCGGCGCCCAGGTTGCGGGCGGTCGAGGCTGGCCATCGCCAGCGCCTGGGGCAAGTCGCTGAAGCGCTGGCGCAGGGTCTGGGCTTTTTGCCAGGTCTGTTCGTGCTGGGGATGGCTGTCACGCCAGTGTTGCAAGGCGGCGTGATCACGCTCAGTCGCCCCGCCGGATTCGAGCAGCGCCAGCCACTGGGCGGCAGCGCGGGCAACGTCGCGGCTCACAGGTCCACCAGCAGGCAGTGTTCGTAAGCCTGGGCCATGTAACGTTTTACCGTGCGCTCCGACACATCCAGGCGTTCGGCGATTTCCCGATAACCCAGCCCTTCCAGTTGGCTCCACAAAAAGGCACGGCGAACCAGTACCGGCAAACCATCGAGCAACTCATCCAGCGCTTGCAGGGTCTCCAGTACCAGCCAGCGCTGTTCGGGCGACGGCACGCAGGTTTGCGGGAGATTCGCCAAGGCATTCAGATAGGCCTGCTCAAGGCTGCGCCGCTGATGGAAATTCACCAGCAGGCGCTTGCCGACGGTCACCAGGTAGGCGCGCGGCTCCTGAATCTGCGCAATCGGCTGAGCAGTGGCCAGCACCCGCAAGAACGTATCCTGGCTCAGGTCGGCCGCATCCCAGGCATTGCCCAGGCGCCGGCGCAGCCAGCTTTCCAGCCAACTGCGATGGTCACGGTACAGGCTCGACAGCGTCAGTTCGGGGGCGAGGGTCGGAACAACAACATCATTCATGGCAAGCGACCTGCGCGGCGCGAGTGAGTCTCAAATGAGATTAATTCTATTTAATATCGTGCCGACACACCATGGTCTTTTCAACGTTGTGTTTATTCGCAAGCCTCTGCGTCAAATACCTGCCCGCGCCCTATCACGCTGTCAGGCTTGAGCACGGCCCCCGGCGCCAACACTGCATTGGCACCGATTCGGCACTGATCACCGAGCAGCGCGCCGAACTTGTCGCAACCGGTGCGCTGCAATACGTTGCCGACTCGCACCTGCACCTCCTTGTCATCGCGCTCATTGCGGTAGTTGGCGACGATGCTCCCCGCCTCCAGGTTGATCCCCTGCCCCAGCACTGAATCGCCGACAAAGTTGAAGTGCGCCAGCTTGCTGGCGCTGAACATGAAAGAAGTCTTCAATTCAGCACCGGGGCCGATAATGCAGTGTGCATCCAGCCAGCAACCGCCACGCAGCAACGAGCCGTTGGCGATAAAGCAGTGGGCACCGATGATCAGAGGGCCCTTGAGCAATGCTCCAGGCTCGACAGTAGCCGTACGATGGATGGCGACTTCATCCTCGATACCGTATTCGTCGGCCGGCAGTTCGGCCAGCAACTGTCGAACGATGGCAGGTGCCTGACTGACCAGTGCCCAAGGCGTCAGGTCGGCCCACGGCGCAAGGCGGGACTGAGAGAAAGGGGCGATATAATCGGTGAGTCGGATCAACGTCGAATCCTCTAACAGTCAGAGAAGCCCGAACGCTAACATGGGCAAACGAGCCTTTACCATTTGTCTTATTATGGATATTTTATCTAGACAAGCCAATGAGGTTCACCCCCCATGCATTTGCCGACTTACCAAGACGTTATCGCCGCCGCCCAGCAGCTGGAAGGTATTGCCCACCAAACGCCGGTATTCACCTCACGCACCCTCGACGCGCTGACCGGCGCCCAGGTCTTTATCAAGTGTGAAAACCTGCAACGCGCCGGTTCGTTCAAGTTTCGCGGAGCCTTCAACGCGTTGTCGCGCTTCGATGATCAGCAGCGTAAGGCCGGCGTGGTGGCGTTTTCCTCCGGTAACCACGCCCAGGGGATTGCCCTGGCGGCGCAGTTGCTCGGCATACCGGCGACCATCGTGATGCCCACCGATGCGCCGGCCGCCAAGGTCGCGGCCACCCGCGAATATGGCGCCAGCGTGGTGCTGTATGACCGCTTCACCGAGGACCGCGAGCAGATCGGCCGTACCCTGGCGAGTGAGCACGGCCTGACCCTGATCCCACCCTACGACCACCCGCACATCCTCGCCGGGCAAGGCACGGCCGCCAAGGAATTGCTGGAGGCCATCGGCCCGCTGGATGCGTTGTTCGTTGGCCTCGGCGGCGGTGGCATGCTCTCGGGGACCGCGCTGAGCACCCGCGCCCTGGCGCCTGACTGCCTGCTGTATGGCGTCGAGCCTGAAGCCGGCAATGACGGCCAACGCTCGTTGCGCAGCGGCAGCATTGTGCATATCGACACGCCAACAACCATCGCCGATGGCGCTCAGACCCAACACCTGGGCGATTACACCTTCCCCATCATTCGCGACAAGGTGAATGACATCCTCACCGTGTCAGATGCCCAGTTGGTCGAGGCGATGAAGTTCTTCATGCAACGCATGAAACTGGTGGTCGAGCCTACCGGTTGCCTGGGGCTGGCGGCATTGCTCAACGAGGGCGACCGGTTCAAGAGCCAGCGCGTGGGCATTATCGTCACCGGTGGCAACGTCGATATTCAGAAGTACACCGCCCTGCTCGGTGAGACCTCATGACTATCATCCAGGCATGCTACTTGGCGTAGGTGTAGACCGCCGCGCGCGACACGCCCAGGTGCGAGGCCACGGTTTCCATGGACCGGCGAATGTCCAGGCAGCCCGAGTCTTTGAGTTCCAGCAGCAACACACGTCGGTCCGCCGTCTTCAGTGCACGCGGGGTGGTAGCCAAGCGCGCGGCGAACTGGTCGATGCGGGCACGGATGATATCGGCCCCGGAAGGGTCCAGGGACTCGATGAGCTTGTCGCCGCTGACCGAACCGAACTGCTCAAGCATGCCCTGCAAGCCCCGGAACAACGAAAGATCGACGTTCATGCACAAGGCCGCGACGTACTCGCCGCCGACGCCCTTGATGCCGATCGATGTGCTCTTGACCTGGCGACCGTCGCTGAACTGGTTCTGGTAGTTGGCGATGACTTGCGGGTAGTCCGGGTCGGCAATCCGCGCCAGACCCAGTTCGGTGGTCGGGTCTCCCGGCGTGCGCCCGGAGAGGTTGTTGTGTATCGCCAGGATCGAGTGCTGCGGGTCGCGCAAGTCGTGCAGCACCACTTCGCAGAATGGGCTGAAGGTCTTGCTCAAGCCTTCGGCAATCTGTTCGAGCTGGCTGATCAGGTGAGTATCATCGGGAGAGGTGTTTTTCATGCAAGACAACATATCCAGTCCTGGACAGGGCGTCAATTTCAGCGCTGTCCCCCATAGCACTGTCACTCATGGTGGGGCCGTTTCGCAGCCCTGCGCGAGCAAGCTCGCTCACCACAGGGTCAGTGGGCATCCTCTAAGATCAGCTCGGCGCCCTTCTCCGCCACCATCAACACCGCCGCATGGGTATTGCCCGACGTCACGTTGGGGAAGATCGACGCATCGACAATGCGCAGCCCTTCCAGCCCGTGCACCTTCAAGCGTTTGTCCACCACCGATACCTGCGGGTCCGAGCCCATGGCGCAGGAGCCACACAGGTGGTAGATCGAGCCGCTGTTTTCGCGGAAGTATTGCAGCATCTGCTCGTCGGTCTGCACCGTCGCGCCCGGTAGCACCTCGGCCACGGTGATGCCCTTGAGCGCCGGCGCCTGCATGATCTTGCGCATCAACCGGCTACCCTGGATCACCTCGTCGATGTCCTTCTGGGTGCTCAGGTAATTGGGGTCGATCAAGGCCGCGTCCCGTGGGTTCTTCGAGGCGATGCGGATGGTGCCGCGGCTGGTCGGCCGGCACGGGTTGAAGCACAGCAGGAAGCCGGAATACGGCTCGGGCTTGAGGCTGGCCTTGTTGTTTTTCGGGATCTGGTAGGACAGCGGGTTGAAGTACAGCTGCAGGTTCGGGTCTTTCTGTTCGTCGTTACCGCGAAAGAACCCCCCCGCCTGGTTGACGCTCATCGCCAGCGCGCCCTTGCGGGTCAGCAGGTATTTCAAACCGAGTTTGAGTTGACCGAACAGCGAGCTGAGTTCGTCGTTCAGCGTCGGAATATTGGCCTTGTAGTAGTAGCTGGCGCACAGGTGGTCCTGCAAGTTTTCACCCACAGCCGGCAGGTGCTTGACCAGCGGGATGTTGTGATCGGCCAGCAGCTGCTGGTCAGCCACGCCGGACAGTTGCAGGATCTTCGGCGTGTCGACCGCACCGGCACACAGGATCACTTCCTTGCGTGCCGTAAAGATACGGGAACCACCGTGTTGGGTGACCGCAATCCCGGTGGCGCGCTGCTTCTCGTCGAACAACACGCGATCCACCAGCGCATGCAGTTCAACGGTCAAGTTGGAACGACCGAGCGCCGGGTGCAGGTACGCAAAGCTGCTGGAGCAGCGCTCGCCATTGCGGGTATTGACGTCATACAGCCCCGCACCTTCAAAATTGGGACCGTTGAAGTCGTCGCTGTGGGCATAGCCCAGCTGTTCGCAGCCCTCGAGGAACACGTCGCAGATCGGGTGGGTCTGGCCCTTCATCGGCGTGATGCTGATGGGGCCGCTGCCGCCGTGGTACTCGGTGTCGCCCAGCGGGTGGTTTTCCAGCTTGCGGAAGTACGGCAGCACGTCCTTGAAACTCCAGCCTTCGTTGCCGTTGGCAGCCCAGTCATCGAAGTCATGGGCCTGGCCGCGCACGTAGATCATCGCGTTGATCGAGCCCGAGCCGCCCTGCACCTTGCCACGCGGCGCGTAGATTTCACGCCCGGCCAGTTGCTTTTGCGGCTGGCTGTAGTACATCCAGTTGAAGGTCGGGTTGTAATACATCTTGGCGAAACCGACCGGAATCTTGAACCACCAGGAACTGTCCTTGCCGCCGGCCTCCAGCAGCAACACGGAGTGTTCGCCCGAGGCGGACAGCCGGTTGGCAAGAATGCAGCCTGCGGCGCCAGCGCCGGCGATGATGTAGTCATATGTCATTCACGGTTACCGCATCAGTCGTTTTATTAGCCCTTGGCGGGCGAAGTGTCTTTTACGTCAGCCGGGGTCGGCGCCATTTGCAGGTGCAGGCGTGAACCGGTGTAGGGCGTGTGCTTGCGCACCACGTCCATGTTCAGTTCCACGCCCAGGCCGGGTTCGGTGGACGGGATGATGTAGCCGTCCTCCCATTGCAGCGGTTTGGTCAGTACTTCGGCATGGAAACCGCCCCAGGTCATGATGCTTTCCTGGATCAGGAAGTTCGGTGTACAGGTGGCCAGCTGGAAGCTCGCCGCCGCGCCAATCGGCCCGTTGTACAGGTGCGGCGCGATCTGCGCGTAGTAGGCCTCGGCCATGCTCGCGATTTTCTTCGCCTCCAATAGCCCGCCGCAGCGCGCTACGTTCATCTGCAGGATCGACGCCCCGCCGGCCTGCAGCAGCTTGAAGAACTCATACTTGGTGGTCAGGCGCTCGCCGGTGGCAATCGGGATGCTGGTCTTGGCCGCGACCTGGGCCATAGCGTCTTCCTGGCCGGGTGGTACGGGTTCCTCGAACCACAGCGGGTCGTATTTTTCCAGGCGCCTGGCCAGGCGGATCGCCGACGACGGCACCATCTGCCCGTGCGTGCCGAACAGCAGATCGCACTTGTCGCCCACCGCTTCGCGGATCTTGCGGCAGAAGGTTTCGCAGCGTTCCAGCACCTCAAGGGAGATCTGGTGGCCGGAGTACGCGGTGTACGGGCCGGCCGGGTCGAACTTCACGGCGGTGAAGCCTTTGTTCATGTTCTCGATAGCACACTCGGCGGCCAGGTCCGGGTCGTCGTAGTCGTACTCGCCCTGGCTGTTGACCGGGTACAGGTAGGTGTAGGAACGCAGTCGCTCGTTGACCTTGCCGCCGAGCAACTCGTAGACCGGTTTGTTCGCGGCCTTGCCGATGATGTCCCAGCAGGCCATTTCCAGACCACTGACCACACCCATCATGGTCAGGTCCGGGCGCTGGGTGAAACCGCTGGAATAGGCCTGGCGGAAGAAGCGCTCGATATGGTGCGGGTCGTGATTGAGCAGGTAGCGCTCGAACACGTCTTCGATGATCGGCAGCATGGCCTTGGGGCCGAAGGTCGCGGCATAGATCTCGCCAACGCCTTCAATGCCGCAATCGGTCTTGAGTTTGACGAACAGCCAGTACATGCCACCGATGTGCGGCGGTGGGACGGCAACGATATGGGTTTCAAGGGCGACGACTTTCATCTCAGGCACCTGTCTGGTTGAATTTTTTACGGTTGATTCGGGCGCGCAGGGTCAAGGCCGCAAGGGTGCCGAGCACACCGACAAAGGCGATGTAGCCGAAGTACAGGTTGTAACCCGCCTTGCCTGGGTAGGTGTCGGTCAGGTAGCCGTTGATCAACGGGATAAAGGTGTCCGGCAGATAACCCACCACCGAGACGATGCCGATGGCCAGGCCGGTGATACGCAGCGGGATGTCGCAGCTGTCGAGGATCGCCCAGTAGAGGCCACGGATCGCATACGTCATCAGGCCGATAAAAATCACCGTGCCGATCAGCAGGCCCAGGCTGTTGAAGGCTGGGAACAGGATCAGCCCGACCATTGCCAGGGTCACCAGCGCCAACGCGACGATCAATACAGAGATGTTGGAGAACTTGTCCCCCAGCCAGCCGCCGCCGATGCCACCGATGGGGCGCATCCACAGCTTGATGGTGGTGATGGTACCGGCCATCACCGCAGTCATGCCGCTGCCTTGCAGGTAGTCGGAGAAACTGTAGGTGGCCCAGAACATGTGGTAACCGCAGAACACGATGGCGGTCACCAGCCACAGCTCGGGAATTTTCACCAGGGTGGTCAGGTCGGCGATCAGGTTGAACGTGCCCTTCTCCACCGCTGCGGTCTCGGCCATGGACTTGGGGTCCTTGAGCAGCACCAGCACGCAGCCGATGGCGATGCACACAAAGGAATACAGGTAGACCACCTGCTTGAAGCCCTCGGCCGCCGTTTGGCTACGGGTCTCGGTGGCATAGGCGAACAGGCCCAGGGCGACGGTGGCCAACAGCGCCTCGACCAGCCCGCGACCACCATCGAGGATGCCGAAGAACCGACCTTGCTCGCTCTGATGGGCAATCATTTTCACACGCTTGAGCACCGAGGCCCAGAATGTCAGGCCGGTGGTGAGCCCCCAGCAGCCGAAGATGATCATCAGGCCGGTCATCGAAGGCACGGTGGAATACCACAGGCCTAACGCGCCAGTGGCAACCAGCGAGAAGAAGATCAGGAAGCGCGGCGGCAAACGGTCGGCCAGCCATCCGCTGGGCAAATAACTGAGCAGGAATATCGTGCCGAGCATGGAATACAGATAGCCCAACTCACTGTGGTTGATCTGGAACACTTCGAGCATGGTGGTCTGATAGACCTGGCGCAGGTAAAGGATCGGGTAGATCGCCCCTGCGGCCAGTACCAGCAACATCAATTGGAAGTAGCGACTGGCGGTGTCGTTAGCCGCGGGCACGGCAACGGAAACCTGGGCAACGGATGCAGGCTTGGACATCATTCGGACCTCAGGCACCCGATGCACGGGTGCCCCGATAATTGTTGTTATAGAGGCAGCGGCAAGTGACAAGCTACAAGCGGCAAGCAGACCTTGCGCGCTCGAAACTTGTAGCTTGCAGCTTCAAACTAGTAGCTGCTTTTCTAATACTTCATGACCACCAAGCGGGTCTGGGTGAACTCAAGCATCCCGTGCTTACCGTCATCGCCGCCCAGCCCTGAGCGTTTCCAGCCGGCGTGGAAGCCCTGGTACGGGTCCGCCGGTGTGCGATTGACGTACAACTCGCCGGCTTCGATGGCATTTGCCACTTTCATCGCCGTTCGGTAGTTCTCGGTGTAGAGCACCGACGACAGACCGAACTGGTGGTCGTTGGCCATGGCCAGTGCTTCATCGATGTCGCGGTACTTGAGCACCGGCAGCACCGGGCCGAAGATTTCTTCCCTGATGATTTCCATGTCCTGGCGGCAGCCGCTGAGCAGGGTTGGCGGGTAGAAATGGCCGGGGCCTTCTGGCAATACGCCGCCCACTTCCAGTACAGCACCGGCGGCGACGGCGCGCTCGACCATGGCGTGAATACTCTTTTGCGCGCTGGCGTTGACCAGGGGGCCCATCAGGTTGGCATCGATTGCCCGGTCGCCGAACTTCACTGCGCCGATTTTGCTTTTCAGCAAGGCGAGGAACGGCGCGTAGACGCTTTCGTGCACATACACGCGCTCCACCGCCGTACACAGCTGGCCGCAATGGGTGGTCTTGGACGCGACGATGGCGCTGGCCGCGTGTTCCAGGTTGGCGTCAGCCTCGATGATCGCCGGGGTCTTGCCGCCCAGTTCAAGAGAGGGCTTGGCGATGTTGGTCTTGC
Organism: Pseudomonas sp. HN11; assembly: GCF_021390155.1. NCBI lineage: Bacteria > Pseudomonadati > Pseudomonadota > Gammaproteobacteria > Pseudomonadales > Pseudomonadaceae > Pseudomonas > Pseudomonas sp. HN11. The sequence goes on from NZ_CP089985.1 coordinate 3,536,595, forward strand.
AGTAATCCAGCACCATGCGCCCGGCATTCACGCTACCGGTGAGGGTAATCAGGCCAACGGCCTTGTGGGTGCAGACGCTGGCGGCAGTGGCGTGGTCCATGGTCAGGATATTGATGACGCCCGCCGGAATCCCGGCCTTGACCACGGCCTTGGCGATTTCAAACGCCGACAGCGGTGTGTTGTTGCTCGGCCGCACCACCACGGTATTGCCCGCGATCAGCGCCGGGGCGATCTTGCGCAGCAGGGTGTAGACCGGGTAGTTGAACGGGATCAGGCAAGCCACGACGCCGATCGGCTCGCGTTGCAGGAACAGGTTTTCATCCGGGGTATCGCTGGGGATGATCTCACCTTCGATCCGGCGAGCCCATTCCGCGTGGTAACGAGTGATCTGCGCCGCGTAGCGCGCTTCGTTGCTGGCGTCGCTGACGCTCTTGCCGGACTCGCTGGCCAGCGCCGTGCCGATCGCTTCAGCGCAGCTGTCCAGGGCATCGGCAAAGGCGCGCAGGTGTTCGGCGCGTTCGATACTGGTGAGTTTGCCCCAGGCTTTCTGGGCGATCGCGGCGGCGTCGACGGCAGCAATCGCCTCATCGGCGGTGGCAGCACTGACGTGGCCGACCAGGGCTTCGGTGGCCGGGTTGTAGACGGCGATCAGTGCATCACTGGCAGGTTCGACAAAGTGACCGTTGAAAAAATTGCGCTCGAGTTGCATGTGGTTTGCCCAACGTTGTTGTTATCCGAATGACATGCAGTCTTGTCATCGGCCAGCCGTTGGACAAACGATTTATTGCGTGGGGTAACGTGCGAAAAACGCAGGTTAGTCGGTATTTACCTTCAGAGGCCGCGCTGGCGTAGCCACTGCAGAAAGCCTTTCTTCACCGGCACCACTGGCACCTCCTGGGTCAAGGCCTGCGCGGCGTGCAGGCGGAAATCCAGCAGGGTTTTCATGGCTTCGCTGATGTCGTGCCGCGCATCCAGGCACGGCTTCAAGTATTCCTTCTCGATACGGTACAGGGTGCAAAAGGTCTTGGCCGAGAAATCCGCCAGCGCCGCCTGATCCGACAGGATCCCCGCCTCGCCGATCACCTCCCCAGGCCCCATGCGCCCGGCTTCGAACTTGTGCCCGCCCTTGGTCAGCATCACCGAGATCACGCCGGATTCGACGATAAACAAATGGTCGCTGACCTCCCCTGCGGGCAAGATCATCTCGCCGGCGCGGTAGGTGTGCAGGGTCATGTTCTGGCTGAAGGTGTCTTTCTCTTCCTGGCGCAGGGTGGAGAAAATCGACGAGCGCTCCAGCAACGCACGTGCGGCGGACATCGCCGGGGGCGCGCTGCTCTCCGTGGCCGACAGTAAGCCGACGCCTGCCGCTTGCAGGTGACGGAAGGCCAAGTCGTAAAGCTGGTTGCGCACTTCGCGCTTGAGGGCCATGGCCGGCACGAAACCGCTGATTTCATACTCGACGCCGCCACTGGCCGAGGTCTTGAACGCCACGCTCGGCGCCGGCTTGCCCAGCAGTGGCCGACACCCCTGCATCGCCCGCTCCAGCGCCTCGATCACGGTTTGCGGGCGCGCGTGGGGGCTGACCTGCAGGCTGACCGCCAGGCCGAACATGTCCGCCGGGCGCGAGAAGTTGATGATCTTGGCCTTGGCCGCCAGGGAGTTGGGGATCACCGCCAGGCTGCCCTGGGAGGTTTGCAGGCGCGTGGCGCGCCAGTCGATGTCGGTCACCCGGCCTTCAGTGCCGTCGATGGAGATCCAGTCATCGATCTGATACGGCTTGGTGGTGTTGAGCACGATCCCGGAAAACACATCGCTCAGCGTGCTTTGCAACGCCAGGCCGACAATGATCGCCACCGCGCCGGAGGTGGCAAGCACGCCTTTGACCGGCAGCTCGAGCACATAGGCCATGGCCGCGATGATCGCGATCAGGAAAATCACGGCGCCCACCAGGTCCTGCAACAGGCGCCCGGTGTGGCCCACCCTCTGCATCATCACCGCACCGAGCAACACCGTCAGCGTGCGCGCCGCAAACAGCCACCAGCCGATCTGCAGGGCCGTGGCCGCCAGGTGCAAGGCGGTGTTGTCCGCATAGGGGGCCACTTGCATGGGGTTCATGCCGTCGTTGAACAGCACGGCGCTGTACACGGCAAAGATCGCCAACCGCGCCGCCAGCTTCCAGTTGGCGAGGTTGACGGAAATAAGGCGCCACACGGCGATGTCGATAAAGATCAGCGCCAGGGCGCACAGCATCGGGTGATCAGCGATAAATGAGGGCATCCAGACGACTCCAAGGTACATGCCGAGAAGATCGCATGAATTGGAGGTATCGGGTATAGCGCAAAACGAAATGTAGGAGCGGGCTTGCCCGCTCCTACAGGGGAATACCACAAGCCGTTAGCTTTGCATCTGGCCGAATTTACCGGACTGGAAATCAGCAAACGCCTGATGAATCTCCTGCTCGGTATTCATCACAAACGGCCCATGCCCGACGATAGGTTCGTCAATGGGTTCGCCACTGAGCAGCAACACCTTCGCATCGTCGTTGGACTCCAGGGTGAGCTGGCTGCCATCGCGCTCGAACAACGCCAATTGCCCCTGGCGCGCAACTTCCTCGCCATTGACCAGCACCGTACCGCGCAGGATCACCAGGGCGGTGTTGCGCCTTTCGTGCAGGTCCAGGGTGACGGGCTTGCCAGGGCTGAGGCGCAGGTCCCACACGTCAATCGGCGTAAAGGTACGCGCCGGCCCTCGAGTGCCGGCAAACTCACCGGCAATCAGGCGCAGCTGCCCGGCGTCATTGGCCAGGGGCAGTACCGGAATATCGCCATCCACAATCGTCTGGTAACCGGCATCGGCCATTTTGTCCTTGGCCGGCAGGTTGACCCACAGTTGCACCATCTCCAGCGCCCCGCCACTGCGGGCGAAGGCTTCGGAGTGGAACTCTTCGTGGAGGATGCCTTTGGCGGCGGTCATCCATTGCACGTCGCCGGGGCCGATTGTGCCGCCGGCGCCGGTGGAATCGCGGTGTTCGACTTCGCCGTCGTAGACGATAGTCACGGTCTCAAAGCCGCGATGGGGGTGTTGGCCGACGCCGCGACGTTGTTCGGTCGGGGTGAAATCTGCCGGGCCGGCGTGGTCCAGTAGCAGGAATGGGCTGATGTGCTTGCCCATGGTGTCGTAGGAAAACAGCGTGCGCACCGGGAAACCATCGCCGACCCAATGGGCACGGGGGCTGGTGTAGATGCCGATAAGCTTTTTCATGGTGTACCTCCAAAGTGGATACACCATAAGGCCGCTGGCTGTTAAGCACTAGCCGGCAAAAGCGGCCTGGATCGTCCTACGTATAGGACAGTCCATTGACCTGCCGCTGACGCAGCAGGTGAAAGGCGATAAAGGCCGTCACCGCAAAACAAGCCTGGATGATGATCATTGGCGCGGCACTGCCATCGCGCAGTTGGCTCAACAAGACACCGCTGCACGTCGCGCCGAACATCGGCGCAAACCCCATCAGCCCCGCCGCCAGACCTGCGCGGTGCGCATTGGGCATAACCCCGCCAGTGACCGAGCCCGGCAAGACCAGACCGCCGCCGAGGATGACGAGGGCAATCGGAATATCCAGGCCGAGTACCGACAGGCCAAACAGCTCATAAATGACCACCGCCGAAATTCCGCCCACGGCCACCATTGTCACGCCCATCGCCACAATCCGCTGCGGGCCGAGGCGCATGATGTTGCGTCGGGTGTAAGTGGAACCGACGATGAGCATCGACACGATCACACCAAAATTGATGCCGTACTCAAGGCTGCTGAAGCCCAGCAGGTTGATAAAGACTGCCGAGGATCCGGCAATCACCGCAAACATCGCACCATAGGTGCACGCCAGGGCCACCGCGAACGCACGGTATTGGCGGCCCTTGAGCAGATCCAGGTATTGCCCGCCGAGGGTGCGCCAGTGACCGGCCTTGGGATCGAGGAAGTGGTTGCTCTCGCGAAAGAACAGCAAGGCCAACAGCAACACCACGCTGCCAATCGCCAGCGCCAGCAGGATCGGTGCGCGCCAGCCGAACAGTTTGATCAGCAGGCCACCGATCATCGGCGCCACCACGATGGCGTAGAGCATGCCGATCATGGTCAGTGCCAGCGCGGGCCCCGCCTCGGCCCTCCACACATCCCGCACCACCGTGCGCGCGAGCACCAACGCGGCACAGGCACCCAACCCCTGCAGCACACGGGCGGCGATAAATTGGTGGATGTCATGGACCAGCAGCATCGACAAGGTCGCCAACACATACAACACCAGGCCGCCGATCAGCACCGGGCGACGGCCGATGCGGTCCGACAGCGGACCGAACAGCAATTGCCCGAGGCCAAAGGCACCGACAAATGCCGACAGCGCCATCAACGCAGAACCGACTGGCGCTACCAATGCCTGCTCGATGGCGCCGAGGCCGGGGATGATCAACTGGGTCGAAACCTCACCCAGTGCCGTCAGGGCCACCAGTAAAAACAGCAGGCTTCGCGAGGGGACCGGGGCGTTTGTCATGAGGAGCATCCGGGGGCTGGATTAATTTATATTTCGACCATAATATGCACAAAAAATTATGTCCATAATTTTTTGCCCAATGGTTACCCCCCGGAGCCCGTCATGCACCCTCTTCCCCTGCGCCTTCTCACGCCACTGGCCCTGTTGATCGCCCTCAATGGTTGCGACAGCAAGGCCGACACCGCCGCCGAAGTGCCCCAACCGCGCCCGATCCTCGCGGCCAAGGTCGAAGCCGCCGGCACCCAACAGAGCGCCTATACCGGCGTGGTCGCGGCACGTACCGAAAGCGACCTGGGCTTCCGGGTCAGCGGCAAGGTCATCGAACGCAAGGTCGATCCTGGCCAGCACGTGTCCCGTGGCGACACCCTGCTGGTGCTGGACATCGGCGACTTCGAACTGGCCCTGCGCTCGGCGAAAAACCGCGTCAACGCCGCCCAGGCACAACTGCGCCAGCGCCGTGACGACGAAAACCGCTACCAGCGCCTGGCCAGCACCGGCGCCGTGTCGCGGCAGATCTTCGACCAGTCGGCGACCAACCTGCGCGTCGCAGAAGCCGAGCTGGCCTCCGCACAATCCGACGCCAGCCAGATCGAAAACCGCCGGACCTACTCTGTGCTCAAGGCCGATGGCGACGGCATCATCACCGACGTGCGCGTGGATCGCGGCCAGGTGGTCGCCGAAGGGCGGATCGTCGCGCGCCTGGCTCATGACGGTGCGCGCGAAGCCATCGTCAACCTACCGGAAAACCAGCGCGACCGGGCCTCACAGAAAGCCCTGGCCTTCCCCTTCGGCGCGCCTGACCAGGCCGTGACCGCCACCCTGCGCGAGCTCTCTGCCAGCGCCGACCCCACCACCCGCACCTACCGCGCACGCTACGTTTTGCATGGCGCAGTCGAGCGTTTCGCCCTCGGCTCGACCATCACCGTGCGCCTGCAAGGCGACGGCCAGGCGCAACAAACCCGAGTGCCCATCGGCGCCCTGCAGGACTCGGGACAAGGCACCGGCGTCTGGCTGATCGGCGCGGACGACAAGGTCAGTTTCGCCCCGGTAAAAGTCGCCAGCCTCGGCCAGGAAGACGCCCTGCTTGACAGCGGCGTTGCCCCCGGCCAGATCATCGTGGCCCTCGGCGCGCACCTGTTGCACAACGGTGACGCGGTACGTCTGCTGCCCGCCCAAGTGCTGGCCCTCAACCGCAAACAGGACAACTGAGCATGCGCGGTATCAACCTCTCCGAACTGGCGGTCAAGCATCGCGCAGTCACGTTGTTCCTGATCATTGCGATCCTGGCTGCCGGGACCTTCTCGTTCGGCAAGCTGGGTCGCGCCGAAGCCCCCTCCTTCACCGTCAAGGTGATGACCATCACCGCCGCCTGGCCTGGCGCCACCGCCCAGGAAATGCAGGAGCAGGTGGCCGACCGCCTGGAAAAACGCCTGCAGGAACTGGACTACTACGACCGCGTCGAAACCATCGCCCAACCGGGCTTCGTGTCGATGCGCATGACCTACAAGGAGTCCACGCGCCCCAGCGAAATCCAGGACCTGTTCTACCAGACCCGCAAAAAGCTCAGCGATGAAGCCGCCAAACTGCCCAAGGGCGTAATCGGGCCATTCTTCAACGATGAATATTCCGATGTGTATTTCGCGTTGTACGCCCTGGAAGCCGAACACTTGCCTCATCGGCAACAGGTGCAGATGGCCGAAGAGCTGCGTCAAGGTTTGCTCAACCTGCCGGGGGTGAAGAAGGTCAATATCCTCGGCGAGCAGGCACAACGGGTGTTTGTGGAGTTTTCCTATGAGCGCCTGGCGACCCTGGGCATCAAACCGGATCAGATTTTCTCCGCATTAGCTGCGCAAAACGCCGTGGCCCCGTCGGGTTTCGTCGAGACCGCAGGGACCCGCGCCTACATCCGTATCGACGGTGCCTTTGACAGCCTGTCCCTCATCGAAAACGTGCCGCTGGAAGTCAACGGCCGCGTACTGCGCATCGCCGACGTGGCCACCGTCAGCCGGGGTTATGAAGACCCGCCCAGTTACCGCATCCGCCACCAGGGCGACCCGGCGCTGATGCTCGGCGTGATCATGGAGAAACACTGGAACGGCCTGGAGCTGGACAAGAGCCTCAAGGCCCAGGAAGCCAAGATCCAGGCCGACCTGCCTCTGGGAGTTAACTTCGCCAAGGTCTCCGACCAGGCGAAAAACATCAGCCTGGCGGTGAACGAGTTCATGCTCAAGTTCTTCGTCGCCCTCGCGGTGGTGATGGTGATCAGCCTGTTGACCCTGGGTTTGCGCGTAGGCCTGGTGGTGGCCGCTGCCGTGCCGCTGACCTTGTCGGTGGTGTTTGTGATCATGCTGCTGACCGGGCGTGAGTTCGACCGAATCACCCTCGGCGCACTGATCATTTCCCTGGGTTTGCTGGTGGATGACGCCATCATCGCCATCGAGATGATGGTGGTGAAGCTGGAGGAAGGTTTCGACCGGATTCACGCCGCCACCTTTGCCTGGAGCTCCACGGCGGCACCGATGCTGACCGGAACGCTGGTGACGATCATCGGTTTCTTGCCCGTGGGCTTTGCGCGCTCCGGTGCTGGGGAGTACGCCGGAAATATCTTCTGGATTGTCGGCTTTGCACTGATTTCGTCCTGGCTGGTGGCGGTGGTGTTCACGCCTTACCTGGGCGTGAAACTGCTACCGCAGATCAAGCCAGTGCCCGGCGGCCATGATGCGATTTACGCCGGGCGCTATTATCAGACATTGCGGAGTCTGGTCGAGTCCTGCGTACGTGGGCGTTGGCTGGTGACTGGGTTGGTAGTGGGCGCGTTTGTAGTGTGCGTGCTGGGCATGGGCGTGGTGAAGAAGCAGTTCTTCCCCAATTCCGACCGCTCCGAGCTGATTCTTGAGGTGTATATGCCGCCCGGCAGTGCCTTCAAAAGCACCGAAGCGGTGGCCGCGCAGTTGGAAAAAGCCCTGCTGCAAGAGCCGCAAACCAGCATGGTTGACACCTACGTGGGCGGCGGCGCGCCGCGCTTTTTCCTGTCGCTGAACCCCGAACTGCCGGACCCGGCATTTGCCAAGCTGATCGTGCAGACCCCGGACTCCCACGCCCGCGACGCGTTGAAACTGCGCATGCGCGAACGCATTGCTGCCGGCGAGTTTCCTGCTGCGCGGGTGCGCGTGACGCAGTTGCTGTTCGGTCCGCCCGTGCCGTTCCCAGTGGTGTTCCGTGTGTCCGGCCCTGATGTGGATGTGCTGCGCGGCGTCTGCGAAGACGTGCGCAAAGTGGTCGCCGCTAACAAGTTGACCAAGGACGCCTTCCTCGATTGGGGCGAGCGCACCAGCGGTTATCGCTTGGTATTGGATCAAGACCGTCTGCGTCTGCTGGGTTTCACCCCCAACGAGGTCAAATCCCAGCTCAATGCCTTGCTCAGCGGCAACCCGATCACCGAAGTGCGTGAAGGCAATCGCACCGTCTCCGTGGTCGCCCGTGCCCAGGGCAGCCAGCGCGAAGACCTCGGCAACCTCAACAACATGACCCTCACCAACAGCGCCGGCACCTCAGTGCCGCTGGCTCAGGTCGGGCATTTCCAGGCAGTGATGGAAGAACCCATCCTCAAGCGCCGCAACCGCGCAACCACCGTGGAGGTGCGCGCCGACATCATCGACGGCGTGCAACCGCCCGACGTGGAAATGGCGGTGTACAAAGACCTGCAACCACTGATCGCCAAGCTGCCCGTGGGTTACCAGATCGACATCGGCGGCCCGGTGGAAGAAAGCGCCAAGGCCAACGTCGCCCTGGCCGCGCTGTTTCCGATCATGATCCTGCTGACCCTCACGGTAATCATGTTCCAGGTACGCTCCTTCGGCGTGATGTTCATGGTCTTTGCCACGGCGCCGCTGGGTCTGATTGGGGCAGTGCCGACCTTGCTGCTGTTCAACCAGCCGTTCGGCTTCAACGCGATCCTGGGCTTGATCGGGATTGGCGGGATCCTGATGCGCAACACGCTGATCTTTACCGACCAGATTCGCCAGAACCAGGACCACGGGATGGCGATTCGCGAGGCGATCGTCGAGGCCACGGTGCGCAGAGCCAGGCCGGTGATATTGACCGCGTTGGCGGCGGCGCTGGCGTTCATACCGCTGACGCTGTCGGTGTTCTGGTCGTCTCTGGCCTTTGTGCTGATTGGCGGCGTGCTGGTGGGCACGCTGTTGACATTGTTGTTCCTGCCGGCGCTTTGCAGCCTGGTGCTTGGCCGAACGCGCACGAAAGCTGCTGAAACCTCCCACGTGACAGCGGGATAAGCTCTACAGATATCACCTGAAAACCTCTGCAAAGTCCTTCGCCTGATCACACAGTGCGAAGGATTGCAGATGAATTTTCTATCGGGTGCGTCGGCTTTCTGGGCATCAGCTGCAGGGAGTCGGCGCCGATGACCCACCCCTCCCATATTGCCCTTATCGAATTTGAACTGGATGGCTTTCATCAGAGCCTGGTGATTTATCGCCAGCAGATGGACGCGTGGTATTCGCGTGCGCTGGATTCGGTGAGCCATGGGCTGGACATGCCATCGCTGCTGGGGATGGATCGGGTGTTGCGGGTGGGGAATTCGCAGCGTTCGGTAAGCCTTTCAGATGCTGACTTTTCGACCGTGGCCCAGTGTCCGGTGGGCGGCGAGCTGAAGATCGAGAGCCTGTTCGAGTCGGTGTATGACGTGCCGATCGGCAACATCCCGGTGGAGGTGATCGGGCTGGATGATGGCAGTTCCACCGTGGTCATGCTGGATGAACAGGGCAAGGGTTCGCACCACTGCGCGGCGGGCGGGCGCTATCAAGTGCGGGTGCAGGGGGGCGTCTCTGCCGAGCAAGTGGACGCGTTGTTTGCGTCTTACGCTGGGCTGACCGGGGATCTGGAGCAGTGGCTTCGGGCGCAGTGGTCGGATTTTAAACCGCGCTGGGAGCAGTCCACCGCCAGCGCGATTGGCGGCGGCCTACTGGCGGGCAGTTGGGCGGCGATTCGTGATGTGTGGGACAGCATCAAGCTGGTGCAGGCGATTCTTGATGACCCGCTGAAGTACGTCGAACAGCTAGGCGCAGAAGCGGCCAAATTGGCGCAGCTCGCCACCGATGCGCCCAAAGTCATGGAACAAGCGATGCTGCTCGCCAGTGATGAGGCGGCGCTGTTCCTGATGCTGCGCACGGCGATGATCTGGCTGGACGCATTGCCGCCCGGTGTAATGGCTGAGATGGCGGCTGGTTTTGTAGTGTCGCTGTTGATTGATCTGGTGATTGGCGTGGTGTTGACCATCGCGCTACCGGCGGCGGGTGTAGCGTATTTGAGCCTGCGGTTGGTCAAGTATGGCGGGCAGATTCTTGATGCGGCGGTGGGTTTTGTCAGGGGGCTTTTGGGGATTCTGACGAAGTTTATGCAGGCCGTGGATCGCTATAAGGCAGTCGCGGTTCGCGGGGTGGTTGGTGGGTTGAAGCAAGGCAGGCTGCAGATGCGCTGGAAGGCGCGGCAGAACGCGGTGCTGAAGCAAGCGGAGCCTGTGGATGACGTGCCGGCTGTTGCGAAGAATCCGGCTGGGGATGCGGCGGCGCCTTCGGACAAGACCGCCACTAACGGTTGCCCGGTGTCGATGGTCACGGGCGAAGAACTGCTGACCCTGACCGATGGAGCGCTGGACGGAGTTTTGCCGTTTGAGTGGACCCGCTTGTATCGCACCAGTGCGGTGGAAGTGGATTGTGGGTTGGGGTTTGGCTGGAGTCACTCGCTGGCGCATCGCTTGAGTGTTTCCGGGGATTCGGTGGTGTGGACCGATCATGAGAATCGCTCGACCACCCTGCCCTTGCCTACGGCTGCTCGACCTGCGATCACCAACAGCCTGGCCGAAGCGGCGATCTATCTGGGTTCATTGCCTGATGAGTTGGTGCTGGCTCAGGCGTCACGGTTCTACCACTTTCGCGACGGTGTGCTGACAGCGATCAGCGATGCGTATGACAACCGGCTGCGCATTTCCCGGGATTTTCTGGGGCGCATTGAGCGGGTGGATAACGGTGTCGGGCGCTCGCTGTGTTTGCGCTATGCCTCGGGGCGGATCGTGGCGGTGGACTATCAGATTCATCGCGTCGTGGATGAGGGGCCGTTTGTTTGGGTGACGGAGCAGACGGTTGTTTCCTACGCCTATGACGACCTTGGGCGACTCGTTTCAGCGACCAATGCTGTCGGCGAAAGCGAGGTTTATCGGTACGACGAGCAGCACGTCATTCTTGAACGTGGCTTGGCCGGTGGGGCGAGTTTCTTCTGGGAGTGGGAAAAGTCTGGCAAGACGGCGCGGTGTGTCCGGCATTGGGCCAGTTTCTCGCAGATGGACACACGCTACGCCTGGGATGACAACGGCCAGGTCACGGTGTTTAACGCCGATGGCAGCCGGGAAGTCTATGTGCATGACCAGCGGGCGCGGCTGGTGCAGCGGGTGGATCCGGATGGGGCCGAGCACTTCAAGTCCTACGATGACAAAGGTCGGCTGACGGTTGAGCAGGATCCGCTGGGGGCGATCACGGCCTACCAGTACGACGAAGCCGGGCGTTTGGTGGCGGTGTTTCCGGGGGATGACGAGCCAACGTCCTACGAGCATGACAACGGGTTCGTACGGGTTGTGCGACGTGGGGAAGCGGTTTGGAAGTATGAGCGCAATGATCAGGGCGATGTTATTCGCAAGATCGATCCAGACGGCAATGCTACTGACTACAGCTACAACAAATGCGGCCAGCTGGTTGGGGTGTGGTACCCGGATCACAGCTGTCATCGGCTGGTGTGGAATGAGCGTGGGCAGCTGCTTGAGGAGCAGTTGCCGAATGGCGGGGTCAAGCGTTATCGCTATGACGACCTCGGGCGAAAAATCACCCAGGAAGACGAGCACGGTTCGCTCACACAATTTGAGTGGAACGGCGTTGGGCGGTTAGTTCAAATCGTCTTGCCGAGCGGCGACACGCGTAAATATACCTACAACGCTTACGGAAAAATCACCTCCGAGCGGGATGAACTGGGCCACGTCACCCGCTACGAATATGCCGACGGATTGCACCTGATCAGCCGCCGCATCAATGCTGATGGCAGCCAGGTCAAATACCGCTACGACAACGTACGTTTGTTGCTGACCGAAATCGAAAACGAGGTGGGCGAAACCTACCGGCTCCAGTACCACAGCAACGGCCTGATCCAGCAGGAAATCGGTTTTGACGGCCAGCGTACGGCTTACCTCTACGACCTCAACGGCAACCTTCGGGAAAAGACCGAACACGGCGATGACGACAGTCAGCTGGTTACCCGCTACGAGCGCGATTACGCCGGACGCCTCATCAGAAAAACCCTGCCCGACAGCAACACCGTCGATTACACCTACGACCGCCAGGGCAACCTCCTCAGCGTCGAGGACGGCCACTGGTCTTTAGCCTACGAGTACGACAGCCAAAACCGCCTCACCGCCGAACACCAGGGCTGGGGCACCCTGCGCTATGGCTACGACGCCTGCGGTCAGCTGCAAAACCTACGCCTGCCGGACAACAACCGTCTCACCTTCAAACACGACAAAGGCGGCCACCTCGCCACCGTCGACCTGAACGGCACCGTTCTCACCTCGCACCTGTTCCACGCCGGACGCGAACAGCAACGCGCGCAAGGAACACTGCTTAGCCACTACCAACACGACGACCAAGGACGCCTGTTCAACCAAAACATTGGCGATGCCGAAGGCCCGGTGTACCGCCGTCATTACGACTACGACAACACCGGCAACCTCACCCGCCTGCTCGACACCCGCAAAGGCGAACATAACTACCACTACGACCCACTCAACCGCCTCACCCGCGCCGACCACTCCCAAGGCGAGCAAGAACGCTTCGCCCACGACCCGGCCGGCAACCTGCTGATGCAAAACCGCCCCGGCCCCGACATCGTCGCCGGCAACCGCCTGATGATCCAGGGCGACCACCATTACGACTACGACGCCTTCGGCAACCTTATCCGCGAACGGCGTGGCAAAGGCCATCAACTCGTTACTGAATACCGCTATGACTGCCAGCACCGTCTGACCGGCATCACCCGCCCCAATGGCAAAAAAGCTAGTTACCGCTACGACCCATTTGGACGGCGCATCAGCAAAACCGTCGACGGTGTAACCACCGAGTTTTTCTGGCTCGGCGACAAACTCATCGCCGAGCACCACGCGGACCGTCACCGCAGCTATCTCTACGAACCGGACAGCTTCCGCCCACTGGCCCTGCTGGAAGGCTTCGGCCCAGAGGAAACCCAGGCCTACCACTATCAACTCGACCATCTGGGCACCCCACAGGAACTCACCGCCCCGGATGGTGAAATCGTCTGGTCCGCCCATTACCGCGCCTACGGCGAAATCACCCGTCTCGACATAGGAAAAGTCGACAACCCGCTGCGTTTCCAGGGCCAATACTTCGATCAAGAAAGCGGGCTGCACTACAACCGTCATCGCTATTACAATCCGGATATTGGTCGTTACCTGACCCCGGACCCGGTGAAGTTGGCGGGTGGGATCAATGCGTACCAGTACGTGCCCAATCCTACGGGATGGGTGGATCCGCTGGGATTGAGCACGTGTCCAGGCGGAGACAGATGCACGCCGCAGTCAACGGTAGAAAGCCCAACCGAGCAAGTGAAGGCAGATGAACAAGCGCCATCACCTCCGACATCACTGCGAAAGCGCAGCTATCTATATCGCGGAGACTCAAGAGAGCCAGATGAAATATTTGAAAAAGGATTCGAAAGCAGAGGCACGAGTACAGATCTGTACCTGCATGCTTTAAACAATGCCAGCCCTCCCAGCAACTACGTTCCGACGTCTACCTTAAGGAAACAAGCCTTGGTATTTGCTTCTAACTACGGGTTTGAAGAAGGATTTCTTTACACACTAAAAAGAATCCCTGGGAGAGATGTAAACAAAGAATTGGGAACACGCTCCAAGCACAAAAATGAAGCAGAAATAGCAATTCCCGGACGTATAGACTCTAAAGATATCTTGGGTGCCTCACCAGTCAATGAAGATGGCACCTTCAAGGGATACACAATCTTGAACCCGAATAGGGAATACCCATGAAGTCACGTGAAATCACCATCCTCAAAAACGGTCTACGTGAGAGCGCAGTGATCGAATACGAAGGGGGCAAGCCAACCCTTAATCTACTGCTGAGCAATGGTGTGCGAAAAACCTATACCGCCCTAGATCTGTACGACAGCTTCGGCTTATTGAGAGCCGACCTGAAAGACATAAAGTTTTTATGCAAAGGAGCCAAAATCAATGTCCATACATCTGGAATGTCATCCCATATGTCAAACGGCCTTGTCGCCTATGAACTGACAATGGGAGAACCCGAAGGTGAACTTGTTCATATTTTTTCATATGAAGAATGTGATCTAACTAACGACATACAGGAGCAACATGACTTCTCTCTACGCTGGGCGGAATCGGTGCAGGAGTAGCAATCAAGTAGATTTGCTTTGCACTTTCTAGGGCTGCTCCGCAGCCCAACGCAGGGCAAGCCTGCTCACCACAATGATCGTATTCACCCGCTAATCAGCCAACTCACCACCCCTCTTTGAGCATCCGCAACTCCAAATGCTGCAACAGCATTATGGTCTTCCCATCCACAATCTCACCGCTCTGCACCATCCCCAGCGCCTGCTCAAACCCCAGTTCCAACACCTCGATATCCTCACCCTCCTCCTCCAAACCGCCTCCGCTCCCCACCCGATCCCCCGGCTGATACTCCCCCATGAAAAAGTGAATCCGCTCCGTCACCGACCCCGGGCTCATGAACGCCGCATAGATCTTCTCCACATGCCCCACGCGATACCCGGTTTCTTCTTCCGCTTCCAGGCGAATACGCTCTTCAGGACTGGCGTTGTCGAGCAAGCCCGCCGCCGCCTCGATCAGGTAGCCATGGTAGTCATTGACGAACGTCGGCATGCGAAACTGGCGGATCAGCAACACCGTGCGCCGCTCGCGGTTGTACAGCAAGATAGTCGCGCCATTGCCGCGGTCGTACACCTCGCGGGTCTGGGCTTGCCAGCTACCGTCGCGGCGACGCAGGTCGAAGCTGTATTTTTTCAGCAGGTACCAGTTTTCCGAAAGGGTCTCTTCGGCGGTGATGCGAACGGGGCTGTTGTCCATGCTCGGGTTTCTCAAGAAAGGGGTTGTGCCTGTTTGATGCTGTTCCAGGCGGCGGCCACTGCTTCTGCGCTACTCGCCTTGATCCGTGCGAGGTTGCGCGGGTAGTCCACCCCTGGGTTTTCGGTGAAGCGCGTGGCGGTGAATTGGCCATTGCTGGCGCGCAGGATATAACCCGTGTCCTGGCACTGCTCAGAGGCGAGGAACAACACGCCCGGCGTCACCCACTCTGGCTTGAGCTCGTCTGGTTCTTCGGTCACGCCCCACATGCGCGTCTTGGCGACGGGTGAGATCGCATTGACCTTGATCCCAGCCTCTGCGCCCTCATGACTCAATGCGTTCATGATCCCCAGCTGTGCCATTTTGCCCGCGCTGTAGGCCACCAAACCGGTCTGCTCATATTGAGCGTACATCGCGCGGTCTGAGGTGGTGAGGATGATGCGCGGCGCGGATGAGCGCAGCAGGTGCGGCCAGGCGTGCTTGCACAGCCACAACGGCGCATAGAGGTTGATGTCCATGGCGCGTTGCAGGAATGCGGCGTCGAGGTCGGCGATGTTCTGGTAACCCACCCAGCCGGCGTTATGAATCAAAATATCGAGTTGGCCGAATGCCTCAATGGTGTAGGCGATCAGTTGCTGGCAGCCTTCGTTCGTGGACAAATCACCGCCATGGGCAATTACCGTCAGGCCTTCGGCCTGCAAAGCCTGCGCCGCCGACTGGACGACAGCTTCATCACACCCGGTGCCGGCACTGTCGGCACCGATATCGCTGATCACTACCCGCGCACCACCCAGGGCCAAGGCCCGTGCATAGCTGAGCCCCAACCCGCGTGCGCCGCCAGTGACGATTGCGGTTTTGCCAGTAAAATCCATGTGCTTGCTCTCCTGTTCGGCCGCTCACCCTAACAACCTCGGCACGCCTTGTTCAATGCTGTAACACTTTGCAAGGAATACCCATGGGCGACTGTCGAATTAATTCCTGCCTGGGTGGGCCATCTGGTAAAACCCCTGCTTCACCTTTTTCCTGGAACCTTCATGTCCTCTCGTTTCTTCTCGCGCCTGAGCCTGCGCTGGTTTCCTATGCTGTGCATGGCGTTGGTGATCGTCGGCCTGCCGGTAGGCTGTGCCGTGCTGCAACACAAGGAGCGCGAGCTGGTCTTTCGCATCGAGCCGGGCACCGCCAGCTGGTACAGCGGCTTGCCAGAGGCGGTGCAGGAATTCGAAATCAAGCCTGCCAGTTTCAAATCCGGGCAGAACATTCATGGCTGGTGGTACCCGGCAGACAACAAGGACGCCCCCGCGATCCTCTACCTGCACGGCGTGCGCTGGAACCTCACCGGACAACTGTTTCGCATCGAGCAACTGCACGCGCTGGGTTATTCGGTGCTGGCCATCGACTACCGCGGCTTCGGCCAGAGCCACGGCGAACTGCCGTCGGAAACCACCGTGTATGAAGACGCGCGCATCGCCTGGGAGCGTTTCCAGGTGCTGCAACCCGACCCGAATAAACGCCTGATCTACGGACATTCCCTGGGCGGCGCGGTGGCCATCGACCTGGCCGCCGAACTGGGCAGGCAAACACCACTGCAGGTGCGCGGCCTGGTGATCGAGTCCACCTTCACGTCGCTGGCGGACGTGGCCACGGCCGTGGCGAATACCTCGTTGCCCGTGCGCTGGTTGCTGTCGCAGAAATTCGATTCCATCGACAAGATTGCCGATATCCACATGCCGCTGCTGGTGGTGCATGGCCTTGATGATCGTTACGTACCGCCGCGCTTCAGCCAGCAACTGTTTGACGCCGCCCAGGAACCCAAGCGCCTGTTACTGGTGCCAGGAGCCAGCCATAACAACAGCATGAGCCTGGCCGGTCGCAGTTATGGCCAGGCACTGGAGAAACTGATGCAATCGACGATGCCAACCCAGGTCGTCACGCACTCCACAGGCCGTAGCGGCGACTCATAAAAACGTTTTTCGGCACTGGGTCCGCGCTTGCGTGTCAAGCGCAAACCCTGCCCATGCTGGGCCTAAACAGAAGTTGATCAAATATTGATCTCGGCTTAAATCGCCAACCCTGCCAGGGCTTCGCAAAGTTATCCACAGAGATACCCACGGTTTTCGTGGACAACTCTTTTTATAATTTTACGTTTTTTTTGCTCAGCAAACTCTTTCAGGAAATGTGCCGGGCAACAAAATCTCGTGATTCACATCACGTATATCGTTATACCCACACAGCGCCATTGACACGTCCAACTCACGGGCGATGATCTCAAGCGCCTTGGTGACCCCCGCCTGGCCCATTGCGCCCAAACCATACAAATGCGGCCGACCGATCATGGTGCCTTTTGCACCCAACGCTATCGCCTTGAGTACGTCCTGGCCGGAGCGAATGCCACCATCCAGCCACACCTCAATACGCTCACCCACTGCTTCGACAATCGCCGGCAACTGGCTGATGCTCGAAGGCGCACCGTCCAGTTGACGACCACCGTGGTTGCTCACCACCAGTGCGTCCGCACCGGCATTCGCGGCCAGGCGCGCATCTTCCACATCGAGGATACCTTTGATGATCAACTTGCCGCCCCAACACTTCTTGATCCATTCCACATCGTCCCAGCTCAGGCGCGGGTCGAATTGCTGGGCGGTCCAGGACGACAGCGAACTCATGTCCGCAACGCCTTTCACGTGCCCGACGATATTGCCGAAACCCCGACGTTTAGTGCCGAGCATGCCCATCACCCAGCGCGGCTTGGTGGCCATGTTGAGGATATTCGGCAGGGTCAGTTTCGGCGGCGCCGACAGGCCGTTGATCAGGTCTTTGTGGCGTTGCCCGAGGATCTGCAGGTCGAGGGTCAGCACCAACGCATCCACGCCGGCGGCTTTGGCGCGCTCGATCAGTTGTTCGATGAAGGCGCGGTCGCGCATCACGTACAACTGGAACCAAAATGGCTGGCCGACCTGCTCGGCGATGTCTTCCAGCGAGCAGATGCTCATGGTCGACAAGGTGTAGCGCAGGCCAAAGGCGGCAGCGGCGCGCGCGGTCAGAATCTCGCCATCGGCGTGCTGCATGCCGGCCAACCCGGTGGGTGCCAATGCCACCGGCATGGCCATCTCCTGGCCGATCATCGTGGCGCGGATCGAGCGCTCATCAATATTGCGTGCCACCCGCTGGCGAAACTTGATGCTGGCAAAATCGCTTTCATTCGCCCGGTAAGTGCTCTCAGTCCAGGAGCCGGAATCGGCGTAATCATAGAACATGCGCGGGACACGTTTTTGCGCGAGCTTGCGTAAGTCTTCGATGGTGGTAATCAACGACATCTAGGTCACCTCTCCCTGAACTGAATGCTGAGAGTAACCGCCCATCGGCTACGCAACCAGCCATTGCGTTTATAAAGCTGCGCAGCTAACCTCGCACAAACCAGCATAAAAGCGCACAAACATGCACAACACTCATCAAGCTATCGACCTGCCTTCTTTGCGCAAACAGAAGATTCTGTTGCTGCTGGAACGCGATGGCAAAGTCACTGCCACAGAACTGGTAGAACACTTTGCCGTGTCCCCGGACACTATCCGCCGCGACCTCGGCGAACTCGCTGCCGCCGGCCTGCTGCAACGCGTACACGGCGGCGCCCTGCCCCGGCCCAAGGACACCGGTAAAGACTTCTTCACCCGCGTCGGCGAGACCAATGAGGCCAAGCGTCATCTTGCGCGGCTGGCTGCCGACCGTGTGAAAGATGGGCAAATCGTGCTATTCGACTCCGGCTCTACCACGCTGCAGATTGCCCAGTCATTGCCGCGTTCAATTCGCCTGACTGTGGTCACCACGTCGCCAATGATCGCCATCGCCTTGGCCGAGCATCCCGATGTAAAAGTGATCCTCACCGGTGGCCAGCTCAACCCGGCGACGCTGTCCACGAGCGGTCATGAAACCGTGCGCCTGATCCAGGGCATCAAGGCCGACTTGCTGTTTACAGGCGTGTGTGCGCTGCACCCGCAAGTGGGCATCAGCTCGCTGCATTTTGATGAGGTGGCGGTCAAGCAAGCCTTGCTCGACAGCGCGGCCCATGTGGTGGCGGTGACCACGGCCGACAAGCTCGGCGCAGTAGAACCCTTTGTGGTGGCGCCCTGCAGCCGCATTCACACGCTGATTACGCAGTGGCATGTACCCAGTGTGGAGGCGTATGAGCAGCTAGGGTTGGAAGTGCTGCGAGCGGACGTCGAGTAGCGACAGCGCATCGGGCGTGGCCAAGCCGCTGGCAGTGTTATCAAAGAAGCACCAGGTGGGAATGCCAGCCTCTACAGACGCGCTCAACAAACGCGCATACGCCTGAATTCGTTCAGGCCCATAAGCACTGTGGTAGATACGCGGTGTTCCGTGCAGGCGCCAATATCGCACGCCCTGCCAGCCGGCCGGGACATCTCCCGCCTTTATCACTGGCGGGTCGGCAGCCACTCGCCCGACCTGCAGATCCTGCAGTATTCCTTCAGCCGCCAACCAACTCGCGTGTCGTGGCTCAAGCACGACGGCGCCTGTAAAACGTTGGCGCAACGCTGTGAAGAATGCGTTGGCGATGATCGGTTCATACTTTAACGAAGGCGGTAGTTGCACCAGCAGACAACCGAGCTTTTCCCCCAGTTGCAGGCATTGCCCAAGAAACTCGTCAAGTGCGGCCTCGCAGCCATGCAAGCGCAATTCATGGGTGATGCGTTTGGGCACCTTGACCGAAAAGCGAAACCCTGATGGCACCGATTGCGCCCAACGCTCGTAGGTTTTCGCCAAGTGCGGGCGATAGAACGAACTGTTGATTTCCACTGCATTGAAGCGCGAAGCATAGCGCTCCAAATGTGTGCCCTCATCGGCAAATGCTGCCCAGTACTCCCGCGGCAAACTCCAGCCGGCACATCCCACAAACAGCGCTGCCGTCAAAACAGCACCTTAGCGGCATCGCGCATGAAAATCTCGATGGTCTTGGGCCCCACACCGTCGAATTCCCCAAGGCGCTTTTCGAACGCCTCTCGACTCTCGCTCGCACTGCGCATGAGGGTGATCTTGCCCGCGTAATCAGCATTCAACTTGGCGCTGAGGTCGAGTAAACGTTGCGCGGTGGTTTCGTCATAGCGCACGTAATGCGCGCGCCCGAGCATCGCTACCAACTCACGCGATGTGCAGTGCTGCAGCTTGCGCGCCGTGTCGCGGCCCTGCTCTTGGACAATCACCTTGTAGGCCTGCGCGGCAATCGGTGCCTGGATGCGCTTACCCATCAAGAAACTGGCGATAAACCACTTGAACAGGCTGCTGTCATCGTCGGGGCTGAGTTCAATGCCCAACTCGGACGCCGTGATTGAACGGGCCATGTTCAGTGGCCCAGCTTGCGCTCGGCCTTGGCGGCCTGTTCGTTGATGGCATCGGTCTGGCGCTCGGTGTCTTTGATCGAGGTGGGCGTCACCACTTTGTCGACGGTTCCAGTCTTGGGGTTCGGACGTTCCAGGGTCTGGCCCTTGGTGGCTTTATCAGTGCCTTTCTGGGCTTCTTCGGAGCTGATAGGGGCTGGGGTTTTATCGACAGTCATGGTCTATCTCCAAGTGATTTGAAGCCACAAAGCAGCGCGGCCACTTATGCAGCAGAGGCCGTTGGGTTTGGATAGTTCAAGGTAATTGCACGCGCAAAATAACCGAGAAAAAATTTAAACCTTTTGCACAGCTACTGGCTCAACTGTGGGGTAACGGCATCTCGCCATTCTCAAGGAGCACCACTATGACTACTTCGCTGATGAAACAGATGGGCCTGACATTCGCACTGGTTGCCGGCTCGATTTCCGCCGCGATGGCTGCCACTTCCAACGACTTCGTCGACAATGCCGCCCAAGGTGGAATCACCGAGGTCGAGGCGGGCAAACTGGCCTTGGAAAAAAGCAGCTCTGCCGACGTCAAGACCTTTGCCCAGCACATGGTCACCGACCACACCAAGGCCAACCAGGAACTGGTAGCTCTGGCGAAAAAGCTCGACATCGAAGTCCCGGACGATGCGGCCCTGACGGACAAGGCCAAAAAGGCCATCCTGGAGCTGCGTGACGAATCGTTCGACAAGGCTTACGCCAACAACCAAGTGGCTGCCCATGAAAAAACCGTCGAACTGTTCAAGAAGGAAGCCGCCTCCTCGGATAATGCCGAGTTGAAAGCTTTCGCGACCAAGACGCTGCCAACCCTGGAAGCGCATTTGAAAATGGCCAAGGAGCTGCAAGCCAAGCACGCCCACTAAATTTCTGTTGAACAAAGGAGACACTCGACCATGAGTTCGCAACTCAACGGCAAAAAAATCCTTATCATCACGTCCAACACCGGCATCGAGCGCGACGAACTGCTCAAGCCCCTGGAAGCGCTGCGGGATCGTGGTGCCACCGTCACCCATGGATCGAGTGAAGGCGGTACCACCCAAACCTTTGTCGGTGACACCGAGAAGGACCGGACTGTGGAATCCGACGCGAAACTGTCAGAACTCTCCGGTGCTGATTTCGACGCGCTGGTGATCCCGGGCGGCACGGTGAATGCCGATACGCTGCGCCAGGATGCGGCCGCATTGAAGCTGATCAACGCGTTCGTGCAGGCGGGGAAAACCGTGGCAGCGATCTGTCACGGGCCCTGGGCATTGATTGATGCAGGTGTAATCAAGGGCAAGACCCTGACCTCCTACAAGAGCGTGCGTATCGATCTGGAAAACGCTGGCGCCGCCGGCTGGGTCGATGCCGAAGTCAAGGAATGCCAGGCCAATGGCTGGACCCTGATCACTTCGCGCACACCGGATGATTTGCCAGCATTCAATGAAGCGATTGCCAGAGCCCTGACCCGTTGATTCTACCGCCCTGAACGAAAACAGGCGCCTCAACGGGCGCCTGTTTTTTTCGTCTGCCTAACTTTTACGCTGTTCGGCCATTTCGCGTTTCGGCCCGAACATCGCCCAGGCAATCAAGCCTATCAGCGGTACAAAAATCAGCACCACCAGCCACAAGCCTTTTGACTCCCAGCCCCCCGTGCTGCGCAATACGGTGTTGATCGCCCACAATTCAAGCAGCAGCAGAATCACTGCCAGCCCGATCCAGATATATTGAATTTCCATGCTTCACCTCCTAGGTCGTATGCGTTAGGTCAAGCATTGGGCGCGAGGGTTCATTAAAATTTGCGCCAATGTAGCGAGGTTGTGGAATGCAACGCGCCAAGGGCCAAACCATGCAACCTGCACGACGAACTCCACCGACTACTTATCGTAGACCATTGAATTAACTAGAAAATTACAAATATCTGAAGTTGGTACAACTGATGCACTCTTATAGTGGACGAGGCGTGCATTTCGACACGCCCTGATTTCCCCGTGAGGTGTCACCCATGAATGCGATTGACCTGCTCAAAGCCGACCATGAACGCGTAAAGGCCCTGCTGACTCAGTTGAGTGAGTCCACCGAACGTGGGGTAAAAAAACGCACTGAGTTGTTGGCCAAGCTTGAAGCGGAAATCAGCCTGCATACCAAACTGGAAGAAGAAATCCTCTACCCGGCGTTCAGGAAGGCGGGCGGCAAGGAACAGGACATCATGTACCACGAGGCCAAGGAAGAGCACCGCACCGTCGACTCCCTGGTTCTGCCGGACTTGAAGCAGACCGAACCTTCGACAACGGAGTTTTCTGGTCGCGTCAAAGTAGTCAAAGAGCTGCTGGAGCACCACATCGAGGAAGAAGAAGCCGAGATGTTCCCGCAGGCCAAGAAACTGTTGGGTAAAGCGCTACTTGAAGAGCTGGGCGCTGAAATGGAAGCGATGAAAGCAGCACATAAAAAATTGCAGTCGACCAAGCCCATGGCGGCTTGATCGAGGCATGACCAGAGCCTGCCATAGCCGGTAACCGGTAAGTGGTCCAGGCTCTTGATGCACACGATAGGGGATTGCGTCATGAAGACCAGATTGTCCCAAAGGATTTTACTCGTCGTCGGCCTGTCAGCCCTGCTTACCGGCCCTGCCCTCGCCGCATTCGGCGATAACCCAGAACCGGCTGCGAACGCTTTGAATGGTAGTGGTGCAGCCGGTTCCGCCCTGCCACCGGGGACTTACCCTAGCAGCCCCGCCGACAGCGACAAGAAAAGCAAAGGCGCCGACAAACAGTCGCCCAAGCCAGCCAAGCCTGCTGAGACCCATAAGCCCGGCGAAGATAAACCTCGCTCAAGCAAGAACCTCAAGGCACCGGTAACCACCCAGTGAAGTGACTTGGCGCCCTCAATGGGCACCAGACGAAGTCCCCGGGCGGCGGTGGCAGCGCCTGATGTTCGGCCACGGCCAGGTGCGCGTCTTTCCAATCGAACACCCGTGATGATTGCCACGCCAGCACTACGCCGTGGGCCTGGCTTTCATCCGTATTGACCCAACGCGCGGCAGCTGCCGCCATGAAGGCCTCGATCGGTTCGTCGTCGATCTGCAACCGATAAGGCGAGCCCAGCAGCCAGCGGCAGACATTCAAGTGATAGGTCCAGTCCCGCGGCGGCCGGTTACGATAGGCCCAGGTCATGAAACTGCGAAACAGGTTCAGCCCCTCGGGCGGGTCGAGCTTGAGCAGCGCCGGGCAGATATCGAACAGGGTGTGCCAATACGGCAACAGACGCGCATCCAAGTGCACGAAGCTGCGGCAATTACTGGGGTATTCAGGCGGCGCTGGTTCGGCGTGCAGGCGGCGCGACGCCTTGCTGACCAAGCGGCTGGCGCCTGCGGGCAATAGGTGGTTCATGAAACGCACTCATAGTCATGACGATGGAATGCCTCCCTGTCAAAGGAGACCCAAGGCATACGTCAGAATGCAGGGGAAGCGCGGGGGTTGGCCGATGGCCATGAATAACGCGGCGGCGCCTTGTTGCGCCGTTCATGGGCCGGTCGCGGGGTTCGCCCCAGGCCCAGTAGCCAGGCCAGCCCCACCAGAAACACCAGGGCAACCGTCAATGCGTTGCAGACCGGGCATGCAAAGTAGTTCGAAATGTTGCTGAAAGAAGGGCTGCCCAACCCTTTGTCGGAAAGTGGCGCCTGCTTGCCGTCCACCGAACAGAATGCCCCGCCGATGCCATTCAACGCCTGGCCCGTCATCTGGCCATGTCCCAAACCGCAGACGAACAGGTTCATCAGCACGCAGAAGTACAGGGTCCAGGCGATCAGGGAACGGTCGGTGTGACTCAATTTCATGGCGTCGACTCTACCACCCGAGGTGCAAAAGGATGAAGTGCCACAGGCCCCTGTGGCAGAACGTCGCAGATTACGTGCACTTCCCAGGGTTGGTAGACTGGGCGCCCTCAAAGCCTGACGTATTGATCCAGAGCAATGCAGGCGTTTCACAGGATGCACAGTTGATGAGTACCTTATTCACCCGCCGCAAAGTGCTGACCGGAATGGGCCTGCTGGGCCTGGGCAGCCTGCTGGGCGGCTGTGACTACAGCCCCAAGCTGAACTTCAAGTACGGCAAGGACTTGAGCGACAAGATCATGGGTCGCACCTTCAAGCTCAAGAACACCGACGGCGAGACCGTCACCTTGAGTTCGTTCCGTGGCCTGATGCCGGTGGTGTTCTTTGGTTTCACCCAGTGCCCGGCCGTGTGCCCGACCACCCTGGCGCGCGCTGCCCAAGCCAAGAAGTTGATGGGCCGCGACGGCGAAATCATGCAGGTGGTGTTTATCACCCTGGACCCGGAGCGCGACACCCCCGAGATTCTCGACAAGTACGTCAAGGCCTTCGACCCCAGCTTCGAAGCGCTGTACGGCACTGCGGAAGAAATCGCCGTGGCCGCCAAGGAATTCGGGATCTTTTATGAAAAGATCCCCGCCGGCGATACCTACACCCTGTCCCACACCGCCACCAGTTTTGTGTTCGACACCCGTGGCAACCTGCGCCTGGGCCTGCAGGCATCCCTTACCGCTAAAGAGTGCGCAGAAGACCTGCTCACCGTTATGGAGGTCTGCTAATGACTGCCGTTCAACCCCTCAAACGCACCCTCATCGGCATGACCCTGCTGGGCCTTGCAGCGCACGCCAGCGCACAGGTGCAAGTGACCGACGCCTGGGTACGCGCCACCGTGCCGGGCCAGCCATCCAGCGGTGCGTTCATGACCGTCACTGCCGACAGCGACAGCAAGCTGCTGAGCGTGGCCTCACCGGTGGCCAAGGACGTGCAGATCCATGAAATGAGCATGAAAGACGATGTAATGCGCATGGGCCCAGTGGACTCGGTCGCCCTGCCCGCCGGCAAGGCCGTGACCCTCGACCCCAATGGTGACCACGTGATGCTGATGGGCCTGACCGGCCAGATCAAGGAAGGCGACCAGGTACCGCTGACGCTCACCGTACAAAATGCCAAGGGCGAAAAGCAGGCGATTGAAGTGAAGGCCCCGGCCCGTGGCGTGGATGGGATGGATCACAGCAAGATGCATTGAGGCATGGAACCTGTGTGATGAGCAGGCTGGCGACAACAAGCCTGCCCACCCCATGAGCTTTTGAACCATATCTAAAAGCTCTGCCATCAACACTTACTCTATATTTTCAATCTGAAAACAGACTCGATAGCCTGACGGCTCACAATTCCAACAATAAATCGGGTATTTCTGTGAACACATCCCCCCGCGCTCTTAAAAGCCTGCTGCACCTGGCCGTGGCCTTTGCCCTGTTCACCAGCGTTGGCGCCTATGCGGCCAACACCAGCGAGCTGCCCTGCACAACCACCGAACAATGCGCGGCCCAAGCAGCAAAAGTCGGGGCCACGCCGGACAGCTCGCAAACCGCGCACAAGGCGAAAAGCGATCCCACCCAGACCCAATTCGCCTGGCTCAACCGCATCAACAAAGCCTCGATCGTGATGCTCACCGAAGAAGGCATCGTCAAACCCGAGATGGGCCAGAAGATCGCTGGCGGCGTGCGCTACGCAATTGCCCAGGCCGACCAGCCCGGCGGCACGCGTCCCAGCGATGTGCTGCAACTGGAAAAAATCATGACCGACAAGGTCGGTCCCGAAGCCTCGCTGATCCACTCCGGCCGCAGCCGTCAGGACATGCTCGCCACCTACCGCCTGGCTGTCCTGCGCAGCCAAGTGCTGGCCTACAGCGAAGCCCTTAACGCCACGCGTCTGCGCTTGCTGAACATTGCCGACAAAAACATCGACACCCTGGTGCCCGCCTACACCAACGGCGTGCAGGCCATGCCGATCAGCTATGCGCATTACCTGCTGGCATTTGAAGCCGCGTTCGACCGCGACGGCCAGCGCATCCGCGAGCTGTACACCCGGTTGAACAAGAGCCCGATGGGCACCGCCGTGCTGGCCAACTCGGCTTACCCGCTGAACCGCGAGCGCCTGGCCGAGTTGCTGGGCTTTGATGGCGTGCGCGAGAATTCGTTGGATTCCAGCCAGGTATCCACCTATGACATTCCGATCGAAGCGGCCAACCTCGCGTCGTCATCGGCCATTCGCGTCGGCGCCATGATTGGCGACATCCACACCCAGTATCACCAGATCCGTCCGTGGTTACTGCTGGATGAAGAAGCCACTTACACCAGCAGCGCGATGCCGCAAAAACGCAACCCTGGCCTGCTGATGCGTGCCCGCGAAAACGCCTCGGATGTGGTTGGCCTGGCCCAGGCGGTGACCTTGCGCGCGCACAACGTCACCACCGGTATGACCGACTACAAATTTGCGTTTGATTCCCTCGGCGTCTTCCGCTCCACCAAGGAAATGTTCGAAAGCCTGGATGCCGTGCTCGACGCGCTGCAGATCAACCCGCAGCGCGCGCTGGAAGAGCTGGAGTCGGAATGGACCACCTCGATGGAACTGGCCGACACCCTGGAGCGCCAGTTCAAGGTGCCGTTCCGGATTGGTCACAGCTTTGCCTCGCTGATCGTCACCGAGGCGCGCAGCAACGGCACCACGCCTAAAACCTTCCCATACGCCGACGCGCAGAAGCTGTATAGCCAAGCAGCGGACAAGTACAAGTGGACGCCAAATACCCTGCCGCTGGATGAGGCAGGCTTCCGTGCGGCGCTGTCGCCGACCACCATGGTGCAGACCCGCAAAGGCACGGGTGGGCCGCAGCCGCAGGAGGTCAAGCGCATGCTGGTGGAGGCACGCAAGACGCTGGAGGGGGATCAGCAGTGGTTGAAAGAGCGGCGTGAGAAGCTCAAGGGGGCTGAGGACAACCTCGATAAGGCGTTCGATAAACTAAAAGGCTGACGCGGCGCCTATAGAGAGTGATGGGTCAGTTGGGTGTGCAGCGCTTCTCGATCAATCGATCGCTGCCACCCACAAATCGCCAGGCACGCCACGCAGTTGCCCAGCACATTGGTCAGCGAGCGGCACTTCATCAGACGTTCAACGCCCAGCAGCAACCCCACCCCTTCCAGCGGCACCAGTTGCAGGATGTTCAAGGTGGCGATCAAAGTGAACAGCGCCGAGCCCGCCACGCTGGTGGCGCCCAGCGATGTCACCAGGCAGATCACCAGCACTGCGAGCAACGTCGACAAGGCAATCTCGACCCCGGCCATATGGGCCAGGAACATGATCGCGGTGGTGAGGTACAGGTTGGTGCCGGCCAGGTTGAAGGTGTAGCCGGTAGTCAGCACCAGGCGCACTAATTGACGGTCGCAGCCCAGCGCTTCAAGTTTATTCACGCAGCCTGCAAGTGCGGCGACAGAAGAGCCGGTAAATGTCACCAGCAAGAACTCTTCTTTTAAATACACAATCAATCGGGATAACTTCACGCCCACCAAACGGGTAATCGTGGCAAACACTAACAGCACAAAAAGTGCACTCACCAGATAAATAACCACGACAAACTTCAACAGGGGCAATACTGAACTCACACCGTATTTACCCACCACGAATGCCATCGCCCCAAACGCTGCCAACGGGGCAAACGTGAGAATAATGCGCAGCAGGTAGAACAGCCCTTGCACCCCCGTCTCCAGTGGGCCCAAGCAACGATTGCCGAGCGCACTGCCCCGCCCCAGCAGCAACCCGCAGACTACTGCGGCGAACATCACTTGCAAGACCAGGCTCTGGGTAAACACACGGTACAACGTCGAGGAGGCAGACAGCAGCGACAGCTCATGCAGGAAGCTTTCCGACGGCACCGGCGGCGTCGGCAGCGCGTTGTGCTCCAGGTTGAACACCCAGCCGGTGGCCATGCCCAGCATCAGCGCGGCGCAGGACATCAACTGGAAATACACAATGATCCGCCGTACGACATGGCGGTGATGGGGTTCGCGCTTGATACCGGCGACACCGGTAGACACCAGCACAAACAACAGGAAGGGCATCAACCAACCGACCATCTTGATAAAAGCGTCGCTGAGCACTTTCATATCAATCGCCAGGTCCGGATAAACCAAGCCCAACGCCATGCCAAGTGCGATGGCAATCAGAATAGGCAGGGTTCCATTCTTGGCATATCGGGTCGGCATCAGTACTCCAGCGTGTTTTTATTTATTGTTATTGTCGCCTCTTGCCGCTTTGGGCATATTGGGCGCCACGGTCACTGCCGGCCGCAGATAATAAAGTCTTGTCACGGGATATACCACCATGGAACTTCGCCATTTACGCTATTTCATCATGGTGGCTGAAGAGCGACATTTCACCCGTGCCGCCGCGCGCCTGAACATGCAGCAACCGCCCCTCAGCCAACAGATCCGCGCCCTCGAAACCGAGTTGGGGTTCGACCTGTTCAAGCGTCACCCCAAGGGTGTCGATCTCACCGCCGGCGGCCTGGTGTTTCTCGACGAAGCACGGATCATCCTGGCGCGTGTCGAACAGGGTTCGCTCAAAGCCTCCCGCGCCGCCCAGGGTATAGAAGGCACACTGGTGATCGGCTTCACCAGCTCCGCCGCCGCCCACCCGTTGATCCCGCGGATCATCCGCGCCTACCGTGAGCGCTACCCCGGTGTGGAACTGTCGATCAACGAAGGCAGTGCCCGCGAAGTGACCGAAGACAGCGTCGAAAAACGCATCGACATCGGCATTCTCCGCGCCCCGGTCAGCACCCACCAGAGCCTGACGTTCCATCGACTGCTCAATGAAGAAATGCTGCTGACCCTGCCCATCGGCCACCCGCTGCTGAACACCTCCGGCAGCGCCATTGCTCTCACGGCCCTCAAGGATGAGCGCTTCATCCTGGTACGCCGCCCTGGCGCACCGGGCATGTACGCCAACCTGATCAAGGCCTGCCAGAACGCCGGTTTCGAACCGAAAATCGCCTTTGAGGTGGAACGCATGCTCACCAACGTCAGCCTGGTGGCGGCCGGTGAAGGCATTTCGGTGGTGCCGGCGTCGATGCGTGATGTGCACCGCGAAAGCGTGGTGTATTGCCGGATCAAGGACGCACAGCCCAAGCTGCTGGCGCCGATCACACTGGTGCGGCGCACGTTCAATCCCTCGGCGCCGTTGCAGAATTTCATTGGGTTGGCGCGGGAGTTGGGTGGGGTGTATCGCAAAGGATCAGGCCACTTGCCGGTGGCTGCGTCATCAGGTGAAAACGCTCGCTGAGCAGCTCGACCGTGGCACGAAGGCTGTCGGTCTGGCGTGAGTTTGGCGAAAGTCTCACCCCACCGGACGTTCAGGGAGACACTGTGCATCAAGTCATTGAGCGGTTGCACGCAGCTTTCGCCGGTCAATAATGAGCGGTTCAGGGATCAGGTGCTTTGTCATCGGGATACACGCCAACTCCAGACCCGACGGCGAGTGATAAACCGCTTGTTCATCCCCCACATACCCACACGCCCGATAAAAACTCGCCGCATTCAACGTCGCATCCAGCACCACGGTCTGCATCGCCAGTACCCGCGCAACTCGGCCTTGCCCCGTGTCCACAGCAGCATTTGCTCGCACGTATAGGCGCCAATGCATTGGCTGCGAATGGCCTGCAAGCGGACGTCGAACGCCACTTGGGTATCCTCTGGGGTCGCTCGTTTTATCTCCAGCATTTGACGCTCCTTCCATGAAATCATCGTGCCATTAGCACACTTGTGCTAATCGACCCCTCCCCCCTGCGGCGCTATATTCCCCGGCACTTCCAACGCTCTTCCGGCACCGTGCATCTCTTGCGCGTGGGCGTGTTGTGCGCTGGAAAAACCATAACAACCCCAAGGAAGAAGTACCATGAAACTGCAATCCTGCGTTACCCGCCTCACCCTGCTGGGCGCCCTGATTATTGGTGTGGCCGGCTGCAGCAACATCAAGCCTACCGAAGACCACCTCAAGACCTTGTCGGAAACCAACCTGGGCGAACCCGTTAAGCGTATCTCCAATGTACGCAGCGATTCGATGACCACCTACTACGTCGCCAGCGCAGCATCTGGCGAGTACAACTGCTCGGTGCCCAGCGGTGCCAGCGGAGGCATGTTTGCCGTGGCCAGCTTCGGCATGATGAAACCTGCCGCCTACTGCCAGCCCAAAGGCGCACGCGGCAACCCACTGCAGGGCTTCACCCAGTAACCGTCCCCTGGCTCAGGTCCCGCAGAACTCCGCGCAGTTCAGCGGGACGCACGGGTTTGGAGAGAATGGCGATCTGACGGTCGTGCAACGCGGCCTGGATTTTCTCCACATCGTGCCCGGTGAGGATCAGCGCCGGGACGGCCCAGCCGCGTTGTTTGCGCAGGGCATCGATGCATTCGATGCCAGTGGCGTGGTTACCCAGGTCGTAGTCGGCGACGATGATGTCGCAGTCGCTGACCAGGTCACGCCCCGAAGATTCGCCCTGAACCTCGCAGCCCCAACGCTCCAGCAGCGCCTGAGTGGCGAGCAGCACGTTGTGGTCATCTTCGACCAAGCACACCTTCAAACCGGTGAGCAACCCGGCCTGGCGCGTGTCATCGCGCGGTGCAGGTGCACGCGGCGCGGTGGCCAGGGTGAGGCCATACAGGCTCACGGAAGTGCCGTGGCCCACCCGTGAGCGCAGGCTCACTTGCACACCCATCAACTGCCCCAGGCGCTTGACGATGGACAGCCCGAGGCCCACGCCTTCGACGTCTTTGTCACGCAGGTGGCGTACCCGATAAAACTCCTCGAAGACCTTTGACAGATGCTCCTCGGCAATCCCCCGCCCCCGGTCATGAATCTCCACCGCCAAGCCGCCGCCGCGAATGCGCACGCCGATCAGCACCGGACGCTGCGCGCCGTACTTGAAGCAATTGGACAGCACGTTCTGAACCATGGTCGCCAGCAGCGCCGGGTCGACCAGCACCCAGTGCGCGCACGGGCGCAGGCGCAGCTCAACGCCCGCCCAACGCGCGGCCTCGGCGTTCTGGCGCACCAGATCGACGAGGAACTCGCCCAAATGCACCGCTTGGTACTTGGGCATCAGGCGGCCATTGTCGAGGGTGTAGAGGTCCAGAATCGAGCGGAACAGCTGCGATACGTTAAGCAGGGAACGGTCGATATTGTCCACCAGGCGACGTTCTTCATCGCCCAGCCGGGCTTCGCGCAGGCAGGCAGTGAACAGGCCGATAGAGTGGATGGGCTGGCGCAGATCGTGGCTGGCCTGGGCGAGAAAACGGGATTTTTCCAGGTTGGCGGCGATGGCTTGCTCGGACGCCTTGCGCGTGCGCTCCAGCAGAATGTGCGCATATACCGGGATCACCGTGCTGGTGATCATCAGCATCAGCACCATGAAGGGTTGCGCCTGCCACACGGGTGTCAGCCGATACACAACCAACAATGCCAGCAACGCCAACGCCGTGGCAATTGCCAGGTAACGCGAGCCGTAGCGCATGCCATTGCCCAGGTTGACCCACACCATCACCGCATACAGCGGCAACGCCGCCTCGCCACCGACCACCATGCCGAACGAGGTGCCGGTGTAGTCATGGATCATCCCGAAGATCCGCCGCGCCGGGTAATGCCCCGGCCAACGTACAATCACCTGGCGCAATACGATGGAGGCCAGCAGGAACAGAAAGATATACAGGATCACCGGCAGGTAGGTGTCCACCGACTGTCCGGGCAGGAAGCCCAGTGCGCCGATGTAGACAATCGCGATGCTGGCCACCACGATGCGCAGGTTGGCCTGGTCGAGTTCGGAGTTGGTCTCAAGACTCATGGGGTTACATCCTTGTGCGGCAGTCATCAATTCCTTCACACACCGCAGGCAGGCCCTGGGCGCGGTGGTAAGGTAGCATGCAACTGCACACCCTTGCCCCAGGAAGGAGCACCCACATGACCGGCCGTATCATCATCGCCGACGACCACCCGATGTTTCGCGAAGCCATGCTGCGCACGGTGCAGCGCTTGCTGCCGGATGCCGTGGTGCAGGAAACCGGGGACCTTGAGGGAGTGCACGCGCTGATCCGCGCAGGCGGCGAGGTTGATACCCTGATCCTCGATCTGCGCTTTCCCGGCCTGACCTGCATGAGCCAACTGGTCGAACTGCGCCAGCAACTGCGGCGCACCACGTTGATCGTCGTGTCGATGGTGGATGACCCGGCATTGATCGACCAAGTAATGGCCCTGGGCGCAGACGGCTTCATCGGCAAGAACATCGCCCCCGACGAGATCGGTCAGGCCCTGCTGGCCATCCGCGAAGGCGAGGTGCTGGTCAAATTCGCCCCTTCCGGCCTGCTGCCGCTGGGCACTCACACCCTCACCGCCCGCCAGCAGGACGTGCTGCGTCTGATCGCCCAGGGCAAGACCAACAAGGAAATCGCCAAGGCCCTGGATATCTCACCGTTTACGGTGCGCATCCATGTGTCGTCGCTGTTGCGCACACTGGATGTGCCGTCGCGGGCAGCGGCGGCAGTGAAGTATTCCGGGGAGTTCTAGTGGTGAGCGGGCTTGCCGCACAGGCAGCTCGCCAGTCTCTTGGTCATCTCTGCATCCGATATTTATGCTCACTTCCCAGCTTAATAATATTTTATTTATAACCCCCCTCCCCCTAGCCTTGAAGTCATGCCAACGCTGAATCCAACTGCATTACGCAAGGACAGAGACATGACTGAAGCAATAACAAAAACAGACACGCTGGTGGTAGGCGCCGGTCAAGCTGGCGTGGCCATGAGCGAACATTTGAGCAAGCAAGGCGTGCCCCACCTGGTGTTGGAGCGCAGCCGCATTGCCGAGCGCTGGCGCACCGGCCGTTGGGATTCACTGGTGGCCAACGGGCCGGCCTGGCATGACCGCTTTCCAGGGCTGGAATTCGACACCGTCGCCCCGGATGGTTTTGCGCCAAAAGAGTGCGTGGCGGATTACTTTGAAGCCTATGCCCGCAAGTTCAACGCGCCGATCCGAACCGGCGTGGATGTGCTGTCCGTGGTACGCAATGTCGGGCGCCCTGGCTTCACCGTGCACACCAGCGAAGGGGTCATCGAAGCCAACCGTGTGGTCGCCGCCACCGGACCGTTCCAGAAACCCGTGATCCCGGCCATCGCGCCGAAAGACACTGCGCTGCATCAGATCCATTCAGCTGACTATCGCAACCCCGCGCAACTGCCGGCCGGCGCCGTACTGGTAGTGGGCGCGGGTTCCTCCGGCGTGCAGATCGCCGATGAATTGCAGCGCTCCGGGCGCCAGGTATACCTCTCGGTCGGTGCCCACGACCGCCCGCCCCGCGCCTACCGTAACCGTGACTTCTGCTGGTGGCTGGGCGTGCTGGGCGAGTGGGACCAGGCCGCCATGAAACCTGGGCGGGAGCATGTGACCATTGCGGTCAGCGGCGCACACGGCGGCAAGACCATCGACTTCCGTGAGCTGGCCCAGCAAGGCATGACCCTGGTCGGCCTGACCCAAGCCTTCAACGGTGGCGTCGCGAGCTTCCAACCGAACCTGGTGGAAAACCTGGCACGCGGCGATGAAAACTACCTGGCCCTGCTGGATGCCGCCGATGCCTATATCGAGCGTAACGGCCTGGACCTGCCGCTGGAGCCCGAAGCCCGCCGCGTATTCCCCGATGCGGACTGCATCAAGCACCCGATCCTGGAACTGGACCTGGCCAAGGCCGGGGTCACCTCGATCATCTGGGCCACCGGGTTCGCCGTGGACTACAGCTGGTTGAAAGTCGCGGCCTTCGACGAAGCCGGCAAGCCCCAGCACCAGCGCGGCGTGTCCAGCGAAGCCGGGGTCTACTTCCTCGGCTTGCCGTGGCAATCGCGCCGGGGCTCGTCGTTTATCTGGGGAGTTTGGCACGACGCAAAATACGTGGCCGACCACATCGCCATCCAGCGTCAATACCTTGAATACCGCGAAGCCGTGCCAGTGGTTCGCCCATCCCCTGTCAGCGCCTGACCCCTTTTATTGCCGGAGTTTTTTGATGCCTACTCACACTCGCATCCGCATGTTCAACACCAAGCAAACCTATCCCAACCAGAGCCTGGACAACGACCTGTGCCAGGCCGTGCGCGCCGGCAATACCGTGTATGTGCGCGGCCAGGTCGGTACGGATTTCGAGGGTAACCTGATCGGCCTGGGCGATCCGCGCGCCCAGGCCGAGCAAGCCATGAAAAACGTCAAGCAACTGCTGGAAGAAGCCGGCAGCGACCTGTCGCACATCGTCAAGACCACCACTTACCTGATCGACCCGCGCTACCGCGAACCGGTGTACCAGGAAGTCGGCAAGTGGCTCAAGGGCGTGTTCCCGATTTCCACCGGGCTGGTGGTGTCGGCCCTGGGCCAGCCGCAGTGGTTGATGGAAATCGATGTGATCGCCGTTATTCCCGAGTAAGGAGCCGAACATGACCTTTTCAATCGTCGGCCGTTGCGCCGATACCGGCCAGCTGGGCATTGCCATCAGCTCATCGAGCATTGCCGTGGGCGCCCGGTGCCCGTGGCTGCGGCCCGGCGTGGGTGCGGTGTCGACCCAGAACATCACATTACCGGCGCTGGGCCCGGACGTACTGGACCTGCTGGAGCAAGGCCTCGCACCCGCCGACGCGATCGACAAGGCGCTGACGCGCAACGGCTACAGCCAGTACCGGCAACTGACGGCGATTGATCACCTGGGCCGCAGCGTGCATTTCAGCGGCAGCGAAACCCTCGGCACCCACAATGCCGTGTCGGGCGAACAGTGCGTGGCAGCGGGCAATATGCTCGCCGACCGTGCGGTGATCGAGGCGATGGTCACGGCTTTTGAGCACGGCGAAGGCCAATTGGCGGACCGGCTGCTGGCGGCGATGCACGGCGCCATCGCTGCTGGCGGCGAAGCCGGCCCGGTGCATTCCGCCGCACTGGTGGTGGTGGGCGAACTGACCTGGCCGATTATCAACCTGCGCGTGGATTGGGCCGATGAACAGCCGATCCTTGAACTGCAAAAACTCTGGGACGCCTATCGCCCACAGGTACAGGACTACATTGACCGCGCCCTCGCCCCGGACCGCTCGCCTGGCTACGGCGTGGCCGGAGACGACCGATGAGCACCAGCCGTGAACTGCTGCAGACGCTGGTGGGGTTTGATACCACCAGTCGCGAGTCCAACCTGCAATTGATCGAGTTTGTGCGCGATTACCTGGCGGGTTTCGGCGTGGCCAGCGAGTTGGTCTACAACGAAGAGCGCAGCAAGGCCAACCTGTTTGCCAGCGTGGGTCCGGTTGAGCTGCCGGGGATTGTGCTGTCGGGGCATACCGACGTGGTGCCGGTGGACGGCCAGCCCTGGACCGTGCCGCCGTTCGAGCTGACCGAGCGCGACGGCAAGCTGTTCGGCCGGGGCACCGCTGACATGAAGGGCTACATTGCCTGCGTGTTGGCACTGGTGCCGGCGTTGGTCGCGGCGCCGTTGCGTATGCCGGTGCACATCGCCTTGTCCTATGACGAGGAAGTCGGTTGCCTGGGCGTGCGTTCGTTGCTCAAGGTGCTTGAAGAGCGGCCAGTGAAACCGATGCTGTGCATCATCGGCGAACCCACCGAACTCAAGCCCGTGCTCGGCCACAAGGGCAAGCTGGCGATGCGTTGCGACGTGCACGGCGAGGCGTGTCATTCGGCCTATGCCCCCTATGGAGTGAATGCGATTGAGCATGCTGCCGAGCTGATCGGTGAGCTGGGTCGGATAGGCCAGCGCCTGCGGGAGACCCAGGATGCGCGGTTTGATCCGCCGTTCAGCACGGTGCAAACCGGCGTGATCAGCGGCGGCAAAGCACTGAATATCGTACCGGCGGATTGTCGGTTTGATTTTGAGGTGCGAGCGTTGCCGTCGCAGGACCCGGCCGAAGTGGCTGACGAGTTGAAGGCCTACGCCGAACAGCAGGTGTTGCCGCGCATGCAGGTGGTGAATGCGCAGAGTGCGATTCGCTTTACCGAGTTGTCGGCCTACCCTGGGCTGGTCACCGATGAACGCAGTCAGGCGGCGCAGTTGATTGCGGCGTTTTCCGGTTCGCGGGAGTTCGGCACGGTGGCATTTGGTACGGAAGGCGGGTTGTTTGATGCAGTGGGCATTCCCACGGTGGTGTGCGGGCCTGGGAGCATGGACCAGGGGCATAAGCCGGATGAGTTTGTCAGTGTTGAGCAACTTGAGAGCTGCAACGTCATGCTGCAACGGATGCTGAACGCACTTCGCAATTGAATCGAGCGCACATACGCCAGACTAACCAATGATGATGTAGCCGTCTGGCGTTTCAAATATAAAAAACTTGCTGATCACCATCAAATAAATATTCCGACATAATTGTGAATTAATCTCCCGGAACCCACAAAACTTGTACACCACTCATGAAGGCGACCAATTGAGCCGCACATCCTAATTGATCATCAGGTATTTAACATGAGTAGCATTTCAACTTCATCGCCTACTTCGTGGGTTGACACAGAGAGCCAGGTGCGTGCCGTTCGCTCAAGCGCGCCGCACCCCCAATCCACCTTCCACCAATTCACTGTAAAGCAGGAAGACCGAGCTGATGCATTGGATTTTTTCGAAGATGCCGCCAGGTGGAACCGCGTCAAAGTTGAACAAGAATTCGATCAAAGCACGGTGGGTGACTATGGCGGCGGAGAAGGGACCTACAACACTATTAAATTCAATTTCCTTCCGGACCGGGCCGATGGCACCTTCAGCCCCGACTATTTGAAAAAAACAGAAAGTGCAAAGCGAATGTTCGAAGGTAGGATGAGAAGTGCGGGAATCCAAAACTACGCACCGGCCCAATAATACTTCAGCGCAATTGAAGCATTCACTGAATAATCATTCAGTGCTGCACATGCTTGCCCTGTCAAACGTATATAAATTTTCACCCTACCCACTTCACGCTCAGGTATATCTATGACCAACATTCATTCCTCTTTTTCTACCTTCGCACTTCAAGCGACACCTGAAGCATTGCGCTTGGCCTCCCCCACCGAGACACCGAACAAAGAATCCGCCCGTATTACTGTTAGAGAAGAAGCCTATCCCAGGGTCATCGACCTGCTCTCTGAAGCCGCCAGGCGCAACGATGTCCAAGTGACAATTGGGCAACCGGAATCCAGCGATCTGGATTACGGAGATGGGCCAATGAACTCAATGACCTTCAGCTACAACTTCCATCCAGACAAGACCGATGGCACCTATAGTCAAGAATACCTATCGCGAGTAAACAAGACGACACAGACATTTGATGACTGGCTACGGATAGAAGGCATCAGGAATTACGGCCCAGAAGATTAATGATTGCCCGGCTCGGGCCGCCATCGGTCAGACACGTTTGCCGGCCCTCGCCGTCGCGCAGGTGACTCGTTCCCCCAGGGCGCACTGCGTCCTGGGGAGAGTCAAGGTGGGATGCTGGCAACATTGCTGTCGTACGTCCGAGCTGAAGTATCCCTCTTCTGAACAAGAGTAAACACTTGAAACTATTCTTTATCCGATGGTCAGGAACCGAGCCTGGCGCAAAAAATAAACCGTGCAGCCCAGCAAATTGAAGATCAACTGCAGCACCGACGCAATGTTAATGTCGGCCCCGCCGAATGAGACAATGTGTGTGTCAGCCTAGTAAACGGGCGAGTTCTTCTCGGCAGTGGTCAACGAACAACTGCACCGGCTTGGTCAGCGGTGCGCGGCGCAGCCATACCGCCGACAAGCCGGAACCCGTGACAGTTTCGGCCAATGGCACGCACACCACCTTTTGCCCATCGTAGGTGTATTCGGTGAACGGCTTGGTCACCAGAATCGAAAACCCGAACCCCCGCCCCACCATCCCCCGCACCATCTCGATCGACGGCGAGCTGAACACGATATTCGGCGTCAACCCACGCTCTTCAAAGATGCTTACGAAGTAAGTGCGGCTCGGCAGTACGTCCAGCAGAATCATCGGTTCCAGCACCAGATCTGCCAGCGACACCTTGGCCTGTTGCGCAAAACGATGATCGGCCGGCAACAGCGCATAAGGCTGCTGCGGCGGCATCAACGGCGTGGTCTCGATGGTGGCGCCCAGGTCGTGCTCGAACAGCATCGCCACGTCGATGCTGCCTGCCGTCAGCGCCTGCACCAATTCTTGTTGCTCACCATCGCGGATGCGGATTTCCACCCCCGGCCAACGCGCCTTGAAGCCAGCGATCAGCCGCGGCAGGTATAACGGCGCCACGGTTTCAAAGCAGCCGATATCGATCTGCCCCGCCACCACGTCATTGTCCGCCAGGGCGTTCTGCTCGAACTCATGCGCCACCCGCAGCAGCTCCAACGCCTTGCGATAGAAGCGTGCGCCGCTGGGCGTCAGCGACACGCCCTGGGCGTGATGACGGATAAACAGTTGCACGCCAAAACTGTCTTCCAACTGCTTGATCGCCGTGGAGACCGACGGTTGCGCGATATACAGCTTGCGCGAGGCCTCGGCCACGCTGCCGCACTCGGCCGTGGTGACGAAATATCTGAGTTGGCGCAGGTTATAGGCAGCCATCGGGGCCTCCATCAATGCGGGAATCCGCCCCATACCGGTGCGAAAAAAAGCCGCTTTTTTTAACAATTGAAGCCCATGCAACATACCGGAGCAAAAAAGCGGGCGAGCTATATTTTTTAAGGTCTATAGCAACAAACTTACTAATTTACCTCCCCGCGCCCATTGCAGATCATCACTCCAACAACAAAGCGCCGCCCACGCGTCGCACAGCGAAGTACGTCAACGTACTCACCTTGCCTTGGAGCTCGTCATGGTTACCACTGCAACATCCTCCGCCCCGCTTATCGAAAAACACACGATTGGATACGTGCCCCCGGAAGATCGCCATGGAAAGGTAAGAGACCTGTTCACCCTGTGGTTCGGCGGCAACATCGCGCCGCTGCCGATCGTCACGGGTGCGTTGGGTGTGCAACTGTTCCACCTCAACCTCATCTGGGGCATCGTCGCCATCCTCGTCGGCCACCTGGTCGGCGGCGTGCTGATGGCGCTGCACTCGGCCCAGGGTCCGCAAATGGGCATCCCGCAAATGATCCAGAGCCGCGCCCAGTTCGGCTCCCTCGGTGCCTTGCTGGTGGTGGTGATCGCCGGCGTCATGTACATCGGTTTCTTCGCCTCCAACATCGTACTCGCGGGTAAATCCCTGCATGGCGTGGTCGACGCGGTTCCAGTCCCGGTGGGCATCGTGATCGGTGCCATCGGCTCCGGGATCATCGGCATCATCGGCTACCGTTTCATCCACGTGCTCAACCGCATCGGTACCTGGGTGCTGGGCGCGGGGATCGTGCTCGGGTTTGGCTATATCTTCACCCACGTGCAGACCACAGACTTTCTGACACGCGGCAGCTTCAACATCTCAGGCTGGCTGGCGACCGTGTCCCTGGCAGCCCTGTGGCAAATCGCGTTTGCCCCCTACGTGTCAGATTACTCACGCTACCTGCCGGCCGACGTGCCGGTCGCGTCCACCTTCTGGACTACCTACCTCGGCTCAGCCCTGGGTTCAAGCCTGTCGTTCATCTTCGGCGCCGTCGCCGTATTGGCGACTCCGGTGGGCATGGACACCATGGATGCGGTCAAGCTCGCTACCGGCGCTATCGGCCCGTTGATGCTGGTGCTGTTCTTGCTCAGCGTGATCAGCCATAACGCGCTCAATCTGTATGGCGCCGTGCTGTCGATCATCACCTTGGTGCAGACCTTCGCGTATCGCTGGATTCCGACTGCGAAAAGCCGTGCGGTGATTTCAGTCATCGTTTTGGCGGCCTGTTCGATTGCAGCCGTGTTCGCCTCGAAAGACTTCATCGGCCACTTCGTCGACATGGTGCTGGTGCTGCTGGTGGTACTGGTGCCGTGGACGGCAATCAACCTGATCGACTTTTATGCGATCCATAAAGGCAAGTACGACATCGCTTCGATCTTTCGCGTGGATGGCGGGATCTATGGGCGGTATAACCCGCAGGCACTGTTGGCGTATGGGGTGGGGATTGTGGTGCAGATCCCGTTCATGAACACACCGCTGTATGTGGGGCCGATTTCGGAACACATCAACGGGGCGGATCTGTCCTGGGTGGTGGGGTTGCTGGTGACTTCGCCGTTGTATTTCTGGTTAGCGAGTCGGGACAGTGCGTATAAGCGCCGGATGGAGGGGGGCAAGTTGGTGGGTGGGGTCTGATAAGCGCTCTTGGTTATGCCCTGACTCAGTGCGCTTTATAGTTCGCCCCGTCGCCGACATTGGCTGGCGACAGGGCGTCGCGCCCTAAACGATCCCCCCGTTTGGAACCAGACTGACGCGAGTCGCCACAAAGCCTGGCGAATTTTCAATCGCTCTATCCATTCCATTAGCGAGGCCCCAACATGTCGACTATTCAACCTCAGTTCCTGCCGGCATCATCGGCTGTCTCTCAGTCACGGGTTGGCGAACTTCAAAACATTGTCAACACCGCGCCTCCCGCCAGGGAAAAAATCGAGGTGGTGGTCAAGGCCAGTGATGTCGATAAAACCATGAACATTGCCTTCAGGATCGCCGAAACGACGGGCATGGCATTTCCGAATGCGGAAGTTGGCGGCCCGCAACCTGCGAATTTCGAGACGCCGGGGAACGGCTATCCGATCAAGTTTGACTTCCGCCCGGACGGGCCTGACGGCACCTACACCACCGAATTCCAACAAAAGATCAACCGTTTCAAGGAACAGTTCGCGCAGACGCTTCGTCATGAAGGCGTAGAAAACGCACATTGATACGCCGTCCTGTGGCTATGCGGTTGCCTGATACCTAAGATGTCACCTTTCAGTCAACACCCCAGGAAACCCTATGCCCGCCCTCACCTTCCGCAACGCCCTCCCCACCGACGCCGCCCGTTGCTTTGAGATCGAGACCAGCGCCTACGAAGGCGACGAAGCCGCCACACTGGAAAAGATCGCCACGCGTATTGCGCAATACCCGCAAGGCTTTCTGATCCTGGAAGCGGCTGGCGAGGTGGTGGGTTTCATCAATTGCGGTTGTGCCCACCAAGTGGTGATGTCGGATGAGGCGTTCAAGGAGTTGGTGGGCCACTCGGCCGACGCGCCGAATGTGGTGATCATGTCGGTGGTGGTCGACCCGGCGCACCAGGGCAAGGGTTACTCAAAAGCGTTGATGACTGAATTTGTGCAACGCATGCGCGGCATGGGCAAGCAGACGATTCATCTGATGTGCAAGGAACAGCATGTGCCGCTGTATG
Source organism: Pseudomonas sp. HN11 (assembly GCF_021390155.1). Classification (NCBI taxonomy): domain Bacteria; kingdom Pseudomonadati; phylum Pseudomonadota; class Gammaproteobacteria; order Pseudomonadales; family Pseudomonadaceae; genus Pseudomonas; species Pseudomonas sp. HN11. The sequence goes on from NZ_CP089985.1 coordinate 3,577,877, forward strand.
AACGCATGGGTTACCAATATGTGCAGCCGTCGCCGTCGGATCACGGTGGCATGGCGTGGCATGAAATGGTGAGGGTGTTTTAGGCCTCAGGGTTAAGGCGGCATTTATGTGTGCGGACGTAAACCAGTCACGGGCAGTAAAAGACGCCAATGTATTTCAGTATGCAAACACCTGATCTACGTGCACCACCTCTGACATTTCACTTGCATCGACAAGCAAAAAAACGGGAGATATCGTACAGCCACAACAGCCATTGCATGAGTGCACCCGGTGGCGGTTTCACCCCGTTACATCCACCGCAAACCGCCTGATTGAAAGGCCTTTCCACGCTCTGTAGCCTCTGACGCAACCCGCCAGACAGGTCCTGACGGGTTAGTTCTTTCACTATCAGAGAGGTATTGCCATGTCTTCAATCAACGGCTTCAATCCTTACCCCGCTGCGTATCAAGCGCTTGCAACGCACATCGACAACGACCAGCCACGCCACAACCCCCTGGATGACACCGCCGGGGACGACGCCGAAGTATTCGATCCCAATACCCAAAGCTGGCAACCCACCCAGGCGGCGGGAAAAGGCCAACATACTTCGCTCGGAGATCCTTACCGCGAAGCAATAGATTTTGAGATCAGGGCCGATAACATGGGAGGATAACGGCGCGCATAAGCCAGACGAGAACCCGTGATGACAGCCCTACACATTGAAGTCAGCGACCAACTCCATCCCGACGCCGAGCGTGTCCTGGGGGATGGTTTGGCAGCATTCAATGAAGCCATCACGGGCTATAACGACCGGCGCTTGCTGGCGGTGCTGATCAAGAATCCTGACACCCGGCAAATCCTTGGCGGTATCACCGGCAAAACCACGCTGGGCACGGCGTTTCTCGATCTGTTCCACCTGCCCGACACGCTGCGCGGCTCGGGTCTGGGCAGTCAGCTGCTGCATGCCTTTGAAAAAGAGGCCCGGCGCCGGGGCTGTCGCAATGCTGTGCTGTACACCCTCAGCTTTCAAGCGCCGGGGTTTTACGAGAAGCATGGCTGGGTACGTTTTGGCGAGATACCGTGTGAGCCTGAGGGCAGCAGCCGGGTGTTTCTATCTAAGCCGCTGTGATGTTTTACCAGCTCCCGGACGCCCCGCCGCCGCCACTGGAACCACCGCCGCCGGAGGAACTGCTGCTGGAACTGGAGCGGCTGGAGCTCGAACTCGATCCACTGCCCGAAGACCCCGACCCGCCGCTGGTCTTGCCAAAGATGAACAGCGCCGCAAACGAGGCAATCGGGAACGCGTACAGCCAGCCGTTACGGCCGAGTTCCATCAGCACTCCCGCCGCCACATACACCCCCACCGCTGCCAGCAGCCGTGCGATAAAGCCAACGCGGCTTTGCTTCCACGCATCTTTCATGATCACCAGCAGCACCAGGTACAACCCCAGTGTCAGCAACGCCCCCAGCGGAAACACCAGCCAGTGGATGAAGTTGACATCGGCATACCGTTGATCAACCACCACCAAGCCCAGGATGTAAGCCAGCAGCCCGACCACGCAGTAAAACACCGAGCGCGCCATCCACAATGCGCCGAAGGTAGCGCCGCCGATCAGCATCGTCAGCGGCATGACCAGCAGGAACACCAGCCAGTCACGGCCGCCGCCGAAGATAGCCAACAGTACGGTGATCGACACCGTGGCAATCAGCGCGCGGCGCCAATGCAATTTGCCGGCACTGATCAGCACACCGCCGATGGCGCCGATGACAAACGCCAGCAGTATCGCAATGAACTGAGGGTTGATCCCCGGCCCGGCGATTTTGGGCAAATCACCGCCGTCCACCAGCACCACCAGGTCGTTCACGCCCTGGGAAACACCGCCGATAAAATCCCCCTGACGAAATGCCGGGGTGATGTGTTCTTCGATGATACGGTGCGCCAGCAAATCCGTGACCGTGCCTTCCAGGCCGTAGCCCACTTCGATACGCACTTTGCGGTCTTCCTTGGCCACCACCAGCAGGATGCCGTCGTTGACGTCCTTGCGTCCCAACTTCCAGGCGCGGAACAGTTGGTTGGCGTAATCCTCGATGCTCACGCCGCCGGTGGAGGGCACCAGCAAGACGGCCACTTGTGCGCCTTTGCGCTGTTCGAGGTCTGCGAGCTGGTTTTTCAGACGGGTGGCGGTGGCGGCGTCCAGGGTATTGGTGAGGTCAATCACACGCTGATCGAGGGCCACGCCGATGGGCGAAGTGTCCGCCTGTACAGCGCCCCATAGACCAAGGAATACCAGCGCTACCAGACTCAAGACGGATTGCCGCAAAATCGCCATCATGCTTGGTTACCTGAAGTTTCATCCTGAAGAAGGCGACTTTACCTTATCGGCGCTATAACGCGTGACCCCGCGCCGTTGACTATCTAAACTGCCTTCACGCATAGCAAAACGCCATAACCGGGAAGCCCATGGACCTACGTCAGCGCAACAATGTCAGTGTGATGGGCAAGGGGTCTTCGACCCTGGTGTTTTCCCATGGATTCGGCTGCAACCAGGCCATGTGGAACTACTTGGCACCGCACTTCCTGGAACGCTTTCGCGTGGTGATGTACGACTTGGTGGGTGCCGGCCTTTCTGACTTGACCGCCTTCGACAAGACCAAATACAGCACACTGGACGGCTATGCCCGGGATCTCAATGAAATCATCGACACCTATGCCATCGGCTCCGTGATTCTGGTGGGGCACTCGGTGAGCGCAATGATCGGCGCCCTCGCCGACCGCCTGGCACCGGGCCGCATCGCGGCGCATGTGATGATCGGTCCCTCGCCGCGCTACATTGACGATGATGGCTACGTCGGTGGTTTCAAACGCGCCGATATCGACGACTTGCTCGACACCCTCGACAGCAATTTCCTTGGCTGGTCCAGCGCCATGGCCCCGGTCATCATGGGCGCGCCCGGTCAACCAGCGCTAAGTGAGGCATTGACCGAGAGTTTCTGCCGCACTGAACCCGAAATCGCCAAGCAGTTCGCGCGAGTGACGTTCATGTCGGACAACCGCCAGGACGTGATCGGCCTGACCACCCCGGTGCTGATCCTGCAATCGAGTGATGACTTGATTGCCCCGGTCGCCGTGGGTGACTACCTGCACAGCGTATTGCCCAACAGCACCTATTGCCTGGTGGACAACGTCGGCCACTGCCCGCACATGAGCGCGCCGCAGGCCTGCGCGGCGGCCATGGACAGTTTCCTGGCACCTTGGGCGGTTGCTCGTGCCAGCTGACCTGTTCGACAGCGCCGCCTGCGCCTTGGCCGTCACCTCGGAAGACGGCACGATCCTGCAAGCCAACGTCCGTTTCAGCGACTGGCTGGGGTTCAGCACCACCGAGCTGTGCGGCAGGCGCTTCCAGGACTTGCTGACCATGGGCGGACGGATCTTCCACCAGACCCACCTGGCGCCGATGCTGCGCATGCATGGCAGCGTCACCGAAGTGAAGCTCGACATGGTGCACCACGATGGCCGCAAGGTCACCGTGCTGCTCAACGGCCTCAAGCGGGAACACGGCGACGGCGCGGTATACGATTTGGCGCTGTTCGGCACCACCGACCGCGATAAGTACGAACGCGAGTTGCTTAACGCTCGCAACCTGGCTGAAGCGCTGTTGCAGGAAAAGACTGCCACCGAAGTCGCCTTGCAGCAGGCCCAGGCCAAATTGCGCGAGGCCTATGCCATCTCCCAGCGCCGCGCGTTATTCGCTGAGCAAATGGTGGCAATTGTCAGCCATGACTTGAAGAACCCGCTCACGGCGATTCGCATGGCGTCGGACTTTCTCCACCGAGGCGACCGCACCGCCAAGGAACGCCAACTCCTGGGGCATATCGGCCAGTCGTCCGAGCGTGCCCAACGCATGATCGCCGACCTGCTGGACTTTACCCAGGCGCGCGTCGGCCAGGGCATCACCATCAAGGCAGCGCCGCTGGATCTGCATGAGGTGATTCATCACGCCGTGGATGAACTGCGCGTGGCGTTTCCCAAGGCGACGCTGAAGCACCACGCCGAGGGCAATGGCGACGCCAGCCTGGACGCGGATCGCGTACAGCAGATCATCGGCAACCTGGTGGCCAACAGCGTGGCCTATGGCGACCCGCAACAGCCGATCACAGTGACGTCACGGTTGGGTGGCGATGCCAGTGAAGTGTCAGTGCACAACTATGGCGATACGATTCCCGAAACACTATTGGCCGGATTATTCGAGCCCATGACCCGCGGCACCGACCAGGGCAGTGACGTGCGCAGTGTGGGCTTGGGCCTCTATATCGTGCGCGAGCTGGCCAGGGTGCATGGCGGGGATGTGGCGGTAAGCTCCTGCGCCACTGGGGGCACCACCTTTACCGTTAAATTTCAGTCTACATAGGCGCTGCCCTGCAGCACCGGCTCCACACTGCCCGTCAGTACCACGCCGCCCTCGCCCGCCCAATGCACCGTCACCGTGCCGCCGTCACATTGCACCTGCACCGTGGCGTCCAGCAACCCACGCCGAATTCCATTGACCACCGCACCACAACAGCACGAACCGGAGCCCAACGGCACGCCACCGCCGCGCTCCCAGATGCGCAGGCGGATATGGCCACGGTCGAGTACCTGCGCGAAATGCACATTGGTCTTGGCCGGGAACAACGGGTGATTTTCCAGCGCCGGGCCGACGGCCGCCACGTCGACAGCCGTGATGTCTTCCACGAAAAACGTGCAATGCGGGTTGCCCATGCTGCACGCCGCCGGGTCGCCATCGATAGGCAAGCGATAGGTATCCATGGCCTCGGCCAGCGGCACCGCCGACCAGTGCAGCGACGGCTCGCCCATATTCACCGAGACTTGCCGCCCCGCTGCCCGCACACACGTCAGCAAGCCCCGGTCAGTACGCAGCACCACCGAATCCGTGCCCGCCTCATGCATCAAGCGATCAGCCACACCTCGGGTAGCACTGCCGCAGGCGGCCAGTGGCGTGCCGTTGGGGTTCCAGAATGTGACGCGCGCAACGGCGTCTTCGCAATCGAGCACCACGGCCAGTTGGTTGAAACCAATACCGGTGTGGCGGTTGCCGAGTTGGCGGGCGACTTTCGCGGTGATCGGATCGTCCAGGCCACGGCGGTCGATGATGATGAAATCGTCGCCATGGGCGTGCATTTTCACGAACGGCAAGCGCATGGGCTGTCCTGTGGTCGACCAGTGGGGAACTGAAGGATACCCTGAACCGGCCCAACCTTATCGAGAGCCACCTATGCTAATTGTCTTCAGCGGACTGCCCGGCACGGGCAAGACCACCATTGCCCAGGCACTGGCGCGCCAGATCGGCGCGGTGTACCTGCGCATTGATGTGATTGAACAGGCGATCCGTGATGCAGGCGTGTTGGCGGGCGATGTGGGCGCCAGCGGTTATGGGGTGGCGAGCGCCTTGGCGTTGAGCAACCTGCGAGTGGGGCAGACGGTGGTGGCTGACTGCGTGAACCCGGTCAAGGAAAGCCGGGAAGCGTGGAAAGCATCCGCTGCAATGGCAGGTGTTGAGTTGCTGGATATTCGGGTGGTTTGCGCTGACCGGCAAGAACATCAACGTCGGGTGGAAAGCCGAATGGGGGATATTCCCGGCTTGGTTCCACCTACTTGGGAGTCGGTGCTGGCGCATGAGTACGAAGACTGGGATGAAGTGCCATGGACGGTTGACACCGCCTTAACGACGCCTGCTCAGGCAATCGCGATGATTTTGAAGAGACTTACCTCTATGGCAAATCCTGGCTCCGTGTTGAGCGGGCTTGCCTCGCTCACTACAGCACAGCCCCCATCGCCTTCATCAACACCAGGTCCCGCCCATAGATATCCGGGGCATACACCAAGCCGCCCTCGCGATTGACCTCCACCGTCCAGTAACTCAACAGCACCGGCACCGGCGTAGCCAGCCTGAACTCATGGGTCACGCCGGTGGCCAGCAATTCATCGGTACGGGTGCGTTCGGCCGGGCTCACCAGCAAATCCCGCAAAAGCAATGGCTGCTCGACCCGCACACAGCCCGAACTGAATGCCCGCGGCCCTTTGGTGAACAGCGGTTGGCTCGGTGTGTCGTGCAGATACACCGAATACGGATTGGGGAAACGCATCACGATCTTGCCCAACGGGTTGCGCGGACCGGCTTGCTGGCGCAGCAGGATATTGCCGGGGCGTGCCCAGTCCACCTGTTCGGCCGTCAGCGGGTGGCCTTCGGCATCGAGCACTTGCAGGTTCTGCTGGCGCAGGTATTCCGGGTTGAGGCGGATGGCCGGCAGTTTGTCCTCACGCATGATGGTGGGCGGGATGGTCCAGGTGGGGTTGAGAGTCAAGCGGGTGATGCGCGATTTGAGCAGCGGCGTCTGACGTTCGGCGCGGCCGACTTGCAGGCGGGTTTGCCATACCGGGATGCCGCTCTGGTACACGCTAAGTTGTGCGGCGGCGACGTTGACCAGCACGCCTTCGGGCTCCAGGTCCTGGGCCAGCCAGCGGAAGCGTTCGAGGTTGATGCGCAACTGTTCGCGACGGATCGCCGGGCTGATATTCAGTTCGGCCACGGTACCGGCGCCGATCACGCCGTCGGCCTGCAAGGAATGGCTGAGCTGGAACGCCTTGACCGCCTTGACCAGTTCGTCGCGGTATTGCTTGCCGCTGGGCGCCTTGACCAAGTAGCCACCACTGATCAGGCGCTGCGCCAATTCCGGCACACGCGGATCTTCCATGCCGGGACGCAGCAGCGGCCCGTTGGCGACGGGGTCCCAATGGGGCAACGGTTGCTGGCGCACAGTGGAATAGGCGTTGCGCAGACTGCGATACAAATCGGCACTGGGCCGCGCCTGATCGAACGCCTGGGCCATGTCTTGCAAGCCCGTGGCGGCAAAGGCCAGCACGTCAAGGTTGGGGTCGCGAGTGGGTGGCTGGGAATGCCACAGCGGTTCGAAGCGCGATTGTTGCAGGCGCCCGTAATGAAGATCCTGCAGGGCTTGCAAATAATGCTGGCTGACGGCGATATCGCTGCACAGCACGTTGGCCGTGGCATCCGGCACAGGCAAGCTATAGTGGGTGGGGTCCAGGCCGTCATCGGCGAGCATCAGCAACTGAGATTGCAGGGCTTGTCGACGTTCATCGGTGGACCACAGCGGCACGTTGCCCTGTTGCTGATAGAAGGCTTGCAGGCGCAGTTGGGCGGCGGCGTCGAGTTGCGGCGCCAGGCTTGGGCAGACACTGGGCAGTTGCGCCAACGCCTGCTGCACGGGCGCCAGATCGACCGGCGCGGGCGTTGTCACCGGCAACGGCTCGACCGGTAGCGCGTCGGCTGTCGCGACCAATGGTGCAACGAGCAGGCAAATGCTCAAGTAACATGCGTGTTTTTTGAACAATTGACTTGGCTCCAATCCACACCGGGGACACTTTGTAGATGCTGACTTTCATGCGCCGCCTCGGCTTGATCGCCGTGACGTTGGCTACGCTGAGCAATTTTGCGCTCGCCGCCAATCAGACCTCTCCTAACTTGTATAGCAGCCTGGCGCGCTCGGCTCCAGAACTCAATCCCACTGTACTCAAAAGCGCCCTGAACGCGGTGCAGTGCGCGGTCAATAATGGCGAGGAACGTTCCGACCGCCTGGCGGTTATTGACTATTCCCAGCCTTCGACCGCCCGTCGGCTGTGGATCTTCGATTTGCGCAAGAAGACCCTGGTATTGCGCGACCTTGTCGCCCATGGCGCCAAGTCCGGGGAAAACTTCGCCACCCAGTTCTCCAATCTGGAAGGCAGCCACCAGTCCAGCCTTGGCCTGTTCCGCACCCAGGAAAGCTACTTGGGCACCCACGGTTACTCGCTGCGCATGGATGGCCTGGAGCCGGGCTTCAATGACCTGGCCCGCGACCGCGCCATCGTCATTCATGCCGCCGACTACGTGAGCCCCTTGTGGAGCAAGCGCGAAGGCCGTATCGGCCGCAGCCAGGGTTGCCCGGCGGTACGCCCGCAGGTGGCACGCCAGGTAGTGGACAAGCTCAAGGATGGGCAGTTCATGTTTTCGTGGTACCCCGACCAGCGCTGGCTGAAGTCGTCGACGTACCTCAATTGCAAACCCCAACAGGTGGCGAGTAGTCGTACAATCCGTGGCGGATAGCCTGTCCCCATAGATAAGAGAGCGTCGCATGCTTCTACACAAATCCACCTGGATCGAGATCGGGCAGTTTCTGGAACGCAACCGCACGGTCGTGATTCCCATCGGTTCCAACGAACAGCATGGCCCGACCGGCCTGCTGGGCACCGACTGGATGTGCCCGGAAATCATCGCCCATGAAGCGCAAAAGAACGCCGACATCCTGATCGGCCCCACCTTCAATATCGGCATGGCCCAGCATCACCTGGGTTTTCCCGGCACCATTTCCCTGCGCCCTTCCACCTTTATCGCCGCGATTGGCGATTGGGTGCGCTCGCTGGCCGGGCATGGTTTCGAGAAGATCCTGTTCCTCAACGGCCACGGCGGCAATATCGCCACCATTGAGGCGGCCTTTTCCGAGCTGTACGCCGAAGCCAGCTTCGCCCGCCGTCCGGCCGGGTTTGCCTTGAAACTGGTGAACTGGTGGGACCTGGAGGGTGTGAACGATTTGGCCCAACGCCAATTCCCGGTGGGCCATGGCAGCCATGCCACGCCGTCGGAGATTGCGGTGACGCAGTGGGCGTACCCGGACTCGGTCAAGACGGCCGATTATTCGCCGCGAATCGCCAACACCGGGCCAATCCGTGAAGCCCTGGACTTCCGCGCGCGCTTCCCGGATGGACGCATGGGATCAGACCCCGCGCTGGCGACGGTTGAGAAAGGTGGGGAGTTGGTGGCGTTGGCGGCGCAGGGGTTGGTCAAGACGGTCAATGCCTTCAGCAACGAAGCCAAGCCTTAAGCCGAATACAAATCAAAATGGGGGAGCAAGCCCGCTCCCACATTCGGTTATGCGTCGCCTGGAATTATTGGCATTCCTTGGCGGCAAGCTCAAGCCGCGACGGCGTAATCGTTGACGCCAGCGGCTTGCGCTCATACAGGAAAACCTTGCCACCGTCCTGGGACTTGTAGGCTTCCAGCACATCATCGGCGGCAATCTTGCTGGTCAGCACCACTTTGGCGTGGCGCGAGTTCTGCGTCACGGTGGAGGTGATCTTGTGTTTTTCCAGCTTGGGCAGCACGCACTGCACATAGGCTTCAGGCGTTTTGCTGGTCTGCAAGGTCAGGGTTGGAGCGTTTGGGGCGGAAACACAACCGGCCAGCAGCAGAGAAGCAAAGGCCAAGGCCGGGGCGAAAAAAGCGCGCATGAAAAATTCCTGACGATAAAAATAAAGGTTCACATCAACCCGCACGGACCAGTGCCTTGAGCGACGCATCGAACTGCTTCAAGGCATCCAGTTGCACATCGCGCTGCTGCTCGATCTGCGCGGCAATCTCCGGTGCAGCCTTGTCATGCACCCACACCGACGGCACCTGCTTGTGCACTGAACCCTCGGCCTTGGCGATGTATTGCAGGTTCGCGTCGTAGAACCGCGCAATGAAACGCGCCTCGACCTGATCGTTACGCTGGGTCAGCAGTTGGTTATGGGTATCGAGCATTACCACTACATCGGGGTGAGCCTGCACCAAGGCATCCAGGTTGTCGTAGACAGTCACCGACAAAAAGGTTCCTTGCAGCGAACTCATCAACCAATCGATGGCCAGTTCAGGGTCGGAGCTATTGACGAACGCCTGGCGGATACGCTCATCGAGGGCATCTTTGGCGCCATTCAAGGCCACGTCATGATAGCGTTCAAGGTAGCTGAGGTTGTCGCGAGTGTTGTCACTCAGCAACACACCCACCGACTGCGCGTGCTGCAGGGAGTCTACGCTACCGTTGATAGGTAGCAAATGGCTCGTACGCAGATCATCGGCGATCGCCGCGTTATTGATAGCAACCGTGCCAAGCATCAAAGCCATCAAAGCCAGCTGAATAAACGTCCTCATCGCGCATTTCCTTGAACAGCGTCTCGATGGGGTGATTTTCCGCTTTTCCCGCAAAAACAGAACTTGCGATCCTTGATGGTGACTATTATCTGAACCGATAGTGCTGACATAAAACTTATAAGGACCCCGCCATGAAGCCCTACCAGAAAACCTTCGACCGCATCCGCGAAGCCGTACTACCGGAGTTTCGCGAGCGGGTCGCCGATTACCTGGTCGACTATGAAAGCGTGCTGCAGGACAAGACAGCGGACGCCGATCAAATCAGCGCCAGCGCCCAACAATTACGTGGTTACCTGCGCGGCCTGAACACCATGCGGGTACTGGGCATGGCCGACTGGGAAGACCTGGACCGCCGTGTGGAGGAGGATTGGCTACGCGTGGTGGAAGCCGAATAGCTGGCGGGGCGTGTCGATCAGCAAAGCCTGCTCGACCGCTGCCGACCAACCCAGGGCTTGGCGTTGCTCAATCACTGCGGCATAGCCGATAGACGCTTCATGCTGGGTGTGCGGCCAGTCACTGCCCCACACCAACCGATGCAGGCCGACGCTCTGTTGCAGCAACGGCATGGCCTGGTGGGCAAATTCAAGGTTCTGCGCCGCGCTGCCAGCGAGACGATAGATACCCGAAACTTTCAACCACAGACGGCCGTCGAGCCCGAGCTCCAGCAACTCGATAAAGCCACGCTGCTCGACGCCCAGTCGCGCGTCGGGGCGCCCGAAATGATCGATCACCAACTTCATCCCGAACGGTAGCAGTTGCCGCACCAACTGCGGCAGATCGTCCAGCTCGCGGTGCAATTCCACATGCCAGCCCAGCTCGACGATGTGCTCGAAGAACGCCCTCCAGCCCGACTCGGCAAAATCCGGCAGCGCCCGGCCCACCAGGTTCAGCCGCACGCCCACGACACCTGAACGCGCCATGGCGTACAGAGCGTCGCGCGGGATATCGCGTTCAACCACCACCACGCCGCGCAACCGATCGGGTGCCTGCTGCAAGGCGGCCAGCAGGTAACGATTGTCGGTGCCCAGGAAGCTGGGCTGCACCAGCACGCCATGGCTCAAGCCATTGGCGCGCAGGTGGTCGAGATAATCCGCCAGCGTAGCGTCGTAGCCAGGGGTGTAGCGACGTTCGCCGGCCAGGGACAGTGTGCGGCTGAACACATGGGCGTGGGCGTCGATGCCGGTGATGGAGCAGTTATCAAGCATAGGGTTCGTCTTTCAAGAGTAAAAAAGGATCAAGCCTGGGCGCGCTGGCCGGTCACCACGTTGTCGACGGGCGCAGCTTCCAGCACGCGGCCACGGGTTTCGGGCAGACACAGCGCGGCGATCACCGCGACGCCGTAGGCAATCCCGGCATCTATGCCGATGGCCGAGCCGAGGGACATGGAGTCGCTCATATGCCCCACCAGGAACGGAAACACTGCGGACAAGACGCGCCCGAAGTTGTAGCAAAAGCCCACGCCCGCACCGCGCACATCCGCCGGATACAGCTCGTTGAACAACGCCCCGAGACTGGCCGGAATACCGGCCGCGAAAAAGCCCAGCGGGAAGCCGAGGAACAGCATCTGCGTGTTGGTCAACGGCAGGAACACATAAGCCTGCACAGTGATCACGCAGCACAGCGCGAACAGCACGATGTTCTTGCGCCGGCCGATGCGATCAATCAGCCAACCACTGGCGATGCAGCCGCACCAGAAGGCAAAGATGATCACCGCCAAGTAGCCGCCGGAGTTGAGTACCGACAGGTTGCGCTCGGTCTTGAGGAAGGTCGGCAGCCAGGTCATCACCGCGTGATAACCGCCATGAGCACCCAGGCCCAACAGACCGCCGAACAGCGTGACGCGAATCAGCTCAGGACGGAAGATGCCGGCCAGCGACGTGAAGAAGCTCTGTGGAATCGCCTGTTCTTTTTGCAGACGCTGGAAGCTGTCGGGCTCCTCGACATTGCGGCGCACCCAGATAATCAGGAACGACGGCAACAGGCCCACCACAAACATCACACGCCAGGCCATGTCCTGCGGCACAAACGAATAAATCAGCGCAAACACCCCGACCGCGACGCCCCAGCCCACGGCCCAGGCGCTTTGCACGGTGCCCATCACCTTGCCGCGGTACTTCGGGTTGATAGTCTCGGCCATCAACACCGCGCCCGCCGCCCATTCACCGCCGATGCCGAAGCCTTGCAGCGCCTTGACGATCAGCAGTTGGTGGAAGCCGGTGACGAACGCCGATAGAAACGTAAAGAACGAAAACCACAGGATCATCCACTGCAACGTGCGCACCCGGCCGTAGCGGTCGGACAAGGTGCCGCCGACCCAACCGCCGATGGCCGAGGTCACCAGCGTGACGCCGCTGATCAAACCTGCATCGCCTTTGCTCAAGGCGAAGGCGGCGATGAGTGCCGGGATCGCCAGGCCGAACATCTGCACTTCCAGTGCGTCGAGGGACCATCCGCCGAAGCAGGCCCAGAACGTTTTGCGCTCCCGAGGAGTGACTTGGCGATACCAGCTGAACATGATTGTTATCCTTATAGGTCAAACGCGAGGCAGCCGGGCGCGAACCGTGCCGCAGCCGGGCCAGTGTTAGGCAAATAGTTAGAGGTACGGGTGTCGGGTCAGCGAATGTCCACGCGGTAGCGGAAGTGCTCGGCGTGCCCGCGGGAGCGTCGCCACTCCAGGGGTTGGCCGGCGTAATCGCGGGCCAGGCGCTCGATCACCACTACCGGGCTGTTGACCGGCACCTGCAGCAAGCGCGCGTACACCTCGTTGACCGATTCGGCCGTCAGGGTTTCCTCGGCCGAGGCCACCACTTGCCCGCAGACGTCTTCATACACCGGATAAAGCAACGGGCCTTGCCGGGACAGATCGATATCCAGCAACGCCTGGAAGCGCGTGCGTGGCAGCCAGATCTCTTCGGCCAACAGCGGCTGCACATCAAACAAACGGGTACGCAGGATGCGGATGACCTGGGCCTCGGGCGCCAGGCCCAACGCCTCACTGACTGCCGACGGCGCGACCAGGGATTCAACCGTGAGGATGCGGCTTTCCGGCACCTGACGCTCGCCCGCAGGGCCTTGAAAACGGAAGAATCGAAACAGGGAGGACTGGAATTGCGGGCGGCGCACAAAGGTGCCCCGCCCCTGCTGGCGCTCAAGAATACCTTCGTTCACCAACGCATCCACGGCCTTGCGCACGGTGCCGGTGGACAGCTCATATTCGGCGGACAGCACCGCTTCGGTGGGGATCGCTTCACCAGGGCGCCAGCGATTGTTGGCGATCTGCTCGACCAGATGGTCACGCAGGCGTTGATAAAGCGGCAGACGGATATCGCTGGACAAGGTATTCATGGGGCCACATTCACTTTGTTATTTAGTCATATATATGAATATGCCGAGAGTATTTGTCCGCTGGGTGACGGCTGTCAAGCGCGTCAACGCGCATAGAGGATGAATGGTCGACTACTGCGCCGGGCGTTGCTGTTGCACCCAGGCCTGGACAGAGGGCCGCTGCCATTGGCGCTGCGCATATTCCAACAATTGGGCGGGTAGGCTGTCGCCATTGAGGATCAAGCGATTGAGCATCACCGCCAGGTCCACATCCGCAATCGACCATGCGCCGAACAGATACGCCCGGTTACCCGCCAACAGCGTCTGTGCCGCGCTGATCAGCTTGCGCGCCACCACTTCGGCCACGGGGGACAATGGCGGCATCTTCTGCCCGTAGAACACCACCATCGTCGAACGCTCCTGGCGGATCGGCAGCAAGTCACTGCGCAACCAGGCCTGCACCTGCCGCGCCCTCGCCCGCTGCTTGGGATCGGTCGGATAGACCGGCGTCTCGGGGTAAGTCTCTTCCAGGTACTCAGTAATTGCCGAAGACTCCGACAGCGCAAAGTCTCCTTCTACCAGGGTCGGCACGCGCTGGGTCAGGGACAGTTGGGCGAAGTCGGCGGTCTGGTTCTGCGCGGCATCCAAGTCCAGGGTCAAGGTGTCGAACGCCAGGCCTTTTTCCCGCAGGGTGACGAACACCGACATCGCGTAGGGGCTGGTATACAAATGATCAACATACAGGCGCAACGGACGCTGGCTCATAACGATTCTCCGTGAGTGGAACACCACGCTACGAGATGTGCGGCGAGAAAGACAATGCGCTGTTTTTATGGGGGCATTCCTTGACGGAATACCGGGCTAACCGGCAAAGCCACCCTTGTCTAAAAAGGCACGCTCTTCATCTGTGGTCTCTCGGACCAGCACCTCATTACGATGGGGAAAACGCCCGAAGCGCTCAATGATCTCAGCGTGCTCCTTGGCCCAATGGTAGGTGCTGGCGTCCAGTTGCTGATTGAAAACCAAAGAGCGCTTTTGATCCGCCGGGTCTTCCGAATGCTCGAACGGCAGGTAACAGAACGCGCGCAATACCGGTTCGATCTGCTGATCCAGCCCAGCGTCCACCATACGCCTGGCATACAGGCGCGCCAGCGGGTCGGTGGCGAACATATGGGCGGTGCCGCGAAAGGCGTTGCGGGGGTATTGGTCAAGCAGGATCAGCAGCGCCAAGGCACCTTCCGCCGAGTCCAGCCAATGCTCGAGTTCGCGCCGAGCGGCTTGCAGGTGGGCAGTTTGGAAGGTGTCGCGGAAGGTGGCGTCGAAAGCATTATTCTTGGCGAACCAGCGTTTGGGGCCGGCGTGCCTCCAGAAGTCGAGGACGGATTGTGGGGTAGTCATGATGAGGAGCCTGCACAAGCGATTTCACTGACAGTATCAGAATCCTTGGTGAGACAAGGACCAGTGTGGGAGCGGGCTTGCTCGCGAATGCGGTGTGTCAGTCGCCATCGATATTGACTGAACCACTGAATTCGCGAGCAATCCCGCTCACACATTTGATCGGCATCGTCGGTTAGAAGTCCACCGTTGCGGAGAGTTTGATCGTACGCGGCTCACCCTGGGTCAGGTAATTGTTGGCCGTCGACGCCGACGCCCAATACGCCTTGTTCGCCACATTCTCGACGTTGGCGCGCAAGGTGATGTACTTGTCGTCTGCCTTGAAACCATAGCGGGCGCCGAGATCGACGCGGGTCCAGGCGGGGATGCTCAGGGTGTTGGCCGCGTTGACGTACTCGCCGCCGGTGCGCAGCATGCGCGCGTTGACAGCCGCGCCCTGAAGGCCGGGAATGTCCCAGTCCGCACCAACGTTGTACTGGAAGCGCGGCACGCCGGCGGCGCGGTTGCCATCGCCGAGGCCGTTGGAAGTGCTCTTCAACTCGGTGTTCATCCAGGTCGCACCCGCCAGCAGACGCAGGCCTTCAACCGGTTCGCCGAAGACGTTCAGCTCTACGCCCTTGTTGATTTGCTCGCCGTCGACGCTGAAGGTGTTGGTGCCATTGGCGTTGGTGTTGGTGGCGCTGTTCGGCTGCTCGATACGGTAGACACCCAAGGTCGCACCAATGCTGTCCCAATCCAGCTTCACCCCTGCTTCGGTCTGTTTACTGCGGTTAGGCGCAAAGACCTCGCCCGGGTTAGTCACGTTGGTCAATGGCGCGGTCGGCCCCTGGGCCAGCCCTTCGATACGGTTGGCGTAGAACGAAACATGCTCCCACGGTTTGACCACCAGGCCATACACCGGCGTGGTGATGCTTTCGGCATAGTTGGCGTTGCGCACGCCCGTGGTGGTGTTCCATGCGTCCACCTCAATGGTCTGGCGCCGCACGCCCAGGGTCAGCAACACACGATCATCGACAAAGCCCAGGGTGTCGGAAACAGCGGCGCTCTTGATGCGGTTCTTGCCGACAATGCGTGGGTCATGGATATCACTGCCGAAGTAAGTGACGGTCGGACGCGGGATCTGAGTCGGGTTGTAGAGGTTGCCCGGCCGGCGGTTGGCTTGCAGGATCGCTTCAAACGCCGAACGCTGCTCCCCCCAGATGCCGGACAAACCGAAGTTCATCTGATGGGTCACCGGGCCGGTGTTGAACTGCCCGTTCAAACCGGCCATGGCACTCTTGTTGTCCTCATCGTGAGGCGAGTATAAAAAGCCCACGCGGCCACTGCCATCGTTGCCCACATACAGCGAAGAATACTGCCCATTCTCCCGCGTGTGCTTGGCACCGCCACCCACGTAGGCCGTCCAGCTGTCATTCAGGTCGTATTCGGCGTTGAACATGCCATAAGTGTCTTCCAGCTCCGACCAGCTCCAGTCCTGGGCATAGTTGTGCTTGGCCGACGGCGCCTTCGGCACTTGGCTGCCATTGGGATAGACCACGGAACGACCGTTGTTGATACGCTCTTTCTGGTAGCCGACGTCGGAGGACACGCGCAGACGATCACCCCGGTAATCCAGGGCGATGGCCACCAGTTGTGAACTTTTGAATTCATCCTCGATGGCCGTGTCGCCGCCATGCCTGGCCAGGTTGACTCGCGCGCCGAAGCGGTTGTCTTCGCCGAATCGCTGGCCCAGGTCGAGATGACCGCCACTTTGACCATCGGTGGTGGTGTCGAGGGTGACGCTGCGGATGGGCGTATCTTCGGCGCGCTTGGGCACCAGGTTGACGCTGCCACCGATGCCACTGCCTGCTGGCGAAACACCGTTGACGAAGGCGTTGGGGCCTTTGAACAACTCGACCCGCTCCAGGGCTTCTGTAGTGATGATCTGCCGCGGCAGCACGCCGTACAGGCCGTTGAAGGCAATGTCATCGGTATTAAGCGGCAGGCCGCGAATGGTGAACACCTGGGAAAAGTTGCCGAAGCCCGATGATTGGCGCACAGATGCGTCATTGAGCAGCACATCCCCGACGGTGCGCGCCTGTTGGTCGGCGATGGTCTTGGCGGTGTAGCTGACCACGCTGAACGGCACGTCATTGATCGAACGATTGCCCAGCACCCCCAAACGCGCCGAGCGTGCGACCTGGCCGCCAGCATAGGTGTCCGCCTGCGTCCCGCTCTCGCCGCTGATGGTGGTTGCGCCCAGCTCCAGCGCATCACCCGTCGCCTGGGGCACCACGGTGTAGCCATTCGCGCCGGTACTTTGCAAGGCATATCCGCTGCCTTGCAGTAACTGCATGAAGCCGGCTTGCGCAGTGAAGCTGCCCTGTAAACCGGAGCTTTGCTGGTCATTGAGCAGGTTGGAATCAAACGACAACGGCACCCCGGACAACGCCGCGAATTGCGCCAGCACATTACCCAATAGCCCTGGTGCAATGTTGTAGCTGCGCGTCGCGCTGGTCGATGCTGCCTCCGCTGCAACGGCACTGTGCCAGGGCGCGATGGCCGCCAGCGCGACAGCCAGGCTCAAGGCCTTCAAGGGGCGAATGGGGTGCGGTGTGAAGGTCATGGGGGTTCCTGTCGGCACGGTGCAACGTTGAGGGTTCTCCCCTACACCGCGCGACAACTGAAAAGGTATCAGCGAAAAGCGAAAAAATTCAGCGCGGTTCGAGGGTCACCCAGTAGCCGGTCAGGCTGCTGACCTTGATCGGCAGGGTTTCCTGCAACAGGCGCAGGCTGGCGTCGGTATCACGCAGCGGGAACGCCCCGGACACGGTCAGCCCGGCGACGCTGTCGTGGCAGCGCAACACGCCATGGCGGTAACGTCCCAGCTCATCGAGCAAGTCCGCCAGGCGCATCTGCTGGGCCAGCAGCATGCCGTTTTGCCAGGTGGTGGCGCTGATCTCCAGCGGCTGAACGGCTGCCACGCTGTCACTGCCAAAGGCACTTTGTTCACCGGCCTTGAGGATCAGCCCACGGCTGGCATGCTGCGGCAGCATTTCTACCGCGCCATCGAGCACAGCCACGCGACTGCTCTGCTCGCCCACCCGCACGCTGAAATGCGTACCCAAGGCACGGGCGTTACCGTGGCGGGTCTGTACGACAAACGGCCGATGGGTCGGCGCGGGGTCCTTGGCGGTGGTGATCATGACTTCGCCCTTAAGTAACTCAATACGCCGCATTTGCTCGGTGAACTTGATATTCAACGAGCTGGCTGTGTTGATCAGCAGGCGTGTGCCATCGGGCAACGTGAGGTTGCGTTGCTCGCCGACAGCGGTGTACTGGTCGGCGGTCCATTGTTGCCACGGTTTGTGCCGGTAGGCCAGCCAGGTCGCCGGGCCCGCCAGCAGCAACAGACCAAGGGCCTGGCGGCGGCCGAGGGATTTTTTGCGGCCGATGCGTTTGAGCGTGTCGCCAGCAATCGCTGCAGGCACGCTGTTGAAATCCCCCAGAATCGCCTGCGCCCGTTGCCAGGCCTGGGCGTGCTGAGCGCTGCGGCCTTGCCACTGGGCAATGGCGCGGCGATCTTCGTCGGTCGCGCTGCCGGACTGCAACTGCACCATCCAGTCGGCGGCTTCACCGAGGATCAGCGGGTCGATGGACGGGTTCATGCCACGCTCAGGCACGCAAGAAACGCATCGCGCATGTAGCGTTTGACCGAGACCAGCGACACCTTCAGCTCGTCGGCGATCTGCTGATAGGTCAAACCGTCGATCTGCGACATCAGGAAGGCCTGACGGGTCTTTTCCGGCAAATCACGCAGCATGGCTTCAATGCGGTACAGCGCCTCAAGGATCAGCCAACGGGTTTCGGGCGACGGCACTTCCTGCTCGGGCAGGTGGGCGATGGTTTCCAGGTACGCACGCTCGACGTCCTGGCGGCGCCAGTTGTCGATCATCAGGCCTTTGGCGATATGGGTGAGCAACGCGCGCGGCTCGCTGCCAAACCCGGCGCTGTTTGGGCGGGTGAGCAGGCGCATGAAAGTATCGTGAGCCAGGTCGGCCGCATCGCTGGCATTGCCCACCTTGCGATCGAGCCAGCGGTACAGCCACCCGTGGTGTTCGCAGTACAGGTCCTGAATAGGCAGATGTAGGGGGGACGACATGCGAATCACCGGCGCGAGCGCCACGGAGTAATTAAGAATTGATCGCATTCTAATCGGAGCAACGAATCGCGGCAACGCGCAAATTAATGTTATAGGATAACGCCCCACTTCCGCCCTGCCCTGTGACGTCGCCCATGATTGATGCTGTTCCCCTGCGCCAACGCCTCCTGTCCATCGACGCCCTGCGCGGTCTGGTGATTCTGTTCATGCTACTGGACCATGTGCGCGAAACCTTCCTGCTGCACCGCCAGGTCAGCGACCCGATGACCATCGACAGCACCGAGCCCGCGCTGTTCGTCAGCCGCACCCTTGCCCACCTGTGCGCGCCGGTGTTTGTGTTGCTCACAGGCTTATCGGCGTGGCTGTATGGCCAGAAATATCAGGGGCGACGCGATGTGTCGGCGTTCCTGTGCAAGCGCGGGCTGTTCCTGGTGGTGCTGGAATTTACCCTGGTCAACTTTGCGTGGACCTTTCAACTGCCGCCCAGCGTGATCTATATGCAGGTGATCTGGGCGATTGGCGTGAGCATGATCGCCCTTGCCGTGCTGGTGTGGCTGCCGCGTGCGCTGCTGATCCTATTGGCGGTGGTGATTATTGCCGGGCACAACCTGCTGGACGGGCTGCACTTCGAGGCAGGTTCGGCACTGCATATTCCATGGACGATCCTGCATGAACGCAGCTGGATCGAAGTGGGTGACTCGCTGCGCCTGCGCATCACGTATCCGGTGCTGCCATGGATCGGCGTGATTGCGTTGGGTTATGGCCTCGGCCCGTGGTTCGCCAACAGCATGCAGCCGGCGCTGCGTCAGCGTTATCTATTGCTGGGCGGCATGGGTGCATTGATCGGATTCGTGGTGTTGCGCACAGTCAATGGCTATGGTGAGAAACCCTGGCAGGCCTATGACAGTGGCGTGCAGACATTGATGAGCTTTTTCAACATCACCAAGTACCCGCCTTCGTTGTTGTTTCTGGCACTGACGCTGGGGATCGGGTTGTTGTTGCTGCTGGCGTTTGAAAAAGCTGGGCACAAGCGCTGGATCGGCATGCTCGCCACCTTCGGGGCGGTGCCGATGTTCTTTTATTTGCTGCACCTGTATGTGCTGAAAATCCTCTACGTAGCCTGTGTGGCGCTGTTTGGCCTGAATCACGGCAACTACTTCGGCTTCGACGGTATGGGGGCCATCTGGCTGGTCGCGTTGCTGCTGCCGCTGGCGCTGTACCCGCCGGTACGTTGGTTTGCCGGGCTCAAGGCGCGACGCCGCGACCTGGCCTGGCTCAAGTACCTATAGAAACCCACCGAGGTGGCAAGACCCACTCATGTTGCGACCAGGTGCACATAGAACGCGTGGAGGCCCATGAAATTCACGGGGCCGGGGCTGTACATGACGCTGAAGGCGTAGAGGAAGATGTCCATGGAAAACCTGCAGTAGAAAGAGTGCGGCGAGTCTACTGAGGCGGGTTGGACGGATTCTTGTACGTTTGTGGTTGGACTGGATGGGGATGCTGCACATCCCAGCGGGAGCAAGCTCCCTCTCCACAGGAAGCTCGCTCCGGTACAGGTCTTACATCAACGGAATCGAGTAATTCACAAACACCCGATTCTGATCCTGGTCCCGCGCCACTTCACTTCGCGACACGCCATTGCGCCAGCCGAAGCCGACGTTCTTGAAGGTGCCGCTCTGTACCACGTAATCCAGCGAGATGTCGCGCTCCCATTCACTGGCATCGTTGCCGCTGGCAGTGAGGATGTGGTCACCCTTCAAGTACATCACCGACGCCTTCAACCCCGGCACGCCGAGTGACGCGAAGTCATAGGCGTATTGCGCAAAGGCCGTGCGTTCGCCGGCCTGGATGAAGGTTTGCACGGTACGGTCGGTGTAGAGGTACAGGCTGGAACCGCCCTCCCCTTTATTGACCAGACCGCCTTGGTTGAGCTGCGCGAAGTTGCTGTCGTCCGAGACCTGCTGGTAACCGGCGGTGATCGCGTGGGGGCCCAGGGAATAGATGAATGCCGCGCTCCAGGTGTTGTTGTCGATTTCACCCGTGCCGTTCTTGGTATAGCCGCCGAGTTTGTAACCTTCAGCACGGCCCGAAGCGGTGCTGTTCTTGCCGTCGGAGGTGGTCCTGAAGTAGCGCAGGTCGGTTTTCACCGAGCCGTAGTCGCCCAAGGGCAATACGTGGATCAGCCCGGCGAAGTGTTGTTGGTAATAGTCTTCGAGGTTGGCGTAGTAGTACTGGACCATCAGGTCCTTGGTCACCTGGTAATCGGCACCGGCGTAGTTGAACTTGTTGCTTTCCTGGGTGCCGCCCGCCGCTGCAAGACCGCTGCGGTCGCTGGAGCCACGGCCGGTGGTGTGTTGCAGTTGGCCACCGATCAAGGTCAGGTTGTCGATGTCCTTGCTGGTGATTTGCCCACCTTCGAACGATTGCGGCAACAGGCGGCCGTCGTTGCTCACCAGGATCGGCAGGTTCGGCCGCAGGTAGCCGTAGCGCACTTCGCTCTTGGCAAAACGGGCCTTGGCCGTGGCGCCGCCTCGGGCCCAGTTGTCGGCGGCCTTGCCGTCATCGGTGGGGATCATCGAGCTGCCCACATGGCGGCCGGTGCCGCTGTCGAGGGTGATACCGAGCATGCCGATGGCGTCGAGACCGAACCCCACGGTGCCGTCGGTGAAGCCCGACTGGTAGTTGAGGATAAACGCCTGGCCCCATTCTTCAGTCTTCGACGGTGCGGCGGTGCCGTCCCGGTTGTCGTTGTTGAAGTAGAAATTGCGCAGGCTCAAGTTGGCTTTGCTGTCGCTCAAGAAATCAGCCGACGCCAAAGGGCTCAGGGCAATGCCCAGGCCGCCGGTCAACACGCTTAACACATTCAAAGTGGCTTTCATCACAACCTCAGTCAATTAACCCATGGGCGTCATAAAACGGATACGGCCCCGGGTAGTCCCCGAATACGCCGTTGTGGCTGATCAAACCCTGTTGCGCCTCCCAGCGATGCAACAGATAGCCCGCCGGCTCCAGGTTGAAATGCGCGGGCGCCGCTTCTTGTAGATCCAGCACGATCTGGTGGGAGGTGCCGGGGCACACACAACTCAAGCTGCCGCCGAAACGGCGCTGCATCGGACGGTGCAAATGCCCACAGAGCAAGCGCTCGACTTGCGGATGACGGGCAACCACCTGCTCCAGCGCAGCCGCATTGATGAAGGGTTCGCGGTCCATATGGCCGATGCCGCTGATAAACGGCGGGTGATGCAGGATCAGCAAGGTCGGCGCTTGCGGGCGCAGGGACAATTGCGCGTCGAGCCACTGCAATTGGCTGTCGAGCAACTGGCCGCCGTGGCCGCCGGGGATGGTGGAGTCGAGACCGATCAGGCGCAGCGGATGCTCGTCCACCACCCAGTCCAATGGTCCCTCTGCGGATAAAGGCAAATACGCGTGGTCACGGAACGCCTGCAGCAACGGCCCGCGGCTGTCGTGG
Source organism: Pseudomonas sp. HN11 (assembly GCF_021390155.1). Classification (NCBI taxonomy): domain Bacteria; kingdom Pseudomonadati; phylum Pseudomonadota; class Gammaproteobacteria; order Pseudomonadales; family Pseudomonadaceae; genus Pseudomonas; species Pseudomonas sp. HN11. Next base: position 3,600,210 of record NZ_CP089985.1, read on the forward strand.
TTGCCGGGCACCAGATAGCACGGCATGTGCAGGCGGGCGAGTTCAGGGTGCAGCACGGCGTATTCATCCGCGCGGCCGAAGTCCACCAGGTCACCGCTGATCACCACGATATCGGGGCGCGGGTAGCTGGCGTTCAGGTGGTCGACGGCGCGGCGCAGTGCGCCTAGTGTGTCGACAATCCCATAAGTAAGGCGCTGGCCGGCTTTAAGATGCAGGTCGCTGATCTGCGCGACAAGAAACGGACGATTCACAATAGATTCTCAAGCATTCAGGGTGAACAACATGTGCGGCGCAATCGCCAGGGCAATCGGCGCGCCGACGGCGTACAGCTGGTTGTCGCTGCTGTCGACCAGCAACGGTTGCGGGCTGCCCACATCCACCAGCAGGCGGCTTTGTGCGCCCTGGAAAAACTGCGCCATCAGATGGCCGCGCAAGTGCCCTTCACCCTCCATCACCTTCAGGTGTTCAGGGCGGCAATAGACCGTGCTGGGCAACTCGGCGGCGTGCCACGGCAACTCGCCGCCGCAGACTTTCAAGCCATGGGCCGACGGCGCGATCACGGCGAAGGCATTGAGGTTGCCGACGAAGCCGGCGACGAAAGCGTTGGCGGGTTTCTGGTAGATGTCACGCGGGCTGGCCAGTTGCGCGACACGCCCGTGTTCCATGACCAGGATGCGGTCGCCCAGGGCCATGGCTTCGCCCTGGTCGTGGGTGACGAACACCGAGGTGATGCCGAGGCCGCGCAGCAGGTCATTCAGTTCGCTGCGCAGGCGCTCGCGCAATTGTGCATCAAGGGCCGCCAGAGGTTCGTCCAGCAACAGCACTTTCGGGCGCGGTGCCAAAGCGCGGGCAAGTGCCACGCGCTGACGCTGGCCGCCGGAGAGTTCTTGAATGCCGCGCTTGCCGTGATGCTGCAAGCCCACCAGCTCCAATAGCTCTTCACAGCGCTTGTTGCGCTCCACTACCGACATCCCGCGAATTTTCAAGCCGTAGCCGATATTCCCCGCCACATCCAGGTTGGGGAACAACGCATAGTTCTGGAACACCATGCCCACATCGCGGCGTTCGATGGGCAAGCGCGTTACGTCCTGATCGCCAAAAAACACATGACCCACATCCGGCCGCTCCAAGCCGGCGATCAGGCGCAAGGTGGTGGTTTTGCCACAGCCCGACGGGCCGAGAATCGCCAGGGTTTCGCCGCCTTCGACGGTCAGGTTCAAGTCATGCACGGCCACGGTGCCGTCGGCGAATGCCTTGCGACAGCCTTGCAGGCGGATAGTGATAGCGGTCATCGACGCTCTCCACGGGACAAACGGGCACTGATGGCCTGCAACGCAATCAGCAGCGGCACGATCATCAGCAAAAAGATAAGGGTGTAGGCGCTGGCGATTTCCAGGCGCGCCGAGGCGTAGCTGTCGGCCAGGCCCACGGGCAGGGTCTTGGTCATCGGCGTGTGGAGCATCCAGGTCAGGTTGAATTCACCCAATGACAAGGTCACCACCATCAGCACGCCGGCCAGGATTCCCGCGCGGCAGTTGGGCACCACCACACTGAAAAAGCGCTTGATGGGACCTGCACCCAGACTGGCAGCCGCCTCTTCCAGCACCGGCAGTTGCTGGCGTTGCATCACCGCCATCACCGGGCGTACCAAAAACGGCAAGGTGAACAGCACATGCCCGACCAGAATGAACAACCAACTGCTGCGAAAGCTGCCGAACTGGCCGTAGGTGAGCAACAAGGCCAGCGCACTGGCCAACCCCGGCATCGCCACCGGCAGCACCATCAACTCTTCGAAGGCGCGGCTGAAGCGGTTGTTCATCCGCACCAGGGCGTAGGCCGCCGGCACACCAATCACGCAGACACACACCGCGCAGGCCAGCGCCAATTGCAGCGATAACCACACCGTGGGCGAATAGGCCTGCCACACCTGGATCAACCAATCGAAGGTCAAGCCACTGGACAGACCGACGAAGAAGTTGCGGGTCAAACCCGCCAGCAACGACATCAGCACCGGCACCAACATGAAGGCGCAAACCAGCAAGGTGAACAGCAGTTGCAGCACAAACAACGATGAGCGCTTCAAAGCACAGTCCCCGCGTTTTTTACCAGGCGCCGCGTCAGCAGCAACACCGCCCAGGTCACCCCGCCCAGCACCACTGACAGCGCAGCGGCGACGGCAAAGTTGGCGTAGTTGGTGAATACGTTGTAGATCGCCACCGGAGTGACATTCAGTCGCGTGCCCAAGGTAAACGCCGTGCCGAAGGCGCCCATGGACGTGGCAAAACAGATCGCCCCGCAGGACGCCAACGCGGGTGCCAGGCCCGGCACGATCACGTCGCACACCACGCGCCAGTGCCCGGCGCCCAGGGAATGCGCGGCTTCTTCCAGGCTGCGGTCAAGGCTTTCGCACGCCGCCATTACGGTAAGGATCACCCGTGGAATCGAGAAGTACAGGTAGCCCACGAACAGCCCCGCCAACGAGTAGGCAAAGATCCAGCGCTCGCCGGCCAGTTGCAGGCCCAGTGAGGCCAGCAGGCCTTGACGGCCTGCCAACAGAATCACCAGGAAGCCCACCACCACACCGGGAAAAGCCAAAGGAAAAGTGAGCAATGCGACCAGCGCCGAGCGTCCGAAAAACTGGTGCCGGGCGAGGAACACGCCGCTGATGCCGCCGATCACCAACGCGACCAGCGTCACCACCACCGCCAGGATCAAGGTTTGCCCAAGGCTGCCCAGGTACTGCGCGCTGCTGAGCACTTGCCAGTAACCGCTGCCGTTGCTGTCGCGGCTCTCGGCGCCGAGCACCATCAAGTGCGCCAGCGGCAGCAGCCAGAACGCGAGCAGCACCGCAAAGGCCGGGGCCAGCGCCCAGGCTGCATGTCTTGCCGATGCTGCCACTTACTTGACCTCGCTCAGGTAACGGGCGGCGAAGGCTTCCTGCACAGCAGCCATTTTTTCGTAGTCCACCACACCGGCACGGGCATAGTCGCTGTCGGGCAGGAACTGTGTGGCCACATCCGCCGGCATTTTCATCGGGCGCACGGGGCGCAAGTAGGCCTTGGCCCAGAGTGCCTGGCCTTCGTCCGACAGCACGAAGTCGAGGACCTTTTGCGCATTGGCGCGGTGCGGTGCGTTGGCCACCAGGCTCATCACGTAGGGCACGCTGATGCTGCCTTCCTTTGGGATCACGAAGGCGACGTTGGCTTTGTCTTTGTAGCGCGCGCGGTAGGCGTTGAAGTCGTAGTCCACCAGGATCGGCAACTCACCGGACAGCACCCGCGCATAGGCAGTCTGCTTGGGCACGATGGGCGCGTTCTTCGCCAACTTCTGGAAGTAGTCGATGGCCGGCGCGAAGTTGTCCAGGTCACCGCCCAGGGCGCGGTTGATCGCCACGGCCGAGACGTAACCGACGAAAGCACTGGACGGGTCGAGGTAACCGACCATGCCTTTGTATTCCGGCTTGAGCAGATCCGCCCAGCTTTGCGGTACCGGCAAACCACCGAGCGCATCGACGTTGACCATGATGCCCAAGGTGCCGGAGTGGATCGCGAACCAGTGGCCGGCCGGGTCTTTCAAACCCGCAGGAATCTGGTCCCAGGCCTTGGGTTTGTAGGTGTCGACCACCTCGGCTTTTTGCGCCTGCAGACCAAAGGTCACGCCGTAGTACACGACATCGGCGACCGGTGCGGCTTTTTCCGCCACCAATTGCGCCAGGGACTGGCCGGAGTTCTTGTTGTCCAGCGGCACCTGTACGTCGGTGCCGGCGGCGATGGCCTTGAGCTGGGTGCCCCAGTCGGCCCAGTCCGGCGGGCAGTTGTAGCAGATTGCGGTTTCGGCGGCCTGGGCCAGGCTGGCCGCACCGCACAGCAGCACGGCTGCCAGGGTTTTACTGAGTGCGCGCATCAAGGGTTTCCTCGTGGGGTTGAGTACTGTCGCCCGGCCGGATGTGGCAAGGCAGGCAATGGGACGTCGGGGCATTGCCGGCGATTTGCGCCAGCAGTTGGTCAATCACGGTGCTGGCCAGCAAGGCGATGGGCTGCACCACGCTGCACAGGGTCGGGTGCATCTGGGTGCCTAAGCTGATGCCGTCGAAGCCCATCACCGACAGCTGTTCGGGCACGTTCCAGGCGTTGCGGCGCAGTTCGGCGATCAGGCTGATCGCCAGGAAATCGTTGGAGCACACCAGAGCAGTGGGTGCCTCGGGGCCCTGAAGGACGGCCTCGATGGCGACGAATTCGGCCTGAGTGTGGGCCGGCATTTCGATCACCGGGCGGCCTTTGAGACCGTAGTCCTGCATGGCATCGCAGTAGCCCGCGTAGCGCAGACGAGCACGGTCGGACTGCAACGCAGGGCCGGCGACCATGCTGATGCGCCGGTGGCCGGCCTCCAGCAGGTAGCGCGTGGCCAAGGCCATGCCGGCGCGGTTGTCCACCGACACGGCGCTGTAGTTGGGATTGCTCGGTTGGTGGTAGGCCAGCACAAACGGGGTTTGCTCGGTATTCAAGCTGCTGAGCACGCTGTTGCTTTCGGCATCGGTGACCGTCAGCACCAGGCCGTCGACACGTTGGCGCAGCAGTTCTTCCACCACAATGCACTCGCGTTCGCTGCTGTAGTCGGTGGTCGCCAGCAGCAGGCTGTAGCCCCGCGCCCGAGCGGCCCGCTCCATGGCCTGGAACTGCTCGGCAAACACCGGATTGAGCAGGTTAGGCACCACCACGCCAATCAATTGGGTAGTTTGCAGGCGCAGTTGACGGCCCAGCAGATTGGGGCGAAAACCCAGCTCACGGGCGGCAGCGAACACCTGCTCACGGGTGGTCGGTCGCACCTGATCAGGGGAAGCAAAAGTGCGGGCGGCGGTGGCACGGGATACGCCCGCCAGCCGGGCTACATCTTTCAGATCAGTCATTGTCACTCGCTTGAGATCGATCTCATTGGCGAGGACAGTAGCGGGGGAATGTGGCAGTTCGGCGGTAAAGAGATGACCGTTTGATGGCAGTCAGCGTCCTTTCACCCAGAGACACACCGAGCCGAGGTATGCCTATAGATAGTCATACACTGCAGGTATCCTTAAAAACCAAGGGCAGCAAAATCCGCCCACTAACCTTTCGATCTGATCCAAGTGCGGGCACAATGCGTGTCCTTTTTTGGCAGGCACCGCCGCAGGCTCTCAAAAATGATCAAAACGCCGTACTACCTCATCGATAAACAGAAGCTTCTGGTCAACATGCAGAAGATTGCTTACGTGCGCGAACAGTCCGGCGCCAAGGCTCTGCTGGCGCTCAAGTGCTTTGCCACCTGGTCGGTGTTCGACCTGATGCAGCAATACATGGACGGCACCACCTCGTCGTCGCTGTATGAGCTCAAGCTCGGTCGCCAGAAGTTCGAAGGCGAGGCGCACGCCTACAGCGTGGCCTGGGCCGACGATGAAATCGAAGAGATGCTGGATAACTGCGACAAGATCATCTTCAACTCGATCAGCCAACTGCAGCGTTTTGCTGAGCGCTCCGAAGGCAAGACCCGTGGCCTGCGCGTCAACCCACAGGTGAGCAGTTCCGACTACCTGCTGGCCGACCCGGCGCGTCCGTTCAGCCGTTTGGGCGAATGGGACCCGGTGAAGATCGAAGGCGTGATCGAGCAGATCTCCGGTTTCATGTTCCACAACAACTGCGAGAACGGCGATTTCAGCCTGTTCGACAAGATGCTCGGCACCATCGAAGAACGCTTCGGTGCGCTGCTACACAAAGTCGAGTGGGTCAGCCTCGGCGGCGGCATCCATTTCACCGGTGAAGACTATGCCGTGGATGCGTTCTGCGCGCGCTTGAAGGCGTTCTCCGAAAAGTACGGTGTGCAGGTGTACCTGGAACCCGGCGAAGCGGCGATCACCAACAGCGCCTCGCTGGAAGTCACCGTGCTCGACACCCTCTACAACGGCAAGAACCTCGCCGTAGTGGACAGCTCCATTGAAGCCCACCTGCTGGACCTGCTGATCTATCGCCTCAATGCCAAGCTGGCACCGAGCGAGGGCGAACACACCTACATGGTGTGTGGCAAATCCTGCCTGGCCGGGGACATTTTCGGCGAGTATCAATTTGATCGTCCGCTGACCATCGGCGATCGGCTGTCGTTCATCGACACCGCAGGCTACACCATGGTCAAGAAAAACTGGTTCAACGGCCTGAAAATGCCGTCCATCGTAGTGAAACAACTCGACGGTACAGTCGAGGTGGTTCGTGAATTTGGTTACGACGACTACCTGTCCAGCCTTTCCTGAGCTGGCGGATAAAGGAGAGATAAAGCAATTGAAAAAGAACGTTCTTATCATTGGTGCAGGAGGTGTCGCCAAGGTGGTGGCCCACAAGTGCGCGCAGCACAACGACGAACTCGGTCGTATTGCTATCGCGTCGCGCAACATCTCCAAATGCCAGGCCATCATCGACAGCGTCAAGGCCAAGGGTAGCCTCAAGGTTCCCGCCGACATCCAAGCCTTCGCGCTGAACGCCCTGGACGTGGAAGCGACCAAGGCCCTGATCCGCGAGACCGAATCGCAGATCGTCATCAACGTGGGTTCCGCGTTCCTCAACATGTCGGTACTGCGTGCCTGCATCGACACGGGCGTTGCGTACCTCGACACCGCCATCCACGAAGAGCCGGGCAAGGTCTGCGAGACCCCGCCGTGGTACGGCAACTACGAATGGAACCACCTGGAAGAGTGCAAACAGAAGAACATCACCGCCATCCTTGGCGTGGGCTTCGACCCGGGTGTCGTCAACGCGTACGCCGCGCTGGCGCAGCAACAGCATTTCGACCGCATTGATTCGATCGACATCCTCGACGTCAATGCCGGCTCCCATGGCAAGTACTTCGCCACCAATTTCGACCCGGAAATCAACTTCCGCGAGTTCACCGGACAGGTGTGGAGCTGGCAGAACAGTCAGTGGACCAGCAACACCATGTTCGAAGTCAAACGCACCGATGACCTGCCGGTCGTCGGTTCGCAGAACCTCTACCTCACCGGCCACGATGAAGTGCACTCGCTGTCGAAAAACCTCGACGTGCCCAACGTGCGTTTCTGGATGAGCTTCGGCGAACACTACATCAATGTGTTCACCGTGCTGAAAAACCTCGGCCTGCTCTCCGAAAAACCGGTCACCACCGCCGAAGGCCTGGAAGTCGTGCCGTTGAAACTGGTCAAGGCCGTGCTGCCCGACCCGTCTTCGCTCGCGCCTGGCTACACCGGCAAGACCTGCATCGGCGACCTGGTCAAAGGCACCAGGAATGGCCAGCCCCACGAGATGTTCATCTACAACGTGGCGTGCCATGAAGAAGCCTTTGCCGAAACCGACAGCCAGGGCATCTCCTACACTGCTGGCGTGCCACCGGTGGCCGCTGCGCTGCTGGTCGCCCGAGGCGAGTGGGATGTGAAGCACATGGCCAACGTCGAGGAACTGCCGGCTGAGCCGTTCCTGAAGGCGCTGGACGTGATGGGGTTGCCGACTCGGATTAAGGACGAGAACGGTGATCGGGCTTGGGATACGATTGCCTGATCAGGCGATAGCTGGCCGAAAAACAATGCGCCCCCTGGGCGCATTGTTTGTTTGGATAAATAGAATTCCCATGACAGTGAAGATCCAAATGTGGGAGCGGGCTTGCTCGCGAATGCAATGTGTCAGTCAACCTATCCGATATTGATACACCGCTTTCGCGAGCAAGCTCACACACTTTGACTGCCTGCGTCTGTTACTCCAGGTTCCGGGCTGAATTACTCAATGCCCTTGAACATTGCAACAACGCCGGCGCCAGTTGCTTCTGCGCATCCGCCCTGCTCCACCGACTGGTCGGCGCCACCACATGCACCGCCGCCACCGGCCTGCCGTTGGCGCCCAGTACCGGCGCGCCGATGGTCATGTCGCCCAGGAACAGCTCCTGGCCGTTCACTGCATAACCCTGTTCGCGCACCTGTTGCAGCGACTCCAGGATCTTGTCGACCTCAGTCAATGTCTGGCTGGTGTGCGCAATGCGCTGACTGTTCTCGATCAACACCAACGCCTCCTCCTGCGGCAACGCACTCAAATACGCGCGCCCCGACGCCGTGCAATACATCGGCACCCGCGAGCCGATCGGCATGTGCACGGGCACGAATCCTGAGCTGACGAACCGCGCAATATAGGTCATGTCATATCCCGCCGGCTCGGTGAGGCACGACGTCTCGCCGGTCAGTCGCGTCAGCTCCGACAAAAACGGATTGGCCACCTCGATCAACGAATGCGCATCCAGGTAACTGAAGCCCAACTCCAGCACCCGAGGTGTGAGTTGGTAATGCCGTGTGCGGGAGTGTTTCCGAAGGTAACCCAGGCTTTCTAAGGTAAACACCATGCGCTGGGCCGAGCTTTTGGTCATGCCGGCGGCCTCGGCCACCTCTGCAAGGCTCATGCTGCGGCGCTGGGCGCTGAATGCCTTGAGCACCGACAGGCCTTTTTCCAGGGATTGGTTGTGCAGACTGTTGCGTTCTTCGGACATGGCGGACTCACGGTCAGGTCGATCAGGCGTGGCGATATTTCTACCTCAAATCACAAAAACAGACCACTTAATATCGCATATCGATACGAATTATTTATTTTTTCGATTTTCTATACCGATATACGATTTCTACTAATCGAAATGGCACAGAGCTTGCGATTTCATCGGCAGCCGCTTGCGGTACTGACTTTCCGTTTTCCTTCTGGAGTAACCCGATGAACAGTCTTTCGCCCTTGTTTCGCCGCCTTGCCTTTGGTCTCTGCGCAACCTTCTGTGTCAGCGCCGTGCACGCTGAAAGTGCGTCCTCGTACAAAGTCGGTGCAACCGCCAGTGGCTCGCCGTTTACCTTCCTCGATATCAAGAGCAACAGCATCCAGGGCGTGATGGTCGACGTGGCCGAGGCCGTGGGCAAGGCCAGCGGTTTCACCAGCCAGATCGAGCAAACCAACTTCGCTGCGCTGATCCCCTCCCTTACTTCCGGCAAGCTCGACTTCATTTCCGCCGGCATGCTCAAGACCGAAGAGCGCACCAAGGTCGTCGACTTCAGCGCTCCCGTGTATGCCTACGGTGAAGGCCTGATCATCAACGCCGACGACAACGCGGCCTACCCCGATCTCACGCCCCTCAAGGACCAGGTGGTCGGCGTACAGGCCGGTACCATCTTCTACGACCAGTTGAACAAGCTCGGGATCTTCAAGGAGATCCGCACCTACGACTCCATCGGCGAGATGGTCCGTGACCTGTCCCTGGGCCGCATCAAGGCCGCCGTGGGCGACCAGCCGGTGGTGGCCTACCAGATCCGCCAGAAGCTGTTCAAAGGCGTGAAACTCGCCCCGGACTACAAGCCCACCAACGTCGGCGAAGTGTGCCTGGTGGTGCGCAAGGGCGACGCACAGACCCTCGAACGCCTGAACATCGCCATCGCCAGCATCAAGGCGGACGGCACCCTCGACAGTATCCTCAAGAAGTGGGGACTTGATACCCAGGTGCGCCCATGAACCCGGCTGAGTTCCTGCAAAACGCCCAGGACTTCCTGCCGATTTTACTGCAAGGCGCGTGGGTGACGATCCAGATCACCGTGCTGTCGTTCCTGCTCAGCAGTGCCATCGGCCTGGTGCTGGCGCTGCTCAAGCTGTCGCCGATTCGTGCGCTGTCGTGGACGGCGAGCACCATCATCAACGTGATTCGTGGACTGCCGATCATCGTGCAGTTGTTCTACATCTACTTCGTGTTGCCCGACATGGGCGTGCACCTCACTGCGTTCTACGCGGGCGTGATCGGCATGGGCATCGCCTATTCGGCGTACCAGGCCGAGAATTTCCGCACCGGCATCATTGCCGTGGAACAAGGTCAGCGCGAGGCCGCCGAAGCCTTGGGCATGCGCTCGGCACTGATGATGCGCCGGGTGATCCTGCCGCAGGCGTTTCGCATCGCCCTGCCGCCCTATGGCAACACCCTGGTGATGATGCTCAAGGATTCGTCCCTGGTATCGACCATCACCGTGGCCGAAATGACCCGCCAGGGCCAACTCATTGCCTCGTCGACCTTCCAGAACATGACCGTCTACACCCTGGTCGCCCTGCTCTACCTGCTGATGAGCCTGCCGCTGGTGTATGGCCTGCGTCGCATGGAACAGCACCTGGGCCGGAGGAAAAAAGCATGATCGAGATTCGCCAACTGCAAAAACACTACGGCAGCCACCGCGTGCTGCACGGTGTCGACCTGGACGTGGCCAAGGGTGAAGTGGTGTGCCTGATCGGCCCCTCGGGCTCGGGCAAATCCACCCTGCTGCGCTGCATCAACGCGCTGGAGGCCTATGACGGCGGACACATCCACGTGTTCGGCGAAACCGTGCAGCGCGGAAGCAAGACCGTGCACGCCCTGCGCAGCCGCATGGGCATGGTGTTCCAGCGCTTCAACCTGTTTCCCCATCGCACCGTGCTGGAAAACGTTATGGAAGGCCCGGTGTATGTCAAGGGCGAGCCGCCCAAGCGGGCTCGCGAAGAAGCCCTGGTGTTGCTGGAAAAAGTCGGGCTGAGCGCTAAGGCCGATGCGTACCCGGAGCAACTCTCCGGCGGCCAGCAACAACGCGTGGCCATCGCCCGCGCCCTGGCGATGAAACCTGAAGCCATGCTGTTTGACGAACCCACCTCCGCCCTCGACCCGGAACTGGTGGGCGACGTACTGGCGGTGATGCGTACCCTCGCTGACGAAGGCATGACCATGATCGTGGTCACCCACGAAATGGGCTTTGCTCGCGAAGTGGCCGACCGCGTGTGCTTCCTGCATGGTGGCTACATCGTGGAAAGCGGGCCCGCCGAACAGGTACTGGGCAACCCGCAGCATGCGCGTACCCAGGACTTCCTGCGGCGCGTGCTGCACCCCACCGGTAATCCGCGGAGCCTGTCATGAAGTCATTGTGGTCAGCGACTGCGCCCTCAGTGGTGCCGACGCCTGCGTTGAACGAGTCGGTGAAGGTGGACGTGGCGATTGTCGGCGCGGGATATACCGGCCTGTCGACGGCACTGCATTTGGCCGAGCGCGGCGTCAGCGTGTGTGTGCTGGAAGCTAACGAACCGGGCTGGGGCGCATCCGGACGCAACGGCGGGCAGGTCAACCCGACGCTCAAATACGACCCGGAGCAACTGGTGCAGATGTATGGAGCTGAGCGCGCCGAACCGTTGATCTCGGCCGTGTCGAATTCCGCCGACCTGGTGTTCAGGCTCATCGAAAAGCACCGCATCGATTGCGCGCCGGTGCGCAAGGGTTGGATGCAGGTGTCGTACACCGAAAAAGGTGTCGACGGGTTACATGCACGGGCGGATCAGTGGGCCAGGCGTGATGTGCCGGTGCAGCGCCTGGATGCGGCGGCGGTGGCTTCGCGTATGGGCAGTGAGGCCTTTGCCGGCGGTTGGCTGGATGGTCGCGCCGGGGCGATTCAACCGTTGGCGTATGCCCGTGGATTGGTGGGCGCGGCGTTGGCGGCGGGTGTGCGCATTCATGGGCACAGCGCGGTGACGGGTTTGCAGCGCCAGGGTTCCGGTTGGCAATTGCAGACAGCTTCCGGTGCGCAGGTGACCGCCGACCAAGTGGTACTGGCGACCAACGGCTACAGCGGCAACCTGTGGCCGGGCATGGCGCAGAGCATCCTGGCGGCCAACAGTTTTATCGTCGCGACCAAGCCTTTGACCGGGCGTGCGGCGGAGAGCATTTTGCCGGGCCAGGAAACCGTTTCAACCGCGCAACGGCTGCTGCTGTACTTTCGCAAAGACAGCCATGGCCGCTTGCTGATGGGTGGACGCGGGCTGTTCAACGATCCTACTTCGCCCACGGATTTCGCACACTTGGAACGTTCGTTGGCGTTGCTGTTTCCACAGTTGGGGCCATTGGAATTCGAGTATCGCTGGGCCGGGCGCATTGCGATCACCCGGGACTTCATGCCCCATGTCCACGAACCGGCACCGGGACTCACGTTGGCGCTGGGCTGCAATGGCCGTGGGATCGCACTGTGTACCAGCCTGGGCCAGCAATTGGCTGGGCGGTTGTGCGACAGCAGCGCCGAGTTCGCCTACCCGGTAACGCCGTTGCAGCGCTTGCCGATGCATGGGTTGCAGCGCTTCTACATCGGCGCGGGGGTGGCGTGGTATAGCTTGCTGGATCGGCTCAATGTGAGCTGACAACGTGACGAGCCCGCTCACTACAGTCCCCCGTGGGCGGCATGCCCACTCGGAGCGTGGGGACTGTTTGTATTTCAGGCCTTGCGCTGCAGCCGATTCAGGTAGCGCGCTAACACCTCACCGGAAAATTCGGATTCGCGAATACCGCTGCCCCGTAAAAACATGCGGGTGTTGGTGCGGTCCCAAGCGTAATTGTGCTGGTAGAGTTCGAGGATGGTTTCGCCGTTATGCATATCATCCTTGAACATCCCGAGTAGCGGGTAAAGCAGTGCGTCCAGGTCATGCTCCCACAGCGCCACCCACTGCTTATAGGGGACGACCGCCAAGCGTCGTCCGTAATAACGACCAACCCGTGCGCAGAACTGTTGGAGATCCAGATCGGTACGGCTCGTCTGGCACAGATTGAATTTCTGGCCCAGTGCCGCAGGTTGACGGACAATGTGAGCCACGGCGCGGGTCATATAGTCGACGGTGGTCAGGCCCTCGCGCATTTTATGCAGGTCCGGCACTGCGCCTGTTTCAAGGCAGGTTCTGATAAACCGACCCCACCACTGATACTCGGCACAAACCCCGGTGCGACTGTGGCAAGTCGCGTATCCCAGGCGGAACGTCATCAGTGGCAGGCCTTTGTCGGCCGCCAGATCAGCGATCTTTTCCATCACCCATTTGCTTTGCACATAGCCCAGGTCGCGCCTGATGGCTGGCAGGTTCTCATCGATGGAATCCCCCTCGAACACACGGCGCTTATGGGTGTAACGGTGCCCCCAACTGTAGATCGAGATAGTCGACATCAGCATCAAGGCCTTGGTCTTACCCATCGCGCAAAAACGCAGGATACGCCTCAAGCCCTCGACGTTATCAGTCCTCATGTGCGAATAGTGCCGGATGAAATTGACGGCGCTGGCCGAATGCACCACCAAGTCGATCAGCTCGCAGAGCTGCGCATACGCCGCAGGGTCAAGCCCCATATGGGCGTGGGCCAGGTCGCTGACGTAAACCCGGACGCGCGCCCAGTCCTGATGCGAGATCTCGACCTGATAACGCTCGCTGATCTGCTGGAGCCGCGCCAGGCCGGCCGCCGGATGCTCGCAACGGATCGGGCAGTGAATACAGGCCGTGCTGGTTTCCAGCAACTCCTTCAATAAATGGATCCCGACAAACCCTGTCGCGCCGGTCAGCAGGGTGTGCTTGGGATGACGCAGTTGGGCTTCGTCAAAGTGTCCTGTGAATTCCGTGCCTGGGTCCAGGTACACATCCGTTTCAAAGTCACTTTCCGGTTGGTTGCCTCCTGCTCCACCCTCCTCTGCACGGCGCCTCAATTCGGCGGCCAAGTCTTTGAGCACGCCATGCTCATAGATGTCGCGGACCGACACCGCAAGGCCAAAACGTGACGTCAGCAGATGGGCCATTTGAGCCACACGCAATGAGTGGCCACCCACTTCATGAAAACTGTCGTCCGGTGAAAATTCCGCGTACCCCAACAACTCGACCCAAGCCTGTGCCACCTCGAGCTGATACTCATCAGTGAATCGCTCAACGGTCAGGGCCTCGGGCTTCTGGCGCTTCAATCCTTCAAGCAGGGCGACCTTATCCGTCTTGCCATTGGCATTGCTCGGCAACACCTCGAGGCGGTGGTACTCGAAGGGAATCATGTAATCCGGCAGATCGGCCTCCAGGCTGCGGCGCAGGTTGGCAGACAGCTGCATCGGATGCAACGTTCGACCGCTGGACACGACAAATGCCACCAGTCGCTTTTGCGCCTGCGTGCCCTCGTCGACGACCACCACTGCGGCGCTTTGAATGTTGGGCTCCTTGAGCAGGCGTGCTTCAACCTCGCCCAGCTCGACGCGGTAGCCCCGTATCTTGACCTGCCCATCGAGTCGCCCCAGGAACTGAATACGGCCATCGCTCAGGATTCGTGCCTGGTCGCCACTTCGATACAGGCGGCAACCAAGGGATTGGGAATGAATGAAACGTTGTGCGGTCAGCTCATTCGCCCCAAGATAGCCTCGGGCCAGGCAATGGCCGCCGATGCACAACTCCCCCGCCTCTCCTGCCGGGACGGTCTCTTGGTGTTCGTCGAGGATGTACACCCTACAGGCGCCGATGGGCAACCCAATGGTGTCCGGCCGCTTCAACCGCTTGCTCTGCACCACGTGCGACGTCACGAAAATCGTCGTTTCTGTGGGGCCATAGCAATCCACCAACCGATAAGGTAAATGCTCCACCTCGATCGGATGCAGCTTCTCCCCGCAGGTGTAGATAAATTCGAGTTTCAAGCCGTCCGGCTGTGGGGCATTGACCACGTCATAGATTCTTAACGTTGGCACAAACGCATGCGTGATGTGATGGGTCACGCAAAACGCGAGGAACGTCCCAGCGTCCAGCGCAGACGCTTCATCAACCACGAAAAGGCATGCGCCTGCGATCAGGTTGGACCAGATCTCGGCCTGGCTCAGGTCGAACCCTACTGCGGCCATCAACGTGGAGCGGCTGAATGCGTTGATACGCAGGTTGGCGTTGTGCACCAGCAACAATTCGATCACCGAGCGATGTTCGATGACGACACCTTTTGGATTGCCGGTCGTCCCGGAGGTGAAAATCACATACATCACGTCGCGCGGCCCCACCTCGACGGGATGGAACAGCGTGGCTTGCGGCACCGCCAACAGTTCACTGATCGTGGCCTGCTCACAACAGGGCAGCGATGCCTGATCATCGGGCTGAGTGCAAAGCACCAGGGACGCAGCACATTGCCGAGCGATATAGTCCTTGCGGTTTTGCGGCAGACCGCGATCAAGTGGCACGTACGCGGCCCCGGTCTTGAGCACGGACAACAGCGCGACAATCAATGCCACTGAGCGCTCGGCCTGCACCAGCACCAAGTCGCCGGACCCCACGTTTCGCGCCTGTAACTGTGCAGCGACTATGCTGCTCTGACGGTCAAGTTCAGCATAGGTGAGCTGCTGGTCCAGCCCCACCACCGCCAGACGCTGGGGGTTGATGGCGACCTGCTGGTTAAACGCGCTCAGCACCGTACGGGGTGACATCTCAGGTTCCTCCTGCTTGATACCTCCTTGCCAACGCACTGCATGGCACCTTCAGGCACGTATTTTTTGATGGGCACGTCAAAATATCACCTGTAGGAATTGACAGTTTTTTAGAGCCTTTCCTGATAAGGCGTATAACTTCAGAACACCGACCACCCAATCCGCTCACTCAACAACTCCAACGCCTTCATCCCCGCCAGCGAGTTCCCTGCCGCATTCAACTCCGGCGACCACACGCACACCGTGAACTGCCCCGGCACTACCGCGACAATCCCGCCGCCGACCCCGCTCTTGCCAGGCAAGCCCACGCGATAAGCAAAATTACCCGCCTCGTCATACAGCCCGCTGGTGGCCATGATCGAGTTGACCTGCTTGGTCTGGCGCGCCGTCAAAATCTGCTCGCCGCTGTGGGCGCTCGCGCCCTCGTTGGCCAGGAAGCTGAATGCCTTGGCCAGATCCAGGCAGCTCATCTGCAACGCGCAGTAGTTGAAATAGCTGTGCAGCACCGCGTCCACATCGTTGTGGAAGTTGCCGAACGATTTCATCAGATAGGCCATGGCCGCGTTGCGCGCGCCGTGTTGGGCTTCGGATTCGGCGACCACGCTGTTGACCAGGATCTGTGGGTTGCCGGACAGGCGACGCACAAAGTCGCGCATCGACAGGATCGGTACGGCAAAACGCGACTGGTTGATGTCGCAAATCACCAGCGCACCCGCGTTGATGAAGGGGTTGCGCGGGCGGCCGCGTTCGAATTCCAGTTGCACCATGGAATTGAACGGCTGCCCCGAAGGCTCATGGCCCAGGCGTTCCCAGATGGTTTCGCCACCGTGGTCGATGGCCTGCACCAGGCTGAACACCTTGGAAATGCTCTGCACCGAGAACAGCGTATCGGCGTCGCCGGCGCAGTAGGCCGCGCCATCGTTGCCGTACACGGCGATGCCGAGTTGGTTGGCGGGCACGTCGGCCAGCGCGGGGATGTAATCGGCAACTTTGCCGAGGCCGATCAGGGGGCGCACTTCGTCAAGGATCGACGAGAGCATCGCCTGCATGTCTTGTCCTGTCATCTGTCTTTGAATCAGTGGAAAGCGGGCCGCGGAGGATACTTCAATGCGCGCGGAAGCCCCACACAATCTCTACCACCCGCTCGGCGATCACCAGGTAAACCAGGATCAACAGTAACTGCAGCGCCAGGTGATAACGCAGCTTGGCGAGCCGACGGATGCCGTCGCTGACATTCAAGAGCATCAGCAGCGTCGACAGGATGATCAGGCCCCAGCCGGCCACGTTGGAGGCGAAAACCCCGATGAACAAATCACGCTGCCCAAGCAATGTGTTGGTCCCCGCCGCAAATAGCAGCGCACACACCAGCAGGTTTTTCACGTTGTCGAAGATCTGCGTGCTCAGATCGTTCTCCAACAACGCCATATACCGTTTCCATAACGTGCGCATGGCAAGTACCGGGTAGGGATCGCTCGTCACTCAAAGTAGTCCAAATGCCCGTACACTGCACCGTTGCGCTTATTCCACGAGGACTTTTACATGAAATTGATGATCGGCCTGGCCGCCCTGCTGTTGGTATCAGCTTGCTCCACTGCCTCCCACACCACCCCGCCTGCCCAAAATGCCGCAGCGTCCGAGTGCCTGGCCGGTGGTGGCACCATGAAACAGGTCGGGAAGTTGCAAAGCTGGAAATGCATCACGCCGTACAAGGACGCGGGCAAGGCCTGTACCGATTCGAGCCAGTGTGAAGGCGAGTGCCAGACCAGCGTCACCACCCAGTCCGGCAACGGCCCGGTGACAGGCGCGTGCCAGGTGGATAACAGCCACTTCGGCTGCTCGGCGACGGTGGAGAAAGGCAAGCTGGGCCGGGCAATCTGCGTAGATTGAGACTCGACACCGAACACATGTGGGAGCAAGTCCGCTCCCACATTTTTCGTTCTACCTTTCCGTTCAAAAGTGCGCCACATCCGACACCCGCTCATCCAGCACATCCCGTGCCAATGCCCAGGCCTTGTCCTTGGATTCCACCACCAACAACGGATAGCCCCAGGCCTTGCCGAACATCACGGCAAACGGCTTGAGCGCCAGGCGCTGTGCGGCGCTCGGTTCCACCTGGATCATGCCCCGGACGTAGGTACGCAGCGCCTGCTTGTTTTTCTTCATCCAGATCGATGCTTGCTTGCGCTCCTCGTGGGAATGTTCGTGATTGTTTTCGTCCACCGATTTTTCGTGCAGCAGCAGAAAGGGTTGCTGGCGGGCCAGCAGGCTTTCAAACATCAGGAAAGCATCCTGCGACCCACCCTCGTTGGGCGCGTCGAAAACGATTTTCACCACCGGGAATGTTGTGCTGTCGAAATGTATCTCACTATAAGATTCAAGCCACTGGACTGCATTACACAGAATAGCCAGACTGTTTCGCAATCCAGCCAACTTCTGAAACCCGACATGAAACACCATCGCCTTGAAATGCATGACCGTTCGATGGTCAAGGATGCGGATGTATTCCCCCGCGCCATAGTAGCCGTCGGTGCTACCAGCACCTCGAACACCTGGGAACATGAGCAGCATGCCCACCGCAAGGGTCAGTTGATGTACACACTGCGTGGGGTCATCTATTGCGAGATCGAAGCGGGTATCTGGATCGTGCCGCCGCAATGCGCACTGTGGATTCCCGGCGGTACATCCCACGCGGCACGCGGTTCGGGCGAAGCGGAAGTCTATTGCCTGTTGATCGACCCGGATGCCGCCTGCGCCCTGCCCGCGCAATGTTGCACACTGGCGGTGTCGGGTCTGTTGCATGAGCTGATCAGCAAGGCGGTGAGCTTCCCGCTGCTCTATGACGAAGGCGGAGCCCAGGGCCGCTTGATCAGCACGTTGCTGGATGAACTGGCTGCTGCGCCTGTCGAAGCCTTGCACCTGCCGATGCCCCAGGACCCGCGGCTGCGACGCCTGGCCAACAGCCTGCTGGCCGAACCGGGGGACAAGGCCACCCTCGGCCAATGGGCCGTGCGCATCGGCATGAGTGAACGCAGCATGACGCGCCTGCTGCTGGAGGAACTGGGGTTGAGTTTTGGCCGCTGGCGCCGACAGTTGCATGTGATCTTGTCACTGCAACGGCTGGCAAAAGGTGAGAGTGTGCAACGAGTGGCCCTGGATTTGGGCTATGAGAACGCCAGCGGCTTTATCACCATGTTCCGCAAGGCGGTGGGTCAGCCGCCAGCACGTTATCTGGCGGACCGTGCCGGGACCTTGAACGCCCTCGCGCCGGCAACGATTACACTCAACTGAGCGCGCTGGCTACCAGCTTTCTCCCAGCCCCAGCAGGCCCAGTATCCGCCGCCGCAGGTCTACCAGGTAAGGATCATCCCAGTGCCGAGGATACGGTCGATCGATGGTCAATTGCGCCTGGATTTTCGCCGGACGGTCACTGAACACGATGACGCGATGGCGACAGGCTGGCCAGGGTGATGCCAGCCAGGCCGAGCAGGCGGCGGCGGGTTAAATGATCGAAATCAGCCATGCAAAATATCCCTTTTATCCGTTCAGTCATTGAGATCAGCCAACCCCAAATGCTCACGCAACGTCGAACCTTCATACGCCGTGCGAAACAACCCCTTGCGCTGCAAATGCGGAATCACGCTCTCGACAAACTCGGTGAACGAACCCGGCAGGTACCCCGGTGAAATCACGAACCCATCGCAACCGCCCTGTTCGAACAGCTCAGCCAACTGGTCGGCCACCTGCGCGCCCGTGCCCACCAGCTGCGGCACGCGCACGCTGCTGGCGAAGATGCGTCCGAGTTGTTCAAGGGTGGTTTCCGGGCCTTGCATCAGGAGCTTTTCAGCGGCGGCCGGGTGGATCAGTGGCGACTGGGCGATCTCGGCCAGCGTTGCGCAAAGCGGGAATGGCGACAGGTCGACATTCAACTGCGAGGCTAAGGTCACCAGCCCCAACTCCGGCCGTGCCAGGGCGTTGTGCTGGTCGCGTTTGGCGCGAGCTTCTGCCTCACTGCCACCAATGAACGGCATCACCGCCGTCAGCACTTTGCAACTGTCAGCCTCACGGCCTTGCTGCACCACCTGCGCACGCACGTCAGCGCGGAACGCGCGCATGGCCGCCAAGTGCGGGTGGATGGTGAAAATCGCCTCGGCCCACCGCGCGCCAAAGCGCCGGCCACGCCCGGATGAACCAGCCTGAATCAGTACCGGTCGGCCCTGGGGCGTGCGCGGAATATTCAACGGGCCTTCAACCCGGAACCACTCGCCCTGATGCCGCACTGAACGGATCAACTCGGGGTCCGCCAGCACACCGCTCTCACGATCCAGCTTCAGCGCGTCCTTGCCCCAGCTGTTCCAGAGCTTCAGTGCGACTTCGACAAACTCATCGGCGCGGTCATAACGCAGATCGTGCTGCAGGTGCTTGTCCTTGCCGAACAAGCGCCCTTCGCTGTCGTTCATCGAGGTGACGATATTCCACGCCGCACGGCCCTTGGACAGGTGATCGAGGGTGGCGAATTCACGGGCGATGTGTGCCGGTTCGTAATAGGTGGTGGAACGGGTCGCACCGAGCCCCAGCCTGGTGGTTTTACCGACCAGGTAAGAGAGGATCGGCAACGGGTCCAGGCGTGTGGCGTCCTGGGCGCCGTAGCGCAAGGCGAACTCGCGGGAGCCGCCCATCTGGTCGCCCACCGCCAGGCGATCGGCGAAGAACAGAAAGTCGAACAACCCCTCCTCCACTACCTTGGCCACACGAGCGTAGTACTCGGGATCTAGGTAATTGCCGACAGTTTCCGGATGGCGCCACACCGCGTGGCTGTGCACCACCGGCCCACTCAACAGGAATGCGGATAAATGAATCTGGCGGCTCATGATTTTGGCGTCCACAGGGTGATCGCGCTGACCTTCAACGGCTTGGGAATCAGCTTGGCGGCGTAGTAGGTGTCGGCGATGCGTTGTTGTTCGGTGAGGTTGTCCAGCTTGACCGGGATGATGTCGTAGCTACGGCGGCTATTGGCGCGCTCTACCGTGGCCGGGGCGATGTTGCCCCACAGTGGGCCGAGGATTTCGGCGGCTTCCTTCGGGTGGGCCTTCACCCATTGGCCGGTCTCGCGCAGGGTGTCGAAGGTCACTTGCAACACGTCCGGGTGAGCGTTGGCGAATTTGGTGGTCGCCAGGTAGAAACGGTTGTAGTCGGCCAGGCCGTCCTTGCCGTCGGCGATCACACGCACGTGGTGATCCAGTTGCTGGGTGGCGAGGAACGGGTCCCAGATAACCCAGGCGTCCACGCTGCCATTGGCGAAGGCAGCGCCCCCATCGGGGGCTTCCAGGTAACGCGGGGTGATATCGGCCAGGGTCAAGCCGGCTTTTTTCAGCGCGCAGACCAGCAGGAAGTTGCTGCCGGAGCCCTTGGACACGGCGACGGTCTTGCCCTTGAGGTCGGCGATGCTGTGGATCGGGGAGTTATCCTGGACGATGATCGCCTGGGCGCCTGGCGATGAGTTTTCCTGGGCGTAATAGGTCAGCGGTGCATCGGCGGCCTGGGTGAACAGGGCGAAGGCGTCGGCCACATCCGCGTGCAGATCGACGCTGCCAGCGTTCAAGGAACTGAGCAGGCCGGTGCTGAACTCATGCCAGTTGACGGTGAAACCCAAGGGCTTGAGACGCTGTTCCAACTGGCCGTTTTGCTTGAGCAGGATCCACAGGCTGGAGGAGCGCTGATAGCTGATATCCAGAGCCTGCTCGGCTTGGACTGTCGCTGCGGCGAATAGCAGACTGGCGGCACCGAAAAGTTTCTTGAACGTCATGGAAGGCCTTGGCGTAGGAGAAAAGAAGGGAGTTGCATATGCCGAAAAACCGCGTAAGGCGTGGCACTAAAGTTGATTCGATTATATTAACGATGAGAAATGATGAAAGAATCTTATAATTCTATGGTTATGCCTAATTCGTCGGATCGCGGGAAAAGCACCTTAAGCTAAGATCGAAAGAGTATTTAACGAATAGTTTTTAGAACTTTAAGCTCGACACTATTTCGTTGAAGATCGAGCTTGCCATGTCTATATCTCGTTCCCTCGCCGCAGTACTCGGGTTGTTGGCCCTCTCTGTAGCGGTCAGTGCTGACGCCCAGGAAACCGTACGCATCGGCTACCAGAAATCCTCAACCCTGATCACCTTGCTGAAAACCCAGGGCACCCTGGAAAAAGCCCTCGAGGCCGACAACATCAACGTGAGCTGGCACGAGTTCCCCAGCGGCCTGCCACTGCTCGAAGCGCTGAACGTGGGCAACGTGGACATCAGCGCCGACGTGGCCGACACCGTGCCGATCTTCGCCCAGGCTGCCCAGGCCAAGCTCACCTACTTCGCCCAGGAAGCACCCTCGCCTTCCGCCCAGGCCATCGTGGTGCGCAAGGACTCACCGATCCAACAGTTGGCGGACCTCAAAGGCAAGAAAATCGCCGTGACCAAGGCTGCCGGCACGCACTATTTGCTGATTGCCGCGTTGGCCAAGGCCGGCCTGGAATTTTCAGATATCACACCGGCTTACCTGACACCGGCAGACGGTCGTGCGGCGTTCGAGAACAGCAAGGTGGACGCCTGGGTCACCTGGGAACCTTTTCTGACCGGTGTGCAACGCCAACTGCCGACGCGCACCCTGGCCGACGGCGCAGGTCTGGCCAGTTACAAGCGCTATTACCTGACGGGCACGCCCTACGCCAAGGCGCACCCTAAGGTGTTGAAGGTGGTGTATGAACAGCTGGAAAAGGCCGGAAAATGGGTGAAAACCAACCCGCAAGACGCGGCCAGGATCCTCGGCCCGTTGTGGGGCAATCTGGATGTGGCTACGGTGAAAGCCGCCAATGCACACCGCAGTTATCAGGTGCAGCCGGTGACGCTCGACCAGTTGGGCGAACAGCAAAAGATCGCCGATGCGTTCTTTGAGGCGGGGTTGTTGCCTAAAGCGGTGGATGCCAAGGATGTGCAGACCTGGAAGCCTTGAGGCCTGACACGGGCAAGAAACGTGTGGGAGCAAGCCCGCTTGTGTCTTGAGACAGGATTAAGCTGAAGGTGAGAGGGTGAGTGGCAAGCTGAATGCCCGAAGTGCTTAAAGCACGTGTGGGAGCCCATGCTGCCACTCACTTCTCCGCTCTGGACATGAGCCCGAACAGTTGAACGAGCCCACCTCGAACAGTTACAAGCGTGGGCCAAGCCAGAGCGCTCTCACTTTGAGTGTAAGAGGGTTTGGCTATGTTTTCCTATCCAGCAGGCATTGATGTTTCCAAGGACAGCCTTGAGGCTCGAGTTAATCTGATTGACGTTGGGGTAAGTTGCGCTAACGCCGAAGATGATTTCCCTGGGTTGATTGGGTGGCTATTGCTTCACCAGGTCGGTCGCGTGCTGTTGGAGGCCACTGGCGGTTACGAGCGCAAAGTCATGAAGGCGCTCCAGGCTGCGGGCCTCAACGTTATCTGCATCAATCCCCGTCGAGCCAAGAGTTTTTCCACGGCGATGGGCCAACAAGCCAAAACCGACCCGATAGATGCAAAGTCCCTTGCGCAGTTCGCAGCGGTACTCGACTCGCCTAACAGCCGAATCACCAGCCCGAAACATGACGAGTTGCGCGCGTTAGTCCAACAGCGAGAAAACTTTATTCAGCAGAGAGACGATGACAAAAGGCGCCTGAAAACGGCCTCATGTGACGTAGTAAAGCCAGCGTTGCAGAGTCATATCGACTACCTGATCAAAGCTGTGAACGCGATAGACCAGTTGATTCGTCAAAGCGCCAACGTGCTAGACCACGAAAAAGTCGAACGCCTGTGTTCAGTTAAGGGCATCGGGCTCATTACGGCGGCTAGCCTTATGGCATACCTGCCGGAGTTGGGTGAGGTTGGCAAGCGTCCGATCGCGGCCCTAGCGGGCCTCGCGCCGTATAACAACGACAGTGGGAAGCACATAGGCGCGCGTCACATTCGTGGCGGAAGGTTTTCCGCACGTCGCTCGCTATACATGGCCTGCTGGGTAGTCATTCGGGACCAGCCTGAATTCCAGGCCCGCTATAAAGCACTGCGTGGCAAAGGAAAATGCGCAAAAGTTGCGCTAATCGCATGCATGCGTGTTTTGTTAATCCGGCTGAACGCAATGCTGCGTGATAGGACTGAATGGAAAGAACACGCTGCCTAGATCGGCAGCGATGTGTCGTTGAAGGTCACACGGCTTGAAGCTGTGGGAGTTTGGCTGTCTTTGAAATCGATGGCCAAGTTATGGTCATCAAGACAGTTGCTCCCACATTTTTGATTTTAAGCCGTTAGAGGAGTGTGCGGGCTAAAGCCTTTTTCCATTCGGTGTAACGCCCTGCCATCGCTGGATCGTCCTGCGGCTCGAACCGCTCACGCTGACGCCCCAACGCGCCCAGCGCTTGATCGTTCGCCCACACCCCCAATGCGCGCCCGGCCAGATGGGCAGCGCCCAGCGCCGACACTTCCGGCGACAGGCTGCGCACCACCGGACGTTGCAGCAGGTTGGCCAAAAACTGCATCAGCCAGCGGTTGCGCGTCGCGCCACCGTCCACCCACAGTTCCTTCAATGGGCTGGCGATGTCCTGCTGCATCGCTTCGAACACGTCGCGGATCTGATAACCAATGGACTCCAGCGAAGCCCGCAGGATATGCGCACCGGAGGTGGCTTCGCTCAGCCCGCAGATCAACCCACCTGCGTCAGCTTTCCAATGCGGCGCCCCCAGCCCGGACAACGCCGGCACGAAGTACACGCCACCGTTATCCGGCAACTGCGCAGCCTGTTCGGTCAAGGCATCCAGCGACTCCCCGGCCACCAGCCGTGAGGCCCATTGCACGGCGGCGCCGGTATGGACGATGTTGCCTTCCATGCCGAAGGTAGGTTGAATGCCGTCGTGCCAGGCCAGGGTAGTGGAAAGACCGTGAGTGGAGGCAATCGGGCCGCTCATGGGGGTCATCAAGGATGACCCCGTGCCCAGCGTGGCTTTCACCAGCCCCGGCGCAAAACCGCCCTGCCCGTAAAGCGCCGCGTGTGAGTCGCCGATCATCGACATCACCGGGATGCCCGCAGGCAAGCCGCCGGCGGCGACGGTATCGGCAAAATACCCAGCACTGGGCTGGATGGGTGCCAGTGCGGCAAGCGGAATCTTGAACAGCGCCAGCAGCTCGGGATCCCAGGCGCAGGTATGCAGGTTGAACAGTTGCGTGCGTGCCGCATTGGAATAGTCAGTGGCAAACACCTGGCCGCCGCTGAGCTTCCACAGCAACCAGCTATCGACCGTGCCCAGGCAGATCTCACCCGCAACGGCGCGGGCGTGGCCGTTCTCCAGGTGGTCGAGGATCCAGCGGAATTTGCCGGCGGAAAACATCGGGTCGAGGGCCAGCCCGGTTTTTTCCAGAATGAGCGCCTCATGGCCTTGCGCATGCAACTCGGCACATAGCCCCGCGGAGCGCCGACATTGCCAACTGATGCACGGCGACAGCGCCTCACCCGTCCGCCGATCCCAGGCCACCACCGATTCACGCTGGTTGCTGATGGCCAATGCGGTGATCGGCCGATCCACCTGGGCCAGGCATTCTTCGATGGCCGCCAGGGTGCCGTGCCAGATCAGCAGCGGGTCCTGTTCAGAAAAGCCAGGCTGCGGATGGGTGATGCTCAAGGGACGAGATCCACGAGCAATCACTTGGCCGAGTTCGTTGACCAACACCGCCTTGGCGTTGCTGGTGCCCTCATCTATCGCCAGGATCAGCGGCGTATCGTTCTTCATGCAGTTCACCGCAAACGAGTGGCAGCCGCCACAATCCCAGCCGCGTCGATGTTATGCAAGGCGCGCGTCGGTTCCCGTGCACCGGCGGCGGCGTATTCGCCATCACCGATACCCAGTCGGGTCAACGCAATGCCCAGGCCGGCTTCGGCCAGCACTTCAGCAACCAGGCTGCCAACGCCGCCATTGATGTTGTGTTCTTCAACGGTAATCACCGCGTCTGTACCCCTCAAGGCGCTGAGTAATACGTCGCGCTGCAGCGGCCGAATGGACGACAGGTTGATCACCTGCGCCTGGATGCCCTGCTGCGCCAGTAAAGCCGCCGCGTCCATTGCCTCATGCACCACCGAGCCCAAGGCGACGATGCTCAGGTCCGCACCCTGGCGCAGGATATCCACCTGACCGGGTTTGAATTGATAGTCAGCTGCATGCACGTCGGGCAACGCCTTGCCATCGAGACGGATATACACCGGGCCCTCATGGCGCAACGCGTAATCGACGATCTGACGGCACTCAATCGCATCGGCCGGCGCGAAGATCTGCACATTGCCAAAGCCGCGCATCACCGAAATATCGTCCAGGCTGTGGTGGGTGCTGGCCAACGGGCCATAACTGGCGCCGGCATTCAGGCCAAACATCTTCACGTTGGCCTGGTTGTAGCAAACGTCGACTTTGATCTGTTCATTGGCCCGCGAAATCAGGAACGGCGCCGCATTGCAGGTAGCGGCGATCTTGCCGCCCAATGCCAGGCCTGCCGCCACACTGACCAGCGATTGTTCGGCAATACCGACGTTGATGAGGCGCTCGGGAAAACGCTGGGCGAAGGGGCCGATCTTGGCCGTGGAGGTGGAGTCGCTGACCACCGGAACCACGTCGAGCCCAGCATCGACGGCCGCAATAAACGCCTCAACCATCACGCTCGCCAGATGTTCACTCGCCATGACTCAACTCCTCCAGTGCTGCGTTGATTTCATCACCCTTGGGCACGCGGTGGTGCCATTCGGGGCGGGCTTCGATAAATGACACGCCCTTGCCTTTGATGGTGTGCGCGATCAACACCTGGGGCGCGCCGGTCTTGGCCTGCATACCTTCCAGGGCGTCGATCAACTGGCCCACATCGTTGCCATCGCATTCGCTGACGCGGAAGCCGAAGGCGGCCCATTTCACGTCCAGCGGGTCCAGCGGCATGATCTCGGCCGTCAGCCCCGCCAACTGCAGTTTGTTCTTGTCGACAATCACAAACAGGTTATCCAGGCCGTACTTGGCCGCAGCCATCGCCGCTTCCCAGTTGGAGCCTTCAGCCAGTTCACCGTCACCGGTCAGTACATAAATGCGCTTTTTGCTGCCGGACATCTTCGCCGCCAGCGCCAGCCCCACCGCCACCGGCAAACCGTGGCCAAGGGCGCCGGTGTTGAGTTCGATGCCGGGGGTTTTCTGGCGCACGGGGTGACCGGGCAAATGAGAATTGAAATGCTGATAAGTCGGCAGCCACTCAGTGGGGATGTAGCCCGCCTGGGCCAGGCAGCAATACAAACCGCCGACACCGTGGCCCTTGCTCTGGATATAGATATCGCGCTCAGGGTCTTCAGTGCGTTCCGGTCCGGTATTGAGAATGCGGAAATACAGGGTGGCCAGGATGTCGGTTTCCGACAGATCGGCCCCGGTGTGGCCGCCGGCCGGTGAGTCGGCATTCAGGCGGATCACGTGGCGCCGGATCAGGCGGGCCTGTTCTTGGATCTGGTGGGCGTCGTACTGGAAGGCATTCATGCAGCGGCTCCTGTGGGCTGACCACGCGAGTTGAAAGTGCCGAAAGCTGTGTTTGAATATTTATTCAGCAGTGACAATATATTTCTATTTAGACGCTGAATGCCTAGCAGGTCAAGTGAGCAATGAGTGGAAAAATGAAATAAAACCCTCGGACAAACGGCCAAAATCCTACGCGAGCTCATCTATCCCGTGGCTTTGCGCCTTGTGAAAGCGGCGTGCTAGAGGCATACCTGAAAAATTAAGCGCTTGACTTTGCCACGGTGTCACTGGAATCTGAATTAACAGTCAAGCACGCATAAATATTCACGCCGCTGAAACCACTCCAAAAAAATAAATCAGGAGAACACTGTGGACGCCAAAGCTACTGTCCAGCATCCGGCCGAACTCAAGCCGCCCCACCGCCCACGGTTGGTGAAACTGCTCCCCAGCAACATCGGCGGCCCGCTGATCGGGCTGGTGCTGCTGGTACTGGTCTTCTCCTTCAGTTCCGAATTCTTCTTTTCCTTGCGCAATGGCCTGAACATCCTGGATCAGGTCACAGTGCTGGGCATCCTGGCGATCGGCATGACCGCCGTGATCGTGATCGGCGGCATCGACCTTTCAGTAGGGTCGGTACTCGCGTTTTCGATGATGATGCTCGGCTGGCTCTACCAGGATCAGGCCGTACCACTGGGCTTTGCGATTCCCATCTCGATCGCCACCGGCATGCTCGCCGGGCTGGTGTCCGGCGGGTTGATCACTTACGCAAAGCTGCCGCCGTTCATTGCCACGCTGACCATGATGTCGGTGGCCCGCGGCCTGGCGAATATCCTCACCGAAGGTCGGCAGATCGTCGGCTACCCGGAGTGGTTCACCAGCCTGGCCACGGTGCGGCATTTCGGTTTCCTCTCGGCAACCGTCGGGCTGTTCCTGGTGATGCTGCTGGTCGCCTGGGTGTTCCTGCGCTTCCGTGCCGGTGGCCGCAACCTGTATGCCATGGGCGGCAGTCCTGAAGTGGCGCGGCTGTCAGGCATCAAGGTGCGAGCGATCACGCTGTGGGTGTACGCCATCAGCGGCGCCCTCGCCGGTATCGCCGCCGTGACCCTGGCCGCGCGCCTCGACTCCTCCCAACCCAGCGCCGGCCTGAGCCTGGAACTGGACGCCATCGCCGCCGTGGTAATTGGCGGCGCCAGCCTCAACGGCGGCGTCGGCAGCATCGGTGGCACCCTGGTCGGCGTGCTGATCATTGGCGTGTTGCGCAATGGTCTGAACCTGCTGGGCGTTTCGCCCTTTATCCAACAAGTGGTGATCGGCGTGGTCATCGCCCTCGCGGTCACCATCGACACCCTGCGACGCCGCTCCAGCACTGCCCGTTAAAACCTGTTCGACAGTTGACACCCTCCAACAATAAAACCAGGAGTCACCGACATGTTCAGCCCCAAGAAACTGCTGTTGGCCACCGCTCTCGCCGCTGCCACCCTTACCGCTGCCGGCACCACCTGGGCCAAGGACCTGACCATTGGCCTGGCCGTAGCCAACCTGCAGGCCGACTTCTTCAACCAGATCAAACAATCGGTGGAAGCCGAGGGCAAGGCCAAGGGGATCAAAGTGATCACCGTGGACGCCCAGGGCAACTCCTCCACCCAGGTCAGCCAGATTGAAGACCTGATCACCCGTCAGATCGACGTGCTGATCTACATCCCCGCCGGTGCGACCGCCGCCGGTGTGCCGGTGAAAGCCGCCAAGGCCGCCGGCATTCCGGTGATCGCCGTCGACCGCAACGCCCCCGACGCACCCGGCGATACCTTTATCGCCAGTGACAGCGTGGCCGGTGCCAAGACCCTGGCCGAATACGTCGGCAAGATCACCGACGGCAAAGGTCGCATCGCCATCCTGCAAGGCCAGCTCGGCACTACCCCTGAAAACGATAGAGCCAAGGGTTTCGAAGAAGGGTTGAAAGCCTTCCCGGACCTCAAGGTGGTCGCCCAGCAACCGGCCGAATGGGCCCAGGACAAAGGCTTCGCCGTGGCCCAGGACTTGCTCCAGCGTGACCCGAACATCACCGTGTTCTTCGGCCGGGCCGACGCCATGGCGCTCGGCGCTGCGCAGGCGGTGAAGGTCGGCAACCTGGATCACAAGGTCGTGGTGGTCGGTTTTGACGGTGACGTCGCCGGGCTCAAGGCCGTGCAAAGTGGCGTGCTCGACGCAACCATGACCCAGCAGACGCAAAAAATGGGACGCCTGGCCGTGGCCTCGGCCATTGACCTCAAAGCCGGCAAAGACGTGCCCAAGGAACAACTGCTGCCCACCGTGCTGACCACCAAAGACAATGTCGCGCCGTTCCTGCAACAGCACCCGTAAGCCTTGGAGGTCGTCATGAGAGCAGCCGCTCTGGATAACACCGCCGAGGCGGTGCTCTGCCTGCGTGACATCAGCAAGGCCTATGGCCCGGTGCAGGTGCTGTCGCAGGTCAATGTGGATGTCCGTCCCGGCGAAGTGCTGGCCTTGCTCGGCGAAAACGGTGCGGGCAAGTCGACCTTGTCGTCGATCATCGCCGGGCTTGTACAGCCTGAAGCCGGGGGCAGCATGACCTGGCTCGGCGCGCCCTACTCTCCCGATTCGCCGGGGGCCGCGTTGACCGCCGGGATCGGCCTGATCCACCAGGAAATCCGCCTGCTGCCGCAATTGTCGATCGCCGAAAACATCTTCGTCGGTCGCCTGCCCATGCGTTACGGGAAGGTGGACCGCGAGCACATGGAGGCCCAGGCGCAGATCCAACTGGAACGCCTGGGCCTCCATGTGCCGGCGTCGCGCAAGGTGGAAGGCCTGAGCGTGGCGGCCCAGCAATTGGTGGAAATCGCCAAGGCGCTGACCCTCAAGGCCAGCCTGTTGATTCTCGATGAACCCACCGCCGCGTTGGGCGGGGAGGAAACCGAGTTGTTGTTCAAACAGGTGGAACGGCTCAAGGCCGAGGGCGTCTCGTTTATCTATATCAGCCACCGCCTGGAAGAAATCGCGCGCATTGCCGACCGCGTGCTGGTGCTGCGTGATGGTCGCCAGATCGCCTTGCACGCCACGGCCCAGGTGCCGGTGCGCGAGCTGGTGGAGCAGATGGTCGGGCGTAGCCTGGAACGGATTTTCCCGACGCTGCAGGCTCCGCAGGAACAGGTGATGTTGCAGGTCAAGGATTTGAGCTGCCGCGAATTCGCCCTGCACGGCATCGATTTCAGCGTGCGCGCCGGTGAGGTGTTCGGCATTGCCGGTGTGGTCGGCGCCGGGCGGACCGAGCTGGTGCGCACCATTGCCGGTGCGGCGCAGGGTATCCAAGGGCATATGGTGCTGGATGGTCAAGTGCGTCACTTGCGCTCGCCGCACGAGGCGATCCAGGCCGGCGTGGTACTGGTGCCCGAGGACCGCAAGCAGCAAGGCGTGGTGGTAGAGCACCGCATCGAAGACAACCTGATCTACGGCAACACCGACCTGCTGGATAAGCGCGGTTGGGTGTTCCCTGCCCCGCTGCGTGAATTCGCCCGCTCGGCGGTGGCGCGATTGGGTGTGAAAGGCGCGCCGCAGTCGCGGATTTCCAGTTTGTCGGGCGGTAATCAGCAGAAGGTGATCATTGCCAAATGGCTGGCGCGCAATCCCAAGGTGTTCATCCTGGATGAGCCGACGCGGGGTATCGACGTGGGTGCGCGGGCAGCGATCTATGAAGTGATCGCGGACCTGGCGGCTAAAGGCATGGCGGTGATTGTGGTGAGTTCGGACCTCGATGAGGTGCTGGGGTTGTCCCATCGGGTGATGGTGATGAGCCGGGGCCGGCAGATCGGAATCCTGGCGCGTGGCGAGGCCACCCCGGTGTCGGTAATGGAAATGGCCACTGCGTAAGTGCCAGTGCCCTGCCCTCATAAACAACGAAGAATCCATGTGGGAGCGAGCAAGCCCGCTCCCACAGTTTTGATCTGTGGTGTGTTCACTATTGGGAGTCGTTCATGCAGCTTTTTAGTCTTCAGGGCCAAGTGGCCTTTGTCACCGGCGCAGGCAGCGGCATTGGCCAGGCGATTGCCGTCGGCCTGGCCGAGGCCGGCGCTGATGTGGCCTGTTTCGATCTACCGGGCAGCCCCGGTATCGCCAGCACCGTCGAACGCATCCAGGCCCTGGGCCGTCGCGCCCTGGCCTTGAGCGGCACGGTCACCGAACGCGCCGCACTGGATGCAGCAGTAGCACGCACTGAGCAAGAACTCGGTGAATTGAGCGTCGCGGTCAACTGCGCCGGCATCGCCAATGCCCAGGCCGCCGAGGACCTGGAACTGCAACGTTGGCAGACCACCTTCGACATCAACCTCACCGGTATCTTCCTCAGTTGCCAGGCCCAGGCTGCGGTGATGCTGCCGCGTGGCAAGGGCGCCATCGTCAATATCGCTTCCATGTCCGGCAGCATCGTCAACCGTGGCCTGCTGCAGGCACACTACAACACGTCCAAGGCCGGGGTTATTCACCTGAGCAAGAGCCTGGCGATGGAATGGGCCGACAAAGGCCTGCGCGTGAACTGCATCAGCCCCGGCTACACCGCCACGCCGATGAATTCCCGGCCGGAAGTGGCCGACCAAGTGAAGATTTTTGAACAGACCACGCCCATGGGCCGAATGGCCAGCGTGGAAGAAATGGTTGGCCCGGCCATTTTCCTGGTCAGCCAGGCTTCGTCTTTCTGCACCGGTGTCGACCTGCTGGTCGATGGCGGCTTTGTGTGCTGGTAGGAGTTCATCATGTCTCAACGTTTCAGCGGTAAAACCATCGTCATCACCGGCGCGTGCCGTGGCATCGGCGCCGGCATTGCCGAGCGCTTCGCCCAGGAGGGTGCCAACCTGGTGCTGGCCTCCAATGATCTGGAGCGCGTGACATTTACCGCCAACCAGCTCGCCCAGGAATACAACGTGGACACCCTGGCCCTGGGCATCGACGTCACCAACGAAAGTGACATCGAAAAGCTCTACCGCGAAGGCCACGCACGTTTTGGCAGCATCGACGTGTCGGTGCAGAACGCCGGCATCATCACCATCGACCACTACGATAAAATGCCCCGCGCCGACTTCGACAAGGTGCTGCAAGTGAACACCACCGGGGTATGGCTGGGTTGCAGGGAAGCGGCCAAATACATGGTCAAGCAAGGCAGCGGACGCTTGATCAACACCTCGTCCGGCCAGGGACGCCAGGGCTTTATCTATACGCCCCACTACGCCGCGAGCAAAATGGGTGTGATCGGCATCACCCAAAGCCTGGCGCTGGAGCTGGCGCGGCATGACATCACCGTGAATGCCTTCTGCCCCGGCATTATCGAAAGCGAAATGTGGGACTACAACGACCGCGTCTGGGGCGAGATCTTGAGCACCGACGAGAAACGCTACGGCAAAGGTGAACTGATGGCCGAATGGGTCAGGAACATCCCTCTGCGCCGCGCCGGCAAACCCTCGGATGTCGCCGGATTGGTAGCGTTCCTGGCCTCCGATGACGCCGCTTACCTCACCGGCCAGGCGATCAATATCGACGGCGGCCTGATCATGTCGTAAGGGTTTGGTATCCTCACGGCCATTGTGTCAACAACCGAGGCTTTCATGAGCCAGATCGAAGAACAGCGCTTGATCACCAAGATCGCGAGCCTCTATTACGAAGAAGGGCTCAAGCAGTCTGAAATATCGACGCAGCTTGACCTGTCGCAGTCCTTTATCAGCCGTGCGCTGCGCCGGGCACTGCAGGAAGGCGTGGTAAAAATCAGCGTGATGCGCCTGCAAGGCCTGCACCTGGAGCTGGAAACCCAGTTGCAGCGCCGCTATGGCGTACGCCGGGTGATCGTGGTGGAAGCCACCGACCCCGGCAACGATGAAAGCATCAAGCAGGCCATCGGTTCGGCGGCCGCCCATTACCTGGAGACCAGCCTTTCGCCCCAGGACCATATCGGTATCTCGTCGTGGAGCAGCACCATTCGCGCCATGGTGGGCCACCTGCATGCGCAACCGGGCAAACAGGCCGCCCAGGAAGTCGTGCAATTATTGGGCGGTGTGGGCCACAAAGGTGCGTTTGAAGCCACGTTGCTCACCCAACGCCTGGCCACCCTGCTCAATTGCCCGGCGTTTTTGCTGCCGTCGCAGAGCATCGAGCAATCGGTGGAAAGCAAGCAGCGCATCGTGCAGATGGAAGAGGTCAAGGAGGTGCTGCAACGCTTCGACAGTATCACCCTGGCGATTGTCGGCATCGGCGACCTGGAGCCCTCGCAACTGCTGCGCAACAGCGGCAACTACTACACTGAAGACATGCTGCGCCTGCTCGCTGAACGCGGTGCCGTGGGCGATATCTGCCTGCGCTACTTCGACGCCCAGGGCAAGCCGGTGCTGGAAGAAGACGAAGAATTCGTGGTGTCGGTGGCGCTGACAAAATTGCGCTCGATCCAACGGGTGCTCGGCCTGGCCGGTGGGTTGAACAAGGTCCAGGCCATTCGCGGTGCACTCAAGGGCGGCTACCTGGACATCCTGATCACCGACCTCGACACCGCGCAGGCCCTCAACCAATAACCTTTTTTGGAGACCGCCGCTCATGACGTCCAAGCTCGAACAACTCAAGCAGTTCACCACCGTGGTCTGCGACACCGGCGACCTGGATGCCATCAGCCGCCTGCGCCCGGTGGACGCCACCACCAACCCGTCCCTGCTGCTCAAGGCCGCCGACATCCCCGAATACGCCGACCTGTTGCGCAGCGCCGTGAGCCACGCCAAGGGTGATGTGGACCTAGCCTGCGACCACTTCGCGGTTTCGGTGGGCGCGGGCATTCTCAAGGTGATTCCAGGGCGTATTTCCACCGAAGTGGATGCACGCCTGTCCTTTGACGAACAAGCGCTGTGGGCCAAGGCCAATCAGTTGATCGCCCTGTACGACCAGGCCGGGGTGGGCCGCGACCGCGTATTGATCAAGCTGGCGTCCACCTGGGAAGGCATCCGCACGGCCGAGCGTCTGGAAAAAGCCGGTATCCAGACCAACCTGACGCTGCTGTTCTCCTTCGCCCAGGCCGTGGCCTGCGCCGACGCGGGGGTGTTCCTGATCTCACCGTTCGTGGGTCGTATCTACGACTGGTACCGCAAGAGCACCGGCCAGGACTACACCGGCGTGGATGACCCGGGCGTGCAGTCAGTAACCCGCATCTACAACTACTACAAGGCCAATGACATCCCGACCGTGGTGATGGGCGCGAGCTTTCGCACCCTTAGCCAGATCGAACAACTGGCCGGCTGCGACCGCCTGACCATCAGCCCGGACCTGCTGCAAAAGCTCGCCGACGACAACGGCACCCTGGAACGCAAACTGGTGCCGGGAGCGGCGGGAGAACCGCGTCTGCCGATGAACGAGGCGCAGTTCCGCTGGGCGTCGAATGAAGATGCGATGGCCACTGAGAAACTCGCTGAAGGCATTCGCCAGTTCGCGCGGGACCAGGAAAAACTGGAAAAACTGTTGAGCCGCGCATGAACCCGCTCGGCCAGCCACGCACCTTGGTGTTCCTGGCCTATCCGCAAATGGGCCTGCTCGACCTGACTGGCGCCCAGACCGTGTTCTGGGCCGCCACCAAAGCCATGGCCGAACGCGGCTTGCCGGGTTACGTCATGCACACCGCCAGCCTGGCGGGTGGATTGATGCAGACCGCCGAGGGTTTGAGTGTGCACACAGTTGCACTCGGGCAACTGGCCGACACCGCTATCGACACCCTGATCGTGCCCGGCGCGCCGGCCATTCAACAGGCGATGGCAGCCAACACTGACTTGGTGGAATGGCTGCGCGTGGCGTCCGGCACCGCGGCGCGCACCGCCTCGGTGTGCACCGGCACCTTCCTGCTGGCCATGGCCGGCCTGCTCGACGGGCGCCGCGCCGCCACCCACTGGGCCATGTGCGACATGCTCAAGCATGGCTTCCCGGCCATCGCGGTGGACATGGACGCGATCTTTATCCAACAGGGCAATGTGTGGACCTCGGCCGGCGTGACGGCCGGGATCGACCTGGCGTTGGCCCTGGTGGAGATCGACTGCGGCCGCGATGTGGCATTGCAGGTGGCGCGGGAGCTGGTGGTATTCCTCAAGCGCCCCGGTGGGCAGGCGCAGTTCAGTCAACTGCTGCAGGCACAGACCGATGACAGCGCAGGCTTCGATGAACTGCACCTTTGGGTCGCCGATAACTTGCAGGACTCGGACCTGTCCGTGGAGCGTCTGGCGCAACAGGCACAGATGAGCCCGCGCAACTTTGCACGGGTCTACAAACAACGCACCGGGCGCACACCGGCCAAGGCCGTCGAGTTATTCCGCATGGAAGCGGCGCGCCGCCTGCTGGAGGATTCGGACCGCAATATCGACCAGATCGCCCGGCTGTGTGGGTTTGGGGATGAGGAGCGGATGCGGTATACCTTCCATCGTCACCTGACGATTTCGCCGCGTGAGTACCGGGAGCGATTTTCCCGCTGATGCTGCAACCTGTCCAACGCCATCAACCAATCGCTGCCGTGCTGCAACTGCGCGCCCGTGCACGCCGCTGCGGGCCGAGCGAGAGGCGAAGCCCTTGAGTTCGTACTCATTGATTTCCAGCTGCGAGCTTTTGATCGAGACCTTAGCCCTCGGCAGCAAGGCGTATTCTACGTCGTCGGACAGGCCGATAGGGCTTGGCAGGATTTCAGGGTTTTGTGTCCTACTCGGTGAGAACGGATGCTTTTAAAGTAAGCGTCCAATGCTCCACCTTCGACAATGACAATGGAGTGGTTGAACGCCATGAAAATCTCCGTTCCCGCGAGCGCGCGTCGCGAGCATTCATGGTTGGCCGGCCTTTGGGACCGGCGGGTGTTCACCGCGCGCCAGACCCAGATCAGCCCGACACCGGCGATCAACGCCTTGGGCTGGGTCGTTGGGTTGGTCGTGGCATGCGGCATCTTCGTGATCAATTCCGAGACCCATACCGACTGGGCACCGACGCTGCTGTACATCACGCTGCTGTTGATGGCGGCGAATCTTTTTTCGATCAATGTGGTGATTGGTGTCGCGTTGTTTTCCATTGCGCTGCTCATGGCGCTGTTCCTGTACAACGGCAACTATGAGCGCTGGGACTCGATCACCGGTTTCTTCCGCTGCCTCACGGCGCTCTCCGCCATCACCTTTCTTGCCCTGCGCAGCAAGTACGCGGCGGACAGCCTGCGGCACAACGAGGCCTACCTGGTGGGCGCCCAGCGCCTCAGCCAGACCGGCAGCGTGAGTTTTCGTGGCGACAGTGATGCCATGTCCTGGTCCGAGGAGTTGGCACGGATCTTCGAATACCCACATCATCAGGCGCCCACGGCGGTGATGGTGCTGGACCGTACCCATCCCGACGACCGACATTTGGCCCGCGAGGTCTTCGCCAAGGCCCGGAACCGTGAGCCGCTGATCGAAGTCAAGCACCGCCTGCTGATGCCCGATGGACGCGTCAAGCACCTGCATATGATCGCTAGCCCCGTCGAGACCCGTGGGCATTTCGAGTACCTGGGCGCGGTGAAGGATGTCACCGCCGACACGCTCGCCGAAGAGGCGTTGTTCCATGCGCAGAGCCAATTGGCCCACGTCACCCGTATCACCTCTCTGGGCGAATTGGCTGCCTCGATTGCCCACGAGGTGAACCAGCCGCTGACCGCCATCACCAGCAGCGGCGAAGCCTGCCGTCGCTGGCTCGACCGCGCGGAACCAGACCTCAATGAAGCGCGTCAATCCCTCGACCGCATTGTCTCCAGCGCCTGCCGCGCCAGTGAGGTGATCAGTCGAATTCGCGCGCTGTCACGCAAATGCGACCCGCTGCGCAAACCCGAATCGCTGGATGCCATTGTCAACGAAACCCTGAGCCTGGTGCAGCACGAGTTGTCGCGCCATAAAGTCCGGAGCCGTGTGGAGTTGAACGTGCTGGATGCGCAGATCAACGCCGACCGCGTGCAACTGCAACAGGTGCTGATCAACCTGATCATCAATGCCTGCCACGCCATGGAAACCACCGCCCCGCGCCAACGCCTGCTGCGGGTGCGGACCTGGGTGGACGGCGATAACGTCTTGCTCGAAGTTGCCGACCAAGGCATCGGTATTGACGCCAAGGACCTGCCCACCTTGTTCCAACCCTTTTTTACCACCAAGCCCGAGGGCCTGGGCATGGGCCTGTCGATCTGCCGCTCGATCATCGACTTCCATGGCGGCCGACTCTGGGCCACCAGCACGCCAGGCCAGGGCACCTCATTCACTTGCTCACTGCCTCTATTGGCCAAGGAGGCCCCATGAACGACCTTCACCCGATGAACCGCGTGATCAACCATGAACCCTGGGTGTATATCGTCGACGATGATCGCCCCCTGCGCGAGTCCCTCGGCAGCTTGTTGCGCTCGGTGGGCCTGCAGGTCCAGTTGTTCGGCTCGGCGGCGGAGTTCATGAATTTCCCGCGCCCCGACCTGCCCAGTTGCCTGGTGCTGGACGTACGTCTGCAAGGCACAAGCGGCCTGGATTTTCAGAATGAATTGGTGACGGCGCGGATCCACCTGCCGATCGTATTCATGACCGGCCACGGCGATATCGCCATGACCGTGCGTGCGATGAAAGCGGGCGCGGTGGACTTCCTGTCCAAGCCGTTTCGTGAACAGGACCTGATCGACGCGGTGTGCGCCGCCCACGCAAAAGACAAGACACGACGTGAAACCGAGCGCGGCGATGATGAACTGCGCACCCGATATGCCACCCTCACCCCCCGCGAACGAACGGTGATGGCACTGGCGGTTTCCGGGCTGATGAACAAGCAGATTGCCGGCGAAATCGGCCTGAGCGAAATCACCGTGAAGATCCACCGCGGCCAGGCGATGCGCAAGATGCTCGCGCGTTCGTTCGCCGACCTGGTGCGTATGGCCCAGGCCCTCGACATCCCGGTCAAACAGCAAGTCGGGTATACGCACGTATAGTATGTTGCCGGCGTGGACGGCGTATCTTGAGGTGATGGCGGGATGCTTCCATGTGCAGCCCGATCGCCTCCAGGTAACGAAATGTCCGACACGAAGATAATTGCCATCGTCGATGATGATGAATCCGTTCGTATGGCACTGGATGGGCTGCTGCGCTCCAACGGCTACAACGTCCGTCTCTACGCGGATGCCGAAGCCTTCCTCGCCTCCGACGGCCCAGGCTTCACTGCCTGCCTGATCAG
The DNA here is from genome assembly GCF_021390155.1 of Pseudomonas sp. HN11. Classification (NCBI taxonomy): domain Bacteria; kingdom Pseudomonadati; phylum Pseudomonadota; class Gammaproteobacteria; order Pseudomonadales; family Pseudomonadaceae; genus Pseudomonas; species Pseudomonas sp. HN11. Next base: position 3,638,194 of record NZ_CP089985.1, read on the forward strand.
CGACATCCAGATGCCTGGCCTCAGCGGCATCCAGCTCCACGAAACCCTGCACGCCGCAGGCCTCTCACTGCCGGTGATTTTCATCACCGGCTACCCCGGCCCGCCGCCCAGTATCGACCCGGCATTGCCGCCGCCCATTGCCTTCTTTCCCAAGCCGTTTTCCTGCGCCCAACTGATGGCCTGCCTCGCCGATGTGCTGGGCCGTTAATACCTTGGTATAGCCACCTCACACCTACGCATGCCTGCACTGACCCCAGGTAGAAGTGTTTGCGGCAGACGCCCTGGATAGTCTGGCTACACACAGTCCCACTCATGCAACAACGTCTCTCCAGGAGCAAACCATGAAACAGCACATTCTTATTATTGGCGCAGGGTTCGGTGGTGTCTGGAGCGCATTGAGCGCGGCCCGTCTGCTGGACAAACATGACCGCAACGACGTGCAGATCAGCCTGCTCGCCCCGCAGCCGGAACTGCGTATCCGCCCACGTTTCTACGAGCCCGATGTGCACACCATGATGGCGCCGCTGGGCCCGTTGTTCGACGCGGTGAACGTGAAGTTCATTGAAGGTGCGGCCGACAGCATTGATGAAAATGGCAAACAAGTGACCTACCGCAACGCGGCGGGTGTATCGACCACGGTCACGTACGACCGCCTGGTCATTGCCGCCGGCAGCCGCCTGAATCGCCCGCAGATGCCAGGCATCGAGCATGTGTTCGATGTGGACCAGATTGAAGATGCCACGCGCCTTGAAGCCCATATCAAGGCCCTGAAGAACCTGCCTGAAAGCGCCGCGCGCAATACCGTGGTGGTAGCGGGTGGTGGTTTTACCGGTATCGAGACTGCCACCGAAATGCCGACCCGCCTGCGTGAAGCACTGGGTGACCAGGTTGATATTCGCGTCGTCGTGGTGGACCGTGGCCCGCAGATCGCCGCGTCCATGGGCGATGGCATTCGTCCCTCGATCATCGAAGCGAGTACGGCGTTGGGCCTGGAATGGGTGCTCAACACCTCGGTGGCCTCGGTGGATGCCGACGGCGTGACCCTGGCGAATGGGCAACGGATCGAATCCAGCACGGTGATCTGGACCATCGGCTTTCGCGCCAACCCGCTTACCGAACAAGTCAGCGGCACCCGTGATCCCCAGGGCCGCCTGCATGTGGACGGCAACCTCAAGGTCAAAGGCCAGGCCGACGTGTTCGCCGCCGGTGACGTGGCCTACGCCGCCACCGATGATTTGGGCAATTTCGCCAGCATGTCCTGCCAGCACGCCATCGCCCTGGGCCGCTATGCCGGCAACAACGTGGCCGCCGACCTGATCGGCGTCGCGCCGATGACCTACAGCCAGCCCAAATACGTGACCTGCCTCGACCTTGGCGCCTGGGGCGCCGTGTTCACCGAAGGCTGGGACCGCCAGTTGAAACTGGTCGGCCAGGAAGCCAAGGACCTCAAGCACCAGATCAACACCGTGTGGATCTACCCACCGGCCGCTGATCGTGCCGTCGCGCTGGCGGCGGCAGACCCGTTGATTCCAGTGGCCTGATTCCCCGCACTCCCTATACCGGCCAGCTCACTCCTTGCTGACCCGGTCATTCCCGAGCGCCCGCCGACGATGTTTAGGCGGGCGTTTTTTTTGCGCATTCACCCAATGAACGCGCCGCCAATGCCCCCATCACCCCGCCCACCATCGGCGCTACCCAGAACAACCAAAGCTGCGAGAGGTATTCACCGCCAGCAAACAACGCCGGCCCGGTACTGCGTGCAGGGTTCACTGACGTGTTAGTCACCGGGATCAGCACCAGGTGAATCAAGGTCAGGGTCAGGCCGATCGCAATGGGCGCGAAGCCAGGCACCGCGCCCGGTGCGGTGACACGCATGATGATGAACAAGAAGAAGAACGTGGCGATGAATTCCGCAAGCAATGCGGCCTTCATGTCAAAGAGGCCTGGACTCAATGGGCCGTAGCCGTTGGCGGCAAAACCACCCACTGAGAAATCCGGCTGCCCGCTGGCAATCAGGTACAAGGCCGCCGCGGCGCCAATTGCTCCAGCCACCTGCGCCGCGATATACGGCAGCACATCACCACCCGCCACGCGGCGTCCCGCCCATAAACCAAGGGTTACCGCCGGGTTGAAATGCCCGCCGGAAATACCGCCTACCGCGTAGGCCATGGTCAGCACCGTGAGCCCGAACGCCAGCGAAACGCCGACAAACCCAATGCCCAATTCCGGAAAAGCCGCCGCCAGAATGGCGCTGCCACAGCCACCGAACGTCAGCCAGAATGTACCGATAAACTCGGCGGTCAAACGCTTTTGCACAATCGACTCCATTGCGGTTCAAGTGCCGTCACCACAGGCCGTGGGCGGTCCTGGGCGACGGTAGCAATGGGTCTCAAATTGCTGTGTAAGACTTGTCCTGTTTTATCGGGTTACAACACCCTGCCCAAACCGGCGAATCGCCAGGCAGTACCCTATCAACGCCACCGCCGCCAGCAACCCACCCGCCGCGCCGATCCAGGCGAAGCCAAACTGGCTGCCCACCCAGCTGCCCATCAGGGCGCCGCCGCCGATACCGATGTTGTAGATGCCGGAGAACATCGCCATGGCCACGTCGGTGGCATCCGGCGCCAGCACCAGCACCTTGGATTGCATCGCGAGGCCAAAGCCCATGATCGCCATGCCCCAGAAAATGCTCAGCACCACCAGGTAGGATTCTGCGCCGCTCAACGGCAGCAGCAGCGTCAGGCAGGCGGCGAGGATGAATACCGCGCCGACCACGAACAAATGGGGGTTGAAACGGTGCACCAGGCTGAACAGCAGCGAGCCGATGATGCCCGCGCCGCCAAATACCAGCAGGATCAAAGTCACCGCGCTCCCGCTCATGCCGGCGACACCTTCGACGAAGGGTTCGATGTAGCTGTAGGCGGTGAATTGCGCGGTCACGGTCATGGCGGTGAGCACATACAACGCCACCAGCGCCGGGCGCTTGAACAGCAGCGGCAAGCTGCGCAGGGAGCCGGAGTTCTGGCTCGGCAGCAGTGGCAAGGTGCGCGCCAGCCAGAACACCAGGGCGCCAGCAAAGGCGCCGATCACCAGGAACGTGGTGCGCCAGCCCATGGCTTCGCCGAGCAGGCGGCCCAGGGGAATACCCAGGACCATCGCCAGGGAAGTACCGGTGGCCAGCAGGCCGAGAGCTTGCACCTGCTTGCCTTCCGGCGCCAGGCGCACCGCCAGCGATGCGGTGATCGACCAGAACAACGCATGGGACAACGCGATGCCGATACGGCTCAGCATCAAGAGACCGAAACTGGTAGCGACGCTGGAAAGGATATGGCTGATGATAAACATGCAAAACAGCACGATCAGCAGCTTGCGCCGTTCGACGTTGCGGGTCAGCAGCATCACCGGCAGCGACGTCAGGGACACAATCCAGGCGTAGATGGTGAGCATCAGCCCGACGCTGGACACGGGCATGTCGAAGCTGGTGCCGATGGCGCTGAGCAGGCCGACGGGCACGAATTCGGTGGTATTGAACACAAAGGCGGCCAGCGCGAGGGCGATGACCGGTTGCCAATTGGCTTGGGGGGTTGCGGCTGAAATGCTCATGGAACGGCGCGGTACTCTGACGATGATCAAGCGGCCACCCAGGACAAGCGCCGCCGCCGAGCATTCTATAGGTTTCTGGCCAGCCTGTTGACGCGGATCGTCGCCCGGCGGTTCAAGGCGAGGTCAGCGTTATGATGTAGCTACCCGACTGAATCAGCTCGCCGGCGCTGTCGACCAGCACATATTGCTGATCGTAATAACGCCCATTGCCGCTGTCCGCCACCAGCAGCACATGGGCTGCAAGGGCGCTGGCCACCGGAGCTATCTGACGTACCTCAAGGCGACTGCCACGACTGGCCTCGGCACAGTCGCTCAATTCCACGACCGAGCCCCTGTGCGTATTTGTCGCACACCCAGACTCGACGATACTGCCCCTGAATTCGAGGGTGCCCTGCCCTGCGGTTTGCGCCGCGCCGCACGCTCCCGCCCATAGGCACAGCAGGCTGGTAAACACCGAGGTACCTTTTATGCTCATGCCGACGCTCCTTACTGGGCTCTTAACCACTAAGTCGTCTGGCCGGGCGTTAACTTGAGCTTATTCGGCGAAGGCTATGACGTCGATCAAGGATCCACCTGCCCCATCATTTGCGGAATGCTTTCCGGCCGCTTGGCATAACGCTGTGCCAACGCTGCGCAGACCATCAGCTGGATCTGGTGGAACAGCATCAGCGGCAGGATCAGCACACCCATGGTTGCCCCGGCGAACAATACCTGGGCCATCGGCACCCCGGTCGCCAGGCTCTTCTTCGAACCGCAGAACAGAATGGTGATGCGGTCTTCCTGATTGAAGCCAAAAGCCTTGCCCAGCACGGTCGAAGCTACCAATACCAACGCCAGCAACACGCAACACGCCACCACCAGCCCGCCCAGTTCCCACAGTGGAATCTGGTGCCAGATGCCTTCGTTGACCGCTTCGCTGAACGCGCCGTAGACCACCAGCAGGATCGAGCCTTGGTCGACGAACTTCAGCCAGGATTTATTGCGGCCGACCCACTCGCCGATCCAACGACGCGCGATCTGCCCGGCGATAAACGGCAGCAGCAGTTGCACGCTGATTTTCAGGATCGCATCGACGGTGGAACCGCCCTCCCCGTGCACATTGAGCAACAACGTGACCAGCAAGGGCGTGAGGAAGATCCCGAACAGGCTGGACGCCGCTGCACTGCAAATCGCCGCCGGAATATTGCCCCGCGCCAGGGATGTGAAGGCAATCGCCGATTGCACCGTGGCCGGCAAGGCACAGAGGTAGAGCATCCCCATGTACAGGTCTTTGCCGATCAGCGGCGACAGCACTGGCTTGAGCGCCAAACCCAGTAGCGGAAACAGCACAAAGGTCAGGCTGAATACCAACAGGTGCAGGCGCCAGTGGCCGGCACCGGCGACGATGGCCTGGCGCGACAGCTTGGCGCCGTGCAAAAAAAACAGCAGAGCAATCGCCAGGTTGGTGACCCAGCCAAACGCCACGGCGGTCTGGCCGCTGGCGGGTAGCAGGGAAGCAAGGATCACCGTGGCGATCAGGGTCAGGGTGAAGTTGTCGGGCAAAAAACGGGGGCGAGTCATAAGCGAGATCTTCCGGGGGTTGCCAAGAGCGTCATCACGACTCTAACGTAACGACTTGTTACCGACTAACGCCAACGAGCCAGTAAATGCCGCCTAAAGGACATGAGAAGACCGTTCGCCGCAGTGTTCCCGGGCTTTCCAGCCTGCCACGCCCGGTGTATGGGCGCACCGAATCCTTGCCCAATCGTGCGTTGACCCGTCGGCACAGCCACCCGTGGGTGCAATTGTCCTACGCGATCTCCGGGGTGCTGGAGATCCAGACCAGCATCGGTCGCTTCGTGGCGCCGCCGCAACGTGCGGTATGGATCCCAGCAGGCGTGCCGCACCGTGTGTTCAGTTCGCCCCATACGGAAATGCGCAGTTTGTACCTGGATTGCAGCGTCACGGCGTGGGCGGCCGAACGTTGTCACGTATTGGAGGTGAGCAGCCTGCTGCGCGAGTTGATCCGCAGCTTCAGTGAACTGCCGGTGGAATATGCCGAGGATGGGCCGGATGGGCGTCTGGCCCAAGTAGTGCTGGATCAACTGGCAGCGGCACCGCAAGTCGATCTGATGCTGCCGCTGCCGTTGGACCCGCGCTTGCGCCAGATTTATCGCAGCTTGAACCTGCACCCGGAACAACAGACCACCTTGGGCCAGTGGAGCCAGAAACTGGAGGTGAGTGAGAAGACGCTCAGTCGGTTGTTCTTGAGCGATACCGGACTGACGTTTCGCGCCTGGCGCCAGCGCTTGCGATTACTCACCGCCCTGCCCGCCCTGGAGCAAGGCGAGCGGGTGACGGATGTGGCATTGGGATGTGGGTATGAGTCGACGTCAGCGTTTATCAATGCGTTTCGTCAGCAGTTCGAGGCGACGCCGGGCGAATTTTTCCGCTGATATCACAGACAATGAAGATCCAATGTGGGAGCGCTTTACACCGCAGTAACCCGTATGTCACCAATCAGCTGCCGTTGCCGCCATGGGCTTCTTCGAAGAAGTAGTCCTTCCAACTGGCGGCCTTGTTTTTCAGTATGCCGAGTTCCTGCAATTTCTCGGCGTAGATATAGGTACGCTGCGGCACGATAGCGAAGTCGATTTCCGGGTCCTGAACGATTTTTTCCACCAAGTCCAACGGCAATTTCGACTGTTCTACGCGAATGTACGCCTTGGCCGCGGCAGGTTTGTCGGCCTTGATGATCTTCTCGGCCTCGGCCAGCGCGTCATAGAACGCCTTGTAGGTCTTGGGGTTTTCATCATGGAATTTCTGTGTGGTGTACAGCACGTTGAACGTCGCCTGCCCGCCCAGGATATCGTAGGAACTGAGCACCTTGTGCACGTTGGGACTCAACAGTTCCTGGTACTGGAACGGCGGGCTGGAGAAGTGCGAGTTGATCTCCGACCCCCCGGCAATCAAGGCGGCGGTGGCGTCGGGGTGGGCCAGGCTGATCGAGATGTCATCGAACTTCTTATAGTTGGCATCGCCGAACTGCTTGGCAGTCTCAATCTGCAGGGTGCGCGATTGGAAGCCCACACCAGCGGCGGGCACGGCAATGCGGTCTTTCTCAGTGAAGTCCTTGAGGGTCTTCACGTTGGGGTTATTGGTCAGCAGGTAGTTGGGCATCGAGCCGAGGGAGGCGATGGCCTTGACGTTCTGCTTGCCTTTGGTGCGGTCCCACAGGGTAAGCATCGGCGGTACACCGGCCGAGACCACATCCAGGGCGCCCGCCAGCAGCGACTCGTTCATCGCGGTGGCGCCGGAAATGCTGTTCCATTCCACCTTGATATCCAGGCCCTGTTCCTTGCCGTGCTTTTCGATCAGGTTTTGGTCGCGCACCACGTCGAGGATCAGATACCCGATGCCGAATTGCTGAGCGATGCTGATCTTGCCTTCGGCCTGGGCACCGATACTGATCAAGGCCGTCGCAGCAGCCAGCAGGGTCAGGGAGGAACGCTTGATAGTCATAGGAGTCTGCCGCGTTTTTAAGAAGGTGATGGAGCCTAGCGGCGATTTTTAAGGCAGGAAAAGAATATCGGGATCTATTGTTATGCAAATAACCCACAAACAGACGCTCGGCTGGTATTGTGCCGCGCTTAGAAAAACTGCCGAACCTGCGAGGAAATGGACGTTGAACACTGACGAAAAAATGACTGGAGACCTGTTCGAGGTGGATAAGCGCCTGTCACTCAAACCCGTGGTGGACTTCAACACCTACCTGCGCAGCGCCTTCGGCGACGGCCCGTGCAGTTGCATCCGTTGCACGGCCAGCCAAGGCGATGAAACCGGCTATGAGTTCCAGCACACCTTTATCTTCGACGGCAAACCCACCCACCGACGCTTCGCGTCCACGGCCGGCAGCGATGTGTTGCAAGCGCTGAAGAAGGCCTGGTTGTCGTACACCAAAGCCGAGTTGCCACTGAGCGGTGTACTGGCGTTGGACACCGTTAAGGAGTTCGTCGAGCCGCAGTTGCACAAACGCCTGGCGCCCCTGTTCATGGCCAGTGGGCTGGTCAAGGAAGCGGACGGCGAGATGCACCTGCTGCCACAAGCCTTGACCTGATGCGTCCACCTACGCCGGATGTGCGCCGCGAAGGGTGATCTCCGGCGTCAGCTCATCCAGCGGTTCGACCAAGGGCCGCTCATCGATTCCCGGCAACAGGATCACCTTGCGGCACTCCTCCTCGCCTTTGTCGAACAGCTCATAACCTCGCGCGGCCTGCTCCAGGGACAGGCGATGAGTCACGATTGCCTCAGGGTTCAAGTGACCCAGTTCGATGTGCTCCAACAGCTCAGGCAAAAAGCGCTGCACGTGGGTCTGGCCCATCTTGAAGGTCAGCCCTTTGTCGAACGCATCGCCGAACATGAAGCCATGGATAAACCCGGCATACACCCCGGCTACACTGACCACCCCGCCCCGGCGCACGGCGGCGATGCATTGGCGCAGAGCCTTGCCGCTGCTGCCTTCGAGCTTGAGGGTGGTGAGGAGGGTTTCGGTGGTGCTGCCTTTGGCCTCGAAGCCAACCGCATCCACGACGCCATCGACGCCACGCATGCCGGCGGTCTGACGGATGATGGTGTCGGCCGGGTCATCGTCTTCCTCGAAGTTGATCGGGATCACACCGTAGGTTTTCTGCGCATAGGCCAGGCGATAGGGATGGTCGTCGACCATGAAGATCTGCTCGGCACCGAGCATCCGCGCACAAGCGGCACTGAGCAGACCGACCGGGCCGGCACCGTAGATCGCCAGGCTGGAGCCTTGGCCGATGCCGGCATTGGTCACGGCCTGCCAGGCGGTAGGCAGGATGTCGGAGAGAAACAAGACTTTCTCATCCGCCAAGGTGCCTGGTACTTTGAACGGCCCGGTATTGGCTTTGGGCACTCGCACCAGTTCGGCCTGGCCACCGGGAATGCCACCGTACAAGCGGCTGTAGCCAAACAGTGCCGCACCCGGTGGGATCGCCTTTTTATTCAGAATCGCACCACGTCCGTCATTGGTGGTTTCACAGGCGGCGAACTGCTGGAGCTGGCAGAAGAAGCAATCGCCACAGGCAATCACGAATGGGATCACCACGCGGTCGCCGCGTTGCACCGCCGTGACTGCCGGGCCGGTTTCTTCGACGATGCCCATGAACTCGTGGCCGAAGATGTCGCCGTGTTCGACAGTCGGGATCTTGCCACGATAAAGGTGCAGGTCCGAACCGCAGATCGCGGTGGCGGTGACGCGCAAAATGATGTCGTCGGGTTGCTCGATGATGGGGTCGGGCACCGTGTCGACCCGCACTTTGTGCGCGCCCTGAAAAGTCATCGCTCGCATGCTCTGCACTCCTGCTAATGAAAGGGGACTACTCATTAAGGGCTGCTATTGAGATGAGCGTTCATTTCATGTCGACCATCCACCGATCAATGGTCGTCGCGACTCTGAGTCAAGAGCCGGTCGACCACCTGCTGGAGACTGCCCAGCTCACCCGCGCCACTGGCTCGGGCGGCGGCATGGCAACGCAATTGATCGACAGCGCTGTTGCCCGAAACCAGCAACGTGTGCAAGTCGCCGAACAACTGTGGCTCGCCCATGGCTTCGGCGGTGGCCGCAAAGGTCTTTTGCGCGTGTAGCAGCCATTGCTCAGCAGTCGCCATCGTCCCTTGATCATCCAGCGAAAAGTTGCCCGCCGCGCCGTGGCGCTTGGCCTGCCAGCGGTTTTCCTTGAGCAGCCAGCGTGCCTCGGCAGTGAAGGTGGCACCGGGATGTTCCAGGCCACAGGCATGGGTGACCATCACCCGGAACAAGGTTGCCAAGGCCAAAGCGTCCGCCAGCCTGGGGCAGGCATCGGTCATGCGCAATTCAAGGGTGGGATAGCGCGCCGCCGGGCGGATGCCCCACCACCCATTGCCATCGGCCTTGATTGCACCGACACGTTGCAACAAGGCCAGGTAGCGTACATACGCCGCCCAATCCGCGAAGTGCTCTGGCACGCCCATACGCGGCCACTCATCACAGGCAGCTTGGCGATAGCTCATAAAGCCCGTGGGCGCTCCGTCCCAGAACGGCGAAGAGCAACTGAGCAGCAACAACAACGGCAGCCAGGGCGAGACTTGGTTCATCACCGCAATGCGATCGACAGCGGCCGGCACCTCGACATGCACATGCAACCCGCAGAGCACACTACGATGCGCCACGTACTGGATGTCGTCGAACAACTGTTGGAAATGCGCACGATCCGTTGGCCATTGCTCACGCCATGCCGCCAGGGGATGGCTGCCGGCACACACGACACCCAGGCCGAAGTCCGCCAGCGACCGGCTCAAATTACGGCGCACCGTGGCCAGGTAATCGGCCGCCTCGTTACCGCTCTTGAACACCGGAGAGGCCACCTCGATCTGGCCCTGGAACATCTCATACGCAAAGCCCGGTCCAATGGCTTGCCGACAGGCCGCCAACACCGCAGCCGAGGGTTGGCTGACCATACGCCGGGTATGCAGGTCGGTGATGAAATATTCTTCTTCGATACCAAAGGTGAGCATGGCTGTCAGCGCAACCGGGTGACAGTGAGCGCGACCACTGCAATCCGCTCCACGCGCTCGTAGCCTGGCTTGACCAGCTCTTCGCCGAATACGTCGGGGTCCAGTTCACGGTAGGTCCAGCCGAAGGCATCGTTTTCGAGCAATGGCTTGACCGCCGTCAGGAACGGGTCCTCTCCGGCGACAATCGCCACGCCGGTGTACAACACCAGGCTGCCGCCAAGGGCCAGGCGCCCGAGCGACTCACCGGTGATACGCACCGACAACTGCTCACCCAGGGCCCCGCCTCCATGGCGATAGGCACGTTGACGGTCATCATTCATGTAGGGCGGGTTCGCGACGATCAGGTCAAATTCGCCCTCCACGCTCGCCAGCACGTCGCTGTGGTAGGCACTGACGTTCGTCAACCCAGCCAGTTCGGCGTTCACTGCGGTCATGCGCAAAGCGCGCGGGTTGATATCCACCGCCAGCACCTGCGCGTCATGCCGCGCTCGGGCAATCACCAACGCACCGACACCTGCGCCGCAACCAATGTCCACGGCGCGCTTGACCGGTTCGAAGCGCTGTTGCAGATGGGCTTCGATCACTTGGGCGAAGCGGTAACTGTCTGGGCCGAAGAACACCGCGTCGGACTGGGTGGTAGGGTACGCGGAATGCGCAAACAGCAGACTGTCCAGGCTCGACCAACGCACGGCGCTGCGCCACAGCGAGTCGTGCTTTTCTATGACATCGGCTTGCCGCAATTGCTCATGGAACGCTTCGGGCAACAGCCCGTTGTCAAACGGCATCGACCAGCCGAACACATCGCGCAGGTCCACCGCCAGCGCAGCTGCCCGGCGCTGATAGACGCGTTCGTGGGTCAAAGGCGTCGGGGTGATGAAACGGTAGCCGCTCTCCTTCAACCCCCGGCCCAAATTCAACAGGGCGCGGTCGGCGAGTTGTTGTGCAGACATGGGGGCGTTCCTTAGCGCAAACGCGCGCGCAGTTGAATAAAGCGGCGGGTCGCGTACAACCCGGCGGGCGTGCAATGGCGTCGCGCCGACAGCCATGGGATCAGTGCGTCGAGCTGCTGCTCATCAGGCAGGTTCCACAACGAATCGACCAGCACCTGGGTGTCCGGATCCGCCGGGCGATGCTGCTCGCCGGAGCATCGGCTGCCGCGCCCAGGCCGTACAGGCGACACGCGCTGGTCACTGATCCAATCACCGGCGATCCAGTCGTGCAGCACCTGTTTCTCATAGCCGCTGAACACCCCGAACATCGCCGCCCCCGCGCCTTCAATCAGTTGCCAGAAGCGGCTATCGGCCGGGGCCTGGTTGCGCTTGATCCAGCCCTTGTCTTCCAGTGCCTGCAGAAAAGCGCCAATCTGCCCAGGCTGACCCAGCCATTGGTTGACGGTCTTGCCTTCAAAGCGACAATAGTCCGAATGCATGTGCTGGCCGAAGGTACGCTTGCGCTCGAGCATGGCGACCACCTCGTCCTGCAGGCTGAAGCCATTGATGACGGCCGTTGTCCCCGGGCCAAGGTCGTTGAGGCGATAACCCTCGGCCACGCGGCGGTAGAAGTCAGCCCTGCTCTCGCCCAGCGGCAGCAGGTTCAACACCGACTGCGCCGCCTTGCAGGCGTGGCCGCTGCTGGCATTATCGATGGTCACGTGCAGGGTGAAGTAATAGGGGTCAATGCCCAGCTCGCTCAACTCATAGCTGGTGATCAGCAGGTGCAGGGGCAACTGTTCGTAGCCGAGGTTGTAGCCGATGATCTCCGGTAAGAAGTCTTCGGCGCACAGCCCAAGGGCCATTTGCAGGGCACCTTGCAGGTAATGCGCGTCCTGGAGGCCGGCATCACTGTCGGCATCGTGTTCACTGAGCAATTTTCGGTAGATCACCACATGGTTCTGCGCGGCTTCGCCGTCACCCAGCTCTTCAAGGTAGGTGGTGAGCAGGCCGTCAAAACGTGGGTCTTGCCAATGGCGCAACAGACCATTGAGCCAGGCGCCGTCAACTTGTTTGGTGGGAGCCACGCGCTGCAAGAAGTACAGCGCATGGGCCTTGTTCTGGAAGTAGCGACGTGGCCGGCCTTGCTGGCGTTGCTGCAGATAATCGGCATAGGCTTGAGCCACCTCGGTGCAGCGCTGTTCGATCCAGGCGGGCAGTTGCTCGGGCAGCGCCGGCAATTCGCTGGACGCGTCTTGCACCTGCGCCAACTGCGCCTGCAGGAAATCCCGCGCGGCTTCCTGTGCGCCCTGGGCTTCACCATAGAGCAGCTGATAAAGCCCCTGATACGGGCCGGGCGCCGAGTGGATGATAGAGGCCGGCTGGCCTGACAGGGCTGTGAAAAGCGTCATGATGGCAGTTTCCGCAAAGTCCGATACAACCAGGCCTTCCAACAAGGACGGCCCCGCGAGAGCGCTCAAAACCGCGCGCTTCTACAGTGAAGAGCATCGGAGTAGGCAGAAAATTCAATCAGGGTTGGAAAGGTGCGGATCGGCGGTCGTTGCCCGGGTGGCCATCAGCCAGTGCGCGGATGGATGAAGTCGATGTGCCCGCGTGGATTTTTGTAAAGGTTGTCGACAGGCTCAGTAGTACACGCCGCTACGATCACCTCCCCGGACGCTCAAACCACTTCAACAGCGCGAAAAATCAACGCAGCCGAAAGCCTATCCAACCGCTCCACATGACAACGTCCTATAGGCGCCTCGCCTGATGATGGCTATCAACGTCGGCGCAGCCCTCGGTTTTCGGGCACAACACCTTTTGGCACCTGGCAACAACCAGAGTGAATGGATTTGTTTCCAACACCCTGCGCCGTGGCTGTCGCAACAGTTGCTCACATTTGCCTGGCCGCCTCCCTTTTTATTAGGTTTTAGCCGTGTTCATCGAGAACACGTGACTCGACCCTATCAAACAAGAAGAGAGGTTTCAGACATGGGATACATGGCTAGCATGAACGCAAACAAAATCGCCGAGCTGGAGCAACTGGAACAGGAGCACGCGGATGACTTCATCGAGGCCCTGCAACTCACTGACACGGAGAAAGCGGAGCTGGAAGCCGAGTAAGTGAGTCAAGGAGAGGCACTGCCTCTCCTCCTTCACGGGAGTCATCGTCATGCATACCAACCACGTCGTCCCTGAACGCAGCCAGTCCCTGGCGAATGCGCAGCAACAAATACTCGCTCAATTGAGTGCGCTCAAGTTGCGCGCACGTCTGCGCACCGTGGGTCATCACGCGCTATGCGTACAGGCCAGCGTGTATGACGCGCAATCAACCGAAGTGTCACGCGGCGCAGGCAAGGGCCATCTGGCCGCGGCGCGTGTCGGCGCACTCTATGAAGCACTGGAGCATTATTTGAGCGACGACCTGCAGGCGTCGCCTCTTCATCGCCAGGCGTCCAGTTACTTCGCCGCTCACTCACGGTTTGACGATGACGGCGCGCTGGCAATGCTGACGGCACAACAAGAAGGCGCCATCGTCTGCCGCACTTACCGTAGCCTGGTGGATGATCAGCTATTTTCTTACCCGCTGGCGTTGACGTGTCCGCGCTACTGCGAGCAGCCGCTGCACGACGATCCTACCGACCTGCGCGCTCTGCGTCGTTATTCGAGCAACAGCGGAACCGCCATCGGTGCCACCGGCGACGAGGCACTGCTCCATGCCGTGAATGAAAATATTGAACGGGATGCCCTGTCACTGTTCCTGTTGGAGCATTTTTACTATCAGCATTCATCCGGTCTGCGCCGGGTCGATCCACACAGCCTCGGTCCCGAAGCCAGGACCGCATTGCACGCACTGCATCAACAGTTCAACGCCGAAGTGGTTGTGCTGGACATCAGTCGTGAGTTCTGTGCGACCACCTGCCTGGCGTTCATCAATGCGCCTTCGACAATGCCCTTGGTGTACGGCAGCGGCACTTCCCTGTCGCCCACCCATGCGGCCTGGCGCGCGCTGGCAGAGCTTGCGCAGTTGCAGGCGTTGGCGGCTGAACCGCCCTTGATCCGCCACTTGCTTAATGCCCAGCGCCATCTTGCCCCCTTCGCACGCCTGCGACGCTGCCTGCAATTCTCGCCTGATCGCCTGATGGCGCAACCCGTCGAATGGGTGCAACTGCATGAGCACAAGCCCCTACCGGATCCTGGAGAACAGATCACCCGCCTGGTGGACGACATGGCCAGCCATAACCTGACGCCCGGTGTGTGCAATCTATTTCAAAGCCGGCTCGGCACTACGCTCGTGCACGTCGTGATCCCGGGGCTGGAACGGTTTTTCCTGGTCTCCACCGGCAATGTCGTGGTGCCGCAACAGCGCGGCCGACGCCTGTGCGGTGAGCCGCAGAGTACCTCGTCATGAGCACTGCCACTTTGCAATGCCATCAGGAGCCGCGGGGGGTCGGGCTCGCTCAGCTGTTTGTTCTGGATATCGCAGGCGTTCGCTGGGCAGGCCGCAACAGGCCGCTGCCCGACCACCAGGGGCAACGCCGCCTGGGCAGCATCCTGCGCCCGGCCATGCTGCTGGGGCCACTCACCGACCACCAGTGGAGCAACGAAGGCGTTGCGCTGTTTTATCAAGCCGTGACCCCCGCCGCCAAGCACCTGGCATTTGTCGAAGCGAGCCGCGATGCCCGCAGCGAAGTGTGCTTCCCCTATCCACCGCTGGGGCCGCATGGCGAAGAGTTCATCTGCCCGCCAGCCTTCTGGGAATGCGACGATGAACGGGCCGCGCAGTTGAACATCGATGAAGCGCACTTTCGCGAACGCTGCGTCGCTGTACTGCGTGAACGCCTCAAGCCGGGAGCGCTGATCCATGATCCGGCATGCTCGACCGGCGAGTTGATCGCTCGCCTGGCCCAGGCGCTCCCCCGCTGTCTGTGCCTGGGCTCGGACCTTTCGGCTTCGATGATCCGCTATGCGTCGCAGCGCCATGCCGGTTCGCCCGTGCGCTTCAGGCAAGCGGATGCTGCACGTGAAAGCCCAGCCTGTGATGCATTGATCCTGCGTTTTCTCAATGCCGAAGTAGTCACCCGGCACACCGCCGACACCTTGCTGCGCTCGCTGCTCGGTAGCCTCAAGCCGGGTGGCCTGGCCCTGGTCTTTGGCCATACGCCGGTGCTGCCGGCCGTTCGCTGGATCGCACAAGCATTGGACATCACCGTGGAGTCTTGCGTCGCGGCCCGACCAGGCCAGCTTGAATTGTTCCAGTTTTACCAGCTCACTCGCCCTTCGGTATGACATGCCGTCAACGCAGCGGATGGTGATACAGGGCATCAATGGCCTGATCGGGTTGTCGAGCCTGCGGTGGCTGCGCCAACGTACACCGTTGAAATGCCGGCGGTTGCGAGCCGGGCATGACGCCTTCGACCCCATGCTGACGCGCGCGATTCAGCACAGCCTGGTGGCGGCAGGCAGCGGACAGTAAAACGGCACGCAAGCGTGCCGTTCTCCCCTTCCCCACTCAACGCAATTATTTACGCGCCGCCTCCCATTGCTTGAGCAGATCGTTGTAACCCACCGTCTCGCCTTTCGGCTTTTCGTTGGCCAGTTTCGGTTTCGGCGCACCCGGCTGGTCGAACCAGTATTGCGCGTCACGCTCGGGGTTCATTTTCGGGCCGCACACCGGTTGCACTTTGGAGCGTTCCAGGCGCGTCATGATGGCGTCCTGTTCCTTGGCTAGGTTGTCCAGCGCTTGCTGCGGAGTTTTCTCGCCGCTGGCAGCAGCAGCGATGTTGCTCCACCACAGTTGTGCCAGGCGTGGGTAGTCCGGCACGTTGGTGCCGGTCGGCGACCATTCGGTACGCGCCGGGCTGCGGTAGAACTCCACCAGGCCACCCAGTTTCGGCGCCATGTCGGTCATCGCCTGGGAGTTGATGTCGGACTCACGAATCGGCGTCAGGCCAACGATGGTTTTCTTCAGCGACACGGTTTTAGAGGTCACGAACTGCGCGTAGAGCCAGGCCGCGAGTTTCTGTTTCTCAGGGGTCGACTTGAGGAAGGTCCAGGATCCTACGTCCTGATAGCCCTTCTTCATGCCCTTTTCCCAGTAAGGTCCGACGGGCGACGGCGCCATGCGCCATTTCGGTGTGCCATCGGCATTCACCACCGGCAGACCCGGCTTGACCATGTCGGCGGTAAACGCGGTGTACCAGAAGATCTGCTGCGCAATGTTGCCCTGGGACGGCACCGGGCCGGATTCGGAAAAGGTCATGCCCGCCGCTTCCGGTGGCGCGTAGGCTTTCATCCAGTCCACGTATTTCTGGGTGGCGTAAACGGCGGCCGGGCCGTTGGTGTCGCCGCCACGGGTGACGCTGGAGCCGACCGGGTGGCAGTCCTCGACGCGAATGCCCCACTCGTCCACCGGCAAGCCGTTCGGCAGGCCCTTGTCGCCACCACCGGCCATGGAGAACCAGGCATCGGTGAAGCGCCAGCCCAGGGACGGGTCTTTCTTGCCGTAGTCCATGTGCCCGTACACGCGCTTGCCGTCGATTTCCTTGACGTCTTCGCTGAAGAACTTGGCGATGTCCTCATAGGCCGACCAGTTCACCGGCACGCCGAGTTCATAGCCGTATTTTTCCTTGAACTTGGCTTTCAGCTCCGGACGCTCGAACCAGTCGGCGCGGAACCAGTAGAGGTTGGCGAACTGCTGGTCGGGCAACTGATAGATCTTGCCGTCCGGCGCGGTGGTGAATGAGAGGCCGATAAAGTCCTTCAGATCCAAGGTCGGCGAGGTGTAATCCTTGCCCTCGTTGGCCATCAGGTCGGTGATGGATTCAGTCTTGCCGTAGCGAAAGTGCGTACCGATCAGGTCCGAGTCGTTGACCCAGCCGTCATAGATGTTCTTGTCGGACTGCATCTGGGTTTGCAGCTTCTCCACCACGTCGCCTTCCTGCAACAGGTCGTGGGTCAGCTTGATCCCGGTGATTTCGCTGAAGGCCTTGGCCAGCACCTTGGACTCGTACTCGTGGGTGGTGAGGGTTTCCGACACCACGTTGATCTTCATCCCACGGAACGGTTCCGACGCCTTGATAAACCACTTGAGTTCCTCAAGCTGCTGTTCAGCCGTGAGGGTGGACGGTTTGAATTCGCTGCCGATCCATTTTTTCGCGGCATCTTCGTACGCATCGGCCCAGGCCGAAGCGCTCAAACCGCTGAGGGCCAGTACGGCGGCCAATGAAATGCTATGTCGCAGCTTATTGTTCTTATTCAACATAGAGACCTCCAGGTTGTTTATTCACCAGGGCATCAGCCCCAACGCATCACACTCAACAGCCATACCAGGGAGAGCGCGGACGCCACCCAGATGCTCCAGTCGGTAACGCCGATCACCAGCAAATGCAGGTAGGCGCTGCCGAGAAGACCGATAAACAAACGATCACCACGGGTGGTACCGATCGGTAAAAAACCGCGCCGAGGAATGCTCGGCGAGCGCAGTTCCCAAGTGGTCATGCCCGCCAGGATCAGGGCTATGGCACCAAAGAACAGTGCGGTGGGGGTGGTCCAGGCCATCCATTCCATCATCGACTCCTCAGACCCGGCCCAGGGCAAAGCCCTTGGCCACGTGGTTGCGAACAAACCAGATCACCAGCATGCCGGGAAGGATAGTCAACACCCCCGCCGCCGCCAGCACGCCCCAATCGATACCCGAGGCCGAGACCGTGCGCGTCATCACCGCCGCAATGGGCTTGGCGTTGACCGAGGTCAGGGTGCGCGCCAGCAACAGTTCGACCCAGGAAAACATAAAGCAGAAAAACGCGGTCACACCAATGCCGGAGCCAATCAGCGGGATAAAGATCTTCACGAAAAACTTAGGAAACGAGTAGCCGTCGATGTAGGCGGTTTCGTCGATTTCCTTGGGCACCCCGGACATGAAACCTTCCAGGATCCACACCGCCAACGGTACGTTGAACAGGCAGTGAGCCAGCGCCACCGCGATATGGGTGTCGAACAGGCCGATGGACGAATACAGCTGGAAGAACGGCAGCAGAAACACCGCCGGCGGCGCCATGCGGTTGGTCAGCAGCCAGAAGAACAGGTGTTTGTCACCGAGGAAGCGGTAGCGCGAAAACGCATAGGCCGCCGGCAGCGCCACGCTCAGGGAGATCACCGTGTTCAGGCTCACGTAGTACAGCGAGTTGAGGTAGCCGGTGTACCAACTTGGGTCGGTGAAGATCACCTTGTAGTTGGCCAGGGTGAAATCCTGCGGAAACAGCGTCAGCCCGCCGAGGATTTCGGTGTTGCTCTTGAAGGACATGTTCAGCAGCCAGTAGATCGGCACCAGCAGGAACAGGATGTAGATCAGCAGCGGAATAACCTTGCGCTTGTTCATGTTGGCGGCCTCAGCGGTTGGCGTCGGAGTGGGTCATGGCGGTGTAAAACAGCCAGGACACCAACAGGATGATCAGGAAATACACCAGCGAGAACGCCGCGGCCGGGCCCAGGTCGAATTGGCCTACAGCCATCTGGGTCAACGTCTGACTCAGGAAGGTGGTGGCGTTACCCGGTCCACCGCCGGTGAGGACGAACGGCTCGGTGTAGATCATGAAGCTGTCCATGAAGCGCAGCATCACGGCGATCAGCAGCACGCTTTTCATCTTCGGCAACTGGATATGTCGGAACACCGCCCAGGGCGATGCACGATCAATCCGCGCGGCCTGGTAGTACACGTCCGGAATCGCCCGTAGGCCGGAGTAGCACAGCAGCGCCACCAGCGACGTCCAATGCCACACGTCCATCACCAAAACCGTTACCCAGGCGTCCATGGTGTTGGCCGCGTAGTTGTAGCTGATGCCCATGGCGTTGAGGCTATAACCCAGCAGGCCGATATCGGCGCGGCCGAAGATCTGCCAGATCGTACCCACCACGTTCCACGGGATCAGCAACGGGATGGCGAGGATAATCAGCACCAACGACGACCAGCGGCCCTTGGTCGGCATGGTCAGGGCGATGGCGATACCCAGGGGGATTTCGATCAGCAACACACAGGCCGAGTAGATGAACTGACGCAGCAGCGAGTCATGCAGCCGTGGGTCGAGCAGCACCTGCTTGTACCAGTCGGCACCCACGAAGTAGCGGCTGGATTGGTCGAAGATGTCCTGCACCGAGTAGTTGACCACGGTCATCATCGGGATGACCGCACTGAACGCCACCAGCAGGAACACCGGCAACACCAGCCACCAGGCCTTGTTGTTCTGCACCTTGTTCATGGATGCACCTCCAGCAGATAGTCGTCGGCATACACCATCAGCCACTGCGCGGGAAAACTGATGGAGGCCGTGCCTTCAGGCACGGGTTTGTCTTCGGCCAGGCGCACCTTGAGCGATGCGCCATCCAGCTTGAGGGTGATGATCTTGTAGGTGCCAAGGTCTTCGAGATGTGTGACATCGGCCTGCAGGGCGTCAGGGTTGTACTCGTCCCAGACGTGGATGAACTCCGGGCGGATGCCGACCTGCAATTTCTTGTAGTCGGTATTGGCTATGCGCTGTTGCAGTGCCTCGGACAACGGCAGATGAGTGCCGGCAAAGCGCACCCCGCCCGCCTCCGCCTGTACCTCGATCAGATTCATCCCTGGGCTGCCGATGAAGTAGCCGACAAAGGTGTGGCTGGGCCGTTCGAACAGATCCCGCGGCGTGCCGAACTGCACGATCTGGCCGCCGTACATTACCGCGATCTTGTCGGCGAAGGTCGAAGCCTCCAACTGATCGTGGGTCACATAGACCATGGTGATGTTGAACTGCTCGTGGATCTGCTTTAGCTTGCGCCGCAGTTTCCACTTGAGGTGCGGGTCGATTACGGTCAGCGGTTCGTCGAACAGGATCGCCGACACGTCATCACGCACCAGGCCACGGCCCATGGAGACTTTCTGCTTTTCGTCGGCGGTCAGGTTACGGGCCTTTTTGGTCAGCAGGTTTTGCAGGTCGAGGACTTCGGCAATTTCCTGCACCTTACTGTGAATCTTCGCCTCGGCCATGCCCTGGTTGCGCAGCGGGAACGCCAGGTTGTCGAATACCGTCATGGTGTCGTACACCACCGGGAACTGGAACACTTGGGCGATGTTGCGCTTTTCTGGCGTGAGGTCGTTGACCACTTTGGTATCGAACAACACCTGGCCCTCGGACGGGCTGAGCAGGCCGGAGATAATATTGAGCAAGGTCGACTTGCCGCAGCCGGACGGCCCGAGCAAAGCGTAGGCCCCGCCCTGCTCCCATACGTGGTTCATTTCCCGGATGGCGTAGTCCTCAGGACCACTTGGCGTCGGACTGTAGCTGTGCGCCAGGTTCTGCAAATGGATCTCGGCCATCAGGCAACCCTCGCGACACGGCGCCCGGGGGCCTGGACCAAACGGCCCTGACCATCGAACACAAACAGTTTATGGGTGGGGATATACACGCGGATCGGCGCGTCGACATCGTATTCGTGCACCCCCGGCAGGTGCAGCACCAGCAGGAAATGCTCGCTGCGCACATGCAGGAAGGTTTCTGAACCGCTGATCTCCGCGACTTCCACGGTGACCGCCAGCTCCAGGTCGTCATCGTTGCTCGGCACCAGGCTGATATGGCTGGGGCGTACGCCGAAACGGAACTCGCCTTCACCAATCGGGCGCAGGTCGACGTTCAGCGGGAAATGCACGAAATTGGCGAAACTCACTTCATTACCACTGATGCGGCCCGGCATCAGGTTGATCGGCGGCTCGGAAAACAGCTCGGCGGCCAGCACCGTCTGCGGCTGGTGATACACCTCGGCCGCCTTGCCGCTCTGGATCACCCGGCCTTCGTGCAGAATCGTGGTGGTGCCGCCCAGGGCCAGTGCTTCGTTGGGTTCGGTGGTGGCGTAGATGGCGATGGTGTGGCGCGCGGCGAACAGCTCGCGCATTTCCTGACGCAGCTCTTCGCGCAGTTTGTAGTCCAGGTTCACCAGCGGCTCATCGAACAGGATCAGCTCGGCGTCCTTGACCAGAGCGCGGGCCATGGCCGTGCGCTGCTGTTGGCCGCCGGAGAGCTCCAGCGGATGGCGCGGGAGGAACTTCTCGATGCGCAGCATCCTGGCGGTTTCCAGCACCTTGCTCTGGATCACTTCGTTGGATACACCGGCCTGGCGCAACGGCGAGGCGATGTTCTCGAACACGGTCATGGTCGGGTAATTGATGAACTGCTGATACACCATCGACACATTGCGTAGGCGCACCGGTTTTTGCGTGACATCCACGCCGTTCATCAGGATGCGGCCGCTGTTGGGCTTGTCCAGGCCGGCCATCAGGCGCATCAGGCTGGTCTTGCCGGACAGGGTGCGGCCGAGCAAGACGTTGAAGGAACCGGCTTCGAAACGCAGGGTGGCGTCGTCGATCCAGGTCTGGCCTTCGACAACGCGGGAGACATTTTCCAGGGTCAATGACATGACACGACCTTTTTATTATTGGAATGAATCTGGCAATCCGCTAGAGCAAGTTTCGTGCCAGAACTGGCAGGTGCTTGATCCACAAGGAAATGACGAGTGTGCGATGTTCAGGCGTGAACAGAAATGAACAACCCTGACTGAACAACTGAACACTCAGGGGGTTGACAATGAACAGTACTGAACAACACTAATTAGGCTCCCGCGCCTGCGGGGCCCCATAAAAACAATAAAAGCAGAAGGTCGCCCATGGCCGAACCCTTGGCTCACGACACCCTTATCCAGGAATCCTGGCGCCGTTGCCGCGCCTTCGGCCTGGATCACCAGAGCACGCCCAGCTTCGACCAGCTCCCCGCCGAGGGCATCAGCCAATTGCTCGAAAGCCAGCACTCGCTGGTGCAGACCACCCATCAGGAAGTGCTGCCTTACTACGAGAACATCCTCAGCAACTCCAATTGCCTGATCATGCTGGCCGATAACCAGGGCCAGGTGCTGACCAGCTGGGGCACCCAACGCTTTATCGAGCCCAAGTTGGCGCGCGGCTTCAACCCTGGCGCCAACTGGAGGGAGCGCTCCAGCGGCACCAATGCCATCGGCACTGCGCTGGCGTGTGCCCAGGCCGTGCATATCGAACACGATGAACACTTCCTCAAGGCCAACCGTTTCATGACCGGCTCGGCGGCGCCGATCTTTGATGCACAGCGCGAGATCATCGCGGTGCTGGATGTGTCCAGCGACAGTTACCTGCCGCCCTCCCACACCCTGGGCATGGTCAAGATGATGAGCCAGACCGTGGAAAACCGGCTGATCCTCAACCTGTTTCGCGGTGAGCACTTCCAACTGACCTTCAACACCGGCCTGAACAACCTCGACAGTCAGTGGGCAGGCCTGTTGATTTTCGATGAGAGCGGCCAGGTGCTGTCGGCCAATCGGCGTGCCGACAACTTGCTGGGCATCAGCTTGTCGCGGGTGATGATCGATAGTTTGTTCAAGGTGTCATTGCTGGAGTTGTTGAACCAGCCGGAAGGGCTGCCCTTCTCCCTGCAAGCAGCGGGACGCAACCGTTTCCAGTGTTTATTGAGACGCCCCAAACAGATGCCGGTGCAGGCGCGTGTGTTCACCGAGCCGACACCGCCAAAGCCAGTACCCATTGGCCTCAAGACCTTGCACTTCGGCGACGCACGCGTAGAGAAAGCCGTGCGCCAGGCTGAGCGGTTATTGGAAAAAGACATTCCGCTGCTGATCCACGGTGAAACCGGCGTGGGCAAGGAAGTGTTCGTCAAAGCCCTGCACCAGGCCAGCTCGCGCAGCCAGAAGGCGTTTATCGCGGTGAACTGTGCGGCGATTCCTGCGGAGCTGGTGGAATCGGAACTGTTCGGCTATGAAAAAGGCGCCTTCACCGGCGCCAATCAGAAAGGCAGCATCGGCCTGATCCGCAAGGCCGATAAGGGCACGCTGTTTCTCGACGAGATCGGCGATATGCCGCTGCCGACCCAGGCCCGTTTGCTGCGGGTGTTGCAGGAGCGTTGCGTGCAGCCGGTGGGTAGCAGCGAGTTGTTCCCGGTGGATTTGCGCATCATCTCGGCCACCAATCGCGCGTTGCGCGAGCTGGTTCAAGCCGGGCGTTTTCGTGAGGACTTGTACTACCGCATCGGCGGCCTGACCCTGGAGTTGCCGCCGTTGCGCGAGCGTACCGACAAGCAGGCGCTGTTCCAGCAACTGTGGCAGCAACACCGCGAACCCACGCAATGGGCGGGTTTGAGCGCGCAAGTGCTGGCGCTGTTCGAACAGCACCCGTGGCCGGGGAATCTGCGTCAGGTGAGCAGCGTGTTGCAGGTCGCGCTGGCCATGGCCGAAGAACAGCCGATCCGCCCTGAGCATCTGCCGGATGATTTTTTTGTGGACTTGAAGGTGCAGCCACCGCTGTCGAGCAGTGAATTCCTGGATGACAGCCTCGACTTGAACCAACGCCTGAAAGCCGCCGGTGGAAATATCTCCCACCTGGCGCGGGAGCTGGGGGTGAGCCGCAACACCCTGTACAAGCGCCTGCGCCAACCCTAACGTGGCTTGACCACTACCAACAAGTCGGTGAAATACTCCACCTGGATCGGCAGGTTGTCCGCCAGCGACGACAGTGCCGCCGCCGTGTCGTCCAGCTTGAACACGCCGGACACCCGCAGGTCTTGCAGAGCCAGGGGATCGAAGCGCAGCATGCCATGGCGGTAGCTGGCCAGCGTTTGCAGCACCTCGCTCAGGGGTTGATCGTTGACCTTGAGCAGGCCACGGGTCCAGGCGTCAGGGTCACTGTTACCAATGGCCTGCGGCGGTTGCGCGCGGCCGTGGTCGAGTACCGAGCGCTGGCCGGCCCTGACCTTGACGCCATCACGGGTGTCGCCTTTGACCGCAACGGTGGACTCGATCACCGTGACCACCGTGGTGCCATCCGCCGCGCGTTTGACCAGATAACGCGTGCCCAATGCCGTGGCCGTACCTTGGTCGGTACGCACCACGAAGGGCCGTTGCGCATCCTTGGCCACGTTCACCCAGAGTTCGCCTTGCAGCAGTTCGATGACCCGTTGATGGCCGTCGAATTTCACATCCACGGCCGAATTGCTGTTGAGCTGCAACTGGCTGCCGTCTTCGAGGGCGATCTGCCGGCGCTCGCCGACGCCGGTACGCTGGTCGGCCATCCAGACCGGCAGGTGTTGCAGGCCCACCCAGCCGCACAAGACCATGCCGAGCAAGCCTACCACGTGCGCACCACGCGGGCGTCGTGGGGCGAATGCACGATTCAGGGCCATGCGTGCCGGTTTGGCCGGCAACGTATCGAGGCTGCCCCACAACGCGCCCATGCGTTCGATGGCCACGTCGTGACGCGGATCGGCCTGGCGCCAGGTGTTGAATGCCTGGCGGTCGGCGTCGCTGACGTCTTCGTCGTGCAGGCGGGTCAACCACTGCGCCGCTTGCTGGATGATCTGTTCGGCACTCATGCCAGCGGGTCTG
This sequence comes from Pseudomonas sp. HN11, assembly GCF_021390155.1. Lineage (NCBI taxonomy): Bacteria > Pseudomonadati > Pseudomonadota > Gammaproteobacteria > Pseudomonadales > Pseudomonadaceae > Pseudomonas > Pseudomonas sp. HN11. The sequence goes on from NZ_CP089985.1 coordinate 3,662,727, forward strand.
CCGGGTGCAGGCTGTGGTAGCAGTGCACCAGGGCGCTGGAGATATAGTTTTTGACGGTGCTGGGGGACACGTCCAGGCGCGTGGCAATTTCGCTGTAGGTCAGGCCATCGAGGCGGCTCAACAGGAACGCTTCGCGGGCCTTGGCAGGCAAGCCGGCGAGCATCTCGGCGATGCGTTCCAGGGCTTGCAGCGCCACATGAATCGCCGCTGGATCGGGCATACCGGCGTCTTCACACTGGATCACCAGCGCTTCCATGTAGGCTTTTTCGATGCGACGACGACGGGCACCATCGATCAACAACCGCCCTGCCGTGGTGGCCAGGAATGCGCGCGGCTCCTGGATCTGTTGGGGTTCGGCCAGCATCAATACGCGAATGAAGGCGTCATGGGCGAGGTCCGCCGCATGCTGGGAACACCCGAGTTTTCTGCGCAGCCAACCGTGCAACCAGCCATGGTGCTCGCTGTACATCGCCGTAAGGGTCTGCTGCCGGACGGAGTCATCCAGCGCGGCCGGAATGTCATGCATGCGCAAAAAGATCTCAAATGGGAAGAGTTACCAATTGCGCAGACAATGCCAGTAAAACGGTGTTAGGGCAAGGGCCTCAGCGCCAGCTCCAAGAGACGCCGGTATAGATGCCACGGCCATCGGCCGGAGTGGAACGCGCGACATCCAGGCCTTTATCGTCATATCCCGGCGTGACGGTGTTGGCGTAACGACGGTTGCTGAGGTTGCGCAGGTCGACCCAGGCTTGCCAATCCTGCTGGGGTGCCTCGTAGCCGAAGGTAGCGCCGAAGATCGTGTAGGAGGCAGCGTAGTAGGAATTGGCGTAATCCACCGCCACTTTTGATGAATGCTCGGTGTTGAGGCTGGTGTAGAAACCGGTCGGATGGTTGTAGCGTACTTGCGCCTGATAGTAGTGCTTGGGGATGCCCGGCAGCGTGTTGTCGCCGAAACGGTCGTCGTCGCGGTAGTGGAAGTCGCTGAAGGTGTAGGCCTGGCGCAGGCTGAGCTGGCCGTTGTGGCCACCGTCCCACAATGGGCTGAGCAGGCTCAGTTCCATGCCCTGGTGAATCGTGGGACTGGCGTTGTTTTCGGCAACGATGGCGTTGCTGGACGACGTCTGGGCCTGGGTTTCTACTGTGAGCAACTCATGGCGCACTTCGGAGCGGTACAGCGCCAAGTCCCACTGGCCGAGCCATGCTTCCCCACGCCCACCGATTTCCAGGGTGGTGGCGGTCTGGTTTTTCAGGCTCACGCCTTCCCGCTGCAGGCCTGTGGCCGCGCCACTGCCAGCGGGGAAATACTTGTTGGAACCCCAGATCATCGACCACGCATGGGGCGGCTCCACCGAACGGCTCAGGTTGCCGTACACCTGCAATTGCGGGGTGACGTCATAACGCAGGCCGATGCGCGGCGCATAGTCCCAATCGTGCTGGCTGAGTGGCGCCTGGCCTTCTGGGAAGGTGACCTGGGTTTCGCGTCGGGTGTAGATCGCGGCCAGGCCGGTGGTCAGCCACAGGTCGGAGGCCAATTCCAGGTCGTTACCGATATGCAGCACGGTATCGGAACCCAGGTAGCTGTAGTCGCGGGTCTTGGTGCCAGGCGCGTAGATCGCCGTGTTGCCGGCAGGCGTGCGCACGTATTCCGATGCGCCGTTATTGGGCATCGCCTGGGTGGTGCGCAGGCCGACGGTGGTCTTGCTGTCGTGGCTGAACAGCGTGTCCTGGCGGATATAATTGAAGGTGCTGCTGATATCGGTGTAGGCGACTTTCAGGCGGTTGGTGCCTTCGCGCAGGTCCATCGGGTAGTCGTGGTACGCCAGCCCGACTTCCACTCGGGAATTGTCATCCAACTGCAAGGCAGTCTTGTTGGCGATCCAGGTGGAGCCGGGTTGCAGGCGCTTGGAGTCGCGGGCGGCGTTGAGGCTGTTGGCCGCGCGTGGGTCATGGCTGATCTGGCTACGCGTGAGTTTGCCGGGGGTGTCGTTGGTGGTTTCGCGGTAGCGGAAATAGAAGCGGGTCTCCAGGTCCGGGTTGAACCGGTAGCCGAAATTGGCTGCCACGCCTTTGCCGGTGCCGGCGCTCTGGCGCTGGTAGCCGTCGGATTCGGAGTCGGTGAGGCTGATGTAGTAGTCGGCGTCCCCCAGCACCTGGCCCGAGCTGATCTCGCGCTGGGCATAGCCTTTGCTGCCGACTTCATAACGCAGTTGCAGCTTGGGTGCGTCGTGACCGGTGCGGGTCACGTAGTTGACCGCGCCGCCCAGGGCCAATGCGCCCTGGTCAAAACCATTGGCGCCACGCAGCACTTCGACGCGGCTTTGCCACAAGGGGTCTTTCAACTCATAGGGGGTACCGCCAGGGCCCGTCAGCGGCAGGCCGTCGAACATTTCGTACAAGCCGGAGGCATGGGAACCGGGACTGCGGTTCAGGCCCGAACCGCGAATCGAGAGTTTCACCCCTTCGTTGTTCGCCGCCTTGGCGTACACCCCGGCCTGGTACTTGAACACGTCTTCGTTGGTACTCACGCGCCCTTGGTGCACGCTGTTCATGTCGATGAAGTTGGCGCCGCCGGGCACGCTCTTGAGCTGCGCCTCGGCCACTTCACCGACGCTGGCTTCGCTGCTGGTGACTTCGACCGGGGCCAATTGCAGGCCTTCGGCGTGCACCAGCGAGCTGAACGTCAGGGCAGCAAACAGGAACGGAGGGTGGCGCAACAGCATCAAACAGGTCCTTGGAATTCAGGGGGCACGTGGTGGGAAGGCATGGACCTGCGCGAAGTCACTCCTTATTTACAGTCCAGACCCTTCCCCTTTTCAGGTCGCATCAGCATTTGCAGTAGTTCATCGGCTTCCGACCCTGGCGCAAGCCTGAAACCATACATTTCATCCGTCGCAAGGATCTCGCGCAGGACATCGAGCAATTGCGCCTCGGTCGGCGCGTCACGCAGGAGTTTGTGTGCGGCCAGTAACCGTTCGGGAGAAACATCCTGACCACTCGCCGCATCGATTACGGCAAACAGCATAAAACGCAAACGTATTTCTCGTTCAGTAGGCCAAACCGTTTTTCGTTTACCCATGGTTAAGGCCTCGCATTACGGAAAAATCCGAGGCTATTGATGACCGAGAGGCGTTTCAAGCACAGGGTCGCAAGATAGGCAGAATCCTACATAGGAAAACGAAACACCTTACTTATATGCTGATGCCGACCCGTTTACTGCACCGGCAGAAAGTTCATCAGCAACAAGCTCTGCGCGTAGTTGAGACCGATGCGCCGGTAGCGTTCGTCGAGCATCTGAGTGAGCAGATCGAGGCGTGCCACGACTTTGCCGAATTCCACCGCAAAACTGAGGTTACTGCCCTCCTCCGATATCTCGTTGGAGAACAACAACAGCACGCCATTGGCATCCTGGCGCTTGCTCAGCAGCCAGGTGGCCTTCTCGATGTTGCGCGCGGCATTGCTGACGAATTCAGGGTTGATCGCGTTGGTGATATAGAACTCAGTGCGTCCCCCGTGAGCGGTCACAATCATGCTGCCGATGGCGTAGATAAACGCACCGACCCGGTCGCCCTTGAACTCTGGACTCAACGAGTAGCTCAGTGCGACCAGATCACGGCGATCCCCAAGGGCAGGCAACGCTTGACGCAACTCGATGGCCTGGCGAATTTCGCGCGCAGCGGTGACCGCGTCTGGATAACCTGACTGACGCCACTGGTTGGGATTACGCAGATAGAGCTTGTTCATAATCAAATACAGGCTTTGCAGATTGTCGCGCATGCCCAACGTCGCCATGCGATCGACACTGGTCTGAAAGAACTCGTCAGGCTTGCCATTGCTGAATTGCCTGGCGATATCCCGCCCCTGCTGCTGACTGCAACCGCTGGCACAGAGCATCAGTAAGCCAGCCAGCAGCACTGGCCGACGCATCCGTCGAAGGTTGAAACAAGCAAACGTGCGGTCCATCGACACCCGATCTGATTCATCTGCCCACACGAGGTATCGGCGGGGCTGGGACAAGGATAGAGCGGAGAAATCCAGAAAAGTGCAATGGTGCTGCGCAGATAGTTGTAAGCAAAGGCCGCCGGGGCGGTGAAAAGGCGCATCGTGACGGTTTTTTTTCAGGGTCTATACTGTTTGTAACAGCTGCGTGTGTTGTTGGCGATTCAGGGCAGTATTTCGACTTTGAAGGGTCTGGTGCGTTTGCCTACATCGCCCCGGCATACTCACCAGCAGCTGTACTTGAGGGTGACGGCAATGAAACATCCAATTCGCGCGCAAATGGTTGTTCAGGTGATTTGCCTGCTGTCGGTGGCACAGCTTTTTTGCTGAGCCTAGTGTCTCGGTGTTAAAAGTCAGCCGCAGTAGCGGCGGTGGCAAGTATTGCCCGCCAAAAATCATAATCCGGCCCGACACTCGAATGCCGGGCCAGAACGTGTAGCTACAGCAAGACAGTGGCCAACATGCCCAATGCGCCCAGGCAAAAGCCGATCAATGCGCCCCGTCCGGGAAACTCCTGGAACAGTACCCAGATCACAATAGGTTCCAGCAGCAATAACGACGTCACGGAAACCACCGTGACCACCCAGATATCACCGACCGCCAGATACCCCAGCCAATAAGCGCCCAGTAGACAAAGCCCGGCAAAACACATCACCACCACCGGCATGATGAACGCCTGCCATGAGCCATCGCTGGCTTGGGCCAGCTTGGCGGTCACCACCTCACTGTAGATTGCACAAAACTCACCCAAGACCATCAATCCTAGAGCAGAAACTCCGAGTAGTTCTTTGGACATATCAAAAACTCCTTCGTATTCAACGCAATATTTTTCAACTCCCAGCCAGCGATACCGCGACCCAGAGTGTCGTTGCAGTGATACGAAGCAGCCTTGAACAGACCTGAATTACCGAAGTGCTTTTGCATGCTCATTTCCTTGTATAGCGGTGAGTCTCAGCGACCCGATGACGTACGCGGCCTGATCGCCAACTTCACACCCAGTTGGAACCGCAGTGACGCGGCAAACCCGCGGCTGCGCCAATCCACGGAGTCAATAAACCAGCCCAACACATTGATCGTTTTCGACAGGAAAAAACTTGAGGAGAAGTGTTTTAAGAGGGTAATGCTGCGACTGAACTTCATAAGTCACGTTGGTAAAACTATCTGCGTCAGCTCCGTTACCCGCGTTCGAAGCCTCAGAAACCTTCACCAGCCGGACATTTGAAACATCCCCCACGAGAGATCGGACCTGATTCCATCCAATCAATGGGTAGTCCGCGGACTTGAGGCATAGCAGGGACTGCCATCGCGCCTGGTCTCCTTGCTCATATGCCGAAATGGCCTGTGCGGCGAGCTTGAGCGTGCCTTGTGCGCCTGCAGGGCTTGATAGCGGTTCTGAATGTTGCGGGGTTGAACACCCCGCCATCACCAGGCAGGCGAGCAATGTGGCCAGCCCTGTAAACAGGGTCGAGGCGCTAGGTGGCATACGATTTCTCATCCTTTAAAAGCAAATGCCCCGACATAGCGGGGCATTTGCTTTATTTGGCTTGGCGAAGCACGAGCTCCGACAGACGGGTCTTAACTCGGAAGCAGAACTCACGAATCTGGAATTGATAAGCGGGCATAACCATATAGTTCAAATCAGGACCCAAGGAATCCTTGATTTCCATATATTTAGCGGTCTTGGAAGCAATGGCTTGGTACTCCGCCTCGTATTTAACGTAAGACGGCTTGTTGTAAACCTTCAAAACATCCAGCTCTTTACGGCATTGCTCAGCGCGACTTGTTTCTGATTCTGGCTGAGCGGCCTCTGGAGAGGCGTGGCCTAGGGGGTCAGCACTGGCGTTCGCAGGTGCAGCCTCATATCGCACAGTGTAATTGGGTGACGACGAAGGGGCGACTTCAGATGGTGCTTCATGGACGACGGCAGGAGGTGGAGTCACTTCAGGTGTTTTTTCTGGAGTTTTCGTAGCGCATCCTGCGAGAGCAAGTCCTACCACTACAACGATGCCACACATTTTATCCATCGGTTTCACCAAGAGGTCATTATGGTTGGCTGAGTCGTTAGGTTCTGGGTAAAAGTAATAACTCGCTCAATAATCGAGCGTAAGTTTTCTACCAGACTCAAGGCGCTCAGCCTCTCTTCCTTGAGCGCACAGATGGACGATAATAGTAAAAAAACAAAGACATGACGAGAAAAAGCTCGTCAGAAAATCCACATATCAAGTGGGACAATTGCTGTAAGCCCATACTGCGCATGTCAACCCCAGAAACACCAAAGCCCTGCATTCACGAGGCTTTCGTTTGGACCTTGGCGGGAAACCAGGGATTCGAACCCTGAAGACGCTATTAAGGAGTTATCAGGAAGCGGTTTTAGAGCGCCAGCTTGGAAAGCTGCTCGCTCGCAAAAGATGCCCTCTTCATTGCAGGACCACCGAAGAAAGCAAGCCCGAGCTAGTTAAGGCGTATCGCGAAATAGCACCTGCTCAAGTCCGTCCTTCGCAGCAGGATCCATCACGGCATATCTTGTTACAACCATTCACCCGTAGGCACCGCCCATAAAGAACTTCAAACTTTTGTCCTAGTCCTAATGCAAGGCGTGCTTTAAACCGTGAGCGCCTGCTGACAACCCATAGAGGTTCACAAAATGAAAATGACACTACCCGCCCTGGTTCTGGGTGTCCTAATTTCGCAAGGAGCGATGGCAGCCGGAGATGGCACAGCCGCTTTAGGAGGCGGCGTTGGTGGTGCACTCGGTAATATCGTAGGCCAACAGCTTGGCGGATCGACTGGCGCTGCGGTAGGTGCAGGCGTAGGTGGTGCCGCCGGCAGTGCTGTCGGCGCTCAAAGAGGCAACAGAGCGGAAGCTGCATTAGGTGGCGGTATCGGCTCGGCGGGCGGCTCACTCATTGGTAATCGTCTCGGCGGCACAACTGGCTCGACTATCGGTGCGGGTCTCGGCGGCGCTGCGGGTGGCGCGCTAGGCAACAACCTGGCGGATGATGAGAGCAATCATCGGTCGGATGGTAAGAAGCACAAAGGCAACAACAAGCATAAACACAAGAACAAGCATCGTTAGTTTCTGACGCTGTTGCATCGAAGCCCGTGATACGGGGCGCCCAGTTTGAGCAAGCCTCCCGGCACTACCGCTCAACCTACGCCTCGCCGTTGATGTCGGACATTCAACTGGCCCAGGCGATCGCAGCTTCCCTGTGACAGCGGCTTGCCAGCTTTCATCTGCACCGGGCTTCATGGGGGTGCGCTGAATGACTTGGGCGTACTGGTTGAGCGCATGATTGCGCAGAGATGCGTCCGTGGAGTTCGTAACCCTTATCTGATCGTCACTGAGGACGGGAGACAGGTGACTAAGCACATGCTGCGACTGCGCTTTGACGATGCCCGAGATAAGACAATTGTCATTGCCAGGGAGGAACGGACCGTCAGAAACACAAAAGCCCCGCATTCGCGGGGCTTTTGTTTGAATCTTGGCGGGAAACCAGGGATTCGAACCCTGGAGACGCTATTAACGTCCGCCGGTTTTCAAGACCGGTGCATTCAACCACTCTGCCAATTTCCCTTGTGCATCACAGGATTATAGTAGCCTATCCCGTCTCAGCGGGCGCCATAATACCCGAATGAAACACACTGTCAAACTCTCGCCATCGCTTGTTACAGAGCGTCTGTTATGATCTTTGCGACTGAACGTTTCAAAACCGAAGGAGTGTCGCCATGCGCGAACAGAATTACGCAGTGAATGGCAACGCGCAGGCTGAGCAGCTTGAAGTCAGCCGCGTGTTGCGCAACACCTATGGCTTGCTCGCCCTTACCCTCGCATTCAGCGGCGTGATGGCGTTCGTGGCCCAACAGATGCGCATCGGCTACCCGAATATCTTTGTTGTGTTGATCGGCTTCTATGGTCTGTTCTTCCTGACCAACAAGCTGCGCGACTCGGCCTGGGGCCTGGTGTCGGCATTTGCCTTGACCGGTTTCATGGGCTTTATCCTCGGCCCGATCCTCAACCGTTACCTCGGCATGGCCGGCGGCGCGGAAGTGGTCAGCTCGGCGTTTGCCATGACGGCCCTGGTGTTTGGTGGTCTATCGGCGTACGTGCTGATCACCCGTAAGGACATGAGCTTCCTCGGTGGTTTCATCACCGCAGGCTTCTTCGTGTTGCTGGCGGCGGTGGTTGCAGGCATGTTCTTCCATATCAGCGGCCTGCAACTGGCGATCAGCGCAGGCTTCGTGCTGTTCTCCTCGGTGTGCATCCTGTTCCAGACCAGCGCAATCATCCACGGTGGTGAGCGTAACTACATCATGGCGACCATCAGCCTGTATGTGTCGATCTACAACCTGTTCATCAGCCTGTTGCAGATTTTCGGCATCATGAGCCGCGATGACTGATCGCTAGCGCAATAAAAAATGCCCCGTATCGAAAGATGCGGGGCATTTTTGTTTTCATGGATTTAATACTGGTTGGGCTCCATTTCCAGGTGAACCTTGAAACGCTCAGCGATGTCGCGCTGGATACGCTGGGCCAGGTTCGCAATATCATGCCCCGTGGCGTCGCCGTAGTTGACCAGCACCAGTGCCTGCAACTTGTGTACGCCGGCATCACCGTCACGAAAGCCCTTCCAACCCGCCTTATCGATCAGCCAGCCGGCCGCGAGTTTCATTTGCCCGTCGACCTGTGGGTAGGCCACCAGGTCCGGGTACAACGTCTTCAACTCAGCCGCCAGCACCAGGGACACCAAAGGATTTTTAAAGAAACTACCCGCATTGCCAAGCTCTGCCGGGTCAGGCAGCTTTTCCCGACGAATGCTGCAGATGGCCCGGCTGACGTCGCTCGGCGTGGCGTCGGTGATCCCCTGCCCCGCCAAGCGCTGCTGCACCGGGCCGTAATCGAGTTTCAGGTGGCTGGTGCGGCTCAGGGCAAAACGCACCCGCAAGATCAGCCAGCGCCCGGCCTCGTGCTTGAACAGGCTGTCACGGTAGGCAAAGTTGCATTCTTCCAGGCTGAACTCGCGTAGCTCGCCGGTATGGCGATCCAGTGCAGTCAGGCCGGCGAATACATCCTTGATTTCCACACCGTAGGCGCCGATGTTCTGCATCGGGGCTGCGCCGACGGTGCCGGGGATCAGGCTGAGGTTTTCCAGGCCGCAGAAACCCTGCTCCAGAGTCCATAGCACGAACGGGTGCCAGGCTTCGCCCGCTTCAGCTTCGACCACCACCTGCGTGCCGTCGTCGCGCAATACACGAGTGCCTTGGGTAGCCATGCGCAACACCAGCGCCGGAATATCCTGAGTCAACAGCAAGTTGCTACCGCCACCGATCACCAGCAGCGGCACCGCGTGCGCGGCTGAATAGGCCAGGGCTTCACGGACATCATCGTCGCTGTGGGCCTCGGCGAACAGTTGGGCACGCACGTCAATGCCAAAGCTGTTGAATGGCTTGAGCGAAACCTGCGCAAGCACCTGCAAGGTCATAACCGCCCCTTCAATTCAGTCACCAATAAATCACAGGCGCGTTCGATCAAGTCCAGGACCCGTTCGAAACCTTGTTCACCTTCGTAATACGGGTCTGGCACTTCGTCCACTTCGGCGTCGTAACGACGCAGGAACAGGTCCAGCTCCGCCTTGCCCTGGCCTGGCTGCATGGCCTTGAGATTGCGCAGGTTGCTGTGGTCCATGGCCAGGATCAGATCATAACGCGCAAAATCGGCGCGGGAGACCTGCTGGGCCCGCTGGGCCGACAAATCATAGCCGCGCACCAACGCGGCACGCTGACTGCGTTGGTCTGGCGGGTTGCCAATGTGCCACTCACCGGTACCGGCGGACGCTACATCCACCTGCCCCGCCAACCCCGCTTCCCGCAGCTTATGGCGCAGCACGCCTTCTGCGGTGGGCGAGCGGCAGATGTTGCCCAGGCACACAAACAGAACCTCCATCAGGCCCCCAGCAGGCGACGGACGCGCTCAAGGTCTTCCGGGGTGTCGACACCAGCCGGCGGCGCTTCCAGCGCATCGCCGACGTGGATGCGCACGCCATGCCACAGCGCCCGCAGTTGCTCCAGGGATTCGGTGTTTTCCAGCCAGCACGGGCCCCAGCTGACGAAGTCATGCAGGAAGCCGGCGCGGTAGGCGTAGATGCCAATATGGCGACGGTAAGGCACGCCTTCTGGCAACACATCAGGTTGCTTGGCAAAGGCGTCACGCGCCCAAGGCAAGGTCGAGCGGCTGAACGTCAGCGCAAGGCCGTTGATGTCAGTGACCACCTTCACCACGTTCGGGTTGAACAGGGTCTGGATGTCTTCGATCGGCTCGGCCAGGGTGGCCATGCGCGCTTCACCATGGGCGGCCAGGTTGGCGGCCACCTGGTCGATCACGCCCGGCGGGATCAGGGGTTCGTCACCCTGCACGTTGACCACGATGGCGTCCGGCGCCAAGCCAAGCTGGGTAGCAACTTCGGCCAGGCGATCGGTGCCGGAGTTGTGGTCTTCGCGGGTCAGCACTGCTTCGGCGCCAAAGCCTTTGCAGGCTTCGATGATGCGCGGGTCATCGGTGGCCACTACGACGCGCTCGGCACTGCTCTTGCAGGCCTGCTCCCATACCAACTGGATCATGGGTTTGTCGCCGATCAGTTGCAGCGGCTTGCCTGGCAGGCGGGTCGACGCGTAACGGGAAGGGATGACAACGGTAAAGGCGGTGGTCATTTATCCAGACGCTCATCGGTGGTCAGGGTGCGGGCTTCGCTTTCGAGCATTACCGGGATGCCATCACGGATCGGGTACGCCAGGCCGGCGCCTTTGCTGATCAGCTCGGTTTTGTCGGCGCTGAGCTTGAGCGGGCCTTTGCAGATCGGGCAAGCGAGGATGTCGAGCAATTTGGTGTCCATGAGTGTTTCCTGGAAAGCAGCGGTTTAAGGCAAAAGACGGGCAGGCAACAGACGCATCAGCTGCGTGTCGAACCAGGCGACAAACGCCGGCGACGGCAGCGCATCCACCGCAAGGTACCACCAGTCGGGCTGGGCAAAAGCGCGGCACTTCACCGCGTCTTTCTCGGTCATGACCAGCGGCAATGACGGTGTAAAATTCAGGACCTCGGCGCTGTACGGCGCGTGGTCGGCAAACGCGTGGGGTATCGGCTGCCAGTGTAGCGTTTCAAGGGTGTTGAAGAAACGTTGCGGATTGCCGATGCCCGCGACCGCATGCAGTGGCTGGCCCGGCGCAAAGTGATTCACCGGCTGGCGCTCGGCGGTCTGCAGATTGACCAGCGCGGTGGGCTGCAAACGAAAGGCAAAGCCGTCATTACGGTCACTGGCGGCGCCGTTATACAGCAGCGCATCGACGCTCTGCAGGCGCTCCACCGGTTCACGCAACGGCCCCGCTGGCAGGCAGCGGCGGTTGCCCAGGCCACGGGCGGCATCAATCAGCACCAGTTCAAGGTCACGGGCCAGGCGGTAATGTTGCAGGCCGTCGTCGGAGAGGATCAGGTCCAGGGGTTCACTCGCCAGCAGAGCCTTCACCGCGCGGCTGCGGTCGGGGTCGATCATCAGCGGTACGCCGCAGCGTTGCACGATCAATAAAGGTTCATCACCCGCCACTTCGGCGCTATGGCTGGCTTCGACCCGCCATGGTAACTGCGGCGGTTTGGCCCCGTAACCCCGGCTGACCACACCTACACGCAAGCCGCTGCGTCGGCAGTGTTCGATCAACCACAGGATCAACGGCGTCTTGCCAGTGCCACCTACGGTGATATTCCCGACCACTACCACCGGCACCGGCGCCTGAAAAATTTCGCCCTCACCCGCCACAAACCGTGCGCGCTTACGCTGCACCACTCGGCGGTACAGGGACTCCAACGGCCGCAACAGCGCGAGCGCCGGATGGCCCTCGTACCACGCCTTGAGCAAACGATCGGACATGGCCATCAGGGTTGGCCCGCCGCCTCGACGGTGGTCATGCGCAAATGGCTGAAACCGAGCTTACCGGCGGCGTCCATCGCGGTAATCACAGCCTGGTGCTGGGTCTTGCCATCGGCGCTGATGGACAGCGGCAACTGGGTGTCGCCGCCGGACGCTTTCTGCAAAGCATCCATCAAGCTGTTGAGGTCGTTCTTTTCGAGCAACTGGTTATTCACTGAAAACACCCCGTCCGCGCTGATGGCGATGTCCAGTTGGTTGACTTCCTGGTCTTCGGCAGGCGAGCCGCTGACGGCTTCGGGCAGGTCGACGCGCAGCTCGGTTTGCCGGGTGAAGGTGGTGGTGACGACAAAAAACAGCAGCAGGATAAATACCACGTCAATCAGAGACGCAAGGTTGATATCGACGTTTTCCCGTTGCTTGCGGCGAAATTTCACGCTTTGCCCCCGACCAGGTCCACGTCACGGTCGCCCTGCACCACTTCGACCAGCTTGATGGCTTCCTGCTCCATGCCGACTACCAATTCATCGATGCGCCGTTGCAGGAAACGGTGGAAGAACACCGAAGGAATACCCACCATCAGGCCCGCGGCTGTGGTGATCAGCGCTTTGGAGATACCCCCGGCCAGTACCGCCGCGTTGGTGGTCATGCCGGAGCCCATGAACGAGCTGAAAATATCGATCATGCCCAGCACCGTGCCGAGCAAGCCAAGCAACGGCGCCATGGCCGCGATGGTGCCGAGCGCATTGATATAGCGCTCCAGTTCATGGATGACCCGGGCAGCGGCTTCTTCGATGCACTCTTTCATGATCTCGCGGCCATGCTTGGAGTTGGCCAGGCCGGCGGCGAGGATTTCACCCAATGGGGAGTTGGCGCGCAGTTCCTTGAGTTTATCCTTGTCCAGCTGCTTGTTCTTGATCCAGCTCCAGACCTGTCCCAGCAAATACTCGGGGGTGACGCGACTGGCGCGCAGGGTCCACAGGCGTTCGGCGACGATGCCGAGTGCGGCGATAGAGCTCATGATGATCGGCAACATCATCCAGCCGCCGGATTTGACCAATTCCCACACAGTGAACATCCCCTTGAAAAAGTGCGTCACTTTACCATATAGGTGCGTCGACTACAGACCCCATCGGCCGCGCCTAAGGTAACCGCTCGCGCCAGAACCGGCGTTGACTGCGCGCAACATCCGGCGGCGCAAAAGCCCCCAGTTGCAGACGCACGGCGCCCTGCTCGGCGCTGTCATACACCTGGCTGCCCAGTTGCTGGTAACGCGCCATCACCTGCGAATGGGGATGTCCGAACGCGTTGTTGCGCCCCCGCGAGATCAGCACGGACCGTGGAGCAAGCCGTTCCACAAAGGGCCAGGACGATGAACTGCGACTGCCATGGTGCGGCGCTTGCAGCCAATCGGTAGGCACCGCCAGGGGGGACGCGAGCATAGCCTGCTCGGCGGCGCGGTCAATATCACCGGTCAGCAGCAAGCGCTCGCCATTGGCCTGCACCTGCAAGACGCAGGACTTCGCGTTGCCACTAATGGCGTCCGGCCACCGCCACAGTTCGAAGGTCACACCGTCCCAGGTCCAGCGTTCGCCACTGACGCAAGGCTGGGTGCCGAGCGATAGCGGCAGACCCTCGGTTTCTCCGCCCACCACACGCTTGATCGGCATGCCCTTGGTAATGGCTTGCGCGCCACCGGCGTGATCGGCGTCGGCGTGGCTGAGCAACAGCATGTCCAGCTCCCCTACCCCGAGTTTTCGCAGAGAGGGCAGTACCACGCGCGCGCCCAGGTCAAAGGTGCCGGAGCGCGGGCCGGCGTCGTAGAGCAAGGTGTGGTGTCGGGTGCGCAGAATCAGCGATTGGCCCTGGCCGACGTCAAGCTGCGTCACCTCCACCTGTCCGTCGGGCACCAGCGCTCGCGGCGCAAACACCGCCAGCAACAGCATCGGCCAGCCCAGCACACGAAACGGCACGCCCTTGGGCAGCAGGAGCAGCACGGCGCCCAACAGACTCACCAGCCAATACCCCAGCGGTACGTCGGCCGGAATCCAGGCCGGCATCTGCTCGGCGAGCCACGCCAAGCCGTTGAGCAAGGCATCCAGTGCTCCACCCGCTAACCACAACAGGCCTTCACCCACAAACGGCAGCGCCAGCAAAGCAGTGCCCAACAAGGCCAACGGCAACACCACCAGGCTGATCCACGGCACCGCCACCAGGTTAGCGAACGGCGCACTCAAGCTGATGGGCAACCCCAGCACGAGCAAGACCGGTAACAACCCGATGGCAATCAACCACTGCGGCCGGGTCCATGCCTGCCATAGGCTCCACGGCCCCAGCCGACCACCAAACGCGAGGATCATTACCGCTACCGCTGCAAATGACAGCCAGAATCCCGGCTGCAAACTTGCCAACGGTTCCAGCACCAATACCCCATTGAGTGCCAGCAGCAACGGCCACCACAGCCCCAAATGACGGAAACGCAGCCGCCACAACAGCACCAGCCCGACCATCACACAGGCGCGCTGCACCGGCACACCAAACCCAGCCAGCAAGCCGTAGCCCATAGCAGCGGTGAATGCCAGCCCACACGCCCAGGGCACCCATGGCCAGGTGCGCGGCCAGTAACCATAGCGCGCCAGTCCGGCGATCAAACCGTAAATCAAGCCTGCCAGCAACCCAATGTGCTGGCCGGAAATCACCAGCAGGTGCACAGTGCCGGTGCCCTGCAACACCTGCCAATCGGCGGCGGCCAATCCGGAACCGTCACCCAGCACCAAGGCAATCAGGCCGGCCTCACGGCCTTGGGCGTCCACCGCCATCAGACGCTGACGCACACTGTCGCGCCAGGCGTTCCGGGCCGGTGCAAGACGTTCGCCGTCTTTTACTGTGCCCGTGGCGCCGATGCGCTGGGCGAGCAACCAGGCTTCCTGATCAAACCCATGGAAGTTCAGCAACCCAGCCGGCCGCTTGAGGGTAATTGCCAGGCGCCAGCGTTCACCGCCGCGCACCTGCGGTCCGCCTCGCCAAGACACCCGGATGCGTTCAGGCAACGCGGCGTTACGTGACCGACTGTCGGTCAGTACGAAACGCACACCGTCGCCCGTCTGTTGCGGCAGCCCGCTGACCCGCCCTTCCACCCAGCGTGTCTGGCCATCCAGCGCCGGCCTCAGCCGATCATCCAGCGCCCACTGCGCGCTGATGCACGCCCAACTGATCCCCAGCAGGAAAAACGCCAGTGGGTGCGTGCGAAACGGCAACAGCATCAAGGCCAGCACCAACAAGGCGATGAGCCATCCCGTCGCCGGCAACGCTGGTAAAAAGCGCAAGGCCAGTAACCCAAGCGCAAACGCGAACATCCCTGTCCTCATGAATCATCCTTTTCAAGTGATCCACTCAGTCTTAGCTGGGTGTTCAATACTGCCTATGATGTTTTGTCACAAAGTCTGAATTTTCTGTTTATAGAATGCGGGCATACTTGCCCCACGAACTGACCTGGACCCCTTATGCCCCGGCGCTTATTCAAACGGTACATGCCCGACCCCAGCAGTATCAGGGAACACAAGTCATTACAGTTTCTGGGCACGTTGCTGCATGACCCAAACCTCTGGCACCTGAACCGGCACTCGGTTGCGCGCGCAATGGCCGTGGGTTTGTTCGCAGCCTTTATTCCGATTCCGTTGCAGATGCTGCTGGCGGCGGTCCTGGCCATTGCGGTGCGTGGCAACATGCCCATCGCGGTCAGCCTGGTCTGGCTGACCAACCCGATCACCATGCCGGTGGTGTTTATCTGCACCTACATGACCGGCGCATGGTTGATGAATGTGCCACCGCGCAGCCTGCCCGATGACCTGACCTGGGAATGGATCAGCGGCCAACTGAGCACATTGTGGCAGCCGTTCCTGCTGGGTTCGGTGGTGTTGGGGCTGGTGCTGGGCGCCCTCGCCTATTGCCTGACCATGGGCTATTGGCGCTGGTGGGTGGCGCATCAGTGGAAAAAGCGCAAACAGCGTCGCGCCTAACCGGCCCGCAAGCGCAGCCCGGTATTTTCCGCCCACGGGCTGCCGTCCTGGCGTTGCACGGCATTGCGCGCAATGCTCAAGCCTAGGCCGAAGCCACCGTCGCCCGGCAATCGCCATCGAGCGCCAAATGACCTGAAGATTGCCGCATGTCATCAATTTGCAAGATTCCTCGCCGCGCAAATGGCTACACTGCGCAGGTGGCGCGGGCCGGATGCCCGCGCAATTCCGTAGATATCAATGTGGTAGCAGGAGAGTGGCGTGCTGACAAGAATGGGGATAAAAGGCCGCGTACTGTTGCTGACCTTATTACCGACCAGCCTGATGGCCTCGTTGTTGGGAGGCTATTTCACTTGGATGCAGCTCTCGGAACTGCAGACCCAATTGCTGCAACGCGGCGAAATGATTGCCGAGCAGTTGGCGCCATTGGTGGCGCCCGCGCTGAGCGCGCGCAACACCGACTTGCTGGAACGCATCGCCACTCAATCCCTGGAACAGCCGGACGTACGCGCCGTGTCGTTCCTCAGCCCGGACCGTGCGTCCCTCGCCCACGCCGGCCCGACCATGCTCAACCAGCCGCCGGTCGGCAACAGCTCCCACCTGCTGCAGCGCACCGGCAATGACGCCACCCGCTATTTGTTGCCGGTGTTTGGCCGCCATCGCAACCTCGCAGGCGAGCTGATCCCGGATGAAGCCGACCGCCTGCTGGGCTGGGTAGAGGTGGAACTGTCCCACAATGGCATGTTGCTGCGCGGCTATCGCAGCTTGTTCGCCAGCCTGCTGCTGATCGCCATCGGCCTGATCTGCACCGCGGCCTTGGCGCTGCGCATCAGCCGCACGATCAATTCGCCGATCGGCCAGATCAAGCAAGCCGTGGCCCAGCTCAAGGACGGCAATCTGGAAACCCGCTTACCCCCATTGGGCAGCCAGGAACTGGACCAACTCGCTTCAGGCATCAATCGCATGGCCGAGACCCTGCAGAATGCGCAGGAAGAACTGCAGCACAGCATCGACCAGGCCACCGAAGACGTGCGCCAGAACCTGGAAACCATCGAGATCCAGAACATCGAGCTGGACCTGGCGCGCAAAGAGGCCCTCGAGGCGAGCCGCATCAAATCGGAGTTTCTGGCCAACATGAGCCATGAAATCCGCACGCCGCTCAACGGCATCCTCGGTTTCACCCACTTGCTGCAAAAAAGCGAGCTGACTCCACGCCAGCTGGACTACCTGGGCACCATCGAAAAGTCCGCCGACAACCTGCTGGGCATCATTAACGAGATTCTCGACTTCTCGAAAATCGAAGCCGGTAAGCTGGTGCTCGACAGCATCCCGTTCAACCTGCGCGACTTGCTGCAAGACACCCTGACCATCCTCGCGCCCGCCGCCCATGCCAAGCAGCTGGAACTGGTGAGCCTGGTGTACCGCGACACGCCGCTGGCGCTGGTGGGCGACCCGCTGCGGCTAAAACAGATCCTCACCAACTTGATCAGCAACGCGATCAAGTTCACCCGCGAAGGCACCATCGTGGCCCGGGCGATGATCGAGGACGAACAGGAAGACAGCGTGCAATTGCGCATCAGCGTGCAGGACACCGGCATCGGCCTGTCCAACCAGGACGTACGCGCACTGTTCCAAGCCTTCAGCCAGGCCGACAACTCACTGTCGCGTCAACCGGGCGGCACGGGGTTGGGCCTGGTGATTTCCAAGCGCCTGATTGAACAGATGGGCGGCGAAATCGGCGTCGACAGCACGCCGGGCGAAGGCTCGGAATTCTGGATCAGCCTGAACCTGCCCAAGACCCGCGACGATGTCGAAGACCTGCCTTGCGCGCCGCTGCTGGGCCATCGCGTGGCGCTGCTGGAAAATCACGAGCTGGCACGCCAGGCGTTGCAGCATCAATTGGAAGACTGCGGTCTGGAAGTCACGCCGTTCAATAGCCTGGAAAGCCTGACCAACGGCATCACCAGCGCCCATCAGACCGAGCAGGCCATCGACCTTGCGGTGCTCGGCGTGACAGCCAATGACATTCCGCCCGAGCGCCTCAACCAGCACCTTTGGGACCTCGAACATTTGGGCTGCAAGGTGCTGGTGTTGTGCCCCACCACTGAACAGATGCTGTTCAACCAGTCGGTACCCAACCCCAACAGCCAGTTGCAGGCGAAGCCCGCCTGTACGCGCAAACTGCGCCGTGCGCTGTCCGACCTGATCAGCCCGCGCCCATTGCGCAGTGAGCCCGGCGAGCCACTGTCCAGCCGTGCACCGCGCGTGTTGTGCGTGGACGACAACCCGGCCAACCTGCTGCTGGTGCAGACCCTGCTGGAAGACATGGGCGCACGGGTGCGTGCGGTGGAAAGCGGTTATGCCGCCGTCGATGCCGTGAAACAGGACACCTTCGACCTGGTGCTGATGGACGTGCAGATGCCCGGCATGGACGGCCGCCAGAGCACCGAGGCCATCCGCCAGTGGGAAAGCGAACGCAGTGGCACGCCACTGCCGGTGGTCGCCCTCACCGCCCACGCCATGGCCAACGAAAAACGCGCCTTGCTGCAAAGCGGCATGGACGATTACCTGACCAAACCCATCAGCGAGCGGCAACTGGCGCAGGTGGTGTTGAAATGGACGGGTCTGGCCCTGCGTAATCAAGGCCCGGAACGCGCAACGGATGGTCTCGGCCCCGGCATACAACTGCCGGTGCTGAACCACGAGGAAGGTCTGCGCCTGGCCGCCGGCAAGGCTGACTTGGCGGCCGACATGCTGGCGATGCTGCTGGCTTCCCTGGAAGCTGACCGGCTCGCCATCACCATTGCCCGTGACGCCCATGACAACAACGCGCTGATCGAACGCGTACACCGGCTGCACGGCGCCACCCGTTATTGCGGCGTACCGCAACTGCGTGCCGCCTGTCACCGCGCCGAAACCCTGCTCAAGCAGGACGACGCCAAGGCCCAGCATGCCCTGGAGGAACTGGACATGGCCATCGCCCGGCTCGCCAGCGAAGCGAGGGTCAACGCCTGAACTCACCAGAAAGGAAGCCTTTGATGCGCGTCATTCTTTTCAGCAGCCAGACCTACGACCGCGACAGTTTTCTCGGCGAACCCTTGCCGCCAGGCCTGGAACTTCAGTTCCAGCCCGCCCGCCTCAATCTGGACACCGTGGCCCTGGCCAAGCATCACGAAGTGGTCTGCGCCTTCATCAACGACGATCTCGGCGCTCCGGTGCTGGAGCATCTGGCCAAGGGCGGCACTCGGTTGATCGCCTTGCGTTCGGCGGGCTACAACCATGTGGACCTGGTCGCCGCCAAGCGCCTGGGCCTGATCATCGTGCGCGTGCCGGCCTATTCTCCCCATGCGGTGGCCGAGCATGCAGTCGCGCTGATCCTCGCCCTCAACCGCCGCTTGCACCGCGCCTGCAACCGTACCCGCGATGGCGATTTCAGCCTGCATGGCCTCACCGGTTTCGACCTGGCGGGCAAGACCGTCGGCGTGGTCGGCACCGGCCAGATCGGCGCTACCTTCGCCAAGATCATGGCCGGATTCGGCTGCCAACTGCTCGCCTACGATCCTTTCCCCAACCCACAGGTGCAGGTGCTCGGGACGCGCTACGTGAGCCTGCCCGAACTGCTGACCCAGGCGCAGATCATCAGCCTGCACTGCCCACTGACCGCCGACAGCAAACACCTGATCAACGCCCGCTCACTGTCGCAGATGCAACCGGGTGCGATGCTGATCAACACCGGTCGTGGCGGCCTGGTCGACACCCCGGCACTGATCGAGGGGCTCAAGAACGGCCAGCTCGGCTATCTGGGCCTGGACGTGTATGAAGAAGAAGCCCAGCTGTTTTTCGAAGACCGCTCCGACCTGCCCCTGCAGGACGACGTACTCGCCCGCCTGCTGACCTTCCCCAACGTAATCATCACCGCCCACCAGGCGTTTCTCACCCGCGAAGCCCTGGCGGCGATTGCCGGCACCACCCTGGCCAACATTGCAGCGTGGGCTGATGGGCAGGCGCAGAACCTCGTCGAAGGATGATCAGCGGTCACATACCAGGCTCATGATGAGCCAGCACCCGTGATAGGATGCCGCGCCTATTTGGAGGATCCATGGCCGAACACGATTTCCGCTTCAGTTTGCTGAGCCCGCAACACACCCTGATCGAATGCCGCGCCCTGGTGCCTGGCCGTTACCAAGTCACTGGCAATGGTGGTTCGATCAAGCATGGTGACATTTTGATCGTCTCCCTGCGCGGCAGTAAAACCCTGTCGATGCGCCTCACTGTCGAAGGTGACGCGCGCTACTCCATCCGCCCGGCGGGCCAGTGGGTCGCCATGGCCCAGGGGCCGAAGTTCGGCGAGTTGGAGATTCACACCTGGAAGGTCAACTGCGACAGCTGCGATGCGGTGCTGGAGTTCGAATTTGCGGTGGAAACCAAGCTGAGCAAAGAACCGCTGCAACCCGCCGCCAACGCGCGCATTGCCGAGTTGGGCTGGGCCAGCGAGGGCGACAAACACCGTTGCCCGACATGCCAGAAGGCCGCGCAATGAAAGGCCTGCTTCTGCTCGCCGCCCTCGGGGCGGCCTTGACGGGTTGCGCTGGGGACTCGGTCAAGCTCAAGCAGGATCACAGCTACGTGGTGGAATGGATTGGTGAACGGCCACTGATGGACTACGCGCACCTGACCGTCACCCTCGGTGCCGATGGCCGCGCCTACGGCAATGGCGGGTGCAACCACTGGTTTGCGCCGTACACCGTCGAGGGCAATACGCTCACTTTCGGCAAAATCGGCAGCACCCGCAAACTCTGCGCCGAAGCCTTGATGGAGCAGGAACATCGCTTCTTCCAGGCCTTGCAAGGGGTGCAGCGCTGGGATATCTCGCCGATCGAACAGACGCGCTTCTGGCCGGCCGAGGGCCTGCCGATTCGCCTGTGGCTCGAAGAGGGTTAACCCTGGCTTCTCGCGATCCAAGTGTGGGAGCGAGCAAGCCCGCTCCCGCATTTGTTTTGAGTTGTTGCTTTAGCCGCGCAGGGCCTTGAGTCTTGCCAATACGCCTTCCGCCGTTTGCTCACCCATCAACTGCTCGCGCACCTTGCCCTTGTCATCAATGATGTAGGTCACCGGCAAGGCTTCGCTGCGTGGAATATCGAAAATATCTTCCGGGTTCTGCGCCAGCACTGTGAATTTGATGCCCAGCTTGTCGCTGGCGGCTTTGAGCTCTTCACCCTGCACATTGTCGAAGTTGACCCCGAACACGCCAACGTTCTGCGCCTTCAACTGCTCGGCCAAGGCATTGAGTTCGGGGATTTCCGTGCGGCACGGGCCACACCATTCGGCCCAGTAGTTGACCACCAACCACTGCTTGTCCAAGCGTTCGGACGCTACCTTCTTGCCGTATTGGTCAACGCCGTAATCGTTACCGCAGCCGCTGAGCAGCAGGGTTGTGATGATCGCCAATGCACCGATCAGTCGCCTTGTCATGGGGTAATCCTTCGCAAAAATGAACGTTGGCTGCGGCCTATCGCCTCTTACGGTTTAAGGACAGGTCGCTGCGCGGGTAGAATACCCGCCACCTTACGCAAGATGCGACCCGCACATGACCGATCTGACGCTTTATCACAACCCGCGCTGCTCGAAATCCCGCGGTGCGCTGGAACTGCTCGAAGCCCGCGGCCTTTCGCCCAACGTGGTGCGCTACCTGGAAACCCCGCTGGACGCTGCGCAATTGAAGGCGTTGCTGGGCAAACTGGGGTTCAGCGCCCGCCAACTGCTGCGCACCGGCGAAGACGAATACAAGACCCTCAACCTGGCCGACGCCAGCCTCAGCGAAGCACAGTTGATTGCCGCCATTGCTGAGCATCCGAAGCTGATGGAACGCCCGATCCTGGAAACCGCCGACAAAGCCATCATTGGCCGACCGCCGGAAAACGTACTGGAGATCCTGCCGTGACGTCGCCCTATGTGCTGGTGTTGTATTACAGCCGCAATGGCTCGGTGAGCGAAATGGCCCGGCAGATTGCCCGGGGCATCGAGCAAGGCGGCATGGAAGCGCGCTTGCGCACCGTGCCGGCGATCTCCACCGAGTGCGAAGCCGTGGCGCCGAGCATCCCGGACGAAGGCGCGCTGTATGCCAGCCTGGATGACCTGAAGCACTGCTCAGGCCTGGCCCTGGGCAGCCCGACCCGCTTCGGCAACATGGCCGCGCCGCTCAAATACTTCATCGACGGCACCAGCAACCTGTGGCTTACCGGCGCCCTCGTCGGCAAGCCGGCCGGGGTGTTCACCTCCACCGCCAGCCTCCACGGCGGTCAGGAAACCACGCTGATGTCGATGCTGCTGCCGCTGCTGCACCATGGCATGCTGATCACCGGCCTGCCGTACAGCGAACAGGCGTTGCTGGATACCCAGGGTGGCGGCACGCCGTATGGCGCCAGCCACCATGCCGGGCCCGATGGCAAGCGCATGCTCGATCCACATGAAATCGCTCTGTGCCGTGCCCTTGGTCTGCGTCTAGCGACTACCGCGACCTTGCTGGAGAGCGGCAGTGGCCAGAAAGCCTAAGGTCTTGCCACCCCAGGCGTGGCTGGAGCCACGGGTGAAGCTGGCACGCGTGCTGAGCCTGCTGGCGTTTTTTGGGCTGGTGGGGCTGCTCTGCGTGTACTACCTGTTCGTCGCCGACCTGCACGGCGCACGGCCGTGGGTGATCCTGCTGATCGAACTGGTGCCGCTGCTGGTGCTCGCGCCGGGCATGCTGCTGGGCAGCGCGCGCGGGCATTCGTGGATGTGCTTTGTAGTGAACCTGTATTTCATCAAGGGCGCGCTGGCGGCGTATGACCCGAACCGGCAGTGGTTCGGGGTGTTGGAGATGCTGGCGAGCTTGGCGGTGTTTTGCACCGCGTTGCTGTATGTGCGCTGGCGGCATCAGTTGAATCGCCGCCTGGCTGAAGCCCGGGTCGCCTGAAAGTCAGTCTTCGCGAGCAAGCCCGCTCCCACAGGGGAATGCATTCCAAATGTGGGGCTTGCTCGCGAAGGCCTCACCTCGGTCTTAATGATTGACGGTGTAAGCCAACATCATCGACAACTGGCACATCGGCCGCCCGCTCTCGGCGTGCCACTGGTTGAACGCGCCCTGCACCGTCGCCAGATCGCGCAGGCTGGTCGGCGCCTTGTCGACGATCTTCTGTGCATTCAGCGCCGCCACCACATCATAACTCGGCACAAAGGTGTCCTTGCCGACCATGCGCAGGAAGCGCGGCGCTGATAACCCGCCGAGTTGATGGCCATGCTTGCTCAGGTATTTCCACAGCCCGACGATATCGGTCACCGGCCATTCAGCGACAAAGGCACCAAAGCTGCCCTTCTCCTGCTCAATATCGAGGATCATCTGCGCATTGCGCGGCACGCTCTTGAGCTTGCCCAGGTGACGGATGATGCGCGTGTCCTGCATCAGCCGCTCCAGGTGCTCGGCGCCCATCAGCACGACCTTTTCCGGGTCGAAGCCGAAGAACACTTGCTCGAAGGCCGGCCACTTGGCATCCACCACGCTGTGCTTCAAGCCCGCGCGAAACACGCGCAGCGCCAGGGTCGACAGGTAGCGATCATCTTTGATCTTGCGCAATTGCGCTGGGGTCTTGGGTACAGGCAAATGGGCTTCCAGCTCGGCTGCCGAACCGAAGCGGTTCAGACAGTATTCGTGCAGCCACTTGTAATCGCGCATGCCCTCTCCTGGCAATTTAATTGAAAACGGCGCCCGCAAGCGCCGTATGTCAGAGCGTTGAAATGGCTCAGAGGTTCACCACATTGACGAAGCGCGGGGCGGCGGTTTCATCGATTTTCAAGCTGGTGAAGTCAAACAGGTTGCGGTCGGCCAACTGCGACGGCTGCACATTCTGCAAGCTGCGGAAGATGCTTTCGGTACGGCCCGGGGTCTTGCGCTCCCAGTCCACCAGCATTTCCTTGACCACCTGGCGTTGCAGGTTTTCCTGGGAGCCGCACAGGTTGCACGGGATGATCGGGAACTGCTTGAGGTCGGAGTAGGCCTGGATGTCCTTCTCGTTGCAATACGCCAGCGGGCGGATCACTACGTTGCGTCCGTCATCGGCGCGCAGCTTGGGCGGCATGGCCTTGAGCGAGCCGTTGAAGAACATATTGAGGAAGAAGGTCTCGACGATGTCGTCGCGGTGGTGACCCAGGGCCATCTTGGTCGCGCCGATCTCATCGGCGAAGGTGTACAGCGTGCCACGGCGCAGACGTGAGCACAGCGAGCAGGTGGTCTTGCCTTCCGGAATCAGCTCCTTGACCACCGAGTACGTGTCTTTTTCGACGATGTGGTACTCGACGCCCAGCTCCTTGAGGTACGCCGGCAGCACATGCTCGGGGAAGCCCGGTTGCTTCTGGTCCATGTTGACGGCGACGATCTCGAACTTGATCGGCGCGACCTTTTGCAGGTGCAGCAACACGTCAAGCATGGTGTAGCTGTCTTTGCCGCCGGAGAGGCAAACCATGACCTTGTCGCCATCCTCGATCATGTTGAAATCGGCGACCGCTTCACCGGCCAGGCGACGCAGGCGTTTTTGCAGTTTGTTCTGGTTGACCGTAAGAGTGCCCATGGCGCTTGGATCCGCTAGAGGTGTGTGACGAAAAGCCGGGTATTTTACGCAAAAAAAACATCAAAAGGGCTAGTGGTAAAAGACCCCACCGCGATTAAGCCCAATGTTTACAGCGCAATTTGCTCTAAAGGCCCTACAGTTATTCAGGTCATCACTTTCTATACTGCCACTAGAGGTCGCACATCTATCCAGACCTTTGAGGCCATTTGGCCCGTGGGCGCTCCGATGGGGGGCGATGGTAACAACGACAGGAGTGACAGGCATGATCCATCACGTCGTGGGGCTGTTTACCCATCCCGACCAGGAATGGCGGGAAATCCGTGGCGATAAAGAAGAAAGCATCGGCCACATGTACCTCACTCACACCCTGATTCTCGCGGCGATCCCTGCCGTCTCCGCCTTTATCGGCACCACCCAGGTCGGCTGGGTCATCGGCAATCGCGCGCCGGTGATGCTGACCCAGGAAAGCGCCCTGTGGATGACTCTTATGTCCTACGCCGCCATGCTCGGCGGCGTGGCGGTGATGGGCGCGTTCATCCACTGGATGGCCCGCACTTACGACGCCAACCCCAGCATGGCGCGCTGCGTGGCCTTTGCCACCTACACCGCTACGCCTCTGTTTATCGGCGGGCTGGCCGCACTCTATCCGCATATGTGGCTGGGCATGGTCGTGGGTACGGCGGCCATCTGTTACACGGTGTACCTGCTCTATGTGGGGCTGCCGACCTTCATGAATATCGACCCGGATGAAGGTTTCCTGTTTTCCAGCTCGGTACTGGCCGTGGGCCTGGTGGTATTGGTGGCAATCATGGCGTTTACCGTGATCGTCTGGGGCCTGGGCGTGGGCCCGATCTACACCAACTGACCTCTTAACCCTTGGGCAAAGCCACCGCAAGGTGGCTTTGTGCATCATGCATGACCATTCGGCGCCTGACAGATTCGGAAACACCCAGCTTTGCGGCATACTGGACGTCTCTGGAGATATGTACAGCATGCCCGAGCAACTCAATACCCGCGTCGAAGATTGTTTCCTGCAAGCCGAATCCTTTTTCAAACGAAGCTTCAAACGCCCCCAGGTCAGCCTCAAGCTACGGGGCCA
This sequence comes from Pseudomonas sp. HN11, assembly GCF_021390155.1. Lineage (NCBI taxonomy): Bacteria > Pseudomonadati > Pseudomonadota > Gammaproteobacteria > Pseudomonadales > Pseudomonadaceae > Pseudomonas > Pseudomonas sp. HN11. Next base: position 3,688,351 of record NZ_CP089985.1, read on the forward strand.
GAAGGCCGGTGTCGCGCATTTGCACGAGAACCTGCTGCGTTTCAACCCACAGTTGTACCGTGAAAACAGCCAACATTTCCTGAAACAGACCGTGGCCCATGAGGTGGCGCATCTGATTGCCCACCAGTTGTTTGGCGAGCGTATCCAGCCCCATGGCGAGGAATGGCAATTGATCATGCGTGGGGTCTACGAACTACCGCCGGACCGTTGCCACACCTATGAGGTGAAGCGTCGCCAGGTGACTCGCTATATCTACCGATGCCCGTGCGCGGACAGTGACTTTCCGTTCTCCTCACAACGCCATGGCATGGTGGCTCGAGGGCGGCGGTATTTGTGCAGGCGGTGTCGGCAGACCTTGGTGTTTACCGGCGAAACCCGCGTCGAATAGACCTCAGGCAATCACGCGAGCTGTGCGCAGCTCGCTGATTCGCCGGCGGCTCAGGCCCAACTCCGTCAACACCTCATCACTGTGCGCCCCCACCGCGACACCCACATGTCGCGGTGCCGGTAAACCTTCCGAAAACTTCAACGGGCAGGCCAGTTGCGGTTGGGTGGAACCATCGCCGCGCGGCACCTGGCTGACCAGTGCCCGCGCCTTGAGCTGTGGATGCTCCATCGCTTCACTTAGGCTCAACACCGGCTCCACACAGGCATCCGCTCCGGCGAACAACGTGCACAACTCATCAAAGCTGCGCTTCTCAAACTCGACTTGCAGCGCAATCTTGAGCTTGGGCGACAACCCCAGTGCCGCCAGCTCCGGCCGTCCCAGCGCGTCGCAGAGCTGCTGCATAAACCCAGGCTCCAGGCTGCCCACTGACATCCAGCGCCCATCCCGCGAGCGGTAGTAATCGTAAAAACTGCCGCCATTGAGCACATGCCCCTCCCGCTCCGGTTCTACCCCACACGCCAGGTAGCCCGCGCCGGCCATGGCGTTCAGGCTGAACGAGCAGTCAGTCATGCTCACATCCAGGTATTGGCCGACTCCGCTCTGCTGCCGGGCGATGACCGCCGCCAGCAACCCCACCACCGCATGCAGCGAACCACCGCCCACATCCGCCAATTGCACGCCGAGGGGCACAGGCCCGCTGTCCTGGCGCCCGGTGTAACTGGCCACCCCGGCCAGCGCCAGGTAATTGATATCGTGCCCGGCGCGGTCCTTATAGGGTCCCGTCTGGCCGTAACCGGTTATCGACACATAAATCAGCCGGGGATTGATCGCTTTCAGTGCCTCATAGCCCAAACCCAGGCGCTCCATCACCCCCGGCCGGAATTGTTCGAGCAGGATGTCGTAGCCCTTCACCAGCGCCCGCACAATCTCCAGCGCCTCGGCCTGCTTGAGGTCCAGCGCCAGACTGCGTTTGTTACGATTGAGGTAGGCGTGGCTGGCCGACGTGCCCTGATCATGGGGCGGCAGCACGCGCAACAGGTCCAGGCGCGTGGGCGACTCGATGCGCAGCACCTCGGCGCCCATGTCCGCCAGCATCAGAGAGGCAAACGGGCCAGGCAGCAGGGTGGAAAAGTCCAGCACTTTGAGGGACGCCAAGGGACCTGACATGGGCACTCCATTTTCGTTTCGACTGCCCACAGACTAGGCAGCAGTACGCTTGCCGGCAATCGCCGAAACAGTCAGCAAAGGTGACCGTTTTGATCACGGCGGGCTTTTTCGTGGCGGCGGCTTTATCATTGGCTCACGTTTGCTTGCAGAGTGTTCCATGAAGTTTGCGATTGCCCTGTTTTCCGCCGCCCACGCGCCCTCCTCGCGCCGCGCCCTGCTGTTCGCCCAGGCGGCGCTGGCCGGCGGGCATGAGATTGTGCGGCTGTTTTTCTATCAGGACGGCGTGCACAGCGCGTCCAACAACATCGTTGCGCCCCAGGATGAGCAAGACATTGCCCGCCAATGGCGTGAGTTTGTCAGCCAGCACCAGCTTGATGGCGTGGTGTGCATCGCCGCCGCGTTACGCCGTGGCGTACTCAACCAGGAGGAAGCCACACGGTATCAGCGTACAGCGGTGAATCTGGAGGCGCCCTGGGCGCTGTCTGGCCTGGGGCAATTACATGATGCGATCCAGGATGCCGACCGCCTGATCTGTTTTGGAGGGCCGTGAGATGTCTGAATCCTTATTGGTGATCAGCCGCCAGGCTCCATGGTCAGGGCCGAGCGCACGGGAAGCGCTGGACATCGTGCTGGCCGGTGGCGCGTTCGATCTGCCCATCGGCTTGCTGTTCATGGATGACGGCGTGTTCCAGCTCGCTGCGCACCAGAACGCCAAGGCCGTGCAACAAAAGGACCTCAGTGCCAACCTGCAGGCACTGGGGCTGTTCGGCATCGACGATGTATTTGTCTGCCGTCACAGCATGGCCGTGCGTGGCTTGACGCCGCCCACCGAGGCGCAACCGTTGAGCAACGAAGCTATTTCCCAATTGATTGACCGTTACGACCAGGTGATTACCCTCTGATGTCGACTTTACACGTGGTGTCTCACTCCCCGTTTTCCGACAGTCGCCTCGACAGCTGCCTGCGTATCTGCGGCGCCGAGGACGCGATCCTGCTGTGCGGCGACGGCGCCTATGGGCTGCACGCCCCGGCCCTGCACACCAAGGGCGTGAAGGTGTTTGTGCTGGCCGAAGACATGCAGGCGCGCAACCTGCCGCTGCCGGACTGGGCCGACAGCGTGGACTACCCAGGTTTCGTGCAGCTGTCGATCGACTACGACAAGGTCAACACCTGGCTATGAACACCCTGACCGTAGGCGCACGCACCCTGGAACTGGACAAGGACGGCTATTTGGCTGATCTGAACGACTGGTCCACTGAGGTCGCGCAGGCCCTGGCTGCCGCCGAGGCGCTGGAGCTGACCCCGGCCCACTGGGAAATTCTCGAACTGCTGCGCCAGTTCTATGCCGAATTCCAGCTGTCCCCGGCCACGCGTCCGCTGATCAAGTACACCGCCTTGAAACTCGGCCCGGAAAAGGGCAACAGCCTGCACCTCAACAAACTGTTCAACGGCACTCCCGCCAAACTCGCCGCCAAGCTGGCGGGCCTGCCCAGGCCGACGAATTGCTTATGACCGACTTTGCCCCGCTGACCCTCGAACCCCCTGCCGAACACCCGTTTGCGCAGTTCGTGCGCATCTTGGGTAAAGGCAAGCGCGGCGCGCGCAACCTAACCCGCGAGGAGGCCCGCGAAGCCATGGGCATGTTGCTCGACGAAAAAGTCGAAGACACCCAGCTCGGCGCTTTCCTGATGCTGCTGCGCCACAAGGAAGAAAGCCCGGAAGAACTCGCCGGTTTCACCGAAGCCGTGCGTGAACGCCTGGATGCCCCGGCGCTGAACGTGGACGTCGACTGGCCGACCTATGCCGGCAAGAAGCGCCATTTGCCGTGGTACCTGCTGGCCGCCAAGTGCCTGGCGCAAAATGGCGTGCGCATCCTTATGCACGGCGGCGGCACGCACACGGCAGGCCGGTTGTACACCGAACAATTGCTGGAAGGCTTGCAGATCCCCCTGTGCCGGAACTGGCAACAGGTCGAGGCGGCTTACGCGCAAGGCAACCTGGCATTTATCCCGCTGGGCGATTGGGCGCCGCAACTGCAACGCATGATCGACTTGCGCAACACCCTGGGCCTGCGCTCGCCGATTCACTCCCTGGCGCGTTTGCTCAATCCCTTGAGTGCGCGCCTGGGCCTGCAGAGTATCTTCCATCCGGGTTATCAGGGTGTGCACCGCGATGCCAGCGGCCTGCTCGGCGACAACGTGATCGTGGTGAAGGGCGATGGCGGCGAGATCGAGATCAACCCCGACTCGGCCAGCCATCTCTACGGCACCACCGGCGGCGAAAGCTGGGACGAAGCGTGGCCCGCCCTCTCCATCCAGCGCCACGTCAAACCGGCCACACTCGAACCGGAACACCTGAAGGCGCTGTGGCGCGGTGATGTCGAAGACAGTTACCCGCAACTGGCATTGATCGCGACCATGGCCCTGGCTTTGCGCGGCCTGGGCCATCCACGGGAACAAGCGTTCGCCATGGCCCAGCAATATTGGGATGCGCGGGACAAATCGATTTAATCGATCATTATCGCCCGGTCTTTGCGCTTTTAAATCGAACTCAGCCCTTTAGACTGGCCTCCAATGCTTATTAGTTGAGGAGCCAGTCATGGGCTTGCTGATCGAAGGACACTGGAAAGACCAGTGGTACGAAAGTAGCGCAGACGGCGCATTCCAACGGGAACAGGCGCAACGCCGGAACTGGGTGACCGCCGACGGTGCGCCTGGCCCGAGTGGTGAGGGTGGTTTCAAAGCCGAAGCCGGTCGTTACCACCTCTATGTTTCTCTCGCCTGCCCCTGGGCCCATCGCACCCTGATCCTGCGCAAGCTCAAAGGCCTGGAAAGCCAGATCGATGTGTCCGTGGTCAGTTGGCTGATGCTGGAAAACGGCTGGACCTTCGATAAGGCCCACGGCTCGACCGGCGACAAACTCGACGACTTTGCCTTCATGCACCAGCGTTACACCGCCGACACTGCCGACTACACCGGGCGCGTCACCGTCCCGGTACTGTGGGACAAGAAGCTCAAGCGCATCGTCAGCAATGAATCGGCGGAGATCATCCGCATGTTCAACAGTGCGTTCAATGAGTTGACCGGCAATACCCTCGACTTCTACCCCGAGCCGCTGCGCGCGACCATCGACACGCTGAACGAGCGCATCTACCCTGCTGTGAACAACGGCGTGTACCGCGCGGGCTTCGCGACGTCGCAGCAGGCATATGAGAGTGCATTTGAGGATGTATTCGCGCAGTTGGATCAACTGGAACAGCATCTGGGCGACCATCGCTACCTGGCCGGCGAGTACTTGACCGAAGCCGATGTGCGGTTGTTTACCACACTGATCCGCTTTGATGCAGTGTATTACAGCCACTTCAAATGCAACCTGCGCAGGATTGCGGATTATCCGAACCTGTCGAGCTGGTTAAGGGAACTGTATCAATGGCCGGGTGTGGCCGAGACGGTGGATTTTGCGCACATCAAGGGGCATTACTATGCCAGCCACCGGACAATCAATCCGACGGGAATTGTGCCGAAGGGGCCGTTGCAGAAGTTTGATGAAAAGCATGATCGAGAAAGGTTGAGCGGCAAATCTGTATTTGTCGCCCAGTAGTATTTGTGGTGAACGGACTTGCGTCGCGCGAGGCAAGCTCGCTCACCACAAAAGCAGGCGACACGTTCAGATTTGGGACTGAGCGCCCTCAAACCACTTGAGCTTCTCGCGCAACACCACCACTTCACCCACGATTACCAGCGTCGGCGCATGCACTTCATGCTCCGCCACCATGCGCGGCAGGTCCGCCAGCGTGCCGGTAAACACGCGCTGGTTGGACGTGGTGCCCTGCTGGATCAGCGCTGCTGGGGTATCCGGTGCACGCCCATGCTTGATCAGTTGCTCGCAGATGATCGGCAAGCCAATCAACCCCATGTAGAACACCAGGGTCTGCGAAGGCCCCACCAGATCATGCCAAGGCAGGTCCGATGTCCCGTCCTTCAGATGCCCGGTGATAAACCGCACCGACTGCGCATAATCGCGATGGGTCAGCGGAATCCCGGCATACGCCGCGCAACCGCTGGCCGCGGTGATCCCCGGCACCACCTGGAACGGGATGCCGTGGGCCGCCAGTTCTTCGATCTCTTCGCCACCCCGGCCAAAGATGAACGGATCGCCACCCTTGAGGCGCAGCACGCGCTTGCCCTGCTTGGCCAGGTCCACCAGTTGCTGGTTGATCTGGTCCTGAGGCACGGCATGGTCGGCGCGGCGCTTGCCGACATACACGCGCTCGGCGTCACGGCGGCAGAGCTCCAGGATCGCCGGGGCGACCAGACGGTCGTAGAGCACCACGTCGGCCTGCTGCATCAGGCGCAAGGCACGGAAAGTCAGCAGGTCCGGGTCACCGGGGCCCGCACCTACCAGGTAAACCTCACCCGGCGCATAGGGCGGCGCGCCATTGACCTTTTCGATCAACAGACGCTCAGCCTCATCGCCTTGACCTGCCAATTGACGGTCGGCAATCGGGCCTTGGAAAACCTCTTCCCAGAACGCCCGACGTTGCTGCACATCCGGATACAAACCTTTGACCTGCGCACGAAAACGCGCCGCCAACCCGGCCAATTGACCGTAAGTGGACGGAATCCAGGTTTCTAGCTTGGCGCGGATCAAGCGCGCCAGCACCGGCGCATCACCGCCGCTGGACACCGCGATCACCAAGGGTGAGCGATCGACAATCGCCGGGAAGATCACGCTGCACAAGGCTGGCGCATCCACCACATTGACCGGTACGCAGCGGCGCTTGGCATCGCTGGACACTTGCGCGTTCAGCGGCTCGTCGTCGGTTGCCGCGATGATCAGGGTGCAACCGTCAAGGTCCGCCTCCTGATAACCGCGCAATATCAGTTCTCCGCCACTGCCCAGTACCAGCGCCGTGAGCTGGTCTTCGATCTGGGGAGCAACCACCCGCAGCAACGCACCGGCGTCGGCCAGCAGCCGGGATTTGCGCAAGGCAATCTCCCCACCACCGACGACCAACACACGACTGCCGCGCAGGTTATGAAACAGCGGCAGAAATTCCATTTAGCGGATGACCTCAACGCCCGCCATGTACGGCTTGAGCACTTCCGGTACGCGGATCGAACCGTCGGCCTGCTGATAGTTTTCCAGCACCGCCACCAGGGTACGGCCTACAGCCAGGCCGGAACCGTTGAGGGTGTGCACCAGCTCCGGCTTGCCGGTTTCCGGGTTACGGAAGCGCGCCTGCATGCGACGGGCCTGGAAATCACCGCAGTTGGAGCACGACGAAATCTCGCGGTACTTGTCCTGGCTCGGCACCCACACTTCAAGGTCATAGGTCTTCACAGCGCTGAAACCCATGTCGCCAGTGCACAACGCCAGTACGCGGTATGGCAGCTCCAGCAGTTGCAGGACGCGTTCGGCGTTGGCGGTCAGGCCTTCCAGGGCTTCCATGGACATCGACGGCTCGACCACCTGCACCATCTCGACCTTGTCGAACTGGTGCTGGCGGATCATGCCGCGGGTATCGCGACCCGACGCGCCGGCTTCACTGCGAAAGCACGGGCTATGGGCGACGAACTTGATCGGCAGTTGCTTGGCGTCGAGGATCTCACCAGCGACGATGTTGGTCAGCGACACTTCGGCGGTGGGGATGAGGTAAAGGTCGGCTTCGCCGTCGCGGCTGATCTTGAACAGGTCTTCTTCGAATTTCGGCAGCTGGCTGGTACCCATCAGCGCCGGCGCCTGCACCAGATAAGGGGTGTAGGCTTCTTCGTAACCGTGTTCGCCGGTGTGCAGGTTGATCATGAACTGCGCCAGGGCACGGTGCATGCGCGCGATCGGGCCACGCAGCAAGGCAAAGCGCGCGCCGGACATCTTGGCGGCGGTTTCGAAATCCAGGCCACCGGTCAATTCGCCCAGGGCGACGTGGTCCTTGATCTCGAAATCGAAGGCTTTAGGCGTGCCCCAACGACGCACTTCGACGTTGCCGTCTTCGTCTGCGCCAATCGGCACGGATTCGTGGGGGATGTTGGGGATGCCCAGTAGGATCGAATCCAGCTCGGTCTGGATCTTGTCCAGCTCGACCTTGCCTTCGGACAGCTCGGTGCCCATGCGCTCGACATCTGCCATCAGCGGCGCGATGTCTTCGCCGCGCTGCTTGGCCTGACCGATGGATTTGGAACGCGCATTACGCTCAGCCTGCAGTGCTTCGGTGCGGGTCTGGACGGTCTTGCGCTGTTCTTCCAGCGCTTCGATGCGCGAGACATCCAAGGCAAAGCCACGGGATGCCAGGCGGTCCGCTACGTCCTGAAGGTTGCTACGTAACAGTTTGGAATCGAGCATGTCGGTCTCTCGTTTATCAAAGTTTGGTCAAGGACAGGCCGGCCCAGGTGGCGAGCAGCCCGCCGAACACGCTGATGCCCAGGTACCCGAAGGCGGTCAGGGCCTGCCCGCTTTCCAGCAGGCGTAGCGTATCCAGTGAAAAGGATGAAAAGGTCGTCAGACCGCCTACAAAGCCGACAATCAAGCCGGCGCGAATTTCAATCGGCACTTCCGGGCGCAACAGGAACCAGCCGTACAGCAAGCCGATAATCAGGCAACCCACCAGGTTGACCGCCAGGGTCGCCGCATAAAAATGCTTCGGCCAATGGGCGCTGACCCAAGTGCCGGCGGCGAAACGCAATAATGTACCAGCGATGCCGGCTGCGGACACGGCAAGAATCGTCTTGAACACTACTTTCTCCGCTGTTTGGGACTGAGTCGATCGAGTTGTGCGAGGTGACTGAGCTTTTCGCCAATCTTCAGTTCCAGGCCACGGGGCACTGGCTGATAGAGCGGGAGTGGCTCAAGTTCATCGGGGAAGTAGTCTTCACCGGCCGCATAGGCGTCCGGTTCATCATGGGCGTAGCGATATTCATCACCATAACCCAGTTGTTTCATCAGCTTGGTCGGCGCGTTGCGCAGGTGCATCGGCACTTCGAGGGAGCCGTATTCGGCGGCGGCACGCAGGGCCGACTTGAAGCCCATGTACACCGCGTTGCTCTTCGGCGCACAGGCAAGATAGGTGATGGCCTGGGCCACCGCCAGCTCGCCTTCCGGGCTGCCGAGGCGCTCCTGCACGTCCCAGGCGGCAAGGCACAGGCTCAATGCGCGCGGGTCGGCGTTGCCGATGTCTTCGCTGGCCATGCGTACGACGCGGCGGGCGAGGTACAGCGGGTCGCAACCACCGTCGATCATGCGCGCGAACCAGTACAGCGCGCCGTCCGGGTTGGAGCCGCGCACGGATTTATGCAGGGCCGAGATCTGGTCGTAGAAGGCTTCACCGCCCTTGTCGAAACGCCGCCGCGTGTCGCCGAGCAGGCTTTGCAGGAGGTCGACGCCAATCTCGCTGCCGTCTTCGGCCAGGTCGGAGGCGTTCTCCACCAGGTTGAGAAAGCGGCGACCATCACCATCGGCGGCGGCCAGCAGGATCTTGAAGCCCTCCTCGCTGACGCTGAGTTGCCGCTTACCCAGGCCCTTGTCTTCATTCAGGGCCCGCTGCAACAGCTTCCGCATGGCGGCCTCGTCCAGGCTTTTCAGCACATAGACCCGCGCCCGCGAGAGCAATGCGTTGTTCAGTTCGAACGAAGGGTTTTCGGTGGTGGCGCCGATAAAGATCAGCGTGCCATCTTCCACATAGGGCAAAAACGCATCCTGCTGCGATTTGTTGAAGCGGTGCACTTCATCGACAAACAGGATAGTGCGCTTGCCGTATTGACCGGCCTGTTGCTTGGCAACTTCCACCGCCTGGCGGATCTCCTTGACCCCTGCCAGGACCGCCGAGACTGTTTCAAAGTGCGCATCCGAGACCTTTGCCAGCAACCGCGCCAAGGTGGTCTTGCCCACCCCCGGCGGCCCCCAGAAAATCATCGAGTGCAGCGCACCCTGCTCCAGGGCTTCGCGCAAAGGCTTGCCGCGAGCCAGCAGGTGTTCCTGACCGACGTACTCATCCAGGTTGGTCGAACGCAAGCGCGCGGCCAATGGCTGGGCAATCGGGTCACTTCGAAACAGGTCCATGGGCAGCGTGTTATTCCTGGATCACGTCGGCACCCTTGGGGATGTCGAACTTGAACTTGGAGGCAGGCACCGGCTGGTTGGCCTTGACCCCGGAGAACAGGATATCGGTGCGTTGGCCGACACTGTCGACCAGGCGCATGTTGTTGATCACGCCATTGCCGAACGACAGGGACAGCGTATCGAATAGCGTGTCCTTGGATTTCGGCTTGAGGGTGAACTCGATCACGTTGCTGGTTTGCTTGGAGGTGATGTCGAAGCTGTCGTTGATCTTCGACACATCACCCGACAGCAACAACGCGGGGGTCTGGTTCAGGCGCGGGTCGAGCTTCTTGATGGTGGCCTGCTCCAGGTCCGGGTCCCACAGCGTGACCTTCTGGCCATCAGACACGATGGTCTGTTCAGCCTTGCCTTCAGTGTGCCAGTAGAACAGGCCAGGACGCTGCACGGCCATTTCGCCTGCAGTTTCCTGCAACTGGGTGCCACCAGCATCGAGCGTCAACTGCGAGAAGCGCGCGGTCAGGGTCTGGGATTTGTCCAACAGGTTCTTCAGGCTGGCCACGGAGGCCGGGTCAGCGTGGGCCGAAACAGCAGTCAGGGCCAGTGCCGGCAACAACAGCATGCGGATAAGGCGCATGGGAGTCCTCATTGAGTGTTCAGGGCGCGCCACGTGCTGCCACGCGGCACGGGATCAGTCGCGCATCTGCCCAGGGGCAATCACTTCGCGCGAGCCGTTGGTGTTCATTGCGGTCACGACGCCGGCGTTTTCCATGGCTTCGATCATACGGGCGGCGCGGTTGTAGCCGATCTTCAGTTTACGCTGCACTGCCGAAATGGAGGCGCGACGGCTTTCCAGCACGAAGGCCACGGCCTCGTCGTACAGCGCGTCGGTTTCGGCATCATCGTCGCCGCCGCCGCTGCCGCCGTCGAAGCCACTGCCGGCCTCTTCAACACCCGTGAGAATATCGTCGTTGTATTCCGGCGCGCCACGCAGCTTCCACGCTTCTACTACACGATGGACTTCATCGTCGGAAACAAACGCGCCGTGGACGCGGATCGGCAGGCTGGTGCCCGGCGGCATGTAGAGCATGTCACCGTGGCCGAGCAGTTGTTCGGCGCCGCCCTGGTCGATGATGGTCCGCGAGTCGATCTTGCTCGACACCTGGAACGCCATGCGCGTCGGAATGTTGGCCTTGATCAAACCCGTGATCACGTCCACCGACGGACGCTGGGTGGCGAGGATCAAGTGAATACCCGCAGCCCGCGCCTTCTGGGCGATACGCGCGATCAGCTCTTCGACCTTCTTGCCGACGATCATCATCATGTCGGCGAATTCGTCGACCACCACCACAATGGTCGGCAGCTTGGTCAGTTTCGGCGCTTCGTCGTGAATGCTTTCGCGCTTGTACAACGGGTCATCGATCGTCTCGCCGCGCTCTTGGGCTTCCTTGATCTTGGCATTGAAGCCCGACAGGTTCCGCACGCCCATCTTCGCCATCAGCTTGTAGCGGCGCTCCATCTCGGCGACGCTCCAGCGCAGGGCGTTGGCGGCGTCCTTCATGTCGGTGACGACCGGGCAGAGCAGGTGTGGAATGCCTTCGTAGATCGACAACTCCAACATCTTCGGGTCGATCATGATCAGCTTGGCGTCGTCCGGACCGGACTTGAACAGGATCGACAGGATCATCGCGTTCACACCCACCGACTTACCGGAACCGGTGGTACCGGCCACCAGCAAGTGCGGCATTTTCGCCAGGTCGGTGATCACCGGCTTGCCGCCGATATCGTGGCCCAGGGCCAGGGTGACCGGCGATTTGAAGTTGTCGTACTCCGGGGTCGACAGTACTTCGGAGAAGCGCACGATCTGGCGGTCTTCGTTGGGAATCTCGATACCCACGGTGGTCTTGCCGGGGATGACCTCGACCACACGCACGCTGGTCACGGCCAGGGAACGGGCCAGGTCCTTCGCCAGGTTGGCGATGCGGCTGACCTTCACGCCGGCGGCCGGCTGGATTTCGTACCGGGTGATCACCGGGCCGGGATGGATGGAATCCACCGACACTTCGACGCCGAATTCCTTGAGCTTGATTTCCAGCAGATGGCCGACGGCCGCCAGGGATTCCGGTGAGTAATTGAGTTGTTTCTTTTCGGCCGGATCGAGGATCGAGATCGGCGGCAAGGTGCCTTCGACGGCGCTGTCGATGAACAGCGGCGCCTGTTTCTCTTTCTGCACGCGATGGCTCGGCTCGGGGGCCTTGGGCGGTGCCGGGGCGATCACCGGCGGCACCTGCTTCTCGCGGTCCGACATGTGCTTGCTCAAGGCCTGCTCGCGCTCGATCAGGCGTTCCTTGACCTTAGCCTGTTCGCGCCGATCCGGTGTGGTCGGAGCCACTACCTCATTGACGCGGGTATCCACCTCGCGCAACTGGGCGACCATACGCTTGCGATCGACTCGGGCTGCCCACCAACGGTTGGCGGCACCCTGGAACAGCTCCAGCAGGTCGAGGGTGATCTTGCCGGTCACGTCCATCACCTTGAACCACGACAGGTCGGTGAACACTGTGAGGCCGAACAGGAACAGTGCGATGAACATCAGCGTGCTGCCCTGGATATTCAGGGACCTGCGCGCCAGGTCGCCCAGGCTTTCGCCCAGCGCCCCGCCCGCGCCCGCCGGCAGGCCGGTCGGTGCATGAAAATGGATATGCGCCAGCGCAGCGCCGGACAACACCAGGAACACCAGGCCGATCAGGCGCCAGGAGAACAGCCAGCCGCTCCACTGCCATGGCTCGTGGCGCTGACGGAAGATCTGCCAGGTCTTGATCGCCAGCAGCAAGGGGAAGATATAGGCGAAGTAACCCAGCACCATGAACAGGATATCGGCGCTGTAGGAACCGGCAGGCCCGCCGAAGTTCTGCACGTCTTCGATCTTGCTGTTGTGGCTCCAGCCCGGATCATCCTTGCCGTAAGTGAGCAAGGCCATCATCAGGAACAGGCACAGCGCGCCGATCGCGATCAGCGCACCTTCCTTGAGACGATAATGCAGGTGCTGGCGCCAGGCCGGCACGACTGCTGCTTTAGGTGTTGCGGCGGATTTCTTCAAAACGGGTCTTTTCCTGCGCCGTTAGCGCGTCCATCTGTTGAATGACTGCAAATACTGCCCAATCCGAGCAGCTGAAAAATGAACGTGCGTCGTTGAATCTACTTTTAACATCGGGCGATTGCTGGATGAAATGACGAAAGCACCACAATGCCCGCATTGTACGGGTTTGTGCCGACGATGCCACGCCCTTGCCCTTCACTCGGCAGCATAGCCAGTAGAGTGTCATACCCTGTTCAATTTGAGCATGCATTGTCTTTGCTGACAAAGGCTTATGCGCTGTTTTTATCAATCCAGGCCAACTTGGCAAATGGCCTTCATGGTACAGACCCGATTACGACCACTTCCCTGGCACAGAGTTGCAGAAACACCTGCTCACGCTAATCCACCCCAATGGCTGATTCGGGCTGGCCCGATGGCGCCATGTCGACAATAATCAGCACTGCGCCAGCAGGTGTCATACCTGCCACTCCCCTCCCCTTCCATAAGCCTGGATACCATGCTGACCTGGTTACAACGCGATTCTCTGACGTTCCCTCCATTGGCCAAGGCCATGCGTGAACCCAATGGCCTACTCGCCGCCGGTGGCGATTTATCGGCCGAGCGGCTGGTACAAGCCTATCGCCATGGCTGCTTCCCGTGGTTTTCGGAGGGACAGCCTATCCTCTGGTGGTCGCCCGACCCGCGCACCGTCATATTCCCCGACGAACTGCACGTATCGCGCAGCCTGGGCAAGCTGTTGCGCCAGCAGCGCTACACGGTGACCTTCGATCAGGACTTCGCCGCCGTCATCCAGGCCTGCGCCGCACCGCGTGCCTATGCCGACGGCACCTGGATCACCGAAAGCATCCAAAGCGCCTACCTGGAACTGCACCAGCGGGGCTACGCGCATTCGGTGGAGGTTTGGGAAGACGGCAATCTGGTGGGGGGCTTGTATGGCTTGGCGATGGGCCAGCTGTTTTTTGGCGAGTCCATGTTCAGCCGCGCCGACAATGCCTCGAAATTCGGCTTCGCCACGCTGACCCACCAATTACAAGAATGGGGCTTTGTACTGATCGACTGCCAGATGCCCAACGATCATCTGCACAGCCTGGGCGCTCGCGCCATATCCCGCAACGACTTCGCAGGTTTCCTGCGCGACCATCTGGATCAACCCAGCACTGGACCGTGGGTTTCCTAGGCGACTTCCGCGCTCCTGGCTTACACTTATTTCAAAGCTTATCCGAGGGTTGATCATGACCGAGTTGGCGCGTTTGAAGTTTTATGCCACTCAACCCCACTCTTGCAGCTATCTGCCCGACGAGCAGGCCACCACACTGTTCCTCGACCCCAGCCAGCCTATGGACGTGCATGTGTATGCCGACCTGTCGGAGATGGGCTTTCGGCGCAGCGGTGATCATCTGTACCGGCCCCATTGCCAGAACTGCAATGCCTGCGTACCGGCACGCATCCCCGTGGCGCAGTTTCTACCGGACCGTAATCAGAAACGCATCCTCAAGCGCAATGCCGACCTGACGGTGACGCCGACCAAGCCACGGTTCACCGAAGAATACTTCGACCTTTACCAGCGCTATATCGAGGAGCGACACGCGGATGGCGATATGTTCCCGCCCAGCCGCGACCAGTTTTCCACATTCCTGGTACGTGACCTGCCCTTCTCGCGCTTCTATGAGTTTCGCGCCGACGGCCGGTTGGTGGCGGTAGCCGTAACCGATTTGCTGCCTAATGGCTTGTCGGCGGTCTACACCTTCTATGAGCCGACCGAAGAACGTCGTAGCCTTGGACGCTACGCAATCCTCTGGCAAATTGGCGAAGCTTTGCGCCTGGAATTGGAAGCGGTGTACCTCGGGTACTGGATCAAGAACTGCAAAAAGATGAACTACAAGACCCAATATCGGCCCATAGAACTGCTGATTAATCAAAGATGGGTCGTGGTTAACTAGAACCCCTTGGCTTGAACACCCTTTTTCGGGCACAATGCACGCCGCTTTTGCCTGGCGCAGTTGCACCGGGCCATTCACTGGATACCGAGGGCTTTACTGCATGTCGAAAGAAGACAGCTTCGAAATGGAAGGCACTGTCGTCGACACCCTGCCCAACACCATGTTTCGTGTGGAGTTGGAAAATGGGCACGTCGTAACCGCGCATATCTCCGGCAAGATGCGCAAGAACTACATTCGTATTCTTACCGGTGACAAAGTGCGCGTCGAGCTGACGCCCTATGACTTGAGCAAAGGGCGCATCACTTACCGCGCTCGCTAAGCAAGTCAATACAAAACGCCCGGCTATGCCGGGCGTTTTTGTATGTGCGATTTACCTGGCACCACAAATCTCCTGCGGGAGCGGGCTTGATCCCCCTCGTTTGCGAAGCAGCAAAAAGGCGCCTTTCGGCGCCTTTGCTTTATCGCAGCTCGATCAGGCCATTTCAGCCGTGGTTTCGAACTCGAAGGTCAGCTCGCCGTCCTTCAGGTCGATGTGTACCACGCCACCATGGTCGGAAAGCTCGCCAAACAGGATCTCTTCGGCCAGTGGCCGCTTGATCTTGTCCTGGATCAGACGTGCCATTGGGCGTGCGCCCATTGCCGCATCGTAGCCGCCCTCGGCGATCCAACTGCGCGCCGCTTCCGTGACATCCAACTGCACGCGCTTGTCTTCCAGCTGCGCCTGAAGCTCGGTGAGGAACTTGTCCACCACGCTTTTGATGACCTCATGACTGAGACGACCAAACTGGATAATGGTGTCCAGGCGGTTGCGGAACTCTGGCGTGAAGCTCTTCTTGATCACTTCCATCGCATCGGAAGAGTGATCCTGATGGCTGAAGCCGATCGAGGCCCGCGCGGCCGTTTCGGCACCCGCGTTGGTGGTCATGATCACGATCACGTTGCGGAAGTCCGCCTTGCGCCCGTTGTTGTCGGTGAGGGTTCCGTGGTCCATCACCTGCAGCAGCAAGTTGAAGACTTCAGGATGCGCTTTCTCGATTTCATCAAGCAGCAATACACAATGCGGCTGCTTGGTGATCGCCTCGGTCAACAGGCCGCCCTGGTCGAAACCGACATAGCCCGGAGGCGCACCGATCAGGCGCGACACGGTGTGACGCTCCATGTATTCGGACATGTCGAAACGCACCAGCTCAATACCCATTGCCTTGGCCAACTGCCGCGCCGCTTCGGTCTTGCCGACGCCGGTCGGGCCTGCGAACAGGAACGAGCCGACAGGCTTGTCCGGCGACTTGAGGCCCGCACGCGACAACTTGATCGCGGTGGACAACGCGTCGATGGCCGCATCCTGGCCGAATACGGTGAGCTTGAGGTCACGCTCCAGGTTACGCAGCAGCTCCTTATCGGAACTGTTGACGTGTTTAGGCGGAATCCGCGCGATCTTCGCCACGATATCCTCGACCTGAGGCACGTCGATGCGCTTCACACGCTTCTCAACCGGCTGCAGACGCTGATAGGCACCCGCCTCGTCAATCACGTCAATGGCCTTGTCGGGCATGTGACGATCATTGATGTAGCGTGACGCCAGCTCAGCGGCTGAACGCAGGGCCTCATCGGTGTACTCGATGCCATGGTGCGCTTCAAAGCGCCCCTTGAGCCCGCGCAGGATGCCGATGGTGTCTTCAACCGAAGGCTCGGACACGTCAACCTTCTGGAAGCGGCGCGCCAGGGCACGGTCTTTTTCAAAGATCCCACGGAATTCCTGGAACGTAGTCGAACCAATGCAACGGATATCACCCGACGACAGCAGCGGTTTGAGCAGGTTGGAGGCATCCATCACCCCACCCGACGCGGCACCGGCACCGATGATGGTGTGGATTTCATCAATGAACAGGATCGCCTGCGGGCGTTTCTTCAACTCACCGAGCAACGCCTTGAAACGTTTCTCGAAATCGCCACGGTACTTGGTCCCGGCGAGCAAGGCGCCCAAGTCAAGAGAGTAGACGACGCTGTTGGCCAGCAAGTCCGGCACCTGGTTGTCGACGATGCGCTTGGCCAGGCCTTCGGCAATCGCGGTCTTACCCACGCCAGCCTCACCCACCAGCAACGGGTTGTTCTTGCGACGACGTGCAAGGATCTGCGCCACGCGTTCAACTTCAAGCTCACGCCCCACCAACGGATCGATCCGCCCCTGGCGCGCCAGTTCGTTGAGGTTGCTGGCATAGGCATCCAGTGGATTGCCCGAAGAAGAAGACTCACCACCTTCGTCGTCCTGCATATCCTGCTCACCCTCCGAATGATCGCCGTGCCCAGGCACCTTGGAGATACCGTGGGCGATGTAGTTGACGACATCGATACGGGCAACGCTCTGCTGTTTGAGCAGGAACACTGCCTGGCTTTCCTGTTCGCTGAAAATCGCCACAAGCACATTGGCGCCTGTGACTTCACGCTTACCGGAGCTCTGAACATGGAACACGGCACGCTGAAGCACCCGCTGGAAACCCAGGGTTGGCTGGGTTTCACGGTCTTCATCGTGGACTGGAATAAGTGGCGTCGTGGAGTCGATAAACTCCTGCAGGTCATGCTTGAGTTTGTCGAGGTTGGCGCCACACGCACGCAAAACGGTGGCGGCAGCTTCATTGTCCAAAAGTGCCAGCAGCAGGTGCTCGACGGTCATGAATTCATGACGCTTCGAACGAGCCTCCTTGAAGGCAAGATTGAGGGTGACTTCGAGCTCGCGGTTTAACATAGCTTCACCTCATACCCAAGTGGTCGGCGTTAACCGTCCTTCTCGATTTCACAGAGTAGCGGATGCTGGCTTTCCCTGGCGTACTGGTTGACCTGCATGGCCTTTGTCTCGGCGATGTCGCGGGTAAACACTCCACATACTGCCCGTCCTTCTGTGTGAACGGCCAGCATTACCTTGGTCGCCAACTCGCGGTTCAGGTTAAAAAACACCTCGAGCACTTCGACCACGAAATCCATCGGTGTGTAGTCATCATTGAACAAAACCACCTTGTACATCGGCGGCGCCTGTAGAGCAGGCTTGGCCTCCTGAACAGCAATGCCTGCAGAACCGTCGTCATCATGTTCCTGATCCGGTCGATCCTGATTGAATGTTAGTCGAATCTGGCTGTTTGCATGCATGGAAAGAAAGGTTCGTCAGTGGTTCAATTACAGTGGTGGGGGCGACCTGTCAGAATTTCAACTCTGACCGACTGGTCGCCTTGACTATCGGCGAAACGGTGTTACAACCAATAGAACCCACAGTGGGTAAAAAAGGTCCGCGCAGTCAACCTTATTTATTCGGGTTAGGACGGATAAACTGGATGATACTCCAGTGATGGAGTCTGGTGCAGAGGGATATGGGTATGGCAAGCGGTAAGGTCAAGTGGTTCAACAATGCCAAAGGGTACGGCTTCATTAATGCAGACGGCGAGAATGAAGACCTTTTTGCGCATTACTCAGCGATCAAAATGGAAGGTTATAAAACGCTGAAGGCGGGGCAGCCGGTCTCCTTTGAGATTATTCAGGGGCCCAAAGGCAAGCACGCAGTTGAAATCAGTGCGCCAGTCACCATCGGCACAGCAAAAGATGGCGCTGCTCAAAAATCAAAAGAGCAATTGGCCTAAGCGGCCGACGAGCAGGCGCTCAATAAAAACCGGCCATTTCGTTTACGGTATGGCCGGTTTTATACCCATTGTTTACATGTGTGAAATCAGCGCATCACCGAAGCCTGACGAAGATACCAAGGTGGCACCGTCCATCAGACGCTCGAAGTCATACGTCACGGTCTTGGCAGAAATCGCGCCATTGGTGCCCTTGATGATCAAATCCGCTGCTTCGGTCCATCCCATGTGACGCAGCATCATCTCCGCCGACAAAATCAACGATCCCGGATTGACCTGATCCTTGCCCGCATACTTGGGCGCAGTACCGTGTGTCGCCTCGAACATCGCCACGGTGTCCGACAGGTTGGCCCCCGGCGCAATACCGATACCGCCCACTTCTGCCGCCAGGGCATCAGACAGGTAGTCGCCGTTCAGGTTGAGGGTCGCGATCACGTCATATTCAGCGGGGCGCAGCAGGATCTGCTGGAGCATGGCGTCGGCAATGGCGTCCTTGACCACCACGTTCTTGCCGGTCTTCGGGTTCTTGAACTGCATCCAAGGGCCGCCGTCGAGCAGTGTGGCGCCAAATTCTTCGGCCGCCACTTCGTAGGCCCATTCCTTGAAGGCACCTTCGGTGAACTTCATGATGTTGCCTTTGTGCACGATGGTCAGTGAGTCGCGGTCGTTATCCACTACATATTGCAGGGCTTTACGCGCCAGGCGCTTGGTCCCTTCCTTGGAGACCGGCTTCACGCCAATCCCGCAATCCTGGTCGAAACGGATCTTGGTGACGCCCATTTCTTCCTTCAGGAACTTGATCACCTTGATCGCTTCGGGCGAACCGGCCTTCCACTCGATACCGGCGTAAATGTCTTCGGAGTTTTCACGGAAGATGGTCATGTCCACATCGCCAGGCTTTTTGACTGGGCTGGGCACGCCTTCGAACCAGCGCACCGGGCGCAGGCACACATACAGATCGAGCTGTTGGCGCAGGGCCACGTTCAGCGAACGGATGCCGCCACCGACGGGAGTGGTCAGCGGACCCTTGATTGAAACCACGTAGTCCTTGACCGCATCCAGGGTTTCCTGGGGCAACCAGGTGTCTTGGTCGTAGACTTGAGTGGCCTTTTCGCCGGCATACACCTCCATCCAGGAGATTTTGCGCTTGCCGCCGTAGGCCTTTTCAACAGCTGCGTCGACCACCTTGATCATCACCGGGCTGATGTCGACGCCGATACCGTCACCTTCGATGTAAGGGATGATCGGTTGGTCAGGAACATTGAGAGAATGGTCTGCATTGACGGTGATTTTATCGCCGACTGCCGGAACCTGAATCTTCTTGTATCCCATGCTGAACTCCATCTATGGATTGAACATCTGGCTGCGTTCGAGCCTACTCCAGATAAATGGCGACTGAAACCTCACGCCATGCTCATTTGCATCGAAAACAGCATAATTTGTCGTCTACAAGCCTGAAAGCAAAGGCAAAATCGCCAATCTTGAGCACATCGTGCAACCTTGGTCGCAACCTGGGCCCTGCGACCTTTAGACCAATGGACGACACACCTTTTGTATGAAGGCTCGGCGTAAGCATAGCGACCTATGTATAATGCCGCCGCTGACCCAAGAGTCACGACGGCTGACCGCTCTAGACAGTAGCCTTCAGCCAGAAAGCAGGATTATTACAATAGTCCAAACGCTTGACGCTCGACTGATGCAACCCAACATCACCGCGAAGAAACCTCGACATTTCGCTCATGGATGACTTTGAACGAACGCGCTCCACCCGGCGCATCTCGAGTTTCTGCGCACGCTTTCAGCAAAGAAGAGAGTTAATCCGAATATGCCCACCCGCTCGAAGATCATCTACACCTTCACCGACGAAGCCCCGGCCCTCGCCACCTATTCACTGCTGCCTATCGTAGAGGCCTTCACCGCTTCCGCTGATATTGCCGTGGAAACCCGCGACATCTCCCTCGCCGCGCGCATCCTCGCAAGCTTCCCCGAGCAACTGGGCGCCAAGGCTATCCCGGACCACCTCGCCGAACTGGGCGACCTGGCCGTTACGCCTGAAGCCAACATCATCAAGCTGCCTAACATCAGCGCCTCGACCCCGCAGTTGCAAGCCGCGATCAAGGAACTGCAGGCCCAGGGCTACGCCCTGCCGGACTACCCGGAAACCGTAACCACCGACGCGGAAAAAGAAACCCGTGCACGTTACGACAAGGTCAAGGGCAGCGCCGTGAACCCGGTACTGCGCGAAGGCAACTCCGACCGCCGCGCACCGTTGTCGGTCAAGAACTATGCACGCAAGCACCCGCACAAAATGGGCGCCTGGGCTGCCGACTCCAAGTCGCACATTGCCCACATGAACACTGGCGATTTCTACGGCAGCGAAAAAGCCGTACAGATCGAAGCGGCTGACACTGTCAAAATCGAGCTGATCGCCCAGGACGGCACCGCCACTGTCCTTAAGGAAAAGACTTCGGTACAGGCCGGCGAAATCATCGACACCGCTGTACTGAGCAAGAAAGCCCTGCGCGCGTTCATCGCCGCTGAAATCGAAGACGCCAAGAAACAAGGCGTGCTGCTGTCGGTTCACCTGAAAGCCACCATGATGAAGGTCTCCGACCCGATCATGTTCGGCCAGATCGTTGCCGAGTTCTATAAAGACGCCCTGACCAAGCATGCCACCGTGCTGGAGCAGATCGGCTTCAACCTGAACAACGGCATCGGCGATCTGTACGCGCGCATCAAGGCCCTGCCGGCCGAGCAGCAAGCGCAGATCGAAGCTGACATCCAGGCCGTTTACGCGGCTCGCCCTTCCCTGGCGATGGTCAACTCCGACAAAGGCATCACCAACCTGCACGTGCCGAGCGACGTGATCGTCGACGCCTCGATGCCGGCCATGATCCGTGACTCCGGCAAAATGTGGGGCACCGATGGCCAGTTGCACGACACCAAGGCCGTGATCCCGGATCGCTGCTACGCCACCATCTATCAGGCGGTCATCGAAGACTGCAAGGCCAATGGCGCTTTCGACCCGACCACCATGGGCAGCGTGCCGAACGTTGGCCTGATGGCGAAGAAAGCCGAAGAGTACGGCTCCCACGACAAGACCTTCCAGATCAAGGCTGACGGCGTAGTGCGCGTCACCGACAGCAAGGGCAACCTGCTGATGGAACAGAAAGTTGAAGCCGGCGACATCTTCCGCATGTGCCAGACCAAAGACGCGCCGATCCAGGACTGGGTCAAACTGGCCGTCAACCGCGCCCGCGCCAGCAACACCCCGGCCATTTTCTGGCTGGACCCCAAGCGTGCACACGACGGGGTCGTGGTCGAGAAAGTTCAGGCTTATCTGAAAGATCACAACACCGAAGGCCTGGACATCCGCATCATGTCGCCAGTCGAAGCGATGAAGTTCACCCTGGAGCGCACCCGCAAGGGCCTGGACACCATCTCGGTGACCGGTAACGTGCTGCGTGACTACCTGACCGACCTGTTCCCGATCATGGAACTGGGCACCAGCGCCAAGATGCTGTCCATCGTGCCACTGATGAACGGCGGTGGCCTGTTCGAAACCGGCGCCGGCGGTTCGGCACCGAAGCACGTGCAGCAACTGGTTGAAGAGAACTTCCTGCGCTGGGATTCCCTGGGCGAGTTCCTGGCCCTGGCCGCTTCCCTTGAGCACCTGGGTGTGACGTACAACAACCCGAAAGCCCTGGTACTGTCCAAGACCCTGGACCAGGCCACCGGCCAGTTCCTCGACAACAACAAGTCGCCATCGCGCAAAGTCGGCAACATCGACAACCGTGGCAGCCACTTCTACCTGGCGCTGTACTGGGCTCAAGCCCTGGCCGCCCAGACTGAAGACACTGCACTGCAAGCGCAGTTCGGCGAACTGGCCAAGACCCTGACCGCGAACGAAGCAACCATCGTTGCCGAACTCAACGCCGTCCAGGGCAAGCCAGTGGACATTGGCGGCTACTACGCGCCGAACCCGGAGCTGACAGGCAAGGCCATGCGTCCGAGCAACACCCTCAATGCGGCGATTGCCAAGTTGAAGTAAGGTTGTAAGGATGCAAAGAAGCCCCGGCCTTGTGCCGGGGTTTCTGTTTTTACTTTTCAACAAAAAAACCGAATCTAAATGTGGGAGCGGACTTGCTCGCGAATGCGGTGGGTCGGCCTACACCTGCAGCGACTGACATCCTGCATTCGCGAGCAAGCCCGCTGCCACATTGACTGCAATCCTGCCCAAAGACCGCGTCGCATTCTTCACTGAGGCTTTCCATGACCTGGCAACCCCACATCACCGTCGCCACCATTGTCGAAGACAACGGCCGCTTCCTGATGGTCGAGGAACTCAAGGGCGGCCGTGCCGTGCTCAACCAGCCCGCCGGCCACCTGGATCCAAATGAAACCCTGACCGAAGCAGCCGTGCGCGAGACCCTCGAAGAAACCGGCTGGGACGTCGAAGCCACCGGTATCCTCGGCATTTACCTGTACACCGCCCCCAGCAATGGCGTGACCTATCAAAGAGTCTGCTTTATTGCCAAAGCCCTGAAACACCGTTCGGACTACCCACTCGACGAAGGCATCCTGCGTGCCCGCTGGCTGACCCGTGACGAACTGATGGACCTGCGCGACGACTGGCGCAGCGAGCTGATCATCCGCTGTATCGATGATTATCTGGCCGGCCACTGCCACAGCCTCGAATTGATCCGCCCTTCTCTTTAGCCTTGAAGGCCTGAGCCTGATAGAATCGCGTCCTTTTTCAAGACACCCGTTGAAACCCTATGCGTGATCCAGCCCCTTCTGACATACAAAAGAAGCGCGTCATCGTCGGCATGTCCGGCGGCGTGGATTCTTCCGTTTCCGCCGTTCTGCTCATGGAGCAGGGTTATGAGGTGGAAGGCCTGTTCATGAAGAACTGGGAAGAAGACGATGGAACGGAATACTGCACCGCCATGGACGACCTGGCTGACGCCCAGGCCGTGTGCGACAAGATCGGTATCAAGCTGCACACCGCCAACTTCGCCGCCGAGTACTGGGACAACGTGTTCGAGCACTTCCTGGCCGAATACAAGGCAGGCCGCACGCCGAACCCGGATATCCTGTGCAACCGCGAGATCAAGTTCAAGGCATTCCTCGACTACGCCATGATGCTCGGCGCCGACCTGATCGCCACTGGCCACTATGTGCGCCGCCGCGATATCGATGGTCGCACCGAACTGCTCAAGGGCCTGGACCCGAACAAGGACCAGAGCTACTTCCTGCACGCCGTCGGCGGTGAACAGATCGCCAAGACGTTGTTCCCGGTGGGCGAGCTGGAAAAACCCGAAGTGCGCAAGATCGCCGAGCAACACGGCCTGGCCACTGCCAAGAAGAAGGACTCCACGGGAATCTGCTTTATCGGCGAGCGCCGATTCAGCGACTTCCTCAAGCAGTACCTACCGGCGCAACCGGGTGAAATCAAAACCACGGAAGGCGACGTCATTGGCCGCCACCATGGCCTGATGTACCACACCATCGGCCAGCGTCAGGGCCTGGGCATCGGCGGTTTGAAAGACGCTGGTGAAGAGCCGTGGTACGTGCTGATCAAAGATCTTGAGAACAACGAGCTGATCGTCGGCCAGGGCAACGAGCACCCGCTGCTGTTCTCCGGCGCCCTGCTTGCCTCCGAGATCTATTGGGTCAACCCGATCGACCTGAGCTCCCCGCGCCGCCTGACCGCCAAGGTGCGTTATCGCCAGAGCGACCAGCCCTGCACGCTGGAAAAAACCGCTACAGGCTATCGCGCCACGTTTGATGATCCGCAACGCGCGGTCACACCTGGCCAGTCCGTAGTGTTCTATGACGGCGAAATCTGCCTGGGCGGCGGCGTGATTGAAGTGGCAGAAGCCTGGAGCAAATCGGCATGAGCCCGACCCAGGAGCAATTGACGGCATTGGGCGGGGTTTTCCTCGCCGCCGTACTGGTGGACAAAATTGCCAAGACCGGCCAAGTCACTGAAGCGGGCCTGACCTGCATGCTCGGCAGCTTGTTGATCCGCGACCCCAAGGACACCCTGGAAGTCTACGGCGGCGATGATCTCGCCCTGCGCGAAGGCTATCGTGCCCTGATCGGTGCTCTGGAGCGTGATCCGAGCACTTTGCAGCGCGAGCCGTTGCGCTACGCCCTGTCGATGCTCGGCCTGGAGCGTCAACTGGCCAAGCGTGACGACATGCTCGAGGTCATCGGCAAGCGCCTGCCGCAGATCCAGTCCCAGGTGGAACACTTCGGTCCGGCCCACGAAAACGTGATCGCGGCCTGTGGCGCGCTGTACCAGGACACCTTGAGCACCTTGCGCCAGCGCATCCAGGTGCACGGCGACATGCGCAACCTGCAACAACCGAACAACGCCTCGAAAATCCGCGCCCTGCTGCTGGCCGGTATTCGTTCGGCGCGGTTGTGGCGTCAGTTGGGCGGTCATCGTTGGCAATTGGTGATCAGCCGCCGCAAATTGCTCAAAGAGCTTTACCCGTTGATGCGCAACGAATAAGTCGCAGCAACCGCATTTTTTCGTGCGTTACGCGTAATACGCCGGTCAGTTGGCGACGGACCGGCGGATTTTTTCATGTATGATACGCGCCCCATTTCGTTGCCCGACTGTCCGAGAACACCCCATGCAGCTCTCTTCGCTCACTGCGGTTTCCCCTGTTGACGGCCGCTACGCCGGCAAAACCCAGGCCCTGCGCCCTATTTTCAGCGAATACGGCTTGATCCGTGCTCGCGTTCTGGTTGAAGTGCGCTGGCTCCAGCGCCTGGCCGCTCACCCCGCTATCAGCGAAGTACCGGCGTTTTCCGCCGAAGCCAACGCTGTGCTCAACACCCTGGCGGAAAACTTCTCCCTGGAGCACGCCGAGCGTGTGAAAGAGATCGAGCGCACCACCAACCACGACGTAAAAGCCATCGAATACCTGCTCAAAGAGCAGGCGGCCAAGCTGCCGGAACTGGCCCAGGTCAGCGAGTTCATCCACTTTGCCTGCACCAGCGAGGACATCAACAACCTGTCCCACGCCCTGATGCTGCGCGAAGGCCGTGATGACGTCATGCTGCCGCTGATGCGCCAGACCGCCAATGCCATCCGCGAGTTGGCCACCCGCTTCGCCGACGTGCCAATGCTGTCGCGCACCCACGGCCAGCCGGCGTCGCCGACCACCCTGGGTAAAGAGCTGGCCAACGTGGTGTACCGCCTGGAGCGCCAAATCGCTCAAGTCGCAGCCGTACCACTGCTGGGCAAGATCAACGGCGCCGTGGGCAACTACAACGCACACATCTCGGCCTACCCTGAGATCGACTGGGAAGCCAACGCCCGCGCCTTCATCGAAGACGAGCTGGGCCTGGGCTTCAACCCGTACACCACGCAGATCGAACCCCACGACTACATCGCCGAGCTGTTCGACGCCATTGCGCGCTTCAACACCATCCTGATCGACTTCGATCGCGATATCTGGGGCTACATCTCCCTGGGCTACTTCAAGCAGCGCACCATTGCCGGTGAAATCGGTTCGTCGACCATGCCGCACAAGGTCAACCCGATCGACTTCGAAAACTCCGAAGGCAACCTCGGCATTGCCAACGCCCTGTTCCAACACCTGGCCAGCAAGTTGCCGATTTCCCGCTGGCAGCGCGATCTGACCGACTCCACCGTACTGCGCAACCTCGGCGTGGGCTTTGCCCACAGTGTGATCGCGTACGAAGCCAGTCTTAAAGGCATCAGCAAGCTGGAACTCAACGAGCAGAAGATTGCCGCTGACCTGGACGCGTGCTGGGAAGTGTTGGCCGAGCCGATCCAGACCGTGATGCGCCGCTACAACATCGAAAACCCGTACGAGAAGCTGAAAGAATTGACGCGCGGCAAGGGCATCAGCCCAGAAGCGCTGCAAAATTTCATCGACGGCCTGGACATGCCAGCCGCGGCCAAGGCCGAGCTGAAACTGCTGACCCCGGCCAACTACATCGGTAACGCTGTAGAGCAAGCCAAGCGCATCTGATCGTCGCTCGACCCTTTGAGACGCCCGGCCGCGCCGGGCGTTTTTATTTCAGTCTGAAAAATGCTTTTTTTCAATAGGTTACACATGAATCCTGATATCCCTCTTCAACTTCTGGGCGGCATCACGGCACGGGAATTCCTGCGCGACTACTGGCAGAAAAAACCGCTGCTGATCCGCCAGGCCATCCCTGACTTCGAAAGCCCGATCGACGCCGACGAACTGGCCGGCCTGGCCCTGGAAGAAGAAGTCGAATCGCGCCTGGTGATCGAACACGGCGAGCGTCCGTGGGAATTGCGTCGCGGCCCATTTGCTGAAGATGCATTCAGCACCCTGCCTGAGCGCGAGTGGACCCTGCTGGTGCAGGCCGTTGACCAGTTCGTACCGGAAGTGGCCGAGCTGCTGGAGCAGTTCCGCTTCCTACCAAGCTGGCGCATCGATGATGTGATGATCAGCTTTGCCGCACCCGGCGGCAGCGTCGGTCCGCACTTCGACAACTACGACGTGTTCCTGCTGCAGGCCCAGGGCAAGCGCAACTGGAAGATCGGCCAGATGTGCAGCTCGGAAAGCCCATTGCTGCAGCACGCCGACCTGCGCATCCTGGCTGAATTCGAAGAAAGCGCCGAATGGGTCCTGGAACCAGGCGACATGCTCTACCTGCCGCCGCGCCTGGCGCATTTCGGCATTGCCGAAGATGACTGCATGACCTACTCCGTCGGCTTCCGCGCGCCAAGCGCCGCTGAAGTGCTGACCCACTTCACCGACTTCCTCAGCCAGTACCTGACTGACGAAGAGCGCTACACCGACGCCGACGCCCAGCCGGTCAGCGACCCGCACCAAATCCAGGGCGACGCCCTCGATCGCCTCAAGAGCCTGCTGGCCGAGCACATGAGCGACGAGCGCATGCTGCTGACCTGGTTCGGTCAGTTCATGACCGAGCCACGCTACCCTGAATTGGTAGCCGGTGAAGAATTGGGGGAAGAAGATTTCGTCAACAGTCTGCAAGACGGCGCGATCCTGGTGCGTAACCCAAGCGCACGCCTGGCTTGGTCGGAAGTCGACGACGATGTGCTGCTGTTCGCCAGCGGCCAGAGCCGTTACCTACCGGGCAAGTTGCGCGAATTGCTCAAGCTGATCTGCGCTGCCGACGCCCTGCACGCCGAAAACCTCGGCCCGTGGCTGGCGGACGAAGACGGGCGTGACCTGCTGTGCGAACTGGTCAAGCAAGGAAGCCTGGGATTTGCCGATGAATAAGATTCACGTAAGTGTCGCGGACTGGCAAAAGGATATCGCCGATATTCGGCGCATTCGTGAAGCGGTGTTTATCGCTGAGCAATCGGTTCCACCGGAGCTGGAGTGGGACGCGGACGACGCCGGTGCCGTACATTTCCTCGCGTTCGAGGGCGACTTTCCGATCGGCACCGCGCGTCTGCTGCCCAGCGGCGAGATCGGGCGCGTGTCGGTGCTCAAGGACTGGCGCGGGCTGAAGGTCGGCGATAAGCTGATGGAAGCCGTTATCGGCGTGGCCGAGAAGCGCGGCCAGGCCAAACAGTTCCTGAGTGCACAGGTGTATGCAGCGCCGTTCTATGAGCGGTTGGGCTTCAAGATCGTCAGTGACGAATTCCTCGAAGTCGGGATTCCGCACGTGGATATGGTGCGCGAGGGTTAAGCCTTCCATCTGCTGCAAACAAGCACCCTGCCATCTTCCGATGTCAGGGTGTTTTGCCGTCCAGGATTCAATTTGCGACCTGCCAGGCCGACAAACTGGCACTATCCAGCCTAAATGACTCGCAGAGATAACGGAAATGTCCCTACGCACGCTGCTCACCGCCCTCCTCCTGACCGCCAGCGTTTCAGCCGCGGCCGACACCGAAGTCGTCAACCTGAGCAACCGCACCAGTGCCGACCTGCTGCCCGTGGCGCAGAACTTCATCGGCAAGGACGGCACTGTCAGTGCTTATGGCAACCAGCTGATCGTAAACGCCGACCCCGCCAAGATCCAGGACCTGCGCGCCTTGCTGTCTCAGCTGGACATACCCGCCAAACGTCTGCTGATCACCGTCGACACCAACGAAAACAACCAACAAAACAGCGGCGACAGCCAGACCCGCATCATCAGCTACGGCACCGCCAGCCGCGACGGCGGCATCCAGCAGATCCAGGCCAGCGAAGGTGTGCCCGCACTGATCCAGGTCGGCCAGAGCGTACCGCTGACCACCACCCAGCAAGACAGTTACGGCCGCCTGCAGAATCAGACCCAATACCGCAACGTCACCCAGGGTTTCTATGTAACTGCAAGCGTCACCGGCGAGACTGTGCACCTGGCGATCAGTACCAACCGTGACCGCATGAGCCAGGAACGTCCCGATGTAGTGAATGTGCAAAGTACCGACACAACCGTCAGCGGGCGACTGGGCGAGTGGATTCCCCTGGCCGGTATCAATCGCGAAACCCAGGCCGACAAATCCTCTACAACCCGCAGCTACTCTACTCAGGGCCGCGATGACCTGACTTTGCGGGTTAAGGTCGATACCCTGAACTGAAGCACCAAAAACTGACTGATGAGTCGTATCAGACTAAAGATGTAGTGCTTTAAAAAAAGCACTACAAAACATTTGACGATCTAAAAAAGCATGGGCATGATGGCCTCGCTCCCGCTAATCAGGGGCCCTGGCAAGGGCCTTCGGATCGCCGCTCCAAGCTACCCACCCGAGCCGATTCGTGTCTGTACCGCCCACAAGGCGTGTTTGACGAGGTTGCGACTGGAACGAAGTTGTCCCGAGGGACGGAAGCTAACCAGGTAACCCGGCTACACGCTGTTGAACACCCAAGGGCCCACGACGCCCTCAGACTGTTCGCGGCCTGCCTTTACCTACCGCCCCTCTCGCCAATCATTCATCCCGTCGCATTCCCCGCCAGACCCGACATGACCGCCTACGCTTCTGGTCAGCGAGCAGCCCTGCCCACGCATTTGAATGCAGGGCTGGCAAATGGATTTTTCCACCACAAGAAGACGCGACGAGGTTTACTCCCATGGCACTGACACGCGAACAGCAAATTGCAGCCCTCGAGAAAGACTGGGCTGAAAACCCACGCTGGAAAGGCGTGACCCGCGCTTATTCCGCTGCTGACGTCGTCCGCCTGCGTGGCTCGGTTCAGCCTGAGCACACCTTTGCAAAACTCGGCGCCGAGAAGCTGTGGAACCTGGTGACCCAAGGTGCCAAGCCTTCTTTCCGCCCCGACAAAGATTTCGTCAACTGCATGGGCGCCCTCACTGGCGGCCAGGCAGTCCAGCAGGTGAAAGCCGGTATCCAGGCGATCTACCTGTCCGGCTGGCAAGTGGCGGCGGACAACAACTCCGCTGAATCCATGTACCCCGACCAATCGCTGTACCCGGTGGATTCGGTTCCAACCGTGGTCAAGCGCATCAACAACTCGTTCCGCCGTGCCGACCAGATCCAGTGGAAAGCTGGTAAAGGCCCGGGCGATGAAGGCTACATCGACTACTTCGCGCCAATCGTGGCTGACGCCGAAGCCGGTTTCGGCGGCGTCCTGAACGCCTACGAGCTGATGAAGAGCATGATCGAAGCTGGCGCCGCCGGCGTGCACTTCGAAGATCAGCTGGCTTCGGTGAAAAAATGTGGCCATATGGGCGGCAAGGTATTGGTTCCTACCCAGGAAGCCGTACAGAAGCTTACCGCTGCCCGCCTGGCCGCCGACGTCGCCGGCACACCCACCATCATTCTGGCCCGTACCGACGCCAACGCCGCTGACCTGCTGACCTCGGACTGCGACCCATACGACCAGCCATTTGTGACCGGCGAGCGCACCCAGGAAGGCTTCTATAAAGTACGCGCCGGCCTCGACCAGGCCATCGCTCGCGGCTTGGCCTACGCACCGTATGCCGACCTGATCTGGTGCGAAACCGCCAAGCCGGACCTGGACGAAGCCCGTCGTTTCGCCGAAGCGATCAAGAAGGAATACCCGGACCAGCTGCTGTCCTACAATTGCTCGCCGTCCTTCAACTGGAAGAAGAACCTGGACGACGCAACCATCGCCAAGTTCCAGCGCGAGCTGTCCGCCATGGGCTACAAGCACCAGTTCATCACCCTGGCCGGCATTCACAACATGTGGCACAGCATGTTCAACCTGGCGCACGACTACGCCCGCAACGACATGACTGCCTACGTGAAACTGCAAGAGCAGGAGTTCGCTGACGCCGCCAAGGGTTACACCTTCGTGGCGCACCAGCAGGAAGTGGGCACCGGCTACTTCGACGACATGACCACCGTGATCCAGGGCGGCACCTCGTCCGTGACCGCGCTGACCGGTTCGACCGAAGAAGAGCAGTTCCACTAAGTAGCATCGAGTACACGGCCACTGCGGCCCCAAGGAAGACCTAACCGCAGTGCCGCACAGCAATCACGCCCCGACTGGTTCGGGGCATTTTTTTGCTCGGATGGAAATTTGATCGGCACAACGCTCCCGCAGGAGTAATGCGTGCAGCTTGAAGATTTTGCGCAAAACGTTGATCCAGAGCGCTATTCGCCTGATTCAAATCGGTTAAAAGATCTGTTCCAGCAACTAGCGGTAATCAAGGCAAGTAACGGCAACTTCCCGCGCCACACGAGAACCATTCGCTTAAACCTCGCACAAACAATATTCATTATCATTTAGCCGACAAAAACTTCGTTACCGGTCAAACAAAACACATTTGATTAAATGCCCGCTAATGCCCGTCACACAAGGGCTACAGCCCCACGAAGGTGCACTATGTCCTTATTCCATCGAATAATTTCGCCCTGGGAATTTTACTTGCCCGGTGTTTAGCCATAAAATCACCGCGATTGATTGCAGTGCGACATATCGTCACTGCATCGTTACTTTTTCGAGCTCAGAGACTTTTGCTCTCTGTTAAGGATTTCCAGCATGACCGAAGCGACAGGACTCATGGCCCACAACTGGGGCTTTGCCATTTTCCTTCTCGGTGTAGTCGGCCTTTGCGCCTTCATGCTTGGTGTCTCCAGCCTCCTCGGGTCAAAAGCCTGGGGCCGCAGCAAAAATGAACCGTTCGAGTCCGGCATGCTGCCTACAGGTGGCGCCCGCTTGCGGCTCTCAGCCAAATTCTATCTGGTCGCGATGCTGTTCGTGATCTTCGATATCGAAGCCCTTTTTCTCTTTGCCTGGTCTGTGTCCGTCCGCGAAAGCGGCTGGACCGGATTCGTCGAAGCCCTCGTTTTCATAGCAATTCTGTTGGCAGGTCTTGTCTACCTATTCCGAGTAGGCGCCCTTGACTGGGCTCCGGAAGCTCGTCGTAAGCGGCAAGCGAAGCTGAAACAATGAGGCTTTGGCGATGCAATACAATCTCACCAGGATCGACCCGGATGCTCCTAACGAGCAGTACCCCATCGGCGAACGGGAAACCGTTTCCGACCCGTTAGAAGACCAAGTCCACAAAAACATCTACATGGGCAAGCTCGAAGACGTGCTGAGTGGCGCGGTCAACTGGGGACGTAAGAACTCCCTGTGGCCGTACAACTTCGGTCTTTCGTGCTGCTACGTGGAAATGACCACCGCCTTCACGGCGCCCCACGACATCGCGCGCTTTGGCGCCGAAGTTATCCGGGCATCGCCGCGCCAGGCGGATTTCATGGTTATCGCCGGAACCTGCTTTATCAAGATGGCGCCGATCATTCAGCGTCTCTACGAGCAAATGCTCGAGCCAAAGTGGGTTATCTCCATGGGTTCGTGCGCCAACTCCGGTGGCATGTACGACATCTACTCCGTCGTTCAAGGGGTGGACAAGTTCCTGCCCGTGGACGTCTACGTGCCTGGCTGCCCGCCCCGCCCTGAAGCATTCCTGCAAGGCTTGATGCTGTTGCAGGAATCGATTGGCAAGGAGCGTCGCCCGCTTTCCTGGGTCGTCGGCGATCAAGGCGTGTACCGCGCCGAGATGCCTTCGCAAAAGGAAGAGCGTCGCGAACAGCGAATCGCAGTCACCAATCTGCGCAGCCCCGACGAAGTCTGATCCAGCACCGCTTCTTTTATAGAACGAAAACCTGGCTTCATTCTTTACGTTGACCGAAAGCGATAAAAAAACATGACTACAGGCAGTGCTCGACGCATCCCGCCTTATAAGGCAGACGACCAGGATGTGGTCGTCGAACTCAATAACCGTTTTGGCCCTGACGCCTTCACCGCCCAGGCCACACGTACCGGTATGCCGGTGCTGTGGGTGGCGCGTGCCAAGCTTGTCGAAGTCCTGACCTTCCTGCGCAACCTGCCCAAGCCGTACGTCATGCTCTATGACCTGCATGGCGTGGACGAGCGTCTGCGCACCAAGCGCCAGGGCTTGCCGAGCGGCGCCGATTTCACCGTGTTCTACCACCTGCTGTCGATCGAACGTAACAGCGACGTGATGATCAAGGTCGCCCTGTCCGAGAGCGACCTGAGCGTACCGACCGTGACCGGTATCTGGCCGAACGCCAGCTGGTATGAACGCGAAGTCTGGGACATGTTCGGGATCGACTTCCCGGGCCACCCGCACCTGACGCGCATCATGATGCCGCCGACCTGGGAAGGTCATCCGCTGCGCAAGGACTTCCCTGCCCGCGCCACCGAATTCGATCCGTTCAGCCTCAACCTCGCCAAGCAACAGCTTGAAGAAGAGGCTGCACGCTTCCGTCCGGAAGACTGGGGCATGAAGCGCTCCGGCACCAACGAGGACTACATGTTCCTCAACCTGGGCCCGAACCACCCTTCGGCCCACGGTGCTTTCCGTATCATCCTGCAATTGGACGGCGAAGAAATCGTCGACTGCGTGCCGGACATCGGCTACCACCACCGTGGTGCCGAGAAGATGGCCGAGCGTCAGTCGTGGCACAGCTTCATCCCGTACACCGACCGTATCGACTACCTCGGCGGCGTGATGAACAACCTGCCGTACGTGCTCTCGGTCGAGAAGCTGGCTGGCATCAAGGTGCCGGACCGCGTCGACACCATCCGCATCATGATGGCCGAGTTCTTCCGGATCACCAGCCACCTGCTGTTCCTGGGTACCTATATCCAGGACGTCGGCGCCATGACCCCGGTGTTCTTCACCTTCACCGACCGTCAGCGCGCCTACAAGGTCATCGAAGCCATCACCGGTTTCCGCCTGCACCCGGCCTGGTACCGCATCGGCGGCGTGGCCCACGACCTGCCCAATGGTTGGGAGCGACTGGTCAAGGAGTTCATCGACTGGATGCCCAAGCGCCTGGACGAGTACCAAAAGGCTGCGCTGGACAACAGCATCCTCAAGGGCCGTACCATCGGCGTCGCCCAGTACAACACCAAAGAGGCCCTGGAATGGGGCGTCACCGGTGCTGGCCTGCGGTCCACCGGTTGCGACTTCGACCTGCGTAAAGCGCGTCCGTACTCGGGCTACGAAAACTTCGAATTCGAAGTCCCGCTGGCGGCCAATGGCGATGCCTACGACCGTTGCATCGTGCGCGTCGAAGAAATGCGCCAGAGCCTGAAGATCATCGAGCAGTGCATGCGCAACATGCCGGCAGGCCCGTACAAGGCGGATCACCCGCTGACCACGCCGCCGCCCAAAGAGCGCACGCTGCAGCACATCGAAACCCTGATCACGCACTTCCTGCAGGTTTCGTGGGGCCCGGTCATGCCGGCCAACGAGTCCTTCCAGATGATTGAAGCGACCAAGGGTATCAACAGTTATTACCTGACGAGCGATGGCGGCACCATGAGCTACCGTACCCGGATTCGTACCCCAAGCTTTGCCCACTTGCAGCAGATCCCTTCGGTGATCAAAGGCGAGATGGTCGCGGACTTGATTGCGTACCTGGGTAGTATCGATTTCGTTATGGCCGACGTGGACCGCTAAGCATGAACAGCACGCTTATCCAGACAGACCGTTTCACCTTGAGTGAAACCGAGCGCTCGGCCATCGAGCACGAGCTGCATCACTACGAAGACCCACGCGCGGCGTCGATCGAAGCCTTGAAGATCGTCCAGAAGGAACGTGGCTGGGTGCCGGATGGCGCCCTCTACGCCATCGGCGAGATCCTCGGTATCCCCGCCAGCGACGTTGAAGGCGTGGCCACGTTCTACAGCCAGATCTTCCGTCAGCCGGTGGGCCGCCACATCATTCGCGTGTGCGACAGCATGGTCTGCTACATCGGTGGTCACGAATCGGTGGTCAGTGAAATCCAGGACAAGCTGGGCATCGGCCTCGGCCAGACTACCCCGGACGGCCGCTTCACGCTGCTGCCGGTGTGCTGCCTGGGCAACTGCGACAAGGCGCCGGCGTTGATGATCGACGACGACACATTCG
This sequence comes from Pseudomonas sp. HN11, assembly GCF_021390155.1. Taxonomy (NCBI): domain Bacteria; kingdom Pseudomonadati; phylum Pseudomonadota; class Gammaproteobacteria; order Pseudomonadales; family Pseudomonadaceae; genus Pseudomonas; species Pseudomonas sp. HN11. The sequence continues at coordinate 3,722,971 of NZ_CP089985.1, forward strand.
GTGACGTGCAGCCTGCTGGCGTGACCCAATTGCTCGAGGGCTACCCATGACCCTGACTTCTTTCGGCCCGGCCAACCTGATCAAGCGTTCGCCCGAGACCCATCCCCTGACCTGGCGCCTGCGTGACGATGCCGAACCCGTATGGTTCGACGAGTACCAGGCCAAGAACGGTTACGCCGCGGCGCGCAAAGCCTTCGCCGACATGGCCCAGGACGACATCGTCCAGACCGTGAAAGACGCCGGCCTCAAAGGCCGCGGCGGCGCAGGCTTCCCCACGGGCGTGAAGTGGGGCCTGATGCCCAAGGACGAATCCATCAACATCCGCTACCTGCTGTGCAACGCGGATGAAATGGAGCCGAACACCTGGAAAGACCGCATGCTGATGGAGCAACTGCCCCATCTGCTGATCGAAGGCATGCTGATCAGCGCCCGCGCGCTGAAAACCTACCGGGGCTACATCTTCCTGCGTGGCGAATACACCACCGCCGCCAAGCACCTCAACCGTGCCGTGGAAGAAGCCAAGGCCGCCGGTCTTTTGGGCAAGAACATCCTCGGTTCGGGTTTTGACTTCGAACTGTTCGTGCACACCGGCGCCGGGCGTTACATCTGCGGTGAAGAAACCGCACTGATCAACTCCCTCGAAGGCCGCCGCGCCAACCCCCGCTCCAAGCCGCCCTTCCCTGCCGCCGTCGGCGTGTGGGGCAAGCCGACCTGCGTGAACAACGTCGAGACCCTGTGCAACGTGCCGGCGATCATCGCCGACGGCGTGGACTGGTACAAATCGCTGGCCCGCGAAGGCAGCGAAGACATGGGCACCAAGCTCATGGGCTTCTCCGGCAAGGTCAAGAACCCTGGCCTGTGGGAGCTGCCGTTCGGCGTGACCGCACGCGAGCTGTTCGAGGACTACGCCGGCGGCATGCGCGACGGCTACACCTTGAAAGCCTGGCAGCCAGGCGGCGCTGGCACCGGTTTCCTGCTGCCCGAGCATCTGGACGCACAAATGTATGCCGGCGGCATCGGCAAGGTGGGCACCCGGATGGGTACCGGCCTGGCGATGGCGGTCGACAACACCGTGAACATGGTCTCGTTGCTGCGCAACATGGAGCAGTTCTTTGCCCGTGAATCGTGCGGTTTCTGCACCCCATGCCGCGACGGTTTGCCGTGGAGCGTCAAGCTGCTGATGGCCCTGGAAAACGGTGAAGGCCGCGAGGGTGATATCGAAACCCTGCTGGGTCTGGTCGGTTTCCTCGGCCCAGGCAAGACCTTCTGTGCCCACGCACCGGGCGCCGTGGAGCCATTGGGCAGCGCCATCAAATACTTCCGCTCGGAGTTCGAAGCCGGCATCGCGCCTACCAGCGCCGCCGTCCCGCCTCTGGCAAGGCCGATCGTAGTCGGCGCGTAACGCTTTAAAAGGCGAAGGGTCCGTGCCCTTCGCTTTCTCATGGGCTGACGCCGTAAAGGCTGTGTTGATGCCCATGAATAACAAGATTCCATTAGCCACGCCCGCTGACAACGGGCCAACGAAGAACTTTGAACCATGGCCACTATCCACGTAGACGGCAAAGCGCTCGAAGTCGATGGGGCAGACAACCTGTTACAGGCATGTCTCTCACTAGGCCTCGACATCCCGTATTTCTGCTGGCACCCCGCGCTTGGTAGCGTCGGTGCCTGTCGCCAGTGCGCGGTCAAGCAATACACCGACGAGAACGACACCCGTGGTCGTATCGTCATGTCGTGCATGACCCCAGCCACCGACAACACCTGGATCTCCATCGACGATGAAGAATCCAAGGCGTTCCGCGCCAGCGTTGTCGAATGGCTGATGACCAACCACCCCCACGACTGCCCGGTCTGTGAGGAAGGCGGTCACTGCCACTTGCAAGACATGACGGTGATGACCGGCCACAACGAGCGCCGTTATCGCTTCACCAAGCGTACCCACCAGAATCAGGACCTCGGCCCGTTCATCTCCCACGAGATGAACCGCTGCATCGCCTGCTATCGCTGCGTGCGCTTCTATAAAGACTACGCCGGCGGCACCGACCTGGGCGTCTTCGGCGCCCACGACAACGTGTACTTCGGTCGCGTTGAAGACGGCGTGCTCGAAAGCGAGTTCTCCGGCAACCTCACCGAGGTCTGCCCGACCGGTGTGTTCACCGACAAGACTCACTCCGAGCGCTACAACCGTAAGTGGGACATGCAGTTCGCGCCAAGCATCTGCCATGGCTGCTCCAGCGGGTGCAACATCTCCCCGGGCGAGCGCTACGGCGAACTGCGCCGCATCGAAAACCGCTTCAACGGTTCGGTCAACCAGTACTTCCTGTGCGACCGCGGCCGTTTCGGCTATGGCTACGTCAACCGCGAAGACCGCCCTCGCCAGCCACTGTTGGCCGATGGCGCCAAGCTGAGCCTGGACGCCGCGCTGGATAAAGCCGCCGAGCTGCTGCGCGGGCGCAACATCGTCGGTATCGGTTCGCCGCGTGCCAGCCTCGAAAGCAACTACGCGTTGCGCGAGCTGGTCGGCGCCGAGCACTTCTACTCCGGCATCGAAGCCGGTGAGCTGGAGCGCATCCGCCTGGTCCTGCAAGTGCTGAACGACAGCCCGCTGCCGGTTCCGAACATGCGCGACATCGAAGACCACGACGCCATCTTCGTGCTCGGTGAAGACCTGACCCAGACCGCCGCGCGCATCGCCCTGTCGCTGCGCCAGTCGGTCAAAGGCAAGGCCGAAGACATGGCCGACGCCATGCGCGTGCAGCCTTGGCTCGACGCAGCGGTGAAAAACATCGGCCAGCACGCGCTGAACCCGCTGTTTATCGCAAGCATCGCTGAAACCAAGCTCGACGACATCGCCGAAGAATGTGTGCACGCGGCACCGGATGACCTGGCCCGCCTCGGTTTCGCCGTGGCCCACGCCCTCGACGCCAGCGCGCCGGCCGTCGACGGCCTGGACGCTGAAGCCGGTGAGCTGGCCCAGCGCATTGCCGACGCCCTGCTGGCCGCCAAGCGCCCCTTGATCATTGCCGGCACCTCCTTGGCTTCCAAGGCGCTGATCGAAGCCGCCGCCAACATCGCCAAGGCCCTGAAGCTGCGCGACAAGAACGGTTCCATCAGCCTGGTCGTGCCAGAGGCCAACAGCCTTGGCCTGGCCATGCTCGGTGGCGAGTCCCTGGACGCTGGCCTGCAAGCGGTGATCGACGGCAATGCCGACGCCATCGTGGTACTGGAAAACGACCTGTACACCCGCACCGATGCCGCCAAGGTTGACGCTGCACTGGACGCCAGCAAAGTCCTGATCGTTGCCGACCACCAGAAGACCGCCACCAGCGAGCGTGCCGACCTGGTCCTGCCAGCCGCCACCTTTGCCGAAGGCGACGGTACCCTGGTCAGCCAGGAAGGCCGCGCCCAGCGCTTCTTCCAGGTGTTCGATCCGAAGTACATGGACGCCAGCATCCTGGTTCACGAAGGCTGGCGCTGGCTGCATGCCCTGCGCGCTACCCTGCTGAACCAGCCGATTGACTGGACCCAGCTTGATCACGTGACCGCCGCCACCGCCGCCAGCGCGCCGCAGCTGGCACGCATCGTCGATGCCGCGCCGTCCGCAACGTTCCGTATCAAGGGCCTGAAACTGGCACGTGAACCGCTGCGTTATTCCGGGCGTACCGCCATGCGCGCCGACATCAGCGTGCACGAACCGCGTACCCCGCAAGACATCGACACCGCGTTCGCCTTCTCCATGGAAGGTTACTCGGGCTCTGCCGAACCGCGCCAACAGGTGCCGTTCGCCTGGTCGCCGGGCTGGAACTCGCCGCAGGCCTGGAACAAGTTCCAGGACGAAGTCGGCGGTCACATTCGCGCTGGCGACCCAGGCACCCGCCTGATCGAAAGCACCGGTGACTCGCTGAACTGGTTCGCCGCCGTACCGCGTCCGTTCAACCCGGCCCAGGGCACCTGGCAGGTTGTTCCGTTCTTCCACCTGTTCGGCAGCGAGGAGAATTCCTCGAAAGCCGCACCGGTTCAAGAGCGCATCCCAGCCGCCTACGTCTCCCTGGCCAAGTCCGAAGCCGACCGCCTGGGCGTCAACGACGGTGCCTTGCTCAGCCTGGACGTGGCCGGCCAGACCCTGCGTCTGCCGCTGCGCATCAACGAAGAGTTGGGCGCAGGCCTGGTTGCACTGCCGAAAGGTTTCGCCGGCATTCCACCTGCAATCTTTGGCAAAACCGTTGACGGTCTGCAGGAGGCAGCGCAATGACCTGGTTCACCCCTGAAGTGATCGACGTGATCATCTCGGTCGTCAAGGCCATCGTGATCCTGTTGGCGGTAGTCGTTGCGGGCGCCCTGCTCAGCTTCGTCGAACGTCGCCTGCTGGGCTGGTGGCAGGACCGTTACGGTCCGAACCGCGTTGGCCCGTTCGGTATGTTCCAGATCGCCGCCGACATGCTGAAAATGTTCTTCAAGGAAGACTGGACTCCGCCGTTTGCCGACAAGGTGATCTTCACCCTGGCACCGGTCGTGGCCATGAGCGCCTTGCTGATCGCCTTCGCGATCATCCCGATCACCCCGACCTGGGGCGTGGCGGACCTGAACATCGGCTTGCTGTTCTTCTTCGCCATGGCCGGCTTGTCGGTCTACGCGGTGCTGTTCGCCGGCTGGTCGAGCAACAACAAGTTCGCCCTGCTGGGCAGCTTGCGGGCCTCGGCCCAGACCGTGTCCTACGAAGTGTTCATGGGCCTGGCGCTGATGGGCATCGTGGTGCAGGTCGGCTCGTTCAACATGCGCGACATCGTCGAGTACCAGGCGCAGAACCTGTGGTTCATCATTCCGCAGTTCTTCGGTTTCTGTACCTTCTTCATCGCTGGCGTCGCCGTGACTCACCGTCACCCGTTCGACCAGCCGGAAGCGGAACAGGAACTGGCCGACGGTTACCACATCGAATACGCCGGCATGAAATGGGGCATGTTCTTCGTCGGTGAGTACATCGGCATCATCTTGATCTCGGCCCTGCTGGTCACGCTGTTCTTTGGCGGCTGGCACGGTCCGTTCGGCATCCTGCCGCAGTTGGCGTTCTTCTGGTTCTTCCTGAAGACCGCGTTCTTCATCATGTTGTTTATCCTGCTGCGCGCTTCCATTCCGCGTCCACGATATGACCAGGTGATGGATTTCAGCTGGCGATTCTGCCTGCCGCTGACCCTGATCAATTTGCTGGTGACGGCTGCCGTTGTGTTGTTGAACACGCCAGCCGGCGCGGTTCAGTGAGGATTTGACCCATGTTCAAATATATTGGCGACATCGTTAAGGGTACCGGTACCCAGTTGCGAAGCCTGGTGATGGTGTTCGGTCACGGCTTTCGCAAACGCGACACCCTGCAATACCCGGAAGAAGCGGTGTACCTGCCGCCGCGTTATCGCGGCCGCATCGTACTGACCCGCGACCCCGATGGCGAAGAGCGTTGCGTAGCCTGCAACCTGTGCGCCGTGGCGTGCCCGGTGGGTTGCATCTCCCTGCAGAAAGCTGAAACCGAAGACGGTCGCTGGTATCCGGACTTCTTCCGCATCAACTTCTCGCGCTGCATTTTCTGCGGCCTCTGCGAGGAAGCTTGCCCGACCACCGCGATCCAGCTCACACCGGATTTCGAGATGGCCGAGTTCAAACGTCAGGACCTGGTGTACGAGAAAGAAGATCTGCTGATCTCTGGTCCCGGTAAAAACCCTGATTACAACTTCTATCGTGTTGCAGGTATGGCCGTTGCCGGTAAGCCGAAAGGCGCCGCACAAAACGAAGCCGAGCCGATCAACGTGAAGAGCTTGCTGCCTTAAGGAAGAAAGATGGAATTCGCTTTCTATTTCGCATCGGGTATCGCGGTTGTGTCCACGCTTCGCGTGATCACCAACACCAACCCCGTGCACGCCCTGCTCTACCTGATCATTTCGCTGATCGCCGTGGCCATGACCTTCTTCGCACTCGGCGCACCGTTCGCCGGCGTGCTGGAAGTGATCGCCTACGCGGGCGCCATTATGGTGCTGTTCGTGTTTGTGGTGATGATGCTCAACCTGGGGCCGGCTTCGGTCGCCCAGGAGCGCGTCTGGCTCAAGCCCGGTATCTGGCTCGGCCCGGTTGTCCTCGCAGCGCTGCTGCTGGGTGAACTGCTGTATGTGCTGTTCGCTCACCAGAGCGGCCAGGCCATCGGCCACACCACCGTGGACGCGAAAGCCGTGGGCGTCAGCCTGTTCGGCCCGTACCTGCTGGTGGTCGAACTGGCTTCGATGTTGCTGCTCGCCGCAGCCATCACCGCCTTCCACTTGGGCCGCAACGAAGCCAAGGAGCAATGACGATGCCTGCTATCCCTTTGGAGCATGGTCTGGCGGTCGCCGGCATCCTGTTCTGCCTTGGCCTGGTCGGCCTGATGGTGCGCCGTAACATTCTGTTCGTGTTGATGAGCCTGGAAATCATGATGAACGCCGCGGCACTCGCATTCATCGTTGCAGGTGCACGTTGGGGTCAGCCGGATGGACAAGTCATGTTCATCCTGGTGATCAGCCTGGCAGCCGCCGAAGCCAGTATTGGCCTGGCGATCCTGCTGCAGCTGTATCGTCGCTTCCACACGCTTGATATCGACGCTGCCAGTGAGATGCGCGGATGAACATGATCTTTCTGACTTTCGTATTCCCCCTGATCGGTTTCCTGCTGCTGTCGTTCTCCCGTGGACGCTGGTCGGAAAACCTGTCGGCCCTGGTGGGCGTGGGTTCCATTGGCCTGTCGGCGATCGTTGCCGCCTACGTCATCTGGCAATTCAACGTGGCGCCGCCGGAAGGCGGCCACTACACCCTGGTGCTGTGGCAGTGGATGTCGGTGGAAGGCTTCAAGCCCAACTTCGCCCTCTACGTCGACGGCCTGTCGATCACCATGCTCGGCGTGGTAGTGGGTGTGGGCTTTTTGATCCACCTGTTCGCGTCCTGGTACATGCGCGGTGAGGCCGGTTACTCGCGCTTCTTCTCGTACACCAACCTGTTTATCGCCAGCATGCTGTTCCTGGTGCTGGGCGATAACCTGTTGTTCCTGTACTTCGGCTGGGAAGGCGTGGGCCTGTGCTCGTACCTGTTGATCGGTTTCTACTACAGCAACCGCAACAACGGTAACGCGGCACTCAAGGCCTTCATCGTGACCCGCATCGGCGACGTGTTCATGGCTATCGGCCTGTTCATCCTGTTCCAACAGGTGGGCACGCTGAACATCCAGGAACTGCTGGTGCTGGCGCCGCAGAAATTCCAGGTCGGTGACTTCTGGATCACCTTGGCGACCCTGATGCTGCTGGGCGGCGCCGTGGGTAAATCCGCGCAACTGCCACTGCAAACCTGGCTGGCGGATGCCATGGCCGGTCCTACCCCGGTTTCCGCACTGATCCACGCCGCAACCATGGTTACCGCCGGCGTCTACCTGATCGCCCGTACCCACGGCCTGTTCACCCTGGCGCCGAACATCCTGCATCTTGTCGGCATCGTCGGTGGCGTGACTCTCGTACTGGCCGGTTTTGCCGCCCTGGTGCAGACCGACATCAAACGTATCCTCGCCTACTCGACCATGAGCCAGATCGGCTACATGTTCCTGGCCCTGGGCGTGGGTGCGTGGGACGCGGCGATTTTCCACCTGATGACCCACGCTTTCTTCAAGGCCCTGTTGTTCCTCGCTTCCGGTGCGGTGATCGTGGCCTGCCACCACGAGCAGAACATCTTCAAGATGGGCGGCCTGTGGAAGAAACTGCCACTGGCCTACGCCAGCTTCATCGTCGGTGGTGCCGCGCTCGCAGCCTTGCCATTGGTGACCGCCGGTTTCTACTCGAAAGACGAAATCCTCTGGGAAGCTTTTGCCAGCGGTAACCAGAACCTGCTGTACGCAGGCCTGGTAGGTGCGTTCATGACCTCGCTGTACACCTTCCGCCTGATCTTCATCACCTTCCACGGTGAAGCCAAGACCGAAGCGCACGCAGGCCATGGCATCTCGCACTGGTTGCCCTTGTCGGTACTGATCATCCTGTCGACCTTCGTCGGCGCCATGATCACCCCGCCGCTGCACGGTGTATTGCCACAAAGCGTCGGCCATGCCGGCGGCGACGCCCAGCACAGCCTGGAACTCGCCTCGGGCGCCATTGCCATCGCCGGTATCTTGTTGGCAGCCTTGCTGTTCCTTGGCAAGCGTCGCTTCGTGACCGCCGTGGCCAACAGTGGCATTGGCCGTTTCCTTTCGGCCTGGTGGTTCGCCGCCTGGGGCTTCGACTGGCTCTACGACAAACTGTTCGTCAAGCCTTACCTGGCCATCAGCCACATTCTGCGTAAAGACCCGCTCGACCAGACCATCGGTTTGATCCCGCGTGCCGCCAAGGCCGGTCACACCGCCCTTAGCCGCAGCGAGACCGGCCAATTGCGTTGGTATGCAGCTTCCATGGCTGCTGGTGCCGTGCTGGTGATCGGCGCCATCGTCGTGGTTGCGGCCTGACTATGTTTAAGTGCACTGCGTACTTTGCGAACTTGCGAAAGGAAACGAGCCCGTCATGATTCTGCCCTGGCTAATCCTGATCCCCTTTATCGGCGGCCTGCTCTGCTGGATGGGTGAACGCTTCGGCGCCACCCTCCCCCGCTGGATTGCGTTGCTGACCATGTCCCTGGAACTCGCACTCGGCCTCTGGCTGTGGGCCCATGGCGATTATTCATTTGCTCCGGCACCGGGTGTCGATCCCACTTTCGCGCTTGAATTCAAGCACGTGTGGATCCAGCGCTTCGGCATCAATGTGCACCTGGCCCTCGACGGCCTGTCGCTGTTGATGATCCTGCTGACCGGCCTGCTGGGTATCCTCTCGGTACTCTGCTCCTGGAAAGAGATCCAGCGTCACGTGGGCTTCTTCCACCTGAACCTGATGTGGATCCTGGGCGGCGTCGTCGGTGTGTTCCTCGCCCTCGACCTGTTCATGTTCTTCTTCTTCTGGGAAATGATGCTGGTGCCGATGTACTTCCTCATCGCGCTCTGGGGTCACAGTTCTTCGGACGGCAAGAAAACCCGGATCTACGCGGCGACCAAGTTCTTCATCTTCACCCAGGCTTCCGGCCTGATCATGTTGGTGGCGATCCTGGGCCTGGTACTGGTCAACTTCAACAACACCGGCGTGATTACCTTCAACTACGCCGACCTGTTGAAGACCAAGATGTCCCTGACCACCGAGTACGTGCTGATGCTGGGCTTCTTCATCGCCTTCGCGGTGAAGCTGCCGGTGGTGCCGTTCCACTCCTGGTTGCCTGACGCTCACGCCCAGGCGCCGACTGCCGGTTCCGTGGACCTGGCCGGTATCCTGCTGAAGACGGCAGCCTACGGCCTGCTGCGTTTCGCCCTTCCGCTGTTCCCGAATGCCTCGGCCGAGTTCGCGCCGATCGCCATGACCCTGGGTCTGATCGGGATCTTCTACGGTGCGTTCCTGGCGTTCGCGCAAACCGACATCAAGCGCCTGATCGCCTTCTCGTCCGTTTCCCACATGGGTTTCGTACTGATCGGCATCTACTCCGGCAGCCAACTGGCGCTGCAAGGCGCAGTGATCCAGATGCTGGCCCACGGTGTTTCGGCCGCTGCCCTGTTTATCCTGAGTGGCCAGCTGTACGAGCGCCTGCACACCCGTGACATGCGTGAAATGGGTGGCGTGTGGTCACGTATCGCGTACCTGCCGGCGATCAGCCTGTTCTTCGCCGCCGCGTCTCTAGGCTTGCCAGGCACCGGCAACTTCATCGGCGAGTTCCTGATACTGATGGGTGCCTTCGTGCAAACGCCGTGGATCAGCGCCATTGCTACCTCCGGCCTGGTGTTCGGTTCGGTGTACTCGCTGATCATGATCCACCGCGCCTACTTCGGCCCGGCCAAGTCCGACACCGTCCTGCAAGGGATGGATGCTCGCGAACTGATCATGGTGCTCGGCCTTGCGGTGCTGCTGATCTACATCGGCGTGTACCCGCAACCGTTCCTGGATACTTCTGCCGCGACGATGCATGGCGTGCAGCAGTGGTTCGGCACCGCCTTCTCTCAACTCGCTTCGGCCCGGTAAGAGCGCTATGGAATTCACGATCCAACACTTTATCGCGCTTGCGCCGCTGCTGATTACCAGCCTCACCATCGTGGTGGTGATGCTGGCAATCGCCTGGCGCCGCAATCATTCGCAAACATTCCTGCTGTCCTGTGCCGGTCTCAACCTGGCCCTGCTGTCGATCATCCCGGCCCTCAAGGTCGCGCCATTGGCGGTCACGCCATTGATGATGGTCGATGACTTCGCGCTGCTGTACATCGCGCTGATCCTGGTCGCGACCCTGGCCTGCGTCACCCTCGCCCACGCCTACATGGGCGAAGGCGGCACCGGTTACCCAGGCAACAAGGAGGAGCTGTACCTGCTGATCCTGCTGGCTGCGGCCGGCGGTATCGTGCTGGTCAGCGCACAGCACCTGGCGGGCCTGTTCATCGGCCTGGAACTGCTGTCGATCCCGACCTACGGCCTGGTGGCTTACGCCTTCTTCAACAAGCGCTCCCTGGAAGCCGGCATCAAGTACATGGTGCTGTCGGCGGCCGGTTCGGCGTTCCTCTTGTTCGGTATGGCCCTGCTCTACGCCGAAGCCGGCAGCCTGAGCTTCACCGGTATCGGTCACGCCCTGGCCAGCACCAACATGCCTGCGCCGATTGCCCAACTGGGCCTGGCGATGATGTTGATCGGCCTGGCGTTCAAGCTCTCCCTGGTGCCGTTCCACTTGTGGACGCCGGACGTGTACGAAGGCGCCCCGGCGCCGGTGGCGGCGTTCCTGGCGACCGCGTCAAAGGTTGCTGTGTTTGCGGTGATGGTGCGTCTGTTCCAGATCTCCCCTGCTGCCAACACCGGCGTGCTGAGCACCGTTCTGACCGTGATCGCCATTGCGTCGATCCTGTTCGGTAACCTGCTGGCCCTGACCCAGAACAACCTCAAGCGTCTGCTGGGTTACTCCTCCATCGCGCACTTCGGCTATCTGCTGATCGCCCTGGTGGCGAGCAAAGGCCTGGCCGTGGAAGCCATGGGCGTGTACCTGGTCACCTACGTAATCACCAGCCTTGGCGCATTCGGCGTGATCACGCTGATGTCCTCACCATTCAAAGGCCGTGACGCCGACGCCCTGTACGAGTATCGCGGCCTGTTCTGGCGCCGTCCGTACCTGACCGCCGTGCTCACCGTGATGATGCTGTCGCTGGCTGGTATCCCGCTGACGGCAGGTTTCATCGGCAAGTTCTACATCGTCGCCACCGGTGTTGAAGCCCACGAATGGTGGTTGGTTGCCTCCCTGGTACTGGGCAGCGCCATCGGCGTGTTCTACTACCTGCGCGTGATGGTTACCCTGTACCTGATCGAGCCAAACCTGCGCCGTGTGGATGCCGAGCTGCATTGGGAACAGAAGGCAGGCGGCGTGATGCTGCTGGCCATCGCCCTGCTCGCGTTCTTCCTGGGCGTGTACCCACAGCCGTTGCTCACCCTGGTGCAGCACGCGGTGCTGGGCGTTTGATCGCTTAGTTGGATGCAGTAAACAACACGGCGCCTTCGGGCGCCGTTTTGCGTTTCAGGGGCAGGGGCTTTTACCCTCCCCTATTCACGGAAATTTCGTATCCGTCCGGCCAAGTCATCTACGCAGCCCCCCAAAGCCAAGACATGGTGTGCACTTAAATTTAAGTGGGCACCAGTTCTAGCCTTTTAAGCGGGTATTTTATGCAGCCACAACGCCGTTCCTACTCCAAATCCTTCAAGGCCCAGGTCATTCAAGAATGCGCCCAGCCCAGCGCGTCGATTGCCAGGCGCGCTGAGCCACAGCCTCAACGCGAACCTCGTCCACAAATGGATTCGGTTGCAATCGCAGAAAAATGTCGCCCTGCAACCTGCATTTATCCAGGTGGCATTACCGTCGTCGGCGTCACGATCGGATATCACCCCGGCCATGATCTGCCTCGAAATCCCACACTCACGCGGTACCGTCAAAGTGAACTGGCCGACCGATGACGGGGCCGTACCCATTGATAATAATTGGTGCGAGAATCAGATCCGGCCCTGGGCTTTGGGACGCAAGAACTGGCTCTTTGCAGGGTCGCCACGCAGCGGAAAACGGGCGGCGGCGATCATGAGCTTGATCCAGTCTGCGCGGTTGAATGGGCATGATCCGTATGCCTATTTGAAGGATGTACTCACGCGTCTGCCAACTCAGCGCGCGAGTGAGATTGCAAAGTTACTGCCACATAACTGGCTTCCGTCACACTGCCTTTGAAGTGGAAAAAATCACGAAGTAGTTCTTTCATTCATGAGCTTGTTTGCTATCGCTCGGCGCTTGAACACGATCCTCAAGACTATAATCTCGCACTACTTGGGCAATGCGCAGGTGGTAGTCATCGAAAACCTGCCTACGGCCTGCTAATTGGGCCGCACGATGCAGCTCAAGGCCGCGCCACCGCTTGATAGCTTCCTCATCACGCCAAAATGACAGTGATAGAACCTTTCCTGGTTCACTTAGACTTTGGTAACGCTCAACTGAAATGAAGCCATCCAGCTCTGCTAGTAATGGTTTCAGTTCAGCCGCAAGGTCAAGATAGCGCTGGTATTGCTCCTCGTGTGGCCATGCTTCAAAAATAACTGCGATCATTGCTGAGTTTCCCGATCACGATAGAACTGAGGGATGCGACCATTCAGGGAGGGCAGATAATGCCACCGATAAAGACGAGCGGATGAAGCCGGCTTTCGATGCAGCCATGCCAAAATCGCCTCAGAGGCGATAGTCAATGCGAGTTGCTGGCCTGGACATTCATGTCTTCCTGAGCCGAAGCTGAAGGTTCGTCGTTGAGTTCGTTTGAGCAAGAAGCTATCGGGGTCTGGGTTCGCGCAGGGATCCCTGTTGGCTGAAGCAAGCAACAATAGAACAGTATCGCCCGCCTCTAGGACGCTGCCCCCAATAGTGCATCGCTTTGCAACGAATCGCCGGGTGTTTTGCACTGGCGAGTCGTAGCGCGCTACCTCTGCCACCAGGTCTGCGACGAGCATCGGCGTAGGTTGCATGTCTTCAATCAGATCAGGGTTGCGATGGAGCGCTACGACGGTATTTCCGATCAGGCCTGCGGTGGCTTCGCAGGTCTGTGACAACAGGCCGATCAGGTTAGCGATCAACGCGTCATGATCTCCCCAGGCGGTGGCTTCGCATCCACTCCAGATATGGCTCAAGAAGCGGCTACTTTCATCGTCGTTACTCAGCAGCGCGCTGAATAATTGGCTTAGCCGAGTGGCCCCGGAATTGGCTTTACCGAGTTGAATTTCGTCGCTTAACGGCGACAGGCAGGCGACAAAGTCCCGTGTCAGCCTCGCGACTTCCTGTAGCCGGCTGGATGGGAGGCCTATCAAGGTTGCAATGACGGAAACCGGTAACGTGAACATCAACTCATCCAGGTTATCGACCGGGTTATCGAGGGTCTCGGCCACGCGTGACACGATGTCTGCGATACTTTCTGTCTCGATAGAGGCCAAGGCAGGTTCGATAGTCATCCTGGGGCACAGGTGCTGCGGGCCCTCGTTCATGCGCATCAAACGACCGTAAATCATTCCTGCGACGCCTTGTGCAATGGCAGGAGGAATCGGCTCGTTTAGCGGACGCACCCGACAGTCGGGATGCCCCAGAATGGCTTCGACAGCTTTGGCACCACTTGCAATCCATAAACGAAGATCTGCATCGAATAACAGGTCGTTTTGTCGCCTGAGGCCTGAGTAATAAACGTAGGGATCAGCATGGGTAGCTGCTTCAAACGGCGTCATTCCGGGAGTCCTGTTCACAAAGAACGGCTACTATCGAACACCCTTCATGCCGACGATTCGCTCAGGAACGAAATATGGACGCTCAAAGCAATGACACCGCCATTTCTCGGGTAGCCGGCGCTATTGCCGAACCTGCGAGGACGAAAATGCTTTGTTCGCTGATGGACGGCCACGCCCGTACCAGTACCGAAATGGCCGTCATCGCCGACGTGAGTGCATCCACGGCGAGCGCGCATCTGGCAAGACTAAAAGAGGACGGATTGGTAAGGCTGCACACGCAGGGCAGGCATCGCTACTACAGTCTGGCGGACTCGCAAGTGGCCCAGGCTATTGAGGCCCTCATGGTGATCAGCCAAAACGCGGATACACGGTATGTTTCAACGACCCCAACCCGATTGCAGTTCGCGCGTACCTGTTATGACCACATGGCAGGAACATTGGCTGTACAACTACACGACCATTTCATGGAGTCAGGCTGGTTAACCGTGCCGGTCGCTGGGGACGGTATGTATCAGCTTACGGTGAGCGGCGAAAAAGCGATGACCGGTCTCGGTATCGAGATAGAAAAGGTAAGGGCACAGCGACGTCGTTTCGCGTGCTCATGCCTGGACTGGAGCATGCGGCGCCCTCATCTTGCCGGAGCACTCGGAGCGGCTTTTCTACAGACGGTCATAAGCCGCAAGTGGGTTATCCAAGACCTTGATAGTCGGGCACTTGCATTGACATCCAAGGGGCGAAAGGAGCTGTCTGGCCGATTCGGGATCATGCTTGAAAACAAAGAGATGGAGAGATCAGTCGTGCGAAATGTGACACGACCCGCCGAGCCAGCATTACCGACACGATAACTACTGATCTCTTGAACTAAGCATCTATCAAGAAGCGAGCACTGCTTCTCGTGCTATATCTTAAATCAACGTGTATTAGCGGGACGCTTACGAAATTTCCTCGCCCGCCTGCCTCCCCATCCGGCATCTACTCGATGAAGGCCGCCGTATGGTGTCTGCGTTTTAGGAAAGTTCCCACGGCAGGGTCACTTGACCCATCGCGAGTGGGCCACCAAACTATACGCAGTCTACGTACAGAACATGGATGCTCTATTTATCGAAGTGCCAGCCTTCGAGCGGCATCGCAAGGACTATCTGAGTGACGAGCTTTTCCAGGGTTTTCAACAAGAGTTGATGAAGAACCCGGAAGCATGAGAGGTGATCGAGGGAACAGGCGGACTGCGCAAAGTTCGCTTCATCGATGAGCGACGCAACAAAGGCAAGCGCGGTGGCCTGCGGGACATTTACTACTGGTGGTCGGGCGGCACGCAATTCTGGCTGTTCACCCTGTACGGCAAGCACGAACAGGATGACCTGGCACCACAGCACAAAAAAGCCCTAAAACACATGCTGGACAGGGAAATCAAAGCGAGAACACATCATGAAACGTGAAATCTTTTCCGAACTGGTCGAGGGCTCCGACGCCCTGGCAGACGAACGCCAAGGCAAAGTCACCCTGCGGACCCTCAAGGTTCACCTCAAAAACCTGGCGCCACTCACCGCTGAGGAAGTGGTCGCCGTGCGCCAACAACTCAACCTCTCCCGGTCGGTGTTCGCCATGTACCTGCGCACCAACACCCGCACCCTGGAAAACTGGGAGCAAGGCCGAGCCAAGCCGAATGCCCAGGCTGCCACGCTGATTCGCCTGGTGGCACGTTTCCCGGAAACCGTGGCGCAACTCGCTGCATTAGGTTGATCAGCAAAGCCCCGTACCTGCCGGTGCTTTTTCATTCAGTGCTACGGGCCGCCGAGCATGTCGGCAAAGGTTTCAGCATCGGGCAATCCCTCCCCTTCCCAACGCGTCGGCGCAACGCGGGGTGAACCATCGGTCCAGAACAATACCCGCAAACCGGGTTCCATACATTCGTTAGGCGCCGGCATTGGCAACGCCTGCACCGAATCATCGAAAACCTCCAGTGATAACGCCTCGCCCAACGCAGACAGCGCCAAGCGCTCCACCTCGCTATGCCAGGCCGCATCCAACAGCAGCACCTCTCCACGCGCCGCAGCAACGGTCAGCGGAAAATAACGCCCCACCCGATCCACACTGGGGATCATCACCCCCGCCCACCCCTCTTCACCACACACACCCGCCGCCAGCGCAAAGTGCCAGATCGGGCTGCACAGGTACACCTCCAGCCATTGCTCACCCCACCGCTCACGACTGCACTGCAAGCCGACCTGCAACCAAGCGTCCCACGGGTTCAAGAACGCCAACGGCAAACGCCGGCTGACAAAATCCCCCAGGCTGGGAACCTTGCCGAAAAATCCATTCATGGCGGTTTCCTAAAAGCTGCCCGGGCAATGGAATTGCTCGAGGCTGTCGCGGCGGAACGGGTTGATCACACTACTGGCCCGCAGCAGATACGCCACCCGATGGCCTTCCAGGTTGAAGGTCAGTTGCAGCTGTTCGCCCTGGGTGTTCACAACAGACTTGTCCATCATGCGCAGCCAGCCCCAAGGACCCTCGGTGCGCAGCGGGCTGGCCAGCCCTGGCGTGGCGTCCAGGCGCACCAGGCCGCCGGACTTGCCGCTGGGCAGTGAGAGGCTGGTGAAGTCGGGCACCGTACCGGCGTCAAACACCACCGGTTGACCGTCGATATCCAGCGTGACGGTGCTCAGCGCCGGGTCGGCACCCAGGGGTTTCAGGTCAAAGCGCATAGAAGGCTGACGCGCACCGGCCACGAAAAACATGTCCCGCAACCTGGCGCCGCGCTGGAACTGATTAAGCACATCCTGGGAGATGTTCAGCGGTGTCACGCCGGTTGAACGCCAGCGCCATTGGCTGGCGCTCATGTCGACATAAGCCGCGAGGTTCTTGCTGAAGAAATCATCCATCAGCCCACCGGGGCCGAAGAACTTGCCGAAGTCATCGGCGGTGGCATCACGGGCCGAACTGCGCACCAACGGATAACGCCCATCAATGGCCGCTCGGCAGAACGGCGCACCCGCCGCTTCCCATAATGCATTCAAGCGCGCTTTCTCATTGCCCAGAGTGAGCGCTGTACCGCCCGACTCCACATCCCGCAGCAGCGCCGACAACGGCGCAGGCTGCGTGTCGCCCGAGCGTTTCAAGCGCGCCAGCACCTCATTGGAAGGTGCCGGCGCAGCACTGCGGCGCGCCGCGTCAGCGCTATCGAAGAATTGCCCGGCGTCCTTCAACGACGTCAACACCTCGTCCATCGGTTGCGGGCCGGTGCCGCTGCCCGCCAGGCGATGCAGCGCGGCAAAATGCTGATCCACCGGATTGGCCGACGCATCCGCCACCGACGCCGGGCTGTCACCGCCCAGGACCGACTGCAGCTTTTGCGTGGCCGCTGCGATCTCGTCGCGAACACGCTGATCGGCATCCTTGCTGGTCGCCGAAGTCAGGGCACCTTCGAGGGTGGTCTCCTTCGACACCGCAACCAGCAACGCGCGTAGCGGTGAATCACTGGCGGCGAGCGCATTGGTCACCAGCGACGCCTGGCCCAGGCTGGTCAACGGCACCAGGTGTACATCCGCGAGGAAGGTGTCCCATTGGCGGATATAGTCGGCGTAGTACAGCTCCAGCACCGCCGCCTGCATGGCTGGGTTAGCGCCGGCAATCTGCGCCGACTCCTGGCGGTCGAGCACCCAGCTGTCCTTGGCCATGTCGGCCACGGCCTGGGGGGCTTTTTTGGTCAGTTCACGGTAACCCGCGAGGCTGTAGATACCACTCACCCCGCGGGACAACGGTTCACCACTGGCACGGGTAAACAGCGACGAGACATCCCGCCCCACCGCGCTGTTCACGCTCAGCTGCGGCAGGTGCTGCTGATCGACCTGGCGCTTCACACGGTTATAGATGCGCTGGGACAGCGGCATGCCGGCCAGTGCCAGGCGCACCTTGGCGACCAGCGCGCTGTCCAGTTGCACCGGCTCGGCCTCGTCGTCCGCCTCCAGCAGCGCCGCGACGTGATCCGACAGCTGCTGCAACTGCGCAGGGGTGGCCTGGGGCAATTCACGACGCCAGTCCACATCGACCCACGCCTGCACCGACGGTGCATCGAAGAATTGTCGCTCACCCAGCATCAGGTAGGCGCGCAGGGTTTCGTAAAGAAACTCCTGATTACTCGCATCACCACGGCGCAATGCATTTTCCATGTTGCCGACAATATGCGGCAACAAGGTGCTGCGCAGTAAGCGTCGATACAGGGTCACCGCACCCGCACCGAGCTTATTGCCCTGATACAGCCCCATGCGACTGAGCAGCGGCACATTGCGGTCGCCATCACCGTAGCCGCTGGGCAACGCACGCGCCGCATTGAGCAGCGGTAAAGTCACCAGCACATCGCCCTCGGCCGGCAGCGTCTTGGCCAATTGTGCGACGTTGGTGGCAGCGCTGGAGGCATCAGCGATCAGTTGCAGGTTGCGGTTATAGCTGACGGTCATGCCCGCCAGCAGCAGCACGAACGCCACGCCCGCGGCGATCCGTCCAGTCCTGCCCAGCAACCGACGGCGCCGTTGCTCCTGGTGATTGACCCCAGCCAGCCCGGCTTCCTTGAAGATCACTTCGCGCAGCAGTCGGGTGATGAAGTAACTGCGCCCACTGGCCACATTCGGCGCCAGCACCTTGCGGCCCAGACCGAAGGACGCCGCCAGCGACGTCAACACCCGATCAATCGGACTGCCTTCCTGAGTGCCGCTGGTGAAATACACGCCGCGCAGCAGCGCCGGCTCCTGATAGCGGTTGGCTTGGAAGACCGTATTGAGAAAACGCGTGAGGCCGTCGCCCAGGCTGGCGAACTGTTGCGGGAAGCTGTAGAGCAAGGCGCGCCGCGACAGGTCGCGTTCCTGTTGCAAGCGCTCCAGCACACGCTGTTGCAACTGGCGCTCCAGGGCCTCGAACTCGCCCGGGAACGACGCCAGGCCAGCATCCGCCTGGGGTGACTGTGCCAACGGAAAGGTCACGCCCCACACCTGCGCCCGCTCATCTCGGCCGAAGGTCTCAAAGAACTCAGAGAAGCCCGCGAGCAAGTCGCACTTGGTGATGATCACATACACCGGAAACCGCAAACCAAGGCGCTCATAAAGCTCATTGATGCGCGCGCGAATCGCCACCGCCTGGGCCTGGCGCTCGGCTTCGGTCTGTTGCAGCAGGTCGCTGACGCTCAAGGCCACGATCACGCCGTTGACCGGCCGTTGGCGGCGGTACTTTTTCAGCAGGTCGAGGAAGCCACCCCACGCGGCCTTGTCCACCTCGGTGTAACTGTCCTGGGTGGTGTAGCGCCCGGCGGTATCGAGCAGTACCGCCTCATCGGTGAACCACCAGTCGCAATGTCGCGTGCCGCCGACGCCGCCGATGGCACCACTGCCCATGGCCTCACGCAGAGGAAATTGCAGGCCGGAATGGGTCAGCGCGGTGGTCTTGCCGCTGCCTGGCGCGCCGACAAACATGTACCAGGGCAACTGATACAGGTACTGCCCACTCATTTTCCAGCCAGGATTGGCCTTGCGCAGCACGGCCATGGCCGAACGCATGCGCTCGCCCAGTTCAGCCACTTCGGCCTGGGACTCACGCACACCTGGCGCCACCACTGGCGCTTCAGCCACGCCGGCCATCAAGCCACGGTTGGCACGCCAGGCCCGCCCTAGACGCCAGGCAAAATAACCGGCCCAGATCAATACAAACAGCGCGATCAACCCCCAGCGCCGCGACTCCGGCGCCAACGGTTCACTGCCATTGAAGGCCAGTAGCGGGCCCTCGTACCACACCAGCAGCGACAGCAAAGCCACGCCGATCAGCGACAGCAACCAGGGCTTGAGCAGCCACAGGATAAAGCGCTCCACCGGGGACCATAACAACGAAAGCAGCGTCGATAAATTCATGGCTATTGCGCCTGGGAAGGGATCAATACGGTGATATCCACGCGACGGTTACGCGCACGATTCGCCGCTGAATCGTTGGGCACCAGGGGTTCGGTTTCGCCACGGCCTTCGCTGCGGTAACGCTCTACCGGCCCGGCCCGTTGCGCCAGCAAACGCGCGACGGTCTTGGCCCGTGCCTGGGACAGGTCGAAGTTGGAACCCAATCGCGAGGTCGCTGACGGCCTTATGTTGTCGGTATGCCCGACCACCACCACATCCCCCGGCACTGTGGCCAGGGCATCGCCGATGCGCGCGAGCAGGCCGTCAAAGTTGCTCGACACTTCGGCGCTGCCGGAGGCAAACACACCGTCGCCACGCAAGGTGATCACCGAACGGTCGGCGCTGTCTTTCACGGCTACCAGCCCCTGGGCCACTTCCGGCGCGAGGAACCCGGCCAGGCGCACGGGCGCAGGAGTGGCCGGCACCGCCACTTTGAGCGGCGAGACCACACGGATCGAGCCGAGCTGGGCAAATACCGGATCGGACGCGCGGTTGAGCAGCCAACTGTAGGTCAACTGCACACTCAACAGCAGCACCGCCGCCACTGACGCCAATACCCACAATGGCACTCGTCGTAACATCGACGTTTGCGGCGCCTGCGCGCCGCGCCAGCGGGGTGATAAGTCCTGTTCCCGGTTGCCGCGTTGCTGGTTGATCAATTGCAGCAGGCGTTCACGCAGCAACCCCAGCTGATCCAGGCCGCGATCCAGGACGCGATAGCGTCCTTCCAGGCCCAAGGCCATGCACAGATACATCAATTCCAGCACGTCAATATGGGTGCGCAGATCCTGGCTCAGGCGCTGCAGGATCATGAAGAACTTCTCGCCGCCCCACGCCTCGTTGTGAAAGGTCACCAACAGGCTGCGGCTGCCCCACACGCCCGCCCCCCAGGGAGTGCTGGCGATGGTTTCGTCGACCAGGGTGCACAACGCGTAGCGCGCCGCGGCCACGGTTTCCACGTCCACCTGGCTGGCGCGGGCCTGGGATTCGAAGGCTTGCACCGCCAGGATCAGGCGCTGGCGCAGGCTTTCCATGTCCGGCATGGCGGTGAGGCTGCGCAGCGGCACCACCAGGTCGAGCAACGGGTTGGCCGCACGCACCAGCGGGTTCAACCCTTGCCCGTGCAACACCAGTGCCGCACGCGGTACCGGCGTAACAGGTGAAGCCGGGCGCCGCCCGCCCGGGGTGGGGATCAGCAAGGTGCGATCCGGGTCGCCTTCAAAAGTGTCGTTCACGTCGTTCACCCTGCTTTAGTTGCGGATCGCCCAGAACTGCAAGTCCAATCCCGGAAACACCCCGGCGATATGCATGGCAAACCCGGCCGACTGGCTCAGCAATTGCCAATATTCGCTGCTGCGATCGAGTTCGAAATAGGTAAAGCCTGCATGGAACGGCAATTGCCGTGGCGCCACCGGCAACGGGCGCAGACCGATACCCGGCAGTTGCAGGTTGACCAGGTCGCGGATCTTCTCCACCGAGCCGATCTTGACCTGCGGAGGGAAGCCGTTGCGCACGCTCTCGGTAGACATTTGCGCCTGTACCGCGAGGATGAAGGTGGCCGAACGCAGCAGCTCCTGGTCGGGCAGCACCGCCACGCGGATGCCGTACTGACGCTCTTCCAAAGGGATGGCGATGGCGCGCGCGTCCATCACCGTGGACAGTGCACGGCGCAGGTCGAGCATCACCGGGGCGAAGGTTTCTGCCAGCGCGGCGTGGCGATACGCCGGGTAGACGGCGGCGCGTTTGTCATCGCGGGTAAAGGTCGCCAACTCACCCGCCAGGCTCGCGAGGTCGCGGTACAACTGCTCCGGATGCAGCCCCGTCATCGCCGCCAAGTGACGCACCAACGGCAGGTTACGATTGAGCACCTGCAACAGCAGGAAATCGGCGATTTCTGCCGCGCCGCTGCCATCGGGCTGGGTCAGGCGCGAGGCCAGGGCTTCGACGCGCTGCTGCATAAGCCCCAGCAGTTCATCGACAAATGCGCCCAGGCGTTCAGCAGCGCGCATGTCCAGGCACGGTGGGCAGTAATCACGATCAAGCAACACGCTTTTATCGGCACGTTTTTCCACCACATGGGCGATGCCCAGGGTGGTGTAGGCATCTGCCACATCGCCTTCAAACGCCAGGCGCAGGCGCAGCTTGCCGATACTCATCAACGCGCTGCTGTCCAGGCCATTGCTGTCCCAGGCTTCGTACTCATTGCTGCGATGGCGGGCGAAGTTTTCAAAGCTGGGATTGTCGTCCACCTCCGATACGCCGGGGCGCAGGCTGGGCAGTGCGAGCACCACTTTCAGGTCGCGGGCATCGCCGGGGATCTCCAGGGGCAACGGCATTTCATCGCCAAAGGGCAACCCAACCGGCGTGCCGTCGGGCAACACGCCGCTGAAGGACAGCAAGGACAACTTGCCCATGGCCAACTGCTGCGGGTCGATTTCCAACCTCGAAAAGCCCCAGCCGTAAGCACGCAGGGCACTGACGCGGGCTTCCAGTTGGGTCTGCAGGAAACGATCGTGTTGTTGCAGGTGCTGAGGCTGCAACAGCATGCCTTCGGACCAGACTACTTTGTTATTCCAGGACATGAATTATTCTCATCAATTGAATGCGTTTCTGGTGCCCGCTCACTACAGAGACCTGGGGTCAGGAGCGCATCCGCGCCACCTGTTCCTTATAAGCCTTGGAAAACAGCTCACCAAACAACCGCTGCAAATCCTCATCAGCATCCCGTGCCAGGTCTTCGTAGCGTTCCACCAAGCGGTCCCACAGCCGCGCCTTGCGCCGCGCGGGCATCCATTTGTCCAGCGCGCCATGGGTGGTGCGGCGTTGCTCGACCCGCGCCGGATCAAAGCGCTGCACCACTGCGCCGAGGGCCGCGCGCATGCCGGCGATCACCGCCAGTTCATGGGCCTTGAGGTCTTCGAACGAGGCGTTCATCGCCTTGACCGGGCGCATATAGGCCGGCGAATCACCACCGAGCATCTGGGTCAGGGCGCTGTCGGCGTCGGGGAAGAATTTGAGCGGATTGTTGGAATAGGCGCCGATCATGGTCATGTCGATATGACTTTCGCGCTTGGTCAGAGCACGTGCCATGAGCACATCCATGGTGCCGGCGGTGGTGGCGCGAAGCATTTCGCCGATGAGTTGGGCGAGTTCCGTGGGCGGGCGGGTAGTGTGCAGGTCCGGGAGGCCAAGGCCTTGAAGCAACGCATTCAACACCGCGTCATCACTGTTGGGCGCGGTCAATGTGGGAGCGGGCTTGCTCGCGAAAGTCTCCAGGAGAACCGGTTGCTCCTGGAGGACCGCGTTATCGTTCTTCGCGAGCAAGCCCGGTCCCACATTGGGTTGCGGGGCAACCGTGGGTTGGGAGGACAGGCCAAACAGCGGGTTGTAATCCTCCGGGATGACTTGAGGCTCCGTCTGCCACAACGGCTTGTTGAACGCCTGCAACTGCGGCGCGACATGGTCGCTCTCGGTGCCTCGAAACGCCGGCGTCAGCGCCGGATTCAATCCCAGCGGATCCGACAACGGCATCGCCCCGTCGAACAACGAACCGCCCTCCAGGATGCGCGCTCCCGCCAGGTCATCATGCAGCAACACCGGCACCACCACTTCCGGATCGCTTACCAACGGCTGCGGCACTTCCAGGGGTGGCAACGGCGCGGCCACAGGTGGCGGTGGTGGTACAAACAACGGCGGTAGAATGCGCGTGGCCAGGGCGTCGTCTTCCGGCTCGACGGCAACGGGTTGTTCCAGGCGCACTTGCAGGCCGTAATCACCGATGACCAAGCGATCCCCCTCCTCCAGCACGCGCTCGCGTCCATTGCCCAGCGGGCGTTCATTGACCAGGCTGGGGTTGCTGCCGGTGTCGGTCAGGTAAAACTCACCGCCACGCAGTTCAATGCGTGCATGCACGCGCGAGATATATTTGCCTGGATCGTCCAGGGTCAGGTCATTGTCCGGTCCTCGGCCGATGGAGCCACCGACCTCGGTAAACCGGCAGATCACATCTCCGGGCATGGGTTGGTCACGATAGCTTTTGACCAGCAGGATCAGGTTCATAGCGGGCTCCTGTACGTGTTATTTGCCATCGTCGGCCTCCTTGGGCGGCAGCGGCACGCCGGCAGGGCCCGTGGCGGCCGACAGCGCCAGCGCGGTCGCGGCGGTGCCGGCCTGGGGCAATGGGATGGGAATGGTCGAGGCGAGGATCATCGCCGGGGTGATGGTGAGAAAGGTCGTGCCGACCTTCATGGTGATGGTCGCCCCGGCCTCGATCACCACGTTCATGCCGCCCTTGATGTGCACGTCGAGGCCGGCGGTCACACCGGTCTTCAACGTGCCATCGATAATCATGTTGGTGCCGGCCGCCATCGACACGGCGCCCGTGGCTTTCTCGTTGCGATTACCGCCCACCGAGGAATGCCGGTCACCGCCGACTTTCTCGCGCAGGTCGTTATCCACCTTGGAATGGCGATCACCGCCCACCCAGTCCAGGGAGTCCTTGAGCACCCGCTGGTCGAGGTTCTTCTGCGCGTGAAGGAACACCTGTTCCGCACCCTTCTTGTCTTCGAAACGCAGTTCGTTGTAGCCACCGCCGCCCTTGGACGAATTGCTTTTGAGAGTCGAGCGCGTAGCGTTTTCCGGCAGCGCATAAGGCGGCATGGTCTCGGCGTTGTAGACGCTGCCGGTCACCAGCGGTCGGTCGGGATCACCTTCAATAAAGCTGACCACCACCTCCTGGCCGATGCGCGGCGTGTACAGGGCACCCCAGCGTTTGCCGGCCCAGCCTTGGGCGACGCGAATCCAGCACGAACTGTTTTCATCGCGTTTGCCTTCGCGGTCCCAGTGGAACTGGACCTTGATTCGCCCGTACTTGTCGGTCCAGATTTCCTCGCCTTGCTTGCCCACCACCATGGCGGTCTGGGGACCGTGCATCAGCGGCTTGCGTGACACACACGGCGCACGGAATTGCTGCTGGCGCGACAGGGCGACGAACTCGCAAGTCAGCACGGGCTCCGGATGGTCCGGCGGCGTCGGTTCGTAGGTGTCCGATGACAACCTGTAGCGCGCCTCCAGCAACAGGAACTGCGCGTTCTGCTCGCTGCGCGGATGCTCGGTCAGGGTCATCAGAGCGCCCGGAAACAACCCCCGCGCACGCGTGGCACCGGTGACACGCTGGGTGCCGGTGTGCAGCGCTTCGATCAGCGTGCGCGCATAGGTTTCGCCCTGTTTGCGCTCGGTGTATTTGCCGGGGTAGTCGTAACGTTCATGACGTGACTGCGGGTAACTGCCGGCCAGGACTGACTTGGCGAGCAAGTTGGCGCTGGGCTTTTCGAAGTCGAAGTCCTGCAGGGTGTAGCCGCCCGGCTCCACCTCGCCGCTCATGCGCCAGTCGTAGATCACTTCACTTTCGCGCATCGCGTGGTCTTCGGCGGGCATGAAGCGCATCTGGGCATACCCGGGCGCCGGTGAATGGGCACCGTAGGAATCGGCCAGTACCAGAGTGTGGCGCCCGGCCGCGCTCTTGAAGAAGTAGTAGATGCCCTCCTGTTCCATGAGGCGGCTGACAAAATTGAAATCGCTTTCGCGGTACTGCACGCAGTAAGTCAGCGCCTTGTAGCTGGCGCTCAGCCCCGAGGTGTCGATATCCGCGATGCTGTAGGGCGCGAACACCTGCTTGAGGATGTCCGGCACGCTCAGTTCCTGGAAAATCCGGCAGTCGCTGGCCAACGTCAGGAACCACAGCCACGGCCGCAGCACCGCCGTGTAGGTGGCGTAGCGCCCCTGGCGACCGGTGAACGCAAAGTGGCTGACATGCCCGTTGAAATAGCGGCTGCCGCCCTTGGGCAGGTCCACCGCGATGGTCATCTGGGTAGCCAGCAGGTCGTCGACATTCAGGTCGGCGCGCTCGCTGTACAGCTCCAACCGGTATTCGCTGAGCTGGGACAAGCCCTCACGGGCCTGCATGCGCCGGAACAGCAGGACGTCGGCGCCCAACACACTGGTGAGCTGGATTTCGCGGTGAGCTTGAATAGTCGCCATGGCTCAAGCGACCGGGAAAAACGTCTGAATATGGATCTGATTGTTCAACTGCATATCCACGATCATGGTCGCCGACGTCACATTGGTGAGGCTGGAGATATCAGCGCCCGGCAGGCTGGCCGCGCGCCGTGCGACGTACATGGTGGCCGGCGCCCCGTTGGCCAGCGCAGGGATCGGCAGTGTGATCGCCACGCGCCGTTCGGTGCCGTTGTCCAACTTGGCCAGCTCCGCCTGGCCAACCGCCGAGTTGAGCAAGGTCTGGGCCACCTGCACCGCATCCTGGCGATCGGCAAACGCTCCCGAGGTGGACACACTCGAGCCCGCGTTCTGGCGATAGGTCGCATTGCGCTGTTGCGGCGTGGGGATGACCCCGGTAGAAACCGAGGCAAGGTTGTCGAAGTTCTCCCAAGACTTTTTGGTCTGGTTCTCGTTGGCAATTTCACCGTTGGCGCCGACGATAAAACCGCGACCATGGGAGCTGGATGCGCCGGTGCGCATCAGCCGGTCGGAGATCTGCTCGCCCCGTGCATTCACATGCAGGTTCATCGCATGCCCAGGCTGCAGGCTGACCGGGCTCAAGCGTCCTTCGCTGGCCATCAGAATATTGTCGACTTCAGTAAGACTGTAGTTTCGTGCAGCGGGCATGGGCTTATTTCCTTCAGGCTGATTAGTGGAGAAATCGGGAACATCGGCTTAGTCGTATTGGTAACTGAACTCGCCTTGGTGGACGCCGATGTCCACCCGCCGCAGCGGCTCGGCGCGCAACAGACGGTTGAGAAATTCGCTGCTGATGGCCGGCAAGACCGAATTGGTCAGAATCGCGTCGATCATCCGCCCGCCGCTTTCCAGCTCGGTGCAACGGCTGGCGATCAGTTGCACGACCTCTTCGCTGTAGGTGAACGGGAGCTTGTGGCCGTCGGTGATGCGCTTCTCGATACGCCCCAGTTGCAGGCGGATGATGCTGCCGAGCATGGCGTCGCTCAGTGGGTAATACGGGATGACCACCAGACGCCCGAGCAGGGCCGGCGGGAATACGTCCAGCAAGGGTTCGCGCAGCGCCTTGGCGATGTCATCCGGCGCGGGCGTATTCTGCGGATCACGGCACAGGCGGCTGATCAGCGCAGTGCCAGCGTTGGTGGTGAGCAGAATCAGGGTGTTCTTGAAGTCGATGATCCGGCCCTCGCCGTCCTCCATCCACCCCTTGTCGAACACCTGGAAAAACAGCTCGTGCACATCCGGATGGGCCTTCTCCACCTCGTCCAGCAGCACCACACTGTAGGGTTTGCGCCGCACCGCTTCGGTCAGCACGCCACCTTCGCCATAGCCCACGTAACCCGGTGGCGCGCCTTTGAGCGTGGAGACGGTATGCGCCTCCTGATACTCGCTCATGTTGATGGTGATGACGTTCTGCTCGCCGCCATACAGCGACTCGGCAAGGGCCAACGCGGTTTCGGTCTTGCCCACCCCGGAAGTACCGGCAAGCATGAACACGCCTACAGGCTTGCCAGGGTTGTCGAGGCCGGCGCGGGAGGTCTGGATACGCCGTGCGATCATCTCCAGCGCGTGGTCCTGGCCGATGATGCGCTGGCCCAGACGGTCGGCCAGGCGCAGGACGTTTTCGATCTCGTTCTTGACCATGCGGCCCACGGGGATGCCGGTCCAGTCCTGCACCACCGAGGCCACCGCCTGTTCGTCGACGCTGATCAATACCAGCGGATGTTCACCCTGCAGCTCGGTCAATTCGTCCTGCAGTTGGCGCAACTCGGCCAGGCGGGCCTCATGGTCATCGGACTGCGCCAGTTGGCTGCGCAGGCGCTGGATCTGCTCCACCAGCGCCAGCTCGTTATCCCAGCGCCCTTCCACTTCATCCAGACGCTCCCGTTCACTGGCCAGCAACGCGTCGACCGAGACGCGACGGCTTGCGGTTTCCACACCAATCGCCGTTTCGCGCTCGATGATTGCCAACTCGGTTTCCAGTGACTCGATCCGCCGCCGGCTGTCATCCACCTCGGCCGGGGTGGCGTGCAGGCTGATGGCAACGCGGGCGCACGCGGTGTCGATCAGGCTGACGGCCTTGTCGGGCAACTGCCGCGCCGGGATGTAACGGTTGGACAAGCGCACCGCCGCTTCCAGCGCCGAATCGAGGATGTGCACCTGGTGGTGGTTCTGCATGGTTTCGGCAATGCCGCGCAGCATCAGCAGCGCGCGGGCTTCGTCCGGTTCATCCACTTGTACGGTCTGGAAACGCCGGGTCAGCGCCGGGTCTTTCTCGATATGCTTTTTGTACTCAGCAAAGGTGGTGGCGCCCACCGTGCGCAAGGTGCCACGGGCCAGCGCCGGCTTGAGCAGGTTGGCCGCATCGCCGGTGCCGGCGGCACCACCCGCGCCCACCAGGGTGTGGGTCTCGTCGATGAACAGCACCACCGGTTTGACGCTGGCCTGCACTTCGTCGATCACCGAACGCAGGCGCTGTTCAAACTCGCCTTTCATGCTCGCGCCGGCCTGCAACAGGCCCACGTCGAGGGCCAGCAATTGCACGTCCTTGAGGCTTGGCGGCACGTCACCACGGGCAATGCGCTGGGCAAAACCTTCGACCACAGCGGTCTTGCCGACACCCGCCTCGCCCACCAGAATCGGGTTGTTCTGACGGCGACGCATAAGGATGTCGATCACCTGGCGGATCTCCTCATCGCGCCCAACAATCGGGTCCATCTTGTTCGTGCGCGCCTGCTCGGTGAGGTCGACGGTGAAGCGCTTCAGGGCTGCCTGCGGTTGGGTCGGGGCCAGTGCGCCAAGGTCTTCGCCGGGCGCCTGGTAACCGTCGCTGGCGCCCATCCGTGCTTCGGGTGAATCCTTGAGCAAAGCGTCGAACTGTTCGCTCAAATCATCGATACCGACTTTGTTGAATTCGCGGGAGACACCGTACAGGCCGTTGCGCAGACCAGGGGTTTTGAGCAATGCCAGCAGTAAATGGCCAGAGCGCACCTGGGATTCGCCGAGCATCAGCGTGGCGTAGACCCAGGCACGTTCGACGGCTTCTTCGACTTGCGAAGACAGATCGGTGACCGAGGTCGAGCCACGGGGCAAGCGATCAAGGGCAGCGGTCAGGTCACGGGCCAGCACGGCCGGGTCGATGCCGTAATGACGGATCAGCCGCAGCAGGTCCGAGTCGGTCAGTTGCAGGATCTGCTGCAACCAATGCACTAGCTCCACATAAGGATTGCCGCGCATCTTGCAGAACACGGTACAGCTTTCAATCGCCCGGTAGCACAGGCTGTTGAGTTTGCCGAAAAGCGCGACGCGACTGATATCAGCCATGGGCAGGTCCTTGTGTAGTAATAGAAATGCGCGGGTTGATCAGCAACTGGCGATCATCCTGCTCGGGGGCCTTGCTGCTCAGCCAACTGGTCCAGCCCAAGGGCGCAGAACCCAGGCGCAAGCCAGGCAGTTGTTCTTTCTTGACGATCAGGTTGACGTCCCAGTCCATCGCCAGGCCGACGTATTGGCGCACCCAGTCCTGCACGCGTTGCAGGCTGTCGCCACCTGGCAGCAGGCGACGGGTTTGCGCCAGGTCCAGGGGGCCGATCAGCAGGCGGAACTTGTGCTGGGTGTTCCAGACCTTCTTGCCCATCACCGTGGTCTGGCCAAGCACGGCGGCGGCGGGGCCGCTGCGCAGGGTGCACAGGCCGTCGCTGGGCAACTTCATCCAGTGGCCCACAAACTGCTCCACCCGTACCGGCACGCCGAGGTAGTCGGTCAATAACGCCGCCAAGCCTTCGGCGTTGCGCGTCTGTGGGCCCAGGCGTCCGGCGAAGTGCAGCTTGGCCACATCCGGCACCGCGTTGCGCCCCAGTAACGAGGCCTGGCCGATGCCGATCAATGAGCCCAGGTACTGGGCAAAACGGTCCGCTCCCGGCCGGTCCAGGCTCACCGCTGGTTGAGCGCTGGCCCAGGCGCGGTAGAACAGGCTGATCATGCGGTGATGGAATACATCGCAAAATGCCGCGAGCGTCGGGTCGTTGCGGTTGCGCTGGCGGTCGCGGATGTA
This sequence comes from Pseudomonas sp. HN11, assembly GCF_021390155.1. NCBI lineage: Bacteria > Pseudomonadati > Pseudomonadota > Gammaproteobacteria > Pseudomonadales > Pseudomonadaceae > Pseudomonas > Pseudomonas sp. HN11. The sequence goes on from NZ_CP089985.1 coordinate 3,752,819, forward strand.
TTCGGTGAGGTGAATCGGCAACGGGCCATTGGCGCCCATCAGGCCGAAGAAATTCAACAGCAATTTGGGCGCGGTACCCGGTGTCAGCGCAGCGACCATCGCCGGCTCGAATGCCAGCGACGGCTGCTGCCCGAAACGCACCGCCTCATCGGCTGGGCGCGCTGCCTGGCCGATGCGTGGCAAGTGCGGGAACGCGCACTCCAGCTGACGCAACGCCGCATAGAAATCGAAGCGTGCCGGATGCGCCTCAAGGGCGCCGAGCAAAGTCAGAGGATCTCGCATCTGCCCACCCGCGCCGGCCACTGCATGATCACGCCACGCGTGGTGCTTTTGATCACCGTTTCGGTGAATGAGTTGAGCGACACGTACTTGGCAAAAAACTGCTCCAACACCGAGCCCAGCACAAAGACCCCAGCGCCTTCGAACGCCGTTTCATCCAGGGTCACGCTGATCTGCAAGCCCCGGCCATAGGTGATCGGCCCCGGCAGCGGCAGGCGCCGCACGATGCTTTCGGCGGTTACCGAGCGCAGGCCTTCGATCTGCCTGTGGGCGGCTTCGTCGTCGATACGGCAGTACAGGCGCAGCAAGTCGCGCAACGCGCTGGCGCCTTGCTCCTTGTCCTGATCCAACAGCGACAGGTAGTTGAGGGACAAGTGGCTGACCAGCCGCCACGCCGTTTCGCCCTCGGCAAAGGATGGCGCCGGCACGGTGGGCCCGGCCACGCAACGTACCGCCTGCACCGGCGCGCCGGACTCGACGTTGAAGTCGGTACGACCACTGCCCACCGGCATGCTCAGCACCAGGTCACGGTTGCTGCACAGGGTGTCGATGCCCAGTTGGCGCAGGTCACTTCGGTGTGGAGCTTGCTGGGCGTCCACCAGGGACAGGAACAGTTCGCTGCCGATGTAGCTGGAGCGCGGGCCCTGGCGCCGTTGTTGTTCGGACAGCACCCGCGCATCACGGCGCACCTGGTAATACGCGTTCGGTGGCTTGCGCGCATGCAGGTCATTGGCGCGGTAGAACGATTCGAAGGTCTGGCTGGCCTCGGCGCCACTGCCGTAGCCGGTCACGTTTTCGATCTGGTAGATCTCGTAATCCATCGGCCGCGTGCGGTCGGGGATCACGTGGTATTCGGCTTGCTGATCGGACAGGTGCACACGCTCGGCGCGCATCGGAAACAGGTTGATCGCCGGGGTGCAGTACAGGCCGAAATTGGCCGCGCTGAGGCTTTGTTCCAACACGGGGTCGAGCTTCTTGAACAGCACGATGACGTCGAGCTGTTCGGCGGTGCAGCGGCTCACGCTATTTGCCAGCCCCGCTACCTCGGCGAACATGAAGCGCTGCGGCATGGCAAAGTATTCCTGCAGCAGCCGATAGCCCTGGAACTGACGCGGGCCGGTGGGCAGCAAGGCTTCACTGTCGCTGTAGCCGAGGCTGCGAATCGCGCTCTTGGGCAGAAACTGGTGCCAGTCCACATGCTCCTGCACCGGCATCACCAGTACCCCGGCCGACTGGGCCAACAGGTGTTCAAGGATGCGCGACGGCATGGCTTCGCCACCACGGATATGCATCGGCAGATTGTCGAGGGGCAGGTCACTGAAGGTCAGGCCGGCGCCCACTCGCAAACGCAAACGCAAGGCTGCCTTGACCCCGCCGAGGCGCGACAGGTCAACACCCGCCACTTGTGCCCCGCAGGCGAAGTAGCGCGCTTCAACCAGCTCCACCGGCCACAGCGTCACCTCATGGGCGGTACGGAACTCGCAGGCGGTCTGGTCGCCCTTACCCAGTTGGCTGTGCAATGCAGTGTCGCGCGGCACCTTGAACCCGGCAGCCAGGCTGCCTTCACCCATGTCCGGCTGCAACTGCACCACCGCCATCGAAGGCGTGGGCGCCAGGTATTGCGGGTAGACCAACTCCAGCAAGTGGTTGGTAAAACGTGGGAACTCGGCGTCGATCTTCAACTGCACCCGCGCGGCCAGAAAGCTGAACCCCTCCAGCAACCGCTCCACATAGGGGTCGGCGCAGGCATAGGTTTCCAGCCCCAGGCGTCCGGCGACCTTGGGGTAGTCGCGGGCGAATTCACCGCCAACTTCCCGCAGGTGAGCCAGTTCACGTTCGTAATAGCGCAGCAGTTTCGCGTTCACCGCACGTCCCTTGTCTCGATATCGAAGACCCTGGCCTCGCCTGCTTCCAGGTCGAGTTCGGTCTTCAGGTACAGGCGCTCGGGCAACGGCTGGCCCCAGAGTTCGCCATGAATTTCAAAGGCCATTTGGTTGGGACTGGCCGTAGTGCCCGAGGGTGCCACCGGCACCACCCGCACGCTGTTGCGTAAAATCCGCGGTTCGAAATCCCAGATCGCCTGACGGATGCGCCGCCCCAGCTCTTCTCGGTCCAAACCGGCGGCGGTCTTGCCGGCAAGGTCCGGCAGACCAAAATTGACCACCGACTGCATTGCCAATGGATGTGCGCTCAGGTCGCGAAAACTGCCCAGACTGGTGCTGTTGAGCAGCCACCCCAGGTCCCGCAACACCGCCTGGCGCAAGCCGCGCATGGAGAGCACGCGCTTGTCCCGTGGCTCCACGGCATGTTCGGTGTCGTCATCGCTCAGGCGGTCGAGCAAGGACGGCTGCAGGCGTTCGCGACTGATGAGTTCAGCCATAGGTTATTGACCTCTGTAATGAGCGGGCTTGCCCCGTGCTGGGCTGCGAAGCGGCCCCAAAACTGCAGCCGCGTTTTGTCTGGCAGAACGGGGTACCTTTGATGGGGCTGCTGCGCAGCCCAGCGCGCGGCAAGCCCGCTCACCACAACAAGCCCACTCTCCAGACAAACCGGGCCTGGCGGCATCAGATCTTCTGGTTCTTTTCCAAGTCCCACTTCTTCGGCGTACCGGTGATCACGGTGTCGCCGGTGAAGGAGTCGAACTCGTAGCTGATGGTGGTGAAGTTGATCGAGATGGTTTCGCTCGGGCGCTCGCCGTTACTGCTGGCGGAGTAGGAGCTGATGATCGCGCTGCCCAGGATCAACGTGAGGAACACCTGTTGCTTCTTGTCAGGGCCGCCGGTCTGGATGAAGTGGATCTCGGCATCGCCCAGGCTCTTGCCGCACACGGCCTGCATGAACAGGTCGGCGGAGGCCAGGTCGGTGACCTTGGTCATGGAGATTTCCGAGAACGACGGGTTGCTGGTGTCGCGGTCGGCGCCGCCACCGCTGGTGGAAATCGCCCGGCCGACACCCATCTGGATCGCGTCGATGGTGATCCAGTCCTTGTGTCCATCGACAGTGGAGGTGCCTTTGATCTGGGTGCCTTTGAAGTTCAGCAAAATCATGGTGGTTACCTTTCAGGGTTGATCAATTGGATTTGGTGGACGGCAGCTTGGAGACCAGGCGCAGGGACACGGTCAGACCTTCGAGCTGGTAGTGCGGGCGCAGGAAAAACTTGGCACCGTAGTAGCCGGGGTTGCCTTCGATTTCTTCCACCACCACTTCGGCGCCAGCCAGTGGCTTGCGCGCTTTGTCGGCATCGGTGGCGGTGGCCGGGTTGTGTTCCACGTAACGGCCGATCCAGTTGTTGAGCCAGATCTGCATGTCGTCGCGTTCTTTGAACGAGCCAATCTTGTCGCGCACGATGCACTTCAAGTAGTGAGCGAAGCGGCAAGTAGCGAATAGGTACGGCAGGCGCGCAGCCAGATTGGCGTTGGCGGTGGCGTCCGGGTCTTCGTATTCGGCCGGTTTGTGCATCGACTGCGCGCCAATGAAGGCCGCCAGGTCGCTGTTCTTCTTGTGCACCAGAGGCATGAAACCGTTCTTCGCCAGCTCCGCTTCACGGCGGTCGCTGATGGCGATTTCGGTCGGGCAGGTCATGTCGACGCCGCCGTCATCGGTCGGGAAGGTGTGTACCGGCAGCCCTTCCACCACACCGCCGGATTCGATGCCGCGAATCTGCGAGCACCAGCCGTAGTGTTTGAACGAGCGGTTGATGTTCACCGCCATGGCATACGCGGCGTTGGCCCAGGTGAAGTCCTTGGCGCCGGCAGCGTCGGTGGTTTCTTCGAAGTCGAATTCTTCCACCGGGTTGGTCTTGGCACCGTAAGGCGCACGGGACAGGAAACGCGGCATCGCCAGGCCCACGTAGCGCGAATCTTCACTGGCGCGAAAGCTGCGCCAGGCCGCGTGTTCCGGGGTTTGGAAGATCTTGGTCAGGTCACGCGGGTTGGCCAGTTCCTGCCACGACTCCATCAGCATCACGCTGGGATCGGCAGCAGTGATCAACGGGCAATGGGCCGCAGCGCTGACGCGGGCCATCTGGGTCAACAGTTCCACGTCCGGCGCGCTGTTGTTGAAGTAGTAGTCGGCGACGAACGCCCCATAGGGCTCGCCGCCGAACTGGCCGTATTCCTCTTCGTAGAGTTTCTTGAAGATCGGGCTCTGGTCCCAGGCCACGCCCTTGAACTTGCGCAACGTCTTGTGCACTTCGTTCTTGGAGATGTTCATGACCCGGATCTTCAGCGACTCGTCGGTCTCGGTGTTGTTGACCAGGTAATGCAGGCCGCGCCAGGCGCTTTCCACGCCCTGAAATTCCTCGTGGTGCAGGATGTGGTTGACCTGCTCGGTGAGCTTTTGGTCGAGGGCGGCGATCAGGCCCTCGATGGTGCCCAGCACGTCGTGGGGCATCAGTTGGGTGCCTTGCAACGCTTGCTCGGCCAGGGTGCGTACGGCGGTTTCCACCGCCTCCTTGGCTTTGTCGGTCTTGGGCTTGAACTCTTTTTGCAGCAGGCTGGCGAAGTCGCCGGCGTCGAACGCGGTGGTGGCCAGCGGCTGTCCGGCCTGTTCCGATTGCGGAGTGGACATGACGGTTTCCTCGAATTTTGGGCAAAGCGTCCCCGTACCGGGGCAAACGAGGCACCGGCAGAGTCAGCGGTTATTCAGTTATTCAGGCTGTTTGGGCGCAGTGCTCAAGGCCTGCATCACGCTCGGGTCGGCGAGCAGCTTGGCCAGCAATTCCTCGGCACCAACCTTGCCGTCCATGTAGGTCAGCAGGTTGGACAATTGGCTGCGTGCGGTGAGCAGTTGGTTGAGGCTCGGCACCTTGCGAGCGATGGCGGCCGGGCTAAAGTCGTCCATGGTTTCAAAGGTGATCTCCACCGGCAGGTTACCTTCGCCGCTCAGAGTATTGGGCACCTGGAATGCCACGCGCGGCTTCATGGACTTGAGGCGCTCGTCGAAGTTGTCGATGTCGACTTCCAGGAACTTGCGCTCGGCCACCGGTGGCAACGGCTCGGCAGGCTTGCCGGAGAGGTCGGAAAACACCCCCATCACAAAGGGCAACTGCACGGTTTTTTCCGAGCCGTAGATCTCCACGTCATATTCGATCTGCACACGTGGCGCCCGGTTGCGAGCGATAAACTTCTGACTGCTTTCTTTGGCCACAGGACTAGCTCCGGTGAGTGAGGTTGATACAAAAGGGTCAGTTGTCGCTGTTGCGAATACCGCTGACCAGCGCCAGTTGCGCAAGACCATCGGGAGCAAGGTCTTGCAGCAATTCCATGAAATTCTTGTCGATCAGCTTCTTCGCCCGTTGCAGCAAGAACGGCACGGGGCTGGCCGGTTCGTGGGTCTGGAAGTAAGTGCACAGGCGCTCGATGGTTTGACGCGCGTCTTCACGGCTGTTGATCTCGCCCCGGCTGGGCTGCGGCTGTGACGCGGGGGCATTGACCGTAATACCCGGTGCTGCGACTTCCAGCTGCGGGCGACGGATCACTTCACCGGCGCGTCGCAAAAGCGTGGCCAGGCTGCTCAGGTCAATGGCGCGGCCCACGCCGACTTTTTCCGTGAGCAACTGCTCGATCTGTACGCTCAGCACCAGGGCTCGTGCCAGCGCATCTTCGATAGCGCTCAGCTCCTGCGGATCGGCTTCGGCCAATGCACCTTCGATCACGGCCAGACTCACGTCACCGGCCTGCTCGGTGGCGGCCTGCTCGATCTGGCGCAGATTCAACGTACCCAGGCTGCGCGCACTGACCAGCGGCGCGCTCAACAGATCGCGCAGCAGCCCGGATGGCTCGCAGAGAAACGCCAGGATATTGATGCGCAGCAGCGGGTCGTTGTCGTCATCGGGGTCGAGTTGGGGGTGCAGGCCATCCCAACACTGTTCCAGCAACCCATGGATCAATTGCAGGCCGGCGGCCAGGCCGGGAATACCGTGCAGGTTGAGCTGGGCGCGGGTCAACCAGATCGCCAGGCGCAGGTCGCGGCTGCGCTCCAGCAGCGGCAAGGCCAGCAGCATCACGCGCTTCCAGTTGGGTTCGATGGCTTGGGTGATGATGTCGCCGTATTGCACTTCGGGCTTGCCCAGCGCTTCTTCTTCCAGCTCGAGGAACTCGGGGTCGTATTCGACGTTCAGGCCACCGCCGTTCGCCTCGTTCAGAGGCAAGGCAAAGGTGGCGAAATCCAGTGGCTGAGCGTCGGTGGGCAGGCCCATCGCATATCCCTCGTTCAAGTTGTTCTGGAGATAGAACAAGCGAGGGAAATGATTTATTCCGCAGGTTTGGAAAAATTCTTAATGCAGGTGTCCTTCGCTGATACGGCGACGATGGGATTCGGCATACGCCGCCTTACGCGCCAGCAGCAGCGGATCATCCGAAGGGGCAATCCCCGGTGGCAGCTCCAGCGGGTTGAAGTCGATATCGCGGCATGCACCGTCGACCTGGGCTTGCTGGTCATCGATCACCAGCACGCCTGCATCAATCTGCCGGCGCCCCTCGGGCCAACGGACAGTGGCATCAGTGGTGACATCGCCAGGGTCCGCCAAGGTGATGATCAGGTGCCAGCGCACCGGCCCCTTCTCAAGCTGCGTGGCAAGGCCAAACGCGAGGAAGTCGGGGTCGCTGCGCTGCGCGGCGGTCATCGCCTTGTACGGCGCCTCGGGCACCATGCTCCAGCGCACGAAACGCTCCTGGCCCTGGGCGTTGATCATGCGAAAGGCGTTGACGCTGTAGTAGGTGGTGTTATCAAAACCGGAAGAGCCTGGATGGTCAGCGAGCCATTGTTCGAATGGTCGCATCTCTGGATGGGCGCGCTTGAAGGCCAGCATCTTTTGCGGGTCAGGAGCATTATCGCCATAGGTCGGCATTGAGGCGCGCAACTGCTGGTACAGACCTTCGGGCGTGTTGACCGGGAACACCGGCACGGAATTCATCGCCATGTACCAGGCATCGCCCTCCGTACTCGCCAGTCGCAGCGCCATGCTACGGATCATGCCATGCACATCGGCCTGGGCTGGGTCACCACCGGCAGCGGAAAGGCGACCAATGAACGGCGCCGTGCCACGCTGCAATACGGCGGCAAGGGAAACCTCAGCCGCATTGCCGTTGCTTTCAAAGTGGCCGCTGATGCACTGGCCCTTGGCGTGGTTACGCCGAAACCCGGGATGGACACCGCCCGCGGCCGCTTCCATTGCATCGACGATCTGCACAGCGGAGGGTGACGGCGAATACAGCAGCCACACGCAAGTGCCGACGATGACGGCAGCCGCCAGGGCGAGGGATAAAAGGAGGTGTTTTTGCAGCGGAAAAGTTCTTTTCATCACGCTATCTGGGATCACGGCATCGGGAACCAATGCCCGACCCCAGCACGGTTATTTCTGGAGAGCGGCGATCCACATCGGTGACGGCGCCCCGGTGAACAACTGGGCGGCACTTCGGTCGGCGACAAGTCGGGCAACGGCGTTGAGGTCCACACCTTCGGGCTCGCCGATCAGGGCGTAGCCCAGTTCAGACTGGCGCCACGTCACTACGTTCATTTGCGCAACGCTTTGCTGAGTAATCGACTGATCGGGCTTGGGCTCTTTCATCACGCACAGCGCGACTGGCGCACCATTGGCCGGCAGGTACACGAGTTGGATCAGCGCCTTGTTGTTGAAACGCAAGCGCTGCACACGCTTGAACGTCAGGCCAGCGGAACTGAGGTCAGGAACGCGCAAGGCCAGGCCGTCGATATCACGGATATCGGCGAGGGTCTTGGTGATTGCATCCGTAGGCTGCGCGCCGTAGGCCACGGTTTCACGGGTGTACAAATGCTGGTAGGCAGCGGCCTGTTGAACCCATGGCGAGGCCTGGGCAACGGCTGGCGCGGCGGTATCGATACCGGGCTTGAGGGCTCCATTGAACGCACCAACTTGAAGCACCAGGGCATAACATGCTGCACCCGCAACGAACGTCAGCGCGGGCCATGCAAATTTAGGTTGGAAGAATGCGAACAGTCGGGAGAAAACGCTGTCTGTCTTTTCGTCGGAAACTTTAGCGTTGCTGGCACGAGCAGGTTCAACCGTGTGCTGAGCCGCCAACGCCGCGATGCTGAGCTTGAGACTTTCTGGGACCGGCGGCAGATTCTGCCGGGCAAAGGCTTCCTCATAAGGCAGGCACGAAGCCATCAACCGGGAGACTCTTTCAGCCAGGTCCGGTGAAGCGTCTATGAGCCGCTCTAGCTCTTGGTTCTGTTGCGACGAAAGCTCGCCGTCAACATAGGCCATTAGCAAGGCATCATCCGCTACCATGGGTTTTTCTCTCCGTTTGTATTCATCAAGTTCTGCTGGTTGATTCTCAGCCTTGTGGGCCGAAGCGGCGAGCCAGCGGGTAGCGGCAAGCCATCATATTGATATCATCTAAATTGTTGCAACAGGTCAAAAAACTTTAAAGCAAGCGACGAACACTCAGTGACACGCACAAATACTTTAAGAGAACACGCTGGAATCGAAAATATTCCCAGGGCCTGATAAATCTTATATGTTTCACTCCGTGTCAGGGTATTTTTCCTGGCACTGCTGTCAGAATCATTGGCCTGTAACCTGCATATGCTGTCGTTAACCTTTCAATAACGCGCCAAATCGATACACTTGTCAGCATATTGATACAATTCTTCGTCACCCAGGACCCTCAGCACCGCAAAAAGGACGCCGCGACACAGGCATCCGCTACGGTATCGACCTCGTAGCCTGACCGCTCCATTTTAGGCATCAAGAAATAATAAGAGGAAATATGTCGATCACCGGTGCTGATTTACCCGCACTGCTTCCAGACCTGTTGCCACGCCTGTGGGCCTTTGCGTTGCGCATCTCTGGCGACAAGCATGATGCCGAGGACCTGGTTCAGCTCGCCTGTGTCCGCGCGCTGGAACGCGCCCATCAGCTGCAGCCCGATACGTCGGTACTGAGCTGGATGTTCTCGATTGTGCACTCCACCTGGATCAACGAACTGCGCTCACGCAAAGTGCGCAGCCGTTCGCGTATGGACTGGAACGACGAATTCCTCGAAACCGTCAGCGACCCCGAGGCACCCAACCCGGAGTCCGACCTGATGCACCGGCAGATTATCGAAGCAGTGGAAAAACTCCCCGACGGCCAGCGCGAAGTGATGCTGCTGGTGGGCGTGGAGCGCTTCAGCTACAAGGAAGCGGCCGAAATGCTCGATTTGCCGATCGGCACCATCATGAGCCGACTGTCTCGTGCGCGTCAGGCGATCGGCGCGCTTTTTGATTCGCCGAAAAGCAAACCTTTGCGCGCTCGACCGCAAAGCTCATCGGCGAACTGAAACTGCTCTGAAACGGCCTCCTGAATGCCCCCCGAGGACTACGCAACCCCTCCCCGCGAAATGCACTGGGACCCTGCTCCGTCCACCGCTTGAACGCCCGCCGCAAACCGCGCACATCGCTGTAACCCATCTTTTTGAGCGCCGGGCCCATGCGCGACATCGGCGCGTCAGCGGGCATAGCATTAGCGGCCGTGGCGCGTTCGGGGGAGTGTCTGGGGGGGCGTCACAGGCCGTGAGCAGGCCGAGTGCAACCAATAGACAGGCGATGCGGGCGCGCAGTTAAGGTTTTGGCGGACACAAAGGGAGCTGTTACGGACAGTTGAACGTGGGCGTTGGCCACCCACGTCCGGGCGATGCGCTTAGAACGCGATACCGACCTTGAACCCGTACTCGTCACGCTTGAGCTTGGTGTTGTCGGCCACTTCGGAATCACCGTCGAGCTTATACTCGGTGCGAGTGTAGTACAGGCTTGCGACCACCGGCAGCTCACCCTTCTGATTCATCAGCAGGCTGACTTCAGCGTAGGGATTGGTGCGGTCCTTGAGGTCCACGGTGTCGCTGCCAAAATCATCGACCTTGAGCTTGGTGCGGCCATCGATAGTACGACGGGCGCCAGCTTCGACACGCAGGGTCATGTCATCGAACTGGTGGTTATAGCCTAGGGCCGCCTTGGCGAACGGCGATTTGTTGGTGAGCTTCACATCGAGGTCGTTGATCTCTGGCTCGTAGCGGGTCCAGCTGTAACCACCACCGACGATCACGTCGACAAAGTTGCGCGCATCCAGCGCGGCACGCCAGCCGAGGTCCAGGTCAGCCTGGCCTTCCTTGAGCTTGTTGTCGCTCTTTTCACCGTACTTGGCTTCGATACCGGCCTGGTAGATAAAGCCGGATTCGGCGGTGAGCTTGTTGCCGAAGTTATAGAACAGGCCCGCTTCAGGCATGTGGCTCTTGTCGCTTTCGCTGCCGCCTTCGAATTTGAAATCGTTATAGCTGCCCAGGATCCCGAAGGTGGAAATCGGGTCAGTGGACGGTGCGGCGAACACCGCGGCAGGCGCAGCGACCAGCGCCAGCAGCGAGGAACCCTTGAGGAATTTTCCGAATAGCTTGGACATCGTTTTACATCTCCTTGTCTGGTGAGCAAATTATTCAGGAACCGGTTCGAACCTCAGCGGGCGCCAAAGGTTCGAATTAATTTGCGTTGATTTGGAGATAAAACGGTTCAGCGAAGGCTCTACCCCGATACGCTTATGAATTAGCCACTACCAAGCCATCAACGACTGCCCGCAGCTCCAGCGTGGCCGGCACACGAATCCCGAAGGTTTCGGTCAACACCTGCAACAGCTCATCGGCATTGTCGAGCATGCGCTTTTCGCTCGGGCGATCCAGCGAATGAACCGCGTAGTGGGCGTTGTTCAAGGTATAGCGTTTGCCCGGCGCCAAGCGTGCGACTTTCAGTTGGCCAACGAAGGGCGAATCGGGGTGCGTGGAGACATACCAATTGCCGATTTCATAGTCGATGGTCGCCTGTTCTTGCAGGTCGAACACATACAAACCACGCCACTCCCCGGCCGCCTGCGCCCACAGGGTGTAACTGCCCTGCCCGTCGAAGCTCAGGCGATACGGCTCGTGTGCCGTGGCCTGCGCCGTCTCAGTGTCCAACTGCAACGGGCTGCTGGGCACCATTCCACCAAAGCCGACATCGGTGATATAGCGCACGCCATCCAGCGTCACCAGGCTCAAACGATGGGTACGCGCCGTGTGCGCATCTGGCGGCCCCCCCATCACCACCCGACCGGTGATACCGCGCGCGTCGAAGCCGAGTTCCTGCAACAGCGCCAAAAACATCTGGTTCAACTCATAGCAATACCCGCCACGCCCCTCCAGCAGCACTTTTTGCTCGACGCTGGCCAGGTCGATAGGCACCGGCCAATGCATCAAGGTCGACAGGCTCTCGAAAGCAAAGGTGCACACGTGGCGCAGTTGCAGCGCCTGCAAGGTTTGCAGGGTCGGCGCGGGCGGCGTGTCATAGCCCAGGCGTTGCAGATACAGACGGCTATGGGTCAACAGAGGCATGGCGCAATCCTTGGGCGCTGAGTGAAGGCGACACTATGCCGCGCCACCGTGCAGATTGTCATTTTGAATGAACCTTTTTGAACGCTCCCGTATCCATCTATAACAACACAGGGAGGCAACATGAGTACCGCAAAAATCTACACCATCCACTACCAGCTGCATGGCAAACCGAAGTCCTTTGTGGTGCGTGCCGAAGTGATGAACAACGCCGAGGCCTGGCATTGGGCAGCGGTCGATGCCGACATTGCACACGTGAGTCGCGTGGGCCGGGTCGGGCATGAGCAGGTAAAGAAGACGACCCGGCCTTGGGCGGAAAAGTATGGGATTACCGAGGTGAAGTGGGTAGCGCCTAAGTGAGGGGGGAAAGCCCCGCTGGCTGAAGCGGGGCTTTATGGCTTACTTGCACTTTTTATGCTTATGCACGTCTAGATCGGGGTGTTTATATTTGTTTTCGGGGGTGACACGGCGGCGCTGGCCTGCTTTTCCGTCTGATGAGTGTCCGCCTCCTCAGCGGGATAAAACTCACCCTCCTTGCCTATCTTTTTCAGCCGTTCGCGCAGGATCACCTCAACACGGGCCACTGTGGATTGATTGTCAGCGTTGACCAACTGCAAGCACAGGCGTTGGACATTCTGATCGTGAGTGCCCTCGCTCATCATCTCGTGGCTGAAGACTTGTTCGCCACGCCATAGGCATAGATCGGTATGAGTCCCGCCGAGCCATATTTCGTTGATTGCCCCAAGGTCTGTGGTAGCCAGTTGATCAACCGTGATTGTCTTATCCATTGCGCTGTGCCTTACCTGAATAGATTTGGAAGTTTGAAAACTCGAGACACTCACGCGCCATACCACTGCTCCCTGGCACCTCTTCTTCAAACCAAAAACACCCGACTTATGGCTTCAAGTCGCCCAACGGATCATAGGGCGGCTTCTTTTCATCCTTGTCTTTCTTTTCCTTATCCAACGGCGCAATGGCCGGTCCAATAGGGTCAACCTGCGGATCTGCCACATCCGGCGAATCCGGGTCAAACCCCAATTCATCCTTACCACTGGAATGCTCGCCCGAAGCCGGGCCTTTCGGCGTATTACTCATGGCGTTCTCCTTATTCAAAGCGGACGGGCCTTGTCATGCAGGTTTTCCAGGTCTTCATCGACGCGTTCAACGTCATCGTCCTGACGCTCCGCCGGGTCGTTGGGGCGCAACGCATCATTGTCGCGCTCCTCTTCACCGGGTGTGCGGTCAGGGTTCGGGGTACCGGGGGGTGGTTGGTTGTAGTCGGACATGATGGCTTACCTCAAAGGGTCGACACAGGTTTAGAGAAACCGCTGTGCGCCATCGTTCAACTTGTTTACCCAGACATGAGATGATGCCGGCCCCTTCTGGAGGCATGACCCGGATGTTCGAGCTCAAACCCTGCGATCCTGTCACCTTCCGCCAACAGACCCGGCGCAGCACGTTGATCGTGGCGGTGCTGTTCCTCGCCCTGGCCATGTTGCTGTCGAGCCTGGCGGTGGTGCTATTTGGCGAGCCCGGTGGTGATAATTTCCGCTTCAATGTCGGCGGCGTGTTCGCCGGGGTGCTGATCACGGTGGCGCTGGTGCGCGGCCCGTTCTGGACTCAGCCTTGGCTGGCGTCGGCGGTGTATGGCTGGCAACTCAAGCGCAACCTGATGAGCGTGACCAATGTGATGCACAAGGTCACCGAGCGGGTGCAAGCCAATGACCCGACGGCGGTCAAGGTGCTGCGCTTTTATCACTTGGGCCTGACGCAGATGCATGAGCTGGATGCCAACTCCAGCGCGCAGGTGCAACTGGTCGCTGAGATGGAGGCGCACAAGGCGAAAATGCAGGCGCTGGGGATCGACACCGAGCAGGCCCGGTTCGATCCCATCTGGCTGAAGGCCCTTGAAACCGCTTAAGCCAATACGCCGATGCGCTGCTCGTCGGGCCAGAACAGCGCGGCCTGGCCGCACGGCTGGCCTGCATCGTCGAGCAGGGTCCACACCACGCCGGCGTGGATCATGAAGGCTTGGTCGTGGGCATCTACGCGCCAGCCGCTGTAGCCGCTGGCAATGCCGTTGGCGGTAACGTGTTCCAGCAGCACTTGGCGCGCGGCGCGGTCGAGTTCCGAGGCGCTGAAGCGTGAGGGCATGCCGATGAAGCGTTCGCGCGGGTATTTGAAGCACTGCAACGCGCAGTCGTTCACGTAGGTAAAGCGCGGGTCTGCGGCGCCGTCATGGGCGAGCAGGCTGTAGGGCGCTTCACTGTGCAGCCAGGCCAGGCGCTGTTGCGGGTCAAGGTGTTCGGGGGCCGGCAGTCCCTGGCCGGTCCAATGTCGATACGCTTCATCCAGTACGCTTACGAAGTCTTCTTGAAGGGACACACACAGCCTCACATCGTCAGTTGGAAATCTTTGCCCGCCAGCAGAACACCGCGCTCACCGCAATGGCCGCACCGGCCAGGCCAAACACCCAGGGCGCCGAGGCGATCGGCAGCAGCAGGCCAGCAAGCAACGGCCCGAGGCCGGCGCCGATATCCCGCCACACGGCATTCGAGGCCAGGGCCGACACGCGCGTCGATCCTGGATTGCGCTCCGCCACCAGGGTGGTCACCAGCGGCAACTGCAGCGCGCGCAGCACCAGCACCGCCGCCGCGCCGATAATCACCCAGTGACTGCCGAACGCGGTCAGGGCCACGGCACTTAAAAACGAAAACAGCAACAGCATCGAGGTGGCGCCAAAGCGCTGGGCCGCACGACCACCCAACGGGCTCAAGAGCATTTCCGAGACATACCGCAGCGCCATCAGGCCGCCGGCAATCAGCACCGCGTTACCGCCCAGCAGCTTCTGCGTCTGGATCGACAGGCCGAAGATAAACAGACCGTCCAGCGCCACACCCTCGATAAACGACCACAGCGCCACACTGTCCGGCCATTTGAAGCGGCGCCCTGGCGTGCTGTGCAAATCATGCCCTACCGTAGGCAGGCCGCGCGCCATCCACAAGCCCACCAGGCACGCGCCTGCAAGAATCAGAAAGATCGGACGCGGCCCGGCCCACAGCGTCAGCCAGCCGCCCAACGGCAACGCCAGCATCGGCCCCAGGGCGATCAATGCGCGGGAACGCCCGGCCCGGCGTGCGGCACCGGCCGGTTCCGAAGTGGCCAACACTTGGGTCGACAGGTTCAGCGCGGCAAAACACAAGCCCCACACCAGACGCAGGCAGAGCAAGGCGGCGAAGCCGGACACTAACGAGTTGCCCAGCGCGCACAGCGTTGCAGCGCCGGCAGCAATCATGCAGGTCAGGCGATCGCCATTGCGCGCGTAGAAGTTAAGCACATGCCGGTAGCCGAAAATCCGCACCAGGCGATTGGCTGCCAGCAACACCCCGGCCTGAACCAGGGTGATACCGAAGGCCTGGGATTCCATGGGCAGCAGCAGATAGAGCAACACGTCACTGGGCAGGCATAAAGCCAAGGTCAGTGCGGCGCGACGGGAGTGGGTATCAGCAGTGCGGAGGGCCAGGCTGGACATAAATCTGAAACATCCCGAAATACTCAGGCCGCCACGGTAGCGTTAATCAGCTCTTTTTCCCATAGGGTAACAACCGTAAAACACTGGCCACGGCGCCTACCAAGGCAAATCCACACCCCAGCCACAGTGCATAGTACGGCCCGCTGCCCATGGACAGATGGAAGCATAAGGCCACTAACGATGCGCCCAACGTCTGCCCCAGCAAGCGCGAAATCGCCACGATACCGCTGGCCCCGCCGCTACGGGCCAACGGCGCGCTGGTCATCAACGCCTTGAGGTTGGGTGACTGGAAGAACCCGAACCCGGCCCCGCACAATGCCATGCGCCAACCAATATCAAACGCCGAAGCGCCGCTGCCCAATGTCGCCAGCGCGGCCATGCCCACGCTGAGCATCAGCAGGCCGATGCCGCACAGCACACCGAGGTTCACTCGGTCAGCCAGGCGCCCCGCCACCAGCGCCATCACTGCTACCACGGCCGGCCACGGCGTCATTAGAAAGCCGGTTTCCACCTGGCTATGGCCAAGCACCGCCTGTAGCAAAAACGGCAGCGACACAAACGCCAAGCCCTGAGCGCTGAACGCGCAAATCGCAGTGAGCGAGGACAAAGCAAACACGGGGCGCTTGAACAGGTCCAGCGCCAGCATCGGCGCCGGGTGCCCGGCCTGGCGCCGCAGCAACATTGCACCACACACCAAGGCCACGGCGATCAGGCCCAAGGTCAGCGCGCCCTGGGCGCCGTGCACCGCCGTACCCAAACCCAGCACCAGCAAGGCAAACAACCCAGCGCATAACACGGCGGCGAGACGGTCGAAGGCATGCCCGGTCATCGGCAGGGTCGGCAACGAGCGCAGGCCCAACCCCAGCGCCAGCAAACCCAACGGCACGTTGATCAGGTACAGCCAGTGCCAGGTCGCCACCGACAGAATCGCCGACGCGGCGGTCGGCCCGAGCGTGAACGCCAGCCCCACCACCAGTGAGTTATAACCCAGGCCCCGCCCCAGCATTTTTGACGGGTAGATGTGCCTCAGCAGCGCCGTATTCACGCTCATGATCGCCGCCGCGCCCAGCCCCTGCACCACCCGCGCCGCCGTCAGGGTCAGCAGCGAACCGGCCAAGCCGCAAAACAGCGACGACACGATAAACAGCAACAACCCGCCGAGATACACCCGACGATGCCCCAGCACATCACTGAGGGACGCAAACGGCAGCACCGTGGCGATAATCGCCAACTGGTAGGCATTGACCACCCAGATCACCGAGGCGGAATCGGTGCCAATCCCCTCGGCCAGGGTCGGCAACGCCGTGTTGACAATGGCCGTGTCCAGGGTCGCCATGCCGATCCCCAGGGAGATCGCGATCACGGCCGGCAGGCGTTTATTGGGGGGTAACCCATCGGCAACAGAAGACATGGACGGTCCGCGCAGGTGACAAAGGCGTTTAGATTAAAGGCTGCGACGGTTTTTTTCAGGGGTGGATTGGCTGGCTGTCAGGATTTTCATGTTCGCCAGTGTCCGGTTTTCGCCATGACGCCCACCGCATCGGCAAAACCGGCCTGGGGTGCAGTGTTCAAAGTGACCAGACCCACACAGCGGCTCGGCTTTAACGCCGCTGTACGCGTGGCCACTCGCCCACCCGCCTCCACACCCGCCAGAACAGCCTCGGGGATATGCAGCGCGTTCATCAGTTCCAGCACATCCTGGCCCTGCACCGCCTCATCCTGCTCGCGCAGGTACGGGACGATCACCCGGAAACCCTGGGCTGCCAACGGTCCGCTGACCGCTGCAAACGCGTTGACCTGCGCCGCCAATAAAATGATTGCGCGGCCGTCCTCCGGCCCGAACGCTTCATAACGCAGCTCCCCATCATCGATGCTCACCTGCTGCACTGCAAACGCCGGCGCGGCTATCACAACCGAGGCCAACAGCAAAAAACCACGACGATCAAACATGACTTACCCCCACAATTAATTCACTGCCCAGCCAACTGGCCAGGTATTCACCTGCCTGCATCACGCCCGCTTCTTCCCCCAGGCGCAGCACCAGGAACTCACACAGCCCGGCGAAACTGCCGTCGACCTGCAGACGTTGCAATGCCTGAAACTCCAGCGCATCCACCTCGCGCAAGCGCGAAGTGAACTGGCGCCGCCATACCAGCACGCCGCCCGGGTGTTCCAGCATCACCGCTTCGGGCGCAGGCGTTTCCTGCCACAACGCCGACCAGATGGCTTCAGCATTGGTGGTCAGGCCGTGGCAGCGCAATGAAGGCGTCAGTTGCAGCACCGCAGCGTCCCAATCCAGCTCGGCCAACGCCTCCAGCGCCAAAGGCTGTGCGTCGGCGGCGACAAAGGCTTCATTCAAGGCCGACTCGATCCAGGCCAGCTCATGCACATCCGGGTTGCGCGGGAACACGTTTTTCAACGTGGCGTAAAACCCCTCCGGATACGCGTCCAGCGTCCACGCGTGGGGCGGATGACTGTCTATGTGGGTGATGCTCGCGGCCAGGAAGGCTTCCTCACCGATCCAACGGCGCAGGTTAGGAAACGCCTGTTCCAGGCAGCCCACCAACTGCGCGCGGTAGTTGTTCTGGTACACCGCCAGACCTGCGTGGTGATTGCCGAGCAACTGCGCGGATTCGTCCGACGCGCTGACCAACCAGCTGCGAAACGTCTGCTGCAATTCGGCCAGGTTCATCGCTGCGCTCCCAGGGTTCGGGCCATCGCCAATTCCTTGAGCAACTCGGCAAGCGGCGGAATCTCATCATCGCGCTCGATCATGGTCGCCACCGGGCCCAGCCGGGTCATGGCCTGGGCGTACAGCTCCCAGACGCCCGTGCACACCGGACTGTCATGACTGTCGATCAAGATGTCCCGGCCCTGACTATGGCCAGCCAAATGCACCTGGCGTACGCGTTCAGCAGGGAGGCCATCAAGAAACGCCAGGGCATCGAAACCGTGGTTGCTGGCACTGACAAACACATTGTTGACGTCCAGCAGCAATTCGCAGCCGGTGCGCCTGGTCATCGCCGCAATAAACTCCCACTCGGTCATGGAGGCGCCCTCAAACGCCAGGTAGCTCGACGGATTTTCAAACAGCATCGTGCGGCCCAACACATCCTGGGCCTGGTGGATATTGGCGCAGACCCGGTCCAGTGCTTCGTCGGTGTACGGCACTGGCAACAAGTCATGGGAATTGAAGCCCCCACTGCGCGACCAACTCAGGTGGTCAGAGACAAACAGAGGGTCAATTTCATCCACCAGCGACTTGAGTCGCTTCAAGTAATCCGCATCCAGCCCTTCGGCGGTGCCGATGGACATGGACACACCGTGCAGCGCCACTGGGTAGCGCTCGCGGACCTGACGCAGGATGTGTCGGGGCTGGCCGCCCGCGACCATAAAGTTTTCGGAGATCACTTCGACGAAATCCACGGGCACCAAGGTCTCCAGGAAGTCGCAATAGTGCTCCTTGCGCAGCCCCAGGCCGTAGCCTGAAAAGTGAGGGTTGGATGTCGACATGACGGATCTCCGCAAAGAATAAGTGGCGAGCCCGCAAGGGGCTCGCCGGGTAGATTACTTCGGCTCAGTCAAGGTGCCGCCGGCCTTCAGGCACTCGGACGGGGTCTTGACGATCACGCCTTCGGCCTTGCAGCTGTTGAGGCCTTTGCAGTCGTTCTTGGCGGTGGCGCACAGGCTGGTGCCTTTGCAGGTGTTGACGCCGTAGCAACGGCCGGGTTTTTCCTGCTGGTCGGCGGCGCTGGCGGCCGTGGCGAACGAAGCGGAGGCCATGGCGATCAGGGCAGCAGCGGCAGCGAGGCTCAGACGGGATTTGAGTGCAGTGTTCATGGGTGTTTCTCCGGGGGTTGGGGTGAATTACTTGATGACAGAAGCAGCGTCTTCGATGACTTTCGCCACAGCCTCAGGCTGGGAGATGTACACCGAGTGGCTGGCTTTGATTTCGGTGACCTTGGAACCGGCACGCTTGTACATCCAGCGCTGCAGGTCCGGGCTCAGGGCACGGTCTTCGGTGGAGACCACCGCGTAAGTCGGCTTTTTGTGCCAGGCCGCAGCCCACACGGTGCCGCCGAACAAGGCAGTGGTGGCCGGCACTTGGGAGGCGGCCATGAAGTCGGTGCGATTGGTGGTCAGGTCAGCGGCAAAGTCGGCGTTGAACTTGGTGCGGTCGAAGAACAGGTGACCGTCGCGGCTGGCCTTGATGTCATCGCTGGGCGCCGGCATGGAGCCGATCAACTGGGCCATGTTCTCGCCCACTTCCGGCTGCAGCGCCGAGACGTAAACCAGCGACTTGACCTTGTCGCGGTCGCCGGCAATCGAGATCACCCCGCCACCGGAACTGTGGCCCACCAGCACCACCGGGCCGACCTGCTGCTCCAGCACTTCACGCGCCTCGGCCACATCGGCGGCCAGGCTTTCGTGGCCCTGATGCACCACGGTGACCTTGTAGCCCTTGTGAATCAGGATGTCGTGCACCACACGCCAGCCGGAACCGTCGACAAACGAACCGGGCACGATCACCACGCTTTTACCGGTGCCGGGCTGCGGGGTATCTGCCGCCTGGGCCAGCATCGGAACCGTCAGGGCCACGGCAATGGCCAGGGAAGAAAGCATACGCATTGGAAAACTCCATCAAAGTTAAGAACGTTTGCCCAAGATCAGGCGGTCCAACGACCAGGCCCCACCGCCGTACGCCAACAGCGGCAACAACAGGCCCGCCCAGGTCAGGTGCACCGGCCAGGCGGCGGGGTACACAAACACCTCGATCACCAGGGTCATGCCCAGCAGCGCAGCCGCGGCCGGACGGGTCAGCAGGCCCAGCACCAGCAACAACGGGAACAGGTGTTCGGCGTAAGTCGCCAGGTGCGCGGCCCAGTCCGGCGGGATCAGCGGCAAGGCGTATTCCGAACGGAACAGCGTGTAGGTCGACGGCTTGAGTTCAAGAAACCCCGTGACCTTGGTGCGCCCCGACAGGAAGAACACCGCCGCGATCGCCACCCGAGCCACCAGCAACAGCAGGGCTTCGGGGAGCAGGCGCTGGATCACGGCTGCTCCGTGAGGCTGCCGAAGCCTTTAGGGGTCTTGATCTGGGTGCAGGTGCCTTTGTCCACCAGCACCCAGGCGTTGCCCTGGTAGTCGGTGGTGGAGGTGGCGGCGCACGAGGTGCCAGCGCCTGCGGCGCAATCGTTGGCACCGGCCAGGGCCACGCCGAAGCATTTTTCCTGGGGCTTGGGTTCATCGGCATGGGCCACGGCCGCGAAGGCGCTGAGGGACAGTGCGAGGGTTGCCGCGAGGGCTGCGTAAGGACGCTTCATGGGGTGAGTCTCCTGGCTTGACTGATTGTGGCCAGGGCGCCTTGGGGTCCGTGACCGCCTGCGCCAGCTGGTGAACAGAGTTAAAGCCAGGCGTGTATCCGGTCTGTGTCGCGAACGCGATAGAACATCATGCGGGTGTATCAGAATGGTGCGGGGATACAGTTCGATACACAGTCAATAAAACAATGCCAAAACCCCGGCGATTTATTCGGCATCCCGAACGACACAATTAGAAATATTCGCCTTTCCGAACGCAGGTTGTTTCAGGTCGCCGGCGACCGCAAAAATCACCATAAATTTCATGCGGTTGTTGTCATGTTTGTTACATGCCAACTGGCATACATTCTGCTTTATCCCTATTTCTAGTAATAAAATGTTTCAGCTCTGAGACAGTCTCATCCCCTGAAACAAGATTCGCGACCTCACCATAAAAACGACCATGCCCCAAAGGAGGGCGGCCATTCAGGCCTTTGATCGACATCAACTTTCCAAGACTGCTGCTGCACATCTGCACCCCAAAAAGGGCGAACGGCCAGATCGCCGATAACAAGCCCGACTATAAAAAGGACGATTTGATGAGCTCGAGCAAGAACCACGCAGTGTCCTTCCTGGACGCAGACCACCCCGCGCCGGCCACCCCCGACAGCACCATTGGCTTTGGTCCCTTTCTATTACTGGCAAGGCAGCATGTGTTGTTGCGCAATGGCGAGCCCGTGAACCTGGGCAGCCGCGCGCTCTACCTGTTGATTGCGCTGGTGACCCGTGCCGGCGAATTGCTGGAAAAGTCCGAACTGATCTCCTTCGCATGGCCCAAGGTGGTCGTGGAGGAATGCAACCTGCGCGCGCAGATCGTCGCGTTGCGCCGAGCCTTGGGCGACGATGGCAACTTCAGCTATATCGTCACCGTGCCTGGGCGAGGCTATCGCTTCGTCGCGCCGGTGACCGTGCAGGTGGCCGGTGAAGAGAACCTGCCGGGGCCCTATGTGCGAGTGGAAGAGCCCAGCCTGCCGACGCCGACAGCCGAGGTCATCGGCCGCGATACCTTGATCGCCAGCCTGGCCGACCAGGTCATGAGCCAGCGCTTCGTCACCCTTACAGGCCCCGGCGGTATCGGCAAGACCACCGTGGTCATAGCCGTTGCGCAACGCTTGACCGCAGAGCTCAACCTGAGCAGCTGTTTTGTCGACCTGGCCCCGGCCACGAGCGGGCAATGGGTAGCCGGTATGCTTGCCAGCGCTCTGGGTATTCAAACCGTCAGCGAAGACCCGCTGCATTGCGTGGCCGCCAGCCTGGCCAACAAGCGTTTGCTGCTGGTACTGGATAACTGCGAACACGTGCTGCCGGCCACCGCCGCCGCCGTGGAAATCCTGCTGCGCAGCGCCCCCCAATGCCATGTGCTCACCACCAGCCGAGAACCGCTGCGCGCTGAAGGCGAACGGGTGCACGACCTGGCGCCGCTGGAGGTGCCCGACGAACGCGCCAGCCTCAGCGCCAGCGAAGCCCTGGCCTGGTCTGGTGTGCGGCTGTTTGTGGACCGCGTGCGTGCGCTTGACCCCGACTTTGTGTTCGGTGATGCCGATGTTGCAGCGGTCTGCGCGATCTGCCGCAAACTCGACAGCAACGCCCTGGCCATCGAGATTGCCGCCGCACGGGTGCGCACCTTTGGCATCCAGGACCTGGTGGGCCTGCTCGATGGCAGCTTCCGCCTGCAAATGACCGGCCGCCGTACCGCCCTCGCCCGGCATCGCTCATTGAGCGCGACCCTGGATTGGACCTACGCCATGCTCAGTGGCGACGAGCAAGCGATGCTGCGCCAACTGGCGGTGTTCACCGGCTCCTTCACCCTGGATGCGGTCAAGGCCATGACCGCCAGCAGCAGCCTCGACCCACGCAACGCCCTGCCCTTGCTTGAAAGCCTGATGGACAAGTCGCTGCTGATCGCCGGTGAATCCAAGGCGCTCAAGCGTTATCGCCTGCTGGAAACCACGCGTGCCTACGCCCTGGAAAAACTCAGCGAACAGGGCGAAACCACCTCCACCTGCCAACGGCATGCACGCTATGCCCTCGGCGTGTTGCAGGAAGCCGGGCAGACTCTGGACGGGCTGTCCCCGCAAACGTGGCTGGCCCTCTACGGCCCGGAGATCAACACCATCCGTACGGCACTCGACTGGGCCTACTCACCCTCCGGCGACCTGCCCCTGGCCATCGAGCTGACCCTGGGCGGCGTGCCATTGTGGTTGCGTGTGTCCCTGGTAAGCGAGTGCCGTACCTGGGTCGACAAAGGCCTGGCCAGCGACGCCCTTATCCCGCTACCGTTGCGTCAGCGCATGCTGTTGCAGACCGCCCTGGCCAGCGTGCTGATGCTCACGTATGGCACCGGCGTCGCAATGCGTGAAGCCTGGCGCCAGGTGCGCGAAGACGCACGTGACCTGGGCGACGCCGAGCACAAGTTGCGTGCCCTGTGGGGCTTGTGGACCGACCGCTGCGGCTGCAACCAGTATGCCGAAGCGCTGGAACTGGCCGAACGCTACATCGCCTTGAGCAGCAACAGCAGCCACCAACTGCTCGGCAAACGCATGCGCGCCGTGTCGCTGTTCCATATGGGCGACCTGTTTGGCGCACGACTGAACATCGACGAAGCCCTCGGCTCGCCGTCGGCGCCGCGCTCGCACATCATCGACGTTCACTTCGACCAACGCATCGCCGCTCGCTGCCTCAAGGCCAAGGTGCAACTGCTTGAAGGCGATGTCGAACCGGCGCTGGGCCTGATCGGCCATTGCGTCGACGAAGCCATCTCCCTCGACCATCCCGCCACCCTCTGGTACACCCTGTGCCTGGGCGCAATTCCCCTGGCCCTGCTGGCGTCCAACCTGCCGAAAGTGCGCTATTACCTGGGGCTGCTGCAAGACAGCACCACCGGCCAGGACCTGCACATCTGGCGGCAATTTCGCCTGTGTTTCGAGAGCATCCTGCTGATCCGCGAAGGCTCGCCGGAAACCGGTGTGCCGCAACTGGGCGAAGCCCTGCACCACCTGCAAGGCCAAGGCGACAGTCAGCTCTACAGCCTGCTGCGCTGTGAGTACGCCCTCGGCCTGGCGCGCCTGGGCCTGGAAAAACTCGCCCTGGAAGTGCTGGAGGACACCCTGCAACTGGCCCTCGGCCGGCATGAACGTTGGTTCGTGCCGCAAATGCTGCGGATCAAGGCGCAACTGACCCTGCGCCAGGCTCACTATGGCTCGGTGGACAAAGCCAAAGTGCTGCTGCGCCAAGCGTGGGTGGACGCGCAATTGGCGGGCGCGCACTTCTGGCGGGCACAGATTGCGACGGATCTGGCGCGATTGCAGGAACCCAAATTGCGCATTGCTTCCCTGCCCCGCTTCCAGCACCGATAGAAACGTAGATCTGAAATAACCGACTGTTATGGTGAGCGGGCTTGCCCCGCTCACTACAGAAAGTGACAAGGTCATTTCACAGCTGTGAAAGCTTGTGCGATCTTGCCAAAAACCGCCTTTTCATCCCGCGCCAACGTCTAATATCGAGTCCTCGTGCGCCCCCACTCACATGGACTGAAGAATGATCAACCGACCCGAGAAAGCCGCCTCGCCCCGCGTAGCTGAAACCCGTGCGCCGGAACGTATTTTTGATGCTGCGCTGAACAAGGCCAAGACCCTGGCAGCCACTGGGGCCGGCGACAAACAGCCCAAGCCGGACGACTACAAGGAGGTCACCGCCCTGCCCGCCAAGCTGGATATCGACACGCTCAAAGTAGTGTCCGAAGACAAGGACGCCGGGGTGATCTATTTCGAGCAGGACGGCAGCAAATTCAAGATCACCCGCGAAGGCGCGGAAAAGGTCCAGGAAGGCTTCGATCTGCTCAAGGGCCTGCACTTCGGCCACGCCGTGGCGCCGGTCAATCAGGGCGGGCCGGATGAAGGCACGCCGCTGTACGACCTGCTGCACACGCTCGCCGAAACCCAGAACACACCGGCCGGCAAGGCCATCCGCGAGGCCCTTGGCAACCCCGACCAACAGCTGCTGCGCGAAGATGACCCTACCGTGCGCCTGGCTAACATCAAGTCGGTGGGCGAAGCCAAGGACGGCGTGGTCAAGGTCACCCTGGAAAACGGCCAGACTCTGGTCATTTCAGAGACGCTCACGCCCGAGGCCTTTGCCAGCTACAACAGCGCCGGCGTGACCAAAGAGGCACTTGACGACGGTAAGGCCAAGGGCTTTGAGGAAGTCACCAGCCTACCCGGCGACCTGGATTTCAGCCAGCTCAACGTGGTGTCCGAAGACCCCAAATCCGGGGTAATCCTGTTCGAGCACCAAGGCAAGAAATACATGATCAGCCAGTCCGAAGCCGCGTTGCCGCAGCCCGGCGCGGACCTGAGCAACCCCAACCCCAACGCCGGCAGCAGCCTCTACAACTTCCTGCATGCGGTACACAAAAGCGAAGGTTCACAGGCCTTCGACTACATCAAGAATGCCCAATCCCTGCCCGGCCAGGAACTGCTGCGCAAAGACGAAGCCAGCCTCAAGCTCAGCGATATCAGCAAGGTCGATGCGCCCATGGACGGCATCCTGGTGGTCAATGGAACTGACGGCAAACTGCTGGTGGTGTCCAAGGACATCACCCCCGACGCCTTCGCGGCCTACACCACCAAGGGCCAGACCCTGGCCGGTATCGAGAAGGCCAAGGGCGACGGCTACAGCCTGGCCGGGCCGGATGCCTACCTGGCGTCCACCGAAGACATCATGAGCGTTGGCGGCGCGGGCGATTACGGCCCTGGATTGATCGCCTTCACCCAACACAAACCGGGTGGCGCGGAAGAAAAAATCGTCGTCAGCGAAGACACCAATCCGCAGATGTTCGAACAGATCTCCGGCTATCGCACCGACATCGCCCAGCAGACCACCGACGTCGACAAACTGCGCGCCGACAACGGCTTGCCGCCGCTCAAGGACGTATCCGTCGACAACCTCGCCACCACCGAAAAAGACGAAAGCGGCAACCCGTTGAGCGTGCAGGACCTGTCGATGAAAACCCTGGTGGACAGCTACCGCGCCGGGGTCAAGGACGGCAGCATCGGCAAGGACGATCCGCGCGCCAAATTCCTGCGCGCGGTGGAAGCCAAGAGCATGGCTGACAACGGCATGTCGATCATTCCCGAGCATGGCTTCGGCAACCACGGCATCGCCACCACGCCTATCGACGTAACCTCGCGGGATGTGCGCGACAACATCTTCGACACCCAGTCCATCGACAAGACCATCAGCGAGCTGCTGGGCGATTCGACCATCCAGGCCGACATCAAGGCCAACCACGATGCGGCCCTGGGTAAAGTCGATGGAGGACAGGCCAAGGTCGACGAGGTGCACCAGAAGCTGATCGACAGCACCTCCTCGGAGAATTTCACCAAATACATCAAGACCTTGCAGGACGACGGCAAGACCGAACTGGCCACCCAGGAAATCCAGAGCGCCTACGCCGCGCTGGCGGATATCGACCCGGCCAAGGCCGACAACTTCCTGCAGAACCTGCAGATCGACGGCTACACCGATGCCGTTGAAAAGCTGATGGATGACCCGAGCAAGATCAGCGACGACAACACCGCCCTGGCGACCACCGACAACACCCTGGCCATCCTCTCGATGCTCAAGGGCGGTGCCGATGGCCTACCGCGCCAGGCGCTCGGGGTGTATTCCAAGTTCGTCGACCAGTTGCTCAAGGACAAGGGAGCCGCTGCCGACTTCGGCAAAGCGATGATTTCCCTGGGCGACACCTGGCAGAAAAACGGCGTGATCAGCTTCAGCGACATCGAACACGCGGTAAGCAAGGAGATCATGCCAAGCCTCAGCGAAGAGAACCGCAGCGCGTTCGTGAAGAACTTGACCTTCCTCAAGGACAACGGTGTGCTCGGCTCGGTGGGCGGTGCCATCGGCATGGGCCGCATCGTCTACCAACTGGCGGGCCAGGGCGGCAAATTGGCCGACACGCCGATGAAGCGCCTGGGGATAGCCAACGACTTCCTCGGTTTCCTCGGCACCGGCTCGCACTTCGCCACCCTGGGCCTGAAGGTCTACGACAAGCTGCGCGGCACCAACGCCTACAAACTGATGGGCTTCGACCGCTCGCTGCCCGACCTGTGGGCCAAGCCCGGCGAGGGTTACCACGCCCTGCCCAAGGACGCCGAGGCGGTGCAGAAGAAGTACTTCGAGATCGTCGACCAGGCCATGGACGACGGCAAGGACGTGGGCAAAGTGCTCAACAGCGGCGGCTGGAGTGATGAAGGCGCGAAGAAGGTCCAGGAAGGCATCGAAAAAGGCATCGCCAGCCGTGGTGGCGTGGCCGGTGCCGGCTTTGGCGCCAAGTTCGCCAGCAGTGCGATCAAGGTCATCGGCGCGGCCACCGACGTCGTGGGCGGTGTGATCAGCGTGGTCCAGGCCGCCTTTACCCTGCGCGATGGTGTGCGTGAAAAAGACCCGGTGAAAATCGCCTCCGGCTCGCTGTCCATGGCCGGCGGTGTCAGCAGCCTGGTGGCGGCAGGTGGCGGCGTGCTTACCACTCTCGGCGTCACCGGTCGCATCATTCCATTCCTGGGGCCCGTAGGGTTCCTGATCTCCGGCGCGCTATCGTTCGTCGGCGCAATCCTCAGCACCGTGCAGTCGCACAAGCTGCACAAGATCTCGATGCAGAACTGGAACCAGATCCAGGACTTCAAGCAGGACGGGCTGCTCAAGCCAAACGGTGATGAAGCCTATGTGTGGCTGCAGACCTACCTGTCCGACTGGGGCCAGCGCGATGCGCCGCAGGACCAGAGCATCTTTGATTTTCGCAAGGAGGAATGGGATGCGCGCTCGAGTATTCGTGGTGGCGATCATCGGCGTGCTCACCCGGATTACATCGGCGACGGAAACAACCGCAATTCAGAGGACTACAAATACTCATTGAAACCGTCGGAGTGGACCAATGACAACCACGACATTATCTGGCGGGTGGGGGATGGTTACGGTGGCGAATACCACGATGTAGACAAACCATGACGCACTGACACACCCCAAAACCAACGTGGAAACGGGCTTGCTCGCGAATGCAGTAGATCAGTCGATAAATCCGTTGACTGACAAACCGCCTTCGCGAGCAAGCCCGCTCCCACTATTCGACAGGTGCTGGATCAGATCAGGCGTGCAGCCACCAGCCAATCCGCCACAGCCTGGAAGGAGGCATCCGGCACCGGGTCGCCAGGCACGGTTTTGCGTGCAATTTCCGCCGCCAGGGCCTTGTCCGGCGCATGGGGAATCCCCAGGTCATACGCCTCCTGCAACATCAACAATGCCTCCTCCGGCGATGCCCGGCACACGATCACCGGCACCGGCGTTTCCCCGCGCACATAGCGCACGCCAATCACCCAGCCATCGGTGGTGCCGATCATCATCGAGGCGCGGTTCAAACCCAGTTTGGTGGCCAGCGCCTGCATTTCGTTGCGCTGGCGCCGGCGTTCGCTCTTGATCAGCGGGTCGCCGTCGATGTCCTTGCGTTCACGCTTGGTTTCGCTGCGGGTCATCTTCATGTCGCGACCGAACAGCCAGCGCTGCATCATCACGTCCACCCCGCCCACCAGAATGAATGCGCAAAGCACGGTGAACACCAGCGGCTTGAGTACCAGAAAAAACGTCGATTCCATGCACTCGGCACCGCAGCGCGACGACTCCATCAGCGCCTGCAACGCATGCTTGCCCACCACATAGAACGCGATTGCCAGCACTTGCACCTTGATCAGGCCCTTGATGAATTCCACCAGGTTGCGCAGGGCAAAGATCTTTTTCATGCCCTCCGCCGGGTTGATGCGCTTGAACTCGGGTTTGATCGGGTCCACCGAAAACACAAAACCACGCATGGTGATGATATTGGTCAGGATCACCACGCCGGTGGTCACGGCCATCACCGGCAGGGTGATGCCGATCACCAATTGCTCGGCATGGTCGAGCACCCGTGGCCACACCGTGGCAAACGGTTCGATATAGATCTGCGCGGTGAGGTCGATCAGCGCCGTGACCTGGGCCTTGGCCCGCGGCGCGAGGATCGAGATGCACAGGGTGCAGAACAGGATGACCATACCCGACACCAGGTCCTGACTTTTGGCGACCTGGCCTTTTTTGCGCGCGTCCTGGAGTTTTTTGTCCGTGGCCGGCTGGGATTTCTCTTCGCTGGTATCAGCCATGGGCTACTCCATGCCGGCCAGGGTCTTGAGCAGTTCGACGGTGCCGCGAAATTCCGCCAGTTGGTCGAGCATCAGCGGGATCAGAAAGCCGATGTAGATCACCATCAGGATCGTGAAAAAAAGGTTCTTCACCGGTAGCGAAAGGTCGAAGATGTGCAGGTTCGGCGCCATGCGCGACAAATAGGCAAGCATGAGGTCCGTCACCAACAGCGCGATCAGCAACGGCGAGACCATCAGCACGCCGACGCGCATGATCTGGTCGAGGATCGACAATACCGCCAATAACGCCGAGCTGGCGAACACCGGGGTGAACGAGGTGACCGGCCACAGCTGGTAGCTATGGTAATACCCGTCAACCATCAGGATGAACCCGCCGGACATGAAGAACAGCGTGATCAGCATCACCGTGAGCAACGTCGCCATCACGCTGGATTCCCCGGAAGACAGCGGGTCCACCAGTTGGGCCATCGTCGAACCACGTTGCAGGTCGATCAACTCCCCCGCCACCTCGGCGGCCCAGAACGGAATGCCGAACAGCAGGCCGATCAAAATGCCGATGAGGAATTCCTTGATCAGCAACCCAGCGATAAACACGCTGCCGTGTTCGGGCATCGAGGTCAGCGCTTCGAACACCGGGAAGAACATCGGGATGGAAATGGCCACGGCCACGCAGCCGCGAATCATGCCGGTGAGACCGAGTCGATTGAACACCGGGGTGATCACCACCACGCCCATGGCGCGGCAGGCGGCAAGCGAAGCGGAACTGATCACCGGGTAGGCGACCTCCAGGAATTGCGCGGTCAGGCTGGCGTCCATGGGCGGTCAGCGCGTCCACATCGGAAAATTGTCCAGCACCTGGCCACCGAGTTCCGCCACCTGCCCAGCCAGCACCGGGCCCAGGAACACGATGGTCAGCAGCACCGCCACCAGCTTCACTACCTGGGGCAGGGTCTGGTCCTGGATCTGCGTCAGCGCCTGGAACAGGCCCACGCTCAACCCCACGACAATTGCCACCCCCAGCGCCGGCGCGGAGAGCATCAGCACCGTCATCAGTGCCTGTTTCATCAATGACAGGAATACGTCCTGGCCCATGGGGCGTGCCTCAGCCGTAACTCAGAATCAAACCGTGCATCAAGCGCGACCAGCCGCTCAAAGACACGAATAAAAAAATCTTCAGCGGAATGGATATAAGGTTTGGCGAGACCATCGACATGCCCATCGCCATCAGCACGTTGGACACCAGCAAGTCCACCACCAGGAACGGGATGTACAGCAGGAAGCCGATCTCGAAGGCGCGAGTCAGTTCCGAACTGACGAATGCCGGAATCAACACCACCAGGTCGTCATCACGCAGGTCGGCGCGGGCCTCCGGCGACCAGATGGTCTCGGTGGCCTGCACGAAAAAGCCGCGCTCGGATTCATTCGCGAAACGCTTGAGGTGCGCCTGCAGCGGTGGCCGCAAGGCGTCGCCCAAATCCTTGAGTTGCTCCACATGCTCAATGTTGAGGTCACGCCCCTCCACCTGCCGGTACATGTCGCCAATCAACGGCGTGGTCACGTACACCGAGAGGATCAGCGCGATGCCATACAGCACCAGGTTCGGTGGGGTCTGTTGCACGCCGAGGGCGTTGCGGATCAGGAACAACACCACCGAGATCTTCATGAACCCGGTGAGGGTCACCACCGCCAACGGGATCAGCCCGATCGTTGCAACGACCAGGATGATCTCGATCAGGTTCGGCTGATAACCGGTCATGGGGTGGCGAAACTCAGCAGGCGCACACCCAGGCCGTCACCGATCTTGACCAGTTGGCCCTGGCCCACGCGGCGCCCGTTGACCATCAGGTCGACGCTGTCCACGCCCGGCGTACTGAGCTGCAACAGGCTGCCCGCGCCCAATTCGCGCAGTTGCGCCAGGGTCAACTCCAGGCTGCCTACCTGGCACACCAGTTTCAATGGCAGGTCATCCAGCGCCGTGGCGGCATCAACATCGGTCATGGTGTTCTCCGGTTCCAGAAAGGGGGCTTTCAAGGCTTCCTGCAGGCGCAGGACTTCGCCCTGGTATTGGCAGCGAGCCTGCAGGCGGCCGTCGAGGTCGAGCAACAGGCCGGGGCCTTGTTCCAACATCAGCACATCGCCCCAGCGCAGGCTGCGCAGTTCGCCAAGGCTCAACCACTGCCACCCCGCTGTAACCGTCAGGGTCTGGTGCAGGGCCAGCAACGGGGCGGGTTCGGGTTGGGCGTACTGCGCGAGTAACTGCGCCACCAATACGGCTGCGCTTTCGCTCAGGTCTAGTTGGGCGCTCATTGGGGGCTGGTTGGCGAAGGTCAGCTGCAGCGCCAACTGCACGGCGAACAGGTCATGGCTCTCGCCCGCATCGAGCAACTGCACCGGCTGGCCGAGCAATGGCTCCAGGGTCTCGATCAGGTCCAGCAGCGCCAATTCCAACAACAGCGAACGTGGCAACGCGGGCAGTTGCTGCACGTCAAAAGGCAACGCCAGCGGCAGCAGCAGTTGCTCCAGCGCAGCAGCGGACAAACGCAGGCGTACCGGGGCGCGGCCGATTAACAACAGCACATCGCGCGGTGCCGCGAGGGCTTGGGGTTCGCCAGCCCAGCTCACACGCAGCTCCTGCCCGGCGCA
The DNA here is from genome assembly GCF_021390155.1 of Pseudomonas sp. HN11. Lineage (NCBI taxonomy): Bacteria > Pseudomonadati > Pseudomonadota > Gammaproteobacteria > Pseudomonadales > Pseudomonadaceae > Pseudomonas > Pseudomonas sp. HN11. The sequence goes on from NZ_CP089985.1 coordinate 3,784,194, forward strand.
ACGGCCTTGCCAGGCTCGGCGGCGGCGGTGCAATTGGTTATGCAGCGTCAGTAACGCCGGGTCGTAGTGGGTCAGCCACGGCGACAATGGATCGGCAAGGGCTGGAATCATGTGCCGGTGCCTTCATCACGCAGCTCGCCGACGCGACGTTCATCGCATTCACGGCCTTCCAGCAGGCTTTTCCAGGCGTCGGACTGACGCTGGCGGCTCAGGCGTTCCTGGCGGAACAGGTCGCGCTCGCGCTCCTGGCTTTCGAGCGTGGTGGACACATGGGTCACGTCGTTTTCCAGTTGCTGCTGATCGTCCGACAGCCCGCGCAAACGGTCCTGGGCTGCCTGCCAGCTGGCTACCGACAGGCCTTCGGTGAGCGAGGCATACACCTGGCGCGCTTCCTCGGCGATGGCTTCACGGTGCAGGCGCAGTTGCTCCTTGGCATCGGTGAGCACGCCATGAGTCTGTTCGCAGCGCTGTTGCTGCGCGGCCAGTTGGCTGGCGGCGCGTTGTTCACGCAAGACCCGCAGGGTTTGCAGGGTACGCAGTTGCTCGGTTTTCATCCGATGTTCTCCTTGTTCATGCCAACACCCGGCGCATATGGGCCAGGGTCTGTTCCAGGTTGCTCGGCTCGCCTGCGTTCTGGCGCAGGAAGGCTTCGATGGCGGCGTGGCGGTTGATCGCTTCGTCGGCCAGCGGGTCGCTGCCGGCGGAGTATTCGCCGACGCGGATCAACATTTCGATCTCGCCATACCGCGCCATCAATTCGCGGATGCGCATCGCCAGGCGCTTGTGTTCATCACCGGCCACCTGCTCCATCAAACGGCTGCGGCTGCGCAATACATCCACCGCCGGGAAGTAGTTGCGCTGGGCCAGTTCGGCGCTGAGGGCAATGTGCCCGTCGAGGATTGAACGGGCCTCCTCGGCCACCGGATCACTGGCGGCATCGCCCTCGGTGAGCACCGTGTACAACGCGGTGATGCTGCCGGTGGGGCCGGGGCCGGCGCGTTCCAGTAGGCGCGGCAAAGCCGAGAAGAACGACGGCGGATAACCACGGCGGGTCGGCGGTTCGCCCACGGCCAGACCGATCTCGCGCTGGGCGCGGGCGAAGCGGGTCAGGCTGTCCATCAACAACAACACGTTGCGGCCCTGATCGCGGTGGTATTCGGCCAGGGCGGTGGCAACGAACGCCGCGCGCACCCGCTCGGCCGCCGGGCGGTCCGAGGTGGCAACCACCGCCACGGTGCGTGCACGGGCCAGGGCGTCGAGTTGGACGTCGAGCAATTCGCGCACTTCCCGGCCCCGCTCACCGATCAGCCCGATCACGATGACATCGGCTTCGCTGTTGCGAATGATGCTGGCGAGCAACGAAGACTTGCCCACGCCAGGCTCACCAAAGATGCCCATGCGTTGGCCCTGGGCCAGGCTCAGCAGGCCATCGATGGAGCGAATGCCAAGGGCCATGGAACGCACGATCAACTGCCGGGAAAACGGTGCCGGGGGTTCGGCGTGCAGCGGGTAATGCTGCAGCGCCACGGTCGGCGGGATGCCGTCGCCGTCGAGGAAATCGCCCATGGGGCTGATCACCCTCCCCAGCTGCGCATCACCCACTGCTACGCCCAGGGTCTCGCCGGTGGCGGTAATTTGAGTGCGCGTGGACAGCCCTTCCATGGAGCCGATGGGCGACAGAATCGCCTCGTCACCGTCAAAGCCGATCACCTCGGCACTCAGGCTGCGGGCGCTGCCGGGATCACGCAGTTGGCACAGCTCACCGATGCTCGCCCCGGCCACACTGGCCCGCAACAGCACACCGCGAATGCTCAACACCGTGCCGTGCATGGGTCGCAAGCGTGCCTGGGCCAGGCGCCCGCAGAGGCGTGGCAATAGCTGGTCCAGGTTCATGCCACACCCTCTTCGGCGAAGGGCAACAGGCTGCGCCGCAGGTTTTGCAATTGGGCTTCGAGGCCCAACTCCACGGAGCCCGCCGGGCTGCTCAGGCGAGCCTGGCCGGCGCTCAGTTGCTCATCCGCGTCCACCGCAATCGCCAGTCCCTCCAGCTTGAGGCGTTGGCGCAGCGCATCGACCTCCGCCGGCGGCACCCACAGGGTCAACGCCTGGTCCTGGCGGAACGCGCTCAAGGCCTGGCGGGTACTGCGCACCACACGGTCGGCGTTGTCCAGCTCGCCCAGTACTTCACGCACGATGCCCAGGGCCAGGTCGGCCAGGGACGCCTCCAGGCTGCTCAAGTAGTGCTGCACCTGGGACTGGGTGTTCAGCAGCAATTGCGCCACCTGTTCAGCCCCGGCTTGCCGGGCGCTTTCGAAGCCTTCGGCGCGGGCGCTGTTCAGCCATTGCTCGCCGTCGGCTTTGATCTGCTCGGCCTGGTGCTTGGCCGCTTGCAGGAAGGCAAAACCGTCGCTCCATAACGCGGCTTCTTCAGCGCGCAGGATGCGTGCAGTGGGACGGCTCGGCAATTCACTCATGAGGCAATGTCCTCGGCCAGCAGGCACGCGGCGGCGGCCTGGACGATTTCCAGATCACGGGGCACTCGGGCGCTGTGGTCCTGGGGGAAGGCGAACCGCAAATGCAACCAGCCTTGCCAGTCGGCATGCTGGGCGTGCAGCCAGGCGGCGACACAGCCTTGGCCATCGCGGTCGATGGCCTCGATCAATTCGGCAGGATCACGCAGTAAATCCGCTGCGCCTCCGAGTGGGCGCAGGGACAGTGCCGAAACGAAGACTTCTTCGCCAAGCCCTTCACGCAGCTCGTTGACCACTTCGCGACGGATCTCCCGGCTCAGGGTCGCGGCATGCCAGATCGCCCCGCACAGCCTTGGCAAGCGAGCAAACTGCGCGGGCGACAGCAGCAGTACCGACAGATCAGCCGCCAACGGCGTGACCAATTGGTCCATGGGAGCCAGTTGATAATGGCTGACGAGCAACTGCTCCAGGCGCTGTTGAAAACGCGGCTGGCCCTGCATCGCCTGCAGCACGGCGTCGGGCAATTCATCGGCAAAACACGCGCCCAGGCTAGGCCCGCGCACGAACTGCAAGGGCTCGGCGATCAGCCCCTGCAAGCGTTCGAACAAGCTCATTCACCCTCCTTGAGCACATACAGCGCCTGAGACTGGCGACGTGCCCATTGCTGACGGGCCAGCACACCCAGGGCGCCAAGCGCGATCAATAACAAGGCACCAAACATCAGCCGCGCCTGGGGCAGGTTGTCTTCCAGCAGCCACAGGCCCATGAAGCGGGCCAGACGCGGTTGCGCGGGGTTTTGGCTGATGGCGACTGCGGCCTTGATAGCGGTCACCGATACGCCGTCATAGCTCAGCCCGGAAATACCGTTGGCCACCAGGGTCTTGATCTGCGGGATCAGCGTATTGATGTCGGTACCTGGGTCGTAGCGCACCAGTACTGAGGCCGAAGACGGCGAGATCACGCGCTTGAGCAAATCGTTATCCGGCAGTACCACATGCACGCGGGCGGCGACGATGCCATCGATCTGCGACACCGAGTGGGACAGCTCTTCGCTCAGCGCATAGATCATCTGCGCCCGCTCCTGCACCGGCGACGACACCAGGCCATTGCCCTTGAACACCTCGCCCATGTTGGAAAAGCTCTGCTGCGGCAGGCCGGCGTTATCAAGCAGGGTCATGGCTTCGGCAAAGCGCGACTCATCAACCACCACCTTGAGCTGGCCGTTGTCCTGGGCCTTGCGTTCCGCCGGGATGCCACCGCGCAGCAGCACCGCGACCATGGCGTTGGCGTCGCGCTCGCTGAGGTTGGTATAGAGGTCGGTGTTGCACGCTTGCAACAGGCTGGCCAGCAGGCCGATCAGCAGCAGGCGCAGGGCGCGGTTGGGGCTTGGCATGGCGTTATTGGCCCTTGAGCAGTGTGTTGGCGGAACCGGAAATCTGCGTCGCACCGCGCACCACCATCTGGGTTTCGATGGAGTAGTCGAACATCTTGCCCAGGGAGTGGACGATCTGGTCGACCTGCTGCTCGCCGACTTTTTTCCCCGGCTCACCTTGAGGCGAGGCACTGGCGGTGCGGATTTCTGCCGAGGCCGGTGGCGGCGCCGACGGGTTATTGGTGAGCAGGTCGGCGCGCTCGGAAAACGCCCGCGTACGATCGATGAAACTGTTCATGCGCTCCATCAGACCCGTGCCGATCTGGTGCGGGCTGGCGCCTTCGGGCATGCCCTTGGCGGTGTTGGCCATGTGCTCGAACAGGTTCTGCGAGGCCCCGGCGGGCCCCGCGCCGGCAGACGGCGGCAACGCCGAAGCGCCGGCGGCGAGACTGATAGTCATAGGCGCTTCCTACTCTTCGTCGTCATCGGACATGGCGTCGTTCAGCAGTTCCTGCATCTTCGGCATGATGATGAACTGACCGCCGATGGTGACGGCCTGGGTGATCAACGCATCGGTGAACTCGGGGTCATCGGCTTCGTTGGGTTTGTTAGCGGCCTTGGCATTATCCACCGCGGCATTGAACTTGGCTTCAGGGCTGGCGCCACCAGGGGCGAGATTGCTGTCTACGGCCGTTACGGACATGGTGCTGCTCCTTTACTGGGTTGGGGTTTCGGTACTGACTTGCGCGCCACGGAACACCCGTACCCCGCGCTCGCGTGCCACCGGGGCGGCCACGACCTTGGGTTGCAGGTGATCCACATGTTGCTGCACCAGCGCCAGGTACGGCGGTGGGCCGGACACAAACACTTCGTCGCCCTCGGGTCCGTTGCGCATGGACAGCTGCTGGCCGAACACATCGAGGTTGCTGAGGTAGGCCTGCAACTGGTCGAGGTCCAGGGCACTGGCCTTGAACAGCCGGGTAGCGATCTCGTCGCTGGCGTTGAGGTACAGCAGGTTGCCGTCGAAGTACCAAGTGAGGCCGTTGGTGCTGCACAGGGTCTGCAGGAACTCACCGGCGGTGGCGCCGCGAATCGTGCTGCGCGCCTTGCCGCGCACCTTGTCGGAGAGCACCAGGGGCACGTCGAGGTTGTGGCCGAATTCTTCCAGGGCGCTGCGCACATCCTGGTCCACCAGCACGTAGGCGTAGGGTTGGGAGAACCATGCGGGTTCTTCGGCGGCGTTGGCAAAACAGCTGCCGAACAGGCATAGGACAGCCAACAAAAATATGCTTACATGGCGTCCGCCTTCGCCAGACGAGTTGTGACGATGTCCAAGAATTTTCTGCTCGCCAGTACCCTGCTGCTGGCCGCCTGCGCCAGCAAACCCGCGACCGATTCCGACAAGTCCCTGCAACTGGCCAATGACCTGAGCAAACGCGGTGACTATGCCAGTGCGGCAGCGCTGTACGAGCGAGCGGCGCAGCAACCCGGTGCAGGCATCGAGTTGTGGCTCAAGCTGGGCCAAACCAAGCTTGATGCCAGGGATGCGCAGGGTGCCGAACGAGCCTTCCAGCAAGCCCTGGGTTTCGATGCACGCAATGCCGACGCCCTGCTCGGCCTGGGTACCGCGCAATTGCAGTTGGGCAAGACCCCGCGCGCTGTCACCGCCCTCGGACAGGCCGCCGATATCAGCGGCTTGCCAGTCGCCTACACCCGCCTGGGTGTCGCGCAGATCCTCAATGGCCAGGCGGCTGCGGCGCAGAGTACTTTCGCCAAGAGCCTGAACCTCAAGCCCGACGACCTCGACAACCGTTGCAACCTCGCCCTGGCTTACGCGTTGGGTGGGCAGTCGCAGCAGGCGCTGGACACCATCGCCCCGGTCGCGCAGTCGCCACGTGCATTGCCCCGACACCAGCGCAATGAGTTGTTGGTGATGGTGTTGGCGGGGTATGAGCAACGGGCGGCGGGGTTGCCTCTGGATGACATTCCAGCTGCCGAGCGGGAGCGATTGGTGAGCGAGGCCAAGCGCATCAAGGGCATCAGTGATCCGGTGGTGCAGGCACGGGAGCTGGGGTTGGTGGATCCGCGCTGAAGGGCGCCCTGATCCGTGGGATGGGTTGCCATTGAGGCCCCCATCGCAGGCAAGCCAGCTCCCACAATGAATCGGCGTACTTCCGTTCATTGCTGGCCTCCTGCGGCGCCGGCCTTGGCTTCTTGCTGATCCTTGCGCCGCTGCAATTGCTCGCGGTCGAACCCTTCGATGTACACCTGCGCCGCACGCCCCACGGGCGCAGCCATCACCGGGCCGGTCGTGCGGCCTTGGGTCAGGTCTTGCTTGCGCTCGACCATCTGCATCAGGTTCAGGTTATTCGCGCAGCCCAACGCCAGGGTCGGCTTGAAATCCTCGCCCAATCCGATGGTGTCCGTCGCTGATCGTTGTTGGCATTGGGTCGGCAAGCCATCCGCACGGTATTCGGACGAGTAATACATCGGCGCCAAGTGGGTCTGGCAACCCATCAGCGCGAGGGGCAACAGCATCAATACGCGTAAAGCAGTCATGGCAGTCCCCCTGATCAATTCATGTAGAAACCGAACGCCCCGCCGCTGCGCGGTCCGGTGGCCGCTGCGGTCGCCGGTTGTGCGTCGAGGGGCGTGGCGAGGGTGCGACCGCGCACCGGCTCCACCAGGTACGGCGTAATGAGGATCACCAATTCGGTTTCATTGCGCTGGAAGCGCTTGGAGCGGAACAGGTTGCCAAGAATCGGCAGGTCGCCCAGCAGCGGCAACTTCTCGATGTCCTGGCTGCTTTCACGCTGGAACAGCCCGGCAATGGCGAAGGTCTGCCCACTGCCGACTTCCACCCGTGTATCGGCGCGGCGCACGCTGAAGGACGGCACATGGAAATTGCCGAAATCCACCGTGCCGCCACTCACCACGCTACTGACTTCCGGGCGCACTTGCAGAGCGATGCGGCCGTTGGGCAGCAGGGTCGGGTTGAACAGCAACGACACACCGAACGACTTGTACTCGATGCCCACCAGGTCACGGTTGACCGGCACCGGGATCGCCACTTCACCACCGGCGAGGAAGCTGGCGGTCTGGCCGGTCATGGCGGTGATATTCGGTTCGGCGAGGATCTGCAGCACGCCGTTGGCCTGCAGCGCATCGAGCATGCCATCGATATTCACATTACCCGAGCCGGCGCCCGCCGCCGCCAATCCCCCCGCCGTGGCGGCGGCCAGCGGCCCGCCGGTGATCAGGCCGAAGGAGAACGTGCCGTTGTTGAACATGGCATTCCAGTTCACACCGTAGTGCAGCAACTCCGAGCGGGACACCTCGGCAAACCGCACGCGCAGGTTCACTTGGGCGGAGCCTGCGTATTCGGTGGTGTTGATCGCGCTCTGGAAGCCCTGGCCCTGGGGGTTAAGCAAGGCGTTCAGGTCGGTCGCTTCCGCCACCGAACCCAGGGTGCCTTTGGCGACCAGGCGGTTACCGGCGCCGCTGATCTGCGCGCCGTTGCCGGGGTGCAGTGCCTGCATCGGCGTAGTCACCGCCTGGCTGCCACTGCTGACGGCCAGGGTCAGGCTTGCCAGTTGTTTGCCGTCGCTGCCCAGGGCGATCAGGCTGGTATTGCCAGGCGCCTTGCCGAAGATATAAATGGTGCCCGGTGACACCACTTGCAGGTCGGCCACATTCGGCTCGGCCACCAGCACCGAATCCACCGGTGCGACAAAATGCAGGATGCGCCCTTCACCGGAGGCGAGGGCAATCGAGCCCCCGGCGCCGGAAGCGATTTCCTGAGCCTGGCTCACGCACGAAAACACAGTCAGCAGCAGCACACAAAAACGCATCATGAGGCAGACGCCAGGGGAGTGACGGAAGCCGCGGCAGGCGCGCGGCGGTTGGAGATTTCGGTGAGGCTGATGGTCACCAGCGCTTGCAGGTTGTACTCGGTGGCCAACTCGCGGAACGACAACACCGCCAGTTCCAGCTCACCGCGCAGTACCAGGCGGCGCAGGCTGCGGCGCAGTTCGGGGTGCACCAGCAACACCACGCTGTTGACCTCACGGGTGTTGTCACAGGCCTGACGCAGTTGGGCAAGCAAGGCGCGGCTGACTTCTTCGGGGATCAATTCGCGCTGCGGCTCCTGGCGACGCAGGGATGCGCGCAATTGGTCTTCCAGACCTGGCGCCAGCACCAGCGCGCCGATTACCCGATTGCGGTCGGCGTATTGATGGCTGATTTGCCGCGCCAGCGCTGCACGCAAATGTTCGGCCAGACGCCCGGCGTCGGTTTCGCGCGCCCCCCACTCCACCATGGCTTCGAGCAAAGCGCGCTGGTTGCGGATCGACACACCTTCGCCAACCAGCAGGCGCAAGGTTTCGGCCACGCGTTGCAACGGCACCAGGCGCAAGGCTTCCTTGACCAGTTCGCCATAGGTGGCCTCGGTACGTTCCAATAGCAGGCGGGTCTCCTGGATGCCGAGAAAGTCGGCCGCGTAGCGACGCAGGCTGCGTTCCAGCACGCCGCGTAAAACCTCGTCGGGCAGCAGGAAGCCGATGCCGGCGTTGCGCAGCGCGTCTTCGTGCTGGCGTTCGATCCAGTGGGCACTGCGACCATTGAGGGGTGAATCGGCCTGCACCGTGGCGATATCCAGCAACTGCACATGCACAGGATCGTCCTGCACCAGCAGGCAGTTGATCGGCAATTCGCCTTCGCTCACCGGCACGCCTTCCAGGGACACGCGGAAACTGCCCGGAGTGGCCTTGGCCTCCATGTAGATGCCTGGCACCGGCACGTCCACACCGAGCTCGGTACGCAGGTCGTGACACAGCGCTTCGATGCGCTGACGCAGGAGTTGGCGTGGCGCGCTCTGGGATACGCCGCTGCCGAGGGTCAGCAACACACGGGTATCGGGCAGCAGGTTGTCATCCAGTTCGGCCTGCACTTCGACCACTGGCTCCGGCGTCTCGACCAGCACTTCGAGTTCTGGCTGACGGTTATGGCGGCGATACATCATGAACGCCGCACCGCCAAACACCAGGGACAGACCGAGAAAGACCCAGGTCGGAAACCCCGGCAACAGGCTCACGCCAATCATGATCAGCGCGGTCAAACCCAGCGCCCGGTAACTGGCGCCCAATTGCTTGATGATCTCGCTGCCCAGGTCTCCCGCTTCACCGTCGCTGTTGACGCGAGTGACCACGGTGCCCGCCGCCACGGAAATCAGCAGCGCCGGAATCTGCGCGATCAGGCCATCACCTACGGTCAGCAACGAGTAGGTGTGCACCGCCACGCCGAAGGGCATGTCGCGTTCGATCATGCCGATCAGCATGCCGCCGAGCAGGTTGACCGCGAGGATCACCAGGCCAGCGATGGCATCGCCTTTGACGAACTTCATGGCGCCGTCCATCGCGCCGAACATCTGGCTTTCGCGCTCCAGGCGCGAGCGCCGGCGACGGGCCTCGCTCTGGTCGATATCGCCGTTGCGCAAGTCGTTGTCGATACTCATCTGTTTGCCGGGCATCGCGTCCAGGGTGAAGCGCGCGGCCACTTCTGCGACGCGCTCGGCACCCTTGGTGATCACCACGAACTGCGCCACGGTGATGATCAAAAACACCACCATGCCGACCACCACTTGCCCGGCGATCACGAAGTCGCCGAAGGCCTTGACGATATGCCCGGCGTCACCGTGCAGCAGGATCAAACGGGTGGTGGTGATCGACAGGGATAAGCGAAACAATGTGCTGAGCAGGATCAGCGGCGGCAGCGCGGAGAACTCCACCGAGTGGCCGATGTAGAACGCCACGATCAGGATCAGGATGCTCAAGGCGATGTTGAGGCCGATCAGCGCATCCACCAGGTAGGTGGGCAGCGGGATGATCATCATCACAATCGCCATCAGCATGAACGCGACAATAATCACGTCGGTACGCTGCGCAGCCAGGCGCGCCAGGTTGTTCAGACGGTTGAGTGCACTCATGCGCCGGCCCTGCGTGCGGCCAGGTAGCGTTTGAAGCATTGGCGCGCTTCGTCTTTGCGCTCGCCGTACCACAAGGCGCGGGCGCGCAGCAGCAACAGGCTGGCGGATTCGCCTTCCAGCGTCACCAGGCGGTCCAGGGCACTCAGGGCGCGAGCGGCATCGCCGCTGTCGGTGAAGGCCAGCACCAGCGAGCGCAGCAACACGCCGTCATGGGGCGCGACGCTGACAGCGATCAGCAACATCACCAGGGCACGCTGGGACTGGCCGTTGCGCCGGTACAGTTCGCCAATGCCCTTGAGCAGTTGCACGGCGTCGTCGTTATTGCGGGCCATCAGGTATGGACCTCCGAGCGTTGCTGTTCGAGGGTGCGGCGCATCTGGATCTCTTCGCCGATCAGCTCGACCGCCAGTGCCTTGATGTGCGGCTCCGCGTCCAGGCCGGGCAGGATGTGTTCCATCACATGCTCCAGCAGCTCCAGGGAGCGAGCGCCGCCGAACAGCAGCGAGTCAACGCCGGCGGCCGCGGTGAGTGCTTCGAGGTCACTGCGCAGAGAGCGGCGGGTCTGGGTCTTGCGGGTCTTGAGCACCGCTTCGAAGGCGGTGGCCTGACGTGAGTTGACCGGGCGAACCGCTTCGATCGGCGCACTGCGCACATCACTGGGAACCAACGGGCGGGGTTCGACTTTCATCCCAGGGCCTTAGCTTAAAAGCGTAATCACAGCGTGAAGGTGAAGCGCTCCTCGCCACGGGCGAGGATCACTTGGTTGTTTTCGATGCGTTCCAGCACCCAGTTGTCCGCCAGGGCGGCGCCGGGGTACAGGCGTTTGCCGCTGTCGTTGATCACATAGGGCTGGGCGCCGAACCACACCGCCTGAAAACGCACGCGCGGCGCAGCGGCGTCGGCGCGGACGGCCACATGCGGGTTGAGCACGATCTGCTGGCCGTAGCGCTGGTCGAAGGCCTGCTGCAGGGCCAGCCACTGGGGTTTTTGCGACTGTTCAAAGGTGCCGATGGCGCTGAATTGGCCGTTGCTGTCGCTGACCTTCACGGTGTCCAGATGGGCGGCTTGCAGTTGCTGTTCCAGCCAGGCTTTGGCTTGCTCACGGGACGGCTTTTTCAGCGGCGTAACCTCGTCGGCCGCAACCGTTGCGGGGAGAAGTGGCGCTTCGTTACGAAACGCCAGCGCCCCTGCACAGATAAACAGCAGGACGGTTGTGACAATCCAGGGGGTGAATTTGCGTGGGGCGTCCGAGGTTTTTTCAGCGCCACCAGGCAGTGCCAGGCTCACACCCGCCGTGCCGATCCGCAATTGCAGCGGCAGTCGCGCGCGATGGCCACTGCCGTGGGGAATGCGCACGTTGCCGGCGAGCAGTACATCACCGCCCAGCGCTTCAACCGCTACCTGCCCCCCTTCAAACCGCAGGCGCAGGTGCAGGCCGGCAATGCCGGGATCGCTAAGTACCAGATCGGCAACCAGGTCGGCGCCGAGGGTGTAGACCGGTTGGTCGAGCACCAGGGAACTGCCCTGATGCAAGCCACTGGTCACGGTCAAGGTCGGTGCGCCAGTGCCGGCGACCGGCCCCAAGGAAATCAAGGCTGTCATGGTTGGGTTTGCCCCCTTGAGCATGTGCAACGGGGTCAAGAATCAGGATAAAAACGGACCTGGAAAGGTAAACGGGCAGCGCCGGCGCCGCCCGTTTGGCGAATCAGTTCTGCGGACGCTGTTTGGTGGCGTCGAGCTCCGCTTTTTTCGCGGTGCTGATCTCGGTGATCTTGGCCGACTTCTCGATAGCCATGTTGAAGGTCGCTTCCATCTTCGCGATAGCGTCGTCGGCGCCGCCTGCTTTTACTGGTGGGACATCAGCCATGTTCATCTCCTTGCATCGATAGGGAAGTTATTCAGTTGCGCAACAGCAAGCTGAAAGTATGCAAACCGGTGAATGCCCAAAACGTCAGACAGTGAGCGTTCGAACTGCCGTTGGTTTGCATGGAATCCATACTACTCAGGATCAAAACGCCTCCGCTGTGAAAGCTTGTGAAACGTTTCAAGGAGACGCTGTGAAAGACTGGCTCAACCTGGCGTTGAAAAAAACTCATCGACCATAGGGCACGGAACTTTTAGACAAAAACAAAAACACGCCACAGCCCAATGTTTACAGGGTTCCTGACACTTATCACCTGAAAAATGGTGAATAGTAAGTCTCCCTTTACATCGTCTACGTGCCTGCACTGCGCTTTATTTTCGCGACGCCTTCACATTTTTCACTAGTAGCCTTTCGCCCAACTTCCCAAATATTTCAACTTGTAACAGAAGCGACTTAATCATCGCGTTTGATAGCCCCTCCCAAGCAGCCTTATTGCTGGGTGACCAACTTTCCTCCGCGCCTGTTAGTGCAACTGCACTAATAACCAAAGGACTAGCTCACAGGCCGGCTATATATAAACTTCCAGGTGATCTATGACCGACATGAATTATTCACCCACAACTCTCCTCGAAGACGACGGTTGCGCTGAGATTCACTTCGGCCCTTATCGACTACTGCCCAAGCGCCATCAACTGCTCAAGCATGGGCAGCCCGTGAGCCTGGGCAACCGTGCACTGACGCTGCTGATTGCCCTTGCCTCAAGACCCGGCGAATTGCTGCAGAAAACCGAATTGCTCGACATCGCCTGGCCGAAACTGGTGGTGGAGGAATGCAACCTGCGCACGCAGATCAAGACCCTGCGCCGTACACTGGGTGACGATGAGGCGCGGTATATCGCCACGGCACCAGGCCTGGGTTATCGCTTTGTTGCGCCGACCTGGTTTGAACGAACACCGCAACCGCGGGTGAAGGAACCGGTAGTGCTGGGTGTGTACGGCTGCCGCCATTGTCGTGGTGGCGGGAGCGTGCCGCTGTTTGCGCAGATGGGTATGCAGAACAGCTGATGACTTGAGGTTATTCCGTTGGAAAAAAATGTTTTTTCCAACGGAATGTTTGGCGTGACCCAATCGTTGTTATTCCTGAGACTGCCCAACATCCATAACCCTCAGGAACGCTTTTATGAATCGCTCTCTTCTGCTCGGCCTGCTCAGTGTCCTTGCGGTCGGCTCCGCCCAAGCGGCTTCGCTGCAAGTCCCGGTCAACCTGGTGAGTGCCGATGGCGCCCCGCAGCCGGTCGGTAGCATCACCATCAGCGAATCGGCCTACGGCCTGATCTTCACCCCTGATCTCAAATCCCTGCCGATGGGCGTGCACGGCTTTCATATCCATGAAAACGGCAGCTGTGAAGCCGGTGTGAAAGATGGTGTGAAAGTCGCGGCGCTGGCTGCCGGCGGGCACTTCGACCCGGAGAAGACCGGCAAGCACCTGGGCCCTTACGCCGACGGCCACTTGGGTGACCTGCCGGCGCTCTACGTGAACATGGACGGCACCTCGAACAACCCGGTGCTGGCGCCCCGCTTGAACAGCCTGGCGCAGATCAAGGGCCATGCGCTGATGATCCACGCCGGTGGCGACAACCATTCCGACATGCCCAAGCCATTGGGCGGTGGCGGTGAGCGACTGGTGTGCGGCGTGATTTAAGCCAGCGCGCTCAGGTCCAGGTGCCCATCCTTGATCGGCGGGCACCAGTAGTAACCGCCGGTCAACGGTGTGCTGATGCGATACAGGCCATCGACAATCCCATCTTCCAACCCGCTCATGCGGCGCAATTGCGCTTCAAACGCATCGAAGGAATGGCCAAACGCAAGAAACATCAACCCAGCCTGGCCGTTCTCGGCCCACGGCATGGAGCGGCGCACCACAAAGGCCTCCGGGGTGAAACTTTCCTGGGCGGTACGTTTGGTGTGAGCGGATGCGGGGGCGTCGTCGAGTTCTTCGTTATCGCCATGGCGACGGCCGATGATGTGGTCGCGCTCTTGCGCAGGCAAGGCGGCGAAGCCGTCGAGGTCATGCTGCCATTGCTGGATCGCGGCAAAGCTGGCGCCGCTGTCGGTCAGGGCCGCTTCAACCGCTGCGTCGTCGTGGGGGTTTTCGGTGCCGTCTTCATAGTCGGTAAGGTCGAAACCGGTCTTGTAGCGGAAGCCTTCGGTCATCTGCACGAGGCGGAATGCCGGGGCCAGGGCCTTTTCGAATACGCGGCTGCGCAACAACAATTCACCGCGATCCACGCCATGCAGCCACACCCACAGTGCCTGCTGCGTAGATGGGTTGTGCGCGCCCGGCCCGCTGACCGTGGGGAATGCGCGCAGGCCATCAATCCGAGCACTCAATGCGGTTACCAGCGGCTCGCCAAAACCGACCACCGCCGCCGAATCGGCCAACTGCACCAGCGCGTCCAACGCAGCCGGCACGGCTGCCAGTGAGTCCACGGCAAAAAACAGATGGCGTGCCTGCAACGGCACCGGTGCGGCAAGAATGCCCGGCTGGTACTGACTCATGTGAACTCCTTCTGAAAAGCCGCGCAGTTTAACCTTCAGGCACAGCGCTGCGTACAAGAAAGCGCGCAAGCCTTGCCATAGAGCCCGTTGTTGGGTGACTCTCTAGTCATGTTTTGCAACTATTCCAGGGGTAGCGACATGACCACCAGCAACCTGCTCACCCAGCTGTTTCCCGCCTCCGCCGCCGAGATTCCCGAGCAATTCCAACTCGGAGCGCCCATTGAACAGCGTGATTACCTGGTCGACGGCCAGTTGCAGGTATGGAACGGCCCCTTGGCCAAGGTGCAAAGCCCGGTGCAACTGGGCGACGAACGTGTGCATATCGGCAGCACACCGCTACTGGATGCCGACACCGCCCTCACCGCTCTGGATGCCGCAGTGCGCGCCTATGATCGGGGCCAGGGCGAATGGCCGACGATGCGCGTGGCCGGACGTATCCAACATGTCGAAGCGTTCCTGCGCCGCATGCGTGATCAGCGCGACGCAGTGGTCAAACTGCTGATGTGGGAGATCGGCAAAAACCTCAAGGACTCGCAGAAAGAGTTCGACCGCACCTGCGACTACATCACCGACACGATCAACGCCCTCAAGGAACTCGACCGCCGCTCCAGCCGCTTCGAGCTGGAACAGGACACCCTTGGCCAGATCCGCCGCGTACCGCTGGGCGTGGCGTTGTGCATGGGCCCCTATAACTACCCGCTGAACGAAACCTTCACCACGTTGATTCCGGCGCTGATCATGGGCAACACGGTGGTATTCAAACCCGCCAAGCTTGGCGTGCTGCTGATCCGTCCATTGCTGGAAGCATTCCGCGACAGCTTTCCGGCCGGGGTTATCAATGTGATCTACGGCAGCGGCCGCGAAACCGTCAGCGCGCTGATGGCCAGCGGCAAGATCGATATCTTCGCGTTTATTGGTACCAATAAAGCTGCCAGTGACTTGAAGAAACTGCACCCCAAGCCGCATCGCCTGCGCGCCGCATTGGGCCTGGATGCGAAAAACCCAGGGATCGTGCTGCCCGAAGTGGATCTGGATAATGCCGTCAATGAAGCCGTCACCGGCTCCTTGTCGTTCAACGGCCAACGCTGCACCGCGTTGAAAATCCTCTTCGTGCATGAAGATGTCGTCGACAGTTTCATCGAAAAATTCAACAAGAAGCTGGCCACGCTCAAACCCGGCATGCCGTGGGATGACGGCGTGGCGCTGACGCCATTGCCCGAAGTGGGCAAGGTGGATTACCTCAACGGCCTGGTGGCTGACGCCGCGCAACACGGCGCCAAGGTGGTGAATGAGCATGGCGCTGAAAGCCGCGGTTCGTTCTTCTACCCGGCGGTGCTGTACCCGGTGAATCCGCAGATGCGGGTGTACCACGAAGAACAGTTCGGCCCAGTGGTACCCATCGTGCCCTACCGCGACCTGGAGACCGTGATCGACTACGTGCTGGACTCGGATTTCGGCCAGCAGTTGAGCATTTTCGGCACCAACGCCGTGCAAGTCGGGCGCCTGGTGGACACCTTCGCCAACCAGGTCGGCCGGATCAATATCAACGCCCAGTGCCAGCGCGGGCCGGACACGTTCCCGTTCAACGGCCGCAAGAACTCGGCCGAAGGCACGCTGTCGGTACATGACGCATTGCGCGTGTTCTCGATCCGCACCCTGGTGGCGACCAAGTTCCAGGAGAGTAACAAGGCGTTGGTCAGCGACATCCTGCGTAACCGCGATTCGAGTTTCCTGACCACCGATTACATTTTCTAGAGGACGATTCGTCGTTGATCAACCTGCATCTGCCTGTGTTTGCCCGGCGCCTCTTGCGCCCACTGCTCGACCCGTACCGCCGCTATCGCCATGCCAAGCTGATCCACGCCGTGCGCGTGTCCATCGGCTTGCTGGCGACGATCCTGCTGACCACCGGCATCAACCTGCCCCACGGTGAGTGGGCCTCGGTGACCATGCTGGTGGTGATCGGCGGGTTGCAGCACCATGGCAATATCGGCAAGAAAGCCGTGGAGCGCGCCTATGGCACCTTGATCGGCGCCAGTGTCGGCTTGTTGCTGGTGGTGCAGGAGGCGTACGTGGGCCAGCCATTGCTGACCTATCTGTTGATGTCGGTGGTGTGCGGATTCTTTTCCTATCACGCCATCGGCAAAGGGGGGTACACCGCGCTGTTGTCAGCGATCACAGTGTTTATCGTTGCCGGCCACGGTGACAACCCGCTGTCGGATGGGTTGTGGCGTACCGTGGACATCCTGATCGGTATCGCCCTGGCCCTGGCCTTTTCCTTTGCCCTGCCGTTGTATGCGGTGTACTCCTGGCGCTACAACCTGGCCAGTGCGTTACGCGATTGCGCCGAGATCTATAGCCGGGTCATCAAGGGCGAGTCCGTCACCAGTGATGAGCACCTCAAGCTGCTCAACCGCCTGAATGCGGCGATGTTGCAGTTGCGTTCACTGATGCCGTCGGTGTCCAAGGAAGTGCGCATCTCCATGACCGAACTGGACGCGATCCAGCGGCATCTGCGCCTATGCATCAGCACCCTGGAGATTCTCGGCAACACCCGGCCCGACCCTCGTGATGAACAGGCGATGGCGCGTATGCAGGTGATGTTGAAAGCCGAACATCGGCAGATCCGCGTGCAGTTGGTGGGGATGGCGCGGGCGTTGAAGTCGGGAGTGACCGAACGCTTGGAGCGGCATAGCCATACCGGCGTCGAGCCTGCATTGGATGCTCCGGTGTACAGCGCGTTGGACGGTTATCGGCTGCTGACGCTGCAATTGGCGCAGAATGTGGATGCCATGCGCCAGCGCCTGGCCAAAAGCGCCGGCCGTTGGAAAATCTGAATCTTTTGGGCGGAAAAGGCAAATTCCAAAGCATTTACGGATTTCAAGAATTTCACACTTTCCCTTACAAAGTTTTCACGTTTTATTCACATCCCGGAACGTAGTGTGAAGCCTCATCCGTTACAAATGTTGCACATCAAGCCCGCCGCCCCAGCGGGCTTTTTTTTGCCTGGGGTTTGCGTCAACGCGCCGCCTTGTTTGCAGGCGCCGTGGCCTGCTCACGAATGGCGCGCTGGGTGTCCAGCACCTTGGCCAAGGCATGTTCCGCCTCAGGGCTTTGTTGCGGCACACGAATCGCCGCCGACACCAATGTGATCAACTTGGCCATCACCTCGGCATCCGTGGCCGGACGGCCCAGGCTCATGGAGTTCATCAACAGGCGCAGCTCGGTACCGGCCATCACTCCGGAAATCGCTTTGAGGGCAAATTGCAGGCGCACGCCCAATTCATTGCGCGGCAGGTCCGGCAAGGCCAAGGCAAAGGCTTCGAAGAAACGTTGAAACACCGGCTGATAATGCACCTTGAGGTATTCCTGGATAAATGGCGACGTGTCGCTGTACACCCGCCCCAGAAAGCGGATGAACGAACGCCCTTCCCCACTGGCGCTGGCCGGGTCGCTGCGTTCCAGGCCCATGGCTGGGGCGAATAGCACGCCTAGCAATGTGTCGCAGTCCAGCGGGCCATCGGACTCAGCCTCACAGCGCGCGAGCAATTCCAGACGCTGCTCGTTGAGCGGCTCCAAGCGCTGCTTGAGCAGAGTTTGCATCAGGGAATCCTTGTCCCCGAAATGGTAGTTCACCGCAGCCAGGTTCACCTGGGCACGCTCGGTAATCTGCCGCAACAAAACTGCGTCGTATCCGTACTTGATGAAGAGAGCCTCTGTCGCATCCAGCAATCGAGTCTTGGTAATGTTTGGAGCGCTGACTTTCTTCGCGACCATAGAAGTTCCACGTGGGAAATATTGTTTTAAAAAATAATTTGATTTTTTATACCGGGGCCATCGTCCGAAAGCAAGTAGTGACACACCGCCATATTATCGAAAGCCTTTGCCGACGGGCCCGCTAAGGCTTGCCGAAAGTTTTTTTGCCGGCCTGCCGGTCTCTGGTGGAAATCATCTCAAAAGATGAAACCGCTCTATATCCATGGCTGGCGAAGCCGCAGGAACACGGTTAGTATTCAAACAATATTTTAAAAACAAGAAATAAAACCAGTCCATGACGCCTACCAGGCAGCTCCCGAACTTGTTACAAGGATTTACCGGGGCATGGCGGCACCGTCGAGACTGAAGGCGTAGGCATGATGACAGATACCCCCGCGCATACAGGGCTGATCGCCCTGCAAGGCATCGGCAAACGCTATCAGTTGGCCGGTCAGCAGCTGTCCATTCTCAATAATGTCTGCCTGTCCATCGCCAGCGGCGACAGTTGCGGCATTCTCGGCGCGTCTGGCTCCGGCAAAAGTACCCTTCTCAACATCCTCGGCCTGCTGGACTTGCCCAACTGTGGTCAGTACCACTTCGCCGGCCACGATATTTTCAACGCCACCCCGGACGAACTGGCGGCGATCCGCAATCAGCAGATCGGCTTCGTATTCCAGAGCTTCAACCTGTTACCGCGCCTAAGTGCCCTGGACAACGTCGCCTTGCCCTTGAGCTATCGCGGCGTTTCACGCCATGAATCGGTGGAGCAGGCGCTGCGCATGCTCGACCAGGTCGGCCTGGCCGACCGCGCGCACCATCGCCCGGCCGACCTCTCCGGCGGCCAGCGCCAACGGGTCGCCATTGCACGGGCACTGGTGGGCAAACCCTCGGTAATACTGGCGGACGAACCCACCGGCAACCTCGACAGCAGTACGGCACAGGACATCATGGACCTGCTATTGGCGCTGAACCGCGAACAACAAGTCACCTTGATCATCGTCACCCACGACCCGCACATCGCCGAACGCCTGGAACGCAAGATCCTGGTGCGCAATGGCGTGGTGCGCGAGGTCGCGGGTCTATGAGCTTGCGGGTCGAACAGAGCCTGAGCCAACTGCTGCACGAAGCGTTCATCAGCCTGCGCACCTTGGGCAAGCGTTCAATCCTGGCCCTGCTGGGGATCGTGATCGGCAGCTCGTCGGTAGTGGCGCTGATCAATATCGGACACAACGCGGCGGTGGATGCCGCGATGATTTTCAAGGACATGGGCACCGACACCCTGATCGCCCAGTTTCCGCCCAAAGCCGGCAGCAGTACCCCGATGCCGGCCCGCCTCGACCTGGACGCCGTGCGCCAGACGGTGCCAGGCATTGCCCACATCGGTGCCCTTACCCTGTTCAGCGGGCCCATCGTGTTCCATGGCCGTACCGTCAACGCCAACTTCGTCGGCAGCACCCCGGGTATAAAGGACGCGATGCGCCTGGCGGTGCAGCAGGGGCGTTTTTTGTCGGGCTTTGATGCCAACGAAACCTACGGTGTGATCGGCGCCCAGGTGGCCGAAGCCCTGGGAGCGCCAGGAGACCCACTGCAACTGGGCGACCGCGTGCGCATCAACGACTACCTGTTCCTGATCGTGGGCATCCTGCGCAGCCAGCCACGAGCGATGCTGATGCCGGTGCAAGCCAACGAGTCGCTGTTCATCCCCGCCGAAGGCATGCGCCGCATCTATGCATCACCGCAGATCGGCAACGTGATTATTCGCGCCACGTCCGGCCAGGACATGGAACGCATTGCCAAGGACACAGCCACCGTCTTGAAACCCCAACTGCCCGACCACGATGTGGACATCCAGGTCCCCCAGCAAATGATCGACGGCATGACACGCCAGAGTCGCACCTTCGCCTACTTGCTGCTGGCGCTGGGGGCGATTTCCCTGGTGGGTGGCGGCGTGGGGGTGATGAACGTAATGCTGATGAACGTCTCGGAACGCCGCCGCGAGATCGGCATTCGCATGGCTCTCGGGGCGCGTCAACGGGACATCCGCAACCTGTTCCTGCTCGAAGCCGTAACCCTCACGGCCGTGGGTGCGCTGTGCGGCGCGGTGCTGGGCATGACCGCTGCCTGGTTGTATGCGTGGCTGTCGGGCTGGGCGTTTGACCTGGCGGTCGCCGCCTTGCCGTTGGGGGTCGGCAGTACGTTGCTGGTGGGGTTGTTCTTTGGCATCTACCCGGCGGTCTCGGCCTCACGGTTGCAGCCGGTGGAGGCCCTGCGCGATGAATAAATGGTTCATATGGCTTGCACTGATCAGCCTGCCGGGCGTGGCCGCCGACGTGGTGATCAAACCGTCGGCACCGAGTACGACGCGCAGCGGCTACGACCGGAGCGTGTCGTTGAATGCCCAGCTCACCACCCTGACCCTGGGCGATGCGGTGTACCTGGGCCTGCGCAACAACCCGGCGATTCGCAGCGCGTACCTGCAACGGGTGGCGCAGAAGTTCGACCTGAGGGTGGCCGAAGATGTGTTCAACCCCAAGCTCACCCTCAACAGTTATTACCGCACCACCCGAGGCTCCGCCGACAACGCGCGCAATGCCAATGTGGCGCCGGCCACCAGCCTGCTCGGCGAGTACGGCACACGCCTGAGCATGGCCTGGACCCAGCAGTTGAACAACGCCGACCGCGCCGGCCGCTACCGCAGCGACGGCCTGGACCTGGCGATCATCCAACCGCTGCTGCGTGGCGCCGGCTGGGACGCCACCACCGCGCCGCTGCGCCTGTCGCGTCTGTCTGAGCAGGCCAACCGCTTGAACCTCAAGGCCACGGTGGCGCAGACTATCAGCCAGATAATCACCACCTACCGCGAACTGCTGCGCGCCCAGGAGCAACTCATCATCGTGCAGGAGGCCCTCAAGCGCTCCAGCACCTTGCTGGAGGTGAACAAGGCGCTGATCAGTGCCGGGCGCATGGCTGAGTTTGAAATCGTGCAGACCGAAGCCGATATCGCCACTCAGCAACTGGGCGTGGAAGAAGCGCAGAACCAGTTGGACATCAGCCGCCTGGCCCTCCTGCGCCTGCTGGCCCTGGACCTGTCCACGCCGATTCGCGCCACTGAAGCCCTGGAAGCCAGGCCGATGCAGATCGACAAGCGCCAGGCCTTCAACCTGGCGCAGACCCAGCAGCCGGAATACCTCGCCGCCCTGCTCGGCAGCCAGCAAGCCGACCTCAACCTGGTGATCGCCAAGGACTCCGGGCGCTGGCAGGTAGACCTGGTGGCCGGTGCCAACCAGATACGCGCCAACACCGATAACGATGCCGGCCGCTCCAACAACCGCACCTGGGACAGCTACGCTGGGGTGCAAGTGCAAATCCCCATCGGCGACATCAGCACGCGCCAGGCCGAAGTGCGTGCGCGGGTGAATGTGGAGGATCAAGAGATCCGCATCACCGACGCACGCCAGGAGCTGGAACGCAGCGTCAACGATGTGATACGCGACCTCGGTACCCGCTGGCGCCAATATGAAATCTCCCAGCGTGCCGTAGAGCTGTCGCGGCGCAAGATCGAGATCGAACGGGAAAAACTCAGTGCCGGGCGCTCCACCAACTTCCAGGTGCTGAGCTTCGAGACCGACCTGCGCAACGCCGAAAACGCGCAGCTCAATGCGCTGATCGCTTATTTGAACGCCCAGACCCAGCTCGACTTGACCCTGGGCATGACGCTGGAAAGTTGGGAAATCGCCCTCAATGACTACTAATCAGAAACGCCTGCTGGGTGCTGCATTGATCGTATTGCTGGGCGGCGTTGGCCTGGCCTTGCGCAGCCCGGCATCCAGTCCGGTGAGCACCACCGAACAGTGGCTGGCCGTCAAGCCTGAGGCGTTGGTGCATCAGATCGGCCTGGTGGGCAAGATCGAGCCCGACACCACTATCACCCTCACTGCGCCTTTCGATGGCAACGTGCAAGCCAGCCTGGTGGAGCAAGGCCAGCGGGTCGAGGCCGGGCAAGTGCTGTTGCGCATGGACCCAGCCACGCTTGAGGTGCAATTGCGCGACGCCCTTTCCGCCCAACTCAAGGCTCGGCGCACTGTGCAAGAGATGCAGGATTGGGACTCCGGCCCCACCGTCAGCCGCGCGCGCCGCAGCCTGCGCACCACCGAAATGACCGCCGGCAACACCCAACGCAAACTTACCGAAAGCGAAAACCTGTTCAAGCGCGGCATCATCCCGCGCAACGAACTGGACGACCTCAGGCAACAGACCCAACAGCAACAACTGGACCTCGCCTCCGCGCGCAGCGAACTGCAACAGGCCCTCGACCAGGGCAAGGGTGAATACCGCCAGATCGCCGACATGGAACTGACCAATGCCACGGTGAAATACGACGCCCTGCACAAGCTGCTCGAGGGCAAGGAAGTCAAGGCGCCGTTCTCCGGCATCGTGGTGCCGCCTCCTGGCAATAACTCACCCCAGGCGGGCGGCAACAATACGGCCCCGGTACAGGCCGGCAGCAAGGTCAGCCAGGGTCAGGTGCTGTTTGGCCTGGCGAACATCGAACGGCTTAAAATCGTCGCCAAGGTCTCGGAGCTGGACATCAATCAGTTGCATCAGGGCCAGGCGGTGGAAGTGCTGGGGGATGGTTTTGACGGCGAGCGACTGACCGGGTCGGTCAGCGTGGTGAGCGGCTTGGCGATTGCCAGTGACAGCCAGGGCAGTGCGCAATTTCCGGTGACGTTGTCGATCCCCAAGCTCACGCCGCAGCAGTTGCAACGGGTGCGGCTGGGGATGAGCGCGCGGTTGACCATCGTGACCTACAACAATGCGCAGGCGATTGTGATTCCGAGCCAGGCGATCCAGGCGGACAAGACAGTCGAATACCGCGAGGCCATGGATAAGCCGGTGGAACGGGTGAAGGTGACCACTGGGCAATCGACGGCCCAAGGGGTGGAAGTGTTCGGCCTTAAACCGGGTTTCGTGAAGACAAACCCCTTGTAGGAGCTGGCTTGCCGGCGATGGTCGTCAACGATGACGCGGAAAACCAGAAGGTATGCGGCGCTTTCACGTTTTTCGGCGGCAAGCCGGCGCCTACAGGGTGAGTCGTGCGGCCAGTGCCTTGGCTTGCAGCGCTACATCGGTCACTGCGGTGCTTTCCCACCACATCCCACGCAATGGCGGCCCCATGGCGAACAGGCGCCGGCTGATATTGCCCTCCGCGTCCAGCACCGCGCCCGACGCGTCCACCGCGATCCCCAACGCCAGCGGCCCTGGCTGGACCAGTCCGCGCTTGAGCAATTGCTGCGGCAGCGGACGGGCCACGCGGCGCCAGTCGTATTCGATGCCGCTGGAGTTGATCAGCGCTGCGCCCGAGACCTGGGTGATGCCTTGCTCGCCGCGATAACGCAAACGAATGGTCACCCCTTCATCCAAAGGTTCCAGCCCCTTGAACGACGCCGCCCGGATCCGCAACCGCCCCTCTTCGTGCAAGCGCGCCACCAACTGCGCGCTCAACGGCGGCGAGCGGTGGTGGTGGCTTTCCCACCACGGCCGTACATGACGCACGAACTGGCGCTTTTCACGCTCACTGGCCTGGCTCCACAGTCGGCCAATGTGCGCACGCACGGTGTCCAACGGCGCTTGCCAGTCGATGCCCTGCGCTTGCGCGACGCCGCATTGCCGACGCACCTCGCGCAGCAATTGCAAGGGGCTGCGCAGGCTATTGTCTTCCCCGAGAAAATCCACCCAGCTCGGCGGTTGTCGGCGCACATGGGGCAGCAGCCCGTGGCGCGAGAAAATCTCGATGGGCCCGCGATGCCCGGCCTGCTCCAGGGACACCACGGCGTCGACCATGGTGAGCCCGGAGCCGATGATCAGCACCGGCGCCTGCGGGTCGATACGGCGCATCGCGCTCACGTCCCACGGGTCCACCGCCGCCGCGTTCAACCCGCTGGATTCGGTTTGTGGCGTACGCGCCGCAGGGAACATGCCGGTGGCCAGTACCGCAAACCCACCGCGCAGTTGCTGGCCGTTATCGAGCGTCAACAGCGCTGAGCCTTCATCCACTTGCAGGTCGACCACTTCGCCACGCACATGCTCGACGCTGGACGCGGACTGCGCCTTCGCCTCGGCCAAACGTTGCTGGACATACAAGCCGAATATCCCGCGTGGCGGGAACAATTCGCTGACCGGCACGTGCTGCTGGTCGGACTCAGGCCAGCCGCCGGCACCGATGTAGTCGGTGAGCCATTGGGTCAGGTCGTCAGGGTTGTCCGGGTCGACACTCATGCGCGCCGCGTTGCCGTTCAGGGTGTGGCCCAGTTCCACGGCGCTGTAGGCCTCGCCCCGGCCCAGCTCGGCACGCGGTTCGATCACCAGCACCCGGCGCCGCCCCGGCCGGCGCAGCATTTGCACGGCCAGCATCGTGCCGCTCAGGCCGCCGCCGATGATCAGTACATCAGCGTTGCGGATGGATTCAGTCATGCGGAGTCGCCCTTACTGTTTGCCCAGGTAAATGTCGTGCAAATCGCCCCGCGCCAGCAGTTCAGCGGCGCTGCCACTCAAGGCCACGCGCCCAGTATCCAATACGTAGCCGTGGGACGCATAGTTCAGTGCAACGTTGATGTTCTGCTCGGCGATCAGGAAGCTCACCTGTTGCTCGCGGTTGAGCTGCGCGATGATCGCGAAAATCTCTTGCACGATCATAGGCGCCAGACCCATGGACGGCTCGTCGAGCAGTACCAAAGTAGGACGCGTCATCAACGCCCGGCCGATGGCGACCATCTGCTGCTCGCCGCCCGAAATGAGCCCGGCGCGGGTGTGGCGCTTGGTCTTGAGCCGTGGGAACCACGCGTAGAGGCGCTCCAGATCGTGTTCCATGTCCCGGCGACTCAGGCGTCGCACGAAGCCGCCACTGCGCAGGTTGTCTTCCACGCTCAGTTGGCCGAACACATGCCGACCTTCCAGCACATGCACCATGCCCTGGCGCACGCGCTGGCTGGGGTCGATGCCGGCCAGGTCGGCGCCTGCGTATTCAATCGTGCCTCGGCTGACCTCCGCCCGCTCGGCACGCACCAGCCCGGAGATGGCCTTGAGCGTGGTGCTCTTGCCGGCGCCATTGGCACCGAGCAAGGCCACAATGGCGCCCTTGGGCACGCTCAGCGACACCCCGGCCACCGCAAGAATCGCGCCGTCGTAGATCACTTCGATATCGTTGACCGTCAGCAGCGACGAATGCGCGGCATCGGTGGCGGGCTGGCTCATGATTTATTCATCCCCGGTGCAGGTGCGTGGCGTCAGGCCTTTTTCCTTGGCGAACGCTGCCGACTTTTCATCGATCAACGGGCGCAACAACGCACGGTCGGCGGCGATCCACTCGCTGATCAGCGTCCAGTTGGCGCCGTCCCACTGTTGCACTCGCGCCGAACCGCCACCCTCGTGGTCGCGGCACGACAGCTTGAGGTTCTGCATCAGGCCCAGGTAGCCCATGTCTTTCAAGCGTGCGTCGTCGATATTCAGGTGCTCCAGGCCCCAGCGGCCTTCCTCGCCATTGAGTGGGCGCTTGCCGAACCTGGCCTGGCCGGTGCGGATCGCTTCCACCGCCACGGCGGCGTTCACCAGGCCGGAGTTGTAGTAGACGCTGCCGAAGTTCTTCAGGTCCTTCAGGTCGCTGTGGCCCTTGTCGAGGATGTACTGTTTGAGGCGTTTGTGGATCTCGAAGTCCGCACCGGCCGGGTACGGCGTAAGGGCCAAGTAGCCTTTGGCGGCGGCGCCAGCGGGCAATACGTCTTCGCTGGAGCTGGCCCAGATATCGCCGATGATGTGGTCGACCGGGAAGCCGAAGCGCGCGGCGGTCTTCACCGCTACCGGGGTCGATACGCCCCAGGTGCGCAGGAATACCCAGTCCGGGTTGGCCTGGCGCACTTGGCGCCATTGTGCGGACTGCTCGTTGCCGGGGTCGGCCACCGGGATCTGGATGTTTTCGAAGCCGTATTTTTCCGCCAGCAATTTCAGCGGGCCGAGGGTTTCGCGCCCGTAGGCCGAGTCGTGGTAGACCGTGGCGATTTTCTTGCCCTTGAGCTTGTCGAAACCGCCCTCGCGTTGGGCGATGTAGTTCACCAGGGTGGATGCCTCGCTGTAGAACGTCAGCATTACCGGGAAGTTGTAGGGGAACACTGTGCCGTCAGTGGCTTCGGTGCGGCCGTAGCCGAGGGTGATCAGCGGGATCTTGTCCACTTCGGCGCGCTCGCTCAAGGCATACGCCGCGGGTGCACCGTTGGGCTGGTACACCGCAACCGGCGCGCCATCCAGGCCATGCTTGAAGCGCTCGTAGCACTCGATGCCCTTCTCCGCCGTCCACTCGGTCTCGCATTCCTGCCACACCAGCTTGACGCCATTGATGCCGCCTTCGACCTCGTTGATGTAACGCAGGTAGTCGATCATCCCGGCCCACACTTGAACGCCGCTGGACGCATACGCGCCCACACGATAGGTCGCCAGGGGGATGAATTGCTGGTCCGGCGAGGCCATCGCCTGGGGTACGGCGCCGGCCAGAGTTGCCAGCGTCAACGCAGCGCCGATCAAGGAACGTTTCAAGGATGCACGCATAGGGATTCTCTTAAGGGAATGTCAGAAACGCAGCGGCCACTGCCGCACACGGTCACGCAGGTTGTGCAACAGGCGAATCAAGCCCTCGGGTTCCTTGATCAGGAACACGATGATCAACACGCCAAAAATGATTTTTTGCAGGTTCTGCAACTGCCCCGCATCCACCGAGCCGCCGAACAACGCCTGCCCGGCATGACTGAGAAAGATCGGCAGCAAACTGATGAAGGCCGCGCCGACAAAATTGCCGGCGATGCTGCCCATGCCGCCGATAATGATGATGAACAGGATCTGGAACGAGCGGTTGATATCGAAGCTGCTGGCGCTGGCCGTGCCCAGGTAGGCAAAGGCCCACAGCGCGCCGGCGATGCCTAAGTAGAACGAGCTGACTGCAAACGCCAGGCGCTTGTAGCGCACCACCGGGATGCCGACCACGGCGGCGGCGGTGTCCATGTCGCGGATCGCCATCCAGTTGCGCCCGACCTGGCTGCGCACCAGGTTGATCGCGGTCCACGTCAGCAGCAGCACTGTAACCAATGTCAGCAGGTAGCGCCCCAGTGGTGTATTGAGGTCATGTCCGAACAGCGCCAGCTTTGGCGCGGAGATGGTCCCGGACGAACCATAGTTGTAGAACCATGGGAATTTGACGAACAGCCACTCCAGGAAAAACTGCGCCGCCAAGGTGGTGACCATCAGGTAGAAGCCTTTGATCCGCGAACTGGGCATACCGAACAGCAGCCCCACCAACGCGCTGATAATCCCGCCGCCCAATAGCGCGACCGGCAAGCCCCACTCCGGCAGGCGCAGCAAAAATCCATAGGTGGCAAACGCACCGACGGCCATGAAGCCGGCCGCCCCCACCGAGGTCTGCCCGGTGTAGCCGGTGAGCAGGTTCAGGCCCAGCCCGGCCAGGGAGAGCACCAGGAACGGGATCAGGATCGCGTTCAGCCAATAGTCATTGCCCCACATCGGCACCACGATAAAGGCCAATGCCAGGAGGCCGATCCAGGCCCAGGGGATGCGCCGCTGAATCAGCAGCAACGGCGCGGTTTGTTGAGCAACAGGAATCGGCATGGTTTCAGACTCGCTCGATGGCACGCTCGCCGAACAGGCCGGCGGGACGGATATACAGGAAGGCCAGGGCCAATATGTAGGCGAACCACGGCGTGATACCGCCGCCGATCAACGGGCCGATGTACACCTCCGCGAGGTTCTCCGCCGCGCCGACAATCAGGCCGCCGACAATCGCCCCACCAATCGAGGTGAAGCCACCGATGATCAGCACCGGCAAGGCCTTGAGCACCACCAACGACAAGGAGAACTGCACGCCCTGGCGCGCGCCCCACAGCAACCCGGCCACCAGCCCGACGATGCCGGCCACTGCCCAGACGATCTGCCAGATGCGGTTGAGGTTGATGCCGATGGACAGCGCCGCCGTGGTGTCATCCGCCACCGCACGCAGCGACACACCGATGCGGGTCTTGTTGAACAGCAGCGCCAGCACTGTCACCAGCACCACGGCAGCGGCGGCAGCGATAAGGTCGAACTGGCTGAGCATCAGCGGGCCAACGAACAGCGGCACGTCGTCGATACCCAGGTCGAGGGCGCGCACTTGCGAACCCATCAAACCCTGGGCCAGGCCTTCGATAATGAACGACAGACCCAGCGTCGCCATGAACAAGGTGATCTGCGAACGGTTTACCAGCGGCCGCAGCACCAGGCGCTCGATCAGCAAGGCGCCGAGGATCATCACGATTACGGTCAAGATCAGCGCCAGGGCAAACGGCACGTCTTGGTCATGCAGGCTGACGAAGGTCAGCGCGGCGAACAACAGCATCGAGCCCTGGGCGAAATTGAACACTCCGCTGGCCTTGTAGATCAGCACGAAGCCGATGGCGACCAACGAGTACATGGTGCCGGCGAGCAGGCCGCCGAGCAGGGTTTCAAAGAAAAACGTCATCAGTGCACCACTCCCAGGTAAGCCGCGATCACCTCGGGGTTGGCCTGCACTTCGGCGGGCGTGCCATCGCCCACTTTGCGCCCGTAGTCGAGCACCACCACGTGGTCGGACAGGCCCATGACCACGCCCATGTCATGCTCGATCAGCACCACGGTGGTGCCGAGGTCGCGGTTCACATCGGCGACGAAGCGCGCCATTTCCTGTTTTTCTTCGGCGTTCATGCCGGCCATGGGTTCGTCGAGCAACAACAAACTGGGACCGGCGATCAGCGCCCGGCCCAGCTCCACGCGCTTTTGCAGGCCGTAAGAAAGGTTGCCCACCAACATGTCCCGGTGGGCTTGCAGTTCAAGGAATTCGAGAATGCCCTGGGCACGCAGGCGGAACGCCTCGGCTTCCCGTCGTGCGCGCGGCAGGCCCAGGGCCTGCTCGATAAAGTAGCTGCGCATATGCCGCGACAAGCCGGTGAGGATGTTGTCGAGCACGCTCATTTTCTTGAACAGCGCGTTGTTCTGGAAGGTGCGGCCAATGCCCCGGCGCGCAGCGCCCAACGGGTTGATGCGGTGGAAGTGCTGGTCTTCAAAGACGATCTCTCCGGCATCGAAGCGATACACGCCATTGAGTACGTTGAGCAACGAACTCTTGCCGGCACCATTTGGCCCGATCAGCGCGCAGATCTCGCCGCGCACCACGTCGAAGGACAAAGCGTTGATCGCCTTGACACCCCTGAACGACAGCGAAATATCCCGCACTTGGAGAATGGCCTGGCTCATGCGATGTCCCGTTTGAATTCCGCCAGCCACACCGGCGAAGGGGTGGATTTGAGGGGTTGCCAGATGTAGGCCAGGCGCTGGAAGCCGAGCAGCTTGCGCACACGGTTTTTCAACAGGCGACGCAGGCCGATTTGCGGGTGGGCGATGGCCCAGTCGCACAGGCGTCGACGCCAGGTGCCATGGGGTGCCAGGCGGCTTTCAATCTCGTCGGCCAGGTGCTGCAAGCGCGCAGGCGACAACAGCAGGCCGGTGGGCGCCACTTCACTGCGATCACGCCGCGCCGAGGCCAGGCTTTCCGGGAAGGCCAGACCATGGCCGCTGTTCAGCCATTGCTTCAGGACTATCGCCAGACCGCCCTGCCAATGGGTGCCCTCTTCGCTCCACAACGCGTTTTCGCCCATGGAGTGCCACCAACGCGCGAGGTGTTGCGCCGGGTCGATCGGGCCGAGCAACTGAGCGAAATCCACCAGATTGGCGGACTGCCAATGCCGCACTTGCTGACGGTCCTGGGTGTAGGAATGAGTGGGACGAATGCGCCACAAATATTGTTGCAGCGCGTCGACTTCAAGATTGTCAGCCAGGGTCATGACCTGCCCGCCAATGGCGTGAGCCGCAAGCGCCAACAGCAACAGATTCGGCTCGAACGACCCGCAGAGGGCCAGCCGCGACTGCTCGTCGAAACCTTGCTGGCGCAAGCCATCGGCCAGGCGTTCCACATCACGCAAGGCGTCGATCCAGCGCCACGCGTACCACTGGCCCTGGCGTTTGTGGCGCAAGGCGGTGTGCAACGGCGTGACCTGCGCCCAGTGATGCAGTTGTTCCAACGCCTTGGGTAGGTTGCCGAGCAGTTCGGCGGGCCATTCCAGGGCCAGCGGACGTTTGAGTTCGTGCACGCTCATAGGGAGATTCTCCTATTCAGGTTGTGTGCGTGCGGTGGTCCGCTGGGCTGGATTACTTGAACCGACACCGATCAACTGTGGGAGCGACGGTGCGACGATTCGACTTGCTCGCGAACGCGGTGAATCAGGCGACATTAATGTTGAATGTCAGTCCGCATTCGCGAGCAAGTCCGCTCCCACATTGCAATAGTGCAAGGCCGCCAAATCGCGGTAGCCCGCGCCGGGGTGATTGGCGCCCAACCGTGCGCCATCGCCAAACAACTTCTCGCGCAGCGTGCCTTGGACATACTCAGTCTTGTACACCCCGCGCTTCTGCAACTCCGGCACCAGCAGGTCCACGGCGTCGATGAAGGTTTCATGGGTCAGTGCATAGGCCAGGTTGAAGCCGTCAACATCGGTTTCTTCGACCCACTCCTGCAGCAGGTCCGCCACGGTTTCCGGCCCGCCAACGAACAACGGGCCAAAGCCGCCGATGCCGACCCAATCGGCCAGCTCGTTGGGCGTCCAGACTTTGTTCGGGTCTGCCGTGGAGAAGGCTTCCACCGCCGATTGGATGGCGTTGGTGTGCACATGCTTGAGCGGCTCATCCGGCTTGAACTGGCTGAAATCGATGCCGGTCCAGCCGGAGATCAGCGCCATGGCGCCTTCGTAGCTGACGTAGGATTTGTACTCCTCGAACTTGGCTTTGGCCTTGGCGTCGGTCTCGCCGACGATCACCGTCTGCAAGTTGAAGATCAGGATTTTCTTCGGATCACGCCCCGCCTCGGCAGCACGCCGACGGATGTCGGCCACGGTCTTTTTCAGCAGCACCTTGGACGGCGCGGCGACGAACACGCACTCAGCCTGTTCGGCGGCGAACTGCTTGCCACGGCTGGACGCACCGGCCTGATACAACACCGGCGTGCGCTGGGGCGAAGGCTCACACAGATGAATGCCGGGCACCTGGAAGTGTTTGCCGACATGGCGGATCTCGTGGATCTTGCTCGGGTCGCTGAAAATCCGCCGCTCGCGGTCACGCAGCACGGCGCCCTCTTCCCAACTGCCTTCCCAGAGTTTGTAGCAAACCTCCAGGTATTCCTCGGCGTAGTCGTAGCGCGCATCGTGTTCGGTCTGGGCCTTCTGGCCGAGGTTCTTGGCGCCGCTTTCCAGGTAGGAAGTGACGATGTTCCAGCCCATGCGGCCTTTGGTCAGGTGGTCCAGGGTGGAAAGACGACGGGCAAATGGATACGGATGCTCAAACGACAACGAGGCGGTCAGGCCAAACCCCAGGTGTTCGGTGACCAAGGCCATCGGTGCGATCAACGACAGCGGGTCATTGACCGGCACTTGCGCCGCCTGGCGAATCGCCGCATTGCCGTTGCCGTTGTACACGTCATAAATGCCTAGCACGTCGGCGATAAACAGGCCGTCGAACTTGCCGCGTTCAAGGATCTTGGCTAGATCGGTCCAATATTCCAGATCCTTGTACTGCCACGAACGGTCACGCGGATGCGCCCACAGGCCCGGGGATTGGTGGCCGACACAATTCATGTCGAAGGCATTCAAGCGGATTTCACGGGACATCAAAGCACTCCGTTGAGATGGTAGTTGCCGACGACCTGGTATTTCGTACGCAGGGGGTCATCCAGTCTCGACGGCAGAACGGTGCGTTGGCCGGTGAGTTCGAACTCGGCGTTGCTCGCGGCGATGAGGGCTTCGGCGGCGGCGATTTGCGCTTCGGTGGCGGCGACGGGGCTGGGGTGGGTGTCGACGCGTTCAAACAAAGCGGCGGCCACATCGACGCGAATCTGCAAGTCGCCGAAACGGCTGATCACGTAGGGGTCAGTGCTGTTTTCAACGTGACGGCGGGTGCTGTCCAGCAGTTGGCGCGCAAGATTCAGTGCAGTCATGGGTGAGGTTCCTTAGTTCCAGGCGTGGCGCGCAGGTTTTACGCCGTTGAGCACGTAGTTGCCGATCAGGTGGTATTTCCAGCGGGCCGGGTCATGCAGGGTGTGGGTGCGCGCGTTGCGCCAGAAGCGGTCGAGGTTGTGCTTGCCGGTGACCGAGCGGGTGCCGGCCAGTTCGAACAGTTTGCTGCTGGCGAGCAAGGCGGTTTCGGCAGAGAGGACTTTGGCCTGGGCGACCACCAATGAAGCATTGGCGACGGTGTCTTCGTTTGGCTCGACAAGGGCGCGGTCTACCGCCAGGCCGGCCTTGGCGAGGATGGCTTCGGTGCCGTGCACGCGCCATTCCAGGTCGCCGATGGCGGCGATGGTGAATGGGTCCTGCCAGCCGTGCTCTTGTTGGCTGTCGATCCAGGGTCGCGCCTGGCGGGCGTAGATCTTGGCCTGTTCAAGGGCGCCCAGAGCAATGCCGGTATCGACCGCCGCCTGGATGATCTGCGAGATCGGGCCGTTGGCGGTGGGCTGGTCGAAGGCCAGGTGGGCCGGGATTACCGCGCTCAAGGGCACGGTGACGCCATCCAGGGTCACACCACCGCTGGCAGTGGTGCGCTGGCCGAAACCGTCCCAGCTGTCGATCACGTTCAGGCCGGGCGCGTCGCGTTCGACAAAGGCAATAAAGGCCTGGCCGTTTTCATTGTTGCCGACGGTGGGCACCAGATGGGCGAACAGCGCGCCGGTGCAGTAGAACTTCTCGCCGTTGATTTGCGCGGTATCGCCATGCAAGCGAATCTGCGTGTCGAAGGTGCCGGCGTTTTTGCTCTTGGCTTCGGAGAAGGCGTTGCCGAAGCGGTAGCCCTGGAGGACTTTGCCGAAGTAGTGCTGTTTTTGTTCCTCGGTCGCCGTTTGCAACAGGATGTCGACGACACCGAGGTGGTTCTGCGGAATCTGCCCCAGGGACGGGTCGGCGGCGGAGATCAGCTTGATCACCTCGGCCACGGTCACATAGGACACGCCAGCGCCACCGTACGCTTTGGGAATGGTGATGCCCCACAGGCCGCTGGCGGAGAACTCGTCAAGCTCGGCCACCGGCAGGCGACGCTCACGGTCGCGCGCGCTGGCCTCGACAGCAAACCGCGCGGCCAGGCGCGTGGCGACCTCGATGGCTTCCGCGTCCGAGCGGATGATATGGGCAGGGTGTTGAGGGTGGGCTGACATGGCCGACTCCAGGCTCCGAGGGGGTGACCTGGGTGATTGCAGGAGTCGTGCCTGAATGTAACAGTCCGTGAACTCGGCTGATTGCCTGACAAAAAAATGGAGCTACACACAACTAAAATCGACAAACTGCCCGACAAGTGTTGCTCCAGCAACAGTCTCTTGTTGATTAAAATGTGGGACTAACCCTTTTCAAAGGCTTAATCCTCGATTGTATACACCGCCAATTCTGAGCGGTTACCGTTGTTGACGCTGTAGCTGGCGGTAGCGGTGGTTGCGGGAGAAGCAAATAGCGCATCAAAAAGTTTAAATTCAATCATAATGTCGATAGAAGTGACCACCTCTTGCCCGAAGAAAATCCATTGGCCATCGGTAGCGACCTCAGCATCAACCACATCCCCAGCTTTAATCCCTGCATACAGCGGTATGCAGAGCCGTGCTTTGTTACCCGCGACTACTGCGCGAGAAATAACATTGTTACTAGAGGGCACAATAGAGGGTGCAGGAAGCAGGGTTGAGCGAGACACTAGAATTCCGTTCATCAGTAAATCCTCTTTTACTAAAGTATAAGATGCACCCCCGACCGTATTCGATACGAATATGGACTTTAAAATCGTTGCACAAAAAGTTTAGGCAACGAAAGTAGAGCGCCCATAAAATATAAACATGGCACTCAAAAAAAGTAAGCTGTGAACTTTGACAGTTGACAAACTAAATAACGACATTCCGTACAAACTTTACTGCGACGTCTCCATCATTGCGATAGGCGTGAGGCTGATGGCTGGCAAACATGAAAAATTCGCCCGTGCCGATTGCCTTGTCTTCACCAGCCAACACCAGAGTCAAGCAGCCCTCAAAGACAAATAGCTGCTCGCTCCAGCCTTCAAGGTCTGGGTCCGGGCAGTACCGATCACCGGGTTCAAGGCGCCACTCCCAGAGTTCGACTTCACGCCGCGCCGTGGCCTTGGCCAACAACACCGCCTTACTTCCAACAATTTCCCCCGCCCAGGCCAATTCGTTGATACGGCTGTGATCACGCGCATCCGGCGCCTGGATCAAGTCGCTGAAAGCCACGTCCAACGCTTCGGCCACGCGGTCGAGAGTAGACAGGCTGACGTTCTTCTCCCCCGCCTCGATGGCCACCAGCATGCGCCGGCTGACTCCGGATTTTTCCGAGAGCGCGGTCTGGCTCAGGTCGGCGGCATGGCGCAGGCGACGGACATTCTGGCTGACGTGCTGCAGGACCGAAGCCCGGTGGGGATTTTCTTTGTGCACTATATTGCTCAATGGGTGGGTGTGCGCAGTATACTGCCCAGCGTGCGGCGCATTGTGCGGTCCGTGCCTTTCCCTTGCAAGACCGAGCCGCCATGACCACCCCGACCGCCTCCCCTCGTTTCAACCGTTTCAGCAAAGCCGAATGCATCCTGGTGGTGATCACCATGATCTGGGGCGGCACGTTTTTGCTGGTGCAGCACGCGATGACGGTCAGCGGGCCGATGTTTTTTGTCGGTTTGCGGTTTGCCGCCGCGGCCATCGTGGTGGGGTTCTTTTCCTTGCGCACGTTGCGCGACCTGACGCTGTTCGAATTGAAAGCCGGGGTATTTATCGGCGTGGCGATCATGTTTGGCTACGGCTTGCAGACCATCGGCCTGCAGACGATCCTCAGCAGCCAGTCGGCGTTTATCACCGCGTTGTATGTGCCGTTCGTGCCGTTGCTGCAATGGCTGGTGCTGGGCCGTCGCCCGGGGTTGATGCCGAGCATCGGTATTATGCTGGCGTTTACCGGCTTGATGCTGCTGACCGGGCCGGCGGGGGCTTCGCTGAATTTCAGTCCCGGTGAAATCGCTACGTTGATCGGCGCGGTGGCAATTGCGGCGGAAATCATCCTGATCAGTGCCTTTGCCGGGCAGGTGGATGTGCGCCGGGTGACCGTGGTGCAACTGGCCACGGCGTCGCTGCTTTCGTTTCTGATGGTGGTGCCGATGGGCGAGGCGCTGCCGGGGTTTTCGTGGATGCTGCTGTTCAGTGCAGTGGGCCTGGGTTTGACCAGTGCGGTCATACAAGTGGCGATGAACTGGGCGCAGCAAAGTGTTTCGCCGACCCGCGCCACGTTGATTTATGCCGGTGAGCCAGTGTGGGCCGGCGTGGTCGGGCGGATCGCCGGGGAACGCTTCCCGCCGATTGCGATGCTGGGGGCGGCGTTGATTGTGGCGGCGGTGATTGTCAGTGAGATGAAGAGAAGCAGCTCGAAAGTTGTCGATACGCAGAGCACCGTCGAGCCAGAAAATCAGGGTTGATGCTTAAGCTGCCAGCCACAAGCTGCAAGAAATATGCGCTCGGCTATTCTCTTGCAGCTAGCCACCTGTAGCTGCTTTCTACTGCCGCTGTAGGATCCTGCCACATCTTGCCGTTTGGTGATCGTGAAAGCGGCACGTATGATGCATCCCAAACTCCCGCAGATTAGAAGCCTATGTCCCTGATAGTTCTACTGCTTCTGCCGTTCATTGGCAGCTGTCTGGCGGCCTTGCTGCCGCACAATGCACGTAACACCGAATCCCTGCTGGCCGGCCTTGTGGCCTTGGTCGCAACCATTCAAGTCGCCCTGCTCTACCCCCAGATCGCCCACGGTGGCGTGATCCGCGAAGAATTCATGTGGTTGCCCAGCCTCGGGCTGAACTTCGTGTTGCGCATGGACGGGTTTGCCTGGCTGTTCTCGATGCTGGTGCTGGGCATCGGCACGCTGGTGTCGCTGTATGCGCGCTACTACATGTCGCCGGATGATCCGGTGCCGCGCTTCTTTGCGTTTTTCCTGGCGTTCATGGGCGCGATGCTCGGGCTGGTGATCTCCGGCAACCTGGTCCAGATCGTGTTTTTCTGGGAACTGACCAGCCTGTTCTCGTTTCTGCTGATCGGCTACTGGCACCACCGCGCCGATGCCCGACGCGGCGCGTATATGGCGTTGATGGTCACCGGCGCCGGCGGCTTGTGCCTGCTGGCGGGCGTGATGCTGCTGGGGCATATCGTCGGCAGCTATGACCTGGACCTGGTGCTGGCGGCGGGCGATCAGATTCGCGCGCACTCGCTGTACCCGGTCATGCTGGCCTTGGTGCTGATCGGCGCCCTGAGCAAAAGCGCCCAGTTCCCCTTCCATTTTTGGCTGCCCCACGCGATGGCGGCCCCCACGCCAGTGTCGGCGTACCTGCATTCGGCAACGATGGTGAAGGCCGGCGTGTTCCTGTTGGCCCGCCTGTGGCCGTCGCTGTCCGGCAGCGAAGAATGGTTCTGGATCGTCGGCGGCGCCGGCGCGCTCACCCTCCTCCTCGGCGCTTACTGCGCCATGTTCCAGAATGATCTCAAGGGCCTGCTGGCCTACTCCACCATCAGCCACCTCGGGCTGATTACCTTATTGCTTGGTCTGAACAGCCCGCTGGCCGCCGTCGCGGCAGTGTTCCATATCCTCAACCACGCCACGTTCAAGGCCTCGCTGTTCATGGCGGCGGGCATCATCGACCACGAAAGCGGCACGCGGGATATCCGCAAGCTCAGCGGGCTGGTGCGGTTGATCCCGTTTACCGCGACCCTGGCGATGGTGGCCAGTGCGTCCATGGCGGGCGTGCCGTTGCTCAATGGATTCCTGTCCAAAGAGATGTTCTTCGCCGAAACCGTGTTCATCACGTCGACCGCTTGGGTAGAGTTTGCCCTGCCGTTGATCGCGACGATTGCCGGTACGTTCAGCGTGGCCTACGCGCTGCGTTTCACGGTCGATGTGTTCTTCGGCCCTACGGCGACCAACCTGCCGCACACCCCACATGAACCGCCGCGCTGGATGCGCGCACCGGTCGAGCTGCTGGTGTTCACCTGTCTGTTGGTGGGGATCTTCCCGGCGCAAGTCGTCGGTTCGATCCTCGCCGCCGCTGCGCTGCCAGTGGTCGGCGGTGTACTGCCAGAGTACAGCCTGGCGATCTGGCACGGCTGGAACGCGCCGATGATCATGAGCCTGGTGGCCATGTCCGGTGGCGTGGTGCTGTACCTGTTGCTGCGCAAGCAACTCAAGCGCGGCCGCTTCAAATACCCGCCCGTGATCAGCTACTTCAACGGCAAGCGCGGCTTCGAGCGCAGCCTGGTGGTAATGATGCGCGGCGTGCGCCGGATCGAGAAACGCATCAGCACCAAGCGCCTGCAGACGCAACTCTTCTTGCTGGTGTTGGTGGCGGTGATCGGCGGCATGATCCCGATGCTCAACAGTGGCCTCAGTTGGGGCGACCGGCCGAAGATCCCCGGCTCCATCGTGTTCGTGACCCTGTGGCTGCTGGCGATTGCCTGTGCCCTCGGTGCCGCCTGGCAAGCCAAGTACCACCGGCTGGCAGCCCTGACCATGGTCAGCGTGTGTGGCCTGATGACCTGCGTGACCTTTGTGTGGTTCTCGGCGCCGGACCTGGCGCTGACCCAATTGGTGGTCGAAGTGGTCACCACCGTGCTGATCCTGCTGGGTCTGCGCTGGCTGCCACGGCGGATCGAAGAGGTGTCGCCATTGCCGAACACCTTGCGTAAGGCGCGGATTCGACGGGTACGCGACTTCCTGTTGTCGACCGTGGTGGGTGGCGGCATGGCGCTGTTGTCCTACGCGATGCTGACGCGCCAGACGCCCAACGATATCTCCTCGTTCTACTTAAGCCGCGCCCTGCCCGAAGGCGGCGGCAGCAATGTAGTGAACGTGATGCTGGTGGACTTCCGGGGCTTCGATACGCTCGGCGAAATCACCGTGCTCGGCGCCGTGGCGCTGACGGTGTACGCCTTGCTGCGGCGCTTCCGCCCGTCCAAGGAAAGCATGCAACTGCCCGCGCAACAGCGTCAGTTGGCGCCGGACGTGGCCACCGACCTGGTCAACCCACGCCAGGCCAGCGACACCGCGCTGGGCTTCATGATGGTGCCGGCGGTGCTGGTGCGCCTGTTATTGCCGATTGCGCTGGTGGTGTCGTTCTACCTATTCATGCGCGGCCATAACCAGCCGGGCGGCGGCTTTGTCGCCGGTCTGGTGATGTCGGTCGCGTTTATCCTGCAATACATGGTTGCCGGCACGCAGTGGGTCGAGGCACAGATGAGCCTGCGGCCGATGCGCTGGATGGGCTTCGGGCTGTTCTCGGCGACCCTGACCGGTCTGGGCGCGCTGTTTGCCGGGTATCCATTCCTCACCACCCACACCTGGCATTTGAGCCTGCCGGTGCTCGGCGACATTCACATCGCCAGCGCCCTGTTCTTCGACGTCGGCGTGTACGCCATGGTCGTCGGCTCGACGTTGCTGATGCTCACCGCCCTCGGTCACCAGTCCGTGCGGGCCCATAAACCGAGCAACCAGGCCAAAGTGGTTGCCGCTACGGAAGGAGCCGCCTGATGGAAGAAGTCATCGCAATTGCCATTGGGGTCCTGGCGGCCTCCGGCGTCTGGCTGATCCTGCGGCCACGGACGTTCCAGGTGGTGATGGGCCTGTGCCTGTTGTCGTATGGGGTCAACCTGTTCATTTTCAGCATGGGCAGCCTGTTTATCGGCAAGGAGCCGATCATCAAGGACGGCGTGCCGCAAGACCTGCTCAACTACACCGATCCACTGCCCCAGGCGCTGGTGCTGACGGCCATCGTGATCAGCTTCGCCATGACCGCCTTGTTCCTGGTGGTGTTGCTGGCGTCGCGGGGCCTGACCGGCACAGACCATGTGGACGGCCGGGAGCCCAAGGAATGACGTGGATGAATCAACTGATCGTCGCGCCGATCCTGCTGCCATTGCTGACCGCCGCGCTGATGCTGATGCTTGGCGAAAAACGTCGCCCGTTGAAGGCGCAGATCAACCTGGTCTCCAGCATACTCGGCCTGAGCGTGGCCATTTTGCTGCTGTACTGGACGCAAAAAGGCGGTCCCGGATCGATTGGCGTGTACCTGCCCGGCAACTGGCAAGTGCCGTTCGGCATCGTGCTGGTGGTGGACCAACTGTCGGCGCTGATGCTGGTGCTCACCGGGATTATTGGCGTGAGCGCGCTGCTGTTCGCCATGGCCCGTTGGGACCGTGCCGGTACCAGTTTCCATGCACTGTTCCAGATCCAGATGATGGGCCTGTACGGCGCCTTCCTCACCGCCGACCTGTTCAATCTGTTTGTGTTTTTCGAGGTACTGCTGGCGGCGTCCTATGGCTTGATGCTGCACGGCTCGGGCCGGGCACGGGTGTCGGCAGGGCTGCATTACATCGCAATCAATCTGTTGGCGTCGTCGCTGTTCCTGATTGGCGCGGCGATGATCTACGGCGTCACCGGCACGCTGAACTTCGCTGACCTGGCGTTGAAGATCCCGCTGGTGCCGGAGGCGGATCGCGGGCTGTTGCACGCGGGTGCGGCCATCCTCGCGACCGCGTTCCTGGCCAAAGCCGGCATGTGGCCGCTGAACTTCTGGCTGGCGCCCGCCTACTCTTCGGCGAGTGCGCCGGTGGCGGCGATGTTCGCGATCATGACCAAGGTCGGCGTGTACACCGTGCTGCGCCTGTGGACCCTGTTGTTCTCCGGCCAGGCCGGTGCTTCGGCGCTGTTTGGCGGTGACTGGCTGGTGTACGGCGGCATGGCGACCATCATCGGCGCCGGGTTGGCGATGGTGGCCGCGCAGCGGCTGGAGCGCATGGCAAGCTTGAGCATTCTGGTGTCGGCGGGGATCTTGCTGTCCGCCGTCGGTTTCGCTCAGCCGAGCCTGACGGCGGGGGCGCTGTTCTATCTGGTCAGCTCGACGCTGGCGTTGAGTGCGCTGTTCCTGCTGGCTGAATTGATCGAACGCTCGCGCTCAGCCAACGATCTGCCACTGGATGAAGAGATCGATGCACTACCAAAAGCCATGGAGTCCTTGCACCCACGACCCGGCGTGAACCTCGATGATGAGCAACAAGCCGTGGTCGGCCAGGTGATTCCCTGGACCATGGCCTTCCTGGGCTTGAGCTTTATCGCCTGCGCCCTGTTGATCATTGGCATGCCGCCGCTTTCCGGGTTTATCGGCAAGCTCAGTTTGTTGAGTGCGCTGGTCAATCCGCTGGGCCTGGGTGTGAGCGTTGACGCGCCAATCCGCCCGGCGGCCTGGGGTTTGGTGGCGCTGCTGATCCTCTCGGGCCTGGCCTCGTTGATCGCCTTCGCGCGCCTGGGCATCCAGCGTTTCTGGACCCCGGAGGAACGCCCTTCGCCGCTGCTGCGTCGCAACGAGTGCGTGCCGATCTTCTTCCTGCTGGGTTTGAGCATTCTGCTGACCTTCAAGGCCGAGCCGCTGATGCGCTACACCCAGGACACCGCCGTCAGCTTGAACAACCCGGAACACTACGTGATGGCGGTGATGGCGACGCGCCCAGTGCCGAGCCCTGAAGCCAAGACCGCCGCGCTGGAGGTGCAGCCATGAAACGCCTGTTCCCTGCCCCGTGGTTGTCGCTGGCGCTGTGGCTGTTATGGCTGTTGCTCAACCTGTCCGTGAGCCCCGGCAACCTGCTGCTGGGCGCGCTGCTGGGCTTTCTCGCGCCACTGATGATGGCGCCGCTGCGGCCCCTGCCAATCCGCATTCGCCGCCCAGGGGTGATCATTCGTCTGTTCTTTCTGGTCGGTCGCGATGTGATCATCTCCAACCTGCAAGTGGCTTGGGGCGTGTTGACGTGCGGCTCCCGCCCGCCGCGTTCGCGTTTTATCAAGATCCCTCTGGACCTGCGCGACCCCAACGGCCTGGCTGCGCTGTCAATGATCACCACCGTGGTGCCCGGAACCATCTGGTCGGAACTGGCGCTGGACCGAAGCATCCTGCTCTTGCACGTGTTTGATCTGGAGGATGAAGCGCCTTTCATCGAGCACTTCAAAACCACCTACGAGCGGCCCCTGATGGAGATCTTCGAATGAGCGCCCTGCTCTCCAATGCGATCCTGTTCAGCCTGTTCCTGTTCTCGCTGGCCATGGTGCTGACACTGATCCGCCTGTTCAAAGGCCCATCCGCGCAAGACCGGGTACTGGCGCTGGACTACTTGTACATCCTGGCGATGCTGATGATGCTGGTGCTGGGCATTCGTTATGCCAGTGACACCTACTTTGAAGCGGCGCTGCTGATCGCGCTGTTCGGCTTCGTGGGCTCGTTTGCCCTGGCCAAATTCCTGCTGCGTGGGGAGGTGATTGAATGATGCCGTTATGGATGGAAATCGTCGTGGCGGTGCTGCTGGTGCTGAGCAGTGTATTTGCGCTGATTGGCGCGATTGGATTACTGCGAATGAAGGACTTCTTCCAGCGCATGCACCCACCGGCATTGGCTTCGACGTTGGGGGCGTGGTGTGTGGCGCTGGCGTCGATCATCTACTTTTCGGTGCTCAAGTCCGGGCCGGTGTTGCACGGGTGGTTGATTCCGATTTTGCTGTCGATCACCGTGCCGGTGACCACGCTGCTGCTGGCGCGCACGGCGTTGTTCCGCAAGCGTATGGCGGGTGATGACGTACCGGCCGAAGTCAGCAGCCGCCGCTGATCTCTCAGGCAAACTCATTTAAACGTGTGGGAGCGGGCTTGCTCGCGAAGGATCGGATTCGCGCTGCCAACTCTGCCAGCTCGGCATCATCCGCCCGCACATGATCATGGGATGAGATATAGCCTTCATAGGCCTCAAAGAACTTGTGCACCTTCGAACTCAACGGCTTGAACGCACTGTCTGAACCCGTCGCATGCATGGGAAACAACTTCGCATGCAGATGATCCACGCCATACCCCTCCAAGATCATCCCGGTACGCGCTACATCGGGTGAAACCCGGCGTGTTGGGGAAGATCGACAAAAATGCCATATGCTGGTCGTCTTCCCACGAGATGTGCGCCGGGGAAGTTTTTCGAACAATGCTGCAGAAAATACATTCCATTTGAATCTCCGCCAGTTGGGTCGTGGCGACCATCTAAAGCCAGGATCGGGCGGGCGTCAAAACAAATGGAAACTTTCAGACATGTCCTAAGGACGTATGCGATGAGCAAAATCTACACCCCCGCCACCGCCGCAGCCGACATCGAAACCACCCTCGCCTGGCTCGGCGGGCGCTGGAAATTGATCATCCTGTTTCATCTGTTCGGCGGCCAGGTGCAGCGTTATTCCGACCTTGAGCGGCTGATCCCGGAGATCTCGCAAAAGATGCTCGCCCAACAATTGCGTCAGCTCGAAGCCGATGGATTGGTGCAGCGCACGGTCTACCCGGTGGTGCCGCCGAAAGTGGAATACCGCATGACCGAATGGGGCCAGAGCCTGTGCCCGGTGCTGGATGGCCTGCTCAAATGGCAGGCCACCAAGCCTGTGATCTAGACCGTGGGCACGGTGCCGCCGTCGATCACGTACTCGGTGCCACTGATCGACCCGGCGCGGGGCGAGACCAGGAACGCGATCAAGTCCGCCACTTCCTGAGGCTTGGCCGGCCGGCCCAGCGGAATGCCGCCCAGCGCTTGCATGATGATCTGCTTGCCGCCTTCGTAATCCGTGCCCGCCTCATCAGCCAGACGCTGCGCCAGCGCGACCGCCGCGTCCGTCTCCACCCAGCCCGGCGAAACCCGCACCACCCGCACGCCCTTGGGCGTCACTTCTTTCGACAGGCTCTTGCTGTATGTCGCCAACGCCGCCTTGGCAGCGGCATACGCCGTGGTCGACTCCGGCAACGGCAACTCCCGCTGGATCGACGTGACATGAATGATCACCCCGGCGCCGCGCTCCACCATCCCCGGTAACAACGCCCGATCCACCCTCACCGCCGCCATCAGGTTCTGGCCCAGCGCATTCATCCACTGCTCATCATCGAGCACCGCAAAACCACCACCTGGCGCACTGGAACCGCCGAGGACATTGACGATGATATCGACACCGCCAAGCCGAGCCTTCACCGCCTCAGTAGCACTCGCACAACCGGCGGCAGTGCCTAGGTCGGCAGCGATGAAATGCACGCCTTCGGGCGTCGAATCCGCCGCCGAACGCGCGACCGAAATCACCTGGGCGCCTTGTTCACGCAACACCGCCACCACGGCGGCGCCGATACCTTTGGTGCCACCGGTTACCAGCGCACGAAGGCCTTTTAGTCCGAGTTCAAAGCTCATGAAACCTACTCCTGGATGAACGAAGACCGCAGGATAGGAACCGGGCGGACAGCCCACAAGAACGCACGAAAAGGTAATGGGCTAACCCAAAAGTGAGTGTCTGGATTCAGGGGCCCTCGTAACACACCCAACTGTAGGAGCCGGCTTGCCGGCTCCACAGGGGTAATGGGGGCTCGTCCTTACAGGATCGGCGCGCCAAATCTGTTCAGGCGTGGCATCCAGTGATCCAGGATCTGCGCCGACGCCAGTACATGATGCGCCCGCCCGATCAACAGCCGGCGTGGCACAACGCCGATATACCGTGAGTCATCGCTGTTATCACGGTTGTCCCCCAGCATGAAGTAACTCTCGGCCGGCACCACCACCGGCCCGAAATTGCGCATTGCCCGCACCGTCGGCATGAACTGCACCGTGCGCTGACGGTTGGCCGCCCGTTCGTTCAGCTTGATTCCTGGCACCGCATGGCCGGGCAGGATGGGTTCGCTGATGTCCTGCGCGTCACTGTAGGTGGCAGGCTCGCCGTTGACCCACAACACCTCATCTTTCATTTCCAGGGTGTCACCGGGAATGCCGACGATGCGCTTGATCAGGCGCATGCCGTCCTTGGGCGATGAAAACGTCACCACATCGCCACGTTGGGGGTTATCGAGCTTCGCCAGGGAAATGTCCGTGAGCGGCAGCTTGAGGTCGTAGGCCACCCGGTTCACCAACACCACATCACCCTCCAGCAAGGTCGGGCGCATGGAGCCAGAGGGAATGGGGTTCCAGTCGGCCAGGGACGTACGGAAAACGCCGAAGCACATCCAGAAAATGA
Source organism: Pseudomonas sp. HN11 (assembly GCF_021390155.1). Classification (NCBI taxonomy): domain Bacteria; kingdom Pseudomonadati; phylum Pseudomonadota; class Gammaproteobacteria; order Pseudomonadales; family Pseudomonadaceae; genus Pseudomonas; species Pseudomonas sp. HN11. The sequence continues at coordinate 3,828,431 of NZ_CP089985.1, forward strand.
TTGCGTAACGGTAACGGATCAACCAACTTCGCATACATCCTCGCACGGCAGAAAGGGGCATCAGGACTGTGTCTAGACGCCCGGTTGTTGCACGCGAGGATTAAATTAATATTAGCGTCCACGCGCACTAAAAGGAGTTTCCGCCATGGATATCCAAGGTTCCGTTTTTATCGCAACCAGCATCGACGGTTTTATTGCCCGTCCGGACGGTGATATCGAGTGGTTGCACCGACCAGAGTACGAAACTCTTGAGCTTCGCCATATCGGCACGCATGAGTCGGACAATGGCTTTGTTCAAAGTCGGTATCAAGTGATGCAATCTTCATAGCGGCGGCAGACACTCATATCGCGCAAGACGGACAGGATGTCAGGATGACCAAGCACATTATTGTTATCGGCGGCGAGTCCACCGAAGACATGCAGCGTATGACGCGTATCGATAAACACATCGTCGCGTTATCAGGTAAAACGCACCCTACTGTGCTCTACATCTCCACCGCCAATGGCGATGACCGAATCAAGATTTCCGATTTCACCGCCAAATATGAAAGCGCTGGCTGCCGTGTAACCACGCTGGCATTTTTCATTTCACCCTTCCCCAACGCCAATCATGTTTCATCACTCTTTGAGCAAGCCGACATTATTTACGTACCAGGCGGAAATACTCGCGCCATGTTGGCGATCTGGCGCGAATTTGCTGTAGTGGACCATCTGAAGAGGGCCTGGGAAAACGGCAAAGTCCTGTGTGGTGTCAGTGCAGGCGCCATTTGCTGGTTCGAGCATGGGCATTCCGATTCAGGGGGAGTGTTTGCGCTGGTTCACGGCCTGGGCTTGCTGCCAGGAGCACTGTGTCCGCATTTCAGCTCAGAAGCAGGAAGGGAAACGTCGTTTGTCGAACTTGTTCAGCATGAGGGGATACGACCCGCCTACGCGGTCGATGATGGCGTCGCTTTGCATTTCAAGGACGGCAAGTACCACGAGACGGCCTATAACGACGCAGCTAGTAACGCCTATGAAGTCAGTACAAGGCCCCCCTACCTAGCACAGGTATTGCAAACTTCAGGTGGGTAAACGCAGCAAGGAAATTTCCGACAGCGTTTTAGGGTTGTCGCTCGGAAGATGGCTGCCTAATCTTCGGTGGTCGCTGAAAACTCAGCGACCGGGTTTCGCAGCCCGATTAAACTCTAGGTGACTCCAATACTCTGGAGCTTCGCCATGATTAAAGACAATTCGAATCCGCCGCTGGATTCATCTTCGCTTCACGCTTGTGCTGATCGAGCGATTAACCATCATTTAAATCCGCCCTCAACGCCTGGGTCACCTGATGACGGGCAAGGTCTTTTTACTGTACGTAAAGGATTGGATGCCGAGACATTACTGGTCAATGCTTCGGAGGACCTCGCTTCAGTTCAAGCACTGGCAAGTCATTTAGGCCTTTGAGATTGATGGAACCGCGCGCAGCGTGGCTCTAGGGATCTGCCGAATGGTGGAAGCTATTCAGCTTCTGGTAAATGAAGCGCTCAATGAACATTGCGTAAAAACTGGAAAGTAGCAGGCGACTTCCGTCGCTCTATTCATTCTCACCGTCGCAGCAAAACGCCCCGGCATAACGGGGCGTTTTTCTTCTCGCACAAAATCGAATAATCCTACATCCCGCTCACACGACAAAAAACGAAACATCCGATATTTCCCATTTACATTTCTCCGTATGTTTATGGTGAATAAATCAGGATACCAACGTCCATGGCTAACCACGGCTACATGTCCATTAACGGAAAATCTCAAGGTTTGATCTCGGCTGGCTGCTCAACCCAAGACTCCATCGGCAACAAGTGCCAGGAGAGGCATCGGGACGAAATCATGGTGATGTCCTTCAACCACAATATGCTCAACACGGGCAATGTCAGAGCTTCCACCCATGGCCCGGTGATCATCACAAAAAACATTGATAAATCCTCACCCTTGTTGGCCGTAGCGTTATCCAACCGAGAAGAACTGAACTGCGTGATCAACTTTTATCGCATTTCACAATTCGGCCAGCATCAAAAATACTACACCGTCGATATCAGGGGTTGCATCATCGCCAGCCTGACCGTCGAGGTCCCCCACTCCGTCCTGCTGAACGATGTAGACGCACAGGAACATCTGTCGATTCGTTATCGGGAAATCATCTGGACACATCATCTCGCGGGCACCAGTGGCTATGGCTCATGGGAAACCGGGCGATGAAATCAAAGAACAAGAATCAAACGCCGAGCTTTTATGACTTATGGGTAGTCAGCCAAGCCGCAGGCAACCTTACCAGCCAGGCTTGCACGATCAGTGCTCGTCATCTGCAGGATGGTGTTACTCGCTCAATATTCAATAGGGAAGTGGCCTATTACGCTCGTAGCATTGTTAACGATGTGGAGCAGGGAAAAAAGACAGTCGCAGAGGGGCTGATTGAGATAAAGAAAGAGCAACGTAGCCTGCTGAATCAGTCAATGGAAATCGGGCAAAAAGGAATAGGCGTTGTCGCTGGCGCATTTCAAATGGCCACGGGGGCTGGAATTTGCTATGCATCCGTTGGCACGCTCTGCCTTATCGCGGGGGTGCCGCTGATGGCGCATGGTGCAAACAACGTATATGAGGGTGGGCGTAACCTGATGACAGGGCAATCAGATGCTTCCGGCCCTGTTCGTAACGCCTACCAGGCAGCAGCATCCGCCATGGGTCATGGCGAGCGAGAAGCGAACATAACCTATAGTGCAGTGGATATTGGACTGTCGGCCTTTAGCGTTGCGAGGCGTGTACTAAAACCAGACGCTTGGCGTTTGTTCAGATACATCGATACAGACCGTATTAGAGCCTATAAACGCATGCATCCCATTTCATTGACGACTGAGGCGGCCGTAGACACTCTGACACTCAAACAAATACACCAAGAGTTGAAGAAATGATTCTGTGGGCCTTTCCAGCATTTTCAATTCTGGGTCTGCTATTTGCTTACAGCATAAAAGTAATCCTTTCCAGCAAAACCCTCGGATACACCAAGTTCTACTTAGGCTTTGCAATAAATATATTTTTCATGGTCACACTCTTGGAGGCTGTTAAATTTGATAACTACATCTATTTTGGAAGTTGCCCCGAACTCATTGATACCTACCCGTCAATCGGTTGGTTCGCGCTCGTGTGTTTCTTCCTGCACACACTGGCGCTTCCGGTAAAGAATGATTTGAACTGGTGGTGGAAACGTTAAGGGGGGTATCGCTATTTTGCTTTGCAAAAAAACGCCCCAAACCAGTCGGGGCGTTTTTCATTCAGCGTTTACCAATCAAGCCTGATCAGCCAACCGCCACGTTGTCCCACCCTTCCCGTCTTCCAACACCACACCCATCGCGGTCAGTTGATCGCGGATACGGTCGGATTCCGCCCAGTCCTTGTTGGCACGCGCCGTCAAACGCGCCTGGATCAGCGCATCCACCTCGGCCGCATCCACGCGCCCTTCGGCGCCGGCTTGCAGGAAGTCCTCAGGTTTCATTTGCAGAACCCCAAGCACGCTGGCCAGTTCTTTCAGGCGCGCCGCCAGGCCTGCCGCCGCATCGAGATCACTCTCACGCAAACGGTTGATTTCGCGCACCATCTCGAACAGCACCGCGCAGGCTTCCGGCGTGCCGAAGTCGTCGTTCATGACTTCAGTAAAGCGTGCCACGAAGGTTTCTCCGCCGGCCGGAGCCACGGAAGGTAAGCCTTTCAACGCGTGGTAGAACCGCTCCAGGGCGCCCTTGGCGTCCTTGAGGTTGTCTTCCGAGTAGTTGATGGCGCTGCGGTAGTGGCTGGACACCAGCAGGTAACGCACAACCTCCGGATGGTACTTTTCCAGCACGTCGCGAATGGTGAAGAAGTTGTTCAAGGACTTGGACATCTTCTCGCCATTGATGCGGATCATGCCGCAGTGCATCCAGGCGTTGGCGTAGGTCTTGCCGGTGGCGGCTTCGCTCTGGGCGATTTCGTTTTCGTGGTGCGGGAACTCGAGGTCGCTGCCGCCGCCATGAATGTCGAAGGTCTCGCCCAGGCAGCAGGTGGACATCACCGAGCATTCGATGTGCCAGCCCGGACGCCCGGCGCCCCACGGCGATTCCCAGCTTGGCTCGCCCGGCTTGGTAGCCTTCCACAGCACGAAGTCGAGCGGATCCTGCTTGGCTTCGTCGACTTCGATGCGTGCGCCGATGCGCAGGTCTTCGATCTTCTTGCGCGACAACTTGCCGTAACCCATGAACTTGGCGACGCGGTAGTACACGTCGCCGTTACCTGGGGCGTAGGCGTAACCCTTGTCGATCAGGGTCTGGATCATCGCGTGCATGCCAGGGATGTGGTCCGTGGCACGCGGTTCCATGTCCGGCTTGAGGATATTGAGGCGGGCCTCGTCCTCGTGCATCGCGGCGATCATGCGCTCGGTCAGCGCGTCGAACGACTCGCCGTTTTCGTTGGCGCGGTTGATGATCTTGTCGTCGATGTCGGTGATGTTGCGCACGTAGGTCAAGTCATAGCCGCTGAAACGCAACCAACGGGTCACCAGGTCGAAGGCAACCATGCTGCGGCCGTGGCCGATGTGGCAGTAGTCGTACACAGTCATGCCGCACACGTACATGCGCACTTTGTTGCCATCCAGCGGCTTGAAGACTTCTTTGGTCTTGCTGAGCGTGTTGTAGATCGTTAGCACGATGAATCCCTTAAGACTTAATCACTGGCCCCACGAATCACGCAAGGTCACGGTACGGTTGAATACCGGCTGACCAGGTTTCGAGTCCTTGATATCCGCGCAGAAATAACCTTCGCGCTCGAACTGGAAACGGTCTTCCGGCTGTGCGTCGCCAAGCGATGGCTCGGCACGACAACCCGTAAGTACTTGCAGGGAGTCAGGGTTGATGTTGTCCAGGAAGCTGGCGCTGTCTTCGGCCTTTTCTGGGTTCGGCGAGCGGAACAGGCGATCGTACAGACGCACTTCGCACTCGATGCTGGCAGCGGCCGGCACCCAGTGGATCACGCCCTTGACCTTGCGGCCTTCAGGGTTCTTGCCCAGGGTGTCCGGATCGTACGAGCAACGCAGTTCGACGATGTTGCCATCGGCGTCCTTGATCGCTTCATCGGCACGGATCACGTAGCTGCCGCGCAGGCGCACTTCGCCATTTGGCTCCAGGCGCTTGTAGCCCTTTGGCGGCTCTTCCATGAAGTCATCGCGGTCGATGTAGATTTCACGGGCGAACGGCAGCTTGCGCACGCCGAGTTCTTCTTTCTGCGGATGACGTGGCAGTTCGAGGTTGTCGACCTTGTCCTCCGGGTAGTTGGTGATCACGACTTTCAACGGACGCAGCACGCACATGGCGCGCGGAGCGTTGGCGTCGAGGTCCTGACGGATGCTGAATTCGAGCATGCCGTAGTCGACCACGCCGTCGGAACGGTTGGTGCCGACCATCTCGCAGAAGTTGCGGATCGACGCAGGCGTGTAGCCACGGCGACGGAAGCCCGACAGCGTGGACATGCGCGGGTCGTCCCAGCCGTGTACGTGTTTCTCGTCAACCAGTTGCTTGAGCTTGCGCTTGCTGGTGATGGTGTAGTTCAGGTTCAGGCGGCTGAATTCATACTGACGCGGGTGTGCCGGCACCGGCAGGCTGTCCAGGAACCATTCGTACAGCGGGCGATGGCTTTCGAACTCCAGGGTGCAGATGGAGTGGGTAATGCCTTCGATGGCGTCCGACTGACCATGGGTAAAGTCGTAGTTCGGGTAAATGCACCACTTGTCGCCCGTCTGGTGGTGATGGGCGTGGCGGATGCGGTACATGATCGGGTCGCGCAGGTTCATGTTCGGCGAGGCCATGTCGATCTTGGCGCGCAGCACGCGGGCACCGTCCGGGAACTCACCGGCGCGCATGCGGGCGAACCAGTCGAGGTTCTCTTCCACCGAGCGGTCGCGGAACGGGCTGTTCTTGCCCGGCTCGGTCAGGGTGCCACGGTATTCCTTGGCCTGTTCCGGGGTCAGGTCGTCAACGTAGGCCTTGCCGGCCTTGATCAGCTCGACGGCCCAGTCGTGCAGTTGGTCGAAGTACTGCGAGGCATAGCGCACTTCACCGGACCATTCAAAGCCCAGCCATTTCACGTCGCTTTCGATGGCGTCGATGTATTCCTGGTCTTCCTTGGCCGGGTTGGTGTCGTCGAAACGCAGGTGCGTGACGCCGCCGAATTCCTGGGCCAGGCCGAAGTTCACACAGATCGACTTGGCGTGACCGATGTGCAGGTAGCCGTTGGGCTCTGGCGGGAAGCGGGTGACGATCTGCGTGTGCTTGCCCGAATCCAGGTCCGCCTGGATGATCGGGCGCAGGAAATTGACCGGGACGGCAGGTCCGGCCTTGGAATTCGAGGTAGGGTCGACAGTGGGCTTGCTCATAGGATCCTTGAACAGACAAGTACGTGGCCGGGCTAGGCCGACAAAACAAAGGGCTTATCATAGCTGATGCTGTCAAGCCGCTGACAGGGTTGAGGTGCATTTAACGCACCAGTGGTAAAAAACCACCTCGAAATTCCTGCAGGGCACGCTAAACTGCGCGCCTTGGCCGCAGTTTCGCCATACCGGTCGTGGTGCCCAGGCACCCAAACCCACGAATTCCCTGAAAAGAGTAGTGAACATGACTCAAGTCAAACTGACCACCAACCACGGTGACATCGTCATCGAGCTGAACGCCGAGAAAGCGCCGATCACCGTCGCCAACTTCATCGAATACGTGAAAGCCGGCCACTACGAAAACACTGTTTTCCACCGTGTCATCGGCAACTTCATGATCCAGGGCGGCGGTTTCGAACCTGGCATGAAAGAAAAGAAAGACAAGCGCCCAAGCATCCAGAACGAAGCGGACAACGGCCTTTCCAACGACAAGTATACCGTCGCCATGGCCCGTACCATGGAGCCGCATTCGGCCTCTGCGCAGTTCTTCATCAACGTCGCCGACAACGCCTTCCTGAACCACAGCGGCAAGAACGTGCAAGGTTGGGGCTACGCGGTGTTCGGTAAAGTGACCGAAGGCCAGGACGTCGTCGACAAGATCAAAGGCGTACAGACCACCGGTAAAGCCGGTCACCAGGACGTTCCGGTAGAAGACGTGATCGTCGAGAAAGCCGAGATCGTTGGGTGATATTGCTGATTTCAGATTTGCATCTGGAAGAGGGGCGCCCGGATATCACCCGGGCGTTTCTGGATCTGCTCCACGGCCGCGCTCGTGGCGCCCAGGCGTTGTACATTCTGGGGGACTTCTTTGAAGCCTGGATTGGCGACGATGGGATGACCCCCTTCCAGCGTTCGATTTGCGAGGCTCTGCGCGAGCTGAGCGACAGTGGCACCCCGATTTTCATCATGCACGGCAACCGCGATTTCCTGATCGGCAAGGCGTTCTGCAAAGCTGCAGGTGCCACCTTGCTCAAGGACCCGAGTGTCGTGCAGCTCCATGGCGAGCCCGTGCTGTTGATGCACGGCGACAGCCTCTGTACTCGCGACGTCGGCTACATGAAGCTGCGGCGTATCCTGCGTCACCCGATTGTGCTGTTTATCCTGCGTCATCTTCCTTTGGGTACCCGCCACAAGCTGGCGCGCAAGTTGCGCAGCGAAAGCCGTGCGCAGACGCGCATGAAGGCCAACGATATTGTTGATGTGACCCCGGAAGAAGTCCCGCGGGTGATGCAGCAGTTCGGCGTGCGCACCCTGGTCCACGGCCATACCCACCGCCCCGCCATTCATAAGTTGCAGATTGGTGACCAGGCGGCCAAGCGCATTGTGCTAGGGGATTGGGACAAGCAGGGTTGGGCGTTGCAGGTGGATGAGCAAGGGTTTCAGTTGGCGGCGTTTGATTTTGTGAACCCACAGTTGGCGTTGCCTGGCGCCTGAGCCTCAAACACCACTGTTTTAATGTGAACAGAGATCAAAATGTGGGAGCGGGCTTGCCCGCTCCCACATTTTTGACCGCGCATATCCTGAAATCAGTGCCCGGATGCCTCCGGCCCAGCCTTGGCCCCAAACGGCGGCTTCGCCAACCACACCAGCAACATCAACCCCATGAACATCCACCCCAGTAACGTGAAATAATCCACGGTGGACATCATGTACGCCTGGCTGGTGAGTATCTGGTCCAACTGCGTGTAGGCCTTTTGCCCCGCCCCGCCCAGCGCCTGCAAGGCATCGCGGGTCGCGGAGTCGTAAGTGGTCATGTTCTCGCTCATGTACGCATGGTGCTGGTCCGCCCGGCGGATCCAGATCCAGGTGGTCAGCGACGCCGCAAAGCTACCGCCCAGGGTCCGTAGGAACGTGGCCAAACCCGCGCCGTCGGCAATCTGGTTCGGTGGCAGGTCGGACATCAAAATGCTCAGGGTCGGCATGAAGAACAGCGCCACGCCGATGCCCATGAACAACTGCACCAAGGCGATATGCTGGAAGTCCACCTCGTTGGTAAAGCCCGCCCGCATAAAGCAGCTCAAGCCAATTGCCAGGAACGCCAGGCCCGCCAGCAGGCGCAGGTCAAACTTGTGCGCGTACTTGCCGACAAACGGCGACATCAGTACCGGCAAGATACCAATCGGCGCCACCGCCAGTCCCGCCCAGGTGGCGGTGTAGCCCATCTGGGTCTGCAGCCATTGCGGCAGGATCAGGTTGATACCGAAGAAGCCCGCGTAACCCAGGATCAACACAATGGTGCCGATGCGGAAGTTGCGGTAGGCGAACAGTTTCAGGTTGACCACCGGGTGTTTGTCGGTGAGTTCCCAGATGATGAACACCGCCAGCGCAATCACTGAAATCGCCGCGCCGATGATGATGAAGTTGGACTCGAACCAGTCCAGGTCATTGCCCTTGTCGAGGATGATCTGCAAGGCGCCGACGCCGACGATCAGGCTCAACAGTCCCACGTAGTCCATCGGCTGATGGCTAGTGACCACTGGGCGTTTCTTCAACTGCGAACGCACGACCATCACCGCAAAGATGCCGATCGGTACGTTGATGAAGAAGATCCACGGCCAGCTATAGCTGTCGGTGATCCAACCGCCGAGGATCGGCCCGGCAATCGGCGCCACCACCGTGACCATCGCCAGCAACGCCAGGGCCATGCCGCGCCTCGCCGGTGGATAGACCGCGATCAGCAGGGTCTGGGTCATCGGGTACAACGGTCCGGCCACCAGGCCCTGTATGACCCGAAAGGCGATCAGCTCAGGCATCGACGTGGAAATACCGCAGAGGAACGACGCCAGCACAAACAGCATAGTCGCCCACAAAAACAGCTTCACCTCGCCAAAACGACGGCTCAGCCAACCGGTCAACGGCAAGGCAATGGCGTTGCTCACCGCAAACGAGGTAATTACCCAGGTGCCCTGCTCCGAACTCACGCCGAGGTTGCCGGAAATGGTCGGCAACGCCACGTTGGCGATGGTGGTGTCGAGCACCTGCATGAAGGTCGCCAGCGACAGGCCGATGGTGGCCATCAACAGGCTGGGTGGCGTGAAGGAGGCGTTATTGCTCATCAGCGTTGCGCAGCCTTGGGCGCGGCGGTGCTGTTGTCATGGATCAACTGGTTGATCATGGCGTCGGCTTCGGCGAGTTGACGGTCGTACACGTTGGTGGTGAACGAGGCTTTCTGCGGTGCCTGTTGCGCCAGTACCGGGCCGCTCTGGTCGTGCAGGTCGACATTGACCTGGGTGCTCAAGCCCACGCGCAGCGGATGCTTGGCCAACTCGTCGGCGTTGATGTGAATACGTACCGGCACCCGTTGCACGATCTTGATCCAGTTACCGGTGGCGTTCTGCGCCGGCAGCAGGGCAAACGCGCTGCCGGTACCGGCGCCCAGGCTGTCGATGGTGCCGCTGTACTTCACGTCACTGCCATAGATGTCCGACTCGATGTCCACCGGTTGGCCGATACGCATATCGCGCAGTTGGGTTTCCTTGAAGTTGGCATCGATCCACAGCTGGTTCAGCGGGATCACCGCCATCAACGCGGTGCCAGGCTGGACGCGCTGGCCCAGTTGCACGGTGCGCTTGGCCACGTAGCCGGTGACCGGAGCGATCAAGGTGCTGCGCGCATTGGTCAAGTAGGCCTGGCGCAGCTGCGCGGCGGCGGCTTGCACGTCCGGGTGGGACGAGATCACGGTGTCATCCACCAACGCGTTGGTGGTTTTCAGTTGCTGCTCAAGGTTGGTCAGCGCGTTTTTCGCCGCCGTCAGGCTGTCACGGGCGTGGGACAGTTCTTCCTGAGAAATCGCCCCGCCCTGGGCCAGGGTTTTACGGCGGTTGAAGTTGTCCTGAGCGGTTTGCACGTCGGCTTTCTGCGCATTGACCTGGGCCTTCATGCCATCGACGTTGCTGTACAACCCCCGCACCTGGCGCACGGTGCGGGCCAGGTTGGCCTGGGCACTTTGCAGGCCGACCGCGGCGTCGTTCGGGTCGAAGTTGACCAGTACCTGGCCTTCGTGAACCAGGTCGCCATCGTCGGCGCCGATGCTGACCACGGTGCCGGTGACCAGCGGCGTGATTTCCACCACGTTGCCGTTCACGTAGGCATCGTCGGTGCTTTCGTTGAAGCGGCCATAGAGTTCGTACCAGCCCCACACGCCCACTACCGCCAGGATGACGATCAGCGCCAGGCCGATCAGCATCACTTTGCGTTTGCGTGGGTTGTTGTCTTGGGGTTGTTCAGTTGTGTTGGTGTTTTCGGCAGTGGCCATGACAAATACCTCAAATTATTCCGAGCGTGTGGCTGGGGTGGTCGCGGCCATGTTCCTGGCGTCGTATCCGCCACCCAGGGCCTGCATCAATTGAATCGACAGATCGATCTGCGCGGCATTCAGCGTCGCCAGCTGACGCTGGGCCTGCAGCAGTTGCTGCTCGATGCTGAGCACATCCAGGTAGTTGCCGATGCCGGAGCTGTAGCGCTGCACGCCGGTGTCGTAGGACTGCTGGGCAATGTCCGCGGCATGCTGCTGGGCCTGGATCTGCCGGCCGGTGTCGCGCAGTTGTGAAAGGGTGTTGCCGATATCGCCCAGGGCTTGCACCAGGGTTTTGTTGTATTGCGCCACGGCCAGGTCGTAGTCGGCGTCGCGGGCATCAAGGTCGGCGCGCAGGCGGCCGCCGTCAAAGATCGGCAGCGAGATCGTCGGCGCAATGTTGAAGAAACGGCTGGCCGAACCAAACATCGCATCCCCCAGCAACGATTCGGCCCCAGCGCTCGCGCTCAGGTTGAGATTGGGGTAGAAGCGGGTTTTGCTCGCATCGATGTTTTTGCCGGCCGCCTCGACGCGCCAGCGCGCGGCGATCAGGTCCGGGCGGCGGCCCAGCAGCTCTGCGGGCAATACCGACGGCACGGCGACGGCGCTGGGTTTCAGCACGTTGGGCCGGGCCAGTTCACTGCCCCGGTCCGGGCCTTTGCCGAGCAACACTGCCAGGGCGATCTTGGCGCTTTGCAGCTGTTTTTCCGCGTCGATCAGTTGCGACTGGGCGCTGGCTTCCAGGCTTTCGGTCTGCTGGTACTGGTAGTGGCTGTCGATGCCCGAGTTCAAACGGCGCTTGCCCAGGTCGAGCATCTGCCGGGTGCGCTTGAGGTCGTCATTGGCCAGGTCCCGCACGATATGGGCCTGGCCGAGGTCGCTGTAGGCTTTGGCCACGTTGGCGGCCAGGGTCAGACGCGCCGCCTGCTGGTCGACTTGGGCAGCACGCGCCTCACCCAGCGCGGCTTCCCAGGCAGCTCGCTGGCCGCCCCAGAGGTCAAAGTTGTAGTTGAAGCTGGCGCCGATGTTGCGCACGGTCGAATAGGCATCGCCTTCGCCCCGTGGGTCCTGGTCTTTGGCCAGCCGCGAGCGGCTGACACCGGCGCTGGCATCCAGGGTCGGCATGCGCTCGGCGTTGGCGGCATAGGCAGCGGCTTCGGCCTGGTGGGCACGGGCGCTGGCGACTTGCATGTCGGGGCTGTTTTGCAGGGCTTCCTGGATCAGGCCGTCGAGCTGTGGGTCGCCGAGGCTTTTCCACCAGTCGGCGGTGGGCCAGGCGGCGTTCGACAGGGTCATGCCGCTCAGGGATTTACCGGTTTGCAGGGTGTTGGCATCAAGGCGTTGGCCTTGGGTGTCGAGGCCGCTGTAATTGGCGCAACCGGCCATGCTCATGGCCACCAGCACCAGGCTAAGTGCGCGTGTGTTCATTGGTTACCTACCCGCTGGATGACGATGGCGTCACCGGCAGCTACCAGAATTTTCTTGAGGATGCGTTCCAGGGTTTGCAACTCGCCAGGCTCCAGGGCGCCGGCCAACTCGTTCATCGACTGCGCGCCGATGTGCGGCAGCATGTCCGCCAGGCGCTGGCCGTCTTCGGTGAGCACCAGCCGCACCTGGCGCCGGTCCTGCTCGGAACGCTGGCGAGCCAGCAGACCCTTCTGCTCCAGGCGGTCGAGCATGCGGGTCATGGAACCGCTGTCCAGAGACAGGTTGCGGCACAGCTCCGCCGGGGTATCGACGTCGAACTGGGCAATGATGATCAACACCTTGAACTGCGCGGCGGTCACGCCGTGCGGCTCCATATGGGTGTCGATAATGCGGTCTTTGAGCAGCGCCGCACGGCCCAGAAGCAGGCCAAGGTGGCAGTTGCGAAAGCTGTCAGGGGTGAAATGGGGCATCGGAAGTCACCTTATTACTGCCTAGGCAGTGAATGTATGACAAGATGTTACTGCTTAGGCAGCGAATGTCAAATGGAATTATTAGCTTGCTTGGTAGTTTCACGATAAGCGGTTTTGAATGCAGGCAAATGTGGGAGCAAGCCCGCTCCCACAGTTATTACCAAGTAAGGGGTTAGAAATCCCGCTTGTAGAAGATATCCAGTGAGCTGGCCACGCCACTGGCCACTTCCAGGTACACCCTTTTGCTCAACAGATAACGCAAGGCGATGGTGCTGGCCGGCTCGAATACGCCTACCCCATAACGCAGGCTGAGTTTTTCGGTGATCTTGCCGCTGGCCACCACGGCGGTGTTATTGCCGCTGCCCTGGGTGTCGAGTTCGAAGTCCTGGATGCCCAGGTTCTTCGCCAGGTCCGACGTCACTCCGGCGCTGCCCATCAACCCCAGGCCCAACGCGGCTTGGGCCAGCATATTATTGTCTTCCCCCGTGGAGCTCAGCGGGCGCCCCAGCACGAGGTAAGACAAGGCTTGCTCCTGGGCCATCGCCGGCTCGGAGAAAATTTGCGTCGTGGGCTGCTCGGCGCTACCGCTCAGGCGGATCCCGGCGATCACATCGTCGGTCTTGCGGATCGCTTCAATGTCCAGGTACGGCTGGTCGAGGGGCCCGGCGAACAGCAACCGTGCACGGCGCACATCAAGCTTCTGCCCGTAGGCGCGGTAACGGCCATCGTTGAGCCACAGCTCGCCACGGGTGTCCATGTTGTCGCCGATATGCACCTGGCCCTGCACCTTGGCGGTGAGGCCGAAGCCCGAGAAATTGAGCTTGTCTTCGCCCACCACCACGTCGATGTCCATGGCCATCGCCATCGGCGGCTTACCCTCTTCGGTCTGGCTGCCGATGATCACCGTGTCATCCGAGACCTTGACGGTGGACGGCGGCAGCTCGCGTACGGTGATATCACCGCGCGGGATGTGCACTTTGCCAGCGACGGCCAGCTTGTCGTTCTTCAGGCTGATTTTCAGGTCAGGCGCCACTTCCAGCACGGCATAAGGCTCCACCGTGACCGGCAGTTGCGAGCCTTGCAAACTCAGGTCCACCACCAGCGCCTGGCCCCAGTCGATCTGGCCCTTGAGGCTGCCCTGCCCAGCCTTGCCACTGCGCCAGCCACCGTTGAGCTGCACGCTTTCACCGGCGATCAGAGCCTGCACGTTCAGGCCTTCCAGGCTGATCGGCAGTTCCGGACCAGAAATTTCGCCGCCCACCAGATTCACGTCGCCGTTGACCTGAGGCGCCAACAGGCCACCAGAAATACGCCCGTTGCCATTGAGCTTGCCGCTGAGGGTTTCCACCATCGGCACAAACGGGCGCGCCACCGCGAGGTCGAGGCCGACGAGGCTGAAGTTGCCGGTGACCGGCTTGTTCTTCGGCAACGGGTTGATCTGCGCCTGCACTGTCAATTCGCCAAGCTTGCCGCCACGGAAATTCAGCTGCGTGTCGATTCGTTTGGGGGTGAGGGTGGTTTCCAGCTTGAGCGTGTCGTAGGGGAAATCCAGCCACTGGTCCTTGTCCCTGACGCGCAAAGTGCCGCCGCTGGCATCCACCGCGATCACGCCTTTGGGGCCGCTGTCGGGCAGGTCCAGTTGCAGGTCGGCGTTGAGCTTGCCCTGCCAGGCGAAATCCTTGGGCAGGAACGCCGCCAAACTGTCGATGGGGAATTGCTTGAGGTGGTAGCGCAGCTTCGGCTCGGGCATCAAGCGCTGGTCTTCGCCGCACAGGCTGGCAGGGCCGGACACCCAGCAATGCGCGGCAAATGTCAGCTTGCCATCGGCCATGCGTTCAATCTTCGCCGGAGCTTGCAGCTTCCAGTCCTGGCCACCGGCTTGGACATCCCCGCTGGCCAGGCGCCCGCGCCAATTGCCTTTGTCGAAGTTGCCATCCAGCGCCAGGGCGAGTTTGACCAGCGGCCCGACCAGATCCAGTTGGACTTTCTGATTCTTGATATTGCCCTGGGCGCTGACGGTCAGGGTGCCGACCTGGGTGTCGCCGGATTGGATGCCGCTGCCTTTTAAGTCGATCTTGGCGCGCTGGGCACTGTCGAGGTTGGCGTCGAGGGTGAGGCTTTGCAGGCGATTATCGGCAAACGCCAGTTGCTGGCCCTTGAGGCCGATTTTGCCTTGAGGGGCATTGAGGCTGCCGGCCACGTCAAGTCGGCCGTTGACCTGCCCGCGCAATTGCGGCCAGAGCTGAGCCAGACGCGCCAGCTTGATATCGATCTGCCCGGCCAAACGCTGTTGCAGGCTGCCACTGCCGTTGATGCGGTTGTCACCCAGGCGGATATCCAGGTTGGCCAGGGTCCACTGCTCGCCCGCGCCTTCAGCCTTGGCCGCCAACACGGCGGTTTGCCCACGTAGCCGGCCTTTCAGGTCGAGGTCGGCATTGAGCTTGAGTTGCTCATTCTTGAACTCGCCTTTGCTGCGCAGCGGTCCGGCCAGGGTGCCGGGCAATTCAGCGACCCAGTACGCCGGGTTCAGCGCCGACAGGTCCAGCGCGGTGTCCCAGGCAATGCCGTCGGCGAATTGCACATTCAGGTGCCCTTCGGCCTTGCCCTGGCCGGCGGTGAGTTTGAGCTCCGGAAGGAAGATCTGCTTGAGGTCGCCACTGAACGGCGTGACCACGTTGAACTTGCCCGCCGGGCCGTCGAGGTCGGCCTTGAGATTGCCCAGGTAGTTGCCGTCCTTGTAGGCAATCTCGCCATTGAAGCTACGCAGCGCGACTTGCGGCTCGTCGATCACCGGATAGAGCCGGTGCCAAGGGAAGTCCAGCCAATCGATCTTGGCGTCGGCGCTGAAACCCTGCTGCCAATCCAACTGGGCTGTCAGCTTGAGGCTTTGTTTGTCACCGGCATTCAGATCCAGGCCGGCGATCTGCGCGCCCTTGGCATCGACCCGGCCTTGCAGCAGCAAATCCACCGGGCCTTTTTCCGCGGGCAATACAGCTTTGCCTTGCAGTTGGTAGCCGCGGTTCAAATCGCCGTTGGCGGTGAGGTCCAGTTGATTGAGTTGCAGGGTGTCGGGCAGGTCGGCGCTGGGTTTGAAGCCGTCTGCCGTGATGTGCAATCGGGCCGGAAGATTTTCCGCCAAGGGTTGCAGTTCACCGGTGAGTTTGGCCGGTAGGTAGCCCGTACTGTCAGCGTCTAGCTTGAGGGTCTTGAGCAGGTCTCCGTCAATCTTGAGCGCCACCGTCCACGCCGCGCCGCCCGGTGCGTAGGGCAGGCTCAGGTTACCGGTGGCGCTCAACGGCCAGTTGCCGGTGGGTTGCAGCAGGCCGACGAGGTCCAGCACCAGGTCGTCGCGTTGCAGGTGCACCGAGTCGATCTGCATGCCGGCGGCCGTCCAATGCGCCGCCAGTTGCAGGCCCTTGAGTTCTTCGCTGCCGTTGAACAGCAGGCGACCAACGCGAATGTCGCCCAACTGGATGGCGACCGGCAGGTTCAAATCGGGCAGTTGGATCGGCCCGCTGCTTTCCTCGGCGCTTGGCGGAAATTGCAGGCTGACTTGCTCCACATCCACTTGATCGATGCACAGGGTCATGCGCAACAGGCACGCCGGCGACCAATCAAACTGGGGCGCCCGGAGTTCGACACGGCTGCTGTCCTGCTGCCACAGCAGATGATCGGCGCTCCACTGACCGCCCAAATGCCCCTGGAAATTTTCAACGCTCAAACCCGGGACCCGGCCCAGGGCCCAACGGCTGCCCGTCTGGGTGCCAAGCACCGCCCACAGTGCCAGCAACAACACGACAACAACGGCCACCAGAGCCAGCCCCGCTATTTTCACACCACGCATCACAGCTCAGGCCCCATGGAAAAGTGCAATCGAATGCCGCCCGGATCTTCGAGGGCATGGGCCAGGTCGAGACGAATCGGGCCGACCGGCGAGACCCAGCGGATGCCGACGCCGACGCCGGTTTTCAGGCTGGGCCGATCCAGATTGTTAAAGGAGTTGCCTTGGTCGATAAAGGTCGCGATCCGCCATTTTTCGGCAATGGAATATTGATACTCGGCACTCAGGGCGACCATGTAGCGGCCACCGATGCGGTCGCCCCGATCGTTCTCGGGCGATAGCGTCTGGTACTCGTAACCGCGCACGCTTTGATCACCACCGGCAAAGAAGCGCAGCGACGGTGGCACCGATTTGTAGCCATTGGTGGCACTGCCGCCGACCTGTGCCCGGGCCAGGAAACGGTGGTTGTCCCACAAGGTGGTCAGGCCTTTGACCATGGCCGTGCCGTAAAGCAAGTTGGTATCGGAGCCCAGGCCTTCTTTCGCTACCTTGGTGTCGAATTGCAGGCGGTAGCCGTTGTGCGGGTCGATGCGATTATCACTGCGCAGGTAGGAGTAGCTGACGCCCGGCATCACCAGGTTGCTCAGGCCGGAGTCATTGCCCAGGCGATACTCTTCGCGCTGGTACTTGAGCGAAATAACCCGCGTCCAGCCACTGGGCAATTTGCTGTGCCATTCAGGGCCGAGGGTCAGCAATTTACTGATTGTATCGGTGTTGGCGATTTCTTCGTTCTGGTAGCCACCCGCAAAACGCAGCTTATCGGTGAGCGGCGGATCGAGCGGGATGTCATACCACAGGCCAACGTTCTGCCGGGGCGCCGACAGCTCGGCTTCCCAGCCATAACTGTGGCCCTGGGGGTTGACCCAGTGGCGGGTCCAGTTGGCTTTGCCGCGCGGGCCTACGTCGGTGGAAAAACCCAGGCCCAGCCCCATGGTGCGCGGCTTGCGGGTTTCCAGGCGCACGGCCACCGGAATGATGTCATTGGTCGAGGCTGCCGGTGCTGCGTCCAAGCGCACGCCTTCGAAAAATCCACTGGCTTGCAGGTTCTGGTTGAGTTCGGCGATCAGTTCGGAGTCGTAAGGAGTGCCGCTTTTGAACGGCACCATGCGTTGCAGCAGTTCTTCGTCAAACGGCGTATCACCGGCAAAGCTGACTTTGCCGAGGGTGTAGCGCGGGCCGCTGTCGTAGATGAGTTCGATATCGGCGACGCCGGCCTTGGGGTCGACCGCGAGTTTCTGGCTTTTGAAGCGCCCGCTGAAAAAGCCGTAGCGCGAGGCCTGGTTCTGGATCAGACGCTTGGCGTCTTCGTAATGGCCATGGTTGAGTACGGCGCCGGATTTGAGGTCGTTGCTGACGGGCACGCGAAAGGCCTTGAGGTCGGCGGCCTGGCCGTCGACCCGAATGGTCACGTTACGCAAATGCACCGGTTCGCCGGGGTCGATGTTGAGGATCAGGCGCGGGTTCTTGCCGCCCTTCACGTCACTCTCGATCTGTGGCTGATAGAAGCCTAGGGCCTGGGCGGCTTTGCGCGCCTGCTCCTCGGCGCCACGGCTGAACCGCAGCAGGGCCTCTTCATCACGATCGCCCACCCCGCCGATATAGCCTTCGATGTTGGCTTTCAACGCGTCGTTTGAAGGTTTGATCCGCACGTCCAATTCGCTTTGCGCCAAGGCGCCGCAGCTTGTGAACAGCAGAATCAAGCCGCTGGTAAATCTTCCTGAAAACTTCATAGGCGCGGATGCTACACGAGCTGGGGAGAAACTTAGAACTCAGACGATTCTGAAAAATTCTGCGTTAAGCCGTTGCAACATGTAACGACTGGGGATTGGGGTGAAAAAACACATGCTCCAGGACAGGTCCTACAGCGACCTCACCAATCTCCTCATAGCCCTGACGCTTATAGAATTCCAGATAGCGAGAATTCCCCGTGTCCAACACCACACCGGATGAATGCCGGTCTTCGGCACACCAGTTGTGCACGGCCTCCAACAACTGCTCGCCGTAATGTTTACCCTGGAACTGCGGGTGAATGCCCAACAGCGGCAGCACATGCACCGACTCACTGGGCAGGCACGCCAGCACCGCGTGATGGTAGTCGAGGTAACGCCGTGTGCCGCGCACGCCCGTGCTCAGCCACATGCGCAGCTGCCAGGCCCAGCTCTCGGTAATTCCCAGGCGCCGCTGCGGTGGCGCGATCAGGGCGATGCCAATCAGGCGGTCGTTGACGAACAGGCCGATGGCGGGAAGTTTCTGAAAGAAGTGCTGCTTGACCAGTTCACGCACAGTGGCGCGTACCCGCTGTTCATAGCCTGGGCGTTCCGCTTCGAAGATGTAGGCGAATGTCGGCTCATGCCGATAAGCCTGGTACAGCAAGGAACGCGCTTCGCGGGAATAACCGCTGTTGAGCAGGCGAATTTCAGCATTAGCAGTTGAAGTGTCCGGCATACCGTCAATCTCCCTGGGCGCTGCTCAAAAGGCAGCGTTCTTATGGGTACGAACCTGTGCAGCACCAGTCGTTCCAAGACATTAGCAGTGCAACTGCCCTACCGCCACGCTGGCCCCCGTCCGACTTGTCCGCTAGCATCGCCCTTTTGCCAGGACTGGACCGCCGACCATGAAAATCGTCTCCTTCAATATCAACGGGCTGCGCGCCCGCCCTCATCAGCTGGCGGCGCTGATTGAAAAGCACCAGCCCGACGTGATCGGCCTGCAGGAAACCAAGGTCCACGATGACCAATTCCCGCTGGCCGAAGTACAGGCCCTCGGCTATCACGTGTACTACCACGGTCAAAAAGGTCACTACGGCGTGGCCCTACTCTCGCGTCAGCCGGCATTGAGCCTGCACAAAGGCTTCGCCAGTGACGAAGAAGACGCCCAGCGCCGGTTTATCTGGGGCACCTTCGCCGATGAAAACGGCCAGCCGGTCACCCTCATGAACGGTTACTTCCCCCAAGGCGAAAGTCGCGACCACCCTACCAAGTTTCCGGCCAAACAGCGCTTCTATGAAGACCTGCAACAGTTGCTGGAAAGCCAGTTCAGCAATGATCAGGCCTTGGTGGTGATGGGCGACATCAATATTTCCCCGGAAGACATCGACATCGGCATCGGTGCCGAAAACGCCAAGCGCTGGCTCAAGACCGGCAAATGCAGCTTCCTGCCGGAAGAGCGCGAGTGGATGGCCCGCCTGAAGAACTGGGGCCTGGTGGACAGCTTCCGTTACCTCAACCCGACCGTGGCCGACCGTTTCAGCTGGTTCGACTACCGCAGCCGTGGGTTTGAAGACGAGCCCAAGCGCGGGCTGCGGATTGACGTGATCCTGGCTTCCAATGGCCTGCTGTCGCGGGTCAAGGATGCCGGGGTGGATTACGAGCTGCGTGGGCTGGAGAAGCCTTCGGACCATGCGCCGATCTGGCTTGAATTGAGCTGATATGCCTGACGGGGCCGAACCCTCGGCCCCGTCATATTCATGCAACCTGCCTGACTTATTCTCGCGGCACTCCCTTTGGCTTGAGAAGGTGGCGGCATGAGGCTGCGCGTTCTGTTCCTGCTGGTGCTTTTCCCCCTTTTTGCTGTTTGCGCCCCCCTTCCCATTCCTGATCAAGGCCCTGCTTTGCGCATCCAGGGTTCCAATACCATTGGCGCGGCGCTGGGGCCCGCACTGGTCAAGGGTTTGATGGAGCATCAGGGTTTGCAGGCAGCGCACAGCGAACCGGCGGAAGGTGCCAATGAACAGCGGGTGATCGGCAAGACGCGCCAGGGCAAAACGGTGACTATCGAGGTCGCAGCCCATGGTTCCAGTACCGGTTTCACTGCACTGAAAAAACTCACCGCGGACCTGGCCGCCTCGTCTCGCCCGATCAAGGACAGTGAACTGGTCGACCTCGAGCCCCTCGGCGACCTGAAAAGCCCCGAAGCCGAACAGGTCATCGCCATCGATGGGCTGG
The DNA here is from genome assembly GCF_021390155.1 of Pseudomonas sp. HN11. Classification (NCBI taxonomy): domain Bacteria; kingdom Pseudomonadati; phylum Pseudomonadota; class Gammaproteobacteria; order Pseudomonadales; family Pseudomonadaceae; genus Pseudomonas; species Pseudomonas sp. HN11. Next base: position 3,848,886 of record NZ_CP089985.1, read on the forward strand.
CCATCATCCTCCATCCGCAAAATCCGCTGAACAGCCTGAATACCGAGCAGTTGGCGCAGATATTCAATGGCGAGATCAGTACGTGGGAGGCCTTGGGTGGTGTCGGTGGGCCGATTCATTTATACGCGCGGGATGACCAGTCCGGCACTTACGACACCTTCAAGGAACTGGTGCTGCGCCTGCGTGGCACGCCGCTCGCCTCGGGCGCCAAACGTTTCGAGTCCAGCGAGCAACTGTCCGATGCGGTCAGCCAGGATCCCCAGGGCATCGGCTTTATTGGCCTGCCCTACGTGCGCCGGGTCAAGGCGGTGGCGATTGTGGATGGCGACTCGCAGCCCATGTTGCCGTTGAACAGCCTGATTGCCACTGAGGATTATCCGCTGTCACGTCGGTTGTTCTTCTACCTGCCGCCATCGAGCCGCAACCCGTGGGCCAAGGCACTGGTGGATTTCAGCCAGAGCAGCAAGGGTCAGGCGATTGTGGCCGCCAACGGCTTTATCGCCCAGCAGGTACAGGCGATGGCCGTGGAGCCGCGCGCGTCGATGCCTGGGGACTATCAAGCTATCGCGCGTGAGGCCCAGCGTTTGACGGTTAACTTTCGTTTCGAGGAAGGCAGTGCCAGCCTGGACAACAAGGCCCGCCAGGATCTGCAGCGGGTGGTGGCGTATCTCAAAAGCCACAACAAGCTGGATAAACAGGTGACGCTGGTGGGCTTTGGTGATGCCAAGAATGATCCGCAGCGGGCGGCGTTGCTGTCAAAGTTGCGAGCGATGGCGGTGCGTCGGGAGTTGGTCAAGAACGGCGTGGTACTGCGGGATATTCGCGGGTTTGGCGCGCAGATGCCGGTGGCGACGAATGCGGCGGATGAAGGCCGGATCAAGAATCGGCGGGTGGAGGTTTGGGTGTACTGAACAACCAACCTCCCCCTATTTCAATTTATTGCCCGCTGCGCATCAGCTCTTTAGGCACATACTTGCCAATCTCGAACTTGCCGATCGCCGCCCGATGCACTTCATCCGGGCCATCGGCCAGGCGCAGGGTGCGTTGCATGGCGTACATGTAAGCCAACGGGAAGTCATTGGAAACACCCGCGCCGCCATGGATCTGGATCGCACGGTCGATCACCTTCAAGGCCACATTCGGCGCGACCACTTTGATCTGGGCGATTTCGCTTTTAGCCACTTTGTTACCCACGGTGTCCATCATGTACGCCGCCTTCAAGGTCAGCAGGCGCGCCATATCGATTTCCATGCGTGAGTCGGCGATTTTGTCGATGTTACCGCCCAGGCGCGCCAACGGCTTGCCGAATGCAGTCCGGCTGACAGAACGCTTGCACATCAACTCCAGCGCGCGCTCGGCCATGCCGATGGACCGCATGCAGTGGTGGATACGGCCTGGGCCAAGGCGGCCTTGGGCGATTTCAAAGCCACGGCCCTCACCCAGCAGCACGTTTTCGTAAGGGACGCGCACATTGTCGAATAGCACTTCGGCATGGCCGTGGGGCGCGTCGTCGTAGCCGAACACTGGCAGCGGGCGCACGATTTTCACACCGGGAGTGTCCACCGGCACCAGGATCATCGAGTGTTGCTGATGGCGCGGCGCGTCCGGATTGCTCAGGCCCATGAAGATCAGGATCTTGCAGCGCGGGTCGCAGGCGCCGGAGGTCCACCATTTCTTGCCGTTGATCACCCACTCCTCACCCTGACGCTCGGCACGGGCCGCCATGTTGGTGGCGTCCGAAGACGCGACATCCGGTTCAGTCATGGCGAACGCGGAACGGATCTCGCCGCGTAGCAGGGGCTGCAACCAGCGTTGTTTCTGTTCTTCGTTGGCGTAGCGCACCAGCACTTCCATGTTGCCAGTGTCGGGGGCAGAGCAATTGAACGGCTCCGGGCCAAGCAATGAGCGGCCCATGATTTCGGCGAGTGGCGCGTATTCAAGGTTGGTCAGGCCGGCGCCCAGCTCGGATTCCGGCAGGAACAGGTTCCACAAGCCTTCGGCTTTAGCCTTGGCCTTCAGTTCATCCATGATTGCGGTGGGCTGCCAGCGGTCGCCTTCGCTGACCTGGCGTTCGAACACCGGTTCGGCCGGATAAACGTAAGCGTCCATGAACGCGGTAACGCGTTCACGCAGTTCCTGAACCTTGGGCGAATAGGCGAAATCCATGAGCAGCTCCCTTCTCTGAGAGGTTGTTTAGGTCATGCGATCGATGCTAGAACAGCGTTGATAATTTACCTAGCCTATTCTCGGCGTGTATTAACATTCATCACCGATATATGATCGACGTATGGCCACCTAACAATAAGAGCGCAACGAAATGAATCTGAGCAAGGTCGACCTCAACCTGTTTATCGTCTTTGACGCGATTTACACCGAAGCCAACCTGACCCGCGCCGGGCAGATTGTCGGTATCACCCAGCCGGCAGTGTCCAACGCTCTGGCACGCCTGCGCGAGACCTTCAATGACCCGCTGTTCGTGCGCACCGCCCAAGGCATGGTGCCCACGCCGATGGCGCAGAACATCATCGGGCCGGTGCGCAATGCGTTGTCGTTGCTGCGGGTGTCGGTACAGGAAAGCCGCATCTTCAACCCGCAACAGGCGGCCAAGACTTACCGCATCAGCATGACCGACCTCACCGAAGCGGTGATTCTGCCGCTGTTGTTCCAGCGCCTGCGTCGCCTGGCACCTACCGTGGTGATCGAGAGTTTCCTGTCCAAACGCCGCGAAACCACCAAAGAACTGGCTGCCGGGCGCCTGGACTTTGCCGTGGATGCGCCGCTGAACACCGACCCCCAGGTGCGCCACGTCAAGCTGATGGAAGATCGCTACGTGTGCGCGATGCGCAAGGGTCATCCGCTGGCGGGTAAGGACAAGCTGACCCTGGATGACTATCTGGGGCTGACCCACATTCATATCTCCAGCCGGCGCAACGGTTTGGGCCACGTCGACTTGGCCTTGGGCAAGATGGGCCTGCAACGCAAAATCGCCTTGCGCTCTCAGCATTATCTGATGGCTTCGCAGGTGTTGCAGCAAACCGACATGGTGATGACCGTGCCCGAGCGCTTCGCCCGGCGCCACGAATTGCACTGGTTCAACCTGCCTGTCAACGACGTGCCACCGGTGGAAACCCACCTGTACTGGCACGAAAGCACCGACCAGGACCCGGCCAACCGCTGGATGCGCGAGCAGATGATCGAGTTGTGCCAGCAGGTGACGGCCCATGAGAAGAAGCTGGATGGCAAGCAGGCCTGACCTATGGTGGAGGAGCTTGTTGTGATGAGCGCGCTTACCTCGCTCACTACAATGACGCGCAACTTGACGTTAACGTCAACCAACCATTAGCTTAGCGCCCAAGACCTCTTCTCGGGCACAACCATGAGTACCACCTACAGCATCTCCGACCTCGCCCGCGAGCTCGACATCACCACCCGCGCCATTCGCTTCTATGAAGAACAAGGCCTGCTGGCCCCGGAGCGCCGGGGCCAGGAGCGCATCTACTCGGCACGGGACAAAGTCAGCCTCAAGCTGATCCTGCGTGGCAAGCGCATCGGTTTTTCCCTGGCCGAATGCCGAGAACTCATCGAACTCTACGACCCCACCAGCGGCAACCACGTCCAACTCAACAGCATGCTGGCCAAGATCACTGAACGCCGCGAGCAGCTTGAGCAGCAATTGCTGGATATCGAACAGATGAAGCTGGAACTGGACACCGCCGAAGAGCGCTGCATCCAGGCCCTGACCCATACCATGCACCAGGCCGGCCATTGATCAGAAGGTAACTGCCATGTCCCTCCCCTCTCACGTACGCCTGGTGGAAGTCGGCCCGCGCGACGGTTTGCAGAACGAAGCCCAGCCCATCAGCGTGGCGGACAAAGTCCACTTGGTAAACGCGCTCAGCGCGGCTGGCTTGAGCTATATCGAAGTCGGCAGTTTTGTCTCGCCCAAATGGGTACCGCAGATGGCTGGCTCCGCTGAAGTATTTGCGCAGATTCAACGCAAGCCCGGCGTGACCTACGGCGCCCTGGCGCCGAACCTGCGCGGTTTCGAGGACGCGCTGACGGCCGGCGTTAAAGAAGTGGCGGTGTTTGCGGCCGCGTCCGAGGCGTTTTCCCAGCGCAATATCAACTGTTCCATCAATGAAAGCCTGGAGCGCTTCGCGCCGATCATGGCGGCGGCCAAGCAGCACGGCATCAGCGTGCGGGGCTATGTGTCGTGCGTGTTGGGTTGCCCGTATGAAGGCGAGATCGCGCCGGCGCAAGTGGCGGCGGTCGCGCGGGAGTTGTATGCCATGGGCTGCTATGAGGTATCCCTGGGCGACACCATCGGCACCGGCACGGCGGGCGCGACGCGCAGGCTGTTCGAGGTGGTTGGCGCTCAGGTACCACTGGACAAGCTGGCTGGGCACTTCCATGACACCTATGGCCAGGCCATCGCGAATATCTACGCCAGCCTGTTGGAAGGGATCAGGGTGTTCGACAGCTCAATCGCGGGCCTCGGCGGTTGCCCCTATGCCAAGGGCGCCAGCGGTAACGTCGCCACCGAAGACGTGGTGTACCTGCTCAACGGCCTGGGCATCGAGACAGGCATCGACCTGGAGGCATTGATTCGTGCGGGCCAGCAAATCAGCAATGTGCTGGGTCGTGCTACCGGATCGCGTGTGGCAAAGGCGCGTAACGCCGGTTGAGTCACTTAGCCGTGACAATGTGTTACCGCACACCTACACATCGAGTAACACGGGAACATATTTTGTCGTGTTTTCTGCAGCTTAAATCCTACATAAAAATTAAGACTTTGATTTTAAAAGACTTTTAAAAGTTGGCATGGCTTCTGCTATCTCTATGGCATAACAAGAATAAAAAGCGCCAAACCTAATAAAAATAAGACGAAACGACTCTGACATAACAAAAACAACACGGCAGAGACGCAGCTAACAGATTTTTTTGGAGAAGATGTGCTTCGCAGGGTACGGCATGCCGCAACCCGCAACCGGTTAGAGAAAAATAAAACTACCTCAGGTAGCTACCCACTGGTTGGATCGATTACGAAGAAGCAGATCAGCGCTCAAAAAAATACGTTTGCTCTTGACCCTCGGATGGGGGTCGCCAAAAACAGCGGTAAAGGGTAACGGTTGCCAAAAACAACAATAGGCCGCCCCTCAATAATAAAAAAGAGCACGCAACGACAAATTAAAGGGGACCCTCGGGTCCCCTTTGTGCTGTCTGCACTTACCGTTTAGACCAATGTGTCACCTGTAGCCGCGAAGTTATTCAGCACCCTGCGCGTCAACACTTTCAGCGATCTCTGCTCCAGCGCATACCGCTCGGCCCCCAGCTGATTGAGCTCCCGCTCGTAAAACGCACTTTGCATCAAGCCGTTCACCAGGATTTCATCCTTGCGCTTGCCCAACAGGCCTGCCAGCCGATCGACGGCCGCATCATACTTTGTCTGCCAATCGGCTATTGCGCCATGCGGGCCTTGCAAATCCGAGAGTTCGAAAAGTGCAGCGCTTTTCTCATCAATTCGCTCAAGGTCCGGCGCCATCAGCGCCCTGAGCTCCTGTGGGTAGTGCTGACGAAGGTGCTTCTCCCAGAACATGCGCCCGACAAAAAAAGCCTCCTCATTAGCGGGGTTGCCCTCGTCCCTGAGCACCTGCTCATAAGCGGCATCGATTGCCGCCTGGCCCACATTTGCCTGTTGGGGAAACACCATATCGCGGGATTTGACCGGCAACTCCAATCGGTCTGCAAGCCGCGTGCGGTAGGCCAGGACGACTTCCGCCTGCTCGGTGAATCCAGGCCCTCTCGCCGCAACATCCTGCATGGCAATAGCGTCCACCAGCATGAGACGAAATAGTTTCCTTGCGGTGGCAATCAGTGCGCCCTCGGCATTTTCCGTTCCTGCCAGCTCAAGTGCCCTTGCACCCAGCCATTCACTCTCGAGGTTCATGAACTCGACCGAGCTGCCGTCACCACAGGTTACGCGATCATCGGCGGCTGTAAATAATGCCTCACGAATGTCCTGGCTTTGGCTCACGGCCTCGAGCATGTCCCACACCCTCTCGGCCAATACCGGGCGGGCTACGTCGCTGACATACTCGGCACTTCGGGTGAGATCAGCCACGACGGCGAAAAAAGCGGCCGATTCCGGACTACTCTTCAGCTCATCCCAGATCGCGCCGCGCCGCGCCAAATCCGTGGGCGGCATCCCGTCCAACCACAGGCCACGCGCTTCGTCCACGGCAATATGTTCACCCCATTGCACCGGATTGAAAGGCTCACCCAGTCGGGCAACCGTAGCTGCCGACAAGGGATTTTCATGCACATTAATGCGTTCAACATGCCGGTAAGCGTACTCAGGTAAGGTCGTGATCCGGTTTGAATGCAGGTCGATGCGGGCCAGGTTTGGCAATTGTTCTGCACCGACGGGAAAGGTGGCGGTGTCGGTGCCCGCCAGATAAAGCTGGTTCAAGTGGCGCAGGCGGCGCAGGTCGGCCTGCCATCCCAGGCGACGATTATCCGCCAGGTTCAGAATCTTCAAACTCTGCATGCCCTCCAGGCGCTGGCGACTCGGTTCGGTCAGTTGGATGTCATTTCGACTCAAATTGAGTTTGGTCAGCCCGGCCCCGCCATTGGCGAATTCCGGAAATTGCGTGAGGTTGTTGTCGCTCATGTTCAGCCAGCGCAAGCCGCCGAATGCATTCAGAAAAGGCAGTGAGCTGTCCGAAAGCGCCATGCGACGTAAAACCAGGCTGCCTACGTGGTCCATATTTGCCGTAATCGCGGGTAATTCGCCGATCACTTCATCCGATAAGTCCAGGACGTGGCCGATGGGTGTCTGGTCCCCCGCGAATACCTGTGCGGAACCTCTACGCCAAGCGGCCTTGAGGGTACCCGATACTCTGCGCCTGGCGCGTGCGTAGCCTGATCCGCCCTCCTGCTGCCAGTTGACCAGTGCCTTGTCGAGTTCTGAAAACTCCTCTTCGAGCTGGATCAACTTCGCCAGAAGCACCGCGTCGCCAGCGCCTCGAAGCTCAAGCATGATCTCGACCTCATCCATGGACTTTGACGGATAAAGAGACATGGCCTTCATTCTACAAACAGAAGGACGCTCGGCATCGCTGCCCCCCGGGCTGAGGGGATACCCTATGCGTCCGTCCGCCAGACGCATGGGTGATCTGAAGCCGGGTTTAATCGCTTGCAATCCCAGTGCGCGACGGCTCGCCTGCTCACCCAGAGGTTGTTGCGCAAGCTGGTTCTTCAGGCGTTGTGCTGCCGCGTTGAACGCAGACCAACCGGTAAATTTTCCGCTACTGGCCATCCAGAGCGCGTTGAAAAAGGCGTCTTTATCTCTGCGCCAATACTCTACTGTTTCGGGCACGCGGTATAACTTCCACTCTTTCATGTCGGTCTGGATAAGGCGCAGTTGCCTGAGTGCACCTGCGTCTCCTACACGCTCGAGTAAAGGGCCATCGTACGTATTCGCGCGAAGCTCTATACACACACCCTCCAGAAGCCCAGGCAGGGAAGCCATCTTGTGCAGCGACAAGCGCACTCCGTCCCTTGTGAGTTGATTATCGAACAGCAAGTCCGCATGTGCCCGCATCACACGTGCTTTCTGCAAGTAGACACGCGCCTCCTCGCCCAAGCGCATCGGCAGACTCGACGTGGATTGCATGCGCACCAGCTCCTGGCTGTTGGCATGGGCCACTATGTCTTCGGCCGCCAATTTAGGCAGCCCGCGAAAGTGACGCTGGACCAGTTGTACATGGGGGTCGCTGGAAACATCACCGGCGGCGATCTCGCGATTGAACAGTTCGCCTAGGGTGCTGTTGGCAGCGTCCAGCAAACAGTCCCGGTACCTCACGATCCGTGCATAAGGCCTGCGCAAATGTTGCAACATCGGATCAGAGTCTTCGCCGTCCGATTCGGAGACAGAGGAAAAAGAAGCATCGTCCGAAACGTCTCTGGTGCGCAGGTAAAGGTCAACCATCTCCCGCTCCGTAAACGTACGCTCGCTCAATAATTGACGAAGCTCAGGCTCAGTCAATTGCCGGGTAAATGCCGGAAACAGCAGGCCACTTTCAAGTTGTCCATGCTCCAGCGTGACCACTTGGGAATCAGCTTTCGGAACAGCTGAACGCCATATCTGATTGCCTTCCGCATCCAACGCCACCAATACCCGTGACTTCGGCCACATCCCGCTTTCCATCAATAACTGTACCTGCATGAACCAATCGACACCGCCAAAAACCGCAGGGTCCGGATGCCTGAGCTGATCGACGAACGCCTGGTGCCTTTGGGCGCATTCAAACCGGCGGAGCATGTCTTTCAACAGGGGTGCAGGCGCTCTGTGCTCAATGAATACCCGGCGTAGCTCCTCATCCGTCACACCACTGATCGCCCTGGCTTGCTCAAGCTGACTGTCGCTCAGGTGATCGACGCTATGGCCAATGCGGCGCAGTAGCGTCTTGCGGTCCCAGGTCAAAGGTTGTTCGAACTCATGCACCCAGGCGCCCTCACCGTTGTGTCGGACCCACGGCGCATAGCGTGAATCGCCCTCGGGGTGCAGAAGCTTGAATTCATTTTCAGTACGACTGACCTGAACCTTGTAGTGACCGCCGCCCTCTGCTGGCAGGTACAGCCCACCGTCATGACCATACAACCCATGTGCGTTGGGCCGGCTCCCTTGGGCCAACTCGACCTGGTGCAGGTAGTGTCGCGGATTGAAATCATACAAACGTGTTTGCCCACCAAATTGCACATGCACCAGGCGCTTGATGAAAGGGGTGTCTTTGGCTGCCGCCAGCACTTTTGGCACTGCCAACCCTGCCAGGTTGAGGCCCACCGCCGAAAAATGCGCCCACGCCACCCGGGCATCGTCGTGCGACCATGCCTCAATGCCTTCGCCTATCTCGTAGGCCATCTGCACAGCGGCGACGACCAGCATGACGTCACCCAGAAACGGCACCACGAACGAGGCAAGATTCAGAATGTCCAGCGCCGTGCTGCCGAACGACCAGAGCCAGGCGTTGTAGACACGTTCGTCGACATCCTGGGTGGACACTACGCTGGTGCGAGCATTCTCCATGGTCGACCGCATGCGCCGTATCGCGCAATCCGCCCAGACATCCCGCCATGGCGGTGCGTAGGTACCCTGGCGATAAATCCGGCCTTTGTGTACCACGGCAAAATCCTGGTCGTCAGCGTACTGGCCGTTTGGATCCAGCAAGGCTTTGAGCTGGCTGAAGAATGCATCCTGGCTGGCAAGCGGCACAAACTGGCTGAAGAATTTCCGATATTGGACACGACACAGGCGCGTCGTCAGGTGGTCAGTAAAAGCGCCAATATTGTCATAGGCCTTGAGCGGATGAATGGGGTCACCAGGGATATAGGCCATGCACCGGTGGGGGACAAGTTCGGCGTTTCTCACATTTTCCCGCCACTTGACCGGACCGATGATCAGGATGTTCTCGATATCAAAGCTGAATAACCGCAATGGCGAGAACCTCACGGACTCCCCTGCCCACTTCCCCTGCGACTGGTTTCGCAAAAGATCACCGATCAACTGGTGACCATCAGACGCAATGTCGCCCTTCATCAAGGCAATCTCAGCGGCCAGTTCCAACTGGTTTCGATGGCTGGTAATCAGATGACTGTAAAGCTTGCCAATGCCCGCTTCCGTGGTAGTTATCCGGATCCGGCTATTGATGAAGGTTCGCACATACTCATAGTAAGAACTGCCCAGATCCAGTTCCCGACACAGCGTAGCGAACTCATGCGCCTGAATACTCAACTCGAACGACTGAACGTTGCCTGGAGAATGCAGCCTTGTGCCTGGATAGCGGTAAAAGTTGTAAGCGGTGATCAGGTGGCAGTCCCCGCAAACCGGCGTGCTCGCCTCGTCCTGAGTGAAGTTGTTCAGCGCTGCCTCCAGCAGGCTCATACCTCTGTAGAAATAGAACTGTGGCGCCAATGCGCTGGTGTGGGTAGTCGAGAGCTCCGAGGGACCGACTTCGCACTCTTTCTGTTCCATCTTGCGGGCATAAAATACCTTCCTGGTATCCAAGCGTTGCCCGAACTTATTTTCAATGGCAGCCACCAACAGCGGCTCGGCATACGCCGCCGGTCCTTTCAAATCCCTGAACATCTCATCGAGCTGATTCAAGGACCTTCTGCTGCGCACATGGACCGCTCTCAAACGCTCTTTCGCAGCCGCCGAGGCCTGTTTGAACCAGTCTGGAATGCTCAGCGTCAACGACGCCATTTCGGTTTTGCGCTCATCGAGCGCATCGGTGTACCAGTCGGGGGTGTTGTCCTTGATCACCCGCCCATGTGGGCTCTGCTCGTCCTCAACCGCCGGACGCGCGGGGGGATCAATGGTGGTGCTTGTCATGGCCATGACCTACAAGTGGCGAAATAATCCGCCACTCTAGGCATCGCAGTTCAACACAGAGCTGTAGACATGCACTGTACTTCAGCCGTCTTTGCGCAACTCCTCGATGCTGATTTCGCGCATACGGAATTTCTGGATTTTGCCCGTCACCGTCATTGGGAACTCATCCACGAATTTGAAGTGCTTGGGCGTTTTGAAGTGTGCGATGCGCCCCTTGCACCAGGTTTGCAGCTCAAGTTCATTGGCCACCTGGCCCGGATGGAACTTGACCCAAGCGACGATGGCTTCGCCGTAACGCTCGTCCGGTATACCGATAACCTGCACATCCGCCACCGCCGGATGGGTGAAGAAAAACTCCTCCAGCTCACGCGGGTACACATTCTCGCCGCCGCGAATGATCATGTCCTTGTTGCGTCCGGCGATGCACACGTAACCGTGGGCGTCCATGCTTGCCAAGTCGCCGGTGTGCATCCAGCCGGCGTCGTCGATGGCCTCGCGGGTGGCGTCGGGGTTGTTCCAGTAGCCAAGCATCACGCTGTAGCCACGGGTGCACAGCTCACCGATTTCACCGCGTGCCACGGTGTTGCCGTCAGCGTCGATGATCTTGTTTTCCAATTGCGGCTGGGTGCGCCCAACGGTGGTCACGCGGCGTTCCACGTCGTCATCCGCCCCGGTTTGCAACGACACCGGGCTGGTCTCCGTCATGCCGTAGGCAATCTGCACCTCGCTCATGTGCATCTCGCTGATGACCCGGCGCATCACTTCGATGGGGCACGTGGCACCGGCCATGATGCCGGTGCGCAGGGTGGACAGATCAAAGTCGCCACGCTGCGGATAATCGAGCATGGCGATGAACATCGTGGGCACGCCGTACAGGCCGGTGGCGCGCTCTTCGGCGACGGCAGTGAGAGTCAGCAGCGGGTCGAAGCCATCATTCGGGTAGATCATGGTGGTGCCGTGGGTGATGCAACCAAGGTTACCCATGACCATGCCAAAGCAGTGATAGAGCGGCACCGGGATCACCAGGCGGTCTTGCTCGGTCAGGCCCAGGCTTTCGCCGACCATGTAACCGTTATTGAGAATGTTGTGGTGGCTGAGGGTGGCGCCCTTGGGGAAGCCGGTGGTGCCGGAGGTGTACTGGATATTAACGGCTTGGTCGAAGTGCAGGCTGGCTTGGCGGGTGTGCAGGTGTTCAGGCGGGATACCTGCGCCGAGGGCTGATAGCTGCGACCAGGGCATAAAGCCTTCTGGCGGGTTGGAATCCAGGCTGATGAGGCCGCGCATTTCTGGCTTCAGCGCCTGCAACATGGCGTGGTAATCGGAGGTCTTGAACGATCCTGCGCATACCAGCCACTGACAGCCGGATTGCTTGAGCACGTAGTCCAATTCACTGCTGCGGTACGCCGGGTTGATATTGACCAGGATCACGCCAAGCTTGGCGCTGGCGATCTGGCTGATACACCACTCGGCGCAGTTGGGGGCCCAGATCCCCAGGCGGTCGCCACTCTGCATGCCCAGGGCGATAAACGCACGGGCGTGCAAATCGACCGTTTCGGCCAGTTGGCGCCAGGTGTAGCGGCGCTGCTGGTGGCGCACCACCAGGGCCTCGCCGTCGGGGAATTGCGCGACGGTTCGGTCAAAGGCTTGGCCAATCGTCATCGCCAGCAAGGTCTTGTCCTGAGAGCCACGGCTGTAGCTCTGGTTCGGCTGATCCATAACGACCCCTGTTGTCTTTTTTGTAGGTTGACGTAAACGTAAACTACGATTGACAGCGCCTTAACGCAAGTTTACGTTAACGTAAAGGTGAGCACCCTCTCCTGGCTCGCCCTCCACACAACAACAAAGCTCACATTAAGGTGCCTGTCCATGAGTTACCCGTCCCTGAACTTCGCCCTTGGTGAAACCATCGACATGCTGCGCGACCAGGTGCAGTCCTTCGTGAGCAAGGAAATCGCGCCGCGCGCGGCACAGATCGACAGCGACAACCTGTTCCCCGCCGACCTGTGGCAGAAGTTCGGCGACATGGGCCTGCTGGGCATCACCGTCCCGGAAGAATATGGCGGTGCCGGCCTGGGTTACCTGGCCCATGTGGTGGCGATGGAAGAGATCAGCCGCGGCTCGGCCTCGGTGGCGTTGTCCTACGGCGCGCACTCGAACCTGTGTGTGAACCAGATCAATCGCAACGGCAACCACGAGCAAAAACTCAAGTACCTGCCCAAACTCATCAGCGGCGAACATGTCGGCGCCCTGGCCATGAGCGAGCCGAACGCCGGCTCCGATGTGGTCTCGATGAAACTGCGTGCCGATAAACGCGGCGATCATTACGTGCTCAACGGCAGCAAGACCTGGATCACCAACGGCCCCGACGCCAGCACCTACGTGATCTACGCCAAGACTGACCTGGAGAAGGGGCCTCACGGCATCACCGCCTTCATCGTCGAGCGCGACTGGAAGGGCTTCAGCCGCAGCAACAAGTTCGACAAGCTGGGCATGCGCGGCTCCAACACCTGTGAGCTGTTCTTCGATGACGTCGAAGTACCGGAAGAAAACATCCTCGGCGTGCTCAACGGTGGCGTAAAAGTGCTGATGAGTGGCCTGGACTACGAACGCGTTGTGCTCTCCGGCGGCCCGACAGGGATCATGCAGGCCTGCATGGACCTGATCGTGCCCTACATCCACGACCGCAAGCAGTTCGGCCAGAGCATCGGCGAATTCCAGCTGATCCAGGGCAAGGTCGCGGACATGTACACCCAGCTCAACGCCAGCCGCGCCTATCTTTACGCAGTGGCCCAGGCGTGCGAACGCGGCGAGACCACACGCAAGGACGCCGCCGGAGTGATCCTCTACAGCGCCGAACGTGCCACGCAGATGGCCCTCGACGCGATCCAGATTCTTGGCGGTAACGGCTACATCAATGAGTTCCCGGCCGGGCGCCTGTTACGGGACGCCAAGCTGTATGAAATCGGCGCCGGCACCAGTGAGATCCGCCGGATGCTGATCGGTCGCGAACTCTTCAACGAAACCCGCTGAAGGAGCGCAACATGGCCACCTTGCACACCCAGCTCAACCCGCGTTCGGCGGAGTTTGCCGCCAACAGCGCGGCCATGCGCCAACATGTCGACGCCCTGCATACCCTGCTTGCCCATGTGCAGCAAGGCGGCGGCGCCAAGGCCCAGGAGCGGCATACGTCACGCGGCAAACTGCTGCCCCGCGAGCGCATCAATCGTTTGCTCGATCCCGGCTCGCCGTTTCTTGAACTGAGCCAACTGGCCGCCCATCAGGTGTATGGCGAAGATGTGCCGGCCGCCGGGGTGATTGCCGGGATCGGCCGGGTGGAAGGCGTCGAATGCATGATCGTCGCCAACGACGCCACAGTGAAAGGCGGCTCGTACTACCCACTCACCGTAAAGAAACACCTGCGCGCTCAGACCATTGCCGAGCAGAACCGCCTGCCGTGCATCTACCTGGTGGACTCTGGCGGCGCCAACTTGCCGCGTCAGGACGAGGTGTTCCCCGACCGCGAGCACTTCGGAAGGATCTTCTTCAACCAGGCCAATATGAGCGCCCAGGGCATCCCGCAGATCGCGGTGGTGATGGGCTCGTGCACCGCCGGTGGTGCCTATGTGCCGGCGATGGCCGACGAAGCGATCATGGTGCGCCAGCAAGCCACCATCTTCCTCGCCGGGCCGCCGCTGGTGAAGGCCGCGACCGGTGAAGTGGTGAGTGCCGAAGACCTTGGCGGTGCCGATGTGCATTGCAAGATCTCGGGCGTGGCCGACCACTATGCCGACAGCGATGAACACGCGCTGGCCCTGGCCCGACGCAGCGTGGCCAACCTCAATTGGCGCAAACAGGGCGAGTTATTGCAACGCCCGCCCGTGGCGCCGCTGTATAACAGCGAAGAGCTTTACGGCGTCATTCCGACCGACACCAAACAACCTTTTGATGTGCGCGAAGTGATCGCCCGCCTGGTGGACGCTTCGGTGTTCGATGAGTTCAAGGCGCTGTTCGGCACCACGCTGGTGTGCGGTTTTGCGCACCTGCACGGCTACCCGATTGCGATCCTGGCCAACAACGGCATCCTGTTCGCCGAAGCCGCGCAAAAAGGCGCGCACTTTATCGAGTTGGCCTGTCAGCGCGGGATTCCCCTGTTGTTCCTGCAGAACATCACCGGATTCATGGTTGGCCAGAAATATGAAGCCGGCGGCATCGCCAAGCACGGCGCCAAGCTGGTCACGGCAGTGGCCTGCGCCAAGGTGCCGAAGTTCACGGTGATCATCGGCGGCAGCTTTGGTGCCGGTAACTACGGTATGTGTGGCCGCGCCTATGACCCGCGCTTCTTGTGGATGTGGCCGAATGCACGCATTGGCGTGATGGGCGCCGAACAAGCGGCCGGTGTGCTGGTGCAGGTCAAGCGCGAACAGGCTGAACGGGCCGGCAACGGATTCAGCGTCGAGGAGGAGGCGGCGATCAAGCAGCCGATCCTCGACCAGTACGAAACCCAGGGTCACCCCTACTATTCCAGCGCGCGCCTGTGGGACGACGGTGTGATTGACCCGTTGCAGACCCGCGACGTGCTGGCCCTGGCCTTGTCCGCTTCGCTGAATGCCCCCATCGAGCCGAGCCGCTTCGGCGTGTTCCGCATGTAAATGGAGCTGTATCCCATGAGCGATTTCAACACCCTCGAACTGGTTACCGACAGCCGTGGCTTTGCCACGCTGTGGCTCAGTCGCGAAGCCAAGAACAACGCGTTCAACGCCGAGATGATCCGCGAACTGATCATCGCCCTAGACCAGGTACAGGGCGACCCGGCCTTGCGTTTTCTAGTGCTGCGCGGACGCGGCAAGCATTTCAGCGCCGGGGCCGACCTGGCCTGGATGCAACAATCCGCCGAGCTGGATTACCACACCAACCTGGACGATGCGCGCGAGTTGGCGGAGTTGATGTACAACCTGGCCAAGCTGAAGATCCCGACCCTGGCGGTGGTGCAAGGCGCGGCCTATGGCGGCGCACTGGGGTTGATCAGTTGCTGTGACATGGCGATTGGCGCGGACGATGCGCAGTTCTGCCTGTCGGAAGTGCGCATCGGCCTGGCTCCGGCGGTGATCAGCCCGTTCGTGGTGCAGGCAATCGGCGAACGTGCGGCACGGCGCTATGCGCTGACCGCTGAGCGCTTTGGCGGCCAGCGCGCACGCGAGATCGGTCTGTTGGCGGAAAGCTATCCCATCGGCGAGCTGGATCAACAAGTCGAACAATGGCTCGCCAACTTGCTGCAAAACAGCCCGGCGGCGATGCGCGCCAGCAAGGACTTGCTACGTGAAGTGGGCAATGGTGCCCTCACGCCGGCCCTGCGCCGCTATTGCGAAAATGCTATCGCGCGCATCCGTGTCAGCGCTGAAGGCCAGGAAGGCCTGCGCGCCTTCCTGCAAAAACGTCCACCCAGCTGGCAGCCCCAGGAGCCACGTTCATGAGCACATTGACGACCCTGCTGGTGGCCAACCGTGGCGAGATAGCGTGCCGGGTGATGCGCACCGCCAAGGCCATGGGCCTGACCACCGTGGCGGTGCACAGCACCACCGACCGCGATGCGCGCCACAGCCGTGAGGCGGACATTCGTGTCGACCTGGGTGGCAGCAAGGCCAGTGACAGCTACCTGCAAATCGACAAACTGATCGCCGCGGCTCAAGCCAGCGGCGCCCAGGCAATCCATCCGGGTTACGGCTTTTTGTCGGAGAACGCCGCTTTCGCCCGCGCTATTGAAGCCGCCGGGTTGATCTTCCTCGGCCCGCCCGCCTCCGCAATTGATGCCATGGGCAGCAAATCGGCCGCCAAGGCACTGATGGAAACCGCCGGCGTACCTTTGGTACCGGGTTATCACGGGGAAGCCCAGGACCTGGAAACGTTCCGCGCGGCCTGCGAGCGCATCGGCTACCCCGTGCTGCTCAAGGCCACGGCCGGTGGCGGTGGTAAAGGCATGAAGGTGGTGGAGAACGTCAATCAACTGGCTGAGTCCCTGGCTTCTGCGCAGCGTGAGGCGCTGTCTTCCTTCGGCAATGGGCAGATGCTGGTGGAAAAGTACCTGCTCAAGCCGCGTCACGTAGAGATCCAGGTGTTTGCCGATCAACATGGGCATTGCCTGTACCTCAATGAACGGGACTGCTCGATCCAGCGTCGCCACCAAAAAGTGGTCGAGGAAGCGCCAGCACCGGGGTTGAGTGTTGAACAGCGCAAAGCCATGGGTGAAGCCGCCGTGCGTGCCGCCCAGGCCATCGGTTATGTCGGTGCCGGCACCGTGGAGTTTTTGCTCGACGCGCGTGGTGAGTTCTTCTTCATGGAAATGAACACGCGGCTGCAAGTGGAGCATCCGGTAACCGAGGCGATTACTGGCCTGGACCTGGTGGCCTGGCAGATTCGTGTCGCTCAGGGCCAGGCGCTGCCGATCACCCAAGAGCAGGTGCCGTTGACCGGCCATGCGATCGAAGTGCGACTGTATGCCGAAGACCCCGCCAATGACTTCCTGCCCGCCACCGGGCACCTGGCGCTGTATCGAGAATCCAACCCGGGGCCGGGCCGTCGCGTGGACAGCGGTGTCGCGCAAGGGGACAGCGTGTCGCCGTTTTATGACCCCATGCTCGGCAAGCTGATTGCCTGGGGCGAGGACCGTGAACAGGCACGACTGCGGTTGCTGGCCATGCTCGATGAGTTTGCCATCGGTGGACTCAAGACCAACCTGGGATTTTTGCGGCGCATTATCGGTCATCCGGCGTTTGCGGCGGCCGAGCTGGATACCGGCTTTATTCCGCGTTATCAAGAAGAGCTGCTGCCGGTGCCTGGGGAGCTGAGTGATGATTTCTGGCAGGCAGCGGGATCGGCATTCATACAGAGTTTGCCAGAGGAAGATGGGCCTTGGGCTGACAAACGAGGCTTTCGTGCCGGGTTACCTGTCGAGGTGTCGTTGCACTTGAGCTGCAATGGCCAGGATCGATTGGTGACGCTGGCGCCTGAGGCGCCACAGTTGCGAGGCGAGCAATTATTGATCGAGCAACAGGGCGTACGCTGCAGCCATTTGGCGGTACGCCATGACCGCACGATGTACCTGCGTTGGGACGGTGAAATGCATGGCGTAACGCTGTTCGACCCGATTGCCGCGGTCGAGGCTAACCAGTCCCACCAGGGCGGCCTGACGGCGCCGATGAACGGCAGCATCGTGCGCGTGCTGGTAGAGGTGGGCCAGCACGTCGAAGTCGGCACGCAACTGGTGGTGCTGGAGGCCATGAAGATGGAACACAGCATCCGCGCGCCCCAAGCCGGGGTGGTCAAGGCGCTGTTTTGTCAGGAAGGTGAAATGGTTGCGGAGGGTTGCGCATTGGTAGAGCTGGAAACGGCTGGCTAAAACTTCGCCATGGCTTGAACGACAACCCCGAGGATGCGGCAATTGTCGGTGAACAACTGTTTTGGGTAGGTGGGATTGAGGGGCACCAGGTAGAGCTGGCCGCTCTCTTCCCTCAGTTGGCGGAAGGTCGCGTGGGGGCTGTCGGCCCATTGTGCGACCACCAGCTTGCCGGGGTTGGGGGCAATGGCCGGATCAACCAGGATCATCATGCCAGCACCGATACTCAGGCCACTTGGGGCGGTCATGGCGTCGCCTGTCACCGGCAGCCAGAAGGCGTCGCCCTGAGCATGATAATCCGTCAATTCGAAGCGGGATGCGCCATAGGACGCTCGCTCTTCGCGGACTTCGCACAACCCTTTCCAATCGCTGACCGGGTAGCGGAAATACGGGTTGTAGTTTTTCTCCACAGGCGCGTCATCGGTGCGCTCGCGAATATCCAGCGCGACTTCCAGGTAACCTAACCCCAGCGCCGCCAGCACCCGGTTCATGTCCACCAGGCTTGGCGCACGACGCTTGTTGAGCCAGTGCCCCACCCCGCCCTGGGACATGCCCAAGCGCTCCGCCAGTTCGCCCTGCGTGACCTTGCGGTCTTCCATGTTGGCCTTGACCAACGCAATCCAGTTATCCATGGGCACAAACAATACGTCACGCAGTTTTCAGGGCAATAAACAGTTTGTAGTAATCCATAAAACGACATAAATACGATACGTACTATCATCGGACATAAGGTTTTCGACACCCACGCCAGAGTACCGCCCTTATGACGACCACCCCGTACCTCCCGCCTGAAATCACCGAAGAGACTGAACTTCACGACCTGCGCAGCAGCAGAGCCGCCCAGCGCGCATTGGACTTTTACTTGAAAGAAGATATGTCGGCATCGGTGCCTGACGACGCCCTGTTCGTTATCAACCCTGGTATCAGCCAGGAAGAAGCCCTGGTGCACGCTTCGGACCTGTTACGCTGCGCTGCAGCCACAGCCTATGAATCAGCGAGCAGCCATCAGGGCAATCACCGTGACCTGGCGTTTTCAGTGGTGTATTTGATCGATATGGCGAAGGCGATGGTAGAGCGGTCGTCGCAAGCACATGAGGCTCACGCGAACGGATAACAGGCGCGCAGAGAAAATATTTCTATCTCAGGGATAAAAACATTTGACTTGCAAATGATAATGATTATTATTGGACCCAGCTGATCGCAAGATCAGTCGATAGACCAAGAGACCTTAGGTCGGACTCTTGGAATATCTCCTCATCAGGCTAATCACGGTTTTTGACCCGGCTCTTTGGCCGGGTCTTTTTTTGCCAGTTTCCCTGGCATGGCTTCAGGCTAATGAAGACTGTGTGTTGCTCGATGGCGCGCATGGTAGCAAAAGACTATCGCCCAAAGAAAGCCAGTCGAACGCTCTAGCCCTCATCTTTGCGAAATAGCGCTTGAGAATCAATCTCATAGATTCTAAGCTGCGGCGGCGTCATGGATGACGCCCCCCTTCCTTGCGCAACAATTTTGCATCCAGTCTTTACCAGACTCCTGTGTAATATAGCCGCCATAACAATCATATTCAGGCAACCAGACTATGACCGCGGCCTTGACCTCCATCAGGATCAGCACCGATTTCGACAGTGGCAATATCCAGGTACTGGACGCCCACGACGCCTATCAGTTGCTGCTGGCAATCAAACCCGACACCCGCAGCCAACATTACCAATGGTTCCACTTCAAGGCCGAAGGCATGCATGTGGGCCATACCCACACTTTCCGCCTGAGCAACGCGGGCAAATCTTCCTACCCACACGCCTGGAGCGGCTACAACGCTGTGGCGTCCTATGACCATATCAATTGGTTCCGGGTGCCTACACGCTTTGATGGGGAAATCCTGCATATCAGCCTCGAAACCCAAGAGAAGCATGCCTGGTTCGCTTATTTCGAACCCTATAGCCGTGAGCGCCACGACTGGCTGATCGAGCAGGCCCTGAGTTGCGCCAATACCCGGTTGCTGGCCACCGGCAAAAGTGCCGAAGGCCGTGACATCCAGCTGCTGCGTCGCGGCAAAGGCGGCGAAGGTCGGCGCAAGATCTGGATCATCGCCCAACAGCATCCTGGCGAACACATGGCCGAATGGTTCATGGAGGGCATCATCGAACGCCTGCAAAAGGACGGCGACGTCGAGCTGAAAAAACTGCTGAAAGTCGCCGACTTGTACCTGGTGCCCAACATGAACCCGGACGGCGCCTTTCACGGCCACCTGCGCACCAATGCCATGGGCCAGGACCTCAACCGTGCCTGGCAAAGCGCCAGCCAGGAGAGCAGCCCGGAAGTAATGTTCGTCCAGCAACAGATGGAAAAGTACGGCGTCGATCTGTTCCTCGATATCCACGGCGACGAGGAAATCCCCTACGTTTTCACAGCTGGCTGCGAAGGCAACCCCGGCTACACCCCACGCATCGAGGCGCTGGAAAAGCACTTCCGCAGCCACTTGAGCGCCCTGACCCGCGACTTCCAGACCACTTACGGCTATACCCGCGACTTGCCCGGCGAGGCCAATATGACCCTGGCGTGCAACGCGGTCGGCCAGCAATACGACTGCCTGTCACTGACCCTGGAGATGCCCTTCAAGGATAACGACGACGCGCCCAACCCAAAGACCGGCTGGTCAGGCGAGCGCTCCAAGCAATTGGGCAAGGACGTCCTGAGCACGCTGGCCGATATCGTCACCGTACTGCGCTGACGCCCTCGCCCACTGGCATCACTCTTGGGTGCCGGTCATGCTCTGCAATACGCCATCGCGGCGGATCAGGCCATGGAACAACGCCGCCGCCAGGTGCAACAGTACCGTCAGGAAAAGCAGGTAGGCCAGATAGCCATGGGCCTTGCGCAGCACCGCGAACAACGGTGCATTCGCGCCTACCAGCGCCGGCAGTTGCACCGAACTGCTGAGCATCACCGGGTCGCCTGCCGCCGAAATCATCGCCCAGCCCAGCAGCGGCAACACCAGCATCAAGGCATACAGCACCACATGGGACGCCTTGGCCGCCAACATTTGCCACAACGGCAAGTCGACGGGCAGCGGCGGTTGGCGCGTGGAGAACCGCACCGCCAGGCGCACGATCACCAACGCCAGAATCGCGATCCCCAGGGGTTTGTGCAGGTGAATCAGCCATTCATGCCGCTCCGACACAGAAGCCGCAAGGCCCGCACCGATAAACAGCATGGCGATGATCATCAGCGCCATCAGCCAGTGCAACAGGCGCGCCAGCGGCGCGAAAAACCGTGGTTGGGCATTCATGGCTTCGACTCCTGAGGGGCGCTGTGCAACGGGCTGACTTCACCGGCGCGGCGCAGATAAGAACTGGCATACGCCGCCGAACGTGCCGCCAGCAAGGGGTCATTGGAAGCTTCGATGCCACTGGGCAAAATCAGCGGGTCGAAGTTGATATCGCGACAATCGCCGTCTGCCTGCGGCTGGCTGCTTTGCAACACCAGGGTGCCGGCGTTGATGACCTTATGCTCACCGCCCCAGGCCTTGCTCGCATCGTCCAGCGGGTCGCCGGGGTTGGCCAGGGTCATGTTCAACTGCCAGCGCAACGGTCCTGCCGCCAGGCGCTGCATCAGGTCTTTCTCGAGGAAGTCACTCCCGGCCGGCGCAACATCGCCCGCCGCATCCTGAAGCTGCGGTACCACCCCCCAACGCACTGCCTGACGCTTGCCATCGGCACCCACCAAGTAAAACGCGTTGATACCGTTGTAGGTTTCAGTCGCATAACTGGCCGATGGCTTGGCGGTCTTGACCCACGCCAGAAACGGCGCGGTCTCGGGATGAGCGGCAAAGAACGCCGGCATGCTCGCCGGGTTCGGTTTGCCAGTGGCCGGCTCCGGTGCACCGGCCTTGAGCATCTGGTAGAACGCTTCAGGCGTACCCACCGGGAACACCGGCATGCTGTTCATGCCCGTACGCCACTGTTGGCCGTTGGCCTGAGTGAATTGCACGGCAAAACTGCGGATCGGCACACTGCTGTCGGGCGCATAGGGGTTGCCGCTGGGCAAGGCAAACCGGCCGATCAGCGGGGTCTTGGCCTCGCTGAACACCTGGGCGCTGGAGTAGGCACGGGCTTCGGGGCTGCTCTCGAAATACCCCGCGACACATACACCCTTGGCATGGTTACGTCGGAAGCCGAGGTGCACGCCATTGTTGGTTTCCAGGGCATTGACCAGGGTTTTAGGGCGTAGGCGCTGTGGGTCGAGGGTGCCATTGACGTAGGCAAATGCCCCCGCCACAACCGCAACCACGGTACCGATACCCGCCAGGCGCGCGATCAGGCTCGCAGTGCTCAACGGGGGACGGGGCGGTGATGAGTGATCTACCATGAAGGAACTCCAGGGCCAAAGGCCTTAGGGATGAACATAAGGTCGGAGCATTAAGACGAACGCCGGTCGGCTCTATTCCCTGGCCTTGGATTTATTTTCAAGCGAGGGGAATAACCCTCAACGCCGCACGTCTCTCTAGTCCCAGCGTAGTGACCAGCCAGATTCCCATGCATGAACTCGACGAACAGTTACGTGAACTCATCCCCAGGCTGCGGCGCTTTGCCCTGTCCCTGACCCGTAACGCCAGCAGCGCCGACGACCTGGTGCAGTCGACCCTGGAACGGGCGATCATCAGTTGGGCCGACAAACGCGTCGAAGGCGACTTGCGCGCCTGGTTGTTCTCGATTCTCTACCGACAGTTCCTCGATGCCCATCGCCGCACCCGGCGCTATGCACGCATGCTGGAGTTCTTCACCGGGCGTGACGATGTGCAGCCTTCGGTCGAACGTACGGTGATTGCCCAATCGACCCTGCAAGCCTTCGACCAACTCAACACCGAACAGCGCGCGCTGCTGTTGTGGGTCTCGGTCGAAGGCTTGAGTTACAAGGAAATCGCCGAAATCCTCGATGTGCCCCTCGGCACCGTGATGTCGCGCCTGTCGCGGGCACGCCAAGCCCTGCGTCAACTCAGTGATGGCGAAATTACCGGCCCTTCCCTGCGGATACTCAAATGATCAGCCTGCCCCCCAGCGAACGCGATTTGCATGCCTACGTCGATCACCAACTGCTGGAGAGTGATCGGCGGGCGCTTGAAACCTACTTGGCGACCCACCCGGACGTCGCGGCGCAGGTCCACGCCTGGCAGCATGACGCGCAGTTGCTGCGTGCCGCGCTGGGCGGTGCCCTGCAACAGCCGACCAACCCAGACTTGGACCCGGCGCTGATTCGCCAGCGCATCAAGCACCAGTCGCGCCGCCACTTCGCCACGGCGGCCGTGTTGCTGATCGCCGTCAGCCTCGGCGGTGTCGGCGGCTGGCATGCCCGTGAAACCACCCACCCCACCCAACTGCCCATGGCCGATGCGATGCAGGCATTCCGCTTGTTTGCCCAGGACGGCATCATGCCCGCCGACTACAAGGTGCAAGGTAGCGGCACGATGCAGGCCTGGCTCGATCGCTACTTCAATCAGGCGCACCGCCTGCCGGACTTGAGCGCTTCCGGGTTCACACCGGTCAGTGGGCGTTTGCTCACCACTGAGCAAGGCGCTGCCGCCATGGTGTTGTACGAGGACCCGCAAGGGCGGCGTATCAGTTTCTACATCCGGCCACCAGGCCCGGAAAACGGCTTCCTGCCAAGGGGCAGCCGCAGCGCCGATGGCTTGCAGGCGCAATACTGGTCGGGTGCCGGCTACAACTATGCGGTGGTCAGCCCGGTGGATCAGCCCACCCCGCCACTGCTGAAGTTCTAGAAGCCGACGTCGAGCACCACGTTGTCCAAGTAAGTGCCGGCGGACGGCGTGGGCTGGTCGGTGTAGATCCGGGCGTTGTAGTTGAACACCTGGCTGCCGATGCCCAGGCCATTGCCAGGGTTGACCTCGGCGGTACTGCTCGCGCGCCGCGCCGCACCGACGCTGCCCCAACGGGTCGTGCCGGCGCTTTTGAAGATGTCATAGGCCAGGTAATTGCTACCCGACACCATGCGCCGCCGTCCGCCTACGCCGAGCGGGTTCTGGCCGTCACTCAACCCCACGCTGTAGGCACTGCCCTTGGTGCAGGAAATACTGGTTTGGCCGGTCACCGTGGCGAAACCACTGACAACCGGGGCACTGCCAAAGCTGATATTGGGCGCCGTGATCTGACAGTCGTTGGTGACGGTCATGCTCACGGTCAACGCTGCTGTACCACTGCCAATGTCACGTCCCAGGCAGATACCGCCAATGCCGACCCCTGAGCAATAGTTCCAGCTCCAGGCGATGTTCAAGGTCTCGCTGTACAACCCCGCGGCCACATTGCTGCCGGCGATGCTACTCACGTACAGCGGTACGTTTTTTGAACCGGGCCCGGCGATTAACCCGATGCTCTGGGCAATGCCACCGGCACCGCCAAAGTCGAATTGCGTGCCTCTGGTTATCGGAAAACTGGTGCTGTTGGTGCCATAGAGTGTGTAGCCGATGACATCCCCGGTAGGCCCGACCATTCCAGTCTTGGATGAGGTGATCGTCGCGTAAAAGTGGTCGGAGGACACCAACACGGAAATCAATGCCGAGGTGCAACTCAACCCTGAGTTGGCCGTGGAACTGGCTTGCGCCGCTGTGCGCACCGTCATCGAACTGATCGAACCGAAACTCACGGGGGCCGTGGTCACCACTGAACATGCCGCCATTGCCTGGCCCGCAAACAATGCGCCCAGAACACCCAGCCAGCTTTTCCCTCTCATTGGCATACCAACGGCCCGATCAACGGCACGCCTTGTTGCTGCTCTTCCATATCAAAACGCGCCTGGCACGTGCGCCCCTCACCCAGCGTCACTTGCAAGGTGTTATGCGCCGAGAGATTCTCCAGGTACACCAGGCCGTCCCAGCCGACCACCGCCTGCTGGTTGCTTTGCTCGTGCACCACCAGGCTGCCCAAGGGCAATTCCTGATGCTGAGTGTCCACCAGGGTGACGCTGGCCGCGAGCACCCGGCGCAATGGAAACTCCAGCAGGTAGCCGCTGCCACGGCGCACCGACACACGCTGCTCAACATTCGGGCTCTGCACGTTGAGCGGCAGGTTCAGCGGATCAATTTCATACTTGGCGCGGTAGTAGGCGCTGCTCCACGGCACCAGCAAGTGCCCATTGCGGTCGGTTTCACCCACCAGCTGGTTTTCATAGCGCACCGCAATCCCGGCGAAGCCCTGAGTACTCACCACCACAAAGGCATCATTGATACGGTTGGCGGCAAAGGTATCGCCGCCCATCCACACCAATGAACCGCTGGCATCTGCCCAACGCGTCTCGGCATCGCTGCTGCCATACACGCCCGCCTGCAACTGCACAGACTGCAAGCGCCAGGTCAGGTCGGCCTGCCGGTACGCCGGGCCATCGCCCTGGGCATAACCGAGGTTGTAGCCCACCCCGCCTTCGCTGGGGACCGCGCGGCTGTAATTGAGACGCTGGCGACTGGCACCATCCTTGCTGCGCTCGGTGCTCAAGGCCACGCTGCCGTTGAGGTCAAACGGGACGACCAACTGCGCCTGCATCGCCCAATTGCGGTCGCCGATCTCGCGGTTGGCCGACAGGTAGAAACTGGTGTTGTGCCACAACGGCTTGCTCCAACTCAGGTTGAGCAAACGCGTGCGCGAATCGTCCGCCGCCTGCACGTCGAAATAACCCACGCCCAGACTGCCGAACCGCTCAAGGTTGAGGCTCAAGGTCACCTGCTCGCTGCGTTTGCTGAGGCTGGCATAAGGAGTGTCGACCAGGGTCAGGTCGGCGTACTCGTCGCGTCGCTCCACGCGCTGGTATGAGAGGCTGTAACGCGTGCTGTTGTATTGATAGCCCAGGCTCAGTTGCTGGCCGCTGCGACCTTCGAATCGGCTTTGGCTGACGGCGGTATTGAGCACGCCGAAGTTGCCCAGCCGCAGGTTGCCCCCCAGGCCGCCGAGAGTCAGGTCACTGGAGGCTTCGACATGACTCTCCAAGGTCAGGTTGTCGGAATAACCATAACGGAAGGTGCCGCTGGCAACGCCAGGCCCATAGGCGAAATCCCTCAAGGTGTATTCCCGACGCAAGGAACCGGCGGCCACCGAGAAATCCGTCAACCCTTTTTGCAGTAACGTACTCGTTACATAAAATGGCACCGTGGTCGACACCTGGCGACCCAGGGCGTCGGTGGTCACCACCACCGCTTCACCTGCGCCGTTGATGAACGGCACGTTGGTCAGGGTGTAGGGCCCCGGTTGCAGCAGCGCACTGTCGGACTTGTAGCCGTTGATAAACAGGTCCACCGACGACGGCACCGCGGCCTCACCGGCAAATTGCGGCAAGGGGTAAGTCACCAGGTCCGGGCGCACGGCAAAATCCCGTGAAAACTGCACGCCCCCCAGGCGTACCGAACTGCTCCAGGGCAAGGCGCCACTGATCACGTCGCCGGCCTCGTAGGTGAGCAGCCGCTCATCATCAGAGAAACGCCACGTCGTGTCGTAGCGTCGGTAGCCGTTGTTGAAGGTACTGCTGCTGACGCCATCGGCCAGGGTCTGGCGGTATTGCCCGGTATTGGACAAGGTGCCCCAGGTGTCGAACAGCCGTACTTCGTTCCAGGCGGCGAGATAGCTGCCGCCTTCGTCGGTGTCGTTGAAGTACAGGTCATAGTTGAGCAAGGCGCCGAAACTACTCATTGCCTGGGTACGCGGGTAGGTGTTGCGGTTACCAATGAACTGTTCCTTGAGCCATGCAGGCGGCACATCCAGCAGCAGGCGCTGGCCATTGCTGTCGTAGTCACTGTGCAGCCCTGGGATCTTGTCCAGCGCCACGCTACCGCTCAGCTCACCGGGCAGCTTCATGTCCACATCCTGCAACGCACTGGCAGGCACGTAGAGTTGCCCAGCGCGTTGATCGACCGCAATAACGCGGCCGGTGTCCATCTGGTTGACCACCAATTCCAGAAACAACTGTGCATCGGCGACAGCCTCCATACTGCTCGGGGGCGGTGGCAGGTCGCCCGCCACGCCCGGAAGCGTAATCATCGCGCCTCCAAGCCCGCTTACCACCGACAGCCAAATACTCCGAGCCCGACCACGGCTCACCTTGGCGTTGTGTCCCTCCATGGACATCTCCATCCGTTCAAAACCCGGGCCGTCCGCGCCCCGCTACACGGCTAACGTTTCGGCGCGAGGCTCTCCAACTGCGGCGCACCATTGATTCTGACCTGTAACGGCTGATCAGCCGATACCGTATCCGGCACCGGCCAGCGCATGGTCGCGCCCGGCAATACGTAACCCAAGAGGCCGTCCACCAATGGCCGCGTCTGCCCGCCCTGCTTGAATGCTGCATCGGTGAGGCGTGCATGCACAGCGCCCTGATTGCGCACTTCGATGTAATTACGCCCCGCCACCGTGACCTTGTGCCAGCTCAGGTCGGGCTTGCCGGCGCCCTTGGGATCGCGCTGACGCGTGCTGTCTTCCTTGCTCCACAAACCCGTGCCGTAAGCGAACAGCGGCACCGAATAACGCATCTGGAAGCGGATCGCCGCTGCGGTGTTCTTGCCTTCCGGCGGCGTGGGCACCTGCAGGGGCGACGGGATTTCATCGATGATGATGCGGTAGGCCAACTCTTGCCCCGGCGGTACTTCGCGGGTGCGGGTCAGGCGCACCAGTTGCTTTTGGCCAGGCTCGATCCGCGCCACGGGCGGGCTGCCGATCACATCGCGCTGATTCTGGTATTGCTCGTCAAAGCCGCTCTGGCTCCAGGCGAACACGCGAATCTGCAGGCTTGCAGTCTCGCTCCCACGGTTTTCCAGCCACAATGCGCTGGCCTGTTGATCGGCCTCCAGCACCGGGTCGATGGGCCAGATCAACACCGAGCTGGCCGCCTGCACGAATCCCGCCGCGCATGCCGCACTCAATGCAATACCCGCGGCCCACAGCCGCCGGAAAGGTGAACGCATAACCCCCACTCCTTATACCGATAGCCTTACCACGTCAGCTGCACCTGCAGCGTGTCGCTGTATGTCCCCCCAGGCTGATTGCCCGGCAATTGCACCCGCCCGTAGATGGGCAGGTTGATGTTATTGGCATCGCTGTACGCCACGTTGACGCTCTGGCCGATCCCCAGGCTCTGGCTGAACGCCGCATCCCGAAACAACTGGTAAGCCACCCGCGCGCTGCCGCTGTTGAGCTGCAGGTTGCGCCCGGTGCCGCTGTGCAGGCCACCGTCGACGCTCATGCTCAGCGTCACCCCAGGCGTGCACTGCAACGTGACGCCTCCCGTCAACGCCGCCGTAACCGTGTTGGTGGCCAGGGCCGAGTAACTGCCGTAGGTCAGCGCACCGTAATTGGAGCCCCCGCCCACAATCAGGCAACCCGGCGTGATGGTGGCGCTCACCTGGAAGCTCTGGCTGGTCACCGCCGACAACGGCAGCGGCACCGCCAGCCCACAGGCCAGCAACGCTCGGAGCCACATCGCTAGAACGTCAGTTCCACGGCTACGGTGTCGGTGTAAGTACCGGCTGGCAGCCCCGCCTTGCCCACCGCCCGACCGTAGAGGTTGACGGTCTGCGCTACGCCGGTACTGGTGGCAAGCGTGATCACACCGTCAATCGCCAGCAGCGCGGAGTGGCCACTGTCGGTATAGAAGTCGTAGGGCACGAAGTTGCCCGCACCATCGGCCAATGCACGACTGCCACCGGCAGACGCACCGTCATGGGCGCCGGCACGCACCTTGACCGCTGGCGTGGTGCCGCTGGAACACAGGATCGACAATGCGCCACCAGTGCCAGTACCGCCGAGCAACTGGGCATCGGCGTTGGTGAACAGGCTGTTGGTGGTGCCGAAGTTCAAGCTACCGAAGTTCAGCCCGGTCGCCGCGCCGGAGCCGTTGACCTGGCAACTGGCGATCAGTATCAGGCTGGACGTGATCTGGCCGGTGACCGTGGTTGCCGCATTGAGGTTGGAAGCCATCGCCAGCCCCAGCGCACAAGCGCCTAATCGCGAAACAAGTACATGCATGGTTTTCATCCTCTTGAGTTACCAGTCCAGTGTCACCGTCAACGTGTCGGTGTAGATCCCTGCCGGTAAGGCACTGGTATTTGCCACCACGGAGCCAAACACCGGGATCGGTATCTGGGTGCCCTTGGCCACGACAAAATTGCGTTGCTGGCCGATGCTGTAGGAGCTGCGGCCCTGTGGGTCGGCGGATAGCCGATACGGAATCATCTGACGCCCGTTGCTCAAGCGCCGCGTAGTGCCATCGCCATTGGCGCCGCCGTCGATGGTCACGGTAAAGCTTGAGACCGAAGGGTTGCACGACACTGCCAGCGGCGCCTTGTCGCCATTGGAAACCGCTGCGCCCAGCGTGTTGCTCCAGGTCGGGCCCTGGCTGCCGAAGTCGAGCATCGCCGTGCCGCCCGTAGGGTTGACCGGGGCGCTCTCGACGCCTTTGCTCACTTCGCAACTGGCGGTGATCACCAGCCGCGCCTGGATAAACCCGCTGGCGACAGCCGCCTGCACGTCATCCGCCAGCACCAGCAGGCCACCCATGGCCACCACGGCCAGACAGCGGCTCACCATGTGACCGTCACCTTGAGCAGGTCGGTGTAGCGGCCGACGGCGGGAATGTCTTTGAGCGGCTCGATGCGGCCATACAGCGGCAGGTCGACGAAACCGGCATCCGGCACGCGGCCACTGAGCGGCACGTCCACCGGCAGCGGCACGCGCCGCGCAGCGTCGGCATAAATACGATAGGGAATGGGTCGGGTCGAAGGGGTAGCACTGAGGTAGCGTACTTCACCGGTGCCGCCATGCAGGCCCCCATCCACGCGCACCTGGTACGGCGTGTCGGGGTTACACTCCAGGCGCGGCTGGCGCTGGCTGATCAGTGCCGCACTGAGGGGCCCGGCCGGGTCATCCAGACGCGGGCCGCTGCCGAAATCCAATACGCCAAGCTGCTCGATGCCAGCACTGCGGGTGGTGCCCACCAGCTGGCAGCCCCGCTGCACATCGATACGCACCTCCACCTGGAGCTGTGCACCGTAAGTCGTGCTGCAGAGCATCGCGCCCATGACTGCCAATACTGCTCGTTCCTTCACTGCCCCAAATCCTTGTACAGGGGTGACTGCTGTGTAGAAGACTAGTCACTCTGCGAGAAACTGCCAGTCTGGACAGGTTGACCACCGTGACCTGCCTTTGCGAGATAGCTGGCAGCGCCTTTCTCTATTGGTCAAAACGCCGCTGCCGCCCTAAAGTGGGCGACCACTGGAACATAGAGTGACTTGCATTGGCCGCGCTTTCCTTGATCCGTCGCCTGCTCGGCAAAAAGCCCGACACCCTCGACGCCTCGCCTATCCCCGCCTTCTTTCAGCAAAAAGCCGACCGTCAGGGTTATACCCTCAGCACCGGCCAAACCCGAGCCATCGCTGCCCTGGCCCGAGAAACCCAGCACCTGCTCGCCGGGCAGCCCACCCGTAGCCTGTACCTGCACGGGCCGGTGGGGCGCGGCAAAAGCTGGTTGCTGGACGGTTTTTTCCAGGCGTTGCCAATTGCCGAGAAACAGCGCGTGCACTTCCATGACTTTTTCGCGCGCCTGCATCGCGGCATGTTCACCCATCGTGAGCAGAACGATGCCCTGGCCGTGACCCTCGATGAACTGCTGACGGACTGCCGCGTTCTGTGTTTTGACGAGTTCCACGTCCACGATATCGGCGACGCCATGCTGATCACGCGGCTGTTCAAAGCCTTATTCGAACGCGGCGTGCTGGTGCTGGTGACGTCCAACTATGCGCCGCAGGGGCTGCTGCCCAACCCGCTGTACCACGAGCGCTTCAAGCCGGTGATCGACCTGATCGATGCGCGCATGGAGGTGCTGGAAGTCAGTTCGCCCCAGGATTTTCGCAGCCTGCCCCAGTCCCAGAGCGCGCAACGCTTTACCAGCGGTCAGTACGTTTGGCCGGGGACTGCGCGCCAGCGCGAAGCCTTGGGGCTTCCCGCTGCCGACTGCCCGCCACAACCCCTGGCCGTCGGCAATCGGACGTTAAGCTGCCGCCGCCACGTAGGCCGTTCCATCGTTTTCACCTTCAACGATCTTTGCGAGCAGTTGACCGCGGTGATGGACTACCTGCTGCTGTGCCAGGACTACGATCACTGGATCATCGACGGCCTGCCACAACTGGCGGCCTGCCCGATCGCCGTGCAGCAACGCCTTATCAACCTGGTGGATGTGCTCTACGACCGGGACAAGCACCTGATCCTGATTGGCGAGCAACCCCTCGACATTGCCCTCGGCGGCCAGGCCATCGACCTCGCCCGCACCGCCAGCCGTCTCGGACAATTGCAACAGGCCAACCCGCAACACGCGCCCGACCCGCTATCATGAGCGCCATTTACGCCCCCTTGCCGAGTGACTGCGCCGTTCATGCATACCCTAGCCCAACTCAAGGCCGGCCAACTGGCCGGTATCACGCGCCTGGACCTGTCCTGCGGGCTGACCGAATTCCCGCGGGAAATCTTCGAGCTGGCCGATTCCCTGGAAATCCTCAACCTCAGCGGTAACGCCCTTAGCCATCTGCCAGACGACCTGCACCGCCTGCCGCACCTGCGCGTGCTGTTCTGCTCGGACAACCGGTTCACCGCGCTGCCGGCCTGCCTGGGCCAGTGCGCCAAACTGAGCATGATCGGCTTCAAGGCCAACCAGATCAGCCACGTGCCTGCCGCCGCGCTGCCGCCGATGTTGCGCTGGTTGATCCTGACCGATAACCGCATCAGCCAGTTGCCCGACGAACTGGGCAAACGACCGCTGCTGCAAAAACTGATGCTCGCGGGTAACCAACTGGCGGACCTGCCGGAAAGCCTGGCCAACTGCCACAATCTTGAATTACTTCGCATCGCGGCCAACCGCTTCACTCGCCTGCCGCAGTGGCTGCTGACACTGCCGAGCCTGACGTGGCTGGCCTATGCTGGTAACCCGGTGGAAATGGACATAGAGGTGAATGGCGATGACACCACCGCAACTGTTCTCTGGTCCGAACTGGAACTGGCCGAAGTGCTCGGCGAAGGCGCTTCCGGCGTTATCCGCAAGGCTCTGTGGAAACCGTCAGGCAAACCCGTCGCGGTCAAACTCTATAAAGGTACCATCACCAGTGATGGCTCGCCGCTGCACGAAATGCAGGCCTGCATCGCCGCCGGATTGCACCCCAACCTGATCAAGGTCGAGGGCCGCGTTGTCGGCCACCCGGATGATCAGGCTGCATTGGTGATGGACCTGATCGACCCGAGCTACCGCAACCTCGCGGCCTTGCCGAGCCTCGCTTCGTGCACCCGTGACATCTATGACCCGAGTGCTCGCTTCAGCCTTGAAGTGGCACTGCGCATGGCGCGGGGCATCGCGTCGGTCGCGGCGCATCTACACCGGCACGGCATTACCCACGGCGACCTCTACGGCCACAATATTCTGTGGAATGAAGCGGGCGATTGCTTGCTGGGGGATTTTGGCGCGGCGTCGTTCCATACCACGGCGGATAGCGTGGAAACCAGGGCGTTGCAGCGGATTGAAGTGAGGGCGTTCGGGGTGTTGTTGGGGGAGTTGCTGGAGCGGGTTGAGACAAGTGACGCAACCTTACTGGCACTGCAGCAAAGATGCTGTCAGCCCGATGTATTGGCGCGGCCGGGGTTCGACGAAATCGAAACCTTGCTGGGTTCTATCCAGCACCACTAAACCAATGTGGGAGCGGGCAAGCCCGCTCCCACATTTTGACCGCGTATATTCTGCCGGATATCAGCCAGCCAGGCCGACGAACATATCCTGCACGTCATCATGGTTGTCCAAACCTTCCAGGAAGGCTTCAACCTCAGCCATCTGCTCATCGCTCAAACCGCTTACCGGGTTCTTCGAGATGTAGCCCAGCTTGGCCGACAGCACGGTGAAGCCCTGCTCCGGCAAGGCTTTTTGTACGGCATCGAGGTCGGTGGTCTCGGTGATGAACAGGGTGGTGCCTTCTTCTTCACCCTCTTCGAAATCCTGGGCACCGGCTTCAATGGCAGCCATTTCCGGATCGGCGTCCGGGCTGTCCGGCGAGGCTTCGATCAGGCCGACGTGGTTGAAGTCCCAGGCCACGGAACCGGAAGCGCCCAGTTGGCCCTTGCGGAATGCCACACGGATTTCCGCCACGGTGCGGTTGATGTTGTCGGTCACGCACTCGACGATCAGCGGTACCTGGTGCGGCGCGAACCCTTCATAGGTCACGCGGTGGTATTGCACGGTTTCGCCGAGCAGACCGGCGCCTTTCTTGATGGCGCGGTCCAGGGTTTCCTTGGGCATCGAGGCCTTTTTGGCCTGTTCCACCACTAGACGCAGGTGGGCGTTGGTGGAGGTATCGGCGCCGTTGCGCGCGGCGATGGTGATTTCTTTCACCAGCTTGCCGAAGATCTTGCCCTTGGCATTGGCTGCCGCTTCTTTATGTTTGACTTTCCACTGTGCGCCCATGACTCACTCTCTTTTGTCCATCGCGCCGAAACGTCTACTGGCCGGCGCTTTGGGGGCAGAGTTTATAGGGCAAAAACGCAACGTTCCACCAAAAAACCCTCAGGGCGCCAACTCGAAAAACGCCTGAATCAAGCGCAATGCGCGGCGTCGCTCCATGCAGCCGAGCATATGCCGGTTGACCAGCTTGTCGCCCTGCAAGGGAATCGCCCGCACCCGAGGGTCCGGGCTGACCTCCATAGACGACACCACGCCCACCCCCAATTCGGCGGCAACAGCCTCAGTTACCGCCTCACGGCTGTCCAGTTCCAGCAGCACCTTGGGCTGCACCCCGGCTGCCAGGCAGGCGTCATCAAAGGTGCGCCGGGTGATGGAACTCGGCTCGCGCAGCACCATGATCACCTCATTGAGTTGTGCCAGGTGAATCCCTTTGGGCAGCGCCGCCCACGGGTGGCTGGCCGGCAGCAGCGCGCAGATCCGCGACTCACTCAGGGGCTGCAGATGCAAACCGTTGCGCGGTTCCACCTCCGTCAGCACTGCCACATCTGCATGCTCCGATAGCAACGCCGCCAAGGTTTCCTGGGCATTGCCCAGGCGCAGGTTAACGGTGATGCCGGGGTAACGCACGCGCAGGTTGGCGATCATCGGCATCACCAGGTGTGGGCCGTCGGCCGCGACTTCCAGGCGCCCGGTGAGCAATTGGCGGTTGGCTTCCAGCATCGTTTGCGCCTCGTCAACCAAGCCGAAGATGGTCCGGGTGATCGCCGCCAGTCGCGCGCCCTCTTCCGTCAACTCCACGCGTCTGGCGGTGCGGCGCAACAGTGGAATCTGGTAGTGCTCCTCTAGGGCCTTGATATGCCCAGTCACCGCCGGCTGACTGATAAACAACCGCGCCGCCGCACGGGTAAAACTGCCCTCGCGAGCTACGGCATCGAATGCACGCAACTGGAATAGATTCATAGCTATCGGCCTCACTGATAGCTCGCATAACAACAAACAATTTGATTGATGACAAGCCAAACTGCAATTTAGGCGCCGTAGATTCAACCGATGCTTCGCGAGGATTTGTAATGACGACGCCCCTCCTGCTCACCCCCGGTCCGCTGACCACGTCCGCCCGCACCCGCCAGGCGATGCTGGTGGACTGGGGTTCATGGGACGCCCCCTTCAACCAGCTCACCGCCAGCGTCTGCGAGCAATTGCTGGCAATCATCGAGGGCGCCGCCAGCCACCACTGCGTGCCCTTGCAAGGCAGCGGCACCTTTGCCGTCGAAGCCGCCATCGGCACCCTGGTACCGCGCAATGGCAAGGTGCTGGTATTGATCAACGGCGCCTACGGCAAGCGTCTGGCGAAAATCTGTGAAGTGCTTGGCCGCGAGTTCAGCACGTTTGAAACCGCCGAGGACGAACCCACCACGGCGACCGATGTTGACCGCCTTTTGCACGCGGACCCGGCAATAACCCACGTCGCGCTGATCCACTGCGAAACCAGCACCGGCATTCTCAACCCCCTGGCGGAAATCGCGCAGATCGTAAAACGCCATGGCAAGCGCCTGATCGTCGACGCCATGAGCTCTTTCGGTGCGCTGCCGATCAATGCCCGCGAAGTGCCCTTCGACGCGCTGATTGCAGCCTCCGGCAAATGCCTGGAAGGTGTGCCGGGCATGGGCTTTGTGTTTGCCGACAAACAGGCGCTGGCCGCCGCCCAAGGCAACTGCCACTCCCTGGCCATGGACCTGTTCGATCAACACGCCTACATGGCCAAGACCGGCCAATGGCGTTTCACCCCGCCGACGCATGTGGTCGCGGCGCTGCACGAGGCACTGCTGCAATACGCCGAGGAAGGCGGTCTACCCGCCCGCCATGAGCGTTACGCCCGCAACTGTAAGGCGCTGCTGGACGGCATGGCCGAACTGGGCCTGCGCAGCTTCCTGCCGGCTGACATCCAGGCACCGATCATCGTCACTTTCCACGCGCCACAAGACCCACGCTATCGGTTCAAGGACTTCTACGAACAGGTCAAGGCCAAGGGTTTCATCCTGTATCCGGGCAAATTGACTCAGGTGGAAACCTTCCGCGTGGGCTGCATCGGACATGTGGGCACAGCCGACATGCACGCCGCCGTCACCGCCATTGCCGACGTACTGCAAACCATGGGCATCACCCTTTCTGCTTCCGGAGCACACGCATGAACTATCAGAACCCCAACACCCTTCAGGCTGTGATCCTCGATTGGGCCGGCACCGTGGTCGACTTCGGCTCTTTCGCTCCCACTCAGATTTTTGTCGAAGCCTTTGCCGAGTTCGACGTGCAAGTCTCCATCGAAGAAGCCCGTGGCCCGATGGGCATGGGCAAGTGGGATCACATTCGAACCCTGTGCGACCAGCCGCAAGTTGCCGAACGCTATCGCAAAGCCTTCGGGCGTACGCCGACCGATGACGACGTGACTGCCATCTACCAGCGCTTCATGCCGTTGCAGATCGAGAAGATCGCCGAACACTCGGCGCTGATTCCCGGCGCCCTCGACACCATCGCCCGGCTGCGCGTGCAAGGCATCAAGATCGGCTCCTGCTCCGGCTATCCCAAGCAAGTCATGGATAAAGTCGTCGCCCTGGCCGCCACTAACGGCTACATCGCCGACCACGTGGTCGCCACCGACGAGGTGCCAAACGGTCGCCCATGGCCGGCCCAGGCCCTGGCCAACGTGATAGCACTGGGTATCGACGATGTGGCGGCGTGCCTGAAGGTCGACGACACCGTGCCGGGCATCCTCGAAGGCCGCCGCGCCGGCATGTGGACCGTGGCCCTGACCTGCTCCGGCAATGCGCTGGGCCTGACCTACGCGCAGTTCCGTGCCTTGGACGCCGCCGCCTTAGCCAGCGAGCGCGAGCGTATCGAGGCAATGTTCGAAGGCTCGCGCCCGCACTACCTGATCGACACCCTCAATGACCTGCCTGCGGTCATCACCGACATCAACGCGCGCCTGGCCCGTGGGGAAATGCCGCAAAGCCACTGACCGAGGTCAAAACCAGGGCATTTACGTCAGGCAAACCGCTCAAAACCGGCATACAGTAAGAGGACTCCGTCACCAAAGAATGGAGATTTGCCCTGATGAGTGAGGACCCCAGCGATGCCGTGGAAAAACTCCGATACACGCTACAGCACTATGTCGATCGCGCTGCACTGGTTGATGGTGGTGCTGCTGGCGGTGGTTTACGCCTGCATTGAGTTACGCGGCCAGTTCCCCAAAGGCAGCGGAGCGCGAACGTTGATCGTCGAGATGCATTTCATGTTTGGCCTCACCGTGTTTGTGCTGGTGTGGCTGCGGTTATTCGCCCGCAGCCTGGGGGTGGCGCCAAAGATCGTGCCGGCGCCGCCGCAATGGCAGAGCCTGTTGGCGACGCTGATGCACATTGCGCTGTACGCGTTGATGATCGGCATGCCGATCGCCGGCTGGCTGATCGTCAGTGCCGAGGGGCATTCAGTGATGTTCTACGGGATGGAATTGCCACCGTTGATCGGGGAGAACAAAGAGCTGGCCAAGCAGATCGAAGGTTGGCATGTGTGGTTCGGCAAGGTCGGTTATTGGCTGATCGGGCTGCATGCGCTGGCGGGGATTGCTCACCATTACATCCTGCGGGACAACACGGCGTTGCGCATGATGCCAGGCAAGCGCGCTAACCCGTGAAGCCTCGGCCGCCCTGAAGGCCGCCAGTGTGAACGAAGATCAGGCGAGTGCCGGGGGTAAAACGCCCGGCCTCGATCTGCGCCTTCAAGGCCAGTAACGCCTTGCCGGTGTAGAGCGGCTCCAAGGGCAGGCCACAGGCCTGTTGCGTGGTGTCGATGAAGTCGAGCAGCACCGGGTCGACTTTGGCGAAGCCCCCTCGGCTGGCGTCCAGCAGTTCATAGCCGCCTTGCACGATGGCGTCGACGTTCTGGGCCACGCCGTGGTCATCCGGCACCGCCAGGGCGCCGTACACCGGGTGCGCGCCCGCCTCTGCCAGCACCAACCCCGCCAAAGTGGTGCCGGTGCCCGCCGCCAACCACCAAGCGTCGTAGTCAGCCCAGCCCAGTGCGGGCAACTGCGCGCGAGCCTGCTCCACCAGCACACTACAGCCTGACGCACCGGCAAGCCCGCCACCGCCTTCGGGCACAGGATGAAGGTGGGGATACTGCTCGCGCCAAGGTTGCCAGAAACCCGGCTCATGCCGCGCACGATAGTCGCCATAACCCAGCCAATGCAGGTGCATGCCGAAGGCTTTGAGATCGTGGGCGGTGGGATTGTCTTGAGGATGTCCGCGCAGCAGGCCAACCGTAGGAAAACCGAAGCGTTTCCCCGCCGCCGCTAACGCATGCAGATGATTGGAATAAGCACCGCCTAGGCTGATGATGCCGCGAGCGTTTTGCGCCTGCGCCAGATGCCCGGTCAACTTGAACCACTTGTTACCGCTGATCAGCGGGTCGATACGGTCCAGGCGCAACACGGCCAGCTCGACACCGTTCAGCCAATCCAGGCGCAAAGGTTCAAGCGGTGCGTAGGGAAGCCATTCGAAGGGACCCATCGGGGGGGGACCTGCATGAAAAACGGGGCGGTAGTCTAACACCGCCCCGCTTCGGGTCTTACAGCTCGGCCGCGAGGCGCGAACCCTGGTTGATGGCGCGCTTGGCGTCCAACTCGGCCGCCACATCGGCGCCGCCGATCAAGTGCACGTTCTGGCCGGCCGCGACCAGGCCTTCCTGCAATTCGCGCAGCGGGTCCTGGCCGGCGCAGATGACGATGTTGTCCACCGCCAACACCTGAGGTTCACCCTCGGCGCCGAGGCGGATGTGCAGGCCTTCATCATCGATCTTCAGGTACTCGACGCTGTTGAGCATCTGCACCTGCTTGTTCTTCAAACCGGTGCGGTGGATCCAGCCGGTAGTTTTACCCAGGCCGTCACCGACCTTGGAAGTCTTGCGTTGCAGCAGGAACACTTCACGCGCCGGAGCATGCGGCTGAGGCTTGATGCCCGCCACGCCGCCACGGGCTTGCAGTTGACTGTCGATGCCCCATTCCTTCCAGAACGCTTCACGGTCGAGGCTGGTGGAAACGCCCTGATGCACGAGGAATTCCGACACGTCGAAACCGATACCGCCCGCGCCGATCACCGCCACACGCTTGCCCACCGGTTTGCGTTCCAGGATCACATCCAGGTAGCTCAGCACCTTGGCGTTGTCGACGCCTGGAATCGCCGGGGTACGCGGTGCGATACCTGTGGCGAGGATGATCTCGTCGTAACCGCCTGCCGTCAGTTGCGCCACGTCGACGCGGGTGTTGAGGCACAGTTCCACGTGGGTGGTCTGCAATTTGCGTGTGAAGTAGCGCAGGGTTTCGAAGAATTCTTCCTTTCCCGGCACACGTTTGGCGATGTTGAACTGGCCGCCGATTTCGCTGGCGGAATCGAACAGCGTCACTTGATGACCGCGCTCTGCCGCCACCGTGGCAGCCGCCAAGCCTGCAGGGCCGGCGCCCACCACAGCAATCTTCTTGATCTGTTTGACGGGCAGGTAATTGAGTTCAGTCTCGTAGCACGCTCGTGGGTTGACCAGACACGTGGTCAACTTGCCGCCGAAGGTGTGGTCAAGGCACGCCTGGTTGCAACCGATGCAGGTGTTGATCTCATCGGCCCGACCGGCGGCAGCCTTGTTGACGAAGTCCGGGTCGGCCAGGAATGGGCGTGCCATGGACACCATGTCGGCATCGCCCTCCGCGAGGATCTGCTCGGCGATTTCCGGGGTGTTGATGCGGTTGGTGGTGATCAGCGGAATCTTCACCGCACCGCGCAGCTTGGCGGTGACTTTGCTGAACGCGCCACGCGGCACTTTGGTGGCGATGGTTGGGATACGCGCTTCGTGCCATCCGATCCCGGTGTTGATGATAGTGGCACCAGCGCCTTCGATCGCCTTGGCCAACTGTACGATTTCTTCCCAGGTGCTGCCGCCTTCCACCAGGTCGAGCATCGACAGGCGGAAGATAATGATGAAGTTCGGGCCCACGGCTTCACGCACGCGACGCACGATTTCCACGGCCAGGCGCATACGGTTTTCGTAGCAGCCGCCCCAGCGGTCGGTGCGGTGGTTGGTGTGCGCCGCGAGGAATTGGTTAATGAAGTAGCCTTCGGAGCCCATGATTTCCACGCCGTCGTACTCGGCGACCTGGGCCAGCAATGAGCAGGTGACGAAATCCTGGATCTGCTTTTCGATGCCCTCTTCATCCAATTCCTTGGGCTTGAACGGATTGATCGGCGCCTGGATCGCGCTTGGCGCAACCTGTTTGGGACTGTAGGCATACCGGCCGGCGTGGAGGATCTGCATGCAGATCTTGCCGCCCGCTTCATGCACGGCCCTGGTCACGATCTTGTGCTTTTGCGCTTCTTCGTCGGTGGTCAGCTTGGCCGCGCCAGCGTACACACCGCCCTCGTCATTCGGGCCGATGCCGCCGGTGACCATCAGGCCAACGCCACCCAGGGCGCGCTCGGCAAAATAGGCCGCCATGCGCTCGAAACCGCCGGTTTTTTCTTCCAGGCCGGTGTGCATCGAACCCATCAGGGTACGGTTGCGCAAGGTGGTAAAACCCAGGTCCAACGGGGCCAGCAGGTGCGGATAAACAACAGCGGTCATGGTCAAGCTCCACAACGGATCATCACGGGACGTGGAAGGCTCGAATGGCCTGCCATCGGTTTATGTCCCACAGACTAAGAGGCGGTGGACGACGGCTCAATGACTGAAACTGACAACTTATTGATCCAAATGCACAGCGCCCCTTGGCAAGTAGGCCCATGGGCCCTACCCTAGTCGGCGAACCCTGCACACGGTCTGTTGTCTGTTGCCCCATGCGTAAACTTCTAGCTTTTACCGTCACCATGGCCCTGGTTGCCGCCGTCGCCGCGTATCTGGTCTGGACCCAGGAGCGCCCCGTGGCGCATTACCTGTCGGACCTGCGTATCACCCTGGCCGTCAACGAAGGCCTTCCGGCCGACCGTGGCAACCTGCTGGGCATCCAGCCGGAGCTGTTTCCCGCCGACTACCAAAGCCTGGAACGCCTGCACCTGAAACTCGCGGCCTACCTGCAAAAAGCCCGCGACCAGGGGCTGATCAACGACAAGACCATCGTGGTGCTGCCAGAACATATTGGTACCTGGCTGATGCTCACCGGCGAAAAAAACGAGGTGTACCAGGCCCTCCACGCCAAAGATGCGATGAATTGGCTGTCGGTGAGCAACCCGCTGCTGTTCGTCCGCGCCTGGATCAGCGCCACCGGCGACAACCGCACCGACGACGCCTACCTGCGCATGAAAGCCGATGGCATGGCGCGGGACTACCAAGTCCTGTTCGGTGGCCTGGCCAAGGAGTTCGGCGTCACGCTGGTAGCCGGCTCCATCACCCTGCCCAACCCGAGTGTCAGCCAGGGCCAACTGCAGATCGGCCATGGCGCTTTGTATAACGCCAGCGTGGTGTTTGCCGCCGATGGCTTACCGATCGGTGATCCGCAGCGCCAGCTTTATCCAATCTACGACGAACGCGGTTTTATCGAACCTGGTGATGAAAACGTCGTCAGCGTGGTCGACACCCCGGCTGGCCGATTGGGCGTACTGGTCGGCAGCGACAGCTGGTATCCGGACAACTACCGCAAGCTCAACGAACACGGCGCGCAGCTGATTGCTGTGCCGGCCTTTGTGCTGGGTCGCGAAACCTGGGACCGTCCTTGGCGCGGCTTCAAAAGCGTGTCCACACCGACCGAAATCAGCCTCAAGCCCGAAGAGCTCAGCGAGGGCGAAGCCTGGCGTCGGCTCACGCTGATCAGCCAACAACCCGTCAGCCAGGCCAACGCCGGCATGAGCGTGTTCCTGCGTGGCCAGTTCTGGGACCTGGGCACGGCCGGGCATAGCTTTCTCAGCAGCAACGGGCAAATCAGCGCTGATGGCGAGGCCCGTGGCGCGCGTTTGTTGAATATCTGGCTGTGAAGCCCGTACGGCTGGGGGATCTGTCGGTGGGTTTCGTGCACGCCCTGGCCGACGCCGTCCACAGCCACGGCCGGGACCCACAACCCTTGCTGCTGCAATACGGCCTCGACCCGGCGCGCCTGGCCGAAGCCGGTGCGCGTTTGTCGATCCCGCGCTACATGCGTCTTGGCCATGCCGCCATCCAACTCACCGGCGATCCGGGGCTGGGTCTGCGTATGGGCCAGTTCAGCCGCTTGAGCCAAGGCGGTCTGGCGGGCGTCACCGCCGCTCAGGCCCCCAACGTGCGCGAAGCCGCGCGCGCGCTCACCCGCTTCGAAGCGCTGTACGGCTCCAATTATCGTGGACAGTCGAGCTTTGTCGAAGATGCCGAAGGCGCCTGGCTGCGCTTCTACTCCATCAGCCCCTACAACGCCTACAACCGCTTTGTGGTGGACTCGATCATCGCCGGTTGGCTGCACCAGCTGTCGAGCCTCGCCCAGCAACCCGTGCAGGCGCAGCGTATCGACATCGAGTTCGAGGCGCCGGAATACATCGATCAGTACGGCGCGCTGGGAGACATCCACTTTGGTGCCGAAGCCAACCAATTGCGCCTCAACCAGCAGACCCTGGCCTTGCGCAATCCACAGCATTGCCCCAGCACCTGGAATCTGTTGTTACAACTCTGTGAGCGAGAGTTGGAGCAATTGACCCGCACCCGCAGCCTGCGCGAGCGCATTACCCGGTTGCTCGGGCCCATGCTCAATGGCGGCCGGGAACCCGACCTGGAAGAAGTGGCGGCACGCTTGAAACTGCCCACCTGGACACTGCGCCGCAAACTGGCCGAAGAAGGCACTCAGTTCCGCGCGATTCTCAACGATACCCGCCGCGACCTGGCCATGACCTACATTCGCGATACGGAACTGGCGTTCGGCGAGATCGCCTACTTGCTCGGTTTTGCCTCGGCCCAGGCGTTTCAACGGGCCTTCAGGCGATGGAACAACCAGACCCCAGGGGAATTTCGCCGCAGTCAGCGGCATTCCGCCTGAAGTCGGTGTTACAGCTCTGTAGCGTCGTCAGCCGGTTCCAGCGGGTCCAGCTCAATCGCGTGGTACTCGAGCAGTTCTTCCTGGTAATCGTCCATGCTGGACTCCTTCTTGAGTTAAGAGTGGCTGCAGATAAATGACCTGCACAGCCAGCCTAAAGTGCCGTCATGACGAAAAAATGTCTGCGCCACGACGTTCCTGCACTCCAGAATTAAACGTAGCAGCGTTGTGGAGATTTAGCATCCGGACTTATAGTTGCAATTGCAATCACATGGTCATTTCCTTTAGGGTGAGCGCATCCGTTATCCGGGGATCGACTCATGCCTGCCTCTACCGTGCACTCCGCGCAACGCTGCATCGATGCACTGAACCTTATCGAACACCCACAAAGCTCGCCGCTTTACACCGTCATGACCATGGCCCACACCCTCGAATCCAGTCGGCAGGCGTGGGTCATTCGCGGTCAGTCACGCTCCACGCGCAAGGGCAACTGGCCCACGTGGTTCGCCCGTAACACGGGGGAAAAACCCATGCTGTACTTACACAGCGCGCAATCGTCCGCGCAATTGTCAGCACTGGCGGACGCGACGCAGCAGCGGGGCATCCTCTGCAACGAT
The DNA here is from genome assembly GCF_021390155.1 of Pseudomonas sp. HN11. Lineage (NCBI taxonomy): Bacteria > Pseudomonadati > Pseudomonadota > Gammaproteobacteria > Pseudomonadales > Pseudomonadaceae > Pseudomonas > Pseudomonas sp. HN11. Next base: position 3,891,791 of record NZ_CP089985.1, read on the forward strand.
ATCGAAAATCAGCCCTCTCCCTGGCCCAAGGGCACTCAACCCTCTCTGCCGTTATGGCTAACGACCCATCCACACTGCACACCGTATGACCCTGCCTCCGGCGCAGAAGCCAGAGCAATCGTAATGGCTGGCTTGAACGCGCTGTATGTGCAAGGCAAGCCCGGCTTTTACTACCTGGCGCTGCATGACCAGATCTGCACCGTGGCGTTGAGTGAAGAAAATCGTGAGGACGCGCTCAAGGGCATGTATGCGATACAGCGCGATCGGACGAGTGATGTGCGATTGCTCGGCGCCGGCCAGGCGCTCGCGCAAGTCATCCAGGCGGCGCAACGGCTGGAACAGGAATGGGACGTGACGGCACAGGTGTGGAGTTGCCCCAGTTACACGCGGTTGGCGCGCGAAGCAGCAACCGCCGAGCGCTGGAATCGTCTGCACCCCACCGCCGCCAAACGCAGCTGCCATCTGCAGGATTGCCTGGCCGGGAATGCGACGCCGGTGATTGCCGTCACTGGTTACGCGCAGCCGATTGTCGATCAGTTGGCAGGCTACATTGACGCACCCTTTGTCGCGTTGGGTGCAGGCTCGGTGCAGGCATCGACGCCGAGTTGCTGTTGGATCGTGGTAGCGGCGCTGCGAGCGTTGGCCGATGAAGGCCGTTTGGATGCCTTGCATGTCGAACGCGCCCTGTTGCGCTATCAGCTTAAATGAATCAGCCCTTGCGCCGCCCCCGGACCTGCACACCGGCCTCCATCGCCAACCCCGCCGTGCGCTCCAGCGCATCCGCAAACCCCTGGCGCTGCTCCGGTTCGATCTGCGACAAAAACAACTCATCCACGGTGCTTTCGTAGATCTTCCACATTTGTTTACGCAGCACCCGCCCCGCATCGGTGATCGAGGCAAAGGCCGCCCGGCCATCGCCGTCGGAGCGGGAACGCACGACCAGGCCGTCCTTTTCCAGGCGGTCGACCAAACGCGTCAGGTTGTAGCGCTCAATGGCCAGCACATCAGCCAACTCGTGCATGCGGCGAGTGCCGTCGGGGCCGCTTTCCAAGCCCCACAGTGCGTCATACCAGGCATACGGCGGCAGGTCCGCCTCGGCCAGACGACGCTCGATTTCACGGATGACCGTCCTGTGAGCCCTGACAAAACGGAACCATACATCAGGCTCTTTCGACGACATGCAACACCATCCGAGGAATTTCAAGAAGGTTGCAATAGTAGCTCATCTCGCGCTAGATTCGGCTATGTAGTTGCAATTGCAATCACTTTAGTCGGTACTCCCACAAGGAGTCCGCCACTTGAAATCCGCCGACCCTGGAGCCTCACATGACCCCGAACAACGCAGTCAGACGCGACGATGATCCACAGGAAACCCGCGAATGGCTGGAGTCCATCGAATCGGTGTTGTCCACCGAAGGCCGCCCGCGCGCGCATTACCTGATCGATCAGTTGCTGGATTTCGATGTGGCGCGCCATGGCGATTTCTACGGGCGGGTCACCACCCCATACGTCAACACCATCCCGGTGGAGCGCCAACTCCCCTATCCCGGCAACCTGGCCATCGAACGTCGCACTAACGCGTACATCCGCTGGAATGCCATGGCGATGGTGTTGCGCGCAGGCAAGCACTCGGGTGTCGGCGGGCATATTGCGACCTATGCGTCAGCCGCGGTGCTGTATGACGTAGGCTTCGATCACTTCTTCCGTGGGCGTACTGACAGCTTTGATGGCGACCTGGTGTACATCCAGGGCCACTCTTCTCCTGGCATCTATGGCCGCGCCTATCTGGAAGGCCGCATCAGCGAAGCGCAACTCGACAACTTCCGTCGCGAAGCCGGTGGCGAAGGTATTTCATCCTACCCGCACCCCAGGCTGATGCCGGACTTCTGGCAATTTCCCACCGTGTCCATGGGCCTTGGCCCGATCACTGCCGCTTACCAGGCGCGTTTCATGCGTTATCTGGAATTGCGTGGCCTCAAGTCGCACCAAGGACGCAAGGTGTGGGCCTTCCTCGGTGATGGCGAAATGGACCAACCGGAATCGCTGGCGGCCATCTCCCTGGCCGGTCGCGAGAAACTCGACAACCTGATCTTCGTGGTCAACTGCAACCTGCAACGCCTGGACGGCCCGGTGCGCGGCAACGCCAAGGTGATCCAGGAGTTCGAAAGCCTGTACCGCGCCGCCGGCTGGAACGTGATCAAAGTAATCTGGGGCGGTGGCTGGGATGCCTTGCTGGATAAAGACCAGAGCGGCCTGCTGCGCCAGCGCATGATGGAATGCGTGGACGGCGATTATCAGAACTACAAGTCACAGAACGGCGCCTATGTGCGCGAACATTTCTTCGGCAAATACCCGGAATTACTCGCGCTGGTTGCGGATATGTCCGACGACGAAATCTGGAAACTTTCACGGGGCGGACATGACCCGGACAAGATCTACAACGCCTATGCGGCTGCCGTGCGCCATAGCGGCCAGCCCACCGTAATCCTGGCAAAAACCGTCAAGGGCTTCGGCATGGGTGAAGCCGGCGAAGGTCAGAACATCAACCACCAGCTCAAGAAGATGGGTGCAGAGGCTGTAAGAGCTTTCCGCGACCGCTTCGGCCTGGAAGTGGCCGACGACCAACTTGCCGACATTCCGTACATCAAACCCGCCGCTGACAGCGAAGAAGCCCGCTACTTCGCTGCACGCCGCCAGGCCTTGGGCGGCTATGTACCGGCACGACACAGTGCGGTCGAACCGTTGCAAATCCCTGAGCTGAGCGCCTTTGCTACCCAGCTCAAGGACACGGGCGAGCGCTCGATCTCCACCACCATGGCCTTTGTGCGTATCCTCGGCACCCTACTCAAAGATCCGCAACTGGGCAAACTGATCGTGCCCATCGTGCCAGACGAGTCACGCACCTTTGGTATGGAAAGCCTGTTCCGTCAGATCGGTATCCACTCCGCCGTGGGCCAGCTCTATACCCCACAGGATGCAGGGCAACTGAGCTACTACAAGGAAAGCAAAGACGGGCAGATCATGCAGGAAGGTCTGAATGAGTCCGGCGCCATTTCCTCCTGGATTGCGGCCAGTACGTCCTACAGCAACCACGGCCTGATGACCGTGCCGTTCTATATTTTCTATTCGATGTTCGGCTTCCAGCGGGTCGGCGACCTCGCCTGGGCGGCAGGCGATGCGCGTGCGCGCGGTTTCCTGCTGGGCGCTACGGCCGGACGCACCACGCTGATGGGTGAAGGCTTGCAGCACGACGATGGGCACAGTCATATCCTGTCGTCGGTGATCCCGTGCTGCGTGTCCTACGACCCGACGTTTGCCTACGAGCTGGCAGTGATCATTCGCGAGGGCATGCGGCGGATGTATGAGCAACAGGAGGACATTTACTATTACATCACCTTGCTCAACGAAAACTACCCGCACCCGGCAATGCCAGAGGGTGCTGAAGAAGGCATTCTCAAGGGCATGTACCGGATGAGTGGAAGCAACCAGGCGCAGGTGCAACTGATGGGTAGTGGTTCAATCCTGCGCGAGGTGATGGCTGCGGCTGACCTGCTGGAAAAGGACTTCGGCGTGCGCAGCAATGTATGGAGCGCAACGAGCCTCACCGAATTGCGCCGTGAGGGGCATGAGGTAGAACGCTGGAACCTGCTACACCCGGATAGCGACCCACGAATGAGCTATGTGGAGCAATGTCTGGCCGGGCAAACCGGGCCGGTGGTGGTGGCGACCGACTACATGAAGCTCTTCGCCGATCAGATTCGCGCCTTCATTCCCGGTCGGCGTTTTGTAACGCTGGGCACGGACGGTTTCGGGCAATCGGATACCCGTGAAACCCTACGTGCATTCTTCGAAGTGGACCGGCATTTCATCGCGCTGGCGGCCTTGAAGGCCTTGGCGGATGACGGCGTGATGGGTCGCGAAAAAGTCAGCGAAGCCATCAGCCGCTACGGGATCAACGTCGACAAGGCGAATCCCGTAGCGGTCTGAGTTACTGCGCAGGCGTCGGCAGCGGCGGAATGGCTTCTGTCGGCGGTGGCAGCTCGGGATTGGTTGGCGCAGGTGCAGGCTCGGCCTGCGGCGCAATCGGCGCAGCTTCGACAGGAGGTGCCACCGGCTGTGACACAGCAGGCTCTTCCTTCGGTGGCTCGACCTTTTCGGCAGTGGGCGCAGCTTTGGGTTCCGGCATGCCGAGGTCAGCCTTGGGCTTCTCGGGGATGTTCTCGGCCTTCTTCACCTCTTGCGGCAGGAACACGTCCACCAGTGCAAAGTAACGCTCGTAGAACTTCGGCGCAGACACGGTCTCGCTCGCCACTTTCACCATGGAGTCATCGGTGGACCCGATCGGCATCGACACCGAGCCCAGTACGCCCACGCCCAGGCTCGCGGAGTTGTTGACCTTCTTCAGCGCGTAGCGATCCTGCAAGGCATTGGCGAACATCGTCGAATGGTTGGTGCCTTTGCCATCATCGGCACACACCACGTTGAAGCTGATCTGCAGGTGCGTTTCGCCAGTCTGCTGGAAGCTCTTGTTACCCACCACCAGTTTCGGGTCGCTGCTGGTGATAATGTAGCCCTGGCTCAGCAAGGCGCGCCGTGCGGCTTCGCACGCGGCGACGTCAGTGACCGGGTAATCCCGGGAAAACGTACCGGAGTCGTCGAAATTCTCATGTTCATAAATGGCGGTCTTGGGTGACGAGCAGCCCGCGGCGCCCGCCAGCACCAGCGCCAGCCCGAGGCTACGCAAGTGAAATGATGTCGACATTGAAAATCCTGAGGAAAACGGTCCGGGCGGTATTGTGCAACAGAACGCTGCCTTGGCGCGCGCATTCCTGTCGGTAAAACGTCACAGCCTTACACGACACCGTCCGTAGGAAACCTCCTTGCACACATATGATCAATAAAAACGCGCACTTTGGCCGAGACAGGGCGGTGTGTTACTGCAGGGCTGGGCCGTCGCCGCATTTGCTTGGACCGTCATGCGGCTGATGCTGCTGGCCCTTGCCGCTGGGCTCAAGACTGCGCCCCAACAACTGGCCCGGCCACCCCTCCACGTCAAACGTTGACAGGCGTTCATACCCACAAGACTCATAAAACCGCACCAGATCGCCGCTCCCACCACCGTAGCAATCCACACGCAAGCGCTGCACAGCCAGGGCGCCGGCGCGCTCATCGGCGAACGCCATGAGACGCCGACCCAGGCCACGTAAACGTTCATCTCGTGCAACGATCAGCAGACGCACGTACACCTCCGGCTCAGTTGCCGGAGGAACGTAAGGCATGGGCTCACCCAGTACCAAGGCCGCGTGAATGCGCCCGTCAGGGCCTTCTACGACCCACGCGTCGGGCATCGCGCAAGCTTCAGTTACCTGCACGATCCGCCGGGGTGACGTCGACCAGGGCTCGGTGCCCCATTGACCGTGGTTGCCGATGGCGACAAACCAGGCAATCACCTCGTCGAACACCTGCAGTACAGCAGCAGCATCTCCCGCGCCGGCACGACGGATCACCAGGCTGTTGCTTCCTTGAATCCACATGTTTGGACACTCCTTCGTCAGTGGTCCTCTAGCATCTGTGTCAAACCCGACTGACACAAGTCCCCATCACACAATACTGCCGCCTACCTAACCCACTGCCCGTGCAAGCGCCACCGCCGAAAGGTACAAGCCGCCGCCAAACACGCAATGGGACACCAAACTTCGCAGGCGATTTCTCCAGGGCGTGGCCGTACGAGACGCCGCCACACCCGCGCCCATGGCGGGCTGCAGCACGAAGTAAGGGAAAACTACCGTGACCGCTCCCACCACCAGCGCAGGCCACCACGTCGGCCCCCGCAACCATTGCACACCGTAGAGGCTTACCAGCAGCGCTGCAAAGGCAATCCCGACGGCATAGTGAATCGCCCACCCCAGGGAAGCTTCCCCGCGTACCGGCGCCGCCTTGCCGATGCTGGCATGGGTGAACGTGCCGCGACAGAGGTGGCCCGCCCAACGACCCACCATCGCATAGTCAAGCGTTGCAACACCCAACGCTTTCAGGAGCATTGACCACACGTCCATCAAGACGGTCGCACCCACCCCGACCAATACCAACCTTACGCCTTCTGCCATCGACAACATTGCCTGTCCTCTGATTGATGAGACCTTCGTTCACAGGCAGGATAGAAGTTGAAGTCAACTTCAAGTCAAGGGAGGCATCATGGATATCTCGGAAGTGGCCCGGCGTACGGGACTGCCCTCCTCCACCGTGCGGTTTTACGAGAAGGCCGGGTTGATCACCGCGACCAGTGCCCCAGGGGAACGGCGCCACTTCAGGCCCGACGTGCTCGATCGATTGGCGCTGATCGCCCTCGGACAAGCCGGCGGCCTGTCGCTGGATGAAATCCGCAGCATGCTGCCCTTTAAGGGCGCATTGCAGGTGGACAGACAGCTGTTGCTGGACAAGGCCGACAGCATCGACGCGACCATCAAGCGCTTGAAAGCGATGAGCCAGGGCTTGCGGCATGCCGCGGCCTGCCCGGCACCTGACCATGGGCAATGCCCGAATTTCCAGCGCTTGCTCAAGGTCGCCGCCGGCGCCCTGAAAAGAAGCAGGGTCATACGTACACCACCGGGCAGCGCACTCCAGCGCCCATAAAAAAACCCCCGGCCTGTTCAGCCCGGGGGTTTTTCATTCAAACCGACATCAGAACTTCTTGATGTCAGCCTTGGTTTCCAGCTGCTTACGGTAAGCCGCGAAATCCTGCTGACCAACACGGGAAGCGAGGAAGCGGCGGTATTGCGCCTTTTCTTCGTCCGTTGGAGCAGCGGCTTCGTTGACACCGTTCAAGCGCACGATCACCAGGCTACCATCGGACAGGGTCACAGTGGTGAAGGTCGGCTTGTCCTTGGCCGCAGGCTTGGGCATGCGGAACAGGGCTTGCAGCACGGCAGGATCGATCGCGTCCTGGCTACGGGTAGCCGCTTCAGTGACCTTCCACGCCTGGCCGTCGACCGGCTGGTTCAGCGGGGTCTTGCCATCACGCAGGCTAGCGATCAACTCGTCAGCGTGAGCCTTGGCAGCCGCGCTGGCGCGCTCCTTGGCCATCTGCGTGCGAATCGCTGCTGAAACGCTTTCCAGCGGCAGTTGCGCAGGCTTCAGGTGCTCTTTGGCACGCAGCACGATGATGGTTTCCGGATCCAGCTCGATGGCGGTGCTGTTGGCCCCCTCATCCAGCACTTCCGGGCTGAACGCAGCGGTGACCACGGCACGGTTGGCCGCAACACCTTCACCACCTTCACGGCCAAACGGCGCGGAGGTGTGCACGGTCAGCTTCAGGTCGGACGCCGGCTGGGCCAGGTCGGAGGCTTCGAATGCAGCATCTTCCAATTGCTTGGTCGCTTCGACAAAACGCTGCTCAACCTGCTGGGTCTTCAGCTCTTTGGTCAGCTTGTCTTTCAGGCTGGCAAACGTCGGCACTTGCGGTGCCTCAACGCCCAACAGCTTGATCAAGTGCCAACCGAAGGTGCTGCGTACCGGTGCCGAAACCTGGTCCTTGTTCAACGCGTACAACGCGGTTTCGAAGTCCGGGTCGTAGACGCCAGGGCCAGCAAAGCCGAGATCGCCGCCACTGTTGGCCGAGCCCGGATCCTGGGAGAACTCCTTCGCCAGGGCTTCGAACTTCTCACCCTTGGCCAGGCGCGCCTGGATTTCTTCGATCTTGGCCTTGGCTTGCGCGTCGGTGACCTTGTCGTTGACTTCAATCAGGATGTGCGCGGCACGACGCTGTTCAGCGAGGTTGGCGGTTTCTTTCTGATAGGCAGCCTGCAGCTCATCGTCCTTCACGGTAACCTGGTCGAAGAAAGAAGACTTCTTCAGTTCCAGGTAGTCGATGACCACTTGATCAGGGGTCATGAACTCTTTGGCGTGCTGGTCGTAGTAAGCCTTGACTTCGTCGTCGGTGAGTTTCACCGCGCCAGGGTTGGCCTTGATGTTGACGGTGGCAAAGTCGCGGGTCTGTTTTTCCAGACGAGCGAATGCCAGCACTTCGGCGTCGGTGACAAAACCGCTGCCGGCGATACCTGCGCGAATCTGGCCGATCAGCATTTCCTGAGTCAGCATCTGACGGAATTGCATACGGCTGTAGCCCAGCTGGCGGATCACCTGATCAAAGCGCTCGGCGTTGAACTTGCCTTCCACCTGGAATTCCGGCGTCTGCAAAATCACCTGGTCGAGTGCAGCTTCAGAGAAGCCAAACTTGGAATCGGCAGCACCTTGCAGCAGCAGCTTGCGATCGATCAGGCTTTTGAGGGCCGCTTCGCGCAATAGTTTTTCGTCCAGCAGGGAAGCATCGAAATCCTTGCCCAGCTGTTGCATCAGCTGGCGACGTTGCATGTCGACGGCCTGGCTCAGCTCGGTCTGGGTGATTTCTTCACCGTTGACCTTGGCCACGTCCTGCTTATTGTTACCCGAAGCCTGGAAAATGGCTTCGATACCGGTGAACGCCATCAATGCGACGATGATCCCGATAATGGTCTTGGCAATCCAGCCTTGTGAATTGTCCCTGATATTTTGCAGCATGCGTCCCCCAGAAACGGTTGAACTTCAAGAATGGGCAACCGTGGAGCGTGGGTAGAGTACGGATATAAGAAAGGCGCATCCAAGGATGCGCCTTCTCGCAACTGGCGGAGCGGATGGGGGCTCTAGTTCTCCCCGGCTTGGCGACCCGATATACGTGGGTCAACTGCCGCTCCGCTCCCAGGTCGAACCTGCGTTCGGCCCGGGTAGGTAAAGGCTGGATCGAAGCTTAGTTAACGGCTTCTTTCAGGGCTTTACCGGCTTTGAAACCTGGTTTCTTGGCAGCAGCGATTTGCAGTGCTTTGCCAGTCTGTGGGTTACGGCCAGTGCGAGCTGGGCGGTCAGTCACAGAGAAAGTACCGAAGCCTACCAGTACCACGGAGTCGCCGGCCTTCAGAGCGCCAGTGACGGATTCGATTACTGCGTCCAGCGCACGGCCAGCAGCAGCTTTCGGGATATCAGCGGATGCAGCGATAGCATCAATCAGTTCCGACTTGTTCACTCTAAGTCCCCTTACATATCTATTGAGTATGATTCTAAGTTTTTTGGTGAAAGCAAAAACCAGTGCTGAATGGCCTACAGACACTTAAGAGCCGCTTTATAACAAGGGCTCTAAAAAGCTGTCAAGGAAGCCCCCAGGCTTAATCGCATTAATGCGTGCTAATTCTTTCCTTGGAATCAGACTCGCGTTTTTCGTCCTTTGCAACTATCTCCGGAGCCACATCCGGCAAGGGCTCCGGCGCGTATTGCAGCGCAATTTGCAGGACCTCGTCAATCCATTTAACGGGTTTAATCTGCAGATCTTGCTTGATGTTGTCAGGAATTTCCTTCAAGTCGCGAACATTCTCTTCAGGAATGATCACCGTCTTGATACCACCCCGGTGCGCGGCAAGCAATTTCTCCTTCAAACCACCGATAGCCAATACTTGGCCACGCAGGGTGATTTCCCCGGTCATGGCGACATCGGCGCGCACCGGTATCCCGGTCAGTGCCGACACCAGGGCCGTGCACATGCCTACGCCTGCGCTAGGGCCGTCCTTCGGGGTCGCCCCTTCCGGCATGTGGATGTGGGTGTCGTGCTTCTCGTGGAAGTCCAGGGGGATCCCCAGGCTTCTGGCGCGGCTGCGCACGACGGTCTGTGCGGCAGTGATGGACTCGACCATCACGTCACCGAGAGAGCCGGTCTTGATCAGTTGGCCCTTGCCCGGGATAACCGCAGCCTCGATGGTCAGCAATTCGCCGCCCACCTGAGTCCACGCCAGGCCAGTCACCTGTCCTACCTGATCCTGCTGCTCGGCCAGACCGTAACGGAACTTACGCACGCCCAGGAAGTGCTCCAGCGAGTCGGCAGTGACCTTCACGGAGAAGCGTTTTTCCAGTGCATGTTCCTTGACCGCTTTGCGGCAGATCTTCGCGATCTGGCGCTCCAGGCCCCGTACACCGGCCTCGCGAGTGTAATAACGCACGATATCGCGGATCGTCTCGACCTCGAATTCGATCTCACCCTTCTTCAGGCCGTTGGCCGAAATCTGCTTGGGCGCGAGGTATTTGACGGCGATGTTGATCTTCTCGTCTTCGGTGTAACCCGGCAGACGAATCACCTCCATCCGGTCCAGCAGCGCTGGTGGGATATTCATGGAGTTCGAGGTGCACAGGAACATCACGTCGGACAGGTCGTAGTCGACTTCCAGGTAATGGTCGTTGAAATTATGGTTTTGCTCAGGATCGAGCACTTCCAGCAAGGCCGAGGCTGGATCGCCACGCATGTCGCTGCCCATTTTGTCGATTTCATCGAGCAGGAACAGCGGGTTGCGCACCCCCACCTTCGTCATCTTTTGAATCAATCTTCCTGGCATCGAACCGATGTACGTCCGGCGATGACCACGAATTTCCGCCTCATCGCGCACGCCACCGAGGGCCATACGCACGAATTTACGGTTGGTCGCGTTGGCAATCGACTCGGCCAAAGAGGTTTTACCGACACCTGGCGGGCCTACCAGGCACAACACAGGACCACGAATCTTCTTCACACGCTTTTGCACGGCGAGGTATTCGAGGATGCGTTCTTTGACTTCTTCCAGGCCGTAGTGGTCGGCATCGAGGATGTCTTCAGCGCGCGCCAGGTCCAGGCGTACTTTGGTCTGAGCCTTCCACGGCACCTGCACCAGCCAGTCGATGTAGGAGCGCACCACAGTGGCTTCCGCCGACATCGGCGACATTTGCTTGAGCTTGTTCAGCTCGGCGGTGGCTTTGGCCAGGGCGTCTTTCGGCAGACCGGCAGCATCGATGCGCTTTTTCAGCTCTTCGATCTCGTTGTGGCCTTCCTCACTGTCGCCAAGCTCTTTCTGAATGGCCTTCATCTGCTCATTCAGGTAGTACTCGCGCTGGCTGCGCTCCATTTGCTTCTTCACACGACCACGGATACGTTTCTCGACCTGCAACAGGTCGATCTCGGCATCCAGCAGTGCCAGTACATGCTCGACACGGGCCGGCAGGTCGATGATTTCGAGAATGTCCTGCTTCTGCTCGATCTTCAGCGCCATGTGCGCGGCCATGGTGTCGACCAGGCGGCTCGGCTCATCAATGCTGTTGAGGGAGGACAGCACTTCAGCCGGGACCTTCTTGCCCAACTGCACATACTGCTCGAACTGCGAGAGCAGGCTGCGCACAAACACTTCGGACTCGCGCTCCGGGGCTTCGACTTCGTCGATCAGCGCCACTTCTGCACGCAGGTGGCCGTCCACCTCCATGAAACGCTCAACCGCACCGCGTTGCTCGCCTTCCACCAGCACCTTGACGGTGCCATCAGGCAGCTTGAGCAATTGCAGTACGGTAGCAATGGTGCCGACACGATACAGGGCGTCTTCGCCTGGATCATCGTCAGCAGGATTCTTCTGGGCCAACAGCAGGATTTGCTTGTCGCCCGTCATCGCGGCCTCGAGGGCTTCGATAGACTTCTCGCGCCCCACGAACAGCGGGATAACCATGTGCGGATAGACGACGACATCACGCAACGGCAGGAGAGGCAATTCGATGGTGGTCTTCATGATTTCGCCTCTATGACAGATGAAAAATAAGCTTGAAACCAAGATGGGGGCTGCATGCAAAAAAAACAAGCTTATTGCCAGCAGTTAAACGCAGTAAACGCTTTAGGGTAAAAAACGCCGTAAAAACAAAGGGGCCCCTGGAGGCCCCTTGTTTATACCGAAACTGCGAAACGCTTACGCGTCGGGCGCAGCCTTGGCAGCCGGCTCACTGTTTTCGTAGATATACAGTGGCTTGGACTTACCTTCTATGACGCTTTCGTCGATCACCACTTTACTCACCTCGGACTGCGAGGGGATTTCGTACATGGTGTCGAGCAGGACGCCTTCAAGAATCGAACGCAGGCCACGGGCACCGGTCTTGCGCTCCAGTGCCCGCTTGGCCACTGATTTGAGTGCGTCGGTACGGAACTCGAGGTCTACACCTTCCATCTCGAACAATTTGGCATATTGCTTGGTCAAGGCGTTTTTTGGCTCGGTGAGGATCTGAATCAGAGCAGCCTCATCCAGCTCGTCCAACGTGGCCAAGACCGGCAGACGGCCAACGAATTCCGGGATCAGACCGAACTTGACCAGATCGTCAGGCTCGACTTCACGCAGGGACTCGCCCACCTTCTTGCCCTCTTCCTTGCTGCGCACTTCGGCACTGAAGCCGATGCCGCCGCGGGTCGAACGCTGCTGAATAACTTTTTCCAGACCAGAGAACGCACCGCCACAGATGAACAGGATGTTGCGCGTATCAACCTGAAGGAATTCCTGCTGCGGGTGCTTGCGGCCGCCTTGTGGCGGTACGGAAGCGACCGTGCCTTCGATCAGTTTCAACAGGGCTTGCTGCACGCCCTCACCGGAAACGTCCCGGGTGATCGACGGGTTGTCCGACTTGCGCGAAATCTTGTCGATTTCGTCGATGTAGACAATACCCATCTGGGCTTTCTCTACGTCGTAGTCGCACTTCTGCAGCAGCTTCTGAATGATGTTCTCGACATCTTCACCCACGTAGCCAGCCTCGGTGAGGGTGGTAGCGTCGGCGATGGTGAACGGAACGTTCAGCAGGCGGGCGAGGGTTTCTGCAAGCAGGGTCTTGCCCGAGCCTGTAGGACCGATCAGCAGGATATTACTCTTGCCGAGTTCAACTTCGTCGCCTTTCTTGTCACGCTGGTTCAAGCGCTTGTAGTGGTTATACACCGCTACGGCCAGAACCTTCTTTGCACGCTCTTGACCAATCACATACTGGTCAAGGATACCGCTGATTTCTTTAGGCGAAGGCAATTTATGCGCGCTGCTTTCGGCCTGGGCTTCCTGCACCTCCTCACGGATGATGTCATTGCACAGGTCGACGCACTCGTCGCAGATAAAGACCGAGGGGCCGGCAATCAATTTGCGTACTTCATGCTGGCTTTTGCCACAGAAGGAGCAATAGAGCAGCTTGCCGTTGTCCTCGCCGTTGCGGGTGTCAGTCATTCGTTCGATCCAAATCCGATAGGCTTGCAACACAAGATGAAGGCTTATGCGGGCTTTTTCAAGCCCGCCAGTGGTCGGACATGCCGACCAGCCCTATTTTGAGCGGCTTATATTAAGCGGGGCGCTTGTCGATCACTGCGTCGATCAACCCGTATTCCTTGGCGGCTTCAGCGCTCATGAAATTGTCACGGTTGGTATCGCGCTCGATTTCTTCCAGGGTGCGTCCGCTGTGCTTGGCCATCAGCGTGTTGAGACGCTCGCGGATGAAGAGGATTTCCTTGGCGTGAATTTCAATATCCGACGCCTGGCCCTGGAAACCGCCCAGTGGCTGGTGAATCATCACACGCGAGTTCGGCAGGCAGAAACGCTTGCCTTCGGCACCCGCGGTCAACAGGAACGCGCCCATGCTGCAGGCTTGGCCGATACAGGTAGTCGACACGTTTGGCTTGATGAATTGCATGGTGTCGTAGATCGACATGCCTGCTGTCACCGAACCACCCGGCGAGTTGATGTAGAGATGGATGTCCTTGTCCGGGTTTTCCGCTTCAAGGAACAGCAGCTGCGCACAGATCAGGTTGGCCATGTAGTCCTCTACGGGACCCACCAGAAAGATCACTCGCTCCTTGAGCAGGCGCGAGTAGATGTCGTAGGCGCGTTCGCCACGAGCGGACTGCTCGACAACCATCGGGACCAGGCCGCCAGCGGCCTGGATATCAGAGTTCTGCTGAATATAGGAATTACGGAACATGCTCTGCAGTTACTCCCAAATAGTCATGTCTTGAAAACGCATAAGCCAGCGCGAGGCTGGCTTATGGTTGAATTTCCAACGAGTTGGACAATCAGTCGGCTTGTGCTGCTTCCGCCGGTTTGACTGCTTCTTCGTAAGAGACCGCTTTATCGGTCACCTTAGCCTTCTGCAGAACAGTATCCACAACTTGTTCTTCCAGCACAACCGAACGCACTTCGTTCAGTTGCTGATCGTTCTTGTAGTACCAAGCCACGACCTGCTCAGGCTCCTGGTAGGCCGAAGCCATTTCCTGGATCATTTCGCGAACGCGGTCTTCGTCAGGCTTGAGGTCGAACTGCTTGACCACTTCAGCCACGATCAGGCCCAGCACGACGCGGCGCTTGGCTTGCTCTTCGAACAGCTCGGCCGGCAGTTGGTCAGGCTTGATGTTGCCACCAAACTGCTGAACAGCTTGAACGCGCAGGCGATCCACTTCGTTGGACAGCAGAGCCTTAGGCACTTCGATCGGGTTGGCGGCCAGCAGACCGTCCATGACCTGGTTCTTGACCTTGGACTTGATGGCCTGACGCAGCTCGCGCTCCATGTTCTTGCGAACTTCGGTGCGGAAGCCTTCGATACCGGTTTCCTTGATGCCGAATTGGGCGAAGAATTCTTCGTTCAGCTCTGGCAGCTTAGGCTCGGACACGCTGTTGACGGTCACGGTGAACTCGGCGGCTTTGCCAGCCAGGTCCAGGTTCTGGTAGTCAGCAGGGAAAGTCAGGTTCAGAACGCGCTCTTCGCCAGCCTTGGCGCCAACCAGGCCGTCTTCGAAGCCCGGAATCATGCGGTTGGAACCCAGCACCAGCTGAGTGCCCTTGGCGGAGCCACCAGCGAACACTTCGCCGTCAACCTTGCCAACGAAATCGATGTTCAGCTGGTCTTCGTTCTGGGCAGCACGGTCGGCCACTTCGAAACGAGTGTTCTGCTTGCGCAGGATTTCCAGCATGTTGTCCAGGTCCGAATCAGCCACTTCGGCGCTCAGGCGCTCGATGGCGATACCGTCGAAACCGGCCACTTCAAACTCAGGGAACACTTCGAATACGGCAACGTATTCCAGGTCTTTGCCAGCTTCCAGCGACTTAGGCTCGATCGACGGCGAACCAGCCGGGTTCAGCTTGTGCTCAACGACCGCTTCGTAGAAAGAAGCCTGGATCACGTCACCCACAGCTTCCTGGCGCGCATCGGCACCAAAACGGCGCTTGATTTCGCTCATTGGCACTTTGCCTGGACGGAAACCAGCGATCTTGGCCTTTTGGGCAGTCTGCTGCAGACGCTTGTTGACCGCAGTCTCGACGCGCTCAGCCGGCACGGAGATGCTCAGGCGACGCTCGATAGCAGTAGTATTTTCAACAGAAACTTGCATGGATATTCCTCGTTGCACAGACGTTAGCCGGCCATTTCCGACCCCAATCAAGGGCATGCATTCTAGTGGGTCAAACTCAAGAAGTCACCCTACTGCAAATACGCTCGAAAACAGCCGGCAATTTATCGGTACGAAGGCACTGATGCACTTCGCCCCGGTGACAAATACAACCCATCACGCCAGGGCTCTGCGCCGCCCCTTCTATATATAGAAGAAGTCGCCAACCACCTCCCTGACGGCCAACCCTGCAAACAGGGCGGGCAGGCAGTGCAGCATCATCGAGATACACAAATACGACAAAACGCCCTGCCGTCGCGCCCCATTACCTGCAGCCGCTGGATATTTCGAACCGCTGAAACCAAAAAAGGCGCCAGACTGTTAAATCTGGCGCCTTTCGAATATGGGGTGGACGAAGGGGATCGAACCCTCGACAACGGGAGTCACAATCCCGTGCTCTACCAACTGAGCTACGCCCACCATATTGCGTTAACAAAGAAACCAAACCACTTCTTCTTTGTTGAGGCCTAGCCTGTTTTTCAACGGGGCCAAGCTTTATTTGGTGCGGATGAAGAGACTCGAACTCTTACGCCTCGCGGCGCTGGAACCTAAATCCAGTGTGTCTACCAATTCCACCACATCCGCGCTTGAAGCTCTTAAAGCAAAGGCGCCAGACGATTAATCTGGCGCCTTTTTAAAATATGGGGTGGACGAAGGGGATCGAACCCTCGACAACGGGAGTCACAATCCCGTGCTCTACCAACTGAGCTACGCCCACCATATAGCGCTACTTGTGCCAAAGCTGCCTAATGGCGCACCCGGCAGGACTCGAACCTGCGACCATCCGCTTAGAAGGCGGATGCTCTATCCAGCTGAGCTACGGGCGCCTTATTAATCTGTACTCTTGGAGGATTACAAACTAAGTGCTTCCAGCCTTGCAGAACAACACGCTATTCTGCTCGACCTTCTTAACCAGTGCTAGGCTGTGCCCGACAAGTGCGACGAATAGTATAGACGCCCTCGAAACCCGTCAAATCTTTTTTGAAAAAAACTGATTTTATTTAAGGGGTTAGGGCAATTTGCAGACCAAGCGCCTTTGCCCTCACGTCTTGGCATGCGAGAATGCGCGCACTTTTCTTCCCCCTCTCGATGGTTAATCACGCGTAATGACTGCACAACTTATCGACGGCAAATCAATCGCCGCCAGCCTGCGCCAGCAGATCGCCAAACGGGTCAACGAGCGCAGCCAACAAGGCCTGCGCACGCCTGGCCTCGCGGTGATCCTGGTCGGCAGCGATCCTGCCTCTCAGGTTTATGTCTCGCACAAGCGTAAAGACTGTGAAGAGGTCGGCTTTATTTCCAAGGCCTATGACTTGCCTTCCGAGACCACCCAACAGGCCCTTACAGACCTGATCGACGGCCTCAACGACGACCCGAAGATCGATGGCATCCTGCTCCAATTGCCATTGCCGGAACACCTCGACGCCTCCAAATTGCTGGAGCGCATTCGCCCCGACAAAGACGTCGACGGCTTCCACCCTTATAACGTCGGCCGCCTGGCCCAGCGTATCCCGCTGCTGCGCCCATGCACGCCCAAAGGCATCATGACCCTGCTGGAAAGCACCGGTGTCGACCTGTACGGCCTCGATGCAGTCGTGGTCGGCGCCTCCAACATCGTTGGCCGCCCGATGGCCATGGAACTGCTGCTCGCCGGTTGCACGGTGACTGTCACCCATCGCTTCACCAAAGACCTCGCCGGCCACGTCGGTCGTGCCGACCTGGTTGTGGTGGCCGCCGGCAAGCCGGGCCTGGTCAAAGGTGAATGGATAAAGGAAGGTGCGATCGTCATCGACGTGGGCATCAACCGCCAGGATGACGGCAAGCTGGTCGGCGACGTAGTGTACGAAACCGCCCTGCCCCGCGCAGGCTGGATCACCCCGGTACCCGGTGGCGTCGGCCCGATGACGCGGGCATGCCTGTTGGAAAACACTCTGTACGCCGCAGAGACCCTGCACGTTTAATAACCAGACGTACTGAAAAAGCCCTGCTTTATCGCAGGGTTTTTTATTGCCCGCAATAAACCCTCTTTTTTCTTAGTTTTTAAGAACTTTCATCGGGTTCTGGAAGAACATTCGACAGTTTCTGATCCATACTCCTAAAATGTAACGGCATTTATCAAAAAACCGTTCCCGAACGGTATTTCCTTACTTTTTAGCGAGTTCATCCGCGTGAAAATTCGTCTTTCTCTTGTCAGCCTATTTTTTGCTTTCACGGGCACCTTTGCGCACGCCGCCGAAACCACCCTGGCCCCGCGTGACACCTCCAAACTGCAAATCGCTTCCGGCAGCGCCATGCTGGTAGACCTGCAAACCAACAAGGTTATCTATTCCAGCAATCCGGACGTGGTAGTGCCCATCGCCTCGGTGAGCAAGTTGATGACCGGCCTGATCGTGCTCGAAGCCAAGCAGAACATGGATGAGTACATCGACATCAACATCACCGACACGCCAGAAATGAAAGGCGTGTTCTCGCGCGTGAAGATCGGCAGTCAGATGCCGCGCAAGGAAATGCTGCTGATCGCCCTGATGTCCTCGGAAAACCGCGCCGCCGCGAGCCTGGCCCACCACTATCCGGGTGGTTACGCAGCCTTCATCGCCGCGATGAACGCCAAGGCCAAGGCGCTGGGCATGACCAGCACGCACTATGTCGAACCCACCGGCCTGTCGATCCACAACGTGTCTACCGCCCGCGACCTGAGCAAACTGCTGGCTGCCGCGCGTCACTACCCTTTGCTGAGCCAGTTGAGCACCACCAAGGAAAAGACCGTGTCGTTCCGCAAGCCCAACTACACCCTGGGCTTCTCCAACACTGACCACCTGATAAACCGCGCCAACTGGGACATCAAGCTGACCAAGACCGGCTTCACCAACCAGGCCGGTCACTGCCTGGTGCTGGTGACCAGCATGGGCAACCGCCCGGTGTCGCTGGTGATCCTGGATGCCTTCGGCAAATTCACCCACTTTGCCGATGCCAGCCGTATCCGCAATTGGGTCGAGACCGGCAAGAGTGGTTCGGTACCGGATGTGGCGTTGCGCTACAAGGCCGACAAGAACCTGAAGAACCGACCTAACGCCGCCGAAGTACGTCGCTAAGCACAGTTATCTTAATGTGGGAGCGCTGGTGTTTTGTTTATTTGCGTTCCGCCAACACCTTCAGCGCCTGCGCCGCCGCCCGCTCCTGCCCGGCCTGGGCGGTCGCATTAGCCGAATCCCGCCAACGCTGTGCATCCACATTCGCCGGCAACTGACTCGGCCGCTGGGTGAGGATTGCCCAGTTGCCGGCGCTTTTCCATTTGGACACAAAGTCGCTGAAGCTCATCAACAGGCGTCGTTCCATCCCCGAGCGCAACAACACCGTGCTTTTCTGCTGGTTGAACCCCACCACGACCACGTAGTGCGCATCGGACCACAGCCCGCCGCCAATCCGCGCCATCACCGGATAACCCGCCGCCACCTGGGCCAGCACCGCCGTTAGCTGGGCATCCAGCGGATACACCATCAGCCCGTATTCGCGGGCCAGTACCTGCATATTGCGCTCAAGATCCGCTTCGCCTCCCGGCAAATGCAGCGGCTTATCCAATAGTCCCGGTGTCATGACAATGCCTTGTTGCGACAGCATGCTGGCTAAAGACGTAGGACCGCCCTGATATGCCTCGCTGCGAAAGGTCGGCACGCCGTTGAGCTCGACGCGCTCCGGCAGGCCCGCCAGTCTCGACGGGGTGGAGGAACACGCGGCAAGGCCCAGGGCACACGCGAGGAACAAGGATGTTTTCAGGTTCGACCGTAACCGCAATTTTCTACTCTCTTGATCAACTGCCGGTAAGGGCCATGATCATAGGGCGCTCTGCCACGCGGGTATAGCCTGCAGGCTTAGTAAAGGACGCGGATAGAGCAAAGAAGTTGGACAGACACGACCATTGGTCAATATCAGGCAACCGCCAGGTAGCTAGACTGTCCATTGAGAAGACTGTGTGTGCCCCCTGCGGGGCGAAAGGAGGCCCAGATGAGCCTTGCAACAACGATTTTCCTGTTGATCTGCGGTTGGCTGGCGGTAGCCGGCGCCATGTTATGGGGGGTGTTGCGCGTTACCCGTCGGCACCATCACCCCCACGTCAAGCCCGCTGCGCCCGCCAAACCCCATAAGGCGGTGGTGCATCACGCCTAGCCAGGCATGCAATTGAAGTCCTGAGTCGCCGCGACTTCCTTACCGTGGCCATCCTCCAGGGAGGCGCGCACGGTGGTGCCCAGGCTCGACTCCACCAGCGTGTAGTGTTCACCCGCTTTGAAATTCTTGTATTCGACACGGCCCTGGCAGTCCTGCTGGTTGTCGTCGCCGGGCTCTTCCTCGAACAACGTCACATCCAGCTGATGATCTCCTGGCGTTACCTCAAAGAAACGTCCGTCATCCACGCGCTTGCCGTCCACGCGTTCGGCCATCAGGTCGTTGGGCGCTTCTTCTTTCAAGCCGATCCACGCTTCGCTCGGATCCGCCTTCGGGATCGGACCAGCGCACGCCGACAACAACAGCACAGCACCGAGGGCAGGGATCAATAACAGAGGTTTGAGTGACATGGCAGGGCTCCAATAGGGACGATGTGTTTGATGGGCTCCAAGCTTGAGGAGCCCCCCTTTGTAGAACAAATGAATCCATATGAAACGATCTTCAGCCCCTACCTAAATGTTCCTTCACCTGGCTGAAAGGTGCGTGTTAGGTGGGTCGCGTGAGACTGCCGGGGTTTGCAATCCTGCTCCTTTCGGAGGTTTCACGCATGCTCGGGCTGGTAAAGACCGCACTGCAAAAGCCGTACACGTTTATCGTATTGGCCATATTCATCTGCATCATCGGGCCGATGGCGGCCCTGCGTACCCCCACTGACGTTTTCCCGGATATCGGCATCCCCGTGGTCGCCGTGGTCTGGCAGTACAACGGCCTGTCGCCGGACGCCATGGCCGGTCGGGTGATCTACACCTACGAACGCTCCCTGAGCACCACCGTCAACGACATCGAACACATCGAATCGCAATCCCTGCCCGGCATGGGCATCGTGAAAATCTTCTTCCAGCCTGGCGTGGATATCCGCACCGCCAACGCCCAGGTGACGGCGGTGTCACAAACCGTGCTCAAGCAGATGCCACCGGGTATCACGCCGCCGCTGATTCTCAACTACAGCGCCTCCACGGTGCCGATTTTGGAAATGGCGTTCTCCAGCCCCAGCCTCTCGGAAGCCAGAATCCGCGACCTGGTGCAAAACAATATTCGCCTGCCCCTGAGCGCCTTGCCCGGCCTGGCCATGCCGACGCCCATGGGCGGCAAGCAACGCCAGATCACTCTCGACCTTGACCCGCAGGCGCTGGCCGCTAAAGGTTTGTCGGCCCAGGACGTGGGCAACGCCTTGGCCCTGCAGAACCAGATCATACCGGTGGGCACCGCCAAACTCGGTCCCAATGAATATACGATCCTGCTCAACAACAGCCCCAAGGCCATCGATGAGCTGAATGACCTGCCGATCAAGACCGTCGACGGCGCGCTGATCACCATCGGCCAAGTCGCCCACGTGCGTGACGGCTCGCCGCCGCAGACCAACATTGTGCGCGTCGACGGCCACCGTGCGGTACTGATGCCGGCGCTGAAAAACGGTAGCATTTCCACACTGTCGATCATCGACGGCATCCGCCAGATGCTGCCACGCATCAACGAAACCCTGCCGCCGTCGCTGAAGACCTCGCTGCTGGGCGATGCCTCTGTGTTCGTCAAGCAATCGGTGGGCAGCGTGGCCCAGGAAGGCATCATCGCCGCGCTGCTGACCAGTGCGATGATCCTGCTGTTCCTCGGCAGTTGGCGCTCGACGCTGATCATCGCCGCGTCGATTCCCCTCGCCGTGCTCTCGGCCATCGCGCTGCTGGCGGTCAGCGGGCAAACCCTCAACGT
This sequence comes from Pseudomonas sp. HN11, assembly GCF_021390155.1. NCBI lineage: Bacteria > Pseudomonadati > Pseudomonadota > Gammaproteobacteria > Pseudomonadales > Pseudomonadaceae > Pseudomonas > Pseudomonas sp. HN11. The sequence continues at coordinate 3,912,984 of NZ_CP089985.1, forward strand.
GATGACGTTGGGCGGGCTGGCGTTGGCCGTGGGCATCCTGGTGGACGACGCCACGGTAACCATCGAAAACATCAACTGGCACCTGGAGCAAGGCAAGGCGGTGAAGACGGCGATCCTCGACGGTGCCGCGCAAATCGTCGGCCCGGCATTTGTCTCGCTACTGTGCATCTGCATCGTGTTCGTGCCGATGTTCTTGCTGCAAGGCATCGCCGGCTACCTGTTCCGGCCGATGGCCCTGGCGGTAATCTTTGCCATGGCCAGTTCGTTCATCCTCTCGCGGACGCTGGTGCCGACCCTGGCGATGTTCCTGCTCAAGCCGCACACGCCGGAGCAAGGTGAAGGGCATCATCCGGAAGATGAATTCATCAATCATCACGAGGGTGAACACCATCAGAAACAGCGCAATGCCGTGCTGCAATCGGTGCTGAATTTCCAGCAGGGTTTCGAACGGCATTTCTCGAACATCCGCGACACCTACCACGCCCTGCTGACCCTGGCCCTGGGCAATCGCAAGCGGTTTATCGTCGGTTTCCTGGCCTGTGTACTGGCGTCCTTCCTGCTGTTGCCCAGCCTGGGCCAGGACTTCTTCCCGACCACCGACGCAGGCGCCCTGGCCCTTCACGTGCGTTTGCCACTGGGCACGCGTATCGAAGAAAGCGCCGCCGCCTTCGACCGCATCGAAGCGCGAATCCGTGAAGTGATTCCAGCCGAAGAACTCGACACCATCGTCGACAATATCGGTATCCCACTCAGCGGCATCGACATGGCCTATAGCAACAGCGGCACCATCGGCCCGCAGGACGGCGATATTCAGGTCACCCTGAAAAAGGACCACGCCCCCACCGCCGATTACGTGAAAAAACTGCGCGAAGCCTTGCCGGAAAGTTTCCCCGGCAGCCACTTCGCGTTCCTGCCGGCGGACATCAGCAGCCAGATCCTCAACTTCGGCGCCCCTGCCCCGCTGGACGTCAAAATCTCCGGGCACAACGATGAAGAAAACCGCGCCTATGCGGTGGAACTGGAGCGGCGCCTGCAACACGTACCGGGCATTGCCGACCTGCGTATCCAGCAGTCCACCGGCTATCCGTCGCTGCAAGTGAACGTCGACCGCCTGCGCGCCAACGGCCTGGGCATTACCGAGCGTGACGTGACCAATAGCATGGTCGCCTCCCTCGCCGGCAGCTCCCAAGTGGCACCGACCTTCTGGCTCAATCCGGCCAACGGCGTGTCCTACTCCATCGTCGCCGCCACCCCGCAATACCGCCTCGACAGCCTGCCCTCACTGGCAGCGCTGCCGGTGACCGGCGCCGACGGCCAATCGCAGATCCTCGGCGGTGTGGCCACCATCTCCCGCGTGCAAAGCCCGGCAGTGGTGACTCACTACAACATCGAACCGACCCTGGACCTGTACGCCAATGTGCAAGGCCGCGACCTCGGCGGCGTGGCCCGTGATGTGCAAAAAGTGCTGGATGACACCGCGTCCATGCGCCCCAAAGGCGCAGTGATCAGCCTGCACGGACAGATCGACGCGCTACATGAAGCGTTCAGCGGCCTGAGCTTGGGCCTGCTCGGTGCGGTGGTGCTGATTTACCTGCTGATCGTGGTCAATTTCCAATCATGGGCTGATCCGTTCGTGATCATTACCGCGCTACCGGCGGCGTTGGCAGGAATCGTGTGGATGCTGTTCCTCAGCGGCACCTCGCTGTCGGTGCCCGCATTGACCGGCGCCATTCTGTGTATGGGGGTAGCCACGGCCAACTCCATCCTGGTGGTGAGCTTCTGCCGTGAACGCCTGGCCGAACATGGTGACGCGCTCAAAGCCGCGCTGGAGGCCGGCTACACGCGTTTCCGCCCGGTGTGCATGACCGCCCTGGCGATGATCATCGGCATGTTGCCCCTGGCCATTTCCGAAGAGCAAAACGCCCCCCTCGGCCGTGCGGTCATCGGTGGCCTGATCTTCGCCACCATCGCCACCCTGTTGTTTGTGCCCGTGGTTTTCAGTCTGGTCCACGGTCGTCACCCTACTCGCGCCACTGCTGGAGAAACGCCTCATGTCGTCTGATCACAAACCCTCGCGCAAGCGTCTGATGCTCCTGGGTGTCGGCGGCCTGACCCTGGTCGCCCTGTTGGTCGCCAACGGCCTGCACGCCCGCACCTTGCACGAGCAGTCGGTCACCGCCTGGACCGAGACCGCCGCCATCCCGCAGGTGATGGTATTCCAACCGCAGCAGAATGCTGCCGGCGATACCCTGCGTTTGCCGGCGCACCTGGAAGCCTGGAGCAAGGCGCCGATCCATGCCCGGGTCAGCGGCTACCTCAAGGACTGGAAAGCCGACATCGGCACCCAGGTCAAAGCCGGGCAAATCCTCGCCGAGATCGACAGCCCCGACCTGGACCAGCAACTGGCGCAAACCCATGCACGCCTGGTGCAGGAACAGGCCAACGCACGTCTGGCCGAAACCACCGCAACGCGCTGGCAAAACCTGCTCGCCAGCCACTCGGTATCGCGCCAGGAGGCCGATGAAAAAACTTCCAACGCCGCCGCTGCCAAGGCCAACGCCGAAGCCGCCGCTGCCGACTATGCACGGCTGTCCGCACTGGAAAGCTACAAGACGATCCGCGCGCCATTCGCCGGCACCATCACCGCGCGCAACACCGATATCGGCCAGTTGATCAAGGCCGACACCGACAGTGATCCCGAGCTGTTCAACATTGCCGACACCCACCAATTGCGCCTGTATGTACCGGTGCCGCAGAACTACGCGGCGGTCATCCACCCTGGCCTTGAAGCCGAATTGACTGTCCCCGAGCATCCCGGCGGGCACTTCAAGGCACGCCTGATCGGCGACTCCACCGCCATTGACCGTCGTTCCGGCACCCTGCTCGCGCAGTTCGTGGCCGACAACCCCAACGGCGAATTGCTGCCCGGTGACTACGCCGAAGCCACCTTGCCGATTCCGGTGGACACTCATGGGGTGAGCATCCCCGCCAGCGCGTTGATCTTTCGTGCCCAAGGCACCCAAGTGGCGGTGTTGGACGCGCAGAATCACGTGCACCTGCAGGACATTCACATCGGCCTGGACCTGGGAGAACGCCTGGTCATCGACCAAGGCCTGAAACCCGCCGACCGCGTGGTCGACAACCCGCCGGACGCCCTGCGCGAAGGCGACCCGGTGCAACTGGCCGACGCCTCTGGAGGTGCGCATGTACCCAAGGCTTAAGCCGTTTGCGGCGTTGATGCTGCTGGCGTTGCAGGGTTGCTCGATGGCGCCGACCTATAAAGTGCCCACCGTTAACCTGCCAGCCGGCTATCGCGAACAGACCAGCGATGGCCCATGGCACAGCGCGCAACCCTCCGATCAACTGGCGCCCGAATGGTGGACGCTTTACAACGACGCGCGCCTGAACAACCTGCAACAGCAACTGCTCAACGCCAACCCGGACCTGGCGGCGGCACTCGCGCACTTCGATGCCTCCCAGGCCTACGTCAGCCAATTGCACGCCGGATTGTTCCCACAGATCACCGCCAGCGCGCAGCCCTTGCGCCAGCGGCAATCGGATTCGAGGCCATTGCGCGGGGATATCCAACCCTCGGTCTACAACAGCAACACGGCTGGTTTTTCCCTGAGTTACGACCTGGACCTGTGGGGCAAAATCCGCAACCAGGTGGCGGCTGGTGATGCCCAGGCACAGGCGTCCGGCGATGACCTGGCCGTGGCGCGCTTGAGCCTGCAACATCAGTTGGCGACTTTGTATGTGCAGCTCAATGGGCTGGATGCGCAGGCGCGGATTCTCAACAGTTCGCTGGAGGATTTCGGCCAGGCGTTGCAGCTGACCCGTAGCCGGTATGAAGGGCAGATCGCTTCGGAGCTGGACCTTACACGTGCGCAGAATCAACTGGCCGAGGCCAAGGCGCAATGGGACGAAGTGCGTGGGCAACGCAACTTGACCGAGCACGCCATAGGCGAACTGGTCGGTGTGGCAGCCAGCGATTTCTCATTGCCACCCAGCCACCAATTGATCGCCTTGCCGGGGATACCCTCGCAATTGCCAAGTCACCTGCTGCAACGTCGCCCGGACATTGCAGCGGCCGAGCGGCGAGTCTTTGCCGCCAACGCCAACATCGGTGTGGCGAAGGCGGCGTGGTACCCGGATTTCAGTTTGAACGGGTTGATTGGCGGGCAGACTCAAGGCGTCGGCAACCTGCTGTCCGCCGGCAATCGCTATTGGGCATTGGGGCCGTTGGTCAATTTGCCGATCTTCGATGGCGGTCGTCTAAGCGCCAACGAACGCCAAGCCAAGGCCGAATTTGAAGAGGCGTCCGCGCAATACCGCAGCCAGGTGCTGAAAGCCGTGCGTGAAGTGGAAGACAACCTGGCACAACTGCGGGATTTGCAGCAGGAAGCCCAGGACGAACAAGCGGCGGCGGATGCAGCGCTGCACACGCAGGAACTGGCGATGAACAGCTATCAAGCGGGCGCGGTGAGCTACCTGGATGTGGTGACGGCGCAGACCGCGGCGTTGCTGGCACAGCGGACGTTGCAGGCGGTGCAGACAAGGCAGTTGCAGGCGAGTGTCGGGCTGGTGACTGCCCTCGGTGGCGGCTGGCAACCCGGCGCTTGATGACACCGCCAATCAACAAGGAGCCGGCAAGCCGGCTCAGTGGATGTAATGGCTTAGGCGGCGAGCTTGCCGCTGGCGATTGCCGCCGACGCCGCCACCATTGCCCTTAACAACACTGCACACCCCGCTGCCAAATCATCCGGTGCTGCATTCTCGATTTCGTTATGGCTGATACCGCCTTCACACGGCACGAAAATCATCCCCGCCGGCCCCAGTTCTGCGACGAAGATAGCGTCGTGCCCTGCCCCGCTGACGATATCCATGTTCGACAAGCCCAGGCTATTTGCCGCATTGCGTACAGCGTCCACACAACCTTTGTCGAAATACAGCGGCGGGAAGTCCGCCGTGGGCTCCATTTCGAAACTCAGCCCGTGCTTGGCACAGGTCTCGTCGATGACCTTGCGCACTTGGGCAATCATCGAATCCAGTCGGGCCGGTTCCAGATGACGCAAGTCCAAGGTCATGCGCACTTCGCCTGGAATGACGTTGCGCGATCCCGGATAAGCCTGCAAGCAACCCACCGTCCCACACGCATGGGGTTGATGACCCAGCGCTGCCGCATTGACCGCCGCCACCACTGCTGCCGCGCCTACCAGGGCATCCTTGCGCAGGTGCATCGGCGTTGGTCCCGCATGCGCTTCAACCCCACGCAGCTTCAGGTCAAACCACTTCTGCCCCAGTGCGCCGAGCACCACACCGATGGTTTTCTTCTCGTCCTCGAGAATCGGCCCTTGTTCGATGTGTGCTTCGAAATACGCCCCCACCTTATGCCCACTGACCGGCCGCGAGCCCGCGTAGCCAATCGCATTCAATGCATCGCCGACGCTTACACCGTCCACATCGACCTTGGCCAGCGTATCCGCCAGGGTGAACTTCTCGGCGAACACGCCGGAGCCCATCATGCACGGCGGAAAGCGCGAGCCCTCTTCGTTGGTCCACACCACCACTTCCAGCGGTGCCTCGGTTTCCACGTTCAGGTCATTGAGCGTGCGCAGCACTTCCACGCCCGCCAGCACACCAAAACAACCGTCGAACTTGCCACCGGTGGGCTGGGTGTCGATATGGCTGCCGGTCATCACCGGTGGCAGGCTGGGATTCCGGCCGGGGCGGCGGGCGAAGATGTTGCCGATGCCATCGATGCTCACGGTACAACCAGCCTCCTCGCACCACTGTACGAACAGGTCGCGAGCCTTGCGGTCGAGGTCGGTAAGGGCCAGGCGGCATACGCCACCTTTGGGAGTGGCACCGAGTTTGGCCAGGTCCATCAGCGACTGCCACAAACGGTCGCGATTGATGTGCTGATGGGTGGATTGCAGAACGTCGAGGGCAGCGTTCATGGGGGATCTCCTCAGGCTTGACTACTTATGATTGGAATGCGGTCAAAAATGTGGGAGCGGGCTTGCTCGCGAAAGCAGGCTGTCAGTTGATAAATGCGGCGACTGACACACCGCCTTCGCGAGCAAGCCCGCTCCCACATTTGGATTGCATTTCACTTCAGCTACAGCGGGGATTTGGCAGGCACGGGGCAGGCCCCGCGCTTGGCATTCAGGCCGTAATACAACAGGCCGCCCAACGCCGAACCGGTAAACCAGCCATAGCTGTAGAACCAGCTGAACGCATCACTGCCCAGCGACAGCAAGGTCAGCACCACCGGTACGCCGAAGGCAAAAAATCCGCTCCAGTTCCACGCCGGGTACACGTCATCGCGGTAAAGGCCAGCCAGGTCCAGCTGCTGTTTGCGGGTGATGAAGTAGTCCACCACCATGATTCCGGCGATGGGCCCCAACAGGCTTGAATAGCCCAACAACCAATTGGAATACACGGTTTCCAGGCTCACATCGGAAACGATGAGCCCGAGCTTTTTCAGCAGCTCATGGCCCATCAGCGCGAGCCCGACAAGGCCGGTAAGGATCACGGCCGTGGTGCGGTTGATCAGCTTGGGGGCGATGTTCTGGAAGTCGTTGGTGGGTGACACAATGTTCGCCGCCGTGTTGGTGGACAAGGTGGCGATGATGATCAGCGCCATGGCGATGGCCACCCACACCGGGCTCTGGATATGGCCGATCAGGGTCACCGGGTCGGACACGCTGACACCCACCAGCTTCACCGAAGCGGCGGTCATGATCACGCCGAGGGCGGCGAACAGGAACATGGTCAGCGGCAGGCCGAAAATCTGTCCGAGGATCTGGTCCTTCTGGCTTCTGGCGTAGCGGCTGAAGTCCGGGATATTCAGCGACAGGGTGGCCCAGAAACCCACCATCGCCGTAAGGCCGGCCATGAAGTAACCCGTGAGGCTCGCGCCTTCCGGACGTTTGGGCGCAATCGCCATCAACTCGCTGATCGACACATTGGGCATCGCCCACACCAAGAGGCCAATGCCCACCGCCACCAGCAACGGCGCCGACAGGGTTTCCAGGCGTTTGATCGACTCGGCGCCACGCAGCACTACCCACAAATTCAGGCACCAGAAAATCATGAAACCGATCACTTCGCCGGTGCCGCCGAGGGACTTCCATCCCTCGAAAATCGAGCCCAGGAACAGGTGGATCGCCAGCCCGCCAAACATCGTCTGGATACCAAACCAGCCACAGGCCACCAGCGCCCGGATCAAGCACGGCACGTTGGAACCGAGGATGCCGAACGATGAGCGCAGCAGCACTGGAAACGGTATGCCATATTTAGTGCCAGGGAAGGCGTTAAGCGTGAGCGGGATCAGCACCACGATGTTCGCCAGCAAAATCGCCATCAGCGCCTCGCCCACCGACAAGCCGAAATACGCGGTGAGTACCCCGCCCAAGGTGTAGGTGGGCACGCAGATCGACATACCGACCCATAGTGCGGTGATGTGCCATTTGTTCCAGGTGCGCTCCTGCACCTTGGTTGGTGCCATGTCGTGGTTGTAGCGAGGGCTGTCGAGGACGTCGGGGCCCGCGTCGAGTTCGTACAGGCCGTTGCGCTCAATGACTTGCGATTTGTTCTGTTGCATGGCCGCTCCACGGTTTTTTCGAATTATTTTTGCTCACCTGCACGGTATGTGCCGGTGGCCGGAGTACCTCGTAAACAACATGACATCACGGGCCCGGCCAGCCGTCACTGCACTCAATATCCGTGCCGCCAACCGTTACCATACCCGCACCGCTTATATAACTCGCTGATGTTTATCAGCTTTCCGATAAGTCCTTCGGTACTTGCCGCGTTACTCAGGCTAAATAATACGAAAGTTGTCCGAACCATCAGGACTCAATCTGGTGCAACACAATTATTTTTATTTGCCGGCTCCGTCAAGAGGCACGTCTCAAGCGTCTGATTTGCAATAAGAAATGTTGCTCAATTCAAGAACCTGTCAAGTGCGTCAAAAGGGTGAACGCTTGCTACATTTTGGTGATTTTATATTTTTATCTTTATAAATCAAATAGTTAATAGATGCATATGCTTATGAAAAATCTTCTTGCTCAATCGAAAAACTCGGGCTAGTTTCTATTCCTGTCACCGATGACAGGAATTGATCAGCCATCGGTTAGCAGCACTACAACACTTAGAACTGGCACAAGCCGGTCAAGCCTGTGAGGAACTCGACATGTCGCTGTTGATCCGTGGCGCCACCGTTATTACCCATGATGAAAGTTACCGTGCCGATGTTTTATGCGCAGGCGGTCTAATTCGGGCTATCGGCACGAACCTGGATATTCCCGCCGGCACTGAAACACTCGATGGCAACGGCCAATACCTGATGCCCGGCGGTATCGACCCCCATACCCATATGCAACTGCCCTTCATGGGCACCGTGGCCAGTGAAGACTTTTTCAGCGGCACAGCGGCAGGCCTGGCGGGAGGCACCACATCGATCATCGACTTTGTGATTCCCAACCCACAGCAATCCTTGCTGGAAGCCTTTCACCAGTGGCGCGGCTGGGCGGAAAAATCCGCTTCGGACTACGGCTTCCACGTCGCGATCACGTGGTGGAGCGAACAGGTGCGCGAGGAAATGGCCGAGTTGGTCAGCCACCACGGTATCAACAGCTTCAAGCACTTCATGGCCTACAAGAACGCGATCATGGCAGCGGACGACACCCTCGTCGCCAGCTTCGAACGCTGCCTGGAACTGGGCGCAGTGCCCACCGTGCATGCAGAAAACGGCGAGCTGGTGTACCACCTGCAACGCAAGCTGATGGCCCAGGGCATCACCGGGCCCGAGGCGCATCCGCTATCGCGCCCGTCGCAAGTCGAGGGCGAAGCCGCCAGCCGCGCCATTCGTATCGCCGAGACCATCGGCACACCGCTCTATCTGGTGCATGTATCCACCAAGGAGGCGCTGGATGAAATCACCTACGCACGCAGCAAAGGCCAACCGGTCTACGGCGAGGTGCTGGCCGGCCACCTGCTGCTGGACGACAGCGTCTACCAGCACCCGGACTGGCAAACCGCCGCCGGATACGTGATGAGCCCGCCGTTCCGCCCGCGCGGTCATCAGGAAGCGCTGTGGCATGGCCTGCAATCCGGCAACCTGCACACCACCGCCACCGACCACTGCTGCTTCTGCGCCGAGCAAAAAGCCGCCGGCCGTGACGACTTCAGCAAAATCCCCAATGGCACCGCCGGCATCGAGGACCGCATGGCGCTGCTGTGGGACGAAGGCGTCAACACCGGGCGCCTGTCGATGCAGGAATTCGTCGCGCTGACCTCCACCAACACCGCGAAGATTTTCAATCTCTACCCGCGCAAAGGCGCAATCCGCGTGGGTGCGGATGCCGACCTGGTGCTGTGGGATCCCGAGGGTACGCGGACCATTTCCGCCAAGACCCATCACCAGAAAGTCGACTTCAACATTTTCGAAGGCAAGACCGTGCGCGGCGTGCCGAGCCACACCATCAGCCAGGGCAAGCTTGTGTGGGCCGATGGCGACCTGCGCGCCGAGCAAGGTGCCGGGCGGTATGTAGAGCGGCCGACGTATCCGCCGGTGTTTGAGCAACTGAGCAAGCGCGCGGAGCGTTCCAGGCCCACTGCTGTGAAACGCTGATACCGCATTCGCGAGCAAGCCCGCTCCCACATTTGAACGTATTCCTCCAGACAAAACGGGATCGAATGGGGGAGCGGCGGTGCGACGATTCGACTTGCTCGCGAAGAGGCCAGCACAGGCAACACAAAAACCAATGCCCGTCAGAGGCAGCACCAAAATAACCGTGAGGCCACCACCGTGATCCAGACCCTGACCCACCTCCCCCATCCCGTTGAGGATGGCGCCACCCTCGCCAGCCATTTCACCGACCTGGCGCCACCGCTCAATGCCCGCCAGGCGCAACTGGAAGCCTCGCGCTGCCTGTATTGCTACGACGCGCCCTGCGTGAACGCATGCCCCAGCGAGATCGATATCCCGTCGTTCATCCGCAACATCCACACCGAAAACGTGCAGGGCGCCGCGCAGAAAATCCTCTCGGCCAACATCCTCGGCGGCAGCTGTGCGCGGGTGTGCCCTACGGAGATCCTGTGCCAGCAGGCCTGCGTGCGTAACAACGCCGAAGAATGCGCCCCAGTGCTGATTGGCCTGCTGCAACGCTATGCCGTCGACAATGCGCACTTCACCGAACACCCTTTCCAGCGTGCCGCTCCAACAGGCAAGCGCATCGCCGTGGTCGGCGCCGGGCCTGCCGGGTTGGCCTGCGCCCACCGCAGCGCCTTGCACGGCCACGACGTGGTGATCTTCGAAGCGCGGGAAAAGGCCGGCGGCCTGAATGAATACGGGATCGCCAAGTACAAACTGGTGGATGACTTCGCGCAGAAGGAACTGGATTTCCTGCTGCAGATCGGCGGCATCGAAATCCGTCATGGCCAGCGCCTGGGGGACAATCTCACCCTCAGCGAACTGCATCAGCAATTCGACTCAGTGTTCCTCGGCCTCGGCCTGGCCGCGAGCAAACAGCTCGGGCTACCCTTTGAGGACGCCCCCGGACTGCTCGCCGCCACTGACTACATCCGCGAACTGCGCCAGGCCGACGACCTGACCCAACTGCCGCTGGCCGACCGCTGCATCGTGCTTGGCGCCGGCAACACCGCCATCGACATGGCCGTGCAAATGGCCCGCCTTGGTGCCCGCGACGTCAACCTCGTCTACCGCCGTGGTTTGGCGGACATGGGCGCGACCCATCACGAACAGGACATCGCCAAGGCCAACCAGGTACGCCTGCTGACCTGGGCCCAGCCGGAAGAAGTGCTACTGAATGATCAGGGCCATGTACGTGGCATGCGCTTCTTGCGCACCCGTATGGAAAATGGCCGTCTGCACCCCACTGGCGAAACCTTCGAACTGGCCGCTGATGCGATCTTCAAAGCCATCGGCCAGGGCTTCGACAATGAAGCGCTGCATGACCCGCTGGCCCAGCAACTGCACCGTGTCGGGGAGAGGATCTTCGTCGACGAACACCTGCGCACCAGTATTCCAGGTGTGTACGCGGGTGGCGATTGCGTCAGCCTCGGCCAGGACCTCACCGTGCAGGCCGTGCAACACGGCAAGCTGGCCGCCGAGGCCATGCACGCCCAACTCATGCTGAATGTGGAGGCTGCGTAATGGCCGATCTCTCGATTGTATTTGCCGGTATCAAAGCCCCCAACCCGTTCTGGCTGGCCTCCGCGCCACCCACTGACAAGGCCTACAACGTGGTGCGTGCCTTCGAAGCCGGTTGGGGCGGCGTGGTGTGGAAAACCCTGGGCGAGGATCCGGCCGCGGTGAACGTGTCGTCACGCTACTCAGCGCACTACGGCGCTAACCGGGAAGTGTTGGGCATCAACAATATCGAGCTGATCACGGACCGCTCCCTGGCGATCAACCTGCAGGAAATCACCCAGGTGAAAAAGGACTGGCCCGACCGTGCGCTGATCGTGTCGTTGATGGTGCCGTGCGTTGAAGAATCCTGGAAAAACATCCTGCCCCTGGTGGAAGCCACGGGTTGCGACGGTATCGAACTGAACTTCGGCTGTCCCCACGGCATGCCCGAACGCGGCATGGGCGCGGCGGTGGGCCAGGTGCCGGAATATGTGGAACAGGTAACGCGCTGGTGCAAGACCTATTGCTCGCTGCCGGTGATCGTCAAGCTCACGCCGAATATCACCGACATCCGCGTGGCGGCACGGGCGGCGTATCGCGGCGGCGCGGATGCGGTGTCGCTGATCAACACCATCAACTCCATCACCAGCGTCGACCTGGAACGCATGGTCGCGCTGCCGGTGGTCGGTACCCAAAGCACCCATGGCGGCTATTGCGGTTCGGCGGTCAAGCCGATCGCGCTGAACATGGTCGCCGAAATCGCCCGCGACCCGCAGACCCAGGGCCTGCCGATTTGCGGCATTGGCGGCATCGGCAACTGGCGTGATGCGGCGGAATTCGTCGCCTTGGGCTGCGGTGCGGTGCAGGTGTGCACGGCGGCGATGCTGCATGGGTTTCGGATTGTCGAAGAGATGAAGGACGGGTTGTCACGGTGGATGGACAGCCAAGGCTACAAAAGCCTGCAGGACTTTTCCGGGCGCGCGGTGGGCAACACGACGGACTGGAAGTACCTGGACATCAACTATCAGGTCATCGCAAAGATCGATCAGGCAGCGTGCATTGGCTGCGGACGTTGCCACATTGCCTGTGAGGACACGTCGCACCAGGCCATCGCCAGCTTGAAACAGGCGGATGGCACGCATAAATACGAGGTGATCGATGATGAGTGTGTGGGCTGCAACCTTTGCCAGATCACCTGCCCGGTGGCGGACTGTATCGAGATGGTGCCGATGGACACGGGCAAGCCGTTCTTGAATTGGACGCAGGATCCGCGCAACCCGTATCGAGAGGCTGTGTAATCCGAAATATTGTGGTGAGCGCGCTTGCCTCGCGCGGGGCAAGCCCGCTCACCACAAAAATGGGATCAGCTAACCGATATCAAGGCTCCAACCCAATCCCCCGCAAAATCACACCTGTCACCGTCTGAATCGCCTTCTCGAACTGCATGTCCGACAGCGGCTGGTGGTCATTCAGGATCTTCACCTGATGATCAAAGTCGGCGTAGTGCTGGGTCGACGCCCAGATCATGTACAGCAGGCTCGACGGCTCCACCGGCAGGATGCGTTTGTCTTCAACCCATTGGCGAATTTTCGCTTCCTTCATCTTGGCCCAGTCGTACAGGCTTTCATCCAACGCCTCACCGAGCGTCGGCGCGCCGTGGATGATTTCATTGGCCCAGACTTTTGAACCATAAGGCCGAGTGCGCGAGCGTTGCATCTTGGCGCGGATGTAGCTGCTGAGCACCACCCGTGGATCGTCGAAGGTTTCGAAGCTCAGGGCGTCCTGCTTCCACACTTCCAGCAGGTCGAACAGCACCGCGCTGTACAGCTCGCTCTTGGTGGTGAAGTAGTAATGCAGGTTGGAGCGCGGCAGTTGCACTTCTTCGGCGATGTCGGCCATGGCAGTGCTGCCATAGCCTTTTTCAGCGAAGACTTTCTCCGCGGCCAGCAGGATTTTCTCGACGTTGACCCGACGAATTCCGATCTTGTGATTGCCCATAAGGGCTCCCTGACAACAACTAGGCTTAAAGACTACCATCGGCTCTAGATCGCGGCGACAGGCCATAATGAAACTTCTGACGCGAACCTTTCCCCTGGAAATCGGATTGGTTAGGATCGCGGTCCCCATGAAGGATCATTGCAATGACTATTCGACCTCGCGTGGCCACCGACGACCCGGTGCTGGGCGCACTGTGGGAGCGCTCGGTGCGGGCCACTCATGACTTCCTCCCCGAGGATGACATTCAACGTCTGCTGCCGCTGGTACGCGATACCTACCTGCCAATGCCCGCACTGGATGTGTGGGTGTATGAAGATCCACACGGCATTGCCGGTTTCATCGGCACCGGCGGGCACAATGTGGAGATGCTGTTCATCGAACCCGACCGCCGTGGCCAAGGCATCGGCCGCCAGCTGCTGGACCACGCCCGCGCGCGACACGACACCCTCACGGTGGATGTGAACGAACAAAACCCCCAGGCCGTGGGGTTCTACCTGCACTATGGTTTTATCCAGGTCGCGCGCTCGCCGCTGGATGGCGAAGGCAAGCCCTTTCCCTTGCTGCACATGGCTCTACCGACTCCCAGACCCTGAAGGTATTGAACAATGTTGATCAAGAAAAGCCTCAACACCATCGTCCTGCTCACCTCTCTGCTGGGCGCCTCGGCGGCGTTTGCCCATGCTCACCTCAAGAGCGCGGAACCGGCAGCCGACAGCCGCGTCGCCGCGCCTAAAGACCTGCGCCTGACCTTCAGCGAAGGTGTCGAGTCCACCTTCACCAAGGTGTCCCTGAGCAAGGACGGCACCGAGGTCGCTATCAAGGGCCTGGAAACCCCGGACGCCGACAAGAAAGTTTTGATCGTCACCCCAGCCGCACCACTGGCCGCCGGCACCTACAAAGTGGTGTGGAACGCGGTTTCGGTCGACACTCACAAGAGCAACGGTGAATACAGCTTCAAGGTTGGCCAGTAACCCATGGCGACGCTGCTGGTGCTGTGCCGCTTTGTGCATTTCATCGTCGTGTTGTTGATGTTCGGGGCCTGTGTGTTCAGGCCTTGGCTGATGGGCGCTGAACCGCAACCGGTACTCGACCGGCAACTTCACCGTACCACCCGTGGGCTGGCTTGGCTGGGGCTGTTTTCCGGCGTGGCCTGGCTATTGTTGATTACCGCCAGCATGGCGGGCAGCTGGGATGCGGCGCTGCAGCCGGCCACCGTGCAGTTGGTGCTGGGCAAGACCTTCTTTGGCCAAGTGTGGGTGTGGCACCTGTTGCTGAACCTGGTTCTGGTGATCGTGCTGATCAAACCCTGGCGGACGCTGCGACTGCCGGTCATTGCGCTGTTGTTGGCGACCTTGGCGCCGGTCGGCCATGGCGCCATGCTCGATGGGCTCAGCGGGCGATTGCTGATCCTCAACCAGGTGGTACATCTGGTCTGCGTCGGTGCCTGGCTCGGCGGCTTGCTGTTGCTGGTGTTGATCCTCAGGCAATCGCCAGCCTTGGCGCTGGAGCCGATCCTGCGGCGGTTCAGCGGCGTGGGCTACGGCCTGGTCGCCGGTTTGCTGGTGACCGGCTTGATCAACGTGCGCGTACTGACTGGGCAACTGTGGCCTACGCCGTTGTTCAATGGGTTCGCGCTGATTCTGTTGATCAAGGTGCTGCTGGTGCTGGGCATGCTGGCGTTGGCGCTGCTTAACCGGCTGTGCATAGAGCGCTGTGAACAACATCTGCGCAGTCTGAAGTCCAGCGTGATGCTGGAATGGTTACTGGGTGTTGCCGCAGTCGCGGCCGTTTCCCTTCTTGGCACCTTGCCCCCCATGGTGATGGCGGGTTGAAGACCTTACCGCCTCCGTCCCCAAGCAAGTCATCGCATAACTTCTGATTGACAATCCCGGAAAACCCCGCAAATATCCGATTCAATGTTGTACGACAACGTATAACAAATAATAAAAACAACAAAAGAAAGGGAGCTTCACTGTGAGTTCACTCGCCCGCAATTCCTCCGTTCGTCTGGGTTTTATCGGTTTTGGCAGCCTGGCTTTCACCCTGCCCCTTGCCGCTTCGGCCGATGGCTTCGTCGACGACGCCAAGGCCACAATCAACCTGCGCAACGCCTACTTCAACCGCAACTTCACCAACCCGACCAACCCCCAGGGCAAGGCCGAAGAATGGACGCAGAACTTCATTCTCGACGCCAAGTCCGGCTTTACCCAGGGCACCGTGGGCTTCGGCATCGATGTGCTCGGCCTGTATTCGCAAAAGCTCGATGGCGGTAAAGGCACCGGCGGTACGCAATTGCTACCGATCCACAGCGACGGCCGCCCGGCCGACAACTTCGGGCGCCTGGGCGTGGCGCTGAAAACCAAGTTATCGAAGACGGAATTGAAGGTCGGCGAATGGATGCCGGTGCTGCCGATCCTGCGCTCTGACGACGGCCGCTCACTGCCCCAGACGTTCCGTGGTGGTCAGGTCACATCCAATGAAATCGCCGGCCTGACGCTCTACGGCGGGCAGTTTCGCGGTAACAGCCCGCGCAATGACGCGAGCATGGAAGACATGTTCATGAACGGCAAAGCCGCGTTCACCTCTGACCGCTTCAACTTCGGCGGCGGCGAATACAGCTTCAATGACAAACGCACCCAGGTCGGCGTGTGGTACGCCGAACTCAGCGATATCTACCAACAACAGTATTTCAACCTGACTCACAGCCAACCCGTGGGCGACTGGACCCTGGGCGCCAACCTCGGCTTTTTCACCGGCAAGGAAGACGGCAGCGCCCTGGCCGGTGACCTCGACAACAAGACCGCTTTCGCCCTGCTCTCGGCCAAATACAACGGCAACACCTTCTATGTGGGCCTGCAGAAACTCACTGGTGACAGCGTGTGGATGCGTGTCAACGGCACCAGCGGCGGCACCCTGGCCAACGACAGCTACAACGCCAGCTATGATAATGCCAAGGAAAAATCCTGGCAGGTGCGCCATGACTTCAACTTCGTAGTGCTGGGTATTCCGGGATTGACCATGATGAACCGCTACATCAGCGGCAGTAACGTGCATACCGGGGCGATCACCGACGGTAAGGAATGGGGCCGGGAATCGGAACTGGCCTACACGGTACAGAGCGGTGCGCTAAAGGATCTGAACGTGCGCTGGCGCAACTCGACCATGCGTCGGGATTTCAGCAACAACGAGTTTGATGAAAATAGGCTGTTTATCAGCTACCCGATTTCACTGCTGTAAGGTTTCGGATCGGACGGGAACTTTCAGTCAACGCCCCCGCCTTTCGGGAGCGGGCTTGCGCGCGAATGCGGCACATCAGCACCGGACGAGTCGACCGACATACCGTATTCGCGAGCAAGCTCGCTCCCATATTTCCGGCCCTTACTTAACCGGAAGAACGTTGACAACCTAGGGAATCCCTAACGATACTTCGGCATAGTCATACGACAACCTACAACAACAATGGAACCCTCATGACCACCACCACAACCACGCCCGTTCCATTCAATCGCCTGCTGCTCACCGGTGCTGCGGGCGGCCTGGGTAAAGTCTTGCGCGAGCGCCTGCGCCCTTACGCCCAGGTACTGCGTCTGTCGGACATCGCCAACATGGCCCCGGCTGCCGACGCGTGCGAAGAAGTGCAACCCTGCGACCTCGCCGACAAACAAGCCGTGCACCACTTGGTGGAAGGCGTCGACGCGATCCTGCACTTCGGCGGCGTATCGGTTGAGCGCTCTTTCGAAGAAGTGCTCGGCGCGAACATCAGCGGCATTTTCCATATCTATGAAGCCGCGCGCCGCCACGGTGTGAAGCGCGTGATTTTCGCCAGTTCCAACCACGTGATCGGCTTCTACAAGCAAGGTGAGAAACTCGACGCCCACTCCCCTCGCCGCCCGGACAGCTACTACGGCTTGTCCAAGTCCTACGGCGAAGACATGGCCAGCTTCTACTTTGACCGCTACGGCATCGAGACCGTCAGCATCCGCATTGGCTCGTCGTTCCCGGAGCCACAGAATCGCCGCATGATGCACACCTGGCTGAGCTTCGACGACCTGACTCAATTGCTTGAGCGCGCGCTGTACACCCCCAACGTCGGCCACACGGTGGTCTACGGCATGTCGGATAACCTCGACACCTGGTGGGACAACCGCTACGCCGCGCACTTGGGCTTTGTCCCCAAAGACAGCTCCGAAGTGTTCCGCGCCCAGGTCGAAACCCAACCACCGGTCGCCGCCGATGACCCGGCCAAGGTCTACCAGGGCGGTGCGTTCTGCGCGGCCGGTCCTTTTGGGGACTGACCATGACCGCTGAACTGATCGTCGATGCCCGCAATGCCGTAGGCGAATGCCCGGTGTGGGTGCCCGAGGAAAACGCCCTGTACTGGGTGGATATCCCCAAGGGTGGCCTGCAACGCTGGAACGCTGCCAACGGCCACATGGCCGCCTGGACAGCCCCACAGATGCTTGCCTGCATCGCTCGCACTGACGCGGGCAACTGGGTCGCCGGTATGGAGACCGGCTTCTTCCAGCTCACCCCGCACAACGACGGCAGCCTCGACACGACGCCTCTGGCGGGTGTCGAGCACCCACGCCAGGACATGCGCCTGAACGACGGCCGCTGCGATCGCCAGGGTCGCTTCTGGGCCGGCAGCATGGTGCTGAACATGGGCTTGAATGCGGCCGAGGGCACCTTGTATCGCTACGCATCCGGTGCGGCGCCCCAGGCTCAGTTGGACGGCTTTATCACCTTGAATGGCCTGGCTTTCAGCCCCGATGGCCGCACGATGTATGCCTCCGACTCCCATCCGCTGGTGCAGCAGATCTGGGCCTTCGACTACGACATCGACACCGGCACGCCGTCCAATCGCCGCGTGTTCGTGGACATGCACAAGTACCTCGGCCGCCCCGACGGCGCGGCCGTGGATGCCGATGGCTGCTACTGGATCTGCGCCAACGACGCCGGGCTGATCCATCGCTTCACCCCGGACGGTCGCCTCGATCGCTCCCTCACCGTACCGGTGAAAAAACCCACCATGTGCGCCTTTGGCGGCAGTCGCCTGGACACCCTGTTCGTCACCTCGATCCGCGATGACCAGAGTGAACAGTCACTGTCCGGCGGCGTGTTCGCCCTCAACCCCGGCGTTGTCGGAGTGCCGGAGCCCACCTTCACCCTCTAGCTGCATCGCTGTGCCTTGAATACAACAATAACAAGACAGGAATGAACCCCCATGGACTTCAACCGCACTTTGCTCGCCGCCGCATTTTTTACCCTCAGCAGCGCCGCCCACGCGCTGGAAATCAAATTCGCCGACATCCACCCCGCCGGCTACCCCACCGTTGTTGCCGAAGAGAACATGGGCAAGGCCCTGACCAAAGAAAGCAATGGCGAACTGACCTTCAAGTATTTCCCCGGCGGTGTCCTCGGCTCCGAGAAAGAAGTGGTCGAACAGGCGCAAGTCGGCGCCATCCAGATGACCCGCGTCAGCCTCGGCATTGTCGGCCCGGTGGTGCCGGACGTGAACGTGTTCAACCTGCCGTTCGTGTTCCGCGACCAGGCGCATATGCGCAAGGTCATCGACGGCGAGATCGGCGACGAGATCCTCGCCAAAATCACCGACTCCGAATTCGGCCTGGTCGCCCTGGCCTGGATGGACGGCGGCACGCGCAACCTCTACACCAAGAAACCGGTACGCAAGATCGAAGACCTCAAGGGCATGAAGATCCGCGTGCAAGGCAACCCGCTGTTCATCGAGGCCTTCAATGAAATGCGGGCCAATGCCGTCGCCATGGACACCGGCGAAATCTTCAGTGCCCTGCAGACCGGCGTGATCGATGGCGCAGAAAACAACCCGCCGACCCTGCTGGAGCACAACCATTTCCAGAACGCCAAGTACTACACCCTCACCGAACACCTGATTTTGCCCGAGCCCATCGTGATGTCGAAAATCACCTGGAACAAACTCACCCCCGCGCAACAGGCCATGGTGAAAAAAGCCGCCAAGGCCGCCCAGGCTGACGAACGCGTGTTGTGGGACGCCAAGTCCGCCAGCAGTGAGACCAAGCTCAAGGCCGCCGGCGTGGAGTTCATCACCGTCGACAAAAAACCCTTCTATGACGCCACCGCGCCGGTTCGCGCCAAGTACGGTGCGGCTTACGCCGACATCATCAAGCGTATCGACGCCGTCCAGTAACACCCTCCTTCTCTAGCAAGGCCCGGCGCGGTCGGCATCGACACGCCCGGTTACGGTGAACGCCATGAAGAATTTACTGCTGCGCATCAACGACCGCATCTACATGACCTGCATCTGGGTCGCCGGCCTCTCGGTATTGGGGGTCGCACTGATCATACCCTGGGGCATCTTCGCCCGTTACGTCCTCGGCACCGGTTCCAGCTGGCCGGAGCCCACCGCCATCCTGTTGATGCTGGTATTCACCTTTATCGGCGCCGCCGCCAGTTACCGCGCCGGCGCGCATATGTCGGTGGCCATGGTCACTGACCGCCTGCCACCCCGCCAACGCCAGATCATCGGCGTGGTCTCGCAATTGCTGATGGGCACCATCTGCCTGTTCATGACGATCTGGGGCACCAAGCTGTGCCTGTCCACCTGGAACCAGTTCATGAGTGCCATCCCTACCCTGCGCGTGGGCATCACTTACATGCCGATCCCGATTGGCGGGCTGCTGACCCTGATTTTTGTGGTGGAGAAACTCCTGATCGGTGACCAGAGCAACCGTCGGGTCGTGCGCTTCGACCTGGTAGAAGAAAGCGAAGGGGCCGCTTGATATGGACGCATTGATTCTGTTGGGCAGCTTTATCGCCTTGATCCTGATCGGCATGCCGGTGGCCTACGCGCTGGGCTTGTCGGCGCTGATCGGCGCGTGGTGGATCGACATCCCGTTCCAGGCCTTGATGATCCAGGTGGCCGGCGGGGTGAACAAATTTTCGCTGATGGCGATTCCGTTCTTTGTGCTGGCCGGCGCGATCATGGCCGAAGGCGGCATGTCACGGCGGCTGGTGGCGTTTGCCGGCGTGCTGGTGGGCTTTGTACGCGGCGGCCTGTCGTTGGTGAACATCATGGCCTCGACGTTTTTCGGCGCGATTTCCGGCTCGTCGGTGGCGGACACCGCCTCTGTCGGCTCAGTGCTCATCCCGGAAATGGAACGCCGTGGCTACCCGCGTGAATTCGCCACGGCGGTGACCGTCAGTGGTTCGGTACAGGCACTGCTGACCCCGCCCAGCCATAACTCGGTGCTCTACTCCCTGGCGGCCGGCGGTACGGTGTCGATTGCGTCGCTGTTCATGGCCGGCGTGGTGCCGGGCTTGCTGATGAGCGCGTGTCTGATGGTGCTGTGCCTGATCTTTGCGAAAAAGCGCAACTACCCCAAGGGTGAAGTCATTGCGCTCAAGCAGGCGCTGAAAATCTGCGCCGATGCGCTCTGGGGCCTGATGGCCATGGTGATCATCCTGGGCGGTATCCTCTCGGGGATTTTCACCGCCACTGAATCTGCCGCGATTGCCGTGCTGTGGGCGTTCTTCGTGACCATGTTCATCTACCGCGACTACAAATGGAGCGAGCTGCCCAAGCTGATGCATCGCACGGTGCGCACCATTTCCATCGTGATGATCCTGATCGCCTTTGCCGCCAGCTTCGGCTACATCATGACCCTGATGCAGATCCCGGCAAAAATCACCACGATGTTCCTGACCCTGTCGGACAACCGCTACGTGATCCTGATGTGCATCAACGCCATGCTGCTGTTGCTCGGCACGGTGATGGACATGGCGCCGCTGATCTTGATCCTTACACCGATCCTGCTGCCGGTGGTGCTGGGTATCGGCGTCGATCCGGTGCACTTCGGCATGATCATGCTGGTCAACCTCGGTATCGGCCTGATCACTCCGCCCGTGGGCGCGGTGCTGTTCGTCGGTGCGGCGGTGGGCAAGGTCAGCATCGAGAAAACCGTGAAGGCGCTGCTGCCGTTCTATGGCGTGTTGTTCCTGGTACTGATGGCCGTGACCTACATTCCGGCGCTGTCGTTGTGGCTGCCAAGCGTGGTGCTCTGATGCTGATTGAACTGCAGGACAACCTGACCCACCTCACCCTCGCGCCAGGCACGGGAGGCAGCATCGTCAACTGGACGGTGCGCGCCACCGGCCAGCCACTGTTGCGGCACAGCGATGCGCACGCGATCAACACCGGGTTGCCAGGCAAGCTCGGCTGTTATCCCTTGGCGCCCTGGTCCAACCGGATTGCCGATGGCGGTTTCGCCAACCCCGACGGTTGGCTGGCGCTGGCGCCCAATAGCTTGACCGACCCGCTGCCGATTCACGGTTCGGCCTGGCAACGGGCGTGGCGGGTGGTCAGCCAGGCAGCGGATGAAGTTGTACTGGAGGTGATGTGCGACGTGCCGTTCGCCTATCGCGCCGAGCAGCGATTTCGGTTGGAGAACGGTGAACTGAGCATCGCTTTGCGCGTGACCCATCTGGCGGAAAAACCCGCGTGGCATGGGCTGGGATTGCATCCGTATCTGCCGCGCACAGCAGGTACGCGGTTGCAGGCCAAGGCGTTGCAAGTGTGGATGAGTGACACGTCCAAGTTACCGACAGGGCTGGCGCCGGTGCCCGCCGACTGGAATTTCCAGCAGTTGAAAACCCTGCCTGAAGGCTTGGTGGACAACGGCTTTTGCCACTGGGACGGCCACTGCCTGATCGAGCAGCCGGAACTGGGCTACACACTGGAATGCCAGGCCACCGGGAGTGAATACTTTCTACTGTACTGCCCGCCGGGGCTGGGGTTCTTTTGCATCGAGCCGGTGAATCATCCGGTGAATGCTCACCACCTGCCAGGACGGCCTGGGCTGAAGCTGTTGGAGCAAGGCCAGTCGGCGGAATTGGCCTTTACCCTCACGTATCAAGCGCTGTCAGGGCGGGCTGTTCTTTAACCGCCCCGCCGTATCGATACTGACGACCACCGACAACCCAGGCCGCAACCGCTCGCTCTCGGCCTGGTCCGGGTCAACCATGATCCGCACCGGCACGCGCTGGGCGATCTTGACGAAGTTGCCGGTGGCATTGTCGGCCTGCAACAGACTGAACTCCGAGCCGGTGGCGGGTGAAATATGCTGTACCGTGCCGTGGAATTTGCGGTGGTTCAGCGCATCCACCGTGAAGGTCACCGGCTGGCCGACCTGCACGTTGTCCATCTGGGTTTCCTTCATATTGGCGATCACCCACAACTGCGGCGGCACCAGCGCCATCAACTGCGCACCTGAGTTGACGTAGGCCCCGAGCCGCACGCCGATCTGCCCAAGCTGACCATCGCGGGGCGCGGTGATGCGGGTGTTGGACAGATCGATTCGCGCCAACTCCACCGCCGCCTCGGCACTGGCCACGGCCGCTTCCAGAGAGCCGCGGTTGACGATCACCGTCTGCAGATCCTGCCGCGCGATTTCCAGGCTGGCCTGTGCTTGCGCCACGGCGGCGATGGTCTGCGCGTTGGCGGCGCGGGTCACGTCCAGCTCGCGCTTGGACACCGAGCCGTCGCTGATCAACTCTTCATTGCGGCGCAAATCGGCGGTGCTCTTGCGCGCCTGCGCCTGGCTGTCCGCCAAGGCTGCCTGGCGCAACTTGATGGTGGCTTCGGCACTGTTGCGCTGCTGCACCACATTCGCCAACGACGCCTGCTGCACCGCCAATTGCGCCAACGCCTGGTCCAGGCGCTGCTTGTAGATGCGGTCGTCCAGACGTACCAGCAGGTCACCGGCCTTTACATACTGGAAGTCCTGCACCGGCACTTCGAACACATAGCCGCTGAGCTGCGGCCCGATAATCGTCACCTGCCCACGCACCAGCGCGTTCTCGGTGGTTTCCACCGCACTGCTGAACGGTGGCAACTGCCAGGCATACAACACGATCAGCACCCCGACGATGGCAATTGCGGCAAAGCCCAGGGACGAGACGATGCGCACCCGCAAGGAGCGCGGCTCGGTGACTGTGGCGCCGGGCGGTGTGCTGCCTTCCGGGGTAGAGGCGATGGCGTTGGTGGTCGTGGTGGTGGAAGTCGGTTCGGTCATGAAGAAGCGCCGCTGGGTTGAACGGGAGTGGCTGCTGCTTTAGTAGTGCTCATCAGCCACAGACTGCGGATAAAGATCCAGATCATGGTCAGTACCGCGATGATCGCGATCAGCATGAAGACATCGTTGTAGGCCATCACGTTCGCCTCACGGGTCGCCGCCGTGGCCAGGCTGCGAATGCCCATCAGGTTGCGCATCTCGGGGTCGGCGACAATGCCGCCGTAGGCCGAACCGCCGCTCTGCACCCGCGCGGCCACACGTGGGTCGAGCAGGGTCAGGTGTTCGACGATCATGCTCGAGTGATATTTCTCGCGCACAATCTGGAACGTGCCGAGCAACGCCGCGCCAATCAGGCCGCCCAGGTTCTGGCAAATACCGAACATCACCGAAAAACTCACCAGGTTACGCGGGTTGGTCAGCACATTCTTGGTACCCAGCACCATGGTCGGGCCGAGGAAGAATGTACCGCCGAAGCCTAGCAGGAACTGGCTGATGTAGAGGTTCTGAGGCCGCGTCAGGTTACTGGAAAAACTGTCCATCACCGAACCGGTGGCCATCAGCGCCAGGGAAATCACCAGCGGCATCAGCAAATGCGCCGGATTGATCGTCAACGCGCTGACCATCAGCCCGGCAATTGCCCCGGCCAGCATCACCACATACAGGGTGTGCATTTGCTGGTAGCTCATGTTCAACATCTGCATGAACCCCACCGCGCCGGTGGACTGCTCGGACAGCACCATGCGAATCAGGATCACCGCCAGCGCGAGGCGGATCATCACGCCGCTGCCCAGCCAGCGGGTCATCAACATCGGGTTGGCGCGGTTATGCTCGATGGCCAGGCCGGCCATGATCAGCACCAGTGAACAGGCCGAGGCAATGCCGATCCAGGGCGCCTCCAGCCACCAGTCGATGCGGCCCAGGGACAACACCGCGCAGAGCAAGGCGACGCCGGTGGCGAGGATGGCAAAGGTGAGGAAGTCGAGCTTTTCAAAGGTCTTGAAGCGGTCGCCGGGCGGAAGTTTAAGCAGGAACACACAGCCCAGGCAGATCAGCGCCATGCCCAGCTCGAACAGGTATAGGCCACGCCATTCGGCGATTTGCAGCAGGTCTTCGGAGAACAGGCGCGCCAAGGGCAACGCGAGTTGTGCGGTGCCCAACCCCAACACCAGTGACTTCAAACGCCACTTGGCCGGGAACGCCTGGATCATGTAGTACAAGCCCAACGAACTCAGCGCCGCGCCGACCATGCCATGGGCTGCCCGTACGGCGATGGCCGAGTTGAGGTCGTTGACGAACAAATGGCCGAAGGTGACCAGCGCGTACAGCACCAGGAACACCTCGGTGAACGCACGCAGGCCGAACTGCTGGCGGAACTTCACCAGCAGCAGGTTCATGCACACGTTGGTCATCACATAGGCGGCGGGCAGCCAGGCCATTTCGGCGGTGGTCGCGCCGAGGGCGCCTTGCAGGTATTGCAGGTTGGCGATGACCAGCGCGTTACCCAGGCCCCCGGTGATTGCCACCAGCACGCCGACCATCGCGAACAGCCAACGCTTGTGCGTGGGGTGCAGTGGGGTAGACGGTGAACCTGGGAGGCTTGGGCGCTCGTGGGGTTCCCAGGTGTGGGGGGTGTATTTGTTCATTCGGTGACCTAGATGAGCCGACTGAGGGGAGTCGGTGAAAGCATACTCAGAGAGTAGTAAACCTGAGGGGAGTTCATCTTGTCATGTGGGGGGTGTACATATCCGTTGCTGCGGTCACGGCGCTTATGGTTCCGCTATTACGGCGGGTCACTTTTGGAAGAGCGCCAAAAGGTCCTCGCCCCAACACTCGGTACCTCGCCTAGGCTCGGTATGCCCGTAATCCGACAGGGATTTGGGGGGGCCGCCGGGTTAGCCGCGCCGGACCCAGGCTGATGCCCACCCCAAACACAATCACCGTGCCCCAAGGAATCCGTGACTGCACATCCTTCCAGGTCATCACGCCGATACCCGGCAGCAACAGCAACACCAACCCCGCGTACGTGGTCGAGGTGGTGTCAATGCGCCCGCCACCAGCGCCAGATTGGAGAAGCCGGTGAGCGCCATGCTGATCGCCGGGCGGGTGCCGATCAAATGAGTGGGGTCTTGCAACAACGGCGCCGTGCCGAGCAGAAAGGCCATCAGCGAAGTGAGCAGCGCCCCAGTCATCACCAGCACGGCAATCACCAGGCCCAGGGGTAACTTGAATGATGCAGCGGTTGTGGCGGGCTCCGTCAGCCCTCAAATCAGGCTGCGAGCATGGCGCAAAATGCCGCAGGCGGTGTTAACAGGTATCAATGCCCTGGGCCGATACCTCTCTCAACACGGCTCTGCCTGTGTTTCAGAGAAACGCGTTGAACAGCATTCCGGCGGCCACCACCACACACAAACTTGCAAAACCTACCTGCAAGACACGCGCAGGGATCACCGCACACAGGCGTCGGCCAGCCAGCATGCCGACAATGCTTGCACCGATAAACACCCAGCCCACCGGTTCGATGCGCACACCAGCATGGAGCGCACCGGCCACACCGATCAGCGAGAGCAGGCTGATGACCATCAAGGACGTGGCGACGATACCGCGCATCTGCACATCGGTGAGTTGCCTGAACGCCGGCACGATCAGGAAGCCACCGCCGACGCCGAGCAGGCCGGACACGGCACCGGTCACCGCGCCGAGGGCCGCCAGGGTTGCGCTGCATTTGGCGGTCCAGGCGAAGCGCCCGGTCTGCTGATCGAGCATGCAGTTTTTCTGGCCCCAGGACGCGGTACCATGGTCACTCGGCCCGGCCTCGCGTTTTTCGCGCTGCAACATGCGCCAGGCCACCAACACCATCAATGCGCTGAACAGCCCCATCAGCAGCGCTTCGGGCAGTTGGTGGGCGAGAAACACCCCGACCGGCGAAAACAGCGCACCGAGCAAGGCGATCAACAGTGCTGCGCGATAGCGCACCAAACCATGGCGCAAACCGTCGATCGCACCCACCGCTGCCGCCGCGCCAACGGCGAGCAGCGACACCGGCGCGGCCTGGGTCATGCTCAGGCCCAACCCCAGCACCAGCGCCGGCACCCCAAGGATGCCGCCACCGGCACCGGTCAGGCCCATGACCAGGCCCATCAATAATCCCAACACACTGGCCAGCAGCATTCAGTCCACCTTGCTCAAGCGGGTCAGCCATTCGCGGCCCTTGAGCATGCCGTTCCAATAGAACCACGGCAGCAAGGTGGCCTTGAGAAACCACATCGAGCGGCGCGCCTGGGTCGGGTCCAGGGGGAAGGTCGGCAGCAGTTTGCCGCCGTAGCCGAACTCGGCCAGCACCACCTTGCCCTTCTCCACCGTCAATGGGCAGGAACCATAGCCATCGTATTTAAGCGGCAGCGGCGCCTGCTTGCGCAGGGCCAACAGGTTTTCGGCAACCACCACGATCTGCTTGCGCACCGCAGCGGCAGTCTTCGCATTGGTGGTGCCGCACACGTCGCCCAGCCCGAAGATGTGCGGGTAGCGCAGGTGCTGCAAGCTGTGTGGGTTCACTTCGCACCAACCGGCCGCGTCGGCCAACGGGCTTTGGTGGATGAAATCCGGCGAGACTTGCGGTGGGACTACATGCAGCAAGTCGAAGGACTTTTCTTCAACGCTGACAGTGCCATCGGTGTCCTTCACGTCGAACCAGGCTTTGCGCGCCGGGCCATCGACTTTCACCAGGTTGGAATTGAACGCCAGGCGGGCGTTGTACTTTTCCACGTACTTCATCAACGGCGGTACGAAAGTCGCCACACCAAACAGCGCGGTGCCGGCCAGGTTGAATTCGACATCGATGTGTTTCAGAGCGCCCTGTTTCAGCCAGTGGTCGCAAGACAGGTACATGGCCTTCTGCGGCGCCCCCGCGCATTTGATCGGCATGGCCGGCTGGGTAAAAATCGCCTTGCCGCCCTTGAGTTGCTGCACCAGTTGCCAGGTGTAGTCGGCGTATTGGTAGCTGTAATTGGACGTGACGCCATTCTGGCCGAGTGTCTCTTGCAGCCCTTCGACCTTCTCCCACGCCAGGCGCAGGCCGGGGCAGACGATCAGGTTTTGCCAGCTGACACGCTGGCCGCTGTCGAGGATCAGGGCCTGCTCGTCGGGCAGCAGCTCGGTGACGGCAGCCTGTATCCAGGTAACGCCATTGGGCAGGACGTCGGCCAGCGGTCGGCGGGTCTTTTTCAGGTCATAGGCGCCGCCGCCCACCAGGGTCCAGGCGGGCTGGTAGCAATGATGATCGCTCGGTTCGATCAGGGTGATGTTCAAGTGGGGGTCGCGCTTGAGCAGGCTGGCCAGCAGGCCGATGCCCGCCGAGCCGCCGCCGATGACTACGATGTCGCCACTGATGGTAGGGCCCCAGTGTTGGTCGGTCATGGTCTATCGCCTTTTATCGTCAATGCACACAAGGGGCGTTGCCGTATGGCGTTACGTCCCGTTACAGGTCGATCCTTTGCCTCGGACCGTTTTTTTCCCTTAAGCTCGCAAGCCTATGTGGAAAACATCTCGAATGTAAGCCGCAATCCACCACCAAGGACCGCCGCCATGCCCGCATTGATTCAAGCCTTTCTGGACGAGGCGTCGTCGACCTACACCTATGTCCTGCATGAAGCAGATGATGGCCCCTGTGCCATTGTCGACTCGGTGCTCAATTACGACCCGGCTTCCGGGCGCACCGACACGCGCCAAGCCGACAAAGTGATCGCCTATGTGCGCGAACATCGGCTGCAGGTGCAATGGCTGCTGGAAACCCACGCCCACGCCGATCACCTCTCAGCCGCGCCTTACCTGCGCCGCACGTTGGGCGGCAAGATCGCGATTGGCCAGTCCATCAGCAAAGTGCAGGACGTGTTCAAGAACCTGTTCAACCTGGAGCCGGAGTTTCGTGTGGATGGCTCACAGTTCGATCATCTGTTTGCGCCGGATGAGGTGTTTCACATCGGTAACATCAAGGCCCAGGCCCTGCATGTGCCCGGGCACACGCCGGCGGACATGGCCTACCTGATCGATGACCGACTGATCCTGGTGGGTGACACGCTGTTCATGCCGGATGTGGGCACGGCGCGTTGTGATTTTCCTGGGGGGGATGCGCGGCAGTTGTATGCGTCGATGCGCAAGTTGCTGGCCTATCCACCCGAGACCCAACTGTATGTGTGCCATGACTACCCGCCTGAAGGCCGTGAGGCGAAGTGCCTGACGACAGTGGCTGAGCAGAGGGCGGGGAATATTCATGTGCATGATGGGGTGGATGAGCCGGCGTTTGTGCAGATGCGCACCACACGCGATGCGGGACTGGGAATGCCGACGCTGCTGCTGCCGGCGATCCAGGTGAATGTGCGGGCGGGGAATATGCCGCCGGCGGAAGACAACGGCGTGACCTACCTGAAAATCCCCCTCAACCAACTCTGAAATGCGACTTAAATGTGGGAGCGTTGAATCAGGAACCCAGGCTGATGCCGTTGGCCGGCAGTGGCAGTGCGGTTTTGTAGCGCACTTGCTTGAGCGCAAAGCTTGAGCGGATGTTGGCGACGCCCGGCACTTTGGTCAAAAAGTCCATCATGAAGCGCTCCAGCGACTGGATCGTCGGCACCAGTACCCGGATCAGATAGTCCGGGTCGCCGGCCATCAAATAGCACTCCATCACCTCGGGGCGGTCGGAGATCGCGCCTTCGAACTGTTGCAACGCCAGTTCGTTCTGTTTCTCCAGGCTGACGTGGATGAACACATTGACGTGCAGCCCCAGCAAATCGGCGTCCAGCAGCGTGACCTGGTCGCGAATCAAGCCCAATTCTTCCATTGCCTTCACCCGATTGAAACACGGCGTGGGCGACAGGTTGACCGAGCGGGCCAGGTCGGCGTTGGTGATGCGGGCGTTCTCCTGAAGGGCGTTGAGAATGCCAATATCGGTACGGTCCAGTTTACGCATGAGACAAAATCACCTGTTTATTATGTTTATGCAGTTTTTTTATCCGCAAATGATCCTGAGCGCAATGAAACACAGATAAATATTCTTCTACGCCCCGCCTATGATTGTTGTAGGACAAGATTTCTCCTATCCGGAGGCTGACTGTCAGCTAGCGCGCCCACTACAAGAAATTCACAAGATAGAGCGTAGAAAGCCATGACCCAGCAGTATGAACCCCTGCGCCTGCACGTCCCTGAACCCTCGGGCCGACCAGGCTGCAAAACCGACTTTACCTACCTGCGCCTGACCGACGCCGGCTTGGTGCGCAAACCCGCCATCGACGTAGAACCCACCGACACCGCCGACCTGGCAAAAGGCCTGATTCGCGTACTCGACGATCAGGGCCAGGCCTTGGGCCCGTGGGCTGAAGACGTTCCCGTCGAGATCCTGCGCAAAGGCATGCGCGCCATGCTCAAGACGCGGATCTTCGACAACCGCATGGTGGTCGCCCAGCGCCAGAAGAAAATGTCGTTCTACATGCAGAGCCTTGGCGAAGAAGCCATCGGCAGCGCCCAGGCGCTGGCCTTGAACATCGACGACATGTGTTTTCCCACCTACCGCCAGCAAAGTATCCTGATGGCCCGTGAAGTGCCGCTGGTGGACCTGATCTGCCAACTGCTGTCCAACGAGCGTGATCCGCTCAAGGGGCGTCAGCTGCCGATCATGTACTCGGTGAAAGACGCCGGCTTCTTCACCATTTCCGGCAACCTCGCTACCCAATTCGTACAAGGCGTGGGCTGGGGCATGGCCTCGGCGATCAAGGGCGATACCAAGATCGCCTCCGCCTGGATCGGCGACGGTGCCACCGCCGAATCCGACTTCCATACCGCCCTCACCTTCGCCCATGTATACCGCGCGCCGGTGATTCTCAACGTGGTCAACAACCAGTGGGCCATCTCCACCTTCCAGGCGATCGCCGGGGGTGAAGCCACTACCTTCGCCGGACGCGGCGTCGGGTGCGGCATTGCCTCCCTACGGGTGGACGGTAACGACTTTATCGCGGTGTACGCCGCCTCTGCCTGGGCCGCCGAACGTGCGCGCCGCAACCTGGGCCCGACGCTGATCGAGTGGGTCACCTACCGCGCCGGTCCGCACTCCACTTCTGATGATCCTTCGAAATACCGTCCCGCCGACGACTGGAGCCACTTTCCCCTGGGCGACCCGATTGCGCGCCTCAAGCAGCACCTGATCAAGATTGGCCAGTGGTCCGAAGAGGAACATGCGGCGGTCAGTGCCGAACTTGAAGCCGAGGTGGTCAAGGCACAGAAAGAAGCCGAACAGTACGGCACCCTCGCCGGCGGCCAGATTCCAAGCGCCGCGACCATGTTCGAAGACGTCTATAAAGAGATGCCGGAGCATTTGAAGCGCCAGCGTCAAGAGTTGGGGATCTGACATGAACGATCACAACAACAGCATTGAAGTGGAAACCGCCATGACCACCACCACCATGACCATGATCCAGGCCCTGCGCTCGGCCATGGATGTGATGCTCGACCGTGACGACAACGTGGTGGTGTTCGGCCAGGACGTCGGTTATTTCGGCGGTGTGTTCCGTTGCACCGAAGGCTTGCAGACCAAATATGGCAGCTCGCGGGTGTTTGACGCACCGATCTCCGAAAGCGGCATCATCGGTGTGGCGGTGGGCATGGGCGCCTATGGCCTGCGCCCGGTGGCCGAAATCCAGTTCGCGGACTACGTCTACCCCGCCACCGACCAGATCATCTCCGAAGCCGCGCGCCTGCGTTATCGCTCGGCGGGCCAGTTCACCGCGCCTTTGACCATGCGCATGCCTTGCGGCGGTGGCATCTACGGCGGCCAGACCCACAGCCAGAGTATCGAGGCGGTGTTCACCCAGGTCTGCGGCCTGCGCACGGTGATGCCTTCGAACCCCTATGACGCGAAAGGCCTGCTGATCGCCTCCATCGAAAACGATGACCCGGTGATCTTCCTGGAGCCAAAACGCCTGTACAACGGCCCGTTCGATGGCCATCACGACCGTCCGGTGACCCCCTGGTCGAAGCACCCGCAAGCCCAAGTGCCGGACGGTTACTACACCGTGCCGCTGGACGAGGCCGCCATCGTGCGCCCAGGCTCAGCCGTCACTGTGCTGACCTACGGCACCACCGTGTATGTCTCGCAAGTCGCCGCCGAAGAAACCGGCATCGACGCCGAGGTCATCGACCTGCGCAGCCTGTGGCCGCTGGACCTGGAAACCATCGTCAAATCCGTGAAGAAGACCGGCCGTTGCGTGGTGGTGCATGAAGCCACCCGCACCTGCGGCTTTGGTGCCGAGCTGGTGTCGCTGGTGCAGGAGCATTGCTTCCACCACCTGGAAGCGCCGATCGAACGCGTCACCGGTTGGGACACCCCCTACCCGCATGCGCAAGAGTGGGCGTATTTCCCAGGGCCGTCCCGAGTGGGCGCGGCGTTGAAACGGGTCATGGAGGTCTGAATGGGCACGCACGTTATCAAGATGCCGGACATTGGCGAAGGCATCGCGGAAGTTGAACTGTCGGTGTGGCACGTGAAGGTCGGCGACATGGTCGTCGAAGACCAGGTGCTGGCGGATGTAATGACCGACAAGGCGATGGTGGACATCCCCTCGCCGGTGCACGGCAAGGTGATTTCCCTTGGCGGCGAGCCGGGTGAAATCATGGCCGTGGGCAGTATTCTGATCAGCATTGAAGTGGAAGGCGCGGGCAACGCCAAGGAAGCGCCGGCAGTGAAGGAGGCGCCGAAGGTCGCCTCTGTGGTTGAAGCCAAGCCTGCACCGGTGGCGGTTGAACGCAAACCTGCGCCGGTTGTTGCAGCCCAAGCGCCGGTGGCGCGCGAAGCCGACGAACGTCCGCTGGCCTCCCCTGCCGTGCGCAAACATGCATTGGATGCCGGGATCCAACTGCGCCTGGTCCAAGGCACAGGCCCGGCGGGACGCATCCTGCACGAAGACCTCGACGCCTACCTGCTACAAGGTGCGTCAAAACCTTCGACCGCCGCCAACCTCTACGCCGAACGCAATACCGAAGAACAGATCCCGGTGATCGGCATGCGCCGCAAGATCGCCCAGCGCATGCAGGACGCCACCCGGCGCGCCGCGCATTTCAGCTATGTGGAAGAGATCGACGTCACCGCCCTCGACGAGTTGCGCGTGCACCTCAACGAGAAACATGGCGCCACGCGCGGCAAGTTGACCCTGCTGCCGTTCATCGTGCGCGCCATGGTGGTGGCACTGCGTGACTTCCCGCAGATCAACGCGCGTTACGACGACGAGGCCCAGGTCATCACCCGCCTCGGCGCCGTGCACGTGGGCGTCGCCACCCAGAGCGACGTTGGCTTGATGGTGCCGGCGGTGCGTCACGCCGAAGCCCGCAGCCTGTGGGGCACTGCCGAAGAAATCACGCGCTTGGCCAAGGCGGCGCGCAATGGCAAGGCCAGCCGTGATGAGTTGTCGGGCTCCACCATCACCCTGACCAGCCTGGGCGCTTTAGGCGGCATCGTCAGCACACCGGTGCTGAACCTGCCGGAAGTGGCCATCGTTGGCGTCAACCGCATCGTCGAACGGCCGATGGTGATCAAAGGCCAGATCGTGGTGCGCAAGATGATGAACCTCTCCAGCTCCTTTGATCACCGGGTGGTCGATGGCATGGACGCGGCGCAATTCATCCAGGCCATTCGCGGCCTGCTCGAACAACCCGCCAGCCTGTTCCTGGAGTAAGGCATGACGCAGACATTGAATACCACGCTGCTGATCATTGGCGGCGGTCCTGGCGGCTACGTAGCAGCTATCCGTGCCGGGCAACTGGGCATCCCGACCATCCTGGTGGAAGGCCGGGCGCTGGGCGGCACCTGCCTGAATATCGGCTGTATTCCCTCCAAGGCCTTGATTCATGTGGCCGAGCAGTTCCAGCAAACCATCCACCATAGCCAGGGCTCGCAACTGGGCATCGAAGTGGATGTGCCGACCCTGAATATCCGCAAAAGTGTGGAATGGAAAGACGGCATCGTCGATCGCCTGACCACCGGCGTCGCGGCGCTGCTGAAGAAGCACAAGGTGCAAGTGATCCACGGCTGGGGCAAGGTAGTGGACGGCAAGACCGTCGAGGTCGGCGACCAACGCATCCAGTGCGAACATTTGTTGCTGGCCACCGGTTCGAAAAGCGTCGACCTGCCAATGCTGCCGATTGGCGGGCCGATCATCTCCTCGACCGAAGCCCTTGCACCGGAAAGCGTGCCCAAGCGCTTGATCGTGGTGGGCGGCGGTTATATCGGCCTGGAACTGGGGATTGCCTACCGCAAGCTCGGCGCCGAGGTCAGCGTGGTCGAGGCCCAGGACCGCATCCTGCCGGCCTACGACGCCGAGTTGACCCAACCGGTGAACGAGTCCCTCAAGCAACTGGGCGTGAAGCTGTACCTCGAGCACAGTGTCACCGGTTTTGCCGATGGCAACCTGCAAGTACGCGACCCGAATGGCGACACCCTGTCGCTGGCCACTGATCAGGTGCTGGTTGCCGTTGGTCGCAAACCGAACACCCAGGGTTGGAACCTTGAGGCGTTGAACCTGGAGATGAACGGCGCGGCGATCAAGATCGACAGCCGCTGCCAGACCAGCATGCGCAATGTGTATGCCATCGGCGACCTGAGCGGCGAACCGATGCTGGCGCACCGAGCGATGGCCCAGGGCGAGATGGTGGCCGAACTGATCAGCGGTCAAACCCGCGAATTCAACCCGGCAGCAATCCCGGCGGTGTGTTTTACCGACCCGGAACTGGTGGTGGTCGGCAAAACACCGGACGAAGCCAAGGCCGCCGGATTGGACTGCATTGTGTCGAGCTTCCCGTTCGCGGCCAATGGCCGGGCGATGACCCTGGAGTCCAAAACCGGTTTCGTGCGGGTGGTGGCACGGCGTGACAATCACCTGATCGTCGGCTGGCAGGCTGTGGGGGTTGGCGTCTCGGAACTGTCCACCGCCTTTGGCCTGAGCCTGGAAATGGGTGCGCGCCTGGAAGACGTGGCGGGCACCATCCACGCCCACCCAACCCTCGGTGAAGCGGTACAGGAAGCCGCATTAAGAGCGTTGGGGCACGCGTTGCACCTGTAAAACCGCCGCTCCCACACAAAGCAAGAATGAAGTATTGTTGCGCCCATCCAGAAAAAAACCGACAAGCCTGCCTTTGACCAGGCGGTTGACCAGAGATAGAGGGTGTCATGGGTAACGAAAGCATCAATTGGGACAAGCTGGGTTTTGACTACATCAAGACCGACAAGCGGTTTCTTCAAGTCTGGAAAAACGGCGAATGGCAAGAAGGCACCCTGACCGACGACAACGTGCTGCACATCAGCGAGGGCTCCACCGCCCTGCATTATGGCCAGCAATGCTTTGAAGGCCTCAAGGCCTACCGCTGCAAGGACGGTTCGATCAACCTGTTCCGCCCGGACCAGAATGCCGCCCGCATGCAACGCAGCTGCGCCCGCCTGCTGATGCCACCTGTGCCGACTGACGTGTTCATCGACGCCTGCAAGCAAGTGGTCAAGGCCAACGAACGCTTCATCCCGCCGTACGGCAGCGGCGGCGCGCTGTATCTGCGTCCCTTCGTGATCGGCACGGGTGACAACATCGGCGTGCGTACTGCGCCGGAGTTCATCTTCTCTGTGTTCGCCATCCCGGTCGGCGCCTACTTCAAAGGTGGCCTGGTGCCACACAACTTCCAGATTTCCACCTTCGACCGCGCCGCGCCACAAGGCACTGGTGCCGCCAAGGTCGGTGGCAACTACGCCGCCAGCCTGATGCCAGGTTCCGAAGCGAAGAAATCCGGTTTTGCCGACGCAATCTATCTGGACCCGATGACCCATTCGAAAATCGAAGAAGTCGGCTCGGCCAACTTCTTCGGGATCACTCACGACAACCAGTTCATCACGCCGAAGTCGCCTTCGGTGCTGCCAGGCATCACCCGCCTGTCGCTGATCGAACTGGCCCAGTCCCGCCTGGGCCTGAAAGTGGTCGAGGGCGAAGTGTTCATCGACAAGCTGGACCAGTTCAAGGAAGCCGGCGCCTGCGGTACCGCAGCGGTGATCTCACCGATCGGCGGCATCCAGTACAACGGCAAGCTGCACGTGTTCCACAGCGAGACTGAAGTCGGCCCGATCACCCAGAAGCTCTACAAAGAGCTGACCGGTGTGCAGACCGGTGACGTTGAAGCGCCAGAAGGCTGGATCGTCAAGGTCTAACCCACAAGAACGCAAAACCAAAATGTGGGAGCGGGCTTGCTCGCTCCCACATTTGTTCTCAAGACCGTATCGGGATGTTTTCGGCAATCTTCTTGCCCATGCTGATCCTCGGCTCCACCCCATACCCCAACGCCTCGTAGAACCCCACCACCGCGTCGTTGCCGCCGGTGATCTCCAGGTTGATCTTCATGCACCCCAGGGCAGTCAATGCCTGTTCCGCATGGCGCACCAGTGAAGACCCCAAGCCGTGGCGCCGATAATCCGCGTGTACCGCCACTGAATACAGCCAGCCACGATGGCCGTCATAGCCGGCCAGAATCGTCCCGATCACCGCCTTTTTATCCGTCGCCACGAAGAACAACCCATCGTTGACGGCCAGTTTCTTATCGATCGCCAGGGCCGGCACGTTATGGGCAGTGTCATAGCCAAAAGCCTGCTGCCATAGCGCAACCACTTGCGCCCGATGTTGGCGGTCACGATACGGCCCAATGGGATGCCGGGACAGCAGCGCCTTTTCCATCACCAGCGTGCGCTCGTTGCCGTGGTAAACGTCGCGCACGGTGTTAAACCCAAGCTTGGTGTAGAACGGCTCGGCCGTCAGTGATGACGGCACGCTCAATACCGTCACCCCGGCCTCACGAGCGCGCAGTTCGATCTCGACCATCAACAGGCGACCGATTCCCTGCCCGTGCAGCGCTGGGTTGACAAACACCGAGCGCACCACATTGCCGTCGAGGGCGGCGGTGGCGATGATCAATTGATCCTGAGTTGCCACCAGTACCAGGCGGCGCTTGAGCAAGGCCAACACGGCATCCGGTGTGAAATTACTGGCCACCCGTGCAATCACATCCGCCGGATAATCCCGCGCATTGCTGCTGTGCAAGGCTGCCAGGATGACCTGGCTGATCCCTTCGGCATCGGCTGCCTGGGCAAGACGAACG
This sequence comes from Pseudomonas sp. HN11, assembly GCF_021390155.1. Classification (NCBI taxonomy): domain Bacteria; kingdom Pseudomonadati; phylum Pseudomonadota; class Gammaproteobacteria; order Pseudomonadales; family Pseudomonadaceae; genus Pseudomonas; species Pseudomonas sp. HN11. The sequence continues at coordinate 3,949,377 of NZ_CP089985.1, forward strand.
GCGATAGACATGATTCCTCCTGGCTGACGGCGTTTTAACAACCCGCACAATACCAATGTGGAATCGCCGCACCAACCTCCCACATTTTTAACTGTGCCCGCTTGAGATACGTTTGCCGGGCCTCTCCCCTATCAGCTTCGCCTGCCCATCCTTTTGCTTGCCGGTACGCGCCTCACTGATCAACCCCGGTATCAACTTGCCCTCCGGCAGATTCTTCCAGAACCGGCTGGGCAAATGCCCTTCCATCACCTTGGGATTCAACCGGGCCGGGTTGAAGATATGACTGTAGTAGGTCAGCCACATCGCACTGTGGGGGTCTTCGACATTCTGCGCCAATTGCCGCCACACCTCGGGACACTCGCGCTGATGAATCAACTGCTCACCGTTGTAGTACACCCCGTCCAACGGCGTGGCGATCATCCAGCGATGGCGCCCCATGCGCCCGATAAAATGCTGGCTGGCCGATTTGAGGATGTCATGGGCAGGCTCATGCCACGCCACGTATTCCGGCAGCTCGGGACCAGCCCCGTCCGGTAGCGCGATGAACCGCACAAACGCGTGCAAGTGATGCGCCTCGCGGCTGACCTGCTTGATCCGGCGTTGCAACTCACTGCCCAGCTTGTCCCCTGCCAGCATGGCGGTGCGGTCACCATGGCTGACACGCCACAACACTTCATACAACAGGCTCCAGCGCTGGTCGCCGTGGTAACAGGCAGCCGATTCCAGCAATTCCAGCAGGGTCTTGGGCACTCGCGTCTGGAAAGGCCCCAGCCCCTCGGGAATCGGTTCATCGGTAGCAAACAGGTCCGCCACCTCGGCCTCGCCCCAGCTCACCTGGCTGGGGTCGACCTGATGGCTCAGCAGCCAGCGCGCCTGCTCGCGCCAGGTGCTGAACAGGTTGTTGCATTCCAGGCTGATCATCCCCACAACCCCATTTGTTGCGGCTGTGGACGGTCACGCAGTTGCTCGCGCAACAGCACGCTGGTGCTGTCGGCCTGTTGCGGGTGGTAGTCGCTGGTGATGAAAAACGGCTTGGCCTTGGCCAGTACACAACGCATGCGCGCCAGGTCTTCGAAGCGGATCTTGCGCTCGCGGCGCAGGTCCACCAGGCGCTGGGTGGTGCGCAAACCAATGCCTGGAATACGCGCGATCAGGGTCGGTTCGGCGCGATTCAGATCCAGGGGGAACACGTCGCGGTTATCCAGGGCCCAGGCCAGCTTGGGATCGATGTCCAGGGCCAGGTGGCCGGGACCTTTGAACAGTTCATTGGCGTTGAACCCATAGCTGCGCAACAGGAAATCGGCCTGGTACAAGCGGTGCTCGCGCATCAACGGCGGTGCTGCCAGAGGCACGCTTTTCGGGCTGTTGGGAATGGGGCTGAATGCCGAGTAATACACGCGGCGCAGCTTGAAGTTGCCGTACAACGCCTCGGCACCGTGGAGGATGGTGCTGTCATCGGTGTCGTCGGCGCCGACGATCAACTGCGTGCTCTGCCCGGCCGGGGCAAAACGCGGCGCGCGCGGTTCGTTGCGTACCGTCTGCTCGCCGGTGTAGATGGTCTGCATGGCCTGTTTGATCGACACGATCTTTTTTTCCGGCGCCAGGGTCTGCAGGCTGGCCTCGGTGGGCAGTTCGATGTTCACGCTCAGGCGATCGGCGTAACGCCCCGCTTCGGCGATCAGTGCCGGGTCAGCATCGGGAATGGTCTTGAGATGGATATAGCCACGAAAGTCATGCTCTTCACGCAGCAGTTTGGCGACCCGCACCAGTTGCTCCATGGTGTAGTCGGACGAACGGATGATGCCGGAACTGAGAAACAACCCGCTGACGCAGTTGCGCCGGTAGAAATCCAGGGTCAGGGTGACCACCTCCTCCGGGCTGAAACGCGCACGGGGCACGTCGCTGGAGCGGCGGTTGACGCAGTACTGGCAATCGTAGAGACAGAAGTTGGTGAGCAACACCTTGAGCAATGACACGCAACGCCCATCCGGCGTATAGCTATGGCAGATGCCCATGCCATCGGTGGAACCCAGCCCCGCCTTGCCCTCGGAACTGCGCTTGGGCGCGCCACTGCTGGCGCACGAGGCGTCATACTTGGCGGCGTCGGCGAGGATGCTGAGTTTTTCGATCAACTGCATGGAGGGCTACCGATACTGGTTTTTTGTACAGTATCAGGGAGAAGCTGCAAGCTGCAAGTTTCCAGCTGCAAGCTTGCTGCTTGCTGCTTGCTGCTTGCTGCTTGCTGCTTGCTGCTTGCTGCTTGCCGCTTGCAACTGGAACTGGAACTCAGCTCGCGGTGGCGAGTAACAGGTCCTGCACCGAACGCCCCTGGCCGCGCCCGCGGTCCAGTGCATACAGCGACGCCGCGATCTCATCCGCGCGAATCGGCAGCACCGACAGCAAGGTGTCGCTCAAACCGTGGCTGGCCTGGCTGAAGCCCTGGATGTAGATACCGGCGTTGCAACGCTCGTCGGTGACGATGCGGTAATCACGCGCCACCTCAAAGTCGCCCAGGTAGTCTTCCAGCGGCGCGAGCAAGGCGCGGTGCGTCTGGCGCTCGTAGCCAGTGGCCAGGATCACCGCGTCATAGTGATTGATGCTGGTGTCACCGTTGGCGTTGTTGCGCAACACCAATTCAATGCCTAGCGGACCTGGGGTGGCCTTCTCCACTACGGTCATGGTGCGGAACGCCTGGCGGGCGATGCCGGAAACTTTCTGGCGGTAGAAAATGCCGTAGATGCGCTCGATCAGGTCCAGGTCCACCACCGAATAGTTGGTGTTCTGGTACTCGGCCACCAGGCGCTCGCGCTCGGCGCCCTCCTGCTGGAACACCAGGTCGGTAAAGGCCGGCGAGAACACTTCGTTGACGAACGGGCTGTCATCGGCCGGCTTGAGCGCCGAGCCGCGCACGATCATGTCGACCTGCACCGACGGGAAGCTGTCGTTCAGGTCGATAAAGGCTTCGGCCGCACTCTGGCCGCCGCCGATGATGGCGATGCGCATGGCCTTGCCGTCGACACACGGCTGGCTGGCCATGCGCTCCAGGTATTGGGAATGGTGGAACACCCGGCTGTCGCCTTTGAGCGCGTTGAACGCCTCGGGAATACGTGGCGTGCCACCGGCGCTGACCACCACCGAACGAGTGGTGCGCACATGCTGCTCGCCCAGGGCATCGCGGGAGATCACGCGCAGGGCTTCGACCTGCTGCTGGTGCAGGATCGGCTCGATGGCCAGCACTTCTTCACCGTAGCGCGCCTGGGCCTGAAACTGACCGGCGACCCAGCGCAGGTAGTCGTTGTACTCCATGCGGCACGGGTAGAAGGTGCCCAGGTTGATGAACTCCACCAGGCGGTCGTGGGCTTTCAGGTAATTGACGAAGGAGTACGGGCTGGTGGGGTTGCGCAAGGTCACCAGGTCCTTGAGGAACGAGATCTGCAGCTCGCTCTGGGTGACCAGGGTATTGCCGTGCCAGCGGTAGTCGGCCTGCTTGTCCAGGAACAGTACGTCCAGTTTGCCCTGGGCCTTTTCGCGCTCCTGCAGGGCGATGGCCAGCGCCAGGTTCGAAGGGCCGAAACCGATACCGATCAGGTCGTGAACCGCGGGCGAAGCAATTGCCTGTGTCATTCCAGTGTCCTCTGGATAAGCCCCTTGGCGGTGGGGCGGGAATACCTTTCAAGACCTGCACAACAGGCCATGTGTTGATAGGAAACGAGGACAGTGAAATAAAATTTAACTGATCAGTGATCAGTGCGCTTCCCACTCGCGCATCCGCACGCGGCAGTGCTTCATGGCGTTGACGATGTGTTTTTCCACCAGCGCGCGGGAAATGCACAGCCGTTCAGCGATTTGCAGATGGGTCAGCCCGTCGAGCTTGCGCAGCAGGAAACTGTCACGGCAGGTCGCTGGCAGCTCGGCCAGGGCGCGTTCGAGCAGTTCCAGGCGCTGGCCGTGGTCGTGGGTGGTATGGGGCGAACAGGTGGCGAAGCGCTCGTCGGCATCAAGCACATCCAGGGGCTCGACCTGACGCAAGGCGTTGCGTCGATGGCCGTCAATCACCAGGTTGAGCGCGGTGCGGTACAAAAAGGCGCGGGGCTGCTCGATGGGGGTGTCGCTGGAACGCTCCAGCACCCGGACATAAGCGTCATGCACCACATCCTCGGCCACCTGGCGGTTGCCCAGCTTGGCGTTGAGGAAACACACCAGCTCGCGATAGTAGTTTTCCAACATGACTCCCGACCGCCGGGGGCGGCATTAGGTCCTTGGGCGCAACAAAGACAGCGGTTAGGTAATGGCAGTTTGGGTATGTGCAATTTATAGTAATTCTCATCTACTTTTAAGCAGACTTGCATCAACGGACGATTTTTTTCTTCAAAGGAGCTGTAACTGCGTATGTAACCGCCTAAATCCCCGCGCAATTTTCTCGTTTACTTGTCAGCTCCCCGCAACTGCGGTCCGAACTTTCCTGGCTGGAACCTAAGCATGAAACGCCCTCGACCTGCCCGACGCGCCTTGCTTGTTATCGCGTGCCTGATCCCCCTCCTTGCCGTCGCCGCCTGGCAGGTGCTGCCGCCGGGGCGTGACACCCTCACCACCATCACTGTCACCCGCGGCAATATCGAGAACAGCGTGACCGCCTTGGGCACCCTGCAACCGCGTCGTTATGTGGACGTGGGCGCCCAGGCGTCGGGGCAGATCCGCAAGATCCACGTCGAGGCCGGCGACCAAGTCCAGGAAGGCCAATTGCTGGTGGAGATCGATCCTTCCACGCAAAAAGCCAAGCTCGACGCCAGCCGCTACGCCATCGAAAATCTGAAAGCCCAGTTGCAGGAACAAAAGGCCCAGCACGAACTGGCGCGCCAGAAGTACCAACGCCAGCAACGCCTGGCCGCCGGTAACGCCACCCGCGAGGAAGATGTGCAAACCGCCAAGGCTGAATTGCGCGCCACCCAGGCCCGGGTCGACATGTTCCAGGCGCAGATCCTGCAAGCCCAGGCCAGCCTGCGCAGCGATGAGGCGGAGTTGGGTTACACGCGCATTTACGCGCCCATGACCGGCACCGTGGTGGCTGTAGACGCGCGGGTCGGTCAGACCCTCAACGCCCAGCAGCAGACCCCGCTGATCCTGCGCATCGCCAAATTGTCGCCGATGACCGTGTGGGCTGAAGTCTCGGAAGCCGATATCGGGCATGTAAAACCGGGCATGACTGCCTATTTCACCACCCTGAGCGGCGGTAACCGGCGCTGGACCAGTACCGTGCGGCAGATCCTGCCGATTCCGCCCAAGCCACTGAATGAAACCCAAGGCAGCGGCAGCCCCAACAGCTCGAGTAAAAGCGGCAGCGGCCGCGTGGTGCTGTACACCGTGTTGCTGGATGTGGACAACAGTGACAACACGCTGATGGCCGAAATGACTGCCCAGGTGTTTTTCGTCGCCAGCCAGGTCAAGGACGCCCTCACCGCACCGGTTGCCGCCCTGCAAGGCACGTCGAGTGCCGACCGGCAAATTGCCCGAATCGTGGCAAAAAATGGTCGCATCGAGGATCGCGAAGTGCGCCTGGGTATCAGCGACCGCCTGCGAGTCGAGGTGCTTGAAGGCCTGAACGAAGGCGATCACCTGCTGATCGGCCCTGCCGACGGCAACGGGGGTTGAGTTGACCACGCCCCTGATCGAACTCAAGCACATCCGCAAGTCTTACGGCGGCGGCGACAGCCCGCAGGTCGATGTATTACGCGGTATCGATTTGTCGATCCATGCCGGGGAATTCGTCGCCATCGTCGGCGCTTCCGGCTCCGGCAAGTCCACGCTGATGAACATCCTCGGCTGCCTCGACCGCCCCAGCACGGGCGATTACCTGTTCGCCGGAGAAAATGTCGCACACCTGGACAGCGACGAACTGGCCTGGCTCCGGCGCGAAGCCTTTGGCTTTGTGTTCCAGGGCTACCACCTGATCCCTTCAGGTTCGGCCCAGGAAAATGTCGAGATGCCGGCGATCTATGCCGGTATCAGCGCCGCCGAGCGTCATGCCCGGGCCAACGCCCTGCTCACCCGCCTGGGCCTGGCGGAGCGCACCGGCAACCGCCCGCACCAGCTTTCCGGTGGACAGCAGCAGCGGGTGTCCATCGCCCGTGCGCTGATGAATGGCGGCCATATCATCCTCGCTGACGAACCCACCGGCGCCCTCGACAGCCACAGTGGTGCCGAGGTCATGACCCTGCTCGACGAACTGGCCAGCCAGGGCCACGTGGTGATCCTGATCACCCACGACCGTGAGGTAGCGGCGCGGGCCAACCGTATCATCGAGATCCGCGATGGCTTGATCATCAGTGACTCCGCTGACGGCAGCGACGCTGCCCCCACAGTAGCCAACGGCGCCCTGCAAGCCGTGGACCTGCGCCAGCGCCTGGCTGACGGCGCCGAGCATAACGGCGCGTGGAAAGCCGAACTGCTTGACGCGGTACGTGCGGCCTGGCGCGTGATGTGGATCAACCGTTTTCGCACCGCGCTGACCCTGCTGGGCATCATCATCGGCGTGGCGTCAGTGGTGGTGATGCTGGCGGTGGGCGAAGGCAGCAAGCGCCAGGTCATGGCGCAGATGGGCGCGTTCGGTTCCAATATCCTCTACGTCAGCGGCTCCTCGCCCAACCCGCGCACCCCCCTGGGCATTATCACGCCCCAAGACGTGGCCGCCCTGGCCACCTTACCGCAGGTCAAGCGGATCATGCCGGTCAACGGCGCCGAGGCCGGTGTGCGTTTCGGCAACATCGACTACATGGCCTATGTCGGTGGTAATGACACCAATTTCCCGACTATTTTCAACTGGCCCGTGGTGGAGGGCAGCTACTTCACCGAAGCCGATGAACGTTCCGCCGCCACGGTCGCGGTGATCGGCGCACGGGTGCGCGAGAAACTGTTCAAGGGCGTTGTCAGCCCCGTTGGCCAATACATCCTGATCGAGAACGTGCCGTTCCAGGTGATCGGCGTCCTTGAAGAAAAAGGCTCCAGCTCCGGCAACAAGGACAGCGACGACCGCATCGCCATTCCGTACTCTTCCGCCAGCATTCGCTTGTTTGGCAGCTACAACCCCGAGTACGTGGTGATTGCCGCCGCGGACGCCACCCGGGTGCGTGAAACCGAACGGGCGATCGATCAACTGCTGCAACGTTTGCACAACGGAAAAACCGACTATCACCTGACCAACAACGCGGCGATGATCCAGGCAGAAGCACGCACGCAGAACACGCTGTCATTGATGCTCGGCTCGATTGCCGCGATTTCCCTGTTGGTGGGTGGCATCGGCGTGATGAACATCATGCTGATGACGGTGCGCGAGCGCACCCGTGAGATCGGTATTCGCATGGCCACCGGCGCTCGCCAGCGCGACATCCTGCGCCAGTTTCTCACCGAAGCGGTGATGCTCTCAGTGGTCGGCGGCCTGTGCGGCATCGCCCTGGCCCTGCTGGTGGGCGGCGTGCTGGTGCTGGCAGAGGTGGCGGTGCAGTTTTCCCTGGTGGCGGTGTTTGGTGCATTTGGTTGCGCGTTGGTCACCGGCGTTGTATTCGGCTTTATGCCGGCCCGTAAAGCTGCCCGGCTCGATCCGGTTAAGGCGTTGACCAGTGAATAAACGATCCATTTACCTACCCGGCTTGTGCGTGTTACTCAGCGCTTGCACTGGCAACCCGCCATCCGTCGACAGTGGTATAGCGCCGCCCACCGCCTGGCAATATGCCGAACGCGTCACCGCCCAAACGACCAACCAGCAATGGTGGACACAATTTGGCAGCCCGCAACTCAACCGCCTGGTCGATCAGGCGCGCCGTGACAGTTTCGATGTGGCCGCCGCCACCGCGCGCGTGCGCCAAGCCCAAGCCAGCGCCGTGATAGCCGGCGCGCCGTTGCTGCCGGAGGTGAAGTTAAACCTCGCCACCAGCCACCAGAAATTACTGCGTGGTCCGGGCGGACCGGACCTTGACGCGACCCGCAGCGATGACGCCGTCGACAACTTCGGCGCCAACCTCACCGCCAGTTACGAAGTGGACTTCTGGGGTGGCCGCGCTGCCGCCCGTGACAGCGCCCTGCACAGCCTGCGCGCCAGCGAGTTTGACCAGGCCACCGTGGAATTGACCTTGCTCAGCAGCGTGGCGGACCGCTATGCCCAGACCCTCGCCGCCCACCAGCGCGAGCAGATCGCCGCGCTGAACCTGACCAATGCGCGCAACGTGCTCGATCTGGTGCAGACCCGCTATGACGCCGGCTCCGCCACCGCCCTGGAACTGGCCCAGCAAAAAAGCCTGGTGGCCAGCCAGCAACGCCAGATGCCGCTGATCCAGCAATTGGCCGAAGAATCGCGGATCACCCTGGCCGCCCTGCTCGGCCAGCCGGTGCAGGCCCTGGACCTGGGCTCTGAAACCTTCCAGGCCCTGACCTGGCCAACCATCGGCGCAGGCATGCCCAGCCAATTGCTCAGTCGCCGACCTGACATTGCCAAGGCCGAAGCGCAACTGGCGGCGGCGCAGGCCGACGTCACCGTGGCCCGCGCCGCCATGCTGCCCGCCCTCACCCTCGGCGCAACCCTGGGTTCCGATGCCTACAAAGCCCTGGATGTGCTGCGCAGCCCCTACTACACACTGACCGCCGGCCTGGTGGGACCAATCTTCAACAATGGCCGTTTAAGTGCTGAACGCGACAAGGCCCGCGCACGTCAGGATGAACTGCTGCAAAGCTATCGTGGGGCGATCATCAACGGCTTTGCCGACGTGGAAAAATCCCTCAGCAGCATTACCCGCCTCGACCAGCAGCGACAATGGCAAAGCGAAGAACTGCAACAGGCACAGAGTGCGTTCCAGATCGCTGAAAGCCGCTACCAGGCCGGCGCCGAAGACCTGCTCACCGTACTGGAAACCCAGCGCACCCTGTACGCGGCCCAGGACCAGAACGTACAGCTGCGGCTGGCGCGCCTGCAAGCCGGCATCGCGCTGTACAAGGCACTGGGGGGTGGGTGGCAGACAACGATCCGATAAACAAAACTCCAAATTCCCACACAGTCCGCCTAATACCCCTACATTCTTCTGCCTAAGGTCCTTGGTAAAAAGCCGCTATCACACGGTTGCCCAGGACCTCTAAATGATTGCTGCGAAACACCTGATGTGTGCCTGCCTCTGGCTGACAGCAAGGCTTGCCTCAGCCCAACCGCTGATCCCCCCCACCGCCATTGACTGGCTGCTGGACTGTCCCTTGCCCACCCTTGAACGCCTGGACCGGGCGGTACTGGAACGTACCCAATGCGGCACAGTGAGCGTACCGCGCAATCATGCCGCGCCCCGCCAGGGCAGGCTGCGTCTGTACGTTACCCGCGTCGGTGCCCGCGATCCGCTGAGCCGTGAAGGCGTGATCATTGCCCTGGCCGGCGACGCCGCCAAAAAGAATCAGGTCGGCACCTTTGTCATCCACCTGGCCAGCCTGTGGAGCTCACACGCCCACCAGACCTATCGCAAGCTGGTGGACCGTTACGACATCATCGAGCTCAGCACCCGCGACCTGAGTACCGAGAATGGAATCGAGCAGGCCACCCAGGACCTGGAGTTCGTACGCTCCCAACTCGGGGAAGCTCAATTGCGTTATCTGGGCAATGCCGACAGCGCGCGCCTGGGCAACCGCTACGCCGCCCTGTTCCCCGAGCGGGTTGTACGCATGGTGCTGATCAACGCGCAACCGACTGATACGGCCACTCCACTGGTCGAACAATTGCGCCTCAAAGAGCCCGTCGAGCACAACGCCAGCGGTTGTATCAACCGCTGGGTTGGCGACTATCTGATCCATGGCAAACATCCGCCGCTTTCATCCCGATGCCTGGACACCCGCACACCGCAATGAGCCAGTCAGCGCCCCACCTCCAATGTAGGGCGGGTGGTCAAGTCGTCGCGAGCGGATTTTCGATGTAGCTCGGACAGGTCAATCTTGTCCTTTCCTGAAACAAAATCAGTGATTCTATCGGGCCGGTCCGGCGTCGATTACTTGGTGCTCAGAAACCGGTAGGTATTCTTGCCTCCATTGCCCGTCATCACATTTTGTGCTCGGTCACTGATAGTGGGCTGGCGGTTTTTCTGAATTGATAGGAAACATCTGTCTCCCCGTCTCCGTTAACATCGTGCCATCAGTCCCCAGTGCGAGTCAGCTCGTCGGCTGCCCGCGTACGCCTCCTCAATCAGATTTTTCAGCAACCGCCCGCTTTCCGCATGCCACTGGCCACTACCCGAATTACGACCGAAGCTCATTGAAAACGACATATCCGTCGCGCCCCGATTGACGTGTTGTAGATCATCCGCCTAAGGTCAATTTATCCGCATTAATAGGATAAATAGAATCCAATGCTCAGCCGCCCGCTACGACGCAAACGCCAGAAGCTGTCCGATGTGATTGTCGAGTCGGTCAAGCGCTCCATTGTCACTGATGCCTTGAAACCCGGTGACCGCCTGCCTACCGAACGCGAGTTGATGGAAAGCTTCCAGTGCTCCAAAGGCTCGGCCCGCGAAGCGCTCAAGGCGCTGGAAGTGGAAGGCCTGGTGAGCACACGCACCGGCCCCAGCGGCGGCGCCTACCTGAACCAGGCCGGCACCGAGCCGGCCAGCCGGGCGTTGCGTAACTACCTGCACTTCCAGCACCTGGACGGTGAGCAGGTGTACCAGCTGCGCAAAGTTATCGAGGTGGAGCTGGCGGTGTCGGTGCTCGGACGCTTGAGCGAAGACGACTACCAGGCCCTGCAAGACAACGTGGATTTTTGCAGCGCGCCCGAAGACAGCGAAGCCGGCCAGCGTGAACAGCGCCTTGCGGAACTGGAATTCCATAACCTGCTGGCCAAGGCCTGCCCCAACCCGTTGCTGAGTTTCATGGCGCAGTTCCTCAATGACCTGCTGCGCGACCTGGTGGTGCTGAAAAAAGCCTACAAGCCCAAGCGCAAGAAGTTCGACGCCGCCAACCTCGACTATCACAAACAGCTGCTGATCGCCTTTCGTGCCGGGGATGAAAGCGCGGTGCGCAGCTTGATGCATGAACACATGTGCGATGCCGAACACCACATGACCGCCCTTGAAGGCCAAGTCAGCCCGCACTTTCTATTGGAGTTCGATCACCACCACTGACACGCCCCATCCAATAACAGGCCTGCCCACAGGCCCTTGCTCCACCGTATCGCCATTGCCACTCCTGCCAATAACTAAACCAGGGAGTCACCCCATGCAGCGTCGTACGTTGTTGAAAGCCAGTCTCACCGCAGCCGCCACCCTCAGCCTCCCGCTGGGCATTCGGCCTGCATTCGCCGCCGAGCCCTTTACCTTTTACGGCCTCAAGTCCATGTCTGGCGCCTTTGCCAGCTATGGCAAGTTTGCCGACATGGGTTCGCGCCTGGCAGTGGAACAGCACCCCGAGCTGCTCGGCCGCCCGCTGAATTACAAGGTGATCGACACCGAAGGCAACGCCGGCAAGGCCGTGCGCAAGGTACAGGAGGCCATCCAGCAGGACGGCGCGCGGTTCTTCCAGGGCTGCACCCTATCGTCCTCGGCGCTGGCGGTGGCCAAGGAAGTGGACAAGGTCGGTGGTGTATTCATGACCCCCGTGGGCGCCGATGAAGTCACCGGCAAGGACTGCAACAAGGCGACCTTCCGCTGGTCGGTGCCCACCTATGGCGCGATCCGCGAAACCATGGTGCCGTTGATCAAGCTGCTGCCGGACGCCAAGCGCTGGTACACCATCACCCCGCAATACGTGTTCGGCGAAGCGCTGCTCGAAGGCGCGAAGAATGTCCTCAAGGAAAACGGCCTGGAACACATCGGTAACAGTTACCACTCGTTGCAGGAGCAGGAATTCTCCGGCTACCTGACCAATGCCATCGCCGCCAAACCCGATGTACTGGTGCTGCTCAACTTCGGCAGCCAGTCTTCCAACACCCTGCGCCAGGCGGTCAACTTCGGCATCAAGGAACGCATGAAAGTGCTGCTGGTGTGGTCGGCCGGCCTCGACCAGTTCCAGGAACTGGGCAGCGATGTGCTGGAAGGCGTGTACCTTGGCGCGCAGTACTGGCACCAGGTCGATACCCCGCTCAACCGTGAATTGGTCAAGCTCACCCAAGCCAGATACGGCATTAACCCTACCTACCCGCTGGCCGCCGACTACATCAGCACCAAGGTCATGCTCGAAGCCATCATTTCCACCGGCAGCGTAGACGGGCCGACCGTGGCCAAGGCCCTGCAGGGCCTGAGCTACGAAGGACCCACCGGCAAGGAGTCGATCCGCGCCGGCGATCACCAGGTGATCAAGGACTACTACCTGCTGATCGGCAAGGCCACTGCCGACATGGCCGACAAGGATGATCTGGCCAAGGTGCTCAGCGCCGGCCAGTCGTTCCCGCCCGTGGAAGCCACGGGCTGCACGCTCGGCTGATCCCCTGAATTTGGTAGCGCAGGGTCGTGCAAACGGCCTCCTGCAGAGGGTTACTGCATGCTTAATCTTTACCTGTTCCAGATCCTCAACGGCCTCGGGCTGGGGATGATCTACTTCCTGATCGCGGTCGGGCTGACGATCATTTTCGGCCTGCTCAACTTCGTCAACTTCGCCCACGGCGCGTTCTTTTTGCTCGGCGCCTACATCTGCTACACCGCCGTGAGCCTCACCGGCAACTTCTGGCTGGCGCTGCTGATCGCGCCGCTGGTGGTGGCGGCGTTGGCCTGGGCCATCGAGCGATTATTGATCCAGCGGATCTATCATTTGCCGCACATGTTCCAGATCCTGGTAACGCTGGGCATCGCGCTGATCATCCAGGAAGCCAGCGTGATGATCTGGGGCCCGGTGGGTAAAAGCGTCGCCGTGCCGGACCTGCTGCGCGGCGTGCTGGTGGTGGGTGACTTCGTCTACCCCTACTACCGCCTGTTTCTGATTGTGTTCTCCGGGCTGGTCGGCCTGGGCCTGTGGCTGCTGCTGGAGCGCACGCGCTTCGGCGCCCTGGTGCGGGCCGGCAGTGAAAGCACCGAAACCGTGTCGCTGCTGGGCACCGATATTTTCCGCCTGTTCTCCATGACCTTCGCCCTCGGCGTGGCCCTGGCCGGCGTTGCGGGCGTGCTGTTCGCCCCATTGCGCGGTGCCCAGCCCTTTGTCGGCCCTGAGATTCTCGGGGTGGCCTTCGTGGTGGTGGTGATTGGCGGCATGGGTTCGTTCAGCGGCGCGCTGGTCGGCGGTTTACTGGTGGGCGTGGTGCAAAGCCTGATGACCACACTCTGGCCCCAGGGGGCGAGCCTGATGATCTACGGCGCGATGGCCGTGGTGATTCTGGTCCGTCCCTACGGCCTGTTCGGGAGAGCCTGACATGAGCGAGAAAAATCCCCTGCCGTTTGCCAAGACGCAATCGCGCGCGATGTTGCTGTGGGTGTTGGCGGTGCTGATCGGCCTGCCCTTGATATTGCCCTCGGCGACCCTGGCCACCGAGATCCTGATCTTTGCCATGGCCGCCCTCGCCTGCAACCTGTTGTTGGGCTACACCGGGCTGCTGTCGTTTGGCCAAGGTATCTTCTTCGGCGCCGGCGCGTACTGCGCAGCATTGCTGATGATCCACCTGCAAATGGGCCTGTTCACTGCGTTGCTCGGCGCTGCCGTGGCCGGTGGCTTCCTGGCCCTGCTGGTGGGCGCCCTGGCGATCCGTCGCACCGGTATCTACTTCGTGATGCTCACCCTCGCGTTCAGCCAGATGGCCTACTTCGTCGCCTACACCCTCAGCGACTGGACCGGTGGCGACAACGGCCTGCTCAGCGTGCCGCGCCCGGAAATCCGCCTGGGTGAAACCGTGCTGCTGTCATTGGCCGACGCCCGCGCCTTCTACGGCTTTGTCGCGGTGCTGTTCCTGCTGATCTTCATCGGCGCACGCCGGGTGATTGCCTCGCCCTTCGGCAGCACGCTGATGGCGATCCGCGAAAACGAAGCCCGTGCCTCGGCCATCGGCTACGACACGCGCCACTTCAAGATTCTGGTGTTTGTGCTGTCCGGCGCCGTCACCGGAATTGCCGGGGCGCTGTACGCGATGCTGCTGCACTTTGTGCCGCTGTCGAATATCGACCTGGCGATGTCCGAGCACATCCTGATCATGACCATCGTCGGCGGCACCGGCTCGCTGTTCGGCTCGTTGCTGGGCGCCAGCTCCATCGTGCTGCTCGGTGATTTCCTCTCCGACTTGTGGCCGCGTTGGCTGATGCTGCTGGGGGTGATTCTGATCCTGGTGGTGATCTTCATGCGCGGCGGTTTGTGGGGCGGCCTGGCGTCACTGTTCGAAAAGGTACGCGGCAATCGCAACACCGCCGTTGTCGCCAAGGAGGAGGGGCTATGAGCATCCTTTTGGAAACCAAAGACCTGGAACTGGCCTACGGCGCGTTCCACGCGGTGAACGGCGTGAACCTCAAGGTCGAGGCCGGCACCATCCACACCGTCATCGGGCCCAACGGCGCTGGCAAGACCAGCCTGTTCCACTGCCTCACCGGCGAACGCCAGGCCACCGCTGGGGCGATACATTTCGACGGCAGAAACCTGATACGTAAACCCGCCCACGGCCGCGTCGGCCTGGGCATGGCGCGCTCTTTCCAGCTCACCAGCCTGTTCCAGAACCTCAGCGTGCGTGAAAACCTGCGCCTCGCCGCCCAGGGCCGCGACGGTGCGCGCGCCTTGAATTTCTGGCGCCGTGTGGACAGCAAGCGCGAACACCTGGAAATGGCCGACCAGGTGCTGGAGCGACTGCAATTCACCGCGCGCGCCGACACCCTGGCCGGCGAGCTGTCCCACGGCCAACAGCGGGTGCTGGAGGTGGGCATGTCGATCTGCTCGAAACCAAAACTGCTGATGCTGGATGAGCCGACCTCGGGCATGGGCATCGACGACATACCGATCATGACCCAACTGATCAGCGACCTCGGCCGCGACCACACGGTGCTGCTGATCGAACACAACATGAGCATTGTCATGTCCATCAGCCAACGCATCACAGTGATGAGCCACGGCCAGATCCTGGTGGAAGGTACGCCGGAATTCGTGCGCGCCGATGAACGTGTGCGCACTGCGTACCTTGGGGAGGCTGCCTGATGCTGATCGTCGAGAATATCCACTCCTACTACGATAAGAGTCACGTACTGGAAGGCGTGTCGCTGACCGTCAACCCCGGTGAACTGGTGACGCTGCTGGGGCGGAACGGCGCCGGCAAGACCACCACCCTGCGCAGCATCCTCGGCATCATCAGCCCGCGCCAGGGCCAGATCCACTTCAACGGCCGGGCGCTGGTGGGCCAGAAGATCTTTGAAATCGCCCGCCAGGGCTTGGCGTTGGTGCCGGAGAACCGTGGGATTTTCCGCATGCTCACGGTCGAGGAAAACCTGCGCATCGCCGCGCGCAAGACCAGCCGCTGGCAGCTCGAAGATGTCTACGGCATGTTCCCGCGCCTCAAGGAACGGCGCAAAAACGCCGGCCACGCGCTGTCCGGCGGCGAGCAACAGATGCTCGCCATCGCCCGCGCGCTGCTCAACGACCCCAAGCTGCTGATCCTTGATGAACCCACTGAAGGCCTGGCCCCGGTGATCGTCGACGAGCTGGTGAAGATCCTGCGCAAGGTCAAGGACGACGGCCTGCCGGTGCTGCTGGTGGAACAGAACCTGATGGTCTGCGACAAGCTCGCCGACCGCCATTACGTGCTCGAACAAGGCCGCGTGGTCTACGAGGGCAGCGCCGCCGCCTTCCGCGCCGACCCGACCATCAAGAACCGTTATTTGGCCCTGAGTGCCTGACCGGAGATTGCAGATGAATAGTTTTGCGCAACCGCTCAAGAGCAACGCCCCGCTGATCAACCGCGACCGCCTGTGGCAATCGCTGATGGACCTGGCCCGACTGGGCGCCACCGCCAAGGGCGGCGTGTGTCGCCTGGCACTGACCGACCTCGACCGCCAGGCTCGCGATCTGTTTGTGCAATGGTGCGAGGCCGCCGGGTGCAGCGTGAGCATCGACGCCATCGGCAACATCTTTGCGCGCCGTACCGGGCGCAACCCCGCCCTGCCCCCGGTAATGACCGGCAGCCATATCGACACTCAACCCACCGGTGGCAAGTTCGACGGGTGCTACGGGGTGATGGCGGGACTGGAAGTCATCCGTACCTTGAATGATTTGAACATCGAAACCCAGGCGCCGATTGAAGTCGTGGTGTGGACCAACGAAGAAGGCTCGCGTTTCCCGCCGTGCATGATGGGCTCCGGGGTGTTTGCCGGTAAGTTCGATTTGCAGGACACCCTCGACAAGCTGGATGATCAGGGCCTGTCGGTCGGCGCAGAATTGCAGCGCATCGGCTATGCAGGTTCCCGCGCGGTACTCGGCCATCCGGTGGGTGCGTATTTCGAGGCGCATATCGAACAGGGCCCGTTGCTGGAAGACCAGGCCACCACCATTGGCGTGGTGATGGGTTGCCTGGGCCAGAAGTGGTTCGACCTGACCTTCACCGGCGTCGAAGCCCACGCCGGCCCGACGCCGATGCACCTGCGCAAGGACGCCCTGGTCGGCGCCGCCGAGGTGGTCAGCGCGGTCAACCGCATCGCCCATCAGCAGCAACCCCACGCCTGCGGCACGGTGGGGTGCCTGAACCTGCACCCCGGTTCGCGCAACGTGATTCCCGGCCAGGTGCACATGACCCTCGACCTGCGCCACCTGCACGCGGACACGCTGCAAGCCATGGTCGATGAAGTGCGCGGCGTGATCGAAGCCACGGCCGCCAGGCACGGGTTGACGTTCGAACTGACCCCCACCGCCGACTTCCCACCGCTGGACTTCGCCCCGGCCTGCGTCAACGCCGTGCGTGAAGGCGCCGAGGCCTTGGGCTTGAGCCATATGGACATCGTCAGCGGCGCCGGGCACGACGCGATTTTTGTCGCCGAACTCGGCCCGGCCGGGATGATCTTCGTGCCGTGCGAAGGCGGCATCAGCCATAACGAAATCGAAAACGCCGCGCCGGACGACCTGGCGGCGGGCTGCGCGGTATTGCTGCGGGCCATGGTTAATGCAGCCCAGGGGGAAATCGCATGAGTGAGATCGGCCAACTGACGGCAGTGCAACTCCTGCAGCATTTTCGCGACAAGACCTTGTCGCCGGTGGAGGTCACCGAAGACGCCTTGCTGCGGATCGAACGCTACAACCCGGTGGTGAACGCCTACTGCCACGTGGACCCGGAAGGCGCGCTGAACGCCGCGCGCGCGTCGGAACAACGCTGGCTTAACGGCCAACCCTGCGGCGCGCTGGACGGTGTGCCGGCGTCGATCAAAGACCTGACGCTGACCGTCGGCATGCCAACCCGCAAGGGCTCGCGCACCACATCGGCCGAAGGCCCGTGGGACGTCGACGCCCCATTCACAGCCTTTATGCGCAAGGCCGGCGCGGTGCTGCTGGGCAAGACCACCACCCCGGAATTCGGCTGGAAAGGCGTCACCGACAACCCGCAGTACGGCATCACCCGCAACCCCTGGGACACCCGCACCACGGCGGGCGGCTCGTCCGGCGGCGCAGGGGCAGCGGCGGCGTTGAACCTCGGCGTGTTGCACCAGGGCAGCGATGCGGGCGGTTCGATCCGGATTCCCTGTGCATTCACCGGCACCTTCGGGATCAAGCCGACCTTCGGTTATGTGCCGCAATGGCCGGCCAGCTCCATGACCATCCTGTCGCACCTGGGGCCGATGACCCGCACGGTGGAAGACAGCGTGTTGATGCTGCAAACCATCGCCCAGCCGGACGCGCGCGATGGTTTGATCGGCGCGCCACGCACCACACCGTGGCTGTCGGGCGCAGCGGATTTGAAAGGCTTGCGCGTGGCCTACAGCCCCAACTTCGGTTACGTGGATGTCGACCCGCAGGTGGCCAAGGTGGTCGCCCAGGCAGTGCAAGGCCTGGTGCAACTGGGCGCGCAGGTCGAGCAGATCGACCCGGGTTTCAGCGACCCCCTGGAGGTGTTCAGCACCTTATGGGCAGCCGGCGCGGCACGCCTGACCGGGCCCATGAGCGAGGCACAAAAACAACAGCTGGACCCTGGCCTGCTGCGCATCGCCCAGCGCGGCGAGCGGTTGAGCCTGGATGACTTCAACGCAGCCCTTGAAGCCCGCGCCGCCCTGGTGGCGCGGATGGCAGCGTTCCATGAGCACTACGATGTACTGGTATCGCCGATGATGCCCATCACCGCATTCGACGCCGGGCACGACGTCCCCCCCGGCTCCGGCTTACAGGAATGGACACAGTGGACGCCCTTCACCTACCCCTTCAACCTGACCCAACAGCCGGCGGCATCGGTGCCGTGTGGGTTGGCGGCGAATGGCTTGCCGGTGGGCTTGCATGTCGTGGGCGCGCGGTTTGCCGACGACCAGGTGTTGCGGGTGTGCCACGCCTACGCGAAGGCCTTCCCGACCCAGCACCTCCAAGCCCCACAAACCCCAACCTGAAAGGCACTCCCTGTAGGAGCCGGCTTGCCGGCTCCTACAAGACCGCGTATCCACGATGCGAAGCGAGTCGCTTCTGATCTTGCTTTTGATCTTAGGCGCCCCGTCAAACACGCTGGCCGGAATTCGACAGGGATTTGGGGGGTAAACCGGCAGGGATGCCGGTTTAGCCGCCCCGCGCCATGGATGGCGCGTGGCGGCGGCCCCCCAAATACCTGTCGGATTACGGGCACACCGAGCCTAGGCGAGGTGCCGAGTGTTGGGGCAAGAGCCCTTTGGTTACTTTGGGGCTCTTTTCCAAAGTGACCCGCCGTAAGGGCGGAACCCATACCAGCCGTTACCTAAACAACGGATATGTCCACATCACCACCGCCATCGCAGCCAATCCCCCTCCCACAGTTTCAACCACATTCCATTACACTGTCCCCCATTCATCCCCGGGGGCTTCATGGACATCGAACTGGCACGCACCTTCCTCGAAATCACCCGCTGCGGCAGCCTGGCCGCAGCAGCCGAGAAACTGCACGTCACCCAGACCGCCATCACCGCGCGAGTCAAAAGCCTCGAAAGCCAGCTAGGCAGCACACTGTTCGTGCGCAACCGCGCCGGCGCCAGGCTGACCGCCGACGGCGAGGCCTTCGTGGTATACGCCAACCAATTGCTGCAAACCTGGGAAGCCGCAAAACGCGACCTGCCGCTGCCCGATGGCTATCGCAACGTGCTGCACATCGGCGGCGAAGTCAGCCTGTGCAACCCGTTGATGCTCGGCTGGGCCCAGGCCCTGCGCCAACACATCCCCGGCCATGCACTGCGTACCGAAGTGCGCGAAGGCGACTACCTGTTGCGTCAGCTGGAGCTGGGCGTACTCGACGCCGCACTGGTGTTCCAGCCGCAGTACTGGCCGGGGCTGCAGGTGGAGCAGGTGCTGGAAGAGAAACTGATCCTGGTGCAGTTGGTGAGCAACCCGGCGCCCTACGTGTATATCGATTGGGGACCGGGCTTTCGCCAGCAACACGACGCCGCCCTGCCCGACAAGGCCCGCGCCGCGCTGAGTTTCAACCTCGGGCCGCTGGCGTTGCAGTACATCCTGGAGAACGGCGGCGCCGGCTATTTCCGTACTCGCGTGGTGCAGAGCTACCTGGACAGCGGTGTGATGCAGCGTGTGCCCAAGGCGCCGGAGTTCAGCTTCCCCACCTATCTGGTGTATTCACGGGCACGGGATTCAGCCGTGTTGCAACAGGCGCTGGCGTTGCTGCGCGAAGTGGTCAAAGCCGAAAGTGACTGGTCGCAGCGCTGGGACCCGTTGATTTGAATCACCCTATCCCCGCGCGCATGCTAGCCTGCGGGTGTTTCCTATCGCAGCCTTACCGATGAACAAGAAAAAGTCCGTCACCATCAGCGACATTGCCAAACGGGTCGGCATGACCACCATCACGGTGTCCCGCGCACTGAGCAAACCCGACCTGGTCAAGCCGGCCACCCTGGCGCGTATCCTCGAAGTGGCCCGCGAGATGGACTACGTGCCCAACGTCTTCGCGCGCGGGCTCAAGCGCAGTGAAAGCCTGATCATCGGCGTGATCACCGCCTCGGTGGACAACCCGTTCTACAGCGAAATGATCAAGGCGATTTCCCGCGAGGCCAAACAGCACGGCTACACCATCATGCTGGTAGACACCGACGAGCTGGAAGAGTTGGAAAGCAAAGCCGTGGACACCCTGCTGGGCTACCGCGTGGCGGGGATCATCCTGTCGCCGGTCTCGGATGAGCCGAGCTACCAGCCCGACTACCTCGAACGCCTGGGCAACGGCAAGACGCCGGTGGTGCTGCTCGATCGCACGATCCACGACAGCCCGTTCAGCCGCGTGGTGCTCGACAACTACCACAGCGGCATCCAGGCTGCGCAGTACTTGCTGCGCCAGACGCCCGCGCTCAAGCGCCTGCTGGTGCTGACCGGCCCCGAGCACTCACGCATCACCGTGGAGCGCCTCAAAGGCCTGCGCGAAGTGTTGGTCGAGCATCCTCAGGTGCAGGTCGAAGTGCACGCCGGCGATTACACGCTGATGCCGTCCTACCTGCATACCCTCGACTACCTGGCCGAACATTCGGCGCCGGACGCGATCATGGGTTTCAACCAGTTGATCACCCTCGGTGCCCTGCGCGCATTGCGCATGCACAACATCCCTCACGACAGCCTGACCATCTGCGGCATCGACCGCCTGCCCTTCGCCGATATCTTCGGCGTGCCCATCGCCTGCGTGGCCCACGACGCCTCCCTGGCCGGCAGCAGCGCGGTACGCTTGTTGCTCGACCGCGTGGAAGACCCGTTCAAGCCACGGGACAAAGTGGTGATCGCCGGTCGGCTGGAGAACGGCTAACGGCTGGTATAACCACCATCGACGGGCAGGCTGACGCCGCTGATCATGCTGGCGGCGCGGCTCAGCAGGAACAGCACCGGCAAGGCCACCTCCACGGTTTCAGCAAAACGCCCCAACGGGATGGCCGCCAGAGCCGGGTCGCGCTTGGACGGTTCGGACCAGGCCATGGCAGCCATCGGTGTAAGCGTCACCGTTGGGTTGACGCTGTTGACGCGAATCCCAAAACGGCCCCACTCGGCGCATTGCACGCGGGTAATCGCATCCAGCGCGGCCTTTGAGGCGCAGTAGCCGAGATGATCGTCCAAGGCCACCAGCGAGGCTTGGCTGGAGACGTTGACGATGCTGCCGGCGATTTGCGCTTCGATCATCTTGGCGGCGACGCGGCTGGCGACTTGCGCAGCGGCACGGGCGTTGACGTTCATGACCTGGTCGAATGCGTCGGCACTGATGGCGGCGGCAGGCTCCAGGCGTGAGATGCCGGCACAATTGACCAGGCCGTGCAGCGGCGGCAGGTCGTGCAGGATTTTGTCGAGGGCGTCACTGTCGGCGATGTCCAGGCACAGGGTGTGGCAGCCCAGTTCCGCCAACGCGCGGGCGTCGCGGCCGAGGGCAAAGACATCAGCGCCGCTGGCGATCAGTTGCAACGCGATTTCGCGGCCGATGCCGCTGCTGGCGCCGGTGACGAGGATGCGGTGATGGGTGAAATCGAAGGCTGCGTTCATTCAGTTCTCCTGAAGGCTGTGCATGATCGGTTTCAGGGCGGGATACAGCTTCAGATACTCGGCAAACGCCCGGTCATACGCCTGGACATTTTCCACCTTGGGCTCAGCCCGCAGTTCCAACTGCACCCATCCCCTGTCCATCTCTCCATCACTCACCAACCCCACCGTGTGCGCCGCCAACAACGCCGCTCCCAGCGCCGCTTCCACCTCCTGGACAATGGTGTATACCGGGTAACGCGTCACATCGGCGATGATCTGCATCCACAAATCCGAATGGCTTGCCCCGCCCACCACGATCAAGCGCGGGTCCAGGGAATGCGCACCGCGCGTGCCCGCTTCGATGTTGTGGCGCAGGGCAAAACTCACCCCCTCCAGCACCGCGCGATATAGATGAATGCGGCTGTGATAGAGGTTCAAGCCGACAAAGCTGCCACTGGCGCGGTCATCCCACACCGGACTGCGCTCGCCCATCAGGTACGGCAGGAACAACAGGCCTTCGCTGCCCGCCGGAATGTTCATTGCGCGCTGCTCCAACAGCACCAAACTGTTCTGGCCGTCGGCCTTGGCCTGCTGCTCTTCGGCCTGGCAGAAGTGCTCGCGAAACCAGCTGACCGAAGCACCAGCCGTGATCGCGCCGCCGAAGATGTACAGGTCGCGGTGGCCGTTGTAGACATGGGGCATGCTCACCAAACCATGGTGTGCATCTACTTGCTGGTTGAGGTAACCCCAACACATGCTGGTGCCGATCATCGCCACGTGGTTGCCTGGCTGAGTCACACCTGCAGCCAAGGTTGCCATGGCCGCATCGACGCCACCGGCAAGAATCGGTGTACCTGCCTGGAGCCCCAGGCGCGCCGCCCAACTCTCCAACAAACCGCCGACGATTTCGCCGGAATACACCAGGCGCTCCGGCATCATCGCCTGCGGTATGCCCAGCGCATCGAGCATCTCGCCAGACCAGTCGCGCGCCTTCACGTCGTAAACGCCGCCGATATTGCCGGCGCTGCTATGATCCACCGCCAACTCACCAGTGAAGCACCAGTTGATATAGCTGTTGGGCGGCAGAAGGTAGCGTGTTTTCGCCCACACCTGCGGCTGGTGCTGCTTGAGCCAAAGCATCTTGGTGAAGCCGTAGTAACTGTCCACCGAATTGCCGGTCACAGCGAACAGCCGCTCCCGGTCCACCTGCTCGCGGACCCAGTCCACCTGCTCACCGGCACGGCGGTCCATCCAGATCAGGCACGGGTGCAGCGGTGTGATCTGTGCATCCACCGCAATCCCCGAACCGCCATACAGGCTACTGATGCACAGCGCCTTGACCTGCTCCGCCGCCACGCCCGCTTTGGCCATGCACTGCGCCACGCAGGCCTCGACAGCGTCCAGCCAGACCTGCGGCCATTGTTCGGCCCAGCGCACTTTGGGGGTATCCACGCGATACCCCAGGCTGTGCTGGGCGATGATCATGCCTTGACCATCCACCAGCAGCGCCTTGGTGCTCTGGGTTCCTATGTCGACACCCATCACGTAGTTCATCTTCAGATCACCGGCTTCAACAGTACCTTGATTGACTTGGTCGAGTTGGCCAGCTCAAACGCTTCGGCGTAATCATCCAACGGGAAATCATGGGTGACGATGCCTTGGGAGGTGACCAGGCCGCGTTCAAACAGGTCGATTGCGATCGGGTAGCAGTAAGGCCCGAGGTGGGCACCGCGCACGTCCAGCTCCTTGCGATCGCCGATGATCGACCAGTCGACCGTAGTCTCGGCGCCAAACACGCTGAACTCGACAAAGCGCCCGAGCTTGCGGATCAGGTCCAGGCCCTGGGTCACGCCCGCCGGTACGCCGGTGGTCTCGATGTACACATCGCAGCCATAGTTGTCGGTGAGGCCGTTGATGATCTCGCGGGCGTTGTCCCGCGACGGGTTGATCACCACATCAGCACCGAATTTTTTTGCCAGCTCCAGACGCTCGTCGACCATGTCGATCACCACCAGTTTTTTCGGGGTTTTCAGCGCAGCGACCTGGACCATGCACAAACCAAGGGTGCCGGCACCGGCGATCACCACCACATCGTCGAGCTGGATATCGCCACGGTTGACGGTGTGGATCGAGCAGGCCATCGGCTCCACCAGCGCCGAGTCCTCCAGCGATACCGACTCAGGGATCTTGTGCACGATGGCGGTCTTGGGAATACGCATGTACTGGGCCATGCCACCTTCGGCCACTTCCCGCTGGAAGCCGAAGATGTTGTGCACTTCGCACATCCAGTATTTGCCGGATTTGCAGAAGCGGCACTTGCCGCACGGCACGATCTGCTCGGCGATCACCTTATCGCCCACCGCGACTTCGAAGTGTTCTTCGGCACCCTCGCCCGCTTCCACCACATAGCCAAAAAATTCATGCCCCGGCACCACCGGCGCCTTGACCCACGGGTTGTCACCGCCCCAGAACATCGCAGCGCCGGAGTGGCACTTGCAGTCACTGGCACAGATGCCACAGGCGGCGATGCGGATCACCAGTTCATTGGCGCGTGCCTGGGGTCTGCCGATGCGTTCCAGGCGGTAGTCTTTGGGGCCGTGGCAGACGACGGCTTGCATTTCGGTGTGCTTGTCCATGGTGTTCGGTCCTGTCTTGAGTTTATTTATGGCGCTGACGGCTGATGAAAATCGCCAGCAAAATGATCCCGCCCTTGATCACGCTTTGGACGTAGGGCGACACGCCGAGCATGTTCAATCCGTTGTTCAACACGCCGAGGAGCATGGCGCCGAGCAAGGTGCCGACGATCACGCCGCGCCCACCGGCAATCGACGCGCCGCCGAGTACCACGGCAGCAATCGCGTCCAGCTCAAACGACACACCGGCATTCGGCTGGCCGCTCATCAGCCGTGAGGTGAGTACCAGCCCGGCAATTGCCGCCGTCAGGCCGCTGATGCCGTACACCAGCAACTTGAAGCGCGCCGCACGCACGCCAGACAATCGCACCGCTTCCTCATTGCCGCCGATGGCATAGATGTAGCGGCCGATACGCGTGTGTTGCAGCAGCACATAGGCGGCGGCATACGTGATCAGCATGATCAGGATCGGCACTTCGATGCCGAACAGGCTCTGGCGACCGAAGAAGCCGAACCACTCCGGCAGCCCGGAAATCGGGTAGCCGTCGGTGTACATCAGGCCCAGGCCCCGGGCGATGCCCATGGTCGCCAGGGTGACGATGATCGGCGGCATGTGCAGGTAGGCGACGAACAGGCCGTTGCCAATGCCAAAGGCCACGCCGATCAACATGCCCGCGCCAATCGCCAGGCCGGGCGGCAGGCCCGCGACCATCAACCCGGCCGTGAGCGTGCCGGACAAGGCCATCACCGGTCCTACCGACAGATCGATGCCGCCGGTGAGGATCACGCAGGTCATGCCCACGGCGATGATCGCGTTGATCGACACCTGGCGGGCGATGTTCGACAGGTTGCTGGCGGTGAGGAAAGTGTCGCTGGCGAGGATCATCACCAGGGTCACCACCACCAGCCCCACGAACGGATAGAACGCCGGCGAGCGCACCAGCCGCGCCAGGTTCAGGCGCAACCGGCTGCTGTCGCCGGTACTAATGGACGTATTCACTTGAGCCCCCTGTTGCATGGCGCATGACCTCTTGAGGATTGACGGCAGACGCTTCGAGTACCTTGACGATGGCGCCCTTGTGGAACACGGCGACGCGGTCGCACATGCCGATGACTTCCGGCAATTCGGAGGAAATCATGATGATTGCGTAGCCTTGTTCGGTGAGGCTGCGCATCAGCGCATAAATCTGCGCCTTGGCCCCCACGTCGATGCCACGGGTAGGTTCGTCGAACACCAGCACGTCGCACTGGTGGTTGATCCAGCGGGCGATCACCACCTTTTGCTGGTTGCCGCCGCTGAGGTTGAACACCCGGCTTTCGCTGCTGGGGGCCTTGATCGACAGTTGCTTCATCAGGCCTTCGACGCTGGCGCATTCGCGGTTCTTGTCGATCAGGCCCGAGGCGTTCTGGTATTTGGGCAGGTTGTTCAGCGAGATGTTTTCGCGAATGCTGAAGTCGGTGATCAGCCCTTCGCTCTTGCGGCTTTCCGGCAGTAGGCCGATGCCGTGGGCCAGAGCCTGGGCCGGGTCGTCGAGGGTGATTTTCTCACCGCGCAGCCACACGTCTTTGCTCACCGACGGCAGCGCACCCATCATGCCCAGGGCCAGTTCGGTACGACCGGAACCGACCAGTCCGGCAAAGCCGAGGATCTCGCCCCTGTGCAGCTGAAAGCTGTTGTGCGGGCCGTTGCGCACCAGTTGGATGTCCTTGACCTCCAGCAAAAGCGGGCCGCGCTCGATGTTCGGTTTGGGTGGAAAACTGCATTCCAGGCGGCGCCCGACCATCATCTCGACCAGCCGGTCGATATCACTGTCAGCCACATCGGTAACGCCCACATTGCCGCCGTCGCGCAACACGCTGATGCGGTCGCACACCTGGAAAATCTCCTCCAGGTGATGGGAGATGAAAATCACCGCCACGCCTTGGCGCTTGAGTTCCCGCATGATGTCAAACAGCAGCTCAGCCTCGCTCGGTGTCAGCGTGGCAGTCGGTTCATCCAACACCAGCAGGCGCGCATCCAGGGCCAGGGCTTTAGCGATTTCGACAAACTGCTGCTCGGCCACGCTCAGGTGCTTGACCGCGCATTGCAGGTCGATGGTCACGCCCAGGCGCTTGAACAACGCCTCGCTGGCCTCGACCATTTCGCGCTTGCGCAGCAGGCCGAAGCGGTTGCTCAGCTCATGGCCGAGGAAGATGTTTTCCACCGCCGTGAGGTAGGGAATCAGGCTGAATTCCTGGAACACGATGCCGATGCCGGCGGCAATCGCATCGCGATAGGTCGCGAACTGCTGCGCCTGGCCGTCGATCAGGATCTGGCCTTCGTCTTGGTGCTCGACGCCGCCGAGGATCTTCATCAGCGTCGATTTGCCCGCGCCGTTTTCGCCGAGCAAGGCATGAATCTCACCGCGCTCGACTTGCAGGTTGATGGACTTGAGGGCCTGTACGCCCGGATACCGCTTACAGATGTTTTCCAACTTCAGAAGACTGCTCATACCGCCGACCTCGTATTCAGAAGGATGACCTGGGCCCCACGGTTGGCGTGGGGCCTGGGTGATTTACCAGCTGAAATCCTTGGCCTTGGCCTGATCGATCAGGGTGATGTCTACTGGAATGGTAGCCGGCACCTGCGCGCCCCACTTCTTGGCCAGGGCAATGCCCAGGGCCAGGCGGATCTGGTCGCGCGGGTATTGCGCTGAGGTGGCGATGAACTTGCTGCCGGGCTTCTGGATCGCCTTGATCGCTTCCGGCGCGCCGTCGACACTGACCAGTTTCACGTCCAGGCCACTGGCTTCGATCGCTGATAGTGCACCGAGGGAGCCGTTGTCATTCACGCTGAAAATGCCCTTGAGGGTGGGCTGGGCCTGCAACATGTTCTCGGTGACGGTCAGCGCCTGGTCGCGCTCCTGCTTGCCGTTCTGGATGCTGACAATCTTGATGTCCGGGTGCTTGGCCACGGCCTCTTTGCAACCGCGCACACGCTCCAGGATCGGCACCACGGCAATGCCGTCGAGGATGGCGATATTGCCTTTGTCGCCGATGTGCTTGGCCAGATACTCACAGGCCTGGAAGCCGGCGTCGAAGTTTTTCGAACCGACGAAGGAGTCCAGCGGGCCGTCGGCCTGGGCGTCTACCGCGACGACCACGACACCGGCGGCGTGGGCGGACTTGACCGCAGATTGCACGCCGACCGAATCCGTGGGGTTGATCAGCAGGATATCGATGCCTTTTTGCAGCATGTCTTCGACGTCGCTGACTTGCTTGGACACGTCGTGGCGGGCGTCGGTGATGATCAGTTTGGCGCCGATGGTCGCCCCGGCTTCTTCCAGGGCATTTTTCATGGTGACGAAATAGGGGTTATTGATTTCCTGGAAGGAGGCGCCGATGCGGATCGGTTTGGCAGCGTCGGCAAATGCTGGGGCAGCGGAGCCGAGGGTGATGCTTACAGCCAATAAACACAGGGTTTTCGGGAGCATTTTCATGGCGTGATTCTCTGTTTTGTTTTTATTGTTAGAGCAAATGTTATCGTTAACATTTTGCGAGAAGCTAACAAGGAAATTGGAGGGGCGCAAGGGGCCACTGGTCGGCCGCCCCCACACTGGATTGGTGTACTACGCAAAAACTCGCACAAATTCGAGTACCAACTAAGCTCATGCCCCAATAAAAAAACCACTGAGCACCCCGCCATGGTCCACCCCACCGAGACCTTTCGCGCCCGTTACCGCGCCACGGTTGCGCCCCACTACAACCCCTGGTTGCACGCCAGTTTCGTGTTCGGCTACGGCATTGTATGCATGGCCCTGGCCTGGTCATCCACGCATCAGATCAGCGCTGTGCAATGGCTCACCGTGCCCGCTACCCTGGTGTTCTTCAACCTCTGCATCTACCTCGTGCACCGCCACCTCGGCCACCACAAACACGCCTTGGCCCGGCTGTTCTACGCACGCCACACCGGCGATCATCACAGTTTCTTCACCCCCGGCCACATGACCTACGACAGCCCCCGCGACTGGCGCGTGATCCTGTTCCCAGCCTGGCTCATCGTGCTGCACAGCCTGGCTATCACCCTGCCCGCCTGGTGGTTGCTCCAACACCTGAGCCCTAACATCGCCGGGCTATTCGCCGGGTGCATGATCCTCGGGTATTTACTTTACGAAGTGTTTCACGCCTGCGAGCACTTGCCCGTAGACCACCCCGTGGCTCGCCTGCCGTGGATCCGCCAGATGCATCACTTGCACGCGCTGCATCACCGCCGTGAGCTGATGCAGGGGCGCAACTTCAACATCGTCCTCCCCCTGATGGATTACCTGTTCGGCACCCTGCATTGGGAGCCGCGCCCCCACGACAAACAGGAATCGTCATGAGTACCCGTCCGAAAAAACTGCGTCATCTGCTGTTTGTATTGTTTCTGGCGGTGGTCGCCTTTCTGCTGTTGATGCCCACAAAGGTGCAACCGGTGAACTGGACGCCACCCAAGGCACCGTCCATGAAGAGCGGCCCCTACGCCGAGAATCAGCGCCTCAAGGGCGTACAGAAAATCGGCGCCCAGGACATCGCCGGGCCCGAAGCCTTGCTGTTGGATACACAGGGTTATCTGATCAGTGGGCTACATGACGGACGCATCATCCGTACCTCGCCCGACAGCCGCAGCCTGGAAGTATTGGCCAATACCGGCGGGCGGCCGCTGGGCCTGGCGCTGCACCCGGATGGCCGCCTGATCATTGCCGATGGGATCAAGGGTTTGCTCGCGCTCGATGCAAAGCGTCAGCTGACCACCTTGAGCACCAGCGCCAACGGCGTGCCCTTCGGCTTCACCGATGACGTCACCGTGGACGCCAGCGGGCGTTATGCCTACTTCAGCGATGCCTCGAGCCACTGGGGCTATGGGCAGGACGGCGAAGCGGTGATCGAGCACGGCGGCGACGGTCGACTGTTGCGCTATGACTTCAGCAACGGCAGCACCGATGTGCTACTGGAGCAACTGCAATTCGCCA
This sequence comes from Pseudomonas sp. HN11, assembly GCF_021390155.1. NCBI lineage: Bacteria > Pseudomonadati > Pseudomonadota > Gammaproteobacteria > Pseudomonadales > Pseudomonadaceae > Pseudomonas > Pseudomonas sp. HN11. The sequence continues at coordinate 3,978,559 of NZ_CP089985.1, forward strand.
ATGGCGTGGCCTTGGGGCCGGATGAAAACTTCGTGCTGGTGAATGAAACCGGCGCCTATCGCATCAGCCGTTATTGGCTCAAAGGCGAGCACGCTGGCACCCATGACCTGTTCATCGACAACCTGCCCGGCCTGCCGGACAACCTCAGCTTCAACGGCCAGGACCGTTTCTGGGTGGCACTGTACTCGCCTCGCACTGCCTTGCTGGACAGCTTTGCCGGCTACCCAATGCTGCGCAAGGTGATGGTGCGGGCGCTGATGGTGGTGCCCAAGCCCATCGAGCGCAAAGCCTTTGTGCTGGGGTTGGATACCGAGGGGAAGGTCATCGCCAACCTGCAGGATGGCAGCGCGGGGAACTACTCGCCGATCACCACCGCGCGGGAGTACGGAAACTGGCTGTACCTGGGCTCGCTGAAAAACACAAGCATGGCGCGCTTGCCGTTGTCGCTGGCATTGGCGGGCGAATGAAAAAGGGGCAGCCTCGTCAGGCTGCCCCTTCTCACTTACACCGTTGGATCAGTGGATGATGTCCTGGGTGCAGATGTGCCCGAAGGTCACGTAAGGCACACTTTCACCCCCCACACCCACACCGGGGAACTCGTCCAGCTCGATACGCCAGCCGCCGAAGTTGAAGGTAGTGGCCCAGTTGTATTTGACGCCGGTGCTGCTGTCCGGGTACTCCACACGGTAGTCGCCGAAGCAGTCACCAATAGCGGCACTGGCCTGGGACGTGCCCGCACTGTTGGTGGTGGCCTTGAAGTCGGTCCAGTGGAACTCGGCACCGTCGAAGCGTTTGTCGATACGCAGGATGGGCGTGACACCCAGCAGCGGAGCGCCAGTGGTGTCGGACCAGTTGGTGGTCCAGTTCACCGTACGAGCAGCCTGGGTCGCCATCCAGAAGACCGATGCCGGCACCCGCACGACGTTGTCACCTTTCACGTCCGACGTGTTCAGCCGAGGCGTAGAGCCCAGGCTCAACTGGTACTGCTTGGTCGGGTCCTGAACCACGGCAGGGTTGGCCCGCACACGCACCTTCACCGTGGTGCCCGGTGTGACACTCGGGTAGGTCGAGGTCGAACCGGCAGGGATGGTGACCCAATTGACCCCGTCAAAACGATCGAAAATCCATTGGTTGCGGCTGCCGTTCGCGTCACCGGCCAGGTACATGCTCACGCTTTGGCCACGCACAGCCTTGAAGTCGAAGTAATCGACATCGCTGGCGTTGTCGAGGTTACCGGTCACCTTGTTCATCGAGTCCGGCAGCACAAAGGCGGTTTGCGGCGTGTCATTGGGTTCATAGGCATCGACGTTGGTATCCACCGCCACGCCAAAGCTGAATTGCGAGCTGCTGGCGACCTTGGCGACCATGTACCAGTAGTAATCACCGGCCGGCAGCACGCCGTTGAGGTACTCGTCGGCATTGCCTGCGGCATCCGAGGAACCCACCACGCTCAGGTTGCCCTGGCCGTCGTCCTGGAACAGGGTCAGCGACATGTCGGTGCCCGCGCTCTGGTTGACCAGTTGCACCTGGACCCGCGCGTTTTCTGGCAGGTTGAAGTGATAAGCGAACTCTTCACCTTGAGCCACACCCGTGATGGTGTAGAGCGTGTTGATATCCAGGGTGGGGAACAGCGGGACGAAGGCCGCAACGGCAGCGCTCTTCAGCTCGGCCTGGCCGGGCTTTTTCAACTCACCGACCACGGTGTTGAAAGGCGCGGATTTGACGGACTGCGTGACAGCCTTGGACTGACCGGTCTTGGCTGCCTTCAGCTTTTGCTTGAGGCTGGCCGGGACATTCGCCGCGTCCAGCTTGCCGCCGGATTTCAGGGCTTTGTCCACGGCCTGCCTGACCGCTTCGACATTGAGTTTCTGAGGGTATTGCTCGGCCAGGGCAAAGGCCGAAACGAAGCAGGAGGCCGCCATGGCCGCGCCCAGCATAAAGGCTTTTTTCGATTTCATTTTTTATCCATCCATAGTTAAAAACTGAAGGTCAGGTGACATCCGGTCACCTGGGATGGAATGTAGAATATGGCTGTACATATGTACAGTATTTTTTATGGAAAAATCATTCCTATGGAATCGGGATGTCGTACCACCAGCGCCAGACGATCCACACAACGGTCCCTAAGGCCCAAATGTACCCAACGTAATAGGGCCACACCACCCAACGCTTGAGCGCCAAAGGGACAGACGCCAGTTCGGCTTCAGTCACAACACCGGCCGCCATATAGCGTTTTGAATCTGAGAAAAACGCTAGAATCAACAACATGCGATATTGCCTGTCGATCCACTGGTTTCGGCACCAGAAGCGCTTATTGTCGCGAACCCTTTCATTTTGACTGAAGTGGCTTTCCACCTCGTCAAGCTTTGTATATTCCGCAAAAATCATCAGTCCCACGATTACAAACATTCCAGCAAACAACACGATGGAGTAGATGAGAAAAAGGTCCATGGTCAGGTCCCCTCGGGCAGGAAAATCAAATCCCCATCGGCGTCCACGATCCTCCCTCCCAAAAATGAACCAAAACTGCCGAACTCATCACCTCCCACAAACCCTCCCGCTGCACCTCCGATAACGCCACAGGCGAGTTCACCTTTTCCCTTCATTCGAATGCCTAAGAACATTGTGCATGCCCGACGAGCTGCGTCTGCACCGACTTTTCCCAGAAAAGCGGCTCCTGCGACTCCACCCGCCATTCTCCCCGTCTCAACATACTTAGCCCTTCTGCATTGAGCTTCCCTTCCCGTCATACACGCCTCCTTGATCTCCAAACTCGCCACGCCTACGTCCAACGCCAATCCTATGTAAGTCCCTTTGCCCAACCACTTTGACATCAACCACGCTTCCTCGACCGAACAATTCAGGCTGTGGCTGTCGGGAACAATCACCAGTTGCCCCGGTGCCACCAAGCCGGGCCGCAGGTGCCGATTCAGCACATCAAAATGATCCGAGCGCGGGCGGCTCAGGCTGCCGCCCATCAATCGGGATTTGAGGCTTTGGTAGTCCATTGCGCGGTCGTTGATAAAGCTCTGCGCCATGCCCTACATCCAGGATGCAATTGAGATGGCGTCGGAATATAAGCAAGCGACTGCGCCCCGGACACAAGCCAAGGGTGGCTGCTTTACATTTGGGAAGCTGCCTACGCAGCGGTGAAATAGAGCCTACAAAAACAGCCTTAATACCCGGTCATTTCCAGGTAGCCCACCCCACCGTCAAACCGTACCGGCCCTTCCCAGTACGGAATGCTCAGGTTCATCCAGGCGTTCGGGTTGACGGCTTGGGTGATGATATCCAACTGTTTGCCAGGGATTTTCAGCGACCAGCGCGTGGGAATCTTGCGCCCATCAATCGTGGTGGTTTCCAACGGTGTCAGTTGGATATCAGCGTTGTGCAGCGTTTGCGTCTGGCCTTGCGCGTCGATCCAGGTGCCCGTGAGATACCCAGCGCCGTCGGCTTGCCGTACCCGAAACAACATCAACTGCTCGCCCCGGTCCAGGTGCAGGGAAAACCAGTCCCAGCCGGTCTGGCCGGCGCTCAGCGGTTGGCTGCTCCACTCGCGGTCGAGCCAGGCCGGGCCGGTGACTTTATAGACTTCGCCATCGACAGTGACGCTACCACTGGCACTGAAAAACGGCTGGCTGTAGTAGTACGACGCCTGGCCCTGGTCGGACTTGCGGCTGTAGCCGTTGTCGCCCTGCAACACCAGTGAGCGACTGGACGTCAGGTGCAGGTCATAGGCGAATTGCGCACCACTGGCCTTGAGTTGCATGTCGGCCAAGCTGCTCGCGGCGCCGGGACGGGTGACAAAGTTCCAATCGTCGATCCAGGCGTTGAACGGCTGCGCCTGGGCCCCGGCCTGGCCCACGCCGCCGCGCGCAAAGCGTTCGGCGGCAGAGTGGTGAGTGGCGGACGTCACGGCGGCGTGGCCAAGCCAGATCGTCGAATCACGCCAGCCCGCCTCGGTCGGCCCCGCCTTGAGCGCATTGCGGAACAACGTCCACTGCACGCCGAAGACATTGCCCTGCGCGTCCTTGAGGTTGGCGGTGACGTACCACCACTCGATCCGAAAGCCGGCGTGGGAGCCATGGTCTTCGGGGAAGCTGAACACCTTGCCAGGCACCACTTGGGCAAAGTCCGCCGCGTCACTGCCCAGACCGGCGAAGCTCTCCTGCGGCGCAGGGACTTTTTCGCAAGCGGCCAGTAACAAGCACGTCCACAGCAGGCACTTAATCTTCATTGGCAAATGCCCTCAACAAGTCCGCCGGACGGCTGCGATACAACTGCCACAGGGGCAACGCCGAAGCCAGCAAGGTCGCGAACATCGCCAACCCGAACAATTGAACAAGTTGCCACGGGAACACCTGCAACGGCAGGCGCCAGCCAAAGGCTTGCACGTTGATCACCGTATCCAGGCACCAGGCCAGCAGCAGGCCGAGCGGCAAGGCCAATACCAACGTGAGCACTGCCAGCAGCCAGGTCTGGCCGAGGTTGAGCAGCATCAACTGACGGCGCGTAACGCCCAGCGCCCACAGCGGTGCGAGTTGGCCAAGTCGGCTCTGGCTTTGTGTCAACAAGCTGATGAACAACGCCACACCGGCCACGCCCAACGTCAGGCTGTTCAGGGCCGCCGTGGCCGCGAAGGTGCGTTCAAATACCTGGCTGGACCAGCCTTTGAGTTGCTGTTGATCGACGATACGGCTGTCATCCAGAGCAAAGGCGCGTTGCACCTCACGCGTCAGCGGCGCCACATCCGCCGGTGACACCCGCAGGTTGAAACGCGCCGGTGACAGCGTTGGCCAGTGGGTCAACAGGTGCTTGGAATTAACCAGCATATGGCCCTTGGGGTTGCCGTAATCGGCGTAGATCCCCACCAGTTTGGGCGCCCACACGCCTTGTGGTGTGGGGATGTTCACGGTGTCGCCGAGCTGCACACCGAGCTTGCGCGCCAATTGCTCGCTAAGCATCAAGGTGTCGTCTTGGCGCAACTGGTCCCACGGTTCGCTCGTCGCTTCAAGCAACGGCCAATGCTGGCGATAGGTCGGATCGTCGACCACGCCAAACAGGTCCGCCGGCCAACCTTGCAATTGCACCGCGACCTGCCAGGTGGGCAGCACGGCTCGCACCAGTGGTTGCTGCGCCAGCCAGCGGCTGAGCTGCTGCGCCTGCGTCGGATTTTGCGGGTTGAGGTACAGCTCGGCGGTGAGACGTTGCTCCAGCCAGTTGTTGAAGGTGTGACGAAAGCCCGACGTCATGGAGCCCGCGCCGATATTAGCCGCCAAGGCCAGTAGCAACGCCATCAGCGCCAGGCTCAAGGCCGGTAATTGCTGGCGGCAGTCCGCGAGAAACCATTGGCCCAACACCGAACGGCTGCGTCCCAGCACCGCCTTGAGCAGACCATTGAGCACCACCGGCAAACCAAGGGCCGCACCGAGCAGCAACGCGGCCATCAGTACAAAGCCGGCGGCCAGACTGTCACCCAACCACAACGCCAGCACGGCGATCAGCAATGCAGTACCGGCCACCCAGCCTTGACGCCGCAACCAGCGCCCATGGGCTTCCTGCCAGGCCTGGGCATTGGCGAGCGCCAGCAAGGGTAGACGCGCCGCCCGCCAAAGGCTGCCGGCACCGGCCAGCAAGGCGCCGAGCAGGCTCACACTCAACCCCGCGCCCCACCACCACGCACTCAGGTTCAACTGACCCGACACCTCGGCGCCATACAAACCGCGCAAGCTGGCGGCCACATCCGGCAGCAACAGGCTGGCGAGCAGGTAGCCGCTGGCAACCCCCAATATGCCCCCTAACAATGAGAGCACGCCGAGTTCGACGCCCAGGCTGACAATCAACATCCGCGCACTGACGCCGCAGGCCCGCAAGTTACGCAGCAGCCCGCGTCGCTGCTCCAGGGCCAGGCCGATGGCGGCGTGCACGATAAACAGCCCCACCACAAAAGACAGGAAGCCCAGTGCGTCGAGGTTCAGGTGAAAGCTTTCGGTAAGGCGCGCAAGGTTATTGTCCTCGCCCTGCTTGAGTTGCAACCCGACGGGCGGCGTAGGCTGGCCGGCGGCGAACGTCTTGTCCACCAGCAGGCGCGACAGGCGCTCGGGCATTTCCAGCACCGGTTGGGCAAACGCGATATCAGTGAGCAACAGGCCAGGCGCCATATCCGCTTGCGCTTGCAGCGGCGGCAGGGTTTGACCATTCAGGGTGGTCGGCTGCTGACCTTCGTGCAGCCCCAAGGCGTGCAAAGTCTGCGGCGCGATCCAGGTACGCCCTGGTGGCTCGAAAAACGCCAGCATCTGTGCCCGACTCAAGCGCTGCCCCGCCACCGCGCCACTGCCGGGCAACGACACCGGGTCAATACCCATCAATTGCAGACGCACATCCTCCACCCCCTTGAGTTGCACCCGGCCCTGCACCACCGGCGACACAGGCCAACCGGCACGGCGCAATTGGGCAAATACTACTTGGGGGAAACTTGCCCCGTCCGGCGCACTGAGGCTGGCCTGGGGTTCACCGCCGATCAACTGACTGGCGCGGGCATAGCTGTCGCGTGCCTGGCTGTTGAGCGCTTGCACGCCGATGAACAGCGCGGTGGCCAGCCACAGGCCGGTGAGCACGCTGAAAAACTGTACGGGATGCCGCCCCCAGTGGCTGAGCAGCGCGCGTAAGGTCCAATAAAACACGGCCATTTCAAGCAGCGCCCGCGGGGATGACTCGACCATGATGCAACACCACTTGCCGGTCCAGGCGTGCGGCAATTCGCGGGCTATGCGTCACCATCAACAGACTGGTAGGGCTGTCGCGAAGCAGGTCCAGCAACAATTGCAGCACTTCGTCGCTGGTGGCTTCGTCAAGGTTACCGGTGGGTTCGTCAGCCAACAGCAGACCCGGCCGCGACGCCAACGCGCGCCCCACCGCCACCCGTTGCTGCTGGCCACCGGAGAGTTGTTCCGGGTAGCGCTTGAGCATGTCCGCCAGGCCCAGGCGCTCCACCAACTGTGCCTGCCACTGCGGGTCATAACGCCCCGCGAGCCGCGCCTGGAACGCCAGGTTGTCCTCGACCCGCAGACTGCCGATCAGGTTGAATTGCTGAAACACCAGCCCGATTTCCGTGCGCCGCCAATGGGCCAGTTGTGCTTCGTTGAGTTGGTCCAGACGCTGCTTGCCCACCTGAATGCTGCCGCCATCCACCCGGTCGAGCCCGGCCACCAGGTGCAATAAGGTGCTCTTGCCGCTGCCCGACTCGCCCATTAACGCCAGGCTGCTGCGCTCGCCCAAGTGCAGATCCACACCAGCCAATACCGTCAACGGCCCTTGGGGGGTGGCATAGTTCTTAATCACATTTTGCACCTGCAACATGGCAACACTCGTTTGATGGGTGGCAATCGAGAATAACGGCTGTCGCCCAACGCCACGCAAATTTTTCACATGGTTTTCACCGGCTGCCTACCCAGAGCGCTTTAAATTACCCGCCAAGCATCACTTGTCGGCAACTTGTTAGTTGCCATGCTTCACAACTTTTTACAGGCAAGATGTTCAGCGAAAAGACAGCCAGTCTGTGACAGCCTCTTGTGTCACTGCCGGAATTCGCCAATACGTTGCGCCTAACTAATACAACACTGCCAACACGACCCATGGTGAATGAAGTGGTTGACCTTATCCTGATCAAACCGCGCTCGCGATGGGCCTTTATCAAGCGCCTGCGACGGCTCTGGCTGGGGCTCCTCGTGGCGGGCTTCCTGCTTGCAGCCAGCCTGCTTTGGCACGCGTCGCCGAAAGACCTGGGCGTCGGCAACCGCCTGCTGACTTCCCATGTGCTGCCCCTCTGGCGCGACGGTGACCTGATCGTGCTGGTGCGCCACGAAGAGCGCTGTGACCGTTCGTCCAACCCATGCCTGGGTCCCGTGGAAGGCCTGACGATCAACGGCAGCCAGCAGGCCGAAACACTGGGCAAGGCATTTAAAACATTGGGCATGGACGGCAGCGACGTGCTGGCGAGCCCTGCCATCCGCACTGCCCAGACGTTGCGGTTCATGTTCGGCAAAAACGAATTGACCTCCGGCCAGCAAGCGGTGTGCGGCCCGGCCATGGGTGAAGAATTGCTCAGCCACAAGACCTCAGGGCGTAACCTGGTGTTCGTCACCCACAGCGGCTGCATCGCCGACTTCGAGGCCTCCCAGGGCTTTCCCCACGCCGCGTTTCCCAGGTATGGCAGTGCCCTGTTCGTGCAGGTATTGCCCAACGGCAAATTCAAGACCCTGGGTATCATCAACAGCCCGGATTGGCCCGCCGCGTTAAAACAACTCTAGAAACTTTCCTGTCCGTTTGTTCAGCAAAAAGACAGCCCTGATCTGGCATGTTTAGTTACGCCTTTTAACTAAGGACGTCATGACTATTTTCCGTAATTCAGTGAACGCTGTGACTGTATCTTCTATTACGCCATTACTTAAAGTCCCCACAATTAAACGTCAGGGAGCGACGTTTGCATGACTCGATTAAAACCCCTGCCGCTATTACTGCTGGCCTTTGTCGCGTTTTATCTGCTGCCTCTGGGCCTGCACGGTTTATGGATCCCGGACGAAACCCGCTACGCCCAGATCAGCCAGGAGATGCTCCAGAGCGGCAACTGGGTGGCGCCACATTTCATGGGTGTCCGCTATTTCGAGAAGCCTGCGGGCGGCTATTGGTTGATCGCCTTGGGCCAGGCGGTTTTTGGCCAGAACCTGTTCGGTGCGCGCATCGCCTCGGCACTGACCACTGGGTTGAGCGTACTGCTGGCCTACCTGATCGCCCGTCGCTTGTGGAATGACCCACGCAAAAGCTTCGCCTGCGCCCTGCTCTACCTCAGCTTCGGCCTGGTGGCCGGGCAAGCGGGCTATTCCAACCTCGATCCGCAATTCACCCTGTGGGTCAACCTGAGCCTGGTGGCCCTGTGTTTTGCACTCGACAGCGCGACACTGCGTGGCCGCCTATGGGCGTGGGCCATCGTGGGCCTGGCCTGCGCCATGGGTTTCCTGACCAAGGGCTTCCTGGCCTGGGTGCTGCCGGTACTGATTGCCGCGCCCTACATGCTCTGGCAACGACGTCTGGGAGAATTGCTGCGTTATGGCCCAGTGGCAATGGTCGTCGCGATACTGGTATGCCTACCGTGGATGCTTGCGATCCACCTTCAGGAACCGGACTTCTGGCGCTTTTTCTTCTGGAATGAACATATTCGCCGCTTCAGCGCCGACAACGCGCAACACGTGCGGCCGTGGTGGTTCTTCCTGCCGATCATCGTTGTGTCTTGCCTGCCCTGGGCGGGGCTGCTGCCCGCCACGCTGCGCAAGACCTGGCAGGAAAAGCGCCAGCCGTCGATCATCTTTCTGGCGCTGTGGCTGTTGCTGCCACTGGGGTTCTTCAGCCTGAGCAATGGCAAGCTGCCGACCTACATCATGCCGTGCCTGCTGCCCTTGGCGTTGTTGATGGGGCATACGCTGGTCGACCTGATTAATCAGCATAAAGCCCGCACAATCTGCCTCAACGGCCTGCTCAACTTCGTGATCGGCATGGTCGCCATGATCGGCCTGATCTACCTGCAAATCGCCCGGCCGCTGTACAGCAACAGCCACGCCGAGATGTTCAGCCTGTCCCTGGCGTTTATCGTGTTGCTGGTGTGGATCCTCACCAACCTGCTGCAAGCCTTCCGCCCGCTGGCGCTGTGGGCGATGCCAACGCTGGGCATCGGCCTGCTGGTCATCCTGCTGCCGGCGAGCATGCCGGCGTGGATCGCGGATAACGAAATGCCCGATCAGTTTGTGCTCGACCACCTGGAAGAGTTGCAGCAGACCCAAGCGCTGCTGAGCAATGAACTGGGCAGCGCCAGCGCCCTGGCCTGGCGGCTGAAACGTCCGGAAGTGGCGCTGTATGACACCGAGGGCGAGTTGCGCTATGGCTTGCAGTACGCGGGCTCGGCGCATCGCAAAGTGGAGTTGGAAGAGGTACAGGCTTGGCTCAAGGAGAAGCGCCAACTCGGCTCGGTCGGCGTACTGATGCGCGTCAACAGCACCAGTGAAATGCGCGAGGCCGGGCAACTGCCGCCTGGGGGCAAACGCTACTACAAGGGGTCCCTTGAACTGATCATCTATGCGGCGAGCAATGCGGGAACCAACGCGACCCAACGTGAATAAGTCCGCTTCATCCTTTCGACAGGCTGGCGGCGTGGATAAACGCTTCATCCAGGCTGTCGGCACCGTACGCCGCCATAAAGCTGCACGCGTCAGTGAAACGGTTGAATCGTCTTTGACTCAGCATATAAAAGTCATCGCAATGCGCGACGACTTCATCGACGTTGTGTGATGAAACCAGCACCGCAACACCCTCTGCCGCTGCCCCCTCCAGACAACGCCAGATGTGATAACGAAACTCGGGATCCACACCCGCCGTGGGTTCATCCAGTATCACCAGGTCCGCGTTGGCGCAGAGCAGGGACAACGTAAAAAACCAACGCTTTTCCCCATAGCTGCAAAGGGCGGATTTTTTGTTCCAGATCTCGCAGTAACGCTCTGCGATGCCGGGGCTCCATTTTTCGATTTTATCGAGTGCATGTTGTTGAGTGACCTGGGTGTCGGAGCAAAACAACATGGCCATTTTGAAGATGTCGAACATGCGAAATACCGGCGGCGTACTGATGACCTGCGACAGGTACAGCAGCTTGGAGAAGGAGTTGTTTATCTCACCACCCTCCGTTTTTTTCAGGCCGCACAGCACATCAAAAAACGTGGTTTTGCCGGAGCCGTTTGGGCCGAGAAGGCCTGATATGGAGCCGGCAACGACTGTCAGAGAAGCCTTATGAAATACGATATGAGTTCCATATCTGACATCAAGAGAGTCTACGAGAAGCCTCGCCATCAATAACGACTCCAAACAGGATTAATCAATAAAAAACGACACATCACTAAGAACAAAAATAGAAGTGAAACGATAACAAACAAGAAAACCAACCCGCACTCCACCACGCCGCCCAACATAATCCTATTCGCCCACCACATCGGGTTAAAAAAACTAACTGCAGCTAATGTGGGACTGACTGGACTACTACTGATGATCCCAAGAGCCAACATCGTAAGGGACAAAATGGAAAATAGGGTACTCGCATTTTGAAAGCCTAGCGGGATCAGTGTCAGCAACAGTGCGGGTATAGAGAAAACAAGAAAACAAACATAAAATCGCCCTACAATTACGAGATACTCCGCAATATCAAGCCCCCCTGTAAAAACGCGGGTGAGTATATAAAAAACGGAGCAGTACAATATTGAAACGACTGAATATGCAGAAAACTGCCCAAGCAAGAAGATCACCTTCGTACGATCCGTATAAACAAAAGACCGCAGAAAACCACTTTCCCTACGACCGACTATGTAAAATGCCAGCCCAAACAGCGCTACATTTGAAGACACGAATGCGTAAAACCAGGAAGTGCTCGAAAGATAATCCACTGCACCACCACTCAGAGGCGTGCGCGCGTATGTAATCAAATAATAGGTAACCGCTGGCGACACTACTGTCCAAAACAACGCAACCGGCTCTCTGAGTTGTTCCTTTATGAATAATACCGCTAGCAAGGCCGGCCTTGACACGAAATAGAAATCCATTATTCACCTCATGGAAACGGGACCATAACGCCTAGCCGAGCGCTAAGCACCGACGACTCAAAATCTTTGGAATACTTATTGATCAGATTAAAATGCTTCGAGTTATTCATATGAAGAAACAGGTCAGGAGAGACAAATTTAACAAAGACTCCCGCCACCCCATCAACCTCTTCAAACTTTGAGTAAAAATAGCCAGAGACATCTAACTTTTTCAGCACTGACAAAAATTCAGGCAATGTAAAATCCTGTAGAGACCTTACCCCTCCACACTCTTGCACATTGACAATATCTTGATAGGTCTCATAAGCGTTGCAACTTAAAAAATAACGTATATATGAGTCCTCAAGCTTCGCCTCATCAGAGTCGGTTGCCTTGAACAAATTCATGAAGCGAAATGTCTGCCACAGTTCAAGCAAAGACTTTTCCAAAGCAATAGTCATATTCGAAGAATAGGCCATACCAGCGCAATAATTCACATGGCGATCAACTTTTCTCTGCCCATAAACAACCAATACGCAACACCCTGGAAACCTCGTATCAGATATATCTAAAAAAGTCACATCCCCCGACATGGACAGAGCATCATATAAGTGCCTTACTTCTCGACGCATCAATAACTCCCTCACCTGTTTAGAAGGAATCTGCGAACGACACATTTTCGTTAACCAGAATCTAATTAGAAATTGGCGCTCAAGGTATTCTTTTATCGCCCCTAGAAAGGCTATATCTGGGCCCCAGTGGAAACTGCACCCACAGGTGTCACGCAAAGGGTAGAGCCAGTTATCATCGCCGACGCTATGGGACGAGAGCGAAATACAGGCAGTTGGAATAAAACACGCAGAGAAGTCAGAGGCCCTGAGTACTTGACTTAAAGCGAACCTGTGCTCACCAACCTCTGCAAGAGAGGTCTTCTTATTCGCAGTCTGAGTAAATGCTTCCGCAAAACCACGAGCTTCACTTTCTGATAAATATTTACTAAGACAACCGCGTTCTTTTGCCACAACTTCCCTGTAAAAATGACGGCGTTCGAAATACTCACCTGTAGCAGTTTTTATCGAATGCGAACCTCCTCCGACACCAGATCCATTAACTGAAAGGAAATCCGATATTTCTACCGAGCAGGGCAGACCGAGTACGCCCGCAGGCTGAAAGAGGATAACTCCGGGCAAATCCGGATTATGCATACCATTAATAAGCTTCATACTGCTTACCTATAAAATGAACGCACATTGGTAAAAACAGAGCAGGGTTAATTCCCAAAACCTTACACAGCATCAGATCCGTATAAGCAGACCATAGCCGACATGACAGACCCAGCGACTTGGCTTGCAGCTCGACAAGCATGTAAATTGAACCAATCTCCATGAGGGCCATTCGATACGCACGATATCGATATTTGAAGAGATTTTTAGGCATATAGACTGCGTAGACTATTGCCAAGCCGGGCGATCCAATTTTATTAGAAGAGAACAGCAGTGCCGCTTTGAGCTCCTCCACCTCAATTTTAATCTGCATCACCTCAAATTTTCGGGACTTCGGAAGCAAATGGAGTACTTTCCCTGGACAAGGCCAACTAGGGTTATCATCAATCATCGAGCAGAGAAAAACTTCAACCGGGTACAGTGCACCACCACTCGGATATCCTCTTTTGCAGGAGTCCATATTCCTCGATAGTAATGGACATATCAAATTTTCCACATCTGAAAACTCTAATAAGAGAGGTGAAAAATACTCACACGACTCATTCCTGTACAATGTTTTTTCTCTGTCCTTCTGGGATATATTTATCTCCAGCGTCAGATCCATATCGGGATAAAGGGCCAATTCATTCCCCGTCAGTTTCTCAAGACTTTTCTCATCCAATCGATGGAGAATTGTGCGGCCTTTAGTAGCCCCATGAAATGTAAAATTACCTTTATTATGAAATTCAAGCACCTCATCGTAAACTGATGACTCTACAAATCTAAGATAGTAATCATGCGGAATATTTTTCATTCACTCGCCCTCAAACAATCACACATATACCAGTGCGAATTAGACTCTTCTGAAACTTGCCCATCCATCAGTTGAAGATATGAGCTATGCAGAATGTCATCCTGATATTTATACATATCACTATGCTCCGTGAAAATTTTTACCTTTTTGATAACTGCACCAACAATGGTCATTTCCTGATACAGACTGAGCACCTTAGCTGGCACACCGACATGTTTATTTTTACAAAACGCCAAAATACTGGCCCAATTATTCTTTGCAGTCCTAACCGACTGATTATGAATAAGCCTGTCAACGCTACAAAAATGGCACGGATTACCTATTTCTGCGATATAAGGCTGACCGACGCAAAAAACATTGCCCATTTGCCAACAGACGCTAATGGCGCTTTTAGGGGATGCACGTGCGAGATCAAAATACAATTTTTTAACATACTCATAATCATACACATAGCACAGCAGCACGATGAAGCATTTAAGATCTCGGACCAACTCAACCAACTCACTTGAAAACGACTTAAACTCTAAACAAGTAGACACTTCACTCCTGAATAGGCTTTCAACATCAACCCGACCTGCCCAATCATGAACAACTATCGTTTTCTCAAAATATATGTCCTCAACAGACTTTAGAGGAATTACTCTTTCCAAGAATGCAAAAGCATCACTTTGATTCAATCCATTTTCCGCTAACACCTCATCCAACTCGGCTTTCGTCATCGACTTCGATAGCTTCAGTTCCCGAAGAGCGTTTAACAACGACTGAGAACGAATTTTCGAAATTCCGAGATCGGAAATTAGAAGACTCTCCGTTTCAAAGTTCAAAATCTCATAATTGGGTATGATTATATTCATTGCACGATCTCCTACAGAGGTTTTCTGAAAATCCAGAAAACCTCATTAGGTGAGTGAATAGTGAATTTACTCAACCGCCGATGGAGGCTCCATTATCGAATTATGGCAGCCCCCGCTTCCCCCATTACAACCGCCGCCGCCACCACATCCTCCGCTGCCACCGCACCCACCTTGACTCCCCGACGCTCCGGCATTACCTGCGTAAGGGTTGAATCCTTCCTCACTTTCGAAACTAAAAACGAACTCTCCAAACTCTTCGTCGTTCATCTCAAACCTCCAGTTCCGTGCATGTATAGACTTTAGGTTGCTCACCATCGAGCAACGAAACCAATCTAGGCCGGCGGGAGAATATCGCAACAAAAATAAAAATTTTACGTAGGAAATATAACTACTATCTTTCGGACATTTCACTCACAAACTTAGGAAATTCAACAATTACCTAGAAGACCAGAAATACCGCCAACCCCGCATCAACAAATCAATCCATGTAAATTTAATAAGTTAGGAATTATCGAACCTTTAGAAAAAACCAATGCGAATGCAGGCATTTTTTGCAAAACAAAACTTATTCCTACAGACTCGCAGAGAAAATCCGACAAGTGGCACTGCTTAGTTCTGAGGATGTGCGAACAGAGGAGGCCAAACGCGCATTGTGCAATATCAATTGTGGTCGTGCCTTGGCGTGTGCGGGCAACGACCACCGGATAATCACTACCCAGCCGGATAATGGCGAACGGTGGTCTCACAAGCGTGGGGATGAAAGCGTGGTGTTTGTACCAGAGCGTCAATAGACAGAGATTTCACTTCTTCAACATGTCGATCTTCTCCCGTATTTCCTCATCAATTAGCCCGCGAAGCCTTTCAAACAAGGTGGGTCAGGCATGTCGAGCCCCTCGAGAGGCGACGTGGCGGGTCAGTGTGATGGAGGTGCGCCCACGCCTGCAAATCAGCTCTGCGGATTGATCCCACTCTTGCGCGGCACATCGGCCTCGTCCGTGCCCGCTCGCAAACCTGCCACCTGCGCCTGCACCGCCCGCCCCTCCGCTCGATTGCGGATAAATCCGACACGGGTAAATCGCTCCAGAAACGGTACCGGCAAGGCCTTGTCCGATGTCACCGCCGGTTGCTCAGCCACATCCCCGAACAAGGTATACGCGGCACTTGGTAGGTGTCGCGTATTGAGGTCGCTGGTCAGCCGTCCTTCCTGCAACGCGATCGCGCGGTTGGTGACCCGTTGCAGGTCGGACAGGCGCTGGGAGATGTAGAGGATGGCCACGCCCCGTGCGCGCTGGCTGTCGATCAGGCCGAGCAGGCGTTCGGCGTCGTTTTCGGACAGGGCGGCGGTGGGTTCGTCGAGGATCACCAGCCGGGGTTGCTGGGTGAAGGCACGAACCAGTACCAGCAGTTGGCGATCCGCCTGGCCGAGGCGTTCGACCGGGTGTTGCAGCGGCAACTCCAGGCCCAGCCCGGCGACGGAGGGTTATCAGCAGTTTGATGAATGCTTTCAGCATGGCTACCACGCAGGCCTATGGGGACTGCCGTTGCCTGTTTGAGCGGTGGGATCGATGGTTAGTCTGCGGTCCGTCACTGCCAATTCAGTGATCGGGCTTAGGCGCGACAGATGTTGGCTCCTACACATACAGTGAACAGGTACAGCGTTTGTCGTTAGCTGACGGTAGGGCAAGCCAGCGCCCCCATAAGAACTGCGTTGCCACAGTCAGATCCTGCGTCGCCGGTTGAGCTGGGGAATGGCCGCCTGAGGAACCTCCACCCGCTCCACCTGCGTCGCCGTCTGCGCCGCCAATTGCGCCAACGTCGGATGACTGAACAGCGTCCGCGCATCCACCTCCAGCCCCGCCTTGCGCATCCGTGCCACCAGGTTCACCGCCAGCAACGAATGCCCACCCAACTCAAAGAAATGGTCATGCCGCCCGACCCGTTCCAGCTTCAAGACTTCGGCCCAAATCCCGGCCATCAATGTTTCCACTTTCCCCATCGGAGCTTCATACGCGCGGCTCACCACCGATTCCAACCCCGGCTCCGGTAAGGCCTTGCGGTCAAGTTTGCCGGCAGGATTGAGCGGTAACTCATCCAACTGCACAAAAGCCGCCGGCACCATGTACTCCGGCAATTGCTCCAGCACATGCGCACGCAACGCATCCAGGCTGGGAGCGCCTGTACGCACAGTGAAATAAGCGACCAAACGCTCATCCCGAATCAACACCGCCACTTCGCGCAACGCCGGATGCGCCAACAGCCGTGATGCGATTTCCCCCAGTTCCAAACGCACGCCGCGCAGTTTGACCTGGAAGTCATTGCGTCCCTGGAATTCCAGGTTTCCGTCCGGCAGGTAACGTACCAGATCACCCGTGCGGTACAGCCGATCTCCTTCAACAAACGGGCTCTGGATAAAACGCTCGGCAGTCATCTGCTCCAGCCCCAGGTAACCACGGGCTACACCGACCCCACCGATATGCAACTGCCCACTGACGCCCATCGGCACAGGCGCATCGTGCTCGTCCAATACATACAGGCGCGTGTTGTTGATCGCCCGGCCAATCGGCAGTTGCAGCGCAGGCACCGGCGCGCCGGGTTCCAGGGTCCAGGCGCTGCTGTCCACCGTGGCTTCGGTGGGGCCGTAGACGTTGTGCAAACGCACCTTAGGCAAACGCGCCTGCACGCCACGAGCCAAAGCTTCGGTGAGTTCACCGCCACCACACAACACATCGGTGAGGCTGGTGCACAGGGCGGACGCTTCCAGTTCAAGAAATTGCTGGAGCATGGCCGGCACGAACTTGATCACGGTGATCTGCTGTTCGCGAATCACCTGCGCCAGGTAGGCAGGCTCACGATGACCATCGGGCCGCGCCAGCACCAGGCGCATGCCATTGGTGAGCGGCCAGAACAACTCCCACACCGAGCCGTCGAAGCTGAACGGCGCCCGTTGCAACAGCGCGCCGCCCTCGGCGTTGGGACACAGTTGGGAGCCCCAGTGCATCAGATTACCGAGGCCGCGGTGTTCGATCATCACGCCTTTGGGCGTGCCGGTGGAGCCCGAGGTGTACATCACGTAGGCCAGGTTGGCGATGCTCAATCCCGGCACCAACGGGTTGCCGATAGGTGCCTGGCTCCAGGCGCAGTGGTCGAAGTCGATCACCGGGATCGACACTTCGCCCGGCAAGTCGCGGGTGGCCGCGTGCACCAGCAACGCCACAGGTTGGCTGTCGTGGAGCATGTAGGCCAGACGCTCGCGCGGGTAGCCAGGGTCCAGCGGCACATAGGCGCCGCCGGCCTTGAGAATAGCCAACAAGCCCACCACCAGATCCAGCCCACGCTCGACGCACAGCGCCACACGGGCGTCCGGGTGCACACCGCGTTCGCGCAGGTAAAACGCGAGTTGGTTGGCGCGTTCGTTAAGCTCGCGGTAGGTCAGTTGTCGCTCACCGGCCTGCACCGCCACGGCGTGGGGGATATGCCGTGCGTGGGCTTCGAACAGCGCCTGTACGGTGAGGGTTTCGGGGTAATCGACCTCAGTCGCGTTGAAGTCCACCAACAGCGTTTTCAACTCGCTGGCGGGCAGTACCTGCACCTCACGCATTAGGGCTTGCGGTGCCTGCTCCAGCACATCCGCCAGATTGACCAGTACGGTTTCAAGGTAATCCAACAGACGCTCGGCACCGACCTTGCGCGGGGCTTTGGCCTTGATCTGAAAGCCGCTGGCGATATCGTCCACGGTCAGCATCAGCGGGTAACTGAGGATGTCTTCACTGCTGAGCAAGGCGATGCCAGGCACCAGCGTCAGATCGCGTTCGGCATCGGTGTGGCGGTAGTTGAGCAGGCTGTTGAACAACGGCGACGCACTGCTGCAACGTTGGGCCAATGCGAGGGAGGCCTGTTCATGGGCGAGCAAGGCACTGAGCCGAGCGTGAGTGTCGCGCAAGGCATTGGCCGCAGTCTGCCCGGCCAGACGTACCCGCAACGGCAGTGTGTTGATGAACATGCCCAGGGCCCGGTCCGCGCCCTCGCCCGCCTGCAAGCGGCCGAGCAGCACGGTACCGAAGACCACGTCATCGCGGCCCGCGACACGGCTGAGCACTTGGGCCCAGGCCAGGTGGAACAGGCTGGCGGCGCTCACGCCCAACCCACGGGCCTGGGCACGCAGGCGTTGATTGAGACTGTCGCTCAGCACCCGTTCGGCTTCATCAGTGTGCGACCGGTCCGCCTGGCGTTCCTGTAGACCGAAGGCCTGCGTCGGCTCGTCGATATCCCCCAGTTGCTCACGAAAAAAAGCCTCATGCGCGGCCTGCCGGGCCGGCGAACGGGCTTGCGTCACCATATTGCGATAGGGCACCGGCACCGGCAGTTGTGCCTGTTGACCGAGCAAGTGGGCACGGATTTCCTGCATCAGAATCGTGGTCGACGTGGCATCGTTCACCAGGTGATGAAAGCGCAGCCGCGCAACCCAACGCTCGTGCTGCGGCTCCTGCGCATAATCCAGGGCCATCAGCGGTGCCTGACGCAAATCCAGCGGTTGATCGCCCTCGCGTAGCGGCTCAACGCGCAATTGCGCCTCGCGCCACACCACCTGCATCGGTTGCTCCAGGGCATCCCAGACCAGACTTGTACGCAGGATATCGTGGCGGTTGATCACCTGTTGCAGGGCTTGGGCAAACGCGTCCAACTGCTCGCGGCGGGCAAAGCTGAACAGCGCCTGTTGCTGGTAAGGATCGCGCTCATCGGTAATGTGGTGGTAGAGCAAGCCTTCCTGCAACGGCGCCAGTGGGTAGACGTCCTGCACATTGGCCGCACCGCCGGGAATGGTTGCGACGATGCGCGCCAGGCTCGCTGGGTCCAGCTCAGCCAGGTCAGGTGCGTCCACCTCCGCGTATTCACTCGCCGCCGCCAAGGCCGCCAGGGTCGGTTGACCGAACAGCACCTGCACATCGGCGCGCAACCCGACTTGGCGCATGCGTTGCACCAGTTGCACGGCCAACAGCGAATGCCCGCCGAGTTCAAAGAAGTTGTCGTGACGCCCTATCTGCTGCACCTGCAACAGCTCGGCCCAGAGCTGCGCCAACAGGGATTCCACGCCGATATGCGGGGCTTCATACAAGCGGGTGACAAAGGCGTCCTGGGTCGGCGCCGGCAACGCCTTGCGATCGAGCTTGCCGTTGGTGGTCAGGGGCAACGCGTCCAGTTGCGTGTAGGCGGCGGGCAGCATGTAGTTGGGCAGCGAGGCTTGCAGATGGGTGCGCAGGGCTTCGATCTGCACCACTTCCCGGGAAACGAACCAGGCGAGCAACTGCCCATCGCGTGACTGCACCACCGCTTCCTGTACGTGCTGATGGGTGGCCAGGGCGGATTCGATTTCGCCCAGTTCGATGCGCACGCCACGGATTTTCACCTGGTCGTCATTACGTCCCAGGTATTCAAGGTTACCCTCCGGCAGCCAGCGTGCGAGGTCGCCGGTGCGGTACATGCGGCCTTCGATAAACGGGTCGTCGAGGAAGCGTTCGGCGCTGAGCTCGGGGCGATTGAGGTACCCCCGCGCGACGCCTTTGCCGCCGACGTACAACTCCCCCGCCACACCGATGGGCACAGGGCGTTGCTGTTCATCGAGCAAATACACCGTGGCATTGGCGATAGGTGCGCCGATATGCAACGGCTGCCCCACTTCCATGCGCCCGGAGGTGGCAACCACCGTGGCTTCGGTGGGCCCGTAGTTGTTGATCACCGCAAAGGACTGCGACTGGGTGAAAGAACGCAGGCGGTCGCCGCCGATCAGCAGGGTGCGCAGGGTCGGATGTTGCAGGCTCTGGCTGAACGCGTACTCGGCCACGGGCGTTGGCAGGAAGCACACGTCCAGTGGCTGCGCGCGCCACCAACTCAGCAACGCGTCGATATCTTCAGCGCCTTCATGAGCGGGCGGCAGGTGCAGCGTGGCACCTACACAGAGCGCAGGCCAGACCTCCCAGGCCATCGCGTCAAACCCAAAACCGGCGACGCTGGCAGTATGGCTGCCGGCGTGCAGGTCGAAGGCCTGGCAATGCCAGTCCACCAGGTTCGAGACCGTGTGATGCTCGACCATCACCCCCTTGGGCAAGCCGGTGGAGCCGGAGGTGTAGATCACATAGGCAAGGTTGGACGGGCTGACTGGCACTCGGGGGTTGGTGCCCAGGTGGAAGGTCGGGCGGTCGAGTTGGATCACCGGCACGTTCAGCGCAGGCAGGCGCTGCAGCAGGTCGTGCTGGGTCAGCACCACCACCGGATCGCTGTCTTGCAACAGATAGTTCAGACGTTCGCCAGGATGAGCAGGGTCCAGCGGTACGTAGCAGGCGCCGGACTTCAGAATCGCCAGCAACCCCACCAGCGTATCCAGACCGCGCCGCGCTAGGATCACCACGCGGTCATCCGGCTGCACGCCGCGCTCCAACAGTTGATGGGCCAGGGCGTTGGCCTGCTGGTTGAGTTGGGCATAGCTCAGTTGATCGCCCTGGTACACCGCCGCCACCGCGTCCGGCGTACGTGCGGCCTGGGCTTCAATGCGCGCATGCAGGGTTTGCGGTTGCCCGCTGGGCTGGGCGGTGGCATTCCAGTGTTGCAGTTGGATGTGTTCGGCAGGCGTTACCAAGGAAAAGTCACGGACCTTCAGCGCGGTGTCTTCCAGCCCCTGCTCCAGCAACCAGGTAAAGCGCTGCGCCAGGGCGAGCACCTCGTCGTGCTGGAAGTACGCTTCGTTGTAGACGCAATGCAGGCACGCGGTGTCCTGATAGCGGTTGCTGCGCAAGTGGATCGCCAGCGGCAACGGCTCGTGGTGATTGGACACCTTGACCGCACGGGCCTCGGTGGTGCCGTAGCGCAGTTCATGGTCGTCCTGTTCGAAGGACACCGACAGGTCGAACAACTGAGCGCGATCAGTGCGGCGCAAGCCCAGTTCACGGTTCATCTCGCTCAAAGGAAAGCGTTGGTGGCGGAAATCCTGCTTGAGCTGGTCGCGAACCCCACGTACCACTTCGCAGAACGGCAACTGCTCATCGAACTGCAGACGCACGGCGCTGACCTGGGTGAACAGCCCGACGGTGGCGCGAAAATGCGCATTGGAGCGGTTGAGAATCGGCAGCCCCACCACCCATTCCTGGCGCTGGGCCGTGCGGGTGAAATACACATACAGGGCCGCCAACAGCACGTGAAACGCCGAGGCCTGGTAACGGCTGGCCACTTGTTCCATGCGGTTGAGCAGCGTCACCGGAAACCCTTGGACCAGGGTATTGCTGGACGCCTTGGCGTTATACCGCGGCGTCAGTAAGGGTTCTGGAAGCACCCGGTATTTGTCCAGCCAATACCCGCGGTCGCGGGGGTAGCGGGCCGAAGCCTGGTAGCGTTCATCTGCGTCGATAAAGTCGATGTAGGACGGCGCAAGCGCCTCCGGTTGCCGTCCTTGGTCCAGGTCTGTGTATAGCCGGGCGAGCGATTGCAGCATCTGGCCGAAGCCCCAGCCGTCGAGGATCAGGTGGTGGGCCTGGGTGCCGAGGCGGTAGTGATCATCGTCAAGCTTGACCAGGAAGAAACGAAACAGCGGTGCGCCCTGCATCCTGTACGGCAGGGCCATCTGCGCCTGCATCAGCGCCTGGCTGGCAGCCTGTGGATCAGGCTCGTCGGAAAAATCATGCAGGGCCAGGTCGACGGACAACGTGGTGGCGAAGGTCTGCCGAGGTAAACCGTTGGCGTCGGTGTGCAGTTGCGTGCGCAAGGCATCGTGCTTGATCACCAGCAACTCGATGGCGCGCTGCATCAGGTCTTGCGCAATGGGGCCGGAAAAGTCCACGTAGCCGCCGATGTTGTACAGCGGCGAATCGCCCACGCGCAGTTGGTCGAGCCAGATGTCCTGTTGGGCGGCAGTAAGGGGGAAGCTGGAGGAATGCTTCATAAGATCCTTCTCATGGGGGTCACTGGCCGCGCAGGGAGGCCCATTACGACGAATGGGCCGGATTGGAGCATGAGGCGTCAGGGCTGTCTGTCACCCTAAACCCGGACATCCAATTGGATGGAACTGGCTTGGCTGAGGCTTCATTGCTGAAACGATTAAAGCTGTGTAGGAAATTGGCTATATCTAGCCGAATCCAGCTTCATTTATATTTTTAAAATTATTTATTTTTTGTTATTTATCAAATACTTAATCAAAAACAAAAACCTCAACTGTTTTTTCTAAGACGGAATTGCCTCTCAGAAACGTCGAATTAATGACGTGGTTTTTATGGCAGGTTGTGTCCCTCGTTTCTGCTACATACGTAGGACGAATCCCCTGGCTAAATATAATCTCGACTACCGATTCTGGTGTGTGAGCAACGGATCGCCCCCGCAAAGGCCCAGAGAGTCTGTTGACGGTTTTCGACATCAAGGATGAGATGGCTATGA
Organism: Pseudomonas sp. HN11; assembly: GCF_021390155.1. Lineage (NCBI taxonomy): Bacteria > Pseudomonadati > Pseudomonadota > Gammaproteobacteria > Pseudomonadales > Pseudomonadaceae > Pseudomonas > Pseudomonas sp. HN11. The sequence continues at coordinate 4,001,456 of NZ_CP089985.1, forward strand.
GTTTGACCAGCAGTATTGCCAACCCGCAAAGCCCGAATTTCTATGCCGAAATGGGCGAGTTGATTGCCCACAGTGGCCACGCCGACTTCGCCGCACACATGCTCCACTTGGTGGACAAGTGGGTGCCGATCCACTTGGTGGACCTCAGCGAATGGACCCTCGACGAGTTGCGCGACCGCGTGCTCGATATCAAGCTGCTCGGCAGCGCCGGCCAGACCCAGGACCTGCCGCCCCTGGCGCTGAACTCCATGGCCGACCACCCGCTATTGCGGGAAATGCTCGGTATGCAGGACCCGCTGCTGATCCAACTGAAGGCCAAGGCCAAAAGCGCGTTCCCTCGCGGCACCTCGCACCAGTGCAACCTGGTGTCGCGCCAGGGCAACCGGCGTTGTGTGATCTCGTTTTATCGCCCGCCTACCCATCGCGGGTTTTCCCTGGCCGAGCTGTCGTTTCTCAAGTGCCTGTCAGACACCCTGCTGCCGTTGATCGAGTGTCACGCCCAGAGTCTGCGCCAGGCGCCCCACCCCGACGCCGAACCGGCCCACACCCTGCTGGAGCAATCCCAATTGCAGCGTGAGTTCTACAAGCGGCTGTCCCTCGGAGAAATCACCCTGTCGGCACGCGAACAAGAAGTGTGCCTGGGCCTGCTGACCGGCGGTACTGTGCCGCAAATGGCGGAAAAACTCAGCGTGAAGAACAGCTCCATCGAAACCTACCTCAAGCGCGCCGCCGCCAAGTTGGGCGTGAGCGGTCGACATGGTCTGGCCAAATGGATGGTTGGCGCCTGATGAATAAATTGAGCGCATTCGCGATGGCAGGGATGCTCGGCGGCTGCTCGCTGATCCCGGACTATCAACGGCCCGAGGCACCTGTACCGGCGCAATATCCCCAAGAAGGCGTGTACGCACGGGCGCAATCCGGCACGTCGGACTGGCGGCAGCTGTTCCATGACTCGGCGCTGCAACAGCTGATCGACGCAGCCCTGATCAACAACCGAGACCTGCGGGTGGCGGCACTGAACGTCGAGGCCTTTCAGGCGCAGTACCGTATCCAGCGTGCGGATCTGTTCCCGGCCGTCTCTGCGACCGGGGCCGGTCAGCGCCGGCGCTTGCCGGGGGATGTGAACGGCACGGGCAAGCCGGCCATCACGTCGAGCTATTCCGCGACCCTGGGCATCAGCGCCTATGAATTGGATTTATTCGGCCGCATCCGCAGCCTCAGCGAACAGGCCATGCTCACCTACCTGGGCACTGAAGAGGCTCGGCGCAGCGCGCAATTGAGCTTGGTCGCCAACGTCGCCAACGCCTACCTGACCTGGCGCGCCGACCAGGAACTGCTGGCCCTGGCCCGGCAAACCTTGGTCGCCAACGAGCACAGCCTGCGCCTTACCAGCGGCAGCAAAACCGCCGGCAAGGCGTCGGCGTTGGACGTGGTGCAAGCCAGTACCAGCGTTGAAAGCACACGTGCCAGCGTCGCCCGTTATGAACGCCAGGTCGCCCAGGACCTCAACAGCCTGGCCCTGCTGGTGGGCGGCCCGGTAGATGAGAAAATGCCGTCGCGTCCACTCGCCGATGATCTGGTCGCACGCGTGCCCGCCGGCCTGCCTTCAGACTTGCTGCAACGCCGTCCGGATATCCTCCAGGCCGAATACCAACTGCGCGCCGCCAACGCCAATATCGGCGCCGCACGCGCTGCGTTTTTCCCGTCCGTGAGCCTCACCGCCAACGCCGGCAGCGCCAGCACGGAACTGTCGGGACTGTTCAAAGGCGGCTCGGGCAGTTGGACGTTCCAGCCGCAGATCAACCTGCCGATCTTCAATGCCGGCAGCCTGCGCGCCAGCCTCGACTACGCCAAGCTGCAAAAAGATATCGGCGTGGCGCAGTACGAAAAATCCATCCAGACCGCCTTCCAGGAAGTCGCCGATGGCCTGGCGGCGAGGCAGACCTTTACCGACCAACTGGAAGCGCAACGGGATTTTGTCGCGGCCAACCAGCAGTATTACAACCTGGCCGAACACCGCTACCGCAGCGGCGTGGACAGCAACCTCACCTTCCTCGATGCACAGCGTGCGCTGTTCAGCTCGCAGCAGGCGCTGATCATCGATCGCCTGGCGCAGTTGGTGGCGGAGGTGAAGTTGTATACGGCGTTGGGCGGTGCGTGGGGAGAAGCCCTTGCGGACGCGAGCGGGGTTGTCGCGTTTAACCCTGAGGAATCACCGCCTCCGCCTCGATCTCGATCAGCCACTCCGGCAACGACAACCCGCTGACGATAATCCACGAAGACGGCGGCGGGTCATGCGGGAAGCGCCGGCCCCGCGGCACCTCCAGGGCCTGGCTGAAGCCGTATTGCAGGGAGTTGAATACCGTCGTGGGATTGATGACCTTTGGTTGCATGACGCGTCCTTGTTGTCTGTAGGAAAACAAGGCTAACCCAAGGGCATCGTTCAATCCGGCGGTTCAACATCCCGCAACATATCGGGTCAGGGTTTGCTCTGTGTCACGCGCCACACCTTGTTCCCCACATCATCCGCCACCAACAACGCACCCTGCCCGTCCAGGGTCACACCCACCGGCCGGCCTTGCGCTTCACCTTCGGCATTGAGAAAACCGGTGAGGAAGTCGACCGGTGTACCCGACGGTTTGCCGTCCTTGAACGGAATAAATACCACCTTGTAGCCCGCCTGCGGGTTGCGGTTCCAGGAGCCATGCTCGCCGACAAACACCCCATCGGCAAAGGCGCCCGGCATGCCGCGCGGGTCAGAAAAAGTCAGGCCCAGCGGCGCGACGTGAGTGCCTAGGGCGTAGTCCGGCGCGATGGCCTGGGCGACTTTGTCCGGGCGTGGCGGCTGGACGCGCACGTCGACGTGGCTGCCATAGTAGCTCCACGGCCAGCCGTAGAATGCACCGTCCTGCACCGAAGTGAGGTAGTCGGGCACCAAGTCGCTGCCGATTTCATCGCGTTCGTTGACCACCGTCCACAGTTGGGTAGAACCCGGTTTCCAGGCCAGGCCGTTGGGGTTGCGCAAGCCGCTGGCGAACAGGCGTTTCTCGCCGCTGGTCACGTCCAGTTCCCAGATCGCGGCACGCCCCTCTTCTGCGTCGAGACCGTTTTCGCCGACGTTGCTGTTGGATCCCACCGTGACATACAGCCGGGTGCCTTCAGGGTTCGCCAGCAGGTTTTTGGTCCAGTGATGGTTGATGCCGGCCGGCAGGTCGGTGACCTTGACCGGAGTGGCGTCGATATGCGTCTGGCCTGTGGTGTAAGGCACCTTGACCACCGCATCGGCATTGGCGATATACAAGTCGTTGCCCAACAGCGCCATGCCGAACGGCGACATCAGGCCGCTCAAGAACTCGGTCCGCACTTCGGCATGCCCATCGTGATCGGCATCGCGCAGCAAGGTAATTCGATTGGCGCTCGGCGCATCCGCGCCCACACGCCCCATTACCACTCCCATCGCCGTGCGCCGTGCCCAGGCGATCACACCCGTGCCACCGTCGGTGGCGCCTTCGGGCATGGGCGGGTGATTACTTTCAGCGACCAGCACATCACCGTTGGGCAGGGTGTAGACCCAGCGCGGGTGATCGAGGTTGTCGGCCAGGGCCGTGACGGTGAAGCCTTGGGGGGCAGTGGGTTGCACACCGTCAGGCCAGCCCACGGCCTTGGACACCTTGAGCGTGGGGATCAAAGAAGTACTGGGCTCGGGCAGTTGCGGCGCAGGCCCGACTCCGGCCTGGAAGGGTATTTTGGAGGCTTCGCCACAGGCGCTGAGAACAGCGGCGGCGGCAATCAGGAGCGCAAGGCGGCTTGGTAAATTCATGGTTGGAACCTCAGGGCGGAAAGCTGAGGGAGTATTGCCTCATAACGCGCGGGTAACCACCGGGCGTTGCGCAATTGAGTGTTAACCGGGGGGCACGAATGGCATAGAAGGCCCTTTTTATCGGACCGTTCTTACATAATTTTCGGGTTGCGTCCGATGAACCTCGCCGCTAACCTTCGCGGGTCGCTGCAAATTCAGCGAACGGGTGTGGTAGCCCAGTTCTTTCATAGACCCCAAAACGCTCGAGGGCGTTTTTTTGTGCGGGCTGCTTTGTGGCGGCTGTGCATGGGTGGCTTCGGCCTGCCGGGTTTCTATGACCGGTCTACCACCCCGTGTACAGTCGCCTCCTTACTTCGTGTGGTAGCGAAATGGAGGTACTCATTCATAGGAGTCTCACCATGAAAAAAGTCACCCCCAATCCCCCGCCATCCACCACGGATGACCAACCGCAACTCCCTCCCGATGTCATTTTCACCGTCCGTCCCGGACTCAGCACCGAAGCCGCCTTGAGCAATGCCAGCGAGATGCTTGATTCAGCGTCTGTCTGCGCCTATGACTGCGCCGAACACCTTGATGGGTCAAGCCGTAAAAAGGTGCTGGCGATGGTGCAGATGGTCGAGATTGCGCAGTTGTTGGTCGATGAGGCGCTGAATCGGGAATGCCCGGTGGCCTGATCAACCACGCAATTGCATCAGAAAACGCAATCCCCTGTGGGAGCCGGGCTTGCCCGCGATAGCGGTGTGATCAGTCACAGCAACGCCACCTGACACTCCGCTATCGCAGGCAAGCCAGCTCCCTCATTTGAGCGCCGTCGCCTACCAACGCCCCATCGCCAGACTGAACGGCGAAAACTCCTCGAACTGCCACCTCAACGCCAATGCCGCCGGACGTCGCACCACATGCTCCACCGTCACGGTCCACAGCCGTTGTGCGCCCTCAAACAGAGCCACTTCGGGGCCGTCGAGGATCAATGAGGTGCGCCCAGCCACTTGCAGCACATCGCCCGATTCAAAGTCGATGAACAACAACCCCGCCACCGGGTTGGCTTGCAGGTTGCCCAGGGTGGCAAAGAACAGGTTGCCGGCAAAGTCCGGGATGGTCAGCACGTTGCCTTCGACCCGCACAAAGCCTGTGTTACCACCCCGGTGCGAGACGTCTACCGAACGTTGGCCGTCCATGTCGACGTAACTGGCGACGAACAGGGTGTCAGCATTGCGGATCAAGATTTGCGCGGCAGTGTCCAACTCGTTGAGGCGTTCGATCACTGTTCCGGGTTTACGGGCGACGCCGTCGACCGGGCGCAGCTGAATGTACTTGGGGCAGTTACCGAAGGTGTGCACCACGTCGACCGAAAAACCCTCATGGTCAAGCGCACCGATACGGCCATTCATGCGATTGCGGCGGCGGGTATTGAGGTCGATGCCCAACAGGCCGACGGCCGCCCCCATACGCAAGGCGTTGCGGGCCGGGTCGGTCGCGGACGGCAGGCTGTCGATCTGCAAGGTCTGCGGGTCCGGCGAGTGGGCAAAACCGGGTGCGCCTTCGATCATCGTCGCCCACGGGATGCCCTGCTCGTCCACCGCACCCAGTATCAGGTAAGGCAACAAGGGGTAGAAATCGCGATGCTGTTCCGGCAGGTGATCGCGGATCACCTTCGGCCCGACCACAGCCATGCGGTCGGCCACGCCCACCGCTTCTTGTATGTGCCGTTCGCCGGCATGCCAGGGAGATTGTTCGATCAGGTTCATGGCGCGCACCTCAGGTTGGATATACAGATGCTGCGCCCTGCCAGCCGGCGTGAGAATCACCACGCCAGGCAATCCACTATTACGCTCGCTGAAATGCCGGGTGTTCGCGCAGCGCCGTCACACAATGGTCGACAAAACTGCGCACGCGCATCGGCGCGTTGCGACCTTCCCGGTACACCACCTGCACAGGCAGTGGCGGCAGTTCAAAATCCGGCAATACGCGACGCAGTTGCCCGCTCTGCAGGTGTTCGTGCACCGGATAACTCAGGCAGCGAATCAACCCTGCGCCATGCACCGCCGCATTGATCGCCCCCTGCACGGTGGCGCAGCCGAGTCGGGCGCGGGCCTTGAGTTGATAGCCGTGGAAATCCCAGTGCACCTGATCGGCGCTGGCGATCAGTCGGTGCTGCTTGAGGTCGTCCGGGCGCAGGGGTTCGCCGTGAGCAGCGAGATAGCCGGGGCTGGCGCAAAGGATAGGCCGCACCTGCCCCACAGGCCGGGCAATCAGTGAAGAATCGGGCAGATCACCGACAAGGATGGCGACGTCGAGCCCTTCTTCATGCAGGTTCGGATAATAGTCGTGGTAGCTGACGACCAGATTCACCTCGGGATAGCGGTCCAGGTAGTCAGCCAGGACCGGCGCCATCACATAACGACTGAACAGCAACGGCAAAAACACCCGCAAATTGCCCTGGGCCTGCACGTGTAGCCCCTTGGCAGACGCTTCGGCGGCGTCCACCGCAGCGAGCAGGCGCACGCAGTCCGCCAGGTAGGCGCTGCCGGCGTCGGTGAGGCTTACGCCGCGCGTGCTGCGCTCCAGCAGCGGCACGCGCAAACGCGCCTCCAGGCGGGCGATCGCGCGTACCAGGGTCGGGGCGGAAACCTGTGCGTCACGCGCCGCCGAGGCCAGGCTTGGCTGCCCGGTCAGCGCCATGAACAGCTGCATATCGCGATAACGCTCCATCAGTTGCGCCGTTTCATCGCCGGGTTCAAGGCGACGTCCTGGCCCAGGCGATGGGCGAGGAAGTCGACAAAGGTGTTGATCTTGGCCGGCACCCGGCCGCTTTTCTGGAACACCACCTGGATCGGCAACGGCGCCGACTCATAGGCTTGGAGGACAATCTCCAACTCACCCGCCGACACCGCCGCTGCGACTTGATAGGACAACACCCGCGTCATGCCCCAGCCCAAGCGCGCCAGGTTGATTGCGGCATTGTTCGCCGTGACCACCAGACGTGGCTCAATGGACACGGTCAAGGGTTGGCCGCCGTCGACGAATTCCCAGCCACTCACCAACTGGCTGGATGACGACGTGGCGATCTTGGCCTCACGTAACTGTGACGGATGCGTAGGCCGCCCGTACTGTTCGAGATAGTCCGGCGATGCACACACCACTCGGCGCACTTCACCGACCTTGATTGCCTGCTGCCCCGGCTCATGCAGGTGGCCGATACGCACGGCCACATCCACGCCTTCGTCAGTCATGTTGACCACGCGATCGACCAGCAAGGCGTTGATGTTTACCAAGGGGAACCGGTCCAGGTATTCCCCCAGCACCGGCGCCACATACAGTTCGCCGAACAGTACCGGCGCGGTCACCGTCAAATGGCCGCAGGGGATCGAATAACTGCCCGCTGCGGCTTCTTCGGCCTCATCGAGTTCCGCGAGGATGCGCCGGCAATCTTCCAGATAACGTTGACCGGCTTCGGTGAGGTGCAAGCTGCGGGTGGTGCGCGCCAGCAGTTGGGTGCCGATGCGTTCCTCCATGGCGGCGATGGCCCGCGTCACGCTGGGTGGCGAGGTTTTCAGACGGCGCGCGGCGGCGGCAAAGCCCTCCTCCTCGGCCACGGCCAGGAACACCTGCATTTCATGGAATCGGTCCATCGGCACGCCTCTAGAAAGTTATTGCGACTGCAAGCCTACCGCCGTGCGCGGCATGCCCACGAACCCCGGCAACGCCTCGATACTGGCAAGCCAGGCGCGTACATGAGGGTAGTCGGCCAGCGAAACATTGCCTTCCGGCGCGTGAGCGGTATAGGTGTAGAAAGCCACATCGGCAATGGTCGGTTGCTCGCCGACCAGGAAACGGCTCTGGCTCAATTGCGCTTCCACCAATTTCAGCAAGGCATGCGAGCGAGTAATCGCGACGGCAGTATCGACCTCGGCACCAAACACCGTGGCCAGCCGCGCAGACGCAGGGCCGGCGTGCAGTTGGCCGGCAGCGGTCGACAGCCAACGCTGCACACGGGCCTGCCCCACCGGGTCGCTCGGCAACCATTGGCCTTTGCCGTAGGTGTTCGCCAGGTAAATCAGGATCGCGTTGGAGTCCGCCAGCACGACACCATTGTCATCGATCGCCGGCACCTGGCCGAACGGGTTGATGGCGGCAACGAACTCGGGCGCTTTGTGGGCGCCTTGCTTAAGGTCCACCAGCACATAGTCCGTAGGCAGGTCGAGCAGCGACAGCATCAGCTCAACGCGGTGGGAGTGGCCGGACAAGGGGAAACCGTAGAGTTTGATCATGAGAGGCTCCAATAAAGTGGGGTACCAACGCCCCACATGTTCCGCCGCTGCCCTGGCCGTTGGAATCACCAGGATTTACAATCCAGCATTTCGTCCGGTGAAACAATCTCGATCAGCGTTCTTGAAGCCGATCGCGCAAAAACCGATGGCTCACCGAAAACAACCGCCGGTAGGTGAGCAGCACCGCACCCACCGTGCCCAACGCCGACGACGCGGCGATCAGAAACATGATTACGATCTGATACCGCACCGCATCCACCGGGCTCTCTCCCGCCAACACCTGCCCGGTCATCATGCCGGGCAGGCTGACGATGCCCACCACGGTCATCTGGTTCAATGTCGGGATCATCCCGGCGCGCACGGCCTGGCGGATGGCTTCCTGCGCGGCTTCCCAGCGTGAGCCGCCAAGGGCCAGGATCATTTCGATGGTGTTGCGCCCCGATGTCAGCTCCTGGGTCATGCGCTCTATCCCCAGCGACACGCCGGTCAGGGTATTGCCGAGAATCATGCCGAGAATCGGGATTGCATATTGCGGCTCGTACCAAGGATGGATGCGGATTACCGCGAACAAACCTACCGCCGTCACCAGCCATGAACTGCCCCACACCGAGAGGATGCTGTCCACGCGCTGCCCCCGGTAAGTCCGCCGCCCGCGCCCCGCCGCCGAGATACCAGCGATCAGGGTCATGGCGCACATCAACGGCAGCACCACGTACCAGTAAGCAAATTCGAACACCCAGCCCAGCAGATAACCGATGGCCAGCAGTTGCACCACGGTGCGCACCGCCGCCCGGAACAGCTGGCGCTCCAGGCCCAGGCGCAGCAGCAGAGAGAGCGCGCCGTTGATCAGGATCAGCGAAGCGGCGATGCCCATGTCCAGTGCGGTGAGGTTCTGATAGTTCATGGCTGGGGCACTCCACTCAATACACCGGCGCTCATTTGCAAATGGATGTCGCTCATGCGCCGGGCCTGGGCCAGGTCGTGGGACACCCAGATACAAGCGCGGGCGCGATCTGCGTCAAACCAGGCGTCAATCAGCGCTTCCACTTCGCGGGATGAGGTGGGATCAAGGGCGGCGGTGGGCTCGTCGAGCAGCAGTACTTCGGGGTTGAGTTGCAGGGTGCGGATCAGCGAAACCACCTGGGATTCGCCGCCCGACAGATCGGCGGCGCGCTTGGCCAGAAAGTCCGGCGTCTTGCCGGCGTGGCCCAGTAGCGTGATCACCGTGGCAAGGTCAAAGCGGCGTTTGCGTGACGTCTTGAGGCTGAAGGGAAAACGCAGGTTGTCTTCCACCGTGCCGTCGAGCAGCGCCGGGCGTTGCGACAGGTAGCTGATGTGGCAGCGGTAGTGGGGAATCTGCGCGTTGCCGATTGGCTTGCCATTCCACAGGATCTGCCCGGAGCTGGGCGCGTCCAGCAGGGCCAGAGCGCGCAGGAACACGCTTTTGCCGGAGCCGGATGAACCGGTGATCGACACGCGGTCAGCAGCATTCAAGGTGAAATCGGTGGGCTGGAGCAACGCCACGTGACGGCGCTCGTCCAGGCGCGTCAGGGCGCGGGTTTCGATCAATGCGCTCATGGACGCGGTGTTCCTCTCAATCTGGATGGCGCAATGGTGAGGCACACTCGCCAGGATTTCATTCAAAAAATTCAAACTATCGCATCCGGTGTGGCTCAGAACTCTAGGTTCAACGTTACCGAGGAGGCGACATGCAATACCGACAACTGGGCCATTCCGGCCTGCTGGTATCCGAAATCATCCTGGGCACCGTGCCCTTTGGCGGTCGCGCCGAGTTTGAGAAATGCGGATCGGTGGATGTGCCCCTGGCCAAACGCATGTTCGATATCGCGTTCGACGCGGGTGTGAACATGGTCGACACCGCCGACCTCTACTCCCATGGCCTGGCCGAAGAGGTGGTCGGCAAAGCGCTGGGCGACAAACGCAACGATATCCTGCTGGCCACCAAGGGCCGCAGCCCCGTGGACAACAACCCCAACAACTCAGGTTCGTCGCGCTACCACCTGATTCGCGCGTGCGAAGCCAGCTTGAAACGCCTGGGCACAGACCATATCGACCTCTACCAACTGCACAACTGGGACGGCATGACCCCCATCGAGGAAACCCTCGAAGCTCTGCGGCTGCTAGTGGGCTCGGGAAAAATCCGTTACTTCGGCACCAGCAATTTCACCGCCTGGCAGATGATGAAAACCCTGGGCAAGGCCGAGCTGCACGGCATGCTCAAACCCATCACCCAGCAGATCTACTACACCCCGGAATCCCGCGAAGCCGAGTACGAACTGCTGCCACTGGCGCTGGACCAGTCGGTGGGCACGCTGGTGTGGGGCCCGATGGGCGAAGGCCTGTTGACCGGCTCTACCCGCCGCGGCCACAAGCCGCCTGCCAACACCCGCCAAGGCAGCGGCTGGCCGGAACCCTATGTGCATGACCAGGAGCGTGCGCTCGACATCATTGAAACCCTCGCCGCCGTCGGCGGTGAACACGGCGTTTCGGTAGCCCGCACATGCCTGGCGTGGCTCAAGGATCGACCGGGTATCACTTCGCTGATCGTCGGCGCCCGCACCGAGGAGCATCTGCGCGACAACCTCGCCGCGACAGAACTGAAACTGACCCAGGAACAATCCTCACGCATCGAAGCCGTGACTCGACGCCAGCCGTTGTACCCATACTGGCATCGTTTTACCGCCGGGATCGACCGCTTTGATCCGGCGGAGCAGCCATTTCTGGCAGAGCATCAGAAGACCCTGGATGCGCGCAAGGACAAGTAATGCCCTGGCAGCCTTGTGCTCAAGGCTGCCTTTTCCCATTCAAGGAGCCGCCCGTGATAGCGCAAATCATGATCGCCGCCCTCGGCGTCGTCGCCATCTGGTTCAGCCAGAGCAAACGCTTGAAAGTGCGCCGCTACGCCTGCCTGTTCGGCATGGCTGGTCAGCCGTTCTGGTTCTGGTCATCAATCAATGCCGAACAATGGGGGATTGTGTTGCTGAGCTGTTTCTACACCGTGGCATGGGCGAAGGGGATCAAGACCCATTGGCTCGATCACAAGCCAGACACATACCACTGATTTGCAATGGAGCGCAGCACTGCCTATATTTCCGGCCTGGCGCGCTCTACGCCACCTTCCGCGGAAAGGGCTGCGCCCCAGACCCTGCAACACCCTCTTTTTTTCCTTTGCTGACGGCCACTGAAACGCACCTCGAATGGCCACGCCAGGTGCTGGCGTTGACTACGCTGGGGCACGCCGTGCTGAACGGCCGTGTGCGCTGGGCCGGTGGTGTCTGCCTGCGACCTGGCCAGCCTCACTGGACAATTGATGAAGACAACATGCCTGTATGGCGCCCGTGATTAGGCTAATGTGCGCCCATTCAACCTTCATCTGCGAGACTGTCCATGCGTAAACTGATCTTCGCCAGCCTCTGCCTGCTGGCCGGCTGCCAACAAACGCCGCCGGCCAACGACCAGCTCGACGCCGTGCTCTGGACCCAGACCTCCATCGAGCATGAGTTGATCTACCGCCAGCTCTTTGCCAATGCCACCCGCCAACTCGACGTGGCCCTGGCGGATCCGACCTGGGATGCCCTGCCCTTCCCGCCACGCAACCTGAAAGGCTTGCCACCGGCGGTCGTGGTCGATATCGACGAAACCCTGCTGGACAACGTGCCGCTCAACGCCCGCGATGTGGTCAACAACCAGATCTATTCCTACGACCGCTGGAACACCTGGGTCGACCAGGCCAAGGCCCAGGCATTGCCCGGCGCGGTCGCCTTCCTGCAAGCGGCCCAACACAAAGGCATCACGATCTACTACCTGACCAACCGCGAACACAGCCAGGTCGCCGCCACAGTGAAAAACCTGCGCCTGCGCGGTTTCCCGGTGGAAAGCGACGAACACGTCCTCGCCGCCAGCACCCCCACCGGCCACTGCGAAAGCGCCGGCTACGGCAAAAACTGCCGCCGCCAATGGGTCGCCGCCCATGCCCGCGTGTTGTTGATGGCCGGCGATTCTCTGGGGGATTTCGTCCAGGCCGAGCACAACACCGTCGCGGATCAACGCAAAGCCGTGGCGCCCTACATGAACTGGCTGGGGCAGCGCTGGTTTCTGCTGCCCAACCCGACCTATGGCAACTGGTACAGCGCGCCGTATGGGGATGATGAGAAGTTGCCGTTCGAACAAAAGCGCAAGCTCAAGCAGCAAGCGTTGCAGTTGCAGGAGTAGCGATGGAGCCTGGATATCAACGTTTTTTGGGGCGCTCGTTTTTAGACATCTCCCTGGCGGCCCAAGCCATACCAAGGGTTAGAGCAATGAATACGGCTTCACATACTACGTTCCAAATGATCGTGAACCAGAACAACTTCGGCTGCCCTACAAGCGTGTAGGTGACGGAAGGCCCCACGCGACTGTAAGAAATCGCCACACCGCGAATTAACCCGTCGACAATGAGATAGCCATGAAGCCCTACAACAAAGATGAGAGCGGCTGTGATACACCAAAGCGATCGGCTGTCCGATAGCCTCATAGCAATTCTCCTAGAAGCCTCAAACCTTGACGTTCTGCCGGATATTCCAGCCGAACTTCACTGGGCCACCGTCCTTGGCACCATCGGCTTTCTGTGGCTGGTAGCTGACGTCGACCGTGGCCTAACTGATAGCTTGGCAGCAACTCTGAGCTTTACCAGTAGCGCTATGTCCGGAAACGTCAAAACACTTGCGATCGGCAGAAGTCGTGGTAATTGAATGGCCGGCCTAACTGCACCAACGCTTTGTGCAGATCCAGCTCGCCATTGCGCTCGCGGTCGATGGCCTGGGCCTGCTCATCGGTATCCGCAATGATTGGCGAAATACCCGGCAGGATGGTTACGTGGTCAGGGTTACGCCCAGCGGCGGCGGTGCGTTTTTTGATGTCGCTGTAGTACGCCTGGGCATCTTCGAAATTGCCCACGCCGGCGAAAATCCCCTCGGCATAGTTCGCCGCCAGGCTGCGCCCGGATTCGGAGATTCCCGCCTGGAAAATCACCGGTTGGCCTTGGGCCGAATGGGCTATATTCAGCGGCCCGGTGACCGAGAAAAACTCGCCGTGGTGATCGAGGCGGTGTTGGCGCTGCGGGTCGAGGAACACCTTGGTTTGTTTGTCACGCACAAAGGCGTCGTCTTCATAAGAGTCCAACAGGCCCTGCACCACCTCCAGGTGTTCGGCCGCGCGGCGATAACGCTCGGTGTGGTCGATGTGTTGCTCGCGGCCAAAGTTACCGGCCGCGCCTTCCAAGCCGGTGGTGACCACGTTCCAGCCGGCGCGGCCGCCGCTGATGTGGTCCAGGGACGCAAACTGCCGCGCCACGTTGAAGGGTTCGGTATAGGAGGTTGCCGAATTTGAGTTGCCGGGGTGAGATGGGCATCAAGGTATTCCTCCGTGGATGGCCGCGGTGCTGGCCTGTGGAGAATGACCTTAATGCCCGCGGGCGGGGCTTGTGAAAGGCTTTGTAGATCCATGCCAATTATTAAAATTACTGATTTAAACTCAGAAAAAACATTCGAAAAAGGCATAATAAATAGCAACACTGTCGCGGGGCGTTGAAGCGGCTTTGGACACGATCATGATAAAACAAGGAGAATGGCGACCTTTCAAACTCAACGCGCTGGCATCAGGTTCTCCCTCGATCCCAATCTGATTCAAGCCACAAGGTCATATGGATATGAAACGGGTACTTATCGCTTGGCTCGATATGTTATCGCTCACCCAACCCTCACTGTCCTTCGCGGATAACCTCAACGGGAAAACCCTATTTACCCAACGGTGTGCGATGTGCCACGGCGCCGATATCAGGCGATCGGTCGGCTGAGTACATATCCGTTTTTTAGGTTACGGCGGCTATTGGTTCCGCCGTTACCTAAATAACGGATATGAACACCTACTGACCAGGCCGCAACAACTGCATCTGCTGCCGATAATCATCCGTCACCTGCCGCGCCTGCCCACTGCTGGTAATCACCTTAGGCGTAATCAACACAATCAACTCCGTCCGATCCTTTGACTTGCTGGTACTCCCAAACAACCACCGCAACCCCGGAACCTTCCCAAGATAAGGCACGGCACTCACACTCTCTCCGTTGTCCTGCTTGATCAACCCCCCCAGCAACACCGTCTGCCCACTCTGCACCGCCACCTGCGTCGACACCGACCGCGTCGAAATACGCGGATTCACCGGCGTGTCGCTGTTCGCACTCTGGCTTTCGGCATCACTGACCTGCTGCTGAATATCCATATACACCAACCCACCCGGATTGATCCGCGGTACCACGTCGAGGATCACCCCCGTCTGCACATACTCGACGCTGCTCAAGGTGGTATCCGCATCCCCGGTATTCACCGTGGTCTGGTTGATCGGAATGTTGTCCCCCACCTGAATCTGCGCTGGCTGGTTGTTCATCACCACCAGCGACGGCGCCGACAGCACCTGCGTGCGGCCATTGGTTTCCAGCGCATGCAATGCCACTTGCAAATTCGAACTGACAAACGAATAGAACAACGAATCCGTCGCCCCAAGCCCAGCCCCACCGCCGCCCAGTGCGCCCTGGCTGCCGGAAGCGTTGGCCACGCTGGTGCTGGAGGAATTACCCGCCAGACGCCCCAGGTACCACTGCACGCCCAGGTCCAGTTCACCGGTGAGCTTGACCTCTAGGATGCGCGTCTCGATCTGCACTTGCAGCGGCGGGTTATCGAGCCGTTTGATGGCCGCTTCGATCTCTTTCCACTGTGCCGGACGGGTGCGCACCAGCAGTTGGTTGCTGCTCTTTTGCGCAGTGATGCGGGTGCCGGCTTCAAGAGCGTTGATGGGCGCGACTTGCTTTTCTTCCGGCTCCGGCTCTTCGGCAGCAGGTGGGTTGTTCTGCAGGCCACCGGTATTGAGCGACGACAGAGTCGTCGTGCGCAGGCCAGGCGCAACCTTGGCCGGTGTATCGTCCTTGATCGCGCCGGTGCCGTAGATCTGTCGCAGGTACTTGGCCAGGTCGGCGGCCTTCATATTGCGCACGTCGTAGACGTACATCTGCGGCTCGTTACCGCCACCCTCGTCGATGGTACGGATCCAGTCGCCCACTTCGCTGAGGTAATGCGGCTGGGAAGAAATCGCTACCACCGAGTTGGTCCGTTCAATCGGCAAAAAGCGCAGCATGCCGGCCAGGGGCATGCCGCTGTCTGGGCCGAACATGCTTTGCAGTTGGGGCATCAGCTCGGCCACGGAAGCCCGTTGCAGACCGAACACGCCCACCGACATACCCTTGAGCCAGTCCACATCGAAAGTGTCGATGGTGTCCTGGTAGTTGGCCAACTCATCCGGGGTGCCCGCCAGGCTCAGCACGTTGCGCGCCGGGTCCACCAGCAAGAACGCGTTCTCGCGGGCGAAGGGTTTGAGCAGTTTCTGCATCTCGGTGGCGGAGATATAGCGCAGCGCAAACAGCCGCGCCGACAGGCCGCTGGACGGTGCGGCCACGCTCATCTGCGGCACCAGTTTGCCGGCCACCGCCTGGCTGGCGGGCAGGATCACGTAGCGATCACCCTGCTTGATCATCGCGTTGTCGGTCCAGGACAGCAGGGTTTCGAGGATCGACAGCGCCTGTCGCTTGTCCACCGGTTTGGAGGTGGAAAAACTCACGTTGCCCTTCACGCCCTGGGCGATGCTGTAGTTTTCGTGCAGCAGGTCGCCCATCACGCTGTTGATCACCGCTTCGATGGGTTGGTCGGCAAAGTTGAAGACGATATCGCCGCCCTCTTCTTTCGCCACCGGCTGCGCTGCCGGCGCGCGCACGAACTGCTGGTTGCCACGGATCAGTTGGCGCTGCGTTGGGGTTTTTATCGCAGGCGGTGGACTTTCCGGCGCGGCTTGCTCGGTCGGCGGGCGTTGCGAGCCGGTGCCTTGCATGGCTTCGTGCAGCAGATCGTCGTCCGGATCGAGGCGGTCGGGGAAGGATCCACAGCCGCTCAGGACAAAAGCGGTAGCCAGGCAAAACGTTGAGGTGCGCATGTCAATCAAGGGAGAGGCTCGCGGGGCAAAGTGATGGGGGGCCGGTTGGACGGCGGCGGCAGGCGTTTGGCGTAGAGGCTCAAGGTTTGCGTGCGGCCATCCAGGCTGAATCGGGCGTATTGCGGAGTGAGGTGGTCCAGGCGCCAGCCGTTGGGCAGGGCCTGACCGAGACGCACGGTCAGGGCACGGCCGTCGGCCTGCTTGAGCATGGCCATTTGCAGGTTGCCGGTGATCATGATGCCGCTGAGGGTCAGGTTGGCCAGGCTGGTGACCTGGGCTCTGCCCACGACGCGGTCCGGGCTGCGGTCCGGGCTGAACAGCGGCGCCTGCCAAGTGGCGGCGAGGTTTTCCAACGGGACACTCGGCGCGACCTGTACCTGAGCGGTGGGATGGGCACGCGTGGGCGCTTCAGGCAGCCACTGCGGTTCATCGCCGATGCTGCTGAGGATCACCGCCATCAACACGCTCAGCAATCCCGACAAGCCGAGCAAACCCCACTCCACGGGGCGTAGTCTGCCGATCATGGCGTCACCGGCGCCGGTTGCAGGTAACCGCGCACCAGCAAGTGCACCACCAACTTGCCTGCACCGCCATTGGCTGGCGCCTGCTGACTGCGACGGATGCGCAGTTCATCCACGAACAGGAACGGCGGCTGATACTCCAGTTCATGCAGCAATGCTTCCAAGGGTTCGATGGCACAGTCGAGAGTCAGGCTGACTTTCACTTGGCGATACGGCTCGCCGTCGTCTTGGTCCGGTGTGATGGGCTTGCGCTGGGTGAGGCTGCAACCGCCACCGAGGTTGGCGTGGCTGTTGATCAGGTCAGCGAGGCGTTGCATCAGGTCGGCCGCCACGACGTCGGGGTCATCTCCCGGCAACAGGCTGGTGCTGCTGGCTGGGTCTCGACGGGCCTGTTCAAGCTGCTGGCGCAAGGCCTCGCGTTGGCGTAATACACCGGCATACCGCTGTTGCTGCTCGCGCAGCTGTTCAGCCTGCTCGCCCATATCGCGCAGGGGCCCGGCGAACCAGCTGTCGATCAACAGCCAATAAGCTGTGCCGACCACCACGGCCAGCACCAGTAAGGCGGCGCATCGGCGTTCACGGGGTGTGAGGGGGCGGCGCATCGGCGGTCTCCTGGCGTAGGTGGGCACGCAAGGCAAACTGGTCTTTGCCGGTGCGCGCATCGGGCTGGATCACCCCTTCGAACTGGGCATTTTCCAGGCTGCGGCAGCCTTTGATACGGGTGATCAGCGCACTGGCCTTGGCGCTTTGGCCAGAGATGGAAATTTCGCCGTCTTTCACGTCCAACTGATCGAGCCAAGTGTCGCCGGGCAGGCAAGTGGTCAGGTCATTGAGCAGCGCGGCCAGCGGCGGTTGCGCCAGTTTGCGCCGGGTAAGGTATTGCGCCGCGCCACGGGTATTGAGCAATTGCTGGCGCAGGGCATACACCTCGGCAACCTGGGCTTTCTGTTGCTGGACGCTGGCGTGCATGGCGTCGATGACGCGCTGGCGGTCGTTGAGCCACAGCAGCATCGCCGCGATCAGCAAGGCCCCGCACAACCACGGCAGGCTGCGTTGCAAGCCCATGCCGGGCGGACGTTGACGGGGGCGCAGTGGCGCGGGCAACAGATCGATACCGAGGTTGGCCGCGTCCACGCGATGGGGATGCAGGCCGAGGGCAGCACAGTCAGTGAGAATCTGGTCCAGGCGCTCGCGCAGCATCGCCACCAGCGTGACCTCAAGGTGGGTGGGCGTGCGCCGCTCCTGGCGTGCGACGAAGTAGAGTTGGTCGGCCTCGAATGGGGTATAGCGGTCCAGTTCATAACCGACCACGACACTCAGATTGCGCCCGGCGGCCAACGGCAGTTGCACGCGTTGCAGCAGCACAGCATCCGCGCCGAGCATCAGCACTTGGCGCGCGCTGCCCGGCGCGACAGGCGCTGCGACCGGCCAGTGGTGGATCTGCTCCGGCGGTTCTTGCCGTGCCAGCCAACTCGGCACACAGGCGCGCAGCTCCGCGAGCCATAGGCGCCAGGCCTGTTGCAACAGGCTGCCGCGCCAGTGCCGGGCGATGGGTTCCAGTCGATTCATTCTTGCCAACGCAACACCCGATAGGGCTGTGCGCTGTCCTCCGATGGGCTTAATAAAACGGTGACTTGCAGCCGCGCCTGATAACCACCGGGGCGCTCGGCGCGGCTGTCGACCACCAGCACTTCGCCGGGGTCGGCACCTTCGGCGTGCTGGCGCGGCAGGTTCAACGCCTTGCGCATCAACGGGCTGGCGAAGGCGGGATCGGGGCGATCAAGGTCGCTCCACAGGGTGATCTCGGGCAGCAATTGGCTATAGAGGGCTTGCGTCATGCCAGGCAATTGGCGCACTTCTTCCAGCACCCGAAATGGCACAAGCCCCTGTTGACGGCGCACTTGGAGGGCCTTGGTCAACTGTGTAGCTTGGGCCGAGGTGGCGCCGCAGGCCAGGGCCAGACGTGTGAAATCCTGTGCCTCGGCATTGATCAGGTAGAGCTTGCCGCGCTCACTGCGCAGGCTGACGTGTAACTGGGCGTCGTCAAACACCAAGGGGATGTCACGACCATCGGCCACCCAGCGCCGGTCGGCCATGACCATGGCGATACCGGCTTCAGCGGCCAGCACGGTTTGTGTGTGCTGGCGCAACCACAGTGCCTGGCGACTTTCCAGCTGCACCCAGCCGGCCAGGCCGCCGAGCAACACGCTGAGCAAGGCCAGTACCCACAGCACCAGCAGCAGGGCCGCACCGCGCTGGCGCCTCATTCTTCCACACTCCCGCTGGACAGGTTCAAGCGCAAAGCAATCACCTGGGTGACCCAGGGCACCGGGCCGTCGACGCTGGCGGCGATGCGCACGGCGGCCGGCAAACGCCTGGGCCATGGCCATTCATTGATCCAACCGGTGGGCTGGCCCAGCGGTGACGTACCGCGATAACTGAACTGCAGACCCTCGATGCTTCTCAGCAGCACCTGGGGCTCACGTTGAGCAAACCCGACCTGCAAATCCTGTTCGACCTGTTGCAGGCTGAACCGCTGGATCCCCCCACCGAGCACACCGGGCAAGGTCGAGACGAACTCCAGACGCTGCGCCGTGCCGACGAAAAATCCACCGCCTTCGCCCACCGCCAGCGGTAACGCCTCGCTGATCGCCGTGCGCAAAAACTGCTGCGCGGCACGCACTTCATCCAGGCTCACCGTATACGCCTGGGCCTTGGACACGGCACGATTGGCGCCCAGCAATGCGCCGCCAACCAGCACCAGCAACACGCCCAGCAAGCTGAGCACCACGAGGATTTCCAGCAAGGTAAAACCCTGCTCGCGGCGTTTCACAGGCGTGCCTTCAACGTGCTGAAACGGGCCTGGTGCGGGCCCTCGTCGAGAACCAGGTCGAGACGAAAAATACGCGCTTGCTGCCGGGCGGTTGTCAGTCGCCAGTGGATGCCGTCCAGTTCGCCCTGGCTGACGCCATTGCTCAACCGTCCTGCGGCTTCCTGATCGAAAATGGTCAGCGCCGCATGGGTGAGCCGGTCACTGTGGGCCACCTGGGACAACGAGCGCGCGCTCTGGCCGAACGCAACCAGCAGGACCGTGCTGCACACCGCCATCAGCGTCAGCGCGGCGAGCATTTCCAGCAGCGTGAAGCCAGCCTGGCGGTTCATGGCAGCGCCTTGGATTGCACGCTGCCGGTGAGCCAGCCGATATCGATACGCCAACGCCGGGCGCCGTTGACCAACAGAAGATTGCCGCCGGTGGAGCTGCCGTCAGGGTAGAACTCGACGGCAGGGCCGACCTGTTCGGCAGTGTGCAGCGTGACTTGCAGCTGCGACGGCCAACGTTGCAACGCTCGTCCCGGCGCCTGGAATGTCCGATCTCGCAGGTCAAACTCAGTGCGCGCGGCTTGCCCACTGACTATCGCCCCCGCCCGTGTGGTGCGCAACGCCTCCACCATCTGCCCGACCGCGCGACGCTCTTTCGCCGTTTGCAGACCCTGGCGCACACCCACCCCCAGTAAACCGGCAGCCAGGCTGAGCAACAGGATCACCACCAGCATTTCCAGCAGGGTAAAGCCGCGCTGGAACATGGCCGCGTTACTCCCAATTGCCCAGGTCGGCGCTGTAGCCTTCGCCGCCCGGCTGGCCATCCTGGCCATAGAAGATCAGGTCGAACGCACCATGCTCACCGGGAAAGCGATAACCGAAGGCATGCCCGAACGGGTCCTTGAGGTCCGAAGGCTTGGCATAACCACCAGGCCTGTCCACCAGCTGTTGCAGGCTGGTGGGCGGCGCGCCGACGTCGAGGGCGTAGCTGTCAATCTTCATGCTCAAACTGGACAGCTGGGCCTTCCCCGCGCCGTACTTGCCCTTGTCCACATTACCGCCGACCTGGCGCACGACGATGGTGGCGACAATGCCGAGCAGTACGATCACCGCGAGCATTTCCAACAGGGTGAAACCGCTTTGGCGGCGTGGTTTTCTCATGAGTTCAGCTCCTTCATATATTGCTGGTCAGGCTCATCAGCGGCAGCATGATCGCCAACATGATCACCGCCACCAGCACTGCCATGACCACGGTCAGGGACGGCACCAGGGCAGCAAGCAGACGGTCGATGCCGCGCTTGGCTTCGACGTCGAAGATGTCAGCCACCTTGAGCAACATGCTGTCGAGTTCGCCGGCCTGTTCGCCGACTTCGATCATTTGCAGCGCCAGTTCCGGCAGCAGCGGCTGGCTGCCGAACGCACTGGCGAGGGTGCCGCCGCTTTTTACCGATTGCGCCGCATGGCCAACTTGGGCCTGCAACGCGCGGTTGGTGCAGACTTGCTGTGCGATTACCAAAGCTTGCAGCAACGCCACGCCATTGCTGAGCAGCGTGCCGAGGGTGCGCGTCAGGCGTGCCGCTTCGACCCGTTGCAGCAGCGGGCCGATCACACGAATACCGAGCAGGCGACGATCGTATTTTTCTCGAAATGCCGGATTGCGCAGACGTGCCGCCCAACACCCGCCGCTCACGATCAGCCCGGCCAACACCACCAGGCCATAGGCGCCGAGGAACTCACCCAAGGCGAGAATCACCTCGGTGATCAACGGAATCGGCACACCCAGGTCCTGGAAGATCGGTACGAATTGCGGCACCACATAGGCCAGCAACAAGGCGAGGGAACCGAGTACGCCCACCACCAGGAAGGCCGGATAGATCAGCGCATTGATCACTTCGCCACGCAGACGCTCACTGCGTTCCAGGTAGTCGCTGAGTTGGCGCAAGGTACTTTCCAGCGCGCCACCGGCCTCACCGGCACGCACCATGCTCAGGTACAACGGCGAGAACGTGTCACCCTCTTCTTCCAATGCGGTAGACAGCGGTTTACCCGCTTTGACGTGATCGCGGATGCGTTCAATCAGTGCGCGAACCTGGGGTTGGCCGGGTTGTTTGAGCAACAGGCCAAGGGCGCGCTCCAGGGGCTGGCCAGCACCGAGCAACGTGGCCAGTTGCTGAGTAAAACTCACCAGCGCTGCGCCTTTCAATCGCCCGCGCGCGCTGCGCAATAGAGGGCTGCCCGCCGTTTCGATCTGCAACAGCAACAGACCGCGCTTGTGCAAGGCAGCCACGGCAGCGGCCTGATCCCGGGCTTCCAGCGTGCCGTTCTGCGCCACGCCCTGGCTGTCCAGGGCGCGGAATTTGAACAGACTCACGCGCCCTCTCCACGGGTGACGCGCAGCACTTCTTCCAGTGACGTAATACCCGCCAGCGCCTGACGCAGCCCCTCCTCATACAAAGTGCGCAAACCGGCCCGGCGAGCGGCCTGCTCCAAGGTGGAGGCATCGGCATGACGCATCAGCAGGCTGCGCAGTTCATCGTTCATCACCAGCAGTTCAGTGAGGGCACTGCGGCCGTGATAGTCACCGCGAAAGAGCAGGATCGGGCGTTGTTCGGTCAAGCGATCCAGGCCGTGTTCCGCGATCAGTTCCGGCGGCGCTTCAAAGGCCACGCGGCTGGCCGGATCCAGGCGCCGCACCAGACGCTGGGCAAGAATACCGCTGACGGTCGAGGCGATCAGGTAGCTTTCCACGCCCATGTCCAGCAGCCGCGTGATACTCGCCGCGGCGCTGTTGGTGTGCAGGGTGGAAAGCACGAGGTGCCCGGTCAGCGACGATTGAATGGCGATGCGGCAGGTTTCCAGGTCGCGGATCTCGCCGATCATGATCACATCCGGGTCCTGGCGCACGATAGAGCGCAGCGCCCCGGCGAAGTCCAGGCCGATGGCGGGCTTGACCTGGATCTGGTTGATACCTTCAAGCTGGTACTCCACCGGGTCTTCCACGGTGACGATCTTGCGCTCGGCCGTGTTGAGCCGCGACAGCGCAGTGTAGAGCGTGGTGGTCTTGCCGGAGCCGGTGGGCCCGGTGACCAACAGGATGCCGTGGGGGCGCTCCAGCAGGTCGAGGAAGGTGGCCAGGCGTTGGCCGTCAAAGCCGAGGCTGGGGAAGTCGAACCGCACGGTCTGCCGGTCCAGCAGGCGCAGCACCACCGACTCGCCGAAACTGGTGGGCACCGTGGACACCCGCAGGTCCAGTTCCTTGCCCTGGATGCGCAGCATGATGCGCCCGTCCTGAGGCAGCCGGCGCTCGGCGATGTCCAGCCGCGCCATGATCTTCACCCGCGAAATCACCGCCGCCGACGAGCTGGCGGGCGGCGCTTCGGCGTCGTGCAGCACGCCGTCAATGCGGTAGCGCACCTTGAGCTGGCTTTCGAAGGGCTCGATATGGATGTCCGAGGCGCGCTGTTCCACGGCGCGTTGCAGGATCAGGTTGACCAGGCGGATCACTGGCGCTTCGGAGGCCATGTCCTTGAGGTGTTCGATATCTTCCTGGGCGCCGCCCTGCTCATCGAGGTTCTCGATCAGTGTGCCCATGGCCGAGCGGCCCTGGCCGTAGTAGCGCTCGATCAGGGTGTCGACTTCGTTGCGCGGGCCGATGGTCAGCCACACCGGCACCTGGCACGCGTAGGCCAGGGCCTGGAACGGATAAAGTTGCGTCGGGTTGGCCGCCAGCACCCGCAGGCCGCCCTGGCTCCAGCCCATGGGCACCACTTGATAGTGACGCATGAAGCGTTCGGTCAAGGCCGGCAAGGGGTCAAGCAGCGGCGGCGCGGCGTCGGCCAGCAACAGCGGGGCGTCGAGCAATGCCGCCCAGGCACGGGCCAGTTCCACTTCGGAGACCAGGCCCAGGCGTGTCAGCAGGCTCAGCAAGTCATCCGTGGACAGGCGGCGGGCGCGCTCCAGGTCCACCGTTTTAAGCCCGGCATGCTGCATCAGCCACGCGCACACCTGTTCGGTGTGCGGAGTCTGCATCTGGCAGGCATCGATAGGCGCTGACGACATAATATTCAGGGATCTTGTATTGCGAGAAAGTATGGCTATTTGAAACTACGGAAACATGCCATTAGTTAGCCACAACCCAGGCGACAGTAAGCCGGGGTTATCGACTGGAAGTTATAGCTCTAGTTCCGGAGGGTGGGGAATAAAATAAACATAACGGCCAAGACCCCTGCACCAGAGCCTTAGCAGCTAATAGCCATCACTCCAGGAGTTGCAATTAGCCACTTCATTGCACTTACACCCCTCAAATAACTCAAGCGCCTTACTTTGTTGGTTCTTACACTTTTCAACCGCATCAATCGTGAGTGCGCGTGCTCTTTTCCACCAGGCACATCGGTGTACCGGCGACCGGCTCTTGCATCACCTGCACCTGCACATCGAACACCTGCCGCATCAACCCGGCACTGATCACCTCCCCCGGCGCACCATCAGCCACCAACTTGCCGCCGTGCATCACGGCCAGGTGGTCGGCGTAGCGGCAGGCCTGATTGATGTCGTGCAACACCGTGATCACAGTCTTGCCTTCAGCGGCCAGTTCGCCCATCAAGTCCATGAGTTCGACCTGATGGCTGATGTCGAGGTAGGTGGTGGGTTCATCCAGCAACACTACCGGCGCATTCTGCGCCAACACCATCGCCAGCCAGGCACGTTGGCGCTGGCCGCCGGAGAGGTCTGCCAATGCGCGATCAGCCAACACGTCCAGCTCCAGGCGCTGCATGGCTTGGGTCACGTGAGACCGATCACTGCCGCTCAAGCGCCCCCATAACGAGTTATGCGGGCTGCGGCCGTAGGCGACCAACTGGCGCACGCTGACGCCTTCGGGCACCGGCAGCACCTGCGGCAAAAACGCGATCTGCCTTGCCAATTGGCGAGCGGACAGGCTGGCGTAGGCCTGCCCATCCAAGCTCAGTTCGCCTTCGGTCGGCTTGAGGATGCGCGCAAAGGCCTTGAGCAGGGTCGACTTGCCGCAGCCATTCGGGCCGATCAGGGCGGTGACCTTTCCGGTTGGCGGCGCAAAGGACAAGCCCTGCACAATGCGCGTGGTGCCGTAACCGATATCCAGCTCGCGTGCGTGAAGAATACTCATGTGATCAGCCCTTGAACCGTGCCAGCAACCAAAGAAAATACGGCGCGCCAATCACCGCAGTGAGCACCCCGGCGGGGATTTCACTGGGCGCGATCAGCGTGCGCCCGAGGGTGTCGGCCAGCACCAGCAACAGCGCGCCGATCAGCATCGCAGCAGGCAGCAGGCACTGGTGTTGCCCGCCCACCAACCGACGCGCCATGTGCGGCGCGACCAGACCGATAAAACCAATCGGCCCGATAACACCGACGCCCAGGCTGGTCAGCAGCACCGCGCAAACCATCGCCAACCAGCGCGTGCGACTGAGTGCCGTGCCGAGGCTGTGGGCGGCTTCATCGCCCAGGGCGATCAGGTTCAGCGGCTTGGCCAGGCACAGGCCCAAGGGGATCAGCATCAGGAACGGCAGCACCAGCGCCACATGGTGCCAATTGCGGCTCCACAGGCTGCCTGTCAGCGCGAGCAAAGCGGTGTTGATGTCCAACGGATGGGACAGGATCAGAAACTCGGTAACGCTGGACAAGGTCACCGCAATCGCCACACCGGACAGCGCAAAGCGCACCCCGGAAAAACTCACCCCGGTGTTGTACAGCGCCAGCAACAGCGCGCCGCCGGCGCCACCCAGGCAAGCCACCAGCGGCAGCCATGCAATCGGCATGTGCGGCCAACTGATGATCGCCACGGTCAGCGCCAAACCAGCGCCTTGGGTCACGCCGAGGATTTCCGGCGAGGCCAACGGGTTGCGGATCACACCCTGCACAATCGCCCCGGCCAGGCCGAAGGCGCAACCGGCCAGAATCGCGATCAGGCTGCGTGGCAGGCGGTGGTTCCACACTTCGAAGTCGAGGGCGTCGTGCGCCAGCAGGCGCTCCAGCACGGTGTCAGGCAGGAGCCACACAGTGCCGGCGCTGAGGCTGATCAACGTCGCCAGCAGCAACAGGCCGAGCAGCAGCCATAAGCGCGATCGTGGCCGGGTCATAGGGCGCGCCTGGCAAGAAAGAGGAAGAACGGTGCGCCGATCAGCGCGGTGACCACACCGGCCGGGGTCTCCACTGGAAATGCCACAGCGCGGCTGAGGAGGTCGGCGCCCAGCACGATCACCGCGCCCAACGCGGCACTCAGCGGGATCAGCCAGCGATAGTCATTACCGAGGAACTGGCGAAGGATATTCGGTGCAATCAACCCGACAAACCCGATGGGGCCGACTGCGCAGACACTCGCCCCCACCAACAACAGGCTGGCGATAAACACCTGCAAACGCAGGCTGGCAATGCCCACACCCAGGGAGCGCGCCGCGTCTTCGCCGAGGTTGATCAGGTTCAGGCGCGGCGCGCACCACAGCGCCCACAGGCCGCCGATCAAGGTGCACGGCCAGAGCAGTTGCACTTGCGCGGCGCCGACATTGGCCAGGGAACCGGCCAGCCAGTTGAGCACGCTTTGTGCCTGGACCTCGACCAGGATTACCGTGAGCCGGGTCAAGGCGGCGCACAACGCCGCCACGGCCACGCCGGCCAATACCAGGCGACCTTGGGTGGTGGTCGGCGACCAGGCGCCGCCGAGGCTGAACACCGTGACCCAGGCCAGGGCGCCACCCAGGCAGGTCATCAACAAGGCACCGCCGGCAAACGGTGGCGCGACCAATCCAGTGGAAAACAACGCCAGCCCCAACGCCGCCCCCGCTGTCACGCCAAACAAGGACGGCGATGCTAGGCGGTTGCGCGTGATGCCTTGCATCAACGCACCGGCCAGGCCCAGGCAGGCACCGACCAACGCGGCGCACACGGCCCGTGGCACGCGCAACTGCGCAACGATATACGCCATATTGCCGCCCACGCCGCCTTGATGGATAAGGCCATTCCACGCATCCGTCGCTGTAATGGTGAACGGTGACCAGCTATACAGCGACAGCCAGAACAACCCGGCGCCCAGCAGCACGATGCCTGCCGTCGCAAAACTTCGCCCCATGCTTATGGGCTCAGTACGGCTTTACCGCCCTTTAGAATCGCCAGCGCGTCTTCAGCGATTTGCTCCGAAGCCAGCACACCGCGGTTGCGCGCCCAGCTGTCGCCGTCGACTTCGGCGACCTGTTTGTTACGCACCGCACCAAGCACTTGCCACAGCGGCTGCTTGCTCCAGCTGTCGACGATGCTGGGGCGACGGTAATGCCCGACCAGCAACCAGCCTGGGTCGAGGGCGAGCAGTTGTTCCAGGCTGATGAACTCGGTGGGCGCGGCATTGGCGCGTACCGAAGGGACTTTCAAACCGATGGCTTCGAGCACACTGCCGGCATAGGAGTCCGGGCCGTGCACGGAGAAACTGTCTTCACGCGCCACGCCGAACACCACGCTGGCGCCGGCTGGGATCTGCTGAGCAATGGCTTTGAGGTTCTCGCGGTTCTTCTGGATCCGCGCTTCCATCTGCGCGCTCTTGCCCAGCGCCTTGCCGATCAGCTCGGCGGATTTCAGGCTGCCCTGGTAATCCTCACCGCGCGACGGCAGCAACAGGGTCGGCGCGATGCTCGCCAGGTCGCTGTACAACGCCTGGTGGCGGTTGAGGTCGGCAACGATCAAGTCCGGCTTGAGCCGGGCGATTTCCTCGATGCTCGGTTGCGAGCGCAGGCCCACGGACTTCCATTGGCCGATGGCCTGGCGCACACGCGGCAACACGCGGTTGGCATCGCCATCATCGGCCGCGCCAATGGGCGTTACGTCAACCGCGGCCAGGCTGTCGAGAAAGGAAAACTCCAGCACCACCACACGCTTGGGCGCGTCCGGTAAATGCACCGCATGCTGGCCGTCGTTGAGGTCGATTGGGGCGGCGCTCAGCAGGCTTGAAGTCAACGCCAGGAGGCAGGCGGCAAGGGTGGGGATGGAGCGCGGCATTCGCATGACAAGGACCTCGGCGTTAAAACACCCCAGCTAGACAGGCCGGGGAAAACGGCGGGTACTATTCCATATCGGGGCGGCGTGATCAAAAAACATTCTCATTAAGGTGTTCAGGTACGCACTGATACCGCCGCCCCAATGTGGGAGTAAGCCCGCTCCCACAGTTGATCGGTGTACAGCCGTTAGAAGTCGACGGTGGCAGAAAGCAGATAAGTTCGCGGCGTCGACAAGGTCAGTCCCGGCTCGCTGTCATCCGAAGCACCGGCCGAACTCCAGTAGCGTTTATCGGCGACGTTCTCCACATTCGCCCGCAAGGTGATGTGTTTGTCATCCACCTTGAACCCATACCGTGCGCCGACGTCGATGCGGTTCCAGGCGTCGATTTCCTTGACGTTGGAGGGGTTCAGGTACTGCGAGCTGGAATAGATGCCACGGCTGGTCAAGGTCAAGCCTTCCAGCCCTGGCACATCCCATTCAGCCCCCAGGTTGACGTTGTACTTGGGCGTGGCGGGGGCGCGATTGCCGTCCCAGGCGCCGTTGGTGGTGTCTTTCAGTTCACTGTCGATGTACATCACACCGCCGAGCAGGCGGAAGCCCTTGAGCGGCTCGCCGAACACACTCAGTTCTACACCAGAGTTTTCGCGCTTACCGTTGGGACCAAAGAGCCGCGTGGTCGCATTGGTTTCATAGGCCGGCTGCTTGATGCGGAACACAGCGGCGGTCACGGCGAACACACCCGCATCGTACTTGGCACCGACTTCCACCTGGCGGCTGATAAACGGCGGGAAGATCTCGTCTTCGTTTCGCGCGGTGGACGGCGCGATCTTGCCCTGGCTCAGGCCTTCCATGTAGTTGGCGTACAGCGACAGCTTGTCGGTGGCCTTGAACAACAGCCCGCCGGATGGCGAGACCTTCTCTTCATCGTAGGCCGTATCGCCTTTGATGCCGTCGCTCCAGTCATCGACCTTCACGCGCTGCCAGCGGGCGCCGAGGGTCAGCAACAGGCGATCATCGAAGAAGCCCAGGGTGTCGGACAGGGCCACGCCGCTGAATTTGTTTTCGGTATAGACCTTCGGATCAAACCGTGTCGGCCGTGAAGGCGTCGGGGTTTGCACTGGGTTGTAGAGGTTGCTCGACGGCGACGTATAACGCGCGCCGCCGTTGGTGAAGTCCATGTCGAAGTAGCTGGCGGCCAGATTGACCTCATGGCTGACCGGCCCGGTATGAAACCAGTTGCGCACGCCGGCGGTGTAGGTGCGCACGTTTTCATCGCGGGTGAAATCCCGTGGCTGCACGCTGAAATCACCGGCCGCATTGGAGACGGACACCGCGTGACGCAGGAAATCGTGGTTGCTTTTGCGCGCGCCCATGCCGCCGTAGAGCATCACGTTGTCGCTGAGATCGTACTCGGCGTTGAAAGTGCCGAAGGTGTCGTTGGTGCGAGCCTTGCTCCAGGATTTCGCATAGTTGCGGCGCACGTCGCTGGCGCTGGGCACCGGCGCTGCAGCCGCCACCTGAACGCGCTCTTGCGGTGCATCGGTGTCGCGTTCGGTGTGGCCGATATCGGTGGAAAGGCGCAAGCGTTCGCCACGAAAATCCAGGCCCAGCACGGCCATTTCGCGATCGACGCTCTGGTGGTCCCACTCGGTGTCGCCGGACTGCTTCACGCCGTTGAAGCGGATGCCGAACTGATTGTCCTCGCCAAAGCGTCGACCAATGTCCACCGCGCCGCCGGCCTGGCTGTCGGAGGCCCAGTTGCCGGTAAACGAGTTGATGTCCTTGTCGGTGGCACGCTTGGGCACCACGTTGATCCCGCCGCCCACGCTGCCGCGCGGCGAAATGCCGTTGATCAACTGGCTCGGGCCCTTGAGGATGTCGACGCGGTCGGCCATTTCCATATCGATGGTGTACGTCGGCAGCACGCCGTACAGGCCGTTGTAGGCCACGTCACTGTTGAATAGGCTGAACCCGCGAATGGTGAATTGCTCGTAGCGCCCACCGGCCGGGTTGGTGGCACGCACCGAAGGGTCGGTGGCGATCAGATCGCCCAGGGTGCGGGCCTGTTGGTTTTTCACTGCCTCAGCGGTGTAGGTGGTGATGCTGAACGGGGTCTCCATGAAGTCCCGCGTGCCCAGCATGCCCTGGGCCGTGCGGCGCGCCACCTGGCCACCGGCGTAGGTGTCGCCGTCGTACAGGCCAGTGGTGCCGAGGATTGATGTGGGGGCCAATTCCAGGCTACCGCCCTCCGGCGCGAGCACCAGCATGTAGGCCTGCGCGCCCATCGGCTGCAGTTGCAGGCCAGAGCCTTGCAGCAAACGGGCAAAGCCCTCCTCTACTCCATACTCGCCGGACAAACCGCTGCTGCTGCGCCCACTGACCAAGGCCGGGTCCACCGACAGATTGACGCCTGCCAACCCGGCAAAGCGAGTAAGCGCCGCACTCAGGCTGCCGGCGGGCACCTGATAGCTGCGGCGGGTGGCGGTGTCTTCGGCGTAGCTGACGACGGAGAAGAACGGGCTGGCGCTGAGGCTCAGCAGCAGGCTCAGTTTCAGCAAGGGTCGGACGACGGGCATTGGCAGAAGCTCTCGATATTGTTCACTTGCCTGGAATGACAGGCGAGATGAAAAAAAGGGACAAGCTTCAGCCAATTTTTTCGCTTACCACACTGCGATCGTTGAATCCGCCCTTGGCTCCGTTCCGCCGCACAATACACCACTGACCGGATCACGCAGGATGATCTGCCCACGCCCGTAGTCGGTGAGGTCGCTGGCGATCTGCACCTGGTGCCCACGCCGTGCCAGAGCGTTGGCCAAGTCGCGGGATGCGCCCTGTTCGATGCCGACCTTCATGTCGCCCAGCCATTGCCAGCGCGGCGCGTCCAGGGCCGCTTGCGGGTTGAGGCCGAAGTCCACCAGGTTCATCACCATCTGCACATGGCCCTGGGGCTGCATGTAGCCGCCCATCACGCCGAACGGGCCGAGGGCCTGGCCGTCCTTGGTGAGAAAGCCGGGGATGATGGTGTGGAAGGTTTTTTTGCCCGGCGCCAGGCAGTTGGCGTGGGTCGGGTCGAGGCTGAACTCTTGCCCACGGTTCTGCAACGCGATGCCGCTGTCGGGCAGTACCACGCCGGAACCGAAGCCGTGGTAGTTGCTCTGGATAAACGAAACCATGTTGCCTTCGACGTCCGCCGTAGCCAGGTACACCGTGCCGCTGGCATGGGGGTCGCCGGGTTTGGGCGGCCGGGCCTGTTCGCCGATCTGCCCACGGCGACGGCTGCTGTAGTCATCGCTGAGCAGGTCGGCGACGGCCACACGCATGTGCAGCGGGTCGGTGATGTAGTGCAGGCCGTCGCTGTAGGCGAGTTTCATCGCCTCCAATTGACGGTGCCAGGTCTGCTGGCTGTCGCGGTGATCGAAGCTGAAGCCTTCGAGGATTTTCAGCGCCATCAGCGCCACCAAGCCCTGCCCGCTGGGCGGGATTTCCCAGACATCCACGCCCCGGTAGTTGACGTGGATCGGCTCCACCCACTCGGCGCGGTAATCCTTGAGATCGCTGGCATGCAGGTAGCCGCCGCTGGCCTTGGAATGCGCGTCCAACCGTTCGGCCAGTGCGCCGCGATACAGGCTTTCGCAGCGGGTGGCCGCCAATTCTTCGAGGGTTCGGGCCTGGGCCGGGTTGCGAAACATCTCTCCGGCCCGTGGCGCACGGCCGTCGATCAGGAAGGTGGCGAACCAGGCATCCAGCGCAGCGTCGCGATGGGGGCTGAATTCTTCCAAGGTAAGCTGCCACTGATGGGCAACCACCGGCGACAGCGGGAAACCGTCGCGCGCCAGGCGAATGGCCGGTTGCAGCAACTCGGCAAACGGCAGCTTGCCAAAACGCTGGGACAGCTCTGCCCAGGCCGACGGGCAGCCTGGCACGGTGACTGGGGTCCAGCCATACAGCGGCATCTGATCATGCCCCGCCGCCTTGACCGCCTCAATGCTCAAGGCGGCCGGCGCATGGCCGTTGCCATTCAAACCGTGCAATTGGCCCTTGCACCAGACGAGGGCAAACGCATCGCCGCCGAGGCCGCAGCCGGTAGGTTCCACTACCGTCAAAGCGGCCGCCGTGGCAATCGCGGCGTCGATGGCGTTACCGCCCTTCTGCATGACCTCGATACCGGCCTGGGCGGCCAGGGGCTGGGACGCCGCGACCATGCCGCGCTGGGCAAACACGCTCTGGCGTTGCGAGGGATAAGGGTACTCGTGAGCAGAAAATTTAAACATGGCAGAGGCTCTTCAAAAAGGTCATAGCACGCGACTGAGAAAGGCTCGGGTACGGGGGTGGCTGGGGTGGCTGAAAATCTGTTCCGCAGGCCCTTGTTCGATGAGTTCGCCTTGGTCAAGCACCACCACGCGGTCGGCCACTTCACGGGCAAAACCCATTTCGTGGGTGACCACCACCATGGTCATGCCCTCCTCGGCCAGTTCCTTCATCACCTGCAGCACTTCGCCGACGGTTTCCGGGTCGAGGGCGCTGGTGGGTTCGTCGAACAACATGGCCTGGGGTTTCATCGCCAGTGCACGGGCGATGGCCACCCGTTGCTGCTGGCCGCCGGAAAGCATCGACGGGTAGTGGCTGGCCTTGTCCGCCAGGCCGACCCGCGCCAGTAATCCGCGGGCCTGTTCCAAGGCTTCGGCGCGTGGCGTGCCAAGCACCTGGATCGGCGCTTCGATGATGTTTTCCAAAGCGGTCATATGGGGGAACAGGTTAAAACGCTGGAACACCATGCCAATGTCGCGGCGCTGGCGGGCGATGTTGCGCTCCGAATCGCGCACCAGGCTGCCGTCGCTGCGCTCGCGATAGCCCATGGCGCGGCCATTGACGCGGATGCGTCCGCCCTGGATGTCTTCCAGCAGGTTGATGCATCGGATAAACGTGGTCTTGCCCGAACCCGATGCGCCGATCAGCACCACCACTTCACCGCGTCGCACTTGCAGGGAAATCCCCTTGAGGATCTGCAGCGCGCCAAACGACTTATGAATATCCAGCGCCTCGATGATTACGTCTTCACTTTGATGCGACATGGTTATCGTCCCCTCAGCAGTTTCAAGGTGCTGCGCCCGAACAGGCGGCTGGACGCCGGTGGCGGTGCCGAAGGCCGGTCGGACTGGCCGAAGCGTGCTTCCAGCCAGCGCTGGAAGAAGCCCCAGAGCGTGGTGAGCATCAGGAAGTAGATCGCGACCACCAGGTACAACTCGAACACGCGGAACGTCGCCGAAGTGACCATTTGCGTGCTGAGCAGCAACTCCTGCACGCCGATCACGCTGACCAGGGTGGTGTTCTTGAGCATCACGTTGAACTCGTTGCCCAGCGGCGGCACGATCACGCGGAACGCCTGGGGCAGCACGATGCGCCGCATCAGCTTGGCAAAGCCCATGCCCAGGGAGCGCCCGGCTTCATATTGCCCCTTGTCTACCGCACCGATGCCGGCGCGGATGATCTCGGCCATATAGGCGCCTTCGTTGAGGCCCAGAGCGATGATCGCCGCCTGGATATTGCCGGGCACGACCAGGCCGAACAGGTCGATATCCTCAAAGCGGAAAATCCCGCCCGCCGCCAGCGCTGTGTACAGGAACACGATCTGCACCAACAACGGCGTGCCGCGCATCAACCACACATAAAACCGTACCGGCAGGCGCAGCAGCGGGTTCTTCGACAATCGCAACAGCGCCGCCGCCAAGCCCAGCACGCAGCCCAGCAACATCGCGGACACCGCGATCAGGCAGGTCAGCCATAGACCGGTGAGGTACACCCCACTGGGCTGCAGCAGGTACTGCCAGAACACATCCCAATTGAAGTTCATTGCGGGAGACCTCAGTCGAGAGTGTCGCTGCTGACATGCCATTTATTCAGCAGCGCCACGTAGCTGCCATCACCGCGCATGTCACTGATCACTTGCTGCACGGCGGCAGTGAGTTGCGGGTCGTCCTTGCGCATGCCCAGGCCGGTGAGGATGCGACTGAATGCAGGAACGCCTTCCTGGAACAGGTCCGGGGCCATCGCGGCGTAGTAGCCGGCGGTTTCCACCGTGGTGCCGTAGGCGTCGACCTGGCTGATGCGCAGGGCCTGGAAGGCATCGGTATCGGTGTTGTACACCACCAGTTTCATCAAAGGCTTGCCGGCTTTGGTCAGGCTGTCGTTTTGCGCGTCCAGCAGGGTCTTGATGGTGGAGCCGTTGAGCACCGCGACCTTGTGCCCGGACAGGTCATCCAGGGCCTTGATGCCTTTGGGATTGCCCTTGGGCACCACCACCGACTGGCTGGAATACATGTAGTTGACGATATCGATCACCTGGCGCCGTTCGGGTTTGTCGAATAACTGGTCGACGATCATGTCGCACTGCTGGGCGAGCAACGCCGGCACCAGGCCGGAGAACGGGATTACGCGCCACTGCACCTGCTTGTCGCCCAGGCGCTTGGCGATCTCAAGGCCAAGGTCAACGGTAAGTCCACGCGGTTTCTGCGCTTCATCAAAGGACACCAGGGGCGGTGAATCCATCCCCGAGCAATAGACGAGTTTATCGACGGTCTTCAAGCGTTCCGGTACCTGAGGCGCGGCAGCAGCCCATTGGGTACAGAGGCCGAGGGAAAAAGCCACCAGCAAGGCGCGGCGTTTATGCATGACCAGACACTCCAGTTCGTTGGTTAACGGGGCAGGACTCAACGTCAAAACACAGCAGGTCTTTGTTATTTTCCGGTTTGCAGGAACTGGAACAGCGCCGGGACGGTACCCTCGATGTGCTCGCGCACCACGGCCTCGGCGCGGGCAGCGTCACTGGAACGGATAGCGTCAAGGATCACCGCATGTTCCTGGCGTGCGCTAAGGGGTTTCTCACCATGCTGCAACCACAGGCGCATGGGCGCTTCCACCAGCGAGTAGAGCGCCGAGATCTGCTTCATCAAGCGCGGGCGGCCGCTGAGGCTGCACAGGTATTCGTGAAACGCGCGGTGGCGACTGACCCAAGCGGTGCTTTCGTCGCGGTAGTCATCCATTTCGTCGAGCATGCGTTCAAGTGCGGCCAATTGACGGTCGCCGATGCGTGCAACTGCCACGCGCACTGCCAGGCCTTCCAAGGCGCTGCGCATCTCGAACACTTCGTGTAACTCATCAATATCCAGGCCGCTGACGACGGCGCCACGGTTGGGTCGCAGGGTTACCAGACCTTGGGCATCCAGGCGGCGGAAGGCTTCGCGCACGGGCATGCGGCTCATGCCGATCTCACTGGCGATGTCTTCGGCGATCAGGCGGTCGCCCTTGCGGTAGCGGCCACTGCAAATGGCGTCGAGCAGGAAATTGTAGGCCTCCTCTTCTGCGGTGAGGGGCTGACGGTCAACGTAAGCAGAGGCAAATTGCATCGGCAGCACCTTTTGAATTTTTGTATCCAATTATCCACGAATGCAAAAAAGCATGATATGTGCCAACTAATCTGGCTATGAGCCAAGTGATTGATTCAGATGAACTAGCGATGAAGTATCGAAAGTTGCGTGGAACGCGCGCGTAGGAAATTGCTACCAAACGGCGCAGAAGACGCCCCATCTGTGAACAGAGGTAACGGGACATGGCCATACCATCTTGCTGGCAGAAAATATCCCACACCCATATAGGCTTCGGCCTGCAGGCAGGTTTATGAATACCGCGTTATGAAGGAACTCTGCGCCCCCCCAACAGGTCGGGTGTGTAGGCACTTTCTTCTAACTGCACGGTTGGGCCCGATGAAACAAACATCCTTCGTCGCCATCGAACAGGCTGGCAACGCTCAACAGGCTTTGTACGCCCCCTTCACAGCCCCGTGGCTTTCGAACAAATACCAGCTGGATGTGAGCGATTTTGGTGCCTGCCGGAACACCGAGTCAGGTGCGGTCTTCATCATCGCCTCCGGGCCCTCGGTGAAGTCGTTTCCCATCGAAAAATTTGCGCATGTGCCAATGATCACCATGAATGGCGCCATTTCGATGTTTTTGGACACTGACATCAAGCCGTACTTTTACGCCTGTACGGACAGAAGTTTTTCCGAACAGCAGCCGGATCTGTTCAAACACGCGATGGCGATCAGCCAGAGAGTTGCGCTGTGGGAAGATCACGCCCGGTCTTCTCATGCTCGACCAACTGGACGGCTGTACCCGTTATCCAAGGCAAAGCGGCCTTCCTGGCTGGAATCTGTACTGGGTAAACACAGCGCACTGGTCGTTAATCGCCCATTGCTACCGAGTCGGGAAAGGCCGCTGGGATTCAGC
Organism: Pseudomonas sp. HN11; assembly: GCF_021390155.1. Classification (NCBI taxonomy): domain Bacteria; kingdom Pseudomonadati; phylum Pseudomonadota; class Gammaproteobacteria; order Pseudomonadales; family Pseudomonadaceae; genus Pseudomonas; species Pseudomonas sp. HN11. Next base: position 4,037,224 of record NZ_CP089985.1, read on the forward strand.
AAAGACATGAGCGAAGGCTTTTTTGACGCTCGAACCGTGGCCTATCTGGCCATACAGTTGGCGTTCCATGTGGGATTTACCCAGGTCTTTCTGGTGGGCGTTGATCTGGACGAGAATTCAGGCAGGTTTTATGAGAGCGCTGAATCCGCCAACTCACCCTGCGGGCTCGATCAGCACTACTTCACGCGCATATTGCCGTCTTTCGAATTGATGTCCGATAAAGTCGTGGGGGATGACTTCAGGGTTTACAACCTGTCTGACATCTCCCGAATTCCGGACAGTGTCGTTCCCCGTGCCACCCTGGCAGATGTTGAAGGCATGCTTGCGTAGCGCTGCCAAAGCCAGAAATGAGAAAGGGGACCCACTACTGATGCAGTGGATCCCCTCTCGGAAATATGGTCGGGACGGAGTGATTCGAACACTCGACCCCTAGCACACCATGCAATAAATCAATGAACATCCATGGTTTTCACTGTACCTCTATAGAATCCTAAGGCCCTTAAAAACGTGGGCTCTCAGCAATTTACTCTTCCAGCGACCACCATTCTGGCCTACCCTTAGCTGACGAAACTGTGGGAGTAAATGTGGGAGTAAATTTCTTAGGAGGTTGATCATGGCCAAGCTCACCGCCAAAGAGCTAGAAGCGCTTACTGAGCAAAATGTCGGTACCGTTATACGCGACGAGGGCAGCCTCTCGGGTAGGGTTTCACTCCGCAAAAAAGGCGTCGCCATCCCCTTCTACTTCCAGTTCCGCTGGGAGGGTATTTACACTCGCTTTTCCTGCGGTACCTGGCCAAACAAGTCGCTGACCGAAATCCGCAAGGAGCGCAACGAAGCGCGAGACCTTGTAGCGAAAGGGATCAATCCTAATGAAAACAAACGTGCCGCGAAGGTCAGGCAAAAAGCGGAACTGGCCGCACAACTCGCAGAGGCCGATCGACAAAAATCTGAGGAGCTAACGCTTTGGGATCTCGCGGAAGAATGGCTCCGCGACGGGGTCGCTCGCAAGGACGGTAACGCAGAGCTACGGAGAAAGTTTACAAAAGATCTTTACCCCACTCTTGGCTCTAAAGTCATCAGCTCATACAGTGAACATGACCTGCGAAACGTAGTGCGGGCAGTAATGGCTCGCGGCGCTACTCGTCAAGCCATCAGTCTTTTCTCGGATATCGTTCAAATGTTCGGGTGGGCCCAAAAACGCCAACCATGGCGAACGCTACTGATTAACGGAAACCCAGCAGACTTGGTCGAAATCAACAAACTTATACCCAGTGACTATCAGGAGGAGCGGACTCGGATCCTTTCCTCAAGAGAACTTCAAGAACTACACCTCCGTTTTCAACAAATGACTGCGGATTACGCAGCATTACCTGCCGGCAAAAAGTACGAAGGGATTCGCCCTCTCAAAGTAGAGTCTCAGCTTGCACTTTGGATCTGTTTAGGAACGTTGTGCCGGATCGGTGAACTACTTAAGGCCGAATGGAAAAATGTCGATCTGAACCAGCAGACTTGGTTCATCCCCAGCGAGAACGTCAAAGGCACCCGGGGCAAAAAACAGGACCATCATGTCTTCCTCTCACCTTTCGCCCTGCATTTCTTTCAGGAGCTCAAGATCTTGACGGGAGACTCTCAGTGGTGCTTTCCCAACAAGCAGGATGATGGACATGTAGACGTAAAGGTGGTGAGCAAACAGGTCGGCGATCGCCAGGCCCGGTTCAAAAATCGCAAAGCCCTCTCTCGACGGCGCCACGACAATACTCTAGTCCTTGCCGATGGCCAAAACGGTGACTGGACGCCACACGACCTGCGTCGCACGGGCGCGACTATGATGCAGGCCTTGGGGGTCAGCTTGGACGTCATCGATCGCTGCCAAAACCATGTGTTGGCTGGCTCCCGCGTGAGACGCCATTACCTGCATCACGACTATGCCGAAGAGAAGAAACGCGCCTGGAACCTGCTGGGCGATCGCCTCAGCGCCGTGCTGTCCTCAACTTTCGAGCACAAGCCAAACGAGTCTATATTGTCTTTTCCTGTACACGCAGCAACAGAGATGCGGACACTGTAATAAAGCAGTTGCACCCAGCGCTCTCCGGAATTCGTCATCGCGACACCGGTGTTGTGTCCTAAAATTCGCGATACCCCAAGGCGACCGAGTGCATGCAGCCCGATGAATGACGGTCTGTCACCTCAGTTCAACAAGGCCATAACAATGAACACTCATTTTCGCCGTAATGCCCCGCACCATGAAGGCCCAACTACGCGGATTCCCGCACGCGCATACGCCCGCTTCGATCACCTCGAAATCATTCATGACGCCCAATCTGTCTTGCTGGCATTTGACTTGGTCGATGGCGATTGGCTGGACACGCAGGGACAGCAAAATCCGCTGCTGAATGCGGAGCGGCCCTACGATGTTGCAAAGGCTTGGGGTGAGTGGAAACAACTTGCTCCGTACGGCGCCTCAAATCCATTCGAATCGATGCCGATGTATCGGTTGGAATTTGAACTACCCGACGGGCAGAAACTCTTCGGCCTGCCACCCCTTCCCTCCGTAAACGATTCCCACGCTCTGCGTAACGCAGCCGCGGACCTTGAGCAAATGTGGTTCGAGCTAGAGATTAACAATCAACGTGGATCGGGAGTCATGTCGGCAAAGCTCTATCCCGGACTGTTCGCTAACTCAGTCCCGGTATACGCAAAGGGAAAAATGCCATCGTCGCAAAAGAATAAGGCGCTGTCCGCCATCTTTTCTCTGGCACATCTGCCGACCTTGTCCACGCAGGAACTGGAAGCTGAGCTTTCAAGCGCGACGGCTGATCTGCTGGCTGTATATGACGTGGGTCAAGGCAACGCCAATGCGCTGCTGTCAACTAAACAATTCCGAGAGCCTGGAATACCGACGCACTATTACGATTTGGGCGCTGGCGTTTACAGAAATAAGCACACAACACCTTACCCGCTGGCGTTCTGCTTCACAAAAGCGCCCTCGATCATACTCTCCCACTGGGATGCCGATCACTGGGCTGGCACCTACGCTGTCACTGTAAACAACGCTTACCCCGCGCTCCGGTGCAGGTGGATCGCCCCCCTCCAGGCAGTCGGCCCCCTACACATAGCATTCGCTCACGACGTCATCAGCAAAGGAGGGGAGTTTTTAATCTACTCTCCGCCTCCAGGTGAGATCGGGAACGCGATACTGACGTCACAACGGCGTATCAGATTCATGCGCGGCAACGGCAGAGACCGCAATGGAACCGGGATCGTCCTGGCCGTGGAAGAGCCTGATAGTGTTCCTGCAAGGAGCTGGCTGCTCACCGGCGATTGCGACTATCTGCACTTCGTGAAAGAACTGAAACCATTGCCACCCGTGGGCATGGTCTCACCACATCATGGTGCTGATCTCGACAGCAAAAGTCCCATTCCTAAATCACCGAGCGGAGTGGCTTATAAACGGTTAGCGTACTCATTCGGCCCGGGAAACAAACATGGGGCTGTTCAGCACCCGACTTACCAAGGTCTTATGCTGCATAACGGCGCGGATTGGGACCATAACATTTGGAGCCTGCTGGCCCCCAGCTCCATTACATCTGGAGGCGACGTTCTGACGACCAGCGAACATGCTCCCGGCACTTCGCGCGGCGGAGCACTAATCGGATGGGACAAGCCGCCCACTGGTTTTCTCACACCTTGCCGCGGCGGGTGCTCGGCACCGCTCAATCAAAGCTAACGCCGCCTCTGTAGTTCACCCTGCCAGGGCTGCATTCTAGGTCCGAGGCAAGGTGCGCTTCTGTTTCCTTCTAACCTATAACGGGCTTGGAACAAAGGATTCCCTTTGCCTAAAGAAATTGCTGTCGCTGAAGCAAGCCCAACGGTTCTTGGCCCTACACCTGACCTGAATAGGTTAAATAGGGATAGCGACAGCGCTCATCGCACCTAGCGCATTTTCAATGCGATCCCATTTCAGGACAGGAAGCATCGACCCTCCTCACTCATCTCTTTTGGGATGGCATCTATACGCGGCATGACTGTTAATAGAGCTCGAACGTGTATTTATGATATTCGCAATTAATACAAACGTCCCCACGATTAATTTCAAGCAAAAAAAGCGCCCATTTTGAGGTATCAAACTTAAATTATTATTTAATTCATCACTGTTAGTGATAGGTATCGTATTACTCCAACAAAATCAGTCTAATACCGCACACGGACTATAATTCGGCGATACGTTCGTCCCGAATGTCGCGATTTTTTTAACTTTCCATGATGTTTTAGTGGTCGATCTCTTGGCATACTACGTCATACATAACAACAACCGGATCCGCTCATGGACGCTGTGTCGAAAGACTCGAAGACGATTCATCCTTTATGGCTACGGTTATGCCACTGGATAAATGCTGTGGCGGTTCTACTGATGATCATGAGTGGTTGGCGGATTTACAATGCGTCCCCTCTTTTTGACTTCCATTTTCCCAAAGGTATTACATTAGGAGGATGGCTTGGGGGCGCGCTCCAGTGGCACTTCGCCGCGATGTGGATGCTCGGTGTCAATGGTTTAATTTATCTGCTTATGAACCTGACGACGGGTCGACTACGTCGTCGATTTTGGCCACTTAGCTTGAGTACACTTTCGAGCGATCTCAAAGCAGCGTTGCGCGGGCAGCTAAAACATGCTGATCCTAAACACTACAACATGGCACAGAAGTTTGCGTATATAGCGGCTGTAATTGCGGGTATCGTATTAGTTCTCTCTGGCCTCGTTTTGTGGAAATCCGTACAGTTTTCCTATCTGCGCGAAGCATTGGGGGGTTATGAGGCAGCTAGGTATCTTCATTTTTTTGCGATGAGCTTCCTCACTTTTTTCATCGTGGTGCATCTGACGATGGTCGCACTTGTGCCAAAGACGTTGTTGACGATAGTGAGGGGCTACTAAAGTGACCAAAGATAACAAATTTACCGGGCTTTCGAACAGTGACGCTAAAGATTTAATCGCAGACGCGCAACGCTTGATGAAACCGAAATTTGACGTCGCTGGACGCCGCCAATTCTTGCGCCAAGGCCTCACGCTCGGAGGGATGATGATGCTTACAGGCTGCAGCCTGGATGACAACGCTGACGCCGAGAAAGTGTTATCCGAAATCTCTCGGTTTAATGATCGAGTGCAAGCCTGGCTATTCAATAGCAGCCGCTTAGCGCCGGAGTATACAAGTGCGGATATAACACGCCCCTTTCCGTTTAATGCTTTCTACGGCGAAAACTCGATCCCCGTGATCAATGGAGATGAATATCGTCTGGAAGTACGAGGGCTTGTCAGAGATAGCAAAGCTTGGCATCTATCCGAGCTCCAAACAATGGCACAAGTCGCCTACACCACCCGACATATATGTGTCGAAGGGTGGAGCGCCATTGGCAGATGGGGTGGTGTTCGCTTTAGCGATTTTCTGAATTTTATTGGTGCCGATATCAGCGCTCAATATGTAGGTTTTCGCTGCGCAGATGACTATTACACGAGTATCGATATGGCCTCTGCTCTTCATCCACAGACACTATTGGCGCTCACGTGGGATGATCGTACGCTTCCGTCAGAATATGGCTATCCTATCAAGGTGCGTATTCCAACAAAATTAGGTTATAAAAATCCGAAACACGTTGTTTCAATCGAAATAACTAACCGTTTCCCTGGTGGCTATTGGGAAGATCAAGGCTACAACTGGTTCGGAGGAAGTTGATCCCCCCGCTACGAACATTTTAATCCACGCAAAGAGAGACTCAAATGAAAAAGCTAATCGTTACTTTGTTTACCGGTTCTTTATTGCTAGCAACTGGCGGTGCTTTTGCTGCGGATACAATGTCGAAAGATGCGATGAGCAAGAATGATACAACCAAGCAAAATTCCATGGCGCATGACAACATGAGCAAAGACGCCATGTCCAAACCCGAACAAAAACATGACGGCATGGCCAAGGACGCAATGAGCAAGGATGCGATGGGTAAAGATGGCGACGCTATGTCTAAAGACAATATGAAGAAAGAATAATCTCAAGTTTGCCTCGACATCGGACGCGTCGGTCGATGTCGAGGTCTTGTTATATTTATTGACTATTTAAGGATCTCAAACCAAACGCAGATTCATGTTATTGCCCATTAATTCTCACTCAGTAAAGGCCTTCAATAGCGCCAAAAATTCGTCGAACGCAGCGGTAGTCTCAACTGGATATTCGAGCCATGTTAAAAACGTCAAAACTTGTGCCTCACCTATATCACGACAGTGATGTAAACGCTTGACAATAACCAGTAGGTACCGCCATGGGTGCTATCGCTGGACTCGATATCTTTGATGGTAATCGGAAATCTCCAAATAAATGATCCCGTGCTTCAGAAGGTGTTTTCTGTGAGTAAACGTGTTCTATCCGTGACGTACGAACAAATCGATCAATGGATCGCTTCGATCCAAACACAACTCATTCATGAAGAGTTCGTCTGCATCATCGGGATCCTACGTGGCGGTGGCCCGATTGCCCTGATGGCTTCTCATGCAACCGGAGCCCCCGTCGCTTTTCTACGATACGATCGTACGGCACGGGAGGTAAGCTGGGATTCGTCAATTCCCATCCCTGACACGAACAGCAAAGTCTTACTTTGCGAAGATATTTCCGGCGTCGGCAAAACGCTGTCTGATTGTCGCGAGTTTCTTCGGCAACGCGGCCTTAAAGTTCGAATACTCACTGCGGGCTTTGACGACAAAAGCATTATCCGTCCTGATTATGGCATCGACGGACGCGGCTACTTTCTTCTCTTTCCCTGGGAAAGACAGTCTTTCACGGAGGAATACCGCCGGCACTGGATTAAGACTCGCGGCGGCGCGACGGGCTCCATGGGGAATGACCACGACTACGATACCTACGCGATTGATCTAGACGGGATTCTACTGCCGGACATCTGTCCCGCACGTTATGAGGCAAATTTGGAGCGCGCGTTGCTCGAACGCGATGATCTAGAACCATTCAGTTTGCTCCCTGCGCATAAGTGTGTTGAAGCGATAATTACCGGCCGACCGGAGATGGATCGCGATCGCACCCTCCTGTGGCTGAGGCAATACGGATATGGCGAGATAGAATTGAGGATGCGAGATACGGCTTGCTATGACGATAGCCCCGGACAGGTTGCCCTTCACAAAGCGCGCGCAGCATTGGATTTGGCGTGTACTCACTTCATTGAGAGCGACCCTGTTTAGGCTGTGTTGATCTCAACAGCCGCTCCCCTGCTACGCGTAATTTGGTGGGATGCTATAACCCGACAGGCCAAATTAATCAGTTCAAGTGAATTGCGCGATTTAGATTGCCTTGGCCATCTATGAGTGCTAATTTTGCTCTCGCCGCGAGGAATCGAGGCATCCCTGAATCACTCGCTATTTGGTTGCTCTCTGGGCCGCCCTGGTTTGTATGTTGCATTTTAGCAGGGCGGTTTTTTTAAGACTGACGCAGCCCAATCGGGTCTCTCAAACCCCATCGATGGTCACCTATTTCGCCGCACCCCGACGTCAAACGGATTCGCTTCTGATCTAAGCACTCAGGACGATGAGCATAGCTGTGTCAGTTTTAACTGCGCGCCAGGGGGCGGCCATGGGGCTGTTGACTGAGACGCGGAGACTTTATGAAGACTCTCGACGGATTCATCTTGACAAGGCATTGGCGCGATACGCCTTCTGGCACGGTTGTAGATTTTTGGCTAGCCACCGACCATGGCGCAAAACTACTGCGTCGCACCAACATCGTGTCTGTGAGTTTTGCGCCAGCCCATTATCAGGAGGACGTCGAGGCGGTCGTCTCAACGATGCAAGACGTCACCGTCAAACGACTTGACCTGATGGATTTTTATGGCCGGCCGATTCTCGGTATCTATTCCAAAAATTTTCGTCAACAAGCAACAATTGAAAAAAATCTCAAGACTCGAAGAGTACCGGTGTATGAGGCTGACATCCGGCCCCCTGAAAGGTACCTCATGGAGCGCTTTCTGACAGCGTCAGTGTCGATATACGTTAACCACCCTGACGAAAAAGTTCTTCTGAACTGCAAAGTACTCCCCAACGATACGTATCGGCCTTCGCTTAAAGTCGTTTCATTGACCATGGAGGCCGATGAAGCTGGTGCATTGAAGCTCATCTCTTTATATAACCCCGAGCACAGTACGGTGATATCTCTGCAGGCTTCCGCCGCCGCTCCCGACGTAGACCCGCCTAACCTTTCCGAAGATTTTGAGGTGATTCAGGTTGGTGATCATGCTGAGATGATCAAGGAGCTCAATCGATGGTTTTGCGCAAATGATCCGGACGCGATCATAGGCTGGAACCTGATCCAGGTTGAATTACGCGTCCTACAGATTTACGCCGACAGGCATAATGTTCCTCTCAAGCTCGGCCGCGACGGATCGCCTATTGACTGGCGGGAAAATGTCGGCAAAGAAGGCAGTTTCTTTGCAACCGTAGCAGGCAGAGCTGTTATTGCAGGCGGCGAAGCGATCAAGACTGCTTTAGCTTCATTCATGTCCGCGACTTTGGATAATGTCATTGAAGCTCTCCTCCCCGGCGTTTCCCACCCCGAACACCCTCATAAACACGGCTCAGGTGAGCCTCAGGCATATACGATCGACCGTCTGATGCAACTCGCTCGCTACAGCATGATGAGCAGCCTAATGGTCTTCCGGATTTTTGATGAAACAAAACTGCTGCGCTTCATGATGGATCGAGCGAGCGTGACAGGCCTGCAAGTCGACAATTTCCGAGGCTCCATTGCGGCATTCGAACACCAGTATCTTCCGCGCATGCACCGTGAAGGATTCGTTGCACCCAATGTGGGTGACGTCCCCATGGCGTCTTATCCTAGAGGGCACGTCTTAGACTCCAAGCCAGGCCTCTACGATTCTGTGATCGTACTCGACTATAAAAGTCTGTACGCATCGATTATTCGCACCTTTCTTGTAGACCCTGTCGGAATGGCCGCCGCAAACGACAGCAATGACGAGACTCAGATAATTTTTGGAATAAACGGGACGAAGTTTTCAAGGACGAGGCATTGTCTTCCGGCCATCACGAGCAGCCTCTGGAAGCGAAGCGATCAAGCCAAACTCGACAACAATGAGCCACTGTCTGAGGCGCTCAAGCTACTAATGAACTCATTTTTTGGTGTGCTGGGATCGCCCGATTGCAGGTTTTTCGACCCAAAACTTGTCTCGGCCATGACGCTGAGAGGACATGACATCATTTCGCGTTCGCGCGACATCATCGAAGCTCAGGGCTATGCGGTGATTTACGGAGATACTGATTCGATTTTCATTTCGCTCGATGAGGCAGCATCGAATGATCGCGCCCAGGAAATCGCTGAGCACCTTGTTGATGTGGTCAATCAGTGGTGGAGGGAATTTACTCAGACAACGTTACAAATCGAGAGCGAACTGGAGATCGAGTTCGACACGCACTATCAAAGGTTCTTTTTGCCGACGCTTCGCGGCACCAATCAGGGAAGCAAAAAGCGCTTCGCCGGACTCGTCCTACATGTCAACGGTGAGCAAAAGATCGTCTATCGCGGACTAGAGAGCACTCGAAGCGATTGGACGCCTCTGGCCCGACAATTCCAGCACGACCTATATCAGCGAATATTTCACGACCAACCGTTCGAGGATTTCATCCGCAATTATGTGAAATTGACGAGGGAGGGCATTTTTGATCATCGTCTTATTTATAAAAAACGCATTCCACGAAAACTCACCGATTACGTGAAAAATGTGCCACCTCAAGTGCTTGCGGCGAAGCTGGCGGATGAGATAAGTCAAAAGAATGGCCAGCCAATGAAATACCAGAGCGGCGGCTGGATCAGCTATGTGATAACGATCAATGGCCCCCAACCTGTTGAGCACGTCCAATCATTGGTGGACTACGAACACTATATTGGCCATCAACTGGCACCCATCGCTGACTCGATTCTTGTTCCGCTCAACACCAATTTTTCCATCATCGTGAGCGATCAACGATCGTTATTTTAGCCTGGCGTGATAACCGCAAACCTCTTTCACAGCTGTCGTTGGAGCCCCACTAATGACGCAGCGGCGGAGCGAACACGAAGTCTAAGGCGCGTCCGGCAATTGCGAGCTTTTCAACATCGCCCTTTCATGATTTATGGCATTGAACGAAATTTTCGAAGCCGCAGCATTGGCGGGATTGTTAGCGTTACTACCGAACTCGGTGACGATATTTCTTAACTCCGGCTCTGACGTGTGCGTGGCGTCACTGTCATTGAAAATAGCGGCAAGCAGTGCAATCAGCACAGCCAGTAGCGCTGTCACAACTCGTATAGAAGTTAGAGTCCCTCTGAATATATTAGGTTTTCCCTTTCTGCCGTCAGCACTACCACAACTGTTCATTTTATCCTCCAACAACATTCATCTGTTCAACAGACAATGCGTATGCGAATTAATATTTCCTGTTTAACTGTCGCTCCTGCTTATAGATTAAAGATCAAAGCTAGAATGGTGAAATTAAGCTCAATGGCAACCTATCTGCATCTAAAAAGTCCTAATATCTATCAGTCGTGCGGCCCCACGTTGCATTTGAGGCCGCAGATTGATTGATATCACAGGTTAGCATCGATAAAAGCGGACAGTTGGGACTTTGAAAGCGCCCCCACTTTGGTGTCGGCAACTTTACCATCTCTGAATAGCATCAGAGTCGGGACGCCACGAATCCCCTGCTTTTCTGCAATTTCTCTGTTTGCATCGACATCGACCTTTGCGATCAGCACTTTGCCGTCGTAGCTGTCAGCGATTTCGTCAAGAACCGGGGCGATCATTTTGCATGGCCCACACCAATCTGCGCTGTAATCAACTAAAACCAACCCACTAGCCCTTAATACGTCGTCCTCAAAGCTTGCGTCAGTGACATGTTTGATTTTTTTATTGCTCATTTCAAATTCCTCGACTCATGATTGGTGTAAGGAGTACCCGATGCTCAACGTTAAGCAGTTGAACGACTGGTTGCCGACCGTCGCTAAGACCGTAGCTGCAAGACCCATCGTTGAGTCTGCCAAGGGCTCACTGAGATCACCTGCGACGGTGAGTGACTTCAATTTAACCCCCTATAGATGATGAGATCAATCTAAATTGAAATTTTTTTTTGAATGAGCTCCATAGGCTAATTGATGGGATCACTCATCCCGCCGACTGATCCGACGAAAAGTGCCTCATCCTGCTTCAAGGCTTGAACGCCAGCACCGTCACCTGTGTTCATCCACAAACATCCGCGCCCGGCCTAGGTGCACGGCAAGCGTGAGTGACCAAAAAGAAAGCCTTGGGCCTCGATTAGACTGATGCATTCTTGACTTGGCGGTACGAAACGGTCGATGCCTGTCCGCTATTCAGAGGGAACGCAAACAGGCAGAAGATCTTGCCTACAAGAGGGCTTGATGCTTCGTGCACTAACACCTACGGTTTAACTGACTTAATCATGACAATGCTCATTATTATTTCAGCTAACGTAAATCTATTTTCGATTCCAAGGCAAATCTTCCGCAGAGCCAGAAGAAATTTTGCCGGAAATAAAAAGGTTATTGAGAATAACTCATCACTCTGAGTGATTAGTTTTTTTTAGTATAAGAGCAGTGAAAATTATTCTTAATACGAATTATCTGTCATGCTAATTTGCTCACACTACGGCGCCGATTAGCTGGTATAAATGTGATTTTTGGCTGGCATGGTGAATAGGCATTGCTTCAGGCTTCGAATTTCCTCTGACCAGTATGGTATTTGAAGAATGCTTAAATTTGAAAACGTGACTAAACATCACGCAGGCAAAAGTGCGCCTGCAGTAAGTGGTTTGAACCTCCTTGTCGAACAAGGCGAGTTGTGTGTGTTTGTTGGTCCAAGTGGTTGTGGCAAATCTACCATTCTTCGGATGATCAACAGGCTTGACACACTGGACAGCGGGCGGATCAGCATTAATGGTGTGGATACGCAAGAGACAGATATCGTGACTCTTCGCCGTCATGTCGGATTCATGATGCAAAAAGCCGCGCTTTTTCCGCATAAAACTGTAGAAGAAAACATTAGTGCTGTCCCTCGGTTGCTCAAGTGGGACACGGGGCGAGTTGCTGCTCGAGTCGCCGAGCTTATGACCCTTGTTGACTTGCCGGCAGAGCTCTTGACGCGTTACCCGAATCAGCTTTCGGGTGGGCAACAAAGCCGAGTCGCTTTGGCTCGGGCACTGGCGTCAGATCCTCCTATTATTCTGATGGATGAACCGTTTGGGGCTCTTGATCCGCTAACGAGAGAACGACTGCAGGATGAGCTCATCTCACTTCACAAACGACTGCGAAAGACCATCATCCTAGTCACACATGACATGGAAGAAGCGATCAAGCTAGGTCAAAGAATTGCAGTGTTTGAAGATCAAGGCAAGCTGGTCCAGTTCGATTCGCCCGAAAACATCCTGGCCCGTCCCGAGAATGACTTCGTACGGCAGTTTGTGGGCAACGATCCATCGCTTAAGCGACTGGCATTGATGAAAGTCTCAGAGCTTAACGCGCTTGAAGATATTCAGGGGATGGAAATCGCCTCGTTGGTCAACTCAAACCTCTACGGTCATGGTGAGACAGCATTCAAACTGGTAATCAACAACAATCGCGAGCCCGTTCGCTGGATCAGCGAAACGGAAGCGCCCCCCCCTAAATTGACTTTGGTTTGCGGCACGAATTCTTTGCAAACCGCATTACTTGAAATCCTGAATTCGCCGTCGGGAGTCGCTGTTCAGGTCGACGATCACGGCAGGTTCAAACGCTGTATTTCCATGGCAGAACTGCACGCCGCGTTGCAGCAAAATCGCAAGGATTGCGCTCAATGATTGATACCGCATGGGTCTACGAGAACGGCTGGCAAATTCTGATGTTGCTCATGGATCATTTTCAGCTGGTGGGCTTATCTCTATTCATTGGAGCAGTCGCCACTGCGCTGATGGTTCTGATGGTCTTATGGCAGCCATCCCTTTCCCGCCCTCTGATCTACATAAGCGGCGTGTTGTTTACCATCCCGTCGCTTGCGCTATTCATCCTGTTGATGCCGCTGACCGGGCTTTCCAAAACAACCTCGATCATCGGACTCAGCGCTTACTCGCTGCTGATCATTTTACAGAACGCGTTAGCAGGGTTCGACAACGCCCCAGCTGAGATTTTGGAGGAAGCTCGAGCGTTGGGCTATACGCGTTTTCAACGCTTCGTTTCAGTTGAATTGCCCTTGGCCATGCCTACCATTGTTGCTGGCCTCCGAACGACCGCCGTCACGTTAATAGGCATGGTCACCGTCACCGCAGTTATAGGCCAGGGCGGTCTTGGACAGTTGTTTATCACTGGTCTGACGCTGGACTTTTCCACTCCAGTCATCGTCAGTTTGATTCTGACCGTTGCCGTTGCGCTGTTTTTTGATTTCGCATTTTACATCGCTGAAAAATATCTTTTCCCATGGGAGCGGTAATGGACGCCGTTAGTAAGGTGTTGGTGTGGTTCGCGAACCCAGTCAATTGGATGGGTGCTGACGGGATACTCACTCGTCTAACCGAACACTTTTATTTTGTAGGAGTGAGCTTTGCTCTCGCGGTGGCGGTGGCCTTTCCATTTGGAGTGCTGATTGCCAAGCAAAAATCGGCAGCACAAATCGCGATGGCCGCGTTTAACGTCGGGCGTGCGCTGCCCGCGCTGGGCGTGATCATTCTAGCGATCATGGTCGTTGGCTACGATTCCAGCACGGTCATCTTGGCGCTCACTTTGACGAGCATTCCTCCTATCCTGACGAACACCATCGTCGGTATCGCCCAGGTCGACTCCGCATTAACAAGCGCGGCTGCTGCCATGGGTATGCAGCGCTGCCAAACATTTTTGCAGCTAGAACTGCCGATGGCCTTCCCCGCAATCTTCGCAGGATTTCGTACCGCCCTGGTCCAACTTGTCGCCACCGCAACCATCGCCGCCTATGCGGGCTTTGGAGGATTGGGCCGTTTTTTGATTGACGGCCTAGGCCGTAACGACACAACACAAATTATTGCAGGCGCAGTGGTTGTTTCGACCGTTGCCTTCAGCTGCGAGTGGTTAAGTTCTCGTGTCGAGCAAGTCATCAGGAGACGGCTAAGGCCCGGCGAAAACCTCAAGCAACTGGCTTGACCGCCACCCTGGCATCAGCAAAACCCAATCATCATCATGGAGCAGGAAATGGTCACTCAAAACTGTACGTATCATGGACGCTGGGCGCGTGCTGCCCTCCCCTTCATGCTGGGTCTCAGTACACTCTTTATGGATGTGGTGGCCAACGCCGCCTCTATAACTGTCGGCGGCGCAAACTTCTCTGAACAGTCTGTCCTTGCGAACATCTATGCCTCGGCGCTTCGTAAAGAAGGCATCGACGCGAGCACTCGCTTGAATCTGGGTAATCGACAGATCATTTCCAAAGCTCTGGAAAATAGCGACGTAGATGTGGTTCCTGAATACATTGGTGCGCTACTTAGCTTCTACGACAGCAAGAGTGCGTTCACGGACCAGAAAGTCATCCTTGATGCGTTGAAGGCGACGCTGCCGAAGGATCTCAAGCTGCTCGATTCATCGTCTGCGGGATCAATAACTGCGTGGGCTGTTACGAAAAAGACCGCAGAAAAATACAATTTGTCGACTTTGTCTGACCTCGCAAGAGTGTCCGATCAACTCGTGCTGGGTGGCCCGCCTGAAGTCGCCACCTCTGCCTTGGGTGCCCCAGGATTGAAGGCGGTTTATGGAATCAACTTCAAGTCGATCAAATCCCTTGATGTAGGTGGGCCTCTTTCTCGACTTGCCTTGAACTCTGGCACCGTTGACGTAACCACTGTTGTGTCCACGCAAGGCGTTTTGGCGAAAGAAGGATGGGTGGTACTCAAGGATGATAAGCACCAGCAGCCCCTGCAAAACATCACTCCGCTGATTCGAAAAGCGGTGGCCACTCCGGATGTCACCCGGGTGCTTAATAAGGTATCCGCTGCGTTGAATGACGATGAGTTGAAAGAGCTGAATCGTCTGGTCGAAATCGATCACAAGGATCCGGCAAAAGTGGCAGACCAATGGGTGGCGGAGCATGTACCTGCTTTCTCAGGCTAGGCCCTTGTGCTCCCCGAAACGGCCAACAGTAGAAGCCAACAGGAGACCGTGATGTCGCGAAACAACATGTCGCTCAGCCTTTTTTTCTTTAATCCGCAGGGAGACTATCGATTCTCATGGCGTCACCCCGACGCCCCCGAACAAGAGATCTTCGGACTGCCTTTTTACGTTAAGCTTGTCCAGCAGGCGGAGGCGGCGAAATTCGATGCCGTGTTTATTGCTGATCATGTAGCGGTCTGGGACGCGGCGACCAGCGGTTTGAAGCACTACGCTAATGCGCGTCTGGAGCCGCTAACCCTCATCTCCGCACTGTCTGCAGTCACCCAATCCATCGGGCTGATGGCTACAGCATCCACGTCCTACAATGAACCCTACAATCTGGCGCGCTATTTTGCTTCTCTGGACCACCTGAGCAACGGGCGTGTTGCTTGGAATATTGTTACGTCCTGGCTGGAAGAAGAAGCTGCAAACTACGGTGCAATGGGCATGGCAAAGCACAGTGATCGTTATGCCCGTGCTACAGAGTTCATCACGGTGACCAAGCGGCTCTGGGACTCGTGGGAAGATGATGCCTTGCTTTTTGACAAGGCCACTGGTGCTTTTGCAGACCCTGAAAAAATACACACGTTGAACCATGTAGGAGAGGAGTTCAGTGTTCGCGGACCACTGAACGTTCCCCGCTCTCCTCAAGGCTATCCTGTGCTTGCTCAAGCAGGATCCTCCGAGGCGGGGAAAAATCTCGCTGCGGCCCACGCCGATTTCCATTTCTGCTTGCTCAAAACCGTGGAAGAAGGACTTTCATACAGAGCTGACTTCAACCGGCGGCTAGCCTCTAATGGCCGTCTTCCCTCCGACTTTAAAATCATCGCCGGGGTGTTACCGGTCGTACTCGTTGATGAAACCGAAGCCGATCGTCGCCAAGCATTGGTCGACAGTCTGATCATTGATGAGTTGGCAATAGATCTTGTGTCAAGTTACACCCGAATTGATCTGAGCGGATTGTCGCCAGATGAACCATTGCCGCCGCTGCCTGATAGCGCCGATTTTGATGGCATCCGAACTGAACTCGAGTTGATCAGACAATATGACTCGACGCTCACCATACGAGAGCTCGGACGTCGCCTGGTCAACAGCTCCAACACATGGTTAGTCATTGGGACTGCTGAGCACGTCGCCGCACAACTATCGGAGCTCTACGAAGCAGGTGCCGTCGACGGCTACAACCTGATGTTCCCTCTCCTGCCAAACGACTTCGATCGATTCACAGAGAGTGTTGTGCCTCTGTTGCAAGCACGTGGCGTGTTTCGGACAGAGTATGAGCCAGGGACGCTCAGGGATCGGTTGGGTTTGAAAAGGCCGCCGAACAGTTTCTTGGCTCAGACCGCTGATTAAAAGGGTATCGGTTACGATCCGTCCCTTGCAGCCGGTGCAGCCAATCCGGAAAAATCGCGCCTTCTCATGGACGCAAGGCGCCCTTTTCAGCTGATGATGCGTTGGCCGATTGGATGAAGCGCCCCTTCAAAGGGCAGGCACGGCAGTTGTCACCTCCGCGTGCGACCATTATTAGTGAATACAAACGATTGGTCCTGGCCGTCTATGGACAACTGCCTTAGGAAGCGACTCCTTCGAGATACAAGGGTTTAAACCACTGGAGGCTTCATCAAACATGAATAACGAGATCACTGGCTTACCCGATCTGTTGGTACCAGGACTGACCGTTGTTTTCTGCGGCTTGAATCCAGGTTTGGAATCGGCGTTTGAGCAGAAGCCATTCTTCAATCGTAGCAATCGATTCTGGCGAACATTGTTTCTATCGGGATTCACCACAGTAGAGATCAATCCCGGTGACCATGCTCGTATTCTGCAATTCAGTTGCGGCATGACTACGGCAGTGCAAAGAGCGACATCGTCGGCTCAAGCCGTAAGCGTTGAGGAATACCGCAGCGCAGCGCAGGCTCTCGAAGCCAAAATTTTGCAGTGCAGCCCCAAATACATAGCATTTCTAGGCAAATCGGCTTATGCGGCAATCACGGAACAGCGTAATGTCGCTTGGGGTCTGCAACCTAACTCTTTTGGTGGTGCTCAGGTCTGGGTGCTGCCCAATCCAAGCGGCCGAAATCGGTCTTTTACACTGAGCCGTCTGGTAGAGGCCTACCAGTTGCTTCGTCTTGCTGCGCTAGAAAACTAACGCTCATAGCTGAGCCCCAAGCAAACGAAAGCATAGATATTATTTAGACATTTCGAACATCCGAGGTGGCCACTACCTGGTTGACGCCGTATCCCGTCTGACCATCAGAAGCTGCGATCAAGTTTTCAACGGCCAGAACGAGATCTGCGTGCAATGCTTGTCGTCCATCTCGGAAGTAGCGCATCACCGCGCCCGCAACG
Organism: Pseudomonas sp. HN11; assembly: GCF_021390155.1. Classification (NCBI taxonomy): domain Bacteria; kingdom Pseudomonadati; phylum Pseudomonadota; class Gammaproteobacteria; order Pseudomonadales; family Pseudomonadaceae; genus Pseudomonas; species Pseudomonas sp. HN11. Next base: position 4,054,764 of record NZ_CP089985.1, read on the forward strand.
ACATCTGCAATCTGCAAACCAATACCCTCATGCGACTGCGCAAAGGCGAACGCCGCAGTCTCTTTGAACAAAAAATTGGAGCGTGGTGTGTAGGGTCGGTCACCATTTTTGCCGATTTTCTCTGCTGCCAACTTACTCGACTGTAAGATCTCGTCGAGCTCCAGCTGCTGATCATGGACGATGTGGATTCCTTGAAGCTTTTGTCCGAAATAAAGGTTCAGCCGTGCGTAGATGTTGGTGAAGGAGGTTAGGTTGGGGAGCATCCAAACGCGCTTGCTTCGTTTGTTGAGATCTGGAGGCGGTAAAAACTGAAGATAGACAGTCGAATTTATTCTCTTAAGCGCCAACAACTCAGAACGGGCTCCCGTTACCGTCATGCATAAACCCTGGGCCATATCTCGACTGCTTGGGTTACCAAGGAGATTTTTTCCCAGGTCCTCAAGCAGGTCGAAAGATCGCATGACCAGCGCCTCTGAAGGATTGAGGCATGCCTCTACAAATGTCTCCAGAATTTCATCGGTGACCACCTCATTTAAAAAATCCGCCAGGGCGTTTCTGAGGAAAGCCAATGGTGGCCCCTCCGCGAACCCCATGCACGGCGCCAGCAGATGAAAGCCTGTGATATGCACACAAATAAAATATCGCTTATCCACGACCTCGACGAAAATCGGAGTCGCAATGGACTGGAGGTAATCGATTACTTGAGCGACAAAAATGGGCTTGCTGTTGAGCGATTTTGACTTCAACTCACCGGCTGGAATTCTGTGCTGCTCACGCAATTCCGAGATCCGAGTCGCCACAGCACCCTCATCGCTCAAACCTATCGCTGCCAACGAGAAAAAAGGTTGGTCTTTGAAATCGAACCCTTCGCCACTGTTGACTACGTCTCCGCTGTGACCACTTTCATCCAAATAGAACGTCATGGACATAAGCACCTTTCCTCGTATTGGCAAACCGGCTGCAAGTTACAGAACGTTCCACCCCACGCAATCCAAGAGGCTTTGTGTAGAAGGGGTCCATCCTCAAGCTGTTAATCAACCATTTCCTCAGTATTTTTTGCCGGAAGCTTCGTCTGTACCTCGCTAGAAAGCGTCGCCAAATGTTTTTTGGCCACGTCCAAAATCTGAAGCGAAAATCCCGGTTCGTCGATTATTCGTGACATGGTGACAGCTCCGATCATTGACGACAGAGTGAAGGTTGCATTGTCTCTCGCCGTGATCCCTCCGTCTGGGTGAATCCTTGTGGCGATTACGTCGATTAATTCTTGAAATCCCTGTGATACAGCTCGACGCGTGTCCATGTCGGCGCGCGCCAACTCACTACCAATCGCAACCAGAGGACATCCACCAGGACATTCTTCGTGGTATTCATCTGATAAGAAATTTTCCAGGTGCTTTAAAAAAGCCTCGTTTCCTCCTCCGATCGCAGCCTCTGCCGAGTCGACAATCGCATTCATGCTCGCTGCACATGCTTCAGCGACCAGCTCCTCCTTGGATGAAAAATGCCTGTAAAACCCTCCGTGCGTTAACCCCACCCTGGCCATGATCTCTGAAACCTTGGTGGCATGAATGCCGTTGCATTTAAAGGCCTCCGCTGCGACTTCGACGATCCGTCTGCGCGTTTTGGCAGTCTCTGATTTTGACTTCTTCATTCACCTCATCCTCCTGGCCTCGAGTCGCGGCTAATCGCTTCGGCGTAATCCGCGCAGGAGGTCTGTATCAATTCATTAGATGATGACTATTTCCTAAATTAGCTATAGTGTCAATCAATCATCTATATGATGGCCCCGTGCTCCGACCAAAGGAGCATCAGACGATGAAAACGAAAAATCTGTGGCGTGGTGGCTTGACAGTTTAGATGATCAGACTTAACTTAAAGCCAGATAGTGTTAACGCGTCATCTAAACCGGATTGGCGGCATCCGAACCGGGAAAACCCAGAGACCGTGTCGACGCATAGGGCAGCTTGGTTTTGATGTCCAGCGGGGCCGACACCTCCACGAAGCATAAGAGAGGCACACCATGAAAACTGATATCTCCCGGCCCGACAGCAGCATGACAGGTGGCCGCGTACACAAATTAAACGGAAAATTTTGGGGTATCTCTGCTGCGGCAGCAGTGGCCCTGAGCGCAGCAGGTGCAATGGTTTTCAATAGCCAAGCCCCTACTGCGGCAGTCGCACCAATCATTCCGTCGGTGGGTGTCGCGACTCCAATACAACAGAACATTGCACCTCGACTGGGTTTCCTGGGCCAATTTTCGGCTGTAAACAAAGTCGAATTGCGCGCACAGGTCGGTGGCACGCTCACTGAAATTCATTTCAAGGACGGTGACATCGTTCGTAAAGGTGATCTACTTTTCGTAATCGATCCGATTCCATATGAAATCAAATTCGCTCAGGCGACGGCGCAGCTGGCAAGCGCGAATGCTCGATTCGACTTGGCGATTCGTGAGCTCGATCGCGCCGAAACCTTAAGGCGTAACGATGCTGGTAGCGTACAAAATGTGGATCAGCGTGCAGCTGAAAAACGGGCTGCACAGGCAGCGGTGGACGAAGCCAAGGCATTGGTTCGTGACGCTAAGTTCGATCTTGATCATTGTCGCATCACCGCGCCGTTTACCGGACGCATCGGTACTCATCAGGTGTCAGTAGGTAACTTGGTGGGAGGTAGCCGAGCAGCAACAAGCCCCACCACTTTGCTGACGACTTTGGTCTCCATGGATCCGATGTATTTGGACTTTGACATGAGTGAGTCTGACTACATGGCGTTCATGCGTGGACGTGCAGATCAAAATAGCCTGGTGGGTGGAAACGTCGACATCTCATTGGCCGACGAAAAGACTTACAAACGCCGAGGCACACTCGACTTTGTCGACAACGCATTGGACCGTTCGAGCGGGACCATTCATGCACGCGCCACCGTCGCTAACCCAGACATGCTGCTGACCCCAGGTGGATTTGCACGGGTACGCATGGACTACTCGACCGCAAGCCCTGCGCTGCTCGTCCCGGATGCTTCAGTGCTGCCCGATCAATCAAGTCACATCGTTCTGACTGTCGGCTCGGACAACAAAGTAGCACCAAAGATTGTGGAAGTTGGTGATGTTCGTGGTGGGTTGCGGGTTATCCGTTCAGGTCTTGCTCCGACCGATCGCGTCATCATCGATGGCATCCCGATTGCGGCGCCAGGCTCCACCGTTGACCCACAAAACAAACCCCTAAAATTTGTTTCCGACCAAGGCTAAGACGGATAAGGATGATTGATCATGAAACTCGCCCATTTTTTCATTGATCATCCGCGCTTTGCCGCGGTGATTAACATATTCGTTATGCTGTTTGGTTTAGCTGCAATGTCGCAGTTACCGGTAGCGCAATACCCGGACATCGTTCCTCCAACGGTACAGGTTACAACGGTTTATCCAGGTGCCTCTGCTGAAACTGTGTCCAAGACCGTTGCGACGCCGCTCGAGCAGGCGATCAACGGCGTAGAAAATATGGAGTACATCAGTAGCCAATCGACCGGGAATGGTCAGTTGACGATCACAGTGATCTTCAAAATTGGCTCGGATCCAAACCTGGCATTGATGCTCACACGAAACCGCGTACAAGACGCGCTTTCGCGCCTGCCTCAAGAAGTTCAATTGCAGGGTGTACAGGTCAAGAAGACCATTCAGGCTCTCCTGCTCGGCGTTCATATGTATTCGCCGGACGGATCTCGTAGTGCTGAGTACCTGTCGAACTACACCATTCGTATCCGGGATGAAATTGCACGACTTCCAGGCGTTGCTGATTTTTGGATATTGGGTGATCGCCAATATGCTATGCGTATTTGGATAGATCCTGATAAGGCTGCGTCTTACAACATCAGCGCAAGTGAAGTTCTTGCCGCATTGCGTGCTCAAAATGCGCAAGTGTCGGCAGGTGTGCTCAATCAACCACCGGTATCCACTGATGCCGCTTATCAGATCAACGTAGAAGCGCTGGGAAGGTTGACTACACCTGAACAATTCAACAACATTATTGTTAAATCCGATAATAACGGGCGCGTCACTCGAATTCGAGATATCGGACGCGTTGAGCTGGGTTCAATGGATTACGGCTCAATTGCATACGCAGATCGGCATATCTCGGCGCCTTTTTGGGTTATCGCGACACCTGGTGCAAACGTAGTAGATGTCGAACACGCTGTCTGGAATAAAATGGAAGAACTCAAGAAGAGCTTTCCAGTCGGTGTGGATTATATGAACATCTATGATCCGACTACTTTTGTGAGCCAATCCGTTAATAAGGTAATCACTACCATCTTTGAAGCAATTGCATTGGTGGTTATCGTGGTCTTTCTCTTCCTGCAAAGCTGGAGAGCAACGATCATTCCCGTATTGGCTATTCCAATCTCGTTGATAGGTACATTTACCATCCTCGCACTTTTCGGAGCATCGATTAACAACCTGTCATTGTTTGGACTTGTGCTCGCCGTCGGTATCGTGGTGGACGACGCAATTGTTGTGATTGAAAACGTCGAGCGAAACATGGCTATGGGTATGTCTCCTCGTGAGGCTGCGCATCGCACCATGGATGAAGTTTCTGGCGCATTGATTGCTATCGCGCTGACGCTATGTGCTGTGTTTGTGCCGGCAGCATTCATTTCTGGAATTATGGGGCTGTTCTTCAAGCAATTTGCCATCACGATTGCCGCCTCGACAGTGATTTCAGCATTCGTTTCTCTGACCTTGAGTCCAGCCCTTTGCGCCGTATTCTTAAGGCCGCATACACCGGGTGAAGAACATGGCCCCCGCGGTGTAAGTCGAGTCTTAAAAGCCGTATTTGGTCGTTTCAACGCCGGCTTTGAATGGTTGTCTTCACATTATGGAAAAATGACCCGTCGTATTATCAGAGGTGGTGCAATTGTTGCGATCGTCTACGTCGGACTGATGGGGCTTACCGGGGTTCAAATGTCACGGATGAGCACCGCCTTTATCCCTGATCAAGACATCGGTTACCTTGCAATCATCGTGATGCTGCCACCGGGCTCCAGTTTGGCTCGTACTGATGAGGTTGTTCGTCAGGTTAACGAAATCGCGTTAACTACACCTGGTGTGGATCATACTTCCGCTACAAGTGGGTTTGATGTGGCTACTTCGACCACCGCACCGAACGTGGGGACAGTTTTCACCGCTTTACCCTCGCAATACGGTAGAAGCTCACCCGGTTCTGATGCCCCGACAATGGTTAAAAAGTTACGCGAGCGCTTGGCGGGTATCAAAGACGCCTACGTAATGGTGATTCAACCTCCAGCCGTTCAGGGATTGGGCGCGGCGGGTGGCTTCAAATTAATGCTCAAGGACAATAATGGTCTTGGTCCACAGGCGTTGGCGAAGGCAACAAATGATTTGGTCGCGGCGGCGAATAAAGATCCGGCATTTGCGGGCAACTTTACCCTCTACAATGCAGGTTCGCCTTCGGTTTACGCAGACATTGATCGCCTAAAAGCTGAAAAAGTAGGACTGACTCCTACAGACGTTTTCTCGACACTTCAGCTGTACCTTGGGTCGCAATATGTGAATGACTTCAACTACCTGGGACGCACCTATCAAGTGGTTGTCCAAGGCGACGAAGACTATCGGAAGACAAAAGGTGATATCGCGCAGCTAAAAGTTCGAAATACGTCTGGAGACATGGTTCCAATCGGTACCGTGGCGTCATTCGAAGACAGAACCGCGCCTTATCGTGTACCTCGTTACAACTTGTTCCCAGCGTCCGAAATCCTGGGTGCCGCAGCACCAGGTGTTGCTTCGGGTACAGCAATGAAGCGTATGGAAGAGCTGGCCGCGCAAGTATTGCCAACAGGTATCAGCTTGGAATGGACAGACCTTGCATACCAACAAAAGAAGGCCGGTACACCTACCCTTCTGATTTTTGGTGCCTCTGCATTGTTTGTTTTCCTTGTACTCGCCGCTCAATACGAAAGCTGGAGGCTCCCATTGGCCATCGTTCTGATCGTACCGATGTGCTTGCTTGCTGCCGCTATTGGTCTCGATCTGCGTGGTTTGCCAATTGACATCTTGGCTCAAATTGGATTCGTCGTATTGGTTGGATTGGCGGCCAAAAACGCAATTCTGATTGTGGAGTTCGCCAAACAACGACAAGACGATCATGGAGCATCGGCCGAAGAGGCGGCGGTGGCTGCTGCCCGTACTCGTCTTCGTCCGATCTTGATGACTTCTATTGCATTCATTGCAGGCGTGGCACCGTTGGTTTTCTCGACTGGTGCAGGATCGGAAATGCGTCAATCCCTTGGGACAACGGTGTTTTTCGGGATGATTGGCGTAACGATTTTCGGCCTTCTTTTCACCCCTGCCTTCTACACAATTATCCGCAAAATCAGCAGCAGGAGGTCAGCATGAAACAGGTTAATGCAAAGGTTTTGAAAACTGCTTTTAGCAGCCTGGCAATCGCTATCATGTTGGCCGGCTGTGCTGTAGGCCCTGATTATGCCGCACCTAACACGGAGCTGGCGCCGTTGCACAATGTGGAAAAAGTTGAAAACGACAAAAAACCAGTGCCCTCGATCGATCGCTGGTGGACAGGCTTCAGCGATCCAGTGCTGGTCACTATCGTTCAGAGAGCGCTTGATCAGAATCTGGACCTTGCAGCAGCTATGGCCAGGGTTAGTCAAGCTCGCGCCGCTGCATCGGGTGCAGGAGCCGAACTCTTGCCGACAGTCGACCTCGGTGCGTCGGCAACAGCGCAACGTCAGAGTCTGCGAGGGCCAACTGGCACTATCGCTGGTGACAGTCCGGGTTTCAAAAGAAACGTTCATGACACCACGATTGGACCTGCAGCAAGCTGGGAAATCGACCTGTTCGGAGGACTGCGTCGCGGCGCCGATGCTGCACAAAATGATGCGCAGGCCATTGAGGCAGAACAAGTCGGTACTCGTGTGATTGTGGCAGCCGATGCAGCCGACGCATATTTCCAGGTGCGCGGATATCAAGCACGTCTTGCTATTGCGCAGCAACAGATTGAAACCGATGAGCACCTGCTAAAATTAGTGCAAAACCGTTATGAAGCGGGGGCATCGCAAGGTTTGGAGGTGGCACAAGCTGACGCATTGTTGAAGTCAGCGCGTGCAACAGTGCCTCCACTTCGCATCGCCCTTGAGCGTCAATTGAATCGACTTGATGTGCTAATGGGTGAGCAGCCAGGGACCTATGCCAAAAAATTGGAGCGAGTGACTGAGATTCCAAGCGTACCGGCAGTTCCTGGAAATGTAGAGCCTAGCGACGTGCTTCGCCGTCGTCCCGACATCATTGCGGCTGAACGTCGACTAGCTGCCTCGAATGAACGTATTGGCGCCGCAATTTCTGACTACTATCCGAAGATTTCTCTGTCTGGTGCATTAGGGTTCGACACCATGAGTGGCAGTCTCTTCAGTTCGAAGTCATTTACAACCGTGGGCGGAGCTGGGTTGCGCTGGAGATTGTTTGATTTTGGCAAAGTCGATGCAGAAGTTGCTCAGGCCCGCGGCGCAAATGCCGAAGCATTGGCGCTATATCGCCAATCGGTTTTGAAAGCGGCCGAAGATGTTGAAAACTCTTTTATGCAACTTAGTCAAACAGTGATTCACGTTGTACAGATCCAGGAGCAGGTAAAGGCGCTTGAGAAATCTCGTGACTTGTCTGAGCAAGCTTACCGTGCGGGTTCTATCACTCTGACCGATGTGTTGGATGCAGACCGGCAATTGCTGACTGCTCGTGATGAGCTTGATGCTAATCGTGCGGATGCGGCTCGATCAGCTGTGGGAGTATTCCGCTCACTTGGCGGCGGTTGGGACACAGGAGCTCCACTAGCCATACAGAACGATCAGACTGTTAATACTCAACAGGATAGGCTGTAAAGCGACTCGTCTTTTTAATGAAACTATCGGGCAGCCTGCTTTTCGGGCTGCCAGGAGAATGAACATGAAAAACACCGTTACGAATTTTCGCGAACTGCATACTCATAATACCCCACTTCTTCTACCTAATGCATGGGACGCGGGAAGCGCTCGGGTATTCGAAAGTGCGGGAGCGCTTGCAATAGCCACGACCAGCGCAGGAGTAGCCTGGACCCTTGGTTATCGTGACGGCCGACATCTGCCCTTCGAGGAAGTTGTAGGCGCTGTATCACGTATGGTTCGCATCTTGACGATTCCTCTCTCGTTCGACATTGAGCACGGTTATTCCGATAATCCAAAAGCGGTGGTCGATAACGTGATGCGTCTTGTTGATTTGGGTGTGGCAGGTATCAACATCGAAGATGGTGTAGACGACGCCCCTTTGTTAGCGGCCAAAATAGACGCGATCCGTACAGCTCTTTCTAAGGCCAACGCCGACTTGTTTGTGAATGTACGCACCGACGTAATTCTGGCCGGTCTCGTTCAACCCTCAAAACAGATCGAAGAATCAATAATGCGAGGTAAGTTGTATGCAAGAGCGGGTGCCGATGGATTATTTCTACCAGGTATCCATCAACACGATGAAATTCAAGCCGTCGTGAAGGAAGTCAGTTTGCCGCTGAATGTCATGGCTCTTCCGGGGCTTAGTAATGCCAATGAGTTGGGGAAACTTGGCGTTCGTCGGCTCAGCGCTGGATCAAGCATTTCTCAATTGTTGTGGGGAAAAGCCGAACAAATCGCGCAGAAGTTCCTGCAGAATGGCGATTCGGATCCGTTGTATGAAGAGTCAATGTCTTATCCGCACTTGCAAGAGCTCTTCCTCGGACGTTGAAGGTATGGAAAACGATCAGATAAGGAAAGGTAGCTTTCTGAGCTGATCGTTTTCTTCAACCTTTTAGATAAGCACAGCTGCAAGGAAACCAATATATGTGTTCCATTGACATTACGGCCTCGGCTTCTACCAAACCGAATCCAATCTTAACACCAGAAGAAATTGCATCTCTTCATCCACGTCTTTTTCATATTACCCACTCACAGGCATTACCCAGTATTTCTAAGCACGGATTGCTTTCAACCAGCCAGTTACTCAAGCTGTTTGATGTGCCGTCGGAAGACCGATCACTATTGGAAACCATGCGCAGGCCTACGAATATAGAGATTGAACATCCTGTACACGGTAAAGCGATCTTAACGGATAATACGCCGCTTGTGGTCAAAGCCCTAAGCCAATGCCTGGATGATGGGATGCATCCTGCCGATTGGATGCGATTGCTTAATCAAAGGGTATTTTTTTGGGTCGATGAGAAAAATATGACAAATCATCTTCGCGCAAGCACTCATCGCAGAGAAAACCGGGTAGTTATGGTGTTCGACACACTTAGTATTGCTCAGGCGAATTTCAAGAACATTGAACTTGCCCCTATCAATACTGGTTCGACCGTGCGAAAAGCTGCCAGACGTGGACTGTCTACCTTTTCACCCGCACACCTTTACAATTATCGTGATTGGCAAAGGTTACGCGGAGGTAGGGATCGGATAAAGGAACTGACGGTATTGGGAGGCATCCAGGATATCAACTCCCATTTGATCGAGTGCAGATACCTTCCTTAAATGCCAACCTTTATATGGGCACATGGTTTCCATATCGTATCAGTAAAGAAACTATGAAATTAGATGTAATACCAGATAGGGTTTCTCTAGAACTGCGAAATAATTCTGTGAAAATCATTTATTTGTGGCCGAGTGCTAATCCGGCTGTAGCTCGATCATAAATGCTGACATCATCAAGCGCGTTCGCGAGTACCTGAGCACCCACCAGCGTAGATAATAACTCAGCAGCGTCATCCGGGTTTACGCCATGTTGTACAAGTTTATTTAAGCACATATTGAAGAAACCTTGAATCTCCACACTGACTTTTGGTGGTAGATCTCGGGCCATTGCACCCAATACCGCACAAGGACACATTCGTTCTGCACAGTATAACGTTTGGCGAAAAATGCGTGTCCAGACCTCCATAGCATTAGAGGTTGGCAAAAACTCTCCGTCAATTTCTTCGGCCGCTTGGTGGGTATAACGTCGAATAACTGCTGCAACGAGATGTTCCTTGGTTGGGAAGTGGTAATGCACGCTGGAGCTTTTTATACCAATATCTGCGGCGATCTCTCGAAAGCTAAATCCATTGAATCCGCCGAGGCGCATCCTTCGTTCTGCAGCGTTCATAATAGCAATTGCATTGTCGCTCATAAATATTCCTTAGTTAATTTTCAAAAACTCGTACAACGTCCATTTGCACGCCAATACTTTTCTATTCAAAAACATCATTGTCATTTGCGTTTCTTCGTCGTTCTCTCCGGGAGGCTAGAGATAGATGTAGTATCTCGATAATCTTCGCTTAAGCTTCGGCGTAATTTAAGTCGCAAACTTTCACATCAGTAGTGTCGTTATGAAAGCAAAAAAATTACGGAAAACCGTTGTCATGAAATATAACATGCATACGACGCGCCCTGTATAAAGTTAGCCCCCTTGGAAGTCTCAACAAACGGCACCTATATATTATTGGATGATTATCAATAAGAGGAAACCCACCCAAATAACAATATCATTGAGCGGGTTTATGTGACAAAGCTTAATCTAGCTTTTTGCTAACAGCAATCACACAACAGATTTAGCACAAGCTTGAGGGTTGTGAATTCTTTCCTTCGAAGCTGGATAGTCCTGCAATTTGTTCGTAGGCCTAATCGGACGCATTACTAATTGGCCTTCGCAATTAGGGCAAATTCCCCCAAGCTTGGTTTGTACGCAATCTTGGCAGTAGGTGCATTCGAAGCTGCAAATCATCGCCTCAGTTGATTGAGGTGGAAGATCCTTGTCACAGCATTCACAGTTGGGTCGCAACGAAAGCATACGGGTTCTCCTCATTTATTTCGCGTCATTGTTAATGACTATCAATAGATACGCACGGATTGAACGAACATTCATTTCAGATTGGGAATCTTGAAAATTAGCTAACAAAAATCTGATGCAATGCTTTCTATATTTCCTCCACAAGACTAGCTCTTCGTGAGCACATGCGCAGTGAAAATCATCTATCGATAGATAGACACCTATAGTTTTTTGCTTTGAGGAGCTACGCCACAATCGAACAGTTATGAGCTCGATTAGAAGTGATTGGCATCTGGAACAAAGGTCGTTTCGTCAGCGATGAACAAAAACAGGCAACGCAGAGCAACGACGGGGAAATGGCGAAGAGCATTGACATCTGTGCGCCTCTCCTGGCTGCTGTCATTAACACAGGCGGATCATTTGGAAAATGCTGAGGAGCGGACAAGGCTTCGCGACTTGGAGGAGAGAAAGCTATCGACAGATGCTAGAAGCCGTCAGGTATTTATGCGATGCCAGAATGCAGGCCTCCACGGTTCACCTTAGCTCAGTAGGATGACCCTCGATTTGTCTATCTATCGATAGATTTACATGACCACATCCGCTACCCTTCTATTCAAATTTCAGGCTGGGATCGGCGCTCAGCAACGAGAAAATCTATTCGCCACCAATTTTTTCTCTTGTATGGAAAAACAGAATTGACTGACCGCTCGACCGACTTCAAAGACCTCTTTCTCGTTTGCGCCGTGATGGTAGCCATCTTCATCACCGACGCTGTGACATCCCTGGATATCGCCGTAGCTGTCCTATATATCCTTGTCATCATGATCGCCATGAGAAATTTTTCTGCTTATGGAATCAAAGTTTTGTCACTCACATGCGCCTGCCTTACCTTGATCGCTTTTTTTATTTCGCATAATAATTTTCTCTGCACGGCGTTTGCACGATGCTTGGTTAGCTTAATTGCTATCGCGATTGCGGGGGGGCTAGCCATAAAGACCAATAAATTTAGCGACGAACTACAAGCGCACTTAAAGTTACTCGCACAAACACACGATGCAATCATTATATGCGCACTCGATGGTTCAATTAGCAGCTGGAACCTTGGAGCGCAGGCACTCTACGGTTGGAACGAAGATGAGGTTAAAGAACGCAATTGCTGGGACTTACTCAATACTCGCTCATCCCTGCCCTTACAAGCCATAAAAGACGAGCTCTTAATTAACGGTTGCTGGGAAGGCGAGTTGACGGAAATAACACGCATGGGCAAGGAGGTTATCATCTTGAGTCGCTGGTCATTGTACAAAGATCATTGCGATCGTCCCCAAGCGATTCTTGCCAGCAATAATGACATAACTGACGTCCGCCGAGCTGAAGAAGAACTACATCGCTCCCAGACCGAATTAGCGCACGTGAGCCGTTTGACCATGCTCGGCGAACTGGGTACTTCTATCGCTCATGAGGTTAACCAGCCATTGGCAACAATAATCACGAATGCAGACGCTGCGTTAAGGTGGCTAAGGCAAACCAAGCCAGATCTCAATGAAGTTCAAGTTTCAATAGAGCAAGTATCTAGCAATGCCAGAAGAGCCAGTGAAGTGATCCACCGCATTCGCGCTTGGACGCGTAAAAGCGTACCCAAATACGATTTATTAGATATTGAAGTCGTATTGACTGAGTCCCTGATGCTACTTAACCGTGAAATCTATCGTCACCGAATCAACGTCAATAGAGTCTTGGAAGGGCTACCCTTATATGTCTTAGGAGATTCGGTCCAACTCCAACAGGTCATAATAAATTTGATCATGAATAGCATACAGTCGATTGAATCCGGTAATAGCAATGTACGTGAAATTCATGTGCGAACTCGACAATTAGATAAAAATATAGTTGTGGAAATCGAAGACAGTGGAACGGGAATAGATGAAGAAGATCAATCCGTTCTCTTTGATGCTTTTTTTACAACAAAAGAAAACGGCATGGGCATAGGTTTGTGCATCTGCCGTTCGATTATTGAAGCTCATAATGGAAAAATATGGGCTGAAGGTAAAGAAGGGCAAGGAGCTAAATTGTGCTTTATTTTGCCTACACTGAAATAGGAACCATACAACATGACTGACTCATGCGTATTTATTGTAGATGATGATCAAGCATTTTGCGACGCTTTGAGCAGCCTTCTACGTTCTGTGGGTTTGAAAACAAAGTGCTTTTCTTCGCCACGAGAATTTATGTTAATTTCTCGCCCGAATATTTCGAGCTGTTTAATTCTGGATGTACGATTAAAGGGAATGAGCGGCCTCGATTTTCAAGCTCACTTAAATGAACTCAAAGATTGCATTCCGGTGATCATTATAACGGCCCATGGTGACATTGCTATGAGTGTGAGGGCAATGAGGGCAGGCGCCCTTAATTTTCTGACTAAACCATTCCGTGATCAGGATATTTTAGACGCTGTGATGGAGGCGCTTGAACAAGATCGTCGGCGCCGTACACGCGAACAATGCACCACCAATTTATGTGAGCGTTTTAAGACGTTGACCTCAAGAGAACAACAAGTTATGTCTATGGCCACTGCCGGCTTGATGAATAAACACATAGCCGGAAATCTCGAACTCAGTGAGTTCACCGTAAAAATACACCGCCGATCTGTAATGAAAAAAATGCAAGCAAAGTCTTTTGCCGAATTAGTTCGGATGGCACAAAACTTATCCCTAAGCTGCAAAAGTTAAATATTTTGTTGCTCGATGTACGCTAAAGAATAATGAAATGCGCCCCCTGCCCTGCCAAGCTATATAATATATTTTTTAAATCAGGTGCAAAATTGATCACTGTTAAATTTAAAAACGACAACCGCCCTCAATATAATTGAACACATTAAAAATAAGAGGGCATACAATCTGAAATCACCTCCAATTAAACGCAACTTCCGTACAAATAGGCTCTACTCTATGATATTCACCAATAGCGATTGATTAAAAGACGAATTATTTTTATAAATTTTCGCATCATGGCGAAAAATTTAATTATTGGCAATATTTCGGCCATCTCTTTTAAATAATCATTAATTAAAGACCAAAAAATTACAAACCACAACGTTAAAGCCAATCAACTTCACCATTCTACTTCTTAACTTACCTATAATGCTAAAGATCTAATTATTAGCACCATGGTGCTAGTCGGTCACCTTAACGTAGTGCTGACCATTAGGTCACGCTCACTTATCGTCACTCCAGAATCGATTTGATTGGCCGTTAGCCACTCTGTCGATTTAACCGTAGATGGTAGGGTCAATAGTCGCCCCAAATGGAGATTTAACGTGTTATTGAGAAAGCTCACCATAGGAAAGCGTGCCGCCGTTGGGTTCGGCGCTATTACGTTAATTTTATTATTGACCGGGCTATTTTGCCTTTCGCGCATGGCCGAGTTGAACAAGATGACAAAGCATATCAATGATCATTGGCTATCTGGCATGACGATCCTGCAAAAGTTCAGTAGTCAGGTCGGGGTCTTACGAATTGAAAGCGTTCGAATCCGCTCCAATGATGCTGCTCAGTTACGATCAAAGAGTGAGGAACTGATCGCTCAATCCAGGGCCAATTTAGTGAGTGAATTAGAACGGTATAAATTACGAAATTCTGGAGCAGAAAATCTCGCGTTGGTGGAGTATCTGGAAAAAGATTTAACAACTTATCTTCGCTTCTTGGATCAACTGCTATTGTCGCTCAAAACTGGTCCACTCAGTCCCGAAGAATCCTTAACGCTTGGCACGGGGCTCGCGGACTCCGGAAGATCAATGGGCGAGCATTTAACAGAGTTGCTGAAGCTAAATCAGGCAGGTGTAACGAGAGCTACCGAAGAGACTCAAGAGCTTTACGGGCGAGCAGTTACAATAGTTTTTATCGTCTTGGGAATAGCCTCGCTACTCACAATTGCGTTGGCATGGATGCTGACGAATAGCATTGTCTTACCAATCAATCAAGCGCTGGACGCCGCAAAATCCATCGCGGCTGGAAGACTTAACATACGCTTAGAGCCACGCGGCAATGACGAACCAGCTATGCTCTTATTTGCAATGCGCGACATGCAGCAATACTTACTCATGACCATAGGCCTCATTGGCACTTCAGCTGATCAATTAGCCACCGCTTCTGAACAAATGAGTGTGATCATGGGGGAAAGCAATCGCGGGTTGCAACAACAGAGCAGCGAAATTGAACAAGCAGCTACCGCTGTTACCCAAATGAGTGCGGCTGTGGATGAGGTTGCTAGCAATGCTGTATCTACTTCGGAGCTTTCTCAAGAGTCAGACAAAGAAATGCAGGACGGGCATAAACAAATTTTAGAAATTGTTGAGTATATTCAAACACTGAACCATGAGGTCTCTAATGCCTCCGCTCAAGCTAATGAATTGGCAGACCAGGCGCGCGGCATCACTAGGGTTTTGGAAGTCATTCGTAGTATTGCTGAACAAACCAATTTGTTGGCACTCAATGCAGCGATCGAGGCCGCGAGGGCCGGCGAAGCAGGCCGTGGCTTTGCGGTGGTTGCCGACGAGGTTCGTTCACTCTCGCTACGTACACGAGACTCCACTCAAGAAATACAATCAATCATTCTCAACATTCAGGGCAGCACCATGGAGACTGTGGAATCTCTCCAACTCAGCGCATCCCACGCAAATCAGACACTAAAGCGTGCGTTAACGGTGAATACCGCTCTCGAGCGAATTTCCAGTGCAGTTTCATTAATCAAAGATCGTAATCTTATGATTGCAAGTGCATCAGAGCAGCAAGCGACTGTAGCCCGGGAGCTGGACCACAGTCTTATCAAGATTAGGGATTTATCAAGCCATTCCGCAACAAGTGCGGATCAGACCTCCGAAGCCAGTCTAGAACTATCTAAGTTAGCAATAGAATTAAAGAAAACGATTTCTCGCTTCTCAATCTGACTTCTTTGGTCTTTCTTTTTATTATAGAGTCTGTTGGTCAAGATCCGCCTGAACACTACAACATACCTTAGCACAGTGAATGCATCTCCGCTCGACGTCAGCACTCTATTGGAAAGCAGTGACAGTCGCAGCGACACAAAGAGGGTCGAAAAGGTCAGAGAACGTAAGGTCATTGCAGGTCGCAATGACCTTACGTACGATTTAAAACGTCATCCAAACTCTATGAAAGATAAGCAATTTACTTTCGCAGCTAAGATCCGAATTTAACTAGTTTTTTCGAAAAATTGGTAGAAATAGAAAAGAGACAGCTTCTATTCTACCTGATTGAACTTAAAACTGGTCGCATCTTTATATATTTCATACAACCTTGAAAAATATTGACTTATTCTTAATCTAATTAAATTCAGCACACCATCAATATATTGTGTCGGAGTCAGGGCAGAGCTCTGTTTCCGCGGCGATGTTTTCTCCCGATAACTCCCACTGACAGGTATGCGGCAATAGCCAAAAGCTGTACTACAGCAGCCGCAAAAAAAATGATTTGATCCGAAAACATCTCACGAAAAAGGCCAAATACTGCTGGGGCGGTAGCGTAAGCACCCTGTGATATTGCGACAATCAGAGCAACTGCACGGGTCGCATCAGCACTTGAGAATTCAAGATTCGCAATCACCGGTGGGACGGAAATGGCATTACCAACCCCCAAACCAAAGAGCACCACGCCTAAAACCAAGAGCGTAGGATTATTGCCATGGGCCAGTATTAACACTCCACATCCTAGGGCTTGAGCCACAAGGCTATAGCATGCGATGGCACGCCAATTTGAAGCACTGGTGGCTCGCGAGCCGACGACCAATCGTCCCACAATAGCAGCAACGCCCAACGCACCGGCAGCGAGGCCCGCACCTTGTCTACCGAGCGCGGAAGCCAGCACTGACACGAGATGAGCAACGAGCCCTGTTTGCGCGAACAACGCTAAAGTCATTCCGATACAAAGACTCAAAAAAGCTCGATCTCGGAGCAGATCCAACCGCTCAACCGATGTGGCAGGTTCCAGAGGGAAAACAGTATTCAAAGCTGGGTTGTGCTGCCCGACGCCGTCGGGGGAGCGTCCAAGAACGAGTAAAGCCAGGGCCCCAAGTGTCACAACCATCACCGCGCCAACCACCATAGCGGCTAAAGTAAAGCCTATCCAATCGATCAGTATGATCCAAAAAGGCGAAAAAATTACTCCGCCAACACTGCCGCCGTTGAATGCCACACTGAGTGCCAGAGGGCGCTTCGTAATGAACCATGGAGAAACGATCGTGTTGACGGCTACTGCTCCAAGTGCCGACCAACCGATACCGGAGAAAAGCGCCGCCAGATAGAGCTGCCATGCATTGCTGGCAAATGCCCAACCAAGAATACCCAACGCCATTACGATCCCACCGACAAAGGTCACAATCGGCAGTCCGAAGCGAAGATATAAAGGCGGCAGATTTGGGATGACAACGAGGCCTACCAGGAAGTGGAGTGTGACAGCCCCTGATACGAATGCGATCGACCAATTATGCGATTGACGGATAACTTCTAAATAGACAGGCGGGCCATAGAATCCAAGTCCCCAGCCGAATACGGCCACAATGAACGCCGCTGCAACAACCCGCCAACCGTAAGAGCTATCTCGCTCGGCGCTCCACAAAGCCTCAAGTGAAGGAGACGTCACGCAGGTCGATTCAACTGTCTGTTCAACCACCGGATCCGTTATGAGGCTTTCGCGATTGATCACAATAGTATCTCCATCCAGTGCGTGTACCTATCGCGCGAGGGTCGTTTGAACAACCCTCGCGCGGATGGTCAGTACATTGTGTTTTGATTTTTTGATGTATCAGGGATTGGTGCAATGACGTCCCAATGCTCAAGGAGCTTGCCATCCTTTACTCGGAAGATATCGACACCAACATCGCCATTAGGACTAATCAAACCAGTCCAGTGGGCATGGACAACGACTATGTCATCCTCAGCAATCACGCGACGGATATCGCCCTTGGCATTGGGAAAGGCCTTCAGAAAAGCATTAATGTATTCGCGTAGGCCTTCGATGCCATCTGCAGCACCAGGCGTGTGCTGAAGATACGTATTACCGACATATCGAGCAATCGCGCCGTCGACATCACCATCAAAGTGAGCTTCCTTATAAAAGGCTACAACGACCTCCTTGTTTTTTTCCTGAATGGTTTTTACATTGTTCATGATTTGGTCCTTGATTTGAGATGAGCGTAAGTAGTACCCATGAGATGTATGCCACCCAACAGACATTTCGAAGGCGATGTCTGTGGGTGACAGTTGGCGGAGCTAGACGAAAACGTCTTTGCAACCATGACGAAGATGCAATACGGTTTATGCTGACTGTTGGAGCAACTCGATAAACTTGCTGGCCAGCTCGTGATCCGACATAGGATTTTGGGCGGTCACCAGCTCACGATCGACGATCACAAACGACGTAAAATCCTTATCGGTTGTGATGACGTCACCGCCGGCTGCTTGCAAGGCATCAGGCATGTTGAAGAGAAGTTTGGCGTGGAAGACGTTATCCTCCGCGTATTCCTCTTCGCTGCGCGAAAAAGCAGTCATGCGATAACCGGCATACTGCCAGTCCTGAGCTAATTCGCGGGCTTTAGCCTGATCTCCATCAATCAGAGCCGCGCGGAACTCAGGTGCATTGTCCAGCGCTGCAATGATCGCCATTGGCCCATGACAAATAGCTGCGGTAGGTTTGTTGTTAATATGGAAATGGTGAAGTACCTCACGCACATCCGAATCTTGCATCAAGTCCACCACCGGTGCATGACCACCCGGAAAGAAGACGCCAGCGAATCGATCGAGGCCATCATCAATTACTGCTCGCACCGTCTGAACTTCGTTCATGGCAGGGTCGTTATTAAAGAAATCCCTTGCTCGAGTACGAGCTTTGTCATCGTTGGCAAAATAGATCAGCGCATCAGAATCTTGATCCATATGCGGCTTCTCGCCCGTCGGAGTAGCGAGAACGAAATCGTAACCCGCTTCGCCAAGTGCCAATAAAGGTATGGCAGTTTCGTTTAAGAATTGACCAATTGTAATTGTGCCGCCGCCTTGTGCTTCAAGCTGAGTTGCATTGGAACCGACGACTAGAATAGTGCCTTTACTCATGACTATCTCCTACAGGTATGAGAGGAAGCATTTCGTACTTCCGTTCGTGATATTTCGAATTGATAAGTCAATGTTCAACGGTGTCGCACCGTCATCCGACTTCGTCATTTACTGAAGTCGGATTTGGACAGGTCGAATATGTGTTAGATCTTTGTAAGTTCTGTCATGCGGCGAACAGTGTCTTCTGTAGTCCACACTGCGTTAGCCATGAATCGCCAGTTGATCATCGCGGCGTCGTAACCGGAACCCTCCTCGTTTGCTGCGGCCGCGACCGCGTCGCGTACCATCACAACCTCAAAACCGTTTTGGATGAGGTTGCGCATATGGTCTTCTAGGCAGAGATTTGCGACCGGCCCTGCCATGATGACTTTCTCAATTCCCCGGCGACGCAACAGCAGTACAAGATCGTTAGTCGGAGCGTAAGAGACATGGCGAGATGTAATGGTTGTGTTGCTGTCTTCCATATACTTTTTGAAACGGTCAGGTACATCGGCTCCCGAGCCCTGCACCCCCTCGAAATTGAGCGCGCTCTGTCGTGCAACCACGCCACCATTGAGTGCTAAGTCCTCCATCGGGCTGAGATGGGTATGACCGTGATGGCCATGGTGGTCATGCGGGAAAAAGTAGTGCGGCGACATGAAGACTGGAAAACTGTTGTCCTTGGCTGTCTGAAGAAGCGTTTCCAGATTGGCGTTCACATTGTTCCGCTTCAACAACTCCTCAATCATGACGAAGTACTTGCCGCCGTCAGTAAGAAAGTCGTTCTGAATGTCTACCAAGACCAAAGCAGTCCGTTCTTTTTCAAGCTCCACTTCCTGAATCTGATGCGTAAAGGTAACCATTTGGTAATTCCTATGAAGGATGAAGCGTTGGAGAGTTTTAGGTCGTAATCGCCTTCGAACGATCACGGACTGCTGTTTTGGGCACAATCGAATGACCCTACAGCACCGCCTCGATCGTCCTGACCTGCATCGGTGAAACCCGCAGCAACCCGGCATGTGACTACATCAGATCGGTAGCTACTCGCCGTTTTAGCTGATGAGCCTTCACTAAAATTAAGTTAATACCCGTCATCCAAACTGTCAAGCGGGTTTTTGGTTATTCTGTCGAAGGTCGTGAGCTGCAGGCCGATAGGTACCGTCTCCGCGCCGCAGGAACCGCCACGCGACGCGCCAGAATAGGAATGGTTTAAGCCATCCACGCCAGAAAGGAACACCGCTGCCTTGAATGCGCTTCCGCGGCGAATAATGCGCTGTAGCATCGCCTGTGCTTTGCTACCCGGCGTGGAAGAATCGGTTGGTGCTTAGCGAATCGCTAGCTGTCGCCGGCGCGAGTGACGGCGAAAAACGACGGTAGGGAACACGCGCTCAGCGCCATCACTCGCAAGTTCTCGATAGGTTCTAATGCCTTTGGGGGACGCCAGGCAGCGCATAACTCAATCGAGTCTTGCGGGCGCCTGCAGAATTTTTGGCGCTTTCATTGCGAATTGAAGCGATAAAATCATCGGTGTCCACCATGAGGCGCACGACAACCATTTGTCGAATTTGCGCATCAAAAGCAGTGGCCATTTACCCGAAGAGGCGTTGTTGCGCAATCTCATCGCCTACAGCGTCTATCTGCGTTATTTGACCAGATGCGATGTCAGGCAAATTGTTCAGCGCCTGGCACAGCTATTTCTGAATGCGCTCTGATACGGAAAAAATGACGAGTTTATGCTGATCCTTCGGCTCTGGCCTTAATGGCGAAATGAGCCCTTCCACATCCCTCGCAGATTTTTCTCTGCTCGTTTAACACCAGCTTAGGACCGCGTACTGATTGAGGTTCGTAGGGGAAACGCCGAGAGACAAGTGGCACTTTTTAGATCCATTTTTTCAAGCAATGAATCGCAAGCTGAGGGCGCGCTGCCTCGTACCTCTTCCTTTATTTTGACCCCGCGGTGCAAACATCGCTTCCCTCAATCCCCCTTTCGAACCAGGCTCCGGAGCGTCAGAGACAACATTCTGTTGCAAGATTATAGATGACGTGTTTAAGCTATATCGACATCGCAGCGAACGCTGCAGACTTCAATTTTGTTTTTTCAGGAGCTGATCATGGATACATTTGAGACGATTCGCGAGCGCCGCTCGATCAAGCATTATGATCCAACGTATCGCATCTCTTCTGCAGAAGAGAGCCTGTTGATTGATCTCGCACTCGAATCACCATCGTCCTTCAACATCCAACATTGGCGATTGGTGGATGTGAAAGACCCCACCATTCGCGCAAAAATTCGTGCCGCAGCTTTTGACCAGGAACAGGTAACAGATGCCTCGTTGCTCTACGTAATCTGCGCTGACGTCAAAGCGTGGGATAAAGATCCTGCCCGATATTGGGAAAAAGCACCTGCCAACGTTCGGAACGTTCTTGTTCCGATGACGAGATCCTTCTATGAAGGACGTGAACAACTACAGCGCGATGAGGCAATTCGTTCCACAACCTTCCTCGCTCAAACGATGATGCTCGCGTCCAAGGCGATGGGCTATGACTCCTGCGTACTGATTGGCTTTGATGCTAACGAAGTGGCGAAAATCATCAATTTGCCTGAAGATCATCTGATATCTATTTTGCTCGTGGTCGGCAAGGGTACCAAGGCGCCATGGCCAAAACCTAGCTCAATCCCAAAATCCGAATTCCTTTTCAGAGACGGATTTTCAGTCATTGAAGCGACACCTGAGGTAGCCGAAGATCTAGGCGACGTGGCTATCGGAACAGGTTTTTGGGCAAGTATGTGAATGCGTTTAGTAACCGCCCATGCCTCCCCTAGCACACTACTCCCGTTATCAGATTCGGTTCCAGGCCGGAGGCTCCCAGCCAGAGAGAGCTAAGGCCTGCACCTTCCATTGATGATGGGAAATAGCTGAAGCTGGCCGATCATACCGACATCCGAATCACCCGCGTCTGCGCCATGGGCATTGCCGGCCGTCCTTTCCCCAGTCAATCTATCTAACGATAGATTCACAAACGACGTAGGATTGCGATATGGTATTGCTTCTCTCGCATCTCGCTTCGACAGAGGTCTCAGGAGTCGCAAGAGAATTTAAAACTTTCTCGGGGATTAGGTTGCTTCATTCACGGCGCCCGAGGAGTAGATTTCGACGGGATTCTCAGCACGTGCTGAGCTCCTGAACTTGGTTGCTTCACTGCTTCCGGACAAGACGATGGACAATTTTGTCGCACCAGAACAGCTTAACCAGATCAGACCGTGGCTATGGCGGCCCCCTGTTCCGACGCTACGGAGTGATGCCTACAATGGGGACCAGGCCTCTCGAACCGACCACATCCTCCTAATGGTTGAGAGACCGATTAATCCATACAACCAAGACCTAGCAGTTGAACAACAAAGGACACTGACCAACTTAAGACAACTTGATTGCAAATGCAGACCTAAAAGATGATTTTTGCGTTATCTGCTCATTAAGACTGCGGTTGAATCTCAGAGGGAGGCTTTTTTATTAGTTTCGCTTCCCGCTAATATTCGCTGTCATTTATTTTGGTATATAATCATGAAAGTTACTAAAGAACAAAGCATGCTGAACAAGGACAAAATATTGACAGCGGCATCTAAGCTGTACCGAGAGTATGGAGTGCATGGAATCGGTATTGCCAAGCTGTCTAAAACCGTCGGCCTCACCCATGGCAGTTTTTATCAACAATTCCCAAACGGTAAAGAACAACTTGTGTCGGAGGCAATAATTCACACTTTCGACGAATATTGCAAACTTTGGTCCGCAGAACTTTCGGCAAAGTCATTGGTGAAAAAGTACGTCAGCAGCGAACACCAGTTATGTAGCCAAAACGGCTGCCCTATTCCAACATTAGCAGCTGATGTCACAAGAATGGGTGGTACCATCAGTGATGCGTTCACTGATGGCGTTCGTAAATTGCTCGTCGTTTTAATGGAAAAGAATGTTGGGCAGTCTGAACCAAATGAAGAACGCGCTATGCAGCTTATGTCGTCTATGGCGGGAGCAATGCTGATTGCCGGGGCTCTCAATGATTGCTACTTTGCTGAAAAATTTATGTCATCAGTTATCAACTTGTGGTGCAATGGAACAGAGCCATTGCTCTGATCCTTTTTTACGCATTTTTTTGCCAACGAGCACATGCGTTCCGATCTGAAACAAAAATATAAAATACCTCACTCGCTTGAGTCGATGTTTCTATCCAGTCATCTATGAAAATATTCCAACTGTCGGATTATTTTGTCCTTATTGGTATAACACCAAATTGCTCTATAAGCAGTTCGGCACAGTCAATTGCACCCGACCAATTGCCGAATTTTGTTGGCATCACGTTGTTAACTCATGATCATGGATCGATCATATTCAGCTGCCCTAAAAAATCCATCTTTCCTACATCTACACCATTGTTTCGCAAGATGGCGTAAGTCATAGCAATATGAAAATTAAAATTAGGGATCACAACTTGCAGCGCATAATCGGGAGCAGCAATCACCTTACCAGGTTCCCAAGAAAGCGTCATGATTCGTTTGTCTGCCCCAACATATTTTTGCCTGCCGATTCCTTCGACGAAAACTAAGGTTTTTTCTATCCTTGCGCGCAGCTCCGTGATCGTCTGCTCTTTATCTACGTGCCGAGGAATCTCTGTCCCCGAGAGCCAAGCGGCTCCACCTTTGAGGTAGTCGCATGCGCTCTGCACTTGATAGATCAGTGGCTTCATGTCAGGCGCCAAACGGGCGTGCATGAGTACGTCGATGTCAAACTTCTTTTCAACGGCGTATTGCTCTGCTTTTATAAAAAAAATTTCAACATTTTTTAGATTACGCGCGCATTGAGTTATGATTTCGAAATACATGAAGTAAAACCTCTTAAATCGAACGATTAATACAAAATGTTTTTCAATATATCTTCAGTGATGGGTTGTGTGAACAACACATGATTATGTGTTATCCGATATTGGTTTTTGGAGAACGGTTCGTCAACATGTTCCTCAACCGATCCTTCGTTTCATTGAGAATCTGATTTGAGAGCGCTTGATCGTCGACAATTCGGGCCATCGTAACCGCACCAACCATGGCTGACAGTTTAAACAAAACATCCGCTTTGTTTGTTTTAGAGCTGCCGCCAAGCTCACGTTGAGCGATGACATCCACCCATTTTTTTAGCCCTTCTGAGGCAGCTCGGCGTGTCTCGGAATCCGCTTGCGCCAACTCGCTTCCCATCACTACAAATGCACAACCACCCTTAATGTCATCATGATATTCCAGCGAGAGAAAATCATTGAAATGGTTTATGAACGATTCTTCTCCTCCTTCCATTGCGACTTCAGCCATTTCAACGATGCTCTCCATGCTCACAGCGCACGCTTCCGCTATCAGCTGTTCTTTAGAGGCGAAGTGCCGGTAAAAACCTCCGTGGGTCAATCCAGCAATGCTCATGATTTCCGCAACGCTCGTCGCATGGATACCGTTTTTCCGAAACTCCTGCGAAGCAACATCTAAAATGCGCTTGCGCGTCACTGCCTTCTGCACCTTTGATGTCTTCATCTCTATCGCCTTTCTTGCCAGTGCGACTACGAATCACAACCCATCCGCCGATTGGGTTTTCGAGTTCTCTCCGTACGTCATTTGACGTTACGCCTAAAAAGCTATTAGCGTCAACCTGTAATCTAATTCGCCTTTTGGTCACGCGCGATTTTTGACCTGAAAAAACGTCAGGCCCTCCAAAATCTAGCGCTTGACGCTTTAGATGATGTCTTTTATCATCATTTTAGTGACGATACATCATCTTATTGTCGTACTGAAGCGCATCAGATTCGATGGTTGAAGGACCGACAATGATTCGCTAGCAGGTGAGGTGGTCTTTCTGTCGTGAGGGGGTCGATGGCAAAACTGCTCATTGGACCGAAGAGGTTGGAGGACATGGTGTCGCGCGTCTTCTCAAGAAAATAGCGTGGCGTGCAAAGCTCGAATGGATACTCGGACCCAATAGCGTTGGATAACAACGACACCTGCGTGAAAAGGCAGCTCCTCTGTTCTTATTTAGGGGATCATTTTCCTGGAGGTTGAAGATGTCAATCGATGTGCAAATCTTCCATAAGTTTGACTTGAATTCGCTCGTCACTTTTATGGTCGTTTACCAAGAGCGAGGCGTGTCCAAGGCTGCAAAATCATTGAATGTGACCCAGCCCGCTGTCAGCAATGTGTTGATTAAACTTCGTGCCTCATTTGACGATCCTTTATTTATTCCTTGTGGAAGGACTGTAAAACCAACCACCAAGGCAGATCTCATCGCACAAACATTAGCGCCTGCGATGGCAGTAGTCCAAAATATTATTGCTGAGCGTTCATTATAATTCTGAGCACGTGAAGCCTGCTCACAAATCAGCTTCGCAGTAACTGAACTTTCTAGAATAAAGACCGTTGCTTTGATGCGTTGTCATCGCGCATTTTTGAGGTTTTATGTGGCAACCCCCCTTCCAGAGTCAACAATAATTCCTTAGCCCTCAAGCCACCGGCAAAGCCCGTGAGAGCACCGGTACTACCGATCACACGATGGCACGGTGCGATGATGGATATCGGATTCTTGCCATTGGCCGCACCGACTGCTCGGACTGCAGCCGGATTGCCAATTTGCTTAGCAATATCTAGATAAGTTCGTGTTTCGCCAAAAGGAATGGCCAATAAGGCGTGCCATACCTTTTTCTGGAAATCGGTGCCACGAAAGTTTAGCTCTATATCAAATCGTTCACGGGTGCCCGCAAAATATTCGTATAACTGCGTTTCAGCGCGATTAAGAATGACACTCCCCTGGTCTTCGTTCATTACACCTAAAGGCACGCGATTCGGTCGATCGTTCTCCCAAAGAATGGCAGCTAAGCAAGAGTCTTGCGCTACCAATGTCAAACGACCTACGGGGGAGTTTATGTAGCGAAACGTGAACGCCATAAAATGGTCCTCATCAACTATCGACCTAGCTTATTTAAAGCCATCGTTGAGAATGCGGATAACAGATCGAAATACAATCTGGATCTTGTGATTTCAATTGTCATCTGAGTATTTTACATTAGGCCCGGCCCATCAACTGCGGAATTCCAAATGTGCATAGCGGCGTAAGCTCGCCAGGGTTTCCACGCTTGCGCACGTTTTTTGTGTAATGCCAATCGTGTCAGACTAGAGTCCTGTCGAGTCATAAGGTTCATCAGCACTAAATCGGACGCAGGCCAAGCATCTGGATCACGCCAAGCTCGCATAGCCATATATTCAACTGTCCATGGACCTATGCCTGGCATCGCCAGTAACTGAAGGCGAAGTTCACTGATATCTTCATGAGGGGGGTTGAGAGAAAGCTCGCCACAAGCGACCGCAGCAGCGACGCGTTGTAGCGTTTCAACCCGCTTGCCGGGCATACCAATTTTTTCCAGATTAGCCCCCGCTAGAGCATCAGGTGTCGGGAATAGCCATCCCAATTGTGCGCTGGGATCTTGAAGAATCTGGATCCCCGCCCGCCGTACCAATCGTTCGATGATGGTAGTGGCGCCTTTAACGCTTACCTGTTGGCCGACAATAGTGCGCACAATCAATTCGAAACCTGAAAAAGATCCAGGCACACGCAAACCAGGGCGCGCCTGAACCAATGCCTTCAGCCACGGATCGCGGGCTAATCCTTCAGCAATTTGATCGGGAACAGCATAGAGATCAAACATATGGGAAATAGGCTCAATCAAATCATCCATGTACCGACTGATATCGCCACTCACTGTAGCGATTAAGTAATCCTCTCCTGGAGCCTTCCCGACTGAAAGCACACCTAAGCTGCCCTTGAATTCAACGTTACGCGTATAAACGCCGTCCATTACAGCTTCGACACCAAACGTCAGATGCCCAGAGAAAAAAGCCAGGATACGGTGCCAGTCTAACGGCGGATTGAATGGCAGCAAACGGACTGTTTGGAAAGAATCTGATGCAGACATTGGGCGACGCGCCTTGCAATAATCGACTAATTAAATTAGCTCAATCCCTCTCCTCTCGCAATCCACCAAGGTGCTATAGCTACAAACGTTCCCGCAAGCTATTCTGTTGGCCAGGCCGTCAACACAAAAATTTATATTGCAATTCATTTGTATGTAATAACCGAAAAACAATCTGCATTATTTCATAAAGTGCAACGATCAACGGCCAAAACACCCATTGCTACTCGAATGAATTGCTCCTTACACAGGAAACGAAACTATTTTAAAAAACATCTGACATTGAAAGCGAAAATAATAGAAAAAAGTGGACATCTCAGTTAAGCCAGAAAATTCACAGTTCACAATTTAACGATTTACATATAGAAATCTGTGGACACGTCATCAGATCATCTAGTTTTTTTGAACACTCTTCTACCGACTTTCGCTCAAGAACCTTCGCCTCATCAGTTTTTTTGGAGATGAATCTACGCTCGATAAATTTACCAAATGGAGATGACGTGGCGTCACTCGCAAAATACACGAGGTAATGTGCATTTGTAAGTACATGTCGACTTTTCCGTTTCAAGCCAAGCACTCTCGCTTCATCAATAAACATCTATAATTTTTATGAGGTTGATAAGTCGTGAACAAAATTCAAGAGATGCAAGCATTCGTCGTTATTTGCGAAGAACTAAGTTTCACTCTTGCAGCACGACGACTTAGCGTGTCCCCAACCATGATGACTCGCGCCATTGCATCATTGGAACGAAGATTAAATACTTCATTACTTATTCGGAATACTCGCAATGTTCAACTGAGTGATACGGGACGGCGATTTTTGGTCGATTGCAAAAGAATTTTATCTGAGCTCGATGAAGCGGAAAATTTTGCCAGCGGGAATTTCGGAACTCCATCTGGACAATTGACGGTGGCAGCACCACAAATGTTTGGCGAACTGCATATTATGCCAATAATAACTAGCTTTTTAGCTGAACATGCCAACGTAACAATTAATACGTTGTTGGTAGACCGAATTACAAATATGGTTGAAGAAGGTATTGATGTAGCTATTCGTATTGGCAATACAGAGGAAGACTTACAACATGGGATCGTAGTTGGCAAAACCCGGCGTGTTATTTGTGGATCCGCTGAATATTTCAAAAAATATGGTCGACCTTCACATCCTTCGAATCTTCATAATCATCGCCTCATTGCATCTACAGCTAATACTTTATCACGCAATTGGGAATTTGAAGCAGACGGACATTCGTTGCATATAAAACCTGACTTAAAACTCACTGTCTCTACCGATCAGGCTGCCATTCGTATCGCATCACTTGGCTGGGGATTAACTCAGGCTCTTTCATACCAGATTGCAGACAAAGTTACTACTGGTGAGTTGGAAATAGTGTTGGAGAATTATGAACAAGCGCCATTACCGGTGCGAATATGTTTTCAAGCAGATCGAAAAATACCGGCAAAAATCAGCGCTTTTGTAGACCTTTGCATTAATCGACTCAGCGGAAATTTCGCATTATGTCAATTCGAATCCAAAAATCGTGATGAGCAGCTATTAATAAATCGCGTTTTTTAACGCAGCATCGCGCGAAGGCAGTTTGGCCGCCGCGGACCACTAAATTCAATCGAGAAGATCGCAAGGTCACCGTGCGAGTGCAGTTTGTAGCTTGCGCTGGGAAGAGCACTCAGCAGCGGAAGAAAATAAATCATCATTGTAGTGGCCGCTACAGCATAAATGCAGCCACTTTTCGAAAGCGTAACATTGATATCCCGCATCTGTCATGCGTAACTGGATATCCTCCAAGTTAATCAGGGGCTGACGCAGATTTAGTCGCCGTCTGCGGTGAACAGCACTCTAGCCGCACTTTGTAAGACGCCCATTGTTTGCACATAGGGCGCTGGTCCAAAGCTGATACGTGCCACTCCTAGCCTAGACAGCGAGCGAATAGATGACATGCCTCCAAGCAACA
This sequence comes from Pseudomonas sp. HN11, assembly GCF_021390155.1. Taxonomy (NCBI): domain Bacteria; kingdom Pseudomonadati; phylum Pseudomonadota; class Gammaproteobacteria; order Pseudomonadales; family Pseudomonadaceae; genus Pseudomonas; species Pseudomonas sp. HN11. The sequence goes on from NZ_CP089985.1 coordinate 4,083,637, forward strand.
TCACATTTACCGGGAGGGAAGTGTTGTCACAAATTTCACGTATCAAATGGTCCTCAATTAACCCTGGAACAAACAAGCCTGAGGCACCGGCGACGGCATATGCTTGAGCTCTTTTAATTGCCTCATCCATATAATCTTCTGGTTTTCCATCTTTTTTGAGAAAAAGATCAGTACGGGCATTGATGAATAAAGGGACGCCTTTTGTATTCGCGGCCTCACGGAGAATAGCAATTCTATTGGCCTGGTGCTCGATTCCATACAAGCCATGGCCTTTGACGACTCGGTCTTCAAAATTGAGGCCTGTGATGCCAAGGTTCAATAATTCCAGGACGTTAAAGACGAGCTCAGTATCATTTTCGCCGCAATACCCCCCTTCGAAATCCAAACTGACAGGGACCTCTACTGTTTTAACGATGCGCTCGGTGAGTTGCGCTATCAGACTGAATGGGATCATTTCTCCATCGCGATATCCTTGTGCGCGCGCCATCGACCAACTACTCGTCGCAACGGCTTTCGCGCCGCAATCAAATATGGATTTTGCACTTCCAGCATCCCAAGCGTTGTACAGCAACAGGGGATTTCCCTTTCGATGCAACTCTGTGAAACGCGCTACCTTTTCGCTTTGATTCATCACCGCCATCCTCGATACCACTCTGCAAGGGGGTCACGTGCGGGAAAGGAAATGCACAAGGTTTGAAAAAATTGGCTGTAAGATCTCAATTTCCAAAACCTAAACACTCCCGACCACGTCTATCTAACGATAGAGCAGTTGGCTGCACATGTCTAACCTCCTCCATAGGCAAGACGGCTCATTTGATCGAGCATGGCGACCCACCATCGCACCTGCCTCCTCATCAGGTTTCTGCAGCTCTGGTGCGGCTATAATCTAGGTTTCGATTTCGCTCGAAGCAGCAGTGCCTAGAACCGATAGCAGGATTTGATAGCCGAGAGAGACAAATCGCTGTCTTACTCGCTCGAACCAGGTCGCACGGTTTGTGAAGCCACGCTCCCTCGGTCGACTACGGCTCTACTTACCAAGAGGTGAGGGCTATCCGGACTGCCAGCTCAACCTGAAAATCCTTTCGCCATCACAGACGAAAAGCTCATTTTAATTTGCGTCGTGATTCCAGATAGGTATCAAATATGCCCATAATGAATAGCATGATTGCATTCTATGAAATGATTAAGGAGCAGAGCTATGAGCGACATCGGTGTCGCAATCATGGATGCTGCCGAACGGCGAATTCGGGTCGGTGGGTTCAATGGTTTCAGTTTTCGAGAAATTGCGACTGACGTAGGCGTCAAAAGCTCTACCGTTCATTATCACTTTCCTACCAAGGAGCTGCTCGCAGCGTCGGTCATTCACCGCTATACCGAGCGTGTGGCGGAATTGATTGATAATGATTTTGCAGCAGAGCCCGACTGCATAAAGGTATGGGTTCAAGCCTTTCGTGGGACAATCTACTCAGTCGACCGAATGTGCCCTAGCACCGTGCTGGGTGCAGAGACGAGAGACCTACCCGATAAAGTATCGGGCGCAGTGCAGAGCTTTTTTGAAATGTGCCTCGAGAAAATGACGACTCAAGGCATGACGGTCGAAGGAGCGTCTCAGTTGCTTTCGACGATCGTCGGAGCCTTGCTACTTGCGAACGCTCTGGGGGATATCAAAGCTTACGATCGTGCAACCCGGGGGATGCTGTAGACTCGAACGGACGATACCAAAACTAGATAACGACGCTGCCTAATGTCGTCTTGATACAAAAGTACGCCTCGAGGTCCCTCCCGAGGATCGCAGCGTCCAACATTGATTCCATCTCCCTCCTGGTATGCATCCGGTCGATCTCGTGTGGCTCCTGGAGGCAAAAAAGACGGCTACATGGAGAAAAGGTATAGCCGCCTTTCACACGTCAATTTCAAAACCGATCGCTGCTAGCTCTGATCAAAAAATGGATAGTCCGTATAGCCGCGTTCATCGTATGCATAAAAAGTGTTTCGATCATACGCATTAAGAGGGAACCCTCTTTCTATACGTTTTGGTAGATCTGGGTTGGCAATGAAATGCCGGCCAAACGCAACCAAGTCTGCATCACCGTTAGCAACGCCTGCTTCAGCTGTGGAAGGTTCGAAGCCGCCTGCTGCGAGAATGGGTCCCTTGAAATAGTGACGCAAATCTCTCGCAGCAATGGGCTCCTGCCCTTCAATCAATGTTTCTCCGCCTTTAATCCTGGGTTCAATCACGTGAAGGTAAGCTAATCCGACTTCGTTAAGGCGGCTTGCTAGATGTCGGAATAAGCTTTGCGGATCACTATCCCCCATTCCGTTGAATGTCCCGCTCGGCGCGACACGAACCCCTACTCGACCCGGTCCCCAAACGGAAACCAACGCATGCACCACCTCGATGAGAAGCCGGGTCCGATTTTCTATCGAGCCACCATACTCGTCAGTGCGCTTATTGCTTATGTCTTGTAGAAATTGATCCATCAAATGACCATTCCCCGCCATCAGCTCCACGCCGTCGAAACCGGCCTTTTTAGCATTTGCGGCTGCACCTCGGTATTGCTCCACGAGCTCGGGGATCTCGTGTGTTTGCAATGCGCGATGCGGAGACGGCAACTGAAAACCTTCAGAGGTCGGCACCATGTTGATTTCGTCTTTCCAATACGCAGCATCAACCGAGGCTGAAATTGGAGCTGCTTGGGTTACGGAGTCATGCGCGCAGCGGCCGGCATGCCAAAGTTGGGCGAACATATGGCCACCGAACGCATGAACAGTCTCAACAATGCGCTTCCAACCTGAAACCTGCGTTGCATTGTAAATTCCTGGGGAGCCGTAGTAGCCATGTCCGGACTGCGCAACGGCAGTCGATTCCGTGATAATCAGCCCCCCAACCGAAGCTCGTTGACGATAATATTCAAGCATGAGATCGCTCGGTATCCCGCCTGGCAGGACAGCCCTGAGGCGGGTAAGCGGCGCCATTACGACTCTGTGTTTTAGAGTGATATCTCCAATCTGTATGGGAGTGAAAAGCTTCTGGGGCATAGGCGCGGACATTGAGAATCTCCTGATGAACGAAGCGATAGACTTTGTAGATGTCATGCCAAACGTCCCGCTGCCAAGGATTGATCGTCGCTGCTGTTATCACATGCTCCCTTATCAATCTGGCGTGACACCTCGACAGATTGAAGCTCCCCCAGCGACGATCAATGCTGACTGCTGAACAGCATCTTTTATTCCTGAATCTATCGATAGATAGATTTGTATAGGAATAGATCCTAAACAGACATTCTGTCAAGCACGATCGAGCAAGGGCCGGATTCATGAGCGCCCTATCAACCCAGGACAAAGAATGAAGCATACGGCCTTCGGTGGGCATGACGTGTTTTGCAGGATGCGATACACGCTCAAATGCGCAGCCTCTTCCGCACATTTTATGAATGGAACGCAGTCAAATAGTTAATAAGAGCAAGTGACAGCGTTGCGTGGCGACGAGCACCAACACGGATCGCTCGCTATGCGCAGAAAGGCAAGTCGCGACGTGGTCGCTCTGCTAGACCAGCGCTTCCTACAATGATGACGTTTGTATCGCCAGTTGGGCTCAACGCCTCGTCGTTGAGCATCCCCTTACGACATATTGACGAAGGGCACCACCTTTTCGAGAGTTCGCTGAACCTGCTGAGCTTGCCTCATTCTCACCTCCTCTCTTCTTGGATCACACCTTCGTAAACTGAGACAGTGACTCTCTGAGCTTTGGTGCAGCAAAATCAATGAAGCGACGGAGTTTGAGTGGCATCAAATTACGCGATACGTGAATCATATGCACTGGAACCGGCTCGATCTCGAACTCTTGAAGCAAGATCTCTAACCTACCGTCCCTTACTGCTTCGGCAGAATCGTGCTGCAGTACCAACGTTGCTCCAATCCCATAAACTGCTGCATCAACCGCAGTATCGGGGGCAGAAACTTGCAAACGTGGTTCTACGGGAACGGTGGTAACGTTCCCTGTTTTGGGCATTCGAAAACGCCAAGGTGAAAGGTACGGACTGTTGAACACAACGCACGGTATCTTTGTGAGTGCATCCAATTCGCGGGGCACGCCGTATTTCTTCAAAAAAGCAGGACTGGCACAGACAGTCGCACGCAGATACCCAACGCCTGTCGCGATCATGCTGCTATCTGCTAGCTCTCCAATGCGGATCGCCAAATCAGCGTGTGCATCGACGAGATCTATGTTGCGATCGGACTGAAGCAATTTGATTGTAATGTCGGGAAACAAGGATAAAAATTCGTTGATGATCGGCAACACATGCAGCCGTCCAAATTGCACGGGAGCAGCGATAACCAATTCACCTCGGGGGGCCGTAAACTCACCTGTTGCCTCTCGCTCCTGATCGTTGACTTGTTCCAGGATTCGACGCGCAGCTGCGATGTATGCAGCACCTGCATCTGTCAACATCAGCTTCCGTGTCGTACGTGTGAGCAACCTTGTTCCTAGATGCGCCTCAAGGTCCGTCACCCGACGGGTAAGCGTTGACACCGGGATCCGAAGCTCTCGCGCGGCAGCGGAAAGACTTCCTTTGTCGACAGCGGATAACAGCATCGCCATAGCTTCGAGACGGTCCAAATCACTAGTCCATTTCAGGGTAAATGTCGCCAGTGTAGGAGATTTTGACATCATGAGATACGTACGCATAAGGCCCAAAAAACGACCGCGTTTAGCACTCGCTAATGCGGTCGTCCGTAAGAAAGCATGATCAACTACCGTTAAAACTGTGTCAGACCACCGTCCACGACCAATTCAATGCCTGTTGTGTACGATGAGTCATCACTGGCCAAATAAAGCGCACTTTTTGCCAACTCCGACGCTTCACCGAACCGCTTCAGTGAGATCTTTTGTTCCAAGCCGGCTGCGACCTCGCTTAACTGTTCCTCGTTCAAACCGATCTTGCTGTAAAACGGCGTGGCGATGGCGCCGGGGCTGATTGCGTTGACGCGAATTCCGCGAGGAGCAAGCTCAGCTCCCAGAGTGCGGACCAACGACCGGGCGGCTGCTTTTGTGGCGGCGAGAATCGATAGGCCAGGCATGCCAACGGTGTTTAGGAATGATGTAGTGACGATAATGCTGCCACCTGCGGGAATAAGTGGGGCGGTTTTTTGGATCGTGAAAAACGTACCGTTGAAATTCAGAGCCAGGTTGTCTTCGACGTACTCTGGCGTAACCGCTTCCAGCGGAGCGACAGTGCTAGCGCCGGCATTCGCGAACACGATATCGATGCGGCCGAATTTCGCACGCGTTTCTTCAACAGCACGCTCGATGTCGGCGACTTTACGGACATCGGCTTGGATAAACACTGCTCGGCCACCCAGCTCCTGATCAACTGCTTCCAAGCGATCAGCGGTGGAGCCAACGATTACAACTTCTGCACCTTCGGCCAGAAATAGTTTGGCTGTTTCCAAGCCGATCCCGGAGGTGCCACCCGTGATGAAAGCCACTTTGTTTTTCAGTTTCATATCGTATCTCCTATCGAGTAACCAACGCACGGATGTGCCAATGACGCAATCATCGTCGACCTCTGTTAAGGACATCAGCGACGTTGCTGGTGAGGAAGAATGCCTGCTACAGAGGCTTTGGATAATCCAGCAAACGCGGATTACACCTATTCGAAAATCGAGTAAATGATCCCTAATCTGTGTTGGTGGTCAGTCGAAACGCTAAGACGGGTGACGAAGGAGATCGAGCCTAAGGGATAGCCATAGCGGGGTTCCAAAGGCCATGGATGCGCCGTCGCCAGCGTGTCTAGCGAGGAAACCAGGGTCGGAAAAAACCCACATAGATGATGAGATGTGACCGAATATCCGTTTTGAGTGTACGGCTTAGATTAATCTGATAAGCTTTAATCATTATGGTCAGTTGCTGGTGCGCGAAGCCGCAGCGCCAGATTGATAGGAGAGACTGTTGAAATGAGGAAATCAAAGGCAGAAACCGCAGAAACGCGGAAACGGATCGTGAATGTCGCGTCCCAAGTATTCAAATGCAATGGAATCCATGCCACTGGTGTATCAGAGATTATGGCCGCGGCAGGACTGACGCACGGTGGTTTTTATCGCCATTTCGAGTCGAAAGAACAACTCGTTGCCGAAGCCTGTGCCGTGAGTATGGAAGAGCTGGTGGGCGCCGCAGAAATCGCTGTAAATGGCGGTGAAGAGGCATTCCTGAAGCACGTCCAAGAATTTCTTTCCTCAGAATATCGTGACGATCGTTTGGGCGGTTGCCCTTTGGTCGCTATGGGTAGCGAATTGGCGCGCGCAGACGCAGATACTCGTCGCGCGGCATCATCAGGATTCGAGGGCTTGATCGATCTCATAGCTAAGCGAAGCCGATTCAAAGATCCTGAGGCGGCGAAGGCTGATGCGATTTTTACACTTTCGTCCATGATTGGGGCCGTGACAATGTCGCGAATTGTAGATGATCCAGAGCTTTCCGATCTCATTCTTGAATCGACAAGGACGCGGCTGCTTGAACTATCGACAGGCCCGAAAATTAAACGCACAAAGACAAAAGCAAAAGCAGCGTGACTTCTTCTAGCCTTCGAGATGTCAGCTTTGCAAATGACCTGGGCTTATGGGGAGCGCCGGGGCAGATTTTCTGTTCAGGCGCCCAAGTCAAAACCTTCTGAAGCCTGCCGACGTTGTATCGTCTTGGTGTTAAAAGCCAGACAGAGCGAACAATTTATCCAAGTATGACGAATAGGATTTTTTTAATAATACCTCGGACCGACCAAGGGACAGTCACCGCACGGAAGCTCAGGCCTGTACAGCCTTCAAAACGTATCTAGCGGATCTGCCCCCTCAGACATGAGGCCGCCAATATGTACACGCCCAACAGCTACAATCCGCTGGCAAAATTGTTTTATCGTCCCATCGATGCAGCCATACGTTGGTGTAATCTCATGACTCATGAATCTCAGATTCTTGCGTCCGTCGAGGATTCGCCCGCAACGCTGTTCACTACTTTCCCTCAATGGCCATGTCTTCGCACCAACACCGAAAAAATTTTCGATGCGGTGCGCAACCGTGAGCTACCGTACGGCGTTTTCGGCGTGACGGTAACACCTGGAACTCCCATCGATTGCAGATTGCTGACTATTAGGCATACAGATCTCAAATGGTGGATGCTTCATCATTATCCCGATCAACGTCCAACGTTCCTATTCGGGAAGCAGCCGGCTGATGAGCAAATCAACATTGGTACCTACCTGACACTGCGGGCAGATAAAGATGCGCTTGAGATAGAGCTGAAAGCAAACAGAACTGCCCTTCGTGAACTCCTCGAAGACCTCAAGTCCGTCGGCTTAGAACGAGATAATTTACGCGCGCTGGGTAAGGCGCAGGGCAAGCTCAGCGAACGCAGTGAAACCGGTTATCAGCGTGTAATCGGCGCCTTGCTCGAAACACTTCTCGGCACCTCACCAGCTGGTAAACCCAATTCCGTATTCGATAGTCAAGCCGCAATAGTTGATTCAATAACTGCGCATTTTGAAGGCATCCCAGGTTTGAGCAAACGTACCCTCGATGAAAAATTCGCCACTGCTCGGCGCAGCTTTTCCCGCGTTTAAGTCAGCGCATTGCACTTGCAATTGGCACAATTGCAATGCAATGACTGTCAGACGTTTCTGGTTTTGAATTCAGGTCTCTCCCAATTGCGCCATCCGGCGCCAAGGAATGACCATGCAATCCCAAACAGCAATCGATTCGTCTCAACCTGAATTAATCGAGCGCCACATCATGCGGCGCGACGAGGTGGAGCGAAAGACTGGATTCAAGCGCGCGCACATCTATAACCTAATGAAGGAAGGTAAATTCCCTCAGGCTAAACGCATCGGATTACGTGCAGTCGGCTGGGACTCGTTGGAGATCGAGCGATGGGTTGTTGAGCGTCTGGGCCAGCAGGGCTGATGCCATGCGCGTGGTCGCGGTGCTTTCCACCAAAGGTGGGGTCGGAAAAACCACAGTAGCTGCCAATCTCGGCGGTCTGCTGGCGGATGCTGGTCTACGCGTCCTACTGCTCGATCTCGACAGCCAACCCACCCTCTCCAGCTATTACGCTTTGAACCAGAAAGCTGTCGCTGGCACGTACGAGCTCATTGCACTCAACTTAACGAAGCCTGCACGGATCGTTTCCAAGACCATAATCGCAGGGCTTGATCTGATCATCTCCAACGACGCTCAGGGCCAGTTAAGTACATTACTGCTACATGCCCCTGACGGGCGATTACGACTACGCAATTTGCTAGACGATTTTCGCCCCCGTTATGACCTGCTTTTGATCGACACCCAAGGCGCACGTAGCGTACTGCTGGAGATGGCAATCCTCGCGTGCGATATCGCCCTCTCTCCCATCACACCGGAGATGCTAGCCGCCCGTGAACTACGCCGCGGCACTTTGAAGCTGTTCAGCGAGCTCGAACCGTTTCGGCACCTGGGTATTACGCTGCCACCGTTGCGACTGCTGCTGAACCAGGTAAATAGCATCCGGATAGACACGCGCATGATCATTCGTGGCCTGCACGAGACCTTCGCTGGGGCTCCCAACATCTCAGTTCTAAGCACCGTAGTTCCAGACCGAGTGGCTTACCTCAATGCCGCCTCCCTAGGCCTACCAGCCCACCGAATCGAGACTCGCCAGTCACGTGAACGACGCATGCAATCAGCGTTGGAAACCATGCAAGCGTTAGCCATCGAGTTGTTTCCGGAATGGCGCGAAGCGATTTCTAGGGTGGGCAGTTACGCAGACGTTCGATGAGATGGATACCGAAGCCGGCATTTCTCGCCAGTCATTTTGTTTGTTCAACCTTCAGGCCAACAGCGTTTGGCGAGGAGTCTTTTGATGTTGGATCAGTTTCCCATCATCGTTCAGCCATCCACTAGACAAAATCATCCACCTGGCGAGGAGTACTGCACCGTGGTCTTTCGCCTACAGGGTGCGCGCTCTGCCATGGGGTGGTTCCTTGCAGAACTCTCCCGACATTTCGAAGGTTCGGGAACAGCTGAAATTGTAAAGTTCGAGATCGGTGACCATTTGCGTAACCGGCGTTAACTGAGGCATTCAAATGAAGAAGCTCAGCCAGGAGGAGATCATCGAGAAGCTGCACCAGGACCATTTTCCTCGGGGTCCAGAACTGGAGCGACTGTCCGATCCAATCATCGATACCCCCATGCTGGTCACACTGGAGCAATTGCGGCCCTACGAACACAACCCGCGCTTCATCCGAAATCCGCTTTATGACGATATAAAAGCCTCGATTCGTGAACGAGGGCTGGACCAACCACCGCCGATTACCCGCCGCCCGGGTGAAACCTATTTCATTATCCGCAACGGCGGTAATACGCGATTGGCGATTCTCGGCGAACTGTGGCAAGAAACCCACGACGAGCGCTTCTTTCGTATTCATTGCCTGTTCCGGCCTTGGAGCAATGAAATCACCACCCTGATCGGCCATCTGGCCGAAAGCGATCTGCACGGCCAACTCACCTTCATCGAACGTGCTCTGGCGGTAGCCAAACTCAAGACCATGCTCGAAGCAGATGAAGCTGCTCTCTCACAACGCGAGCTCGCACGACGTCTTGCCTCTGGGGGCTATCCCATTTCACAGTCGCACATCAGCCGGATGCTCGACACCCTCGAATACTTGCTGCCCGCCATCCCACAAACCCTGTATGCCGGATTGGGTAAGCCCAAAATTGAACGTCTGATCGGCCTGCGTAGCCAAGCTGAACGGACCTGGAATCGCTATCAAAGCGACGCCATTGCATTCCCCGAGTTTTGGCTCGACACCCTGGGCCAATTTGATGCCGTCCCTGACTCTCTCGATTTTGAGCAAGTCCAGGATGAATTGCTCACACGCATGAGCCGCTTATTCGGACAGTCCTACCGCATGCTGGCCCTGGAGCTGAGCGATACACAACGCATCATCCGTACGCCTGGCGGTGTCGTCATGCCCTCAGAGAGCAGCCATCCGCCGAACGTCGATGAAACCGCGGTAGGCCCCCTCTCCTCCGCGCCCCATCCCCAATCAATTGAGACTAAGGCCAAGACTGAAATAGAGCGAGAGGATCTGCTCACGCTGCCCGAAACGAATGTCGAATCAACAGTCAACCTTACGTCACGCGTCCAACGGATTCGCGAGCAGATTGATCGCAACACTGCACCCGAACCAACACCAATCGTCGAAACTTACACGATCGACGACATCTGGTTCATCGCCCCAACGTTGGATAGCCCTGAGCAGCTGCGATTTGCCATTGCGGGATTGGCCAGGGAAATGGCGACCTACGCCGGACATTCCGAGAGCATCGTCGACCAGAAGTATGGTTTGGGTTTCGCTCTCAACATGGATCAACTGGATCTTTCAACGCCTCGTGCGACCGGCGTTCATCTGATGCTCCTTGCCCTACTGCGCGCTCAAGACGAAGTGAACTGGGAAGATCGCAAGCAATTGCCCTCAGCCCTGTTCGGACAACTGCTATTGGGGGTCTATCAACTTCCGCTGACAGATCGTCCCGCTGTGGACGTAGGATTGGAGCGATTGCCTGACGCTCTACTGATAAAACTGTATCGCCTCATTCGCTTAGCGCGGCGCCTGATCGACTTAGCGCTTACCCCTGAAGACGACGAACCAAGGGAGCTGCCATGAACCTGTCTTTCAATGTGCTCAACCAGGCCATGCTGACCCAGGTCCTTCACGAGGTGCGTCTGGGCAATCTGCAACGCTGCAAGGCGCTCGGATTGGGTGAAGAGGATATCTACCTGCTGCAATCTTTGCCGCCTACCACGCTGTCACGCCTGGCCCATGCCACCATTCCCTGGGTTGAGGTCAAGATTGATTCGCCGGTGCTACATCGTTTGATCGACCAGGCCGAACGCGACGAGCAGAACGAGCGCTTGATCAACCGAGCGCTCAAGCTTGGTGCCAGCAGTACCATCATGTACCAGTGCTTCGGCTTAGCACATTCGGAAACCGCCCTGCGCCGACGCCTGCTCAAGATAGAAACCCGTAAGGGGCGTCCACAGAACTTGAGTGAAGCGCAGGAACACGCGCTCTGGCAGCGTTGGTGTCAATTACGCGCACAGGACGGTACCGAGGATCAGCTCGATGCCATGATGATGTTGGCGGAGGAGCAACAGATCAGCTTGACCGTTGTTTGGCAACAGATCGATCAGTACAGCAACGGAACATGAACACCGCCCCCTTCAGTCGCTGGCAGCGTGTTCTGCAGCAATGCACCCAGCAGTTGAGTGAACGTTGGCCTGCACGTCCCACCACTGAACAACCCTCCAACCAGGCTCTACAGGCTGGTTTTCTGTTCAGTGGCAAATCACATGAAGTCGTGCCGCGTCGCCTACTGCTGGATAACCGGTTGACGCCATTGGAGCGTAACGCCTGGCAAGTGTTTCGACTTATGTTGCAAGGCCAGGGGGTGGTTACCCCGCGCTATGAGGATTTGCAGCCTTACCTGTCGAGCGTGCCTTATGGAGTATCAGCTTCCCGAGAAACCATCGCTCGCGTCCTAACGATGCTCCGGCTGACCCGATGGCTCAGCTTGGTAAGTCGTGGCCGCGATCAGCTCAGCGGACGCCTACAGGGCTCTCTGTATGTCCTACACGATGAACCGCTAACTCCTGCCGAAGCCATGGAACTGGATCAAGACTACCTCGAGCTAGTCGGACACGCCCTCGATCACGCGACCAAGGCTGTGCGTATTGTCGCGCAGCATATTGTGGAAGAAATTCGCCAAGACAAGAATATCGATCAGGGGCGACTACCTACCCGACTTGAGAGCTGGGGCGAACATTGGACGCCGCAGGAATTGGATCAGGCAACCGATGAAGTGTTACACGATTCCGAACTGAGTAGCGATCACAGTGTTCCGAATCGTGTGGGACTTCGTTCGGATTCCGAACCGGGCCTGAACGCCAATGTTTCCGGCACAGTTCGGAAACCGAACGCCGCCTGTACTGTATTAAAAGAAAGTATTTGTACTGTACCGCGCGCGACCCCAGCGGTGGATAACCTGCATTGGCCCGATCCGCTGCACTTGAGCCCAAACGAACGCCAGGCCGTCGCCGTGGCGTTGAACAAGCTCAAACCAGTGGATCGACAGCCAGTGCTCAACGAAGCGGGTGCACGGTGTGCGGCTGGCGGTATCCGCAAGCCCGCGGCTTATCTGATGGGCCTTATTCAGCGAGCACTGAAAGGCGATTTTCGTCCTTGGGCAGGTCAGGCTGAATTATTACCCATTGCAGAGCCACCCTCCGTCCCTTCACGCCGCTCAAGAAAACAAGGCGAACCCGTCTCTGCCCTTGCCCAAGCGTGCCTGAATGAGTTACGCCAGCTGCGTGGCAAACGTGCTGGACGTCAGTAGATTTGATGCCACTGGCATCAGTGCCAAGCGTCCTAGAAAGTGCCGTCTCGAACCAAACCGAACAGACCACATTCAGCTTTTTGACTGTCCTTGACCTTTATCTGTCGCAACGTCCCGTCCAAGTCTATGCGAGGACAACACCGTGGCCGATCACTATCAGCTCAACCTGGGCTCATTGCGCAGCAGCATCACCCTGACACTGCACACCCACCACGCCGCCCGTATCTGGCAAGGACGGACCGCACGTGAAGGCATCCACTCGATCATGGGCATGGCCGGTTACATCAGCGTCACCAACCTAATCAAACAAGCCTCAGCGCAGGATGATCCTTACGCTGATTGGGCTATCGTGCAGCTCGAAGAAAAACTGCTGCAGGCCAAGGCTGGGATGTTGGCGCTGACCCAACAATTGGATCGGATCAAACAGGACCTTCCGACGCAGATCGACATGAGCGACAACCTCAATATCCACCCCGTCACCTTGCCCTTGTACATCGGCAGCCAACTGGGGTTTCTCGCCGTCTACTTGCTGACTGACTATGACACGCTGGTGCGCCACACCCTGTTGGCCCACCACACCGCCTTGATTGGTCGCAGAGACATGGAGGCCTGGATAGACGACGGTGCCCATCTGCTGCGCAGCTTGTTCGGTCAGGCGCAGCGTTATCGACTTGCAGGTGTCACACGCGATGATATGGCCGCAAACAATGCCCGCGCCCTGGCGGCCATGGAAAAGTTTGGATTGCCCCCCATGGACATCCTTGAGGGACATCGCCGTTCCCAGTTCGCGCCACCGATTATTCGTCGTGGCGCTGTAACAGTGGATGACGCTGACGCGTTGATGGAGGACGCGGTAGCCCCATCTGCAGCAGTGAATGGCCCGGAGGACGAAACATGAGTCCCATGACACCGGCTCAACCAATGTCCCTCGAAGCATTGACACCAGATGCATATCGACAACTCGAACACGCTGCCTCCCTAAAAGGCCTTTTAAAACCATTTAAGGGTAAGGGGGAGCTGGAACATCTGGCGCAGATAGCGACGGAAATCGAGGCGCAGTTATGTCTCCTGATGGAAGCAGTGGCGCACCAGGCGAGACAACCGCCTTATTCGCTGCTGGATATTCGGCTGGTGCTGCAAAACACCAGTGCGGGCAGCACCTTTTTGCGTTGGCGCACCCGTGACTTCGCTCGTATGGGGGTCGCAGTCTGGGAACGCCAAGTCTCCATCAAGGCCTTGCCGCAAGCCATACGCGAAGGATTGCACCATTTCGAATGCGAGCGCATTGCGCTGAATTTGCAGATGAGCGTGGTGCATTCGCTCTACCGCCAGGCATCGACCTGCGCGATCAAAATGGCCAGTGCCGAACGGCTACTGCGTCAATTCACAACCGCAGTGGAGGTAGCAGGATGAGTACTTTTTTTGTCGGCGAAGGCAACATTGGCAGTGCGCCAGAGTTCCAGGAATTTTCATCAGGCAATGACGAGCCACGGCGTTTGCTACGGCTGAATGTTTACTTCGACAACCCCGTGCCACGTGAGGGAAGTTATGAAGATCGAGGCGGCTATTGGGCGCCAGTTGAGCTCTGGCACCGCGAGGCCGAACACTGGAGCACGCTGTTTCGGAAAGGCATGCGTGTGCTAGTCGAAGGCCGCACAGTGCGCGATGAGTGGGAGGACAGCGAAGATAATGCGCGGGTCACCTTCAAGATCGAGGCCCGTCGAGTCGGCATACTGCCTCACCGGGTGCAGAACGTGGTCATGCGGGAACGATCCAACGAACCGGCTTCATCTGGGGCAAATGCTGGGCAATCAACAGATCCTGCCAGCTCGCCTGCGTCAAAGCCCAAAAAGCGCAGAGGGCCGCCGTCTTCAGGTTGACGAGCATTAAGCATAAAAAATGCTCCCGCGCGAAGTTTCTGGCCATTATTCCTCGCTGCTCGTGAAGATCCCCCTGTTGCCACGCCACACCTAAGCCTCGGTCTATCAATGACTGCTTTCATCGACAAATATGAGGAACCTGTCATTCAGGTTTCTCATATCTTGCCACCGCTGTTTTCAATAACGCTGCTCCGAACTCAATCCGGAGCAGTCCTATGCGTCTCTTTCTCTGCGAGAAACCTTCCCAAGGTCGCGACATCGCCAAGGTCCTCGGAGCCACCCGGCGCGGTGCTGGCTGCCTAATCGGCATCGACTTAACCGTCACCTGGTGCATCGGCCATCTGCTGGAGACGGCCCCCCCCGAAGCCTATGGCGAGCGTTACAAATCTTGGTCGCTTGATCATCTGCCGATCATTCCCGAGCTGTGGCAGGTCGAGGTCAAACCCAAGACAGCGGCGCAGTTCAACGTCATCAAACGCCTGCTCAGCGAATCTAGCACCGTCGTCGTCGCCACCGACGCCGATCGAGAAGGAGAAATGATTGCCCGCGAGTTATTGGAGCTCTGCAACTATCGAGGTCCCGTTCAGCGCCTCTGGTTATCCGCACTTAACGAGGCCTCGATCCGCAAAGCACTGTCCTCGCTGAAGTCTGGTCAGGAGACCTTGCCACTTTACCACTCAGCCCTCGCCCGCAGCCGCGCTGACTGGCTGATCGGCATGAACCTGAGTCGATTGTTCACCCTCCTCGGACGGCGGGCAGGTTACGACGGTGTATTGTCGGTTGGACGGGTCCAGACACCCACGCTACGTCTGGTGGTCGATCGGGATCGGGCAATTGCCAGCTTCGTCTCGGTGCCCTACTGGGACGTAGAGGTGCACCTGTCCTCAGTGGGGCAACCATTCATCGCGTCGTGGTCACCACCCAGCTCAGGACGAGACGAGGCCGGCCGTTGCCTGCAGCAGACGCTTGCCAGCCAGACCGTCGAAGCAATCTCTAGCAGGGCGACCGCCACCGTACTCTCGCTGCAGACTGAACATTTCCGCGAAGCGCCGCCCCTACCCTTCAACCTGAGCACATTGCAAGAAGTCTGCTCACGCAAGCTGGGACTCGGTGCTCAGGAAACCCTGATCATTGCCCAAGCCCTGTATGAAACCCACAAAGCCACTACCTACCCGCGCAGCGATTGCTGCTATTTGCCAGAGAGTATGTTTAACGAGGTACCCATGGTATTCGATGCCCTGCTCAGAACGGATCCCGCGCTACAGCCTGCGCTCGAAAGCCTCGATCAATCATTACACTCCCGAGTCTGGAACGATGCCAAGGTCACCGCGCACCACGCCATTATCCCTACCACCGAGCCGGCGAACCTCGCGCGGATGCCCGAACAAGAACGCCAAGTCTACGAACTGATTCGCAGCCATTACCTTGTGCAGTTTCTTCCACATCATGAGTTTGATCGGACCCAGGTCGAACTGGCGTGTGGCGAGGAACGATTGACTGCCGTTGGCAAACAGATCCTGGTTCAGGGGTGGAAAGGTTTGCTCTACGAAAATACCGAGGAGGATGAGTCCAATCAAAAGGCCCAAGTTTTGCCTGTATTGCATCAGGGTACTCAGTGCGCCGTGGACGACGTCGAACTCAAGCCCATGCGCACTGCCGCCCCCAAACCGCTCACCGAGGGCGATCTGATCAATGCAATGAAAAATGTGGCCAAGCTGGTCAATGACCCACGCCTGAAACAGAAGCTTCGGGACACCACTGGTATCGGTACCGAAGCCACACGAGCCGGCATCATCAAGGGATTGATTGATCGTGGTTATTTGCAGAAGAAAAAACGTGCCTTAATGGCCTCCGCAGCGGCCCATACGCTGATCGAAGCGGTACCCGCTGCAGTCGCGGATCCGGGTATGACAGCGATCTGGGAGCAAGCTCTGGATGAAATCGAAGCGGGACGTCTGACCTTGGATGCATTCGTCGCCAAGCAGGCGAACTGGATTACGCAGTTGGTCGAGCACTACGGAGCGCTCACCTTGTCGGTACCGGTCGAAGCCGGACCGCACTGCCCCATTTGCAACGCCTCAATGCTTAGGCGGAAGGGAAAATCAGGACCGTTTTGGTCATGCTCCCACTACCCGGACTGCAAAGGCACTGTGCCGATCAGCAAAGGGCCGCGTCGGCCATGACGCACCGTTGGTGATCACATGAATCTTTTGGGGGGCTGATGTACGGGTCAGTGCATCATCAACGGCAGTTGATCCTTCTCCAAGTCGCTTATCGGTTGTCCGATTTCACGGGCCAACGCGATGCCTGTCGCGATCCATATCTGCCCCAGTTCGTTGAAAGCTTTCAGGTGAGCAGGATTTTCGTTGAGCCAATGAACAAGGCTATCGAGGTGTTCGGGATCATCAGGGCAATCATGGATCTTGATGAACAGCTCCAGTGTTCGATCCCAAATCAGATCCATGACGTTCTCGCGTTGCTCATCCATGCTCAACTTTTCCTCCGTATGGCCTTATCAGACCGCTCAGTCTCGCTGGTCACTTCGGGCTCTGATTCCTGGAGGAACAGATGCCACGTCGCGACAAACAGCTATTTCAGTCAATATAACAACCCTTCAAGTCGATACTCAACCCCTAAGGATGTTCATGTCAATGGGTCTTTGCTCAACCATTCGGGTTGAATCGGAGAACTCATCACTTGGCACATAGACATCCAACCCAAGCCCAAATCGGGCGCATGATCGCGAAACACCGGACCGAGCGTAATCTCACCCAGGAAGAGATGGCTGAACGCATGGGGATCGGCAGTGAAGCCATATCGCGCCTAGAGCGGGGTGTGGTGGAGCTTTCCGTCGTTAAGCTGATGCAGTTAGCGGATATTTTCGAATGCAGGATGGATGAACTGCTGACGGAGTCGAGCAATCGTCCCAATGACCAGGGCCAGATGATCGCGGGTCTGCTGAACGGTCTGAAAGAAAGTGACCGTGCCTTTGTGCTGGCTACCGTCCAGCAATTGGCTGCTCATCTTGCCAACAAATAAGCTCATTCACTCGTATCCGATCAGAGGCCTTGAGGGTTGCTCTCTGTCTTGACGTCATCCGTCCATCTCTGCTGTAGTGCCTTTCGGATCACCGCCAACGGCGGCCCAAGACCGATGCGCTCCGGGTAGCTCGGTCGAACTCCTTGAGTTCGGAGCCTTCTCTTCTGCGGAATTTCATTCCTGTTTGTGCTCGACCTGATCGTGGTGGCGGATGACCACTGTTGCCTCTGTCAGGCAATAGCGGTCATCCGCTTCAGCGATCGTATTCAGTCCCGGAGCCCACCGGGGAACCACTGGGCACCCTTTGTGCGCGGATGCGTGCCAGCATGTTCCGACCCAAGCCACGACAAGGGTCGGTTGGTGAATCACGGCGCAGTCAAGCCAAGTATTGCGAGGCGCTTGCCGACTGCGTCAGACAACTAAAGGTGGCTTTTCTCTTCCTAGCCTGGCGCCCCGCCAGGCCCACTCTTCGATTTCTTCAGTCCAGTGACTACCACTGTATTCCGGCCATAAAAAATCGGCCTGCGGCGTCTTGACGCTCCCCTGTGACAGGCTTATACAAAGGGTGTGGTTCGCTGTCGTTGACAGCCCAGCCCAGGTAGCTTGAACCTTCAAGGCTACGCCACGCTCGTGGTGGTTTACCCAAGTGCGATTAGCGTTCGGAGGCTCGCACAATTGCCGCTTCAGCGGTGATGAATGCCTACTACCTCAGGTCCGCAGACCACTGCTGCGGATTCTCTTCTGCTGCACCGCTATTCCCCCAGATGCATCATTCTGATTGTCATCGGCTTGCCGGTGGCGAGTCGCTCATCGCTCGCCTTCACCTTACCCACCCTGACGGGGGCTCACTTCCTCATCAGGGGTTGTGCGTCGCCGTTTTTCCTTCAAAGGAGAACCACCATGGCCCACGCCCACCAATCCCAAGAAGCAGTCCCTTACTTCAATCTGCACACCGTCGGTATCGGCTACCTCAACCGTGTTCGTGAAGTACAAGTTCGCCGCGGCCAGCCGTTCATGGCCTGCGATATCGCCGCCCTGCATGGTGCAAGCGATGCGGTCGAGTACACCCGCTTCGACTGCAAAGTCGCTGGAGGTGAAGCTGAACGCTTAATTCGTCTCTATATGGACGCCGTCAAAGCCGAGAAAAAGGTCTTGCTGTCGTTCCGTATCGGCGACCTGTGGATTGACCCATTTCTCTATGAGAAAGGCGATAAACAAGGCCAGCCGGGCGCCAGCCTGAAAGGTCGTCTGCTGTACATCGACTGGATCAAGGTCAACGGCACGTACGAATACAAAGCGCCAGCCAGGCAGGAGGCAACAGCACCTGCTGAGCAAGCGCCAAACGGTGAGCCGCCCCCAACGTCGGCTGATGCCGAAGCTGAGGATACCGAAAACCCAACAGAGTCCAGGACTGAACCTGAATCTCCACCCACTCCCCGCACGGCCCGCCGTGTCGCCACACGTACTGTTCAGTCCGCCTGAACAATTCACGATGTTTTACATCAAGGCGCTCAATCGAGCGCCTTTTCTTCAGTCAGCACAGGAGAACCAACATGGAATCCTTCTGGCTTTGCGACAACTGCCTGTTCGCTGCGGCTTACGAAGACTACAGCGCGTTATCGCTCTACTACACGACGGATGAGATCGAGAAACGCATCGCCGGTCTCCATCAGGAACTGGTTCGATTAATGCCCATCAGTGCCGACTTCGATCCCGAAACTGGCCGTGGAATAAGAGCCTTCTCCCCATTGCCCTGCGACGGTTGTGATTCACACCTGCACGGACAACGCCACCGATTCACTCGGCTTTAAACAGCGCGTCATCGGGCAATGCCCGTGACTCTATATCCACCTCGGGGACACCACTCCCCTTGGGTGTGTACCCCGGATTGTTCCCCTCGGAGGTACCCCATGAGCACCCAACTCACGCTGATTGAAACCTCGGATGTCGAGGCTGATCGCATTGCCCAAGAAAACCGGCTGATCGAAGAAGCGCTGCATATTCTGGATCGTCGACTGTTCACCCGCGGCCCCGGCCTGACGTCACCCGACACCGTGGCCTCATACCTAAAACTGCATATTGCGCCACAAGAGCATGAAGTCTTCGGCGTGATTTTTCTCGACGCCCGCCATCGCGTTCTGGCATTCGAGATCCTCTTTCACGGGAGTATCGATGGCGCCAGTGTTTACCCCCGCCAAGTTGTCAAGCGCTCCCTGGCACATAACGCAGCAGCTGCCATTGTCGTTCATAACCACCCCTCCGGTTGCACGGAACCCAGCCTGGCGGATCGCGCCTTGACCGAACGGTTGAAAGAGGCCTTGGACTTGATCGAAGTGCGCGTATTGGATCACTTCATCGTAGGCGAAGGTCGTCCTCTCTCCCTCGCCGAGCATGGCTGGCTTTAACCCTCAATAGGCGTCTTCGGACGCCTTGTTCATTTCCTTCTGGAGAACCCAATTCATGACCCCTTCACCCCAACTCCCAGCTCTGCTGGAAACCTCAAACCCATTTGCTCGCGGCTACGACAACTTGCATACCGAACGACTGCTACAGATCACCTACGCAAATGACTGCCCTCCCTGCTTTCGCTCCGTAGACGACGCACAATCCCATCTGCCCGACGATGCGTTAGAACAGTTTCCCTGCGTGTTCAATGATGACTTCGCTCTGATCAGCGAGGGTCAGCCCATTCCGGATGAATTGGATGAACGCTTCCAGTCAACCGGGCTGGTGCGGCAAGTGATCTATGCCGTGACGGGCGACACGCTCAACGAGCGACATCACGTCGGTGACCTGTACTCCCTGGAAGAAGCCCAAGCCACGATCCATCGTTTGAGCTTCGAAACGGGCCACTACAGTCGAGCCTGGGAGATCAGTACCGCACACCTCACTGACGAAGCACTGCGCTACTTGGAAAGCCGGGTTGGCAATGCCGTCTTCAAGCCAACCGGACTGCTGTTTGAACCTTTTGCCCTGCCAGACTGCAATGGCGTCGGGTGTAAGCTGATCGGCACGCCCTGGACCGACGATAACTTGGTGCAGATCGAGGGCGCTCCTTACTCGTCGCTTAGGCAAGATCAGCTCGACGCCGGTACGCCGGAGGCCTTGGTCAACGTGCTGTATCTGGCGGCATTGGCGGATGTGCGATTGTTGATCTTTGCCCCCGACGCTAGCGTTTTGGATGGGCTAGCCATTTATGACGAAATAGCAACGCGTTCAACTTAAACACGACCCGTCTTGAATCAACTTACTCACTGAATCGCTCCTTCACCTCATGTCAAGTTCTGCACTGAATCTGACATGAGGTTTTTTCCATGGAGCGTTTTCTCACGCCTGTCTGCCTGCTGGGTTTGTTGAGCGCCTGCACGGCGCAGATCCCTAATACATTGCCGACCCATCCGGAGGTCGACAGTGGCTCCAATCGGATCCAGCGCTCGAAGGACGCAGTTGAAGAAAGTCCTCGGACAGAACTTCGCTATGGCCGCTATACGCTGGTTAGCACCGAGCCCACGACAGAGCAACGTGATCTTCTGGCTCAAATCATTGACGTGAGCATTCCGTCCAACCTAAAACCCTCGGTACAGGAGGCGATGCACTACGTGCTGCAGCGCTCAGGCTATTCGCTCTGCTCTACTGCTGAACCAGTAAAGATACTGTTTACCCGGCCTCTGCCCGCCGCCCATTACCGGCTCGGCCCGATTTCATTAAGCAACGCTCTACAAGTACTGGCTGGCCCCGCCTGGCAACTCACGATCGATGAGGTCAGCCGTTCGGTCTGCTTCGAACGGCAAAAAAAAGATGCTGCCGTCGTGCGGGTCGCACCCAGCGTGCCCCATCAGCCGGAGGCACGCCCATGAAAGCCTCGACGTTTCAAACCCTCATTGTCGGCTCACTTTGCCTGGCGGTCTCCGGGCTGAGTGGTGGTTTGTATAACCAGTATCAACGCGTGACCGAGCTGGAAAATGCGAACGCCCAACGCGTACAGACCCTGGATACCCTGCAACGTGATTCAAGCACCCTCTTGGATGCACAGGAGAAGCTGCAGTACGCACTGAAAGACCTGAAGCAGATGGTCGATTCCGGTGAGCAACAGGCCAATACCCTCGATCCGATGTTGGATCAATGGGCGCAGGAGATACAGGAACTGCGTGATGGTCTGGCAGCCCGTGCTACCGAAGTCGACATGATCGCGCTACGCGCACGACTTGAGCACGTCGAGCAGCAACTCCTGGACCTCAAGAGCCAGCCACCACTCCCACCTCCGACGCCTTCCACGGCCGAGCCGAAAAAAACCGCTCAGCCTAAGCCTGCCCCACTCCTGCCGCCATTTTCAGTGCTGAGCATCGAGTACCGCGGTGGCGAGCGCTTTCTGGCCGTCTCACCTCCTGATAGTCGCTCGCTCGACGATATCCGGTTGCTGCACAACGGCGAGCAGCTCGGCACATGGCAGTTGAAAGTGCTGGAGCCGAACGCGGCCGTCTTCGCTGTGGCCGCTCAGCCAGACCAGACCGTGCAACTCCCTTGAGACGCGATCATGAACAGAGCGCTACTGCCCGCCGTCGTCTGTCTCGTTTCTCTATTGACCACAATCGCAGCGATGGCCAATCCCGTCCCGACACAGTCACGGGCTCAGAACACACAGTCCGCGCCCCTGAGACGTTCTGACTCCGAACAGGCGACAAATTGGGGTCTGACGGAGCAAGAGTGGACGCGCTTCGAAAAGATTCAAGCCGGCCCGCGCGGTTTCTGGAGTCCGAACCTCGATCCGCTGACTGCGCTCGGCGTCGAGGCGGAGACCGACCAAGAGCGTCAGCGCTATGCGGAGTTGCAGGTAGCGCTGGAAGCCAAACGCGCCGAACGCGAGTTGGCCTACCAAAACGCTTACACCGCGGCCTGGGCCAAGCTGTTCCCCGGGCTGCTGCCGATCCAGGGTATGGCATCCCCGCCCCCTGCCAACTCATTGGTCGCACCGCGACAGGCCCTATTTGTGGAGGACAACTGCGCGGCGTGCAACGCCCAAGCGAAACTTCTGCAAAGCAGCGACATGGCTTTCGATATCTACCTAGTGGGCAGCCAGGGCGAGGATGAACGCGTCCGTAGCTGGGCTCGTCAAGCAGGCATCGACCCAGCCAACGTTCTGCGTCGGCAGATTACCTTGAACCATGACCGTGGTCGCTGGTTCAGCCTGGGTGCCCCAGGACCACTGCCCGCCACGCTTCAGCAGGTGAATGGACAATGGCAACGCCTCGATTGAGCGGTATTGCACTCATGCTGACGGTGCTCGCCGTCCAGGCTGATGAACTTCCGCCCCCTGCGTACCAATTGGCAGCGCATAACGCGGACATTCCTTCCATGGTGTTATTCGCAATTGCTCTGCAGGAGAGTGGGATCCACGTCCGCGGTCGGCTGCTGCCCTGGCCCTGGACACTGAATATCGCAGGAACACCCTACCGCTTCGCCACTCGGCAGACAGCCTGTCACGCTTTACTTCAGGCGCTTGCCCGGCAGGAGGCCAAGCGGGTGGATGTCGGACTTGGGCAAACCAACCTGGGTTATCACGGACAACATTTTTCCAGTCCCTGCGAAGCCCTTGACCCCTATCGGAACCTCGCCGTGACCGCCACGCTATTGCGGGAGCATCACGCCGTTACCGGCGATTGGGTGTCAGCTGCGGGACGCTATCACCGCCCGGCGGGAGGAACGCCGGCCGCACGTTACCGCGAGGGTTTCTCTCGGCAACTCGAACGTCTGCAGGTTTCTTTCAAGCAGGGCACATCACCATGAAACGAATACCCCTTACCCACTATTTCCTCCTGTTTTTAGTACCTTTCGCTCAGCCGGAACTGACCGTTGCCGGAGACCAACCTAGCGGCTTCGTCCGGCCTCAATTTCAGGTTTCCGGGTCGACAACAAATAGCAACATCCAGCCTTCTCGAGCCATGCATGCGGACCTGTCCGCGTTTGCCGATGAAGCGTGGATACTGCCCGTCCGCAGCTCCCACTTGAGCCCCGGTCAGATCACGTCTCGCGCCCTGAACATGCCGGGCTTACGACCTTTTTTCCTGGTCGGTGAGGATCCCCAATCGTTGGCTTGGTTGCGTCAACGTGCGGCTGAATTGCAGGAAATGGGTGCGGCTGGCCTCGCCGTGGAAGTAACCGATACTGAAGCCCTGGCCCGGATTCGAGCAGCTGCTCCGGGCATCACTATCCTGCCGGTCAACGGCAACGACATTGCCACCCGTTTGCAGATTGAGCACTACCCCGCCCTGATCACCGCCACTTCACTGGAACAGTGAGCCCAAGTCATGGCCGAGCATGCGATGGAGTCCAAGCTCCGGCCAGCGGTGGAGCTTTACACCGTAGCGATCTGCGTCGCCTCTGTGGTGTTGTGCCTGTACTCGCCTTGGGCTGTGGCGCTGTCACCCGAGATCGGGCAGGTAGCGGCGCTGGCCTACACCCTGTTCGGCCTTATCCGGCTCCGGCAAGCCTGGGAGGTGTTGCGGTATAGGCGCAATATCCGTCGGTTGCCCCGCTACGAACTGACCAGCCGGCAGATCCCGGTCAGCCGCAAGCGTCTGTTCATGGGCCGCGGCTTTCTCTGGACCCGCCTGCATACCCAGCGCTTGGTCGAGGCGCAGGATCCGGCTGTCGCGCATTATATCGACCAACCGCCCCGTTACCGCATGGCTCGTGGACTCGAACGTCGACTGGAACATGCACCGTTTCCACTCTCTACATTGGCGCGTGTCACGGCCTGGGACAGCGCTTTCAACCCGTTGCGCCCGCTACCACCGGTCGGTGGCTCGCCGCTGTTACATGGGGTCCAGCCCGATGAAACTGAAGTCGGTCTGCCGCTGGGTGAACGGGTCGGACACACCTTGGTGCTCGGCACTACTCGTGTTGGCAAGACGCGACTCGCCGAGGTGTACATCACCCAGGACATTCACCGCATCGAACATGAGGTAGTCATCGTTTTCGATCCTAAGGGCGATGCCGACCTGCTCAAACGCATGTACGTCGAAGCCAAACGCGCCGGTCGGGAAAAAGAATTCTATGTTTTCCATCTAGGCTGGCCGGAGATCTCCGCACGCTACAACGCCGTGGGACGTTTCGGACGCATCTCGGAAGTGGCGTCACGCATCGCCGGGCAGCTCAGTGGTGAAGGCAATTCTGCAGCTTTTCGTGAGTTCGCCTGGCGTTTCGTCAACATCATCGCCCGGGCACTGATCGAGCTGGGCCGACGTCCGGACTACCTGCAAATCCAGCGACATGTGGTCAACATCGACGCGCTGTTCATCGAATACGCCCAGCAGTTTTTCGCCAAAACCGATCCGAAAGCGTGGGAAGTGATCGTCCAGTTTGAAGGCAAGCTCACCGAGAAGAACATTCCCAGGCACATGGTGGGACGCGAAAAGCGGGTGGTGGCCATCGAGCAATACCTGGCGGCAAAACGGGTGTTTGATCCGGTAATGGACGGATTACGTTCGGCGGTGCGTTATGACCGCACCTACTTCGACAAAATTGTTGCCTCGCTGCTACCGCTGCTGGAGAAACTTACCACCGGTAAGACCGCTCAGCTACTGGCTCCCAACTACACCGATTTAGATGACCCGCGGCCAATCTTCGATTGGATGCAGATCATCCGAAAACGCGGCATCGTCTACGTTGGTCTGGATGCGCTGACCGATGCAGAGGTCGCCGCTGCTGTGGGCAACTCCATGTTCGCCGATTTGGTCTCAGTCGCAGGCCAAATCTACAAACATGGCGTTGACCATGGCCTACCCCAATCGGGCAGCACCGGCGGCAAGCTGCCGATCAACCTGCATGCTGATGAATTTAACGAGTTGATGGGCGATGAGTTCATCCCGCTGATCAACAAGGGCGGCGGAGCGGGTATCCAGGTAACGGCTTATACCCAAACTCTTAGCGATATCGAGGCGCGCATTGGCAATCGGGCCAAAGCCGGTCAAGTGATTGGCAACTTCAACACCCTGCAGATGCTCCGAGTGCGCGAAACCGCCACCGCGGAGTTACTCACCAAACAATTGCCTACGGTGAATGTACTGACAAAAACGCTGGTATCCGGTGCAACAGACACCTCCGATCCTGAGGCCAACACAGACTTCACTTCGTCCTCGCAGGACCGCATCAGCAGCACCAGTGTGCCGCTGATCGAGCCGGCACATATCGTCAGTTTGCCGAAGGGACAAATGTTTTCCTTCCAGGCCGGTGGGCAGCTATGGAAGGTCCGTATGCCGCTGCCTAAGCCCTCCAACGAAGATGCTATGCCCAAGGACCTGCAGGAGCTTACTCAGCGGATGCGGGCCACTTACAACGAACAAGCGGGCCAATGGTGGAGTGCGAGCGGTGCGGGTCCAACAACAAACTTTGATCTGGATGAGGTGGGGTAGCACGCGCCTGCACAGCTTCAGCGGAAAACTATCCATCAGACGGCGTGACGATATCAACACTGCAGAACACAATGGAGTGAATGATGGCAACTTCCGTCCAGAACACACCGCCACAACCGATCCAGCGTCCGGGGCTGATCATCTCCGTGATCGGCGTGGTCCTGTGCATCATCGGAATGCTCATTGCCTCATTGTTGTTCTCAATCCTGATCGAGTGGGCTGGTCTGCTCTTCTTCTGGGGAGATCAAGGCTGGCGACATAGTCAGGCCATGCTGAATAGCGAGTTGAGCTGGCTCAGCGAACACTTCAAATATTCACTAATCATCCAACAACCCGGACAGGCGATTTTCCAGTGGCTAGATCTCCTGAACCAGTGGCTTTTGGTCAAGACTGGATTTGCGGATTTTGCCCTGCAGGCGCGGGTGTCGAGCCAGGGCAACGGTTTCTGGAGTTGGACCAATCAGCTATATGTGAGCATTGAAGATTTCGTGCTGGCGGCGGTATATGTCACCTTCACCTTCGTGGTGCGCCTGACCATTCTGGTCCTAGCCACACCATTATTTCTGTTGGCCTCGTTTACTGGTTTTATCGATGGTTTGATCCGTCGCGACTTACGTAAATTTGGAGCCGGACGAGAAAGCAGCTTTGTGTATCACCGAGCTAAGCGAGCAGCGATGCCACTGCTGATTATTCCGTGGATCATTTACCTGTCCCTACCCTTTTCGCTCAATCCAATCGCTATTTTTTTGCCTTGCGCAGTAATACTCGGAGTAACAGTAGCGATTACAGCGACGACATTCAAAAAATATCTTTAAGTGTTTAGCCAGTCCATTTTCTAAAAATAATTAGAGGTAACCTCCTTCGTAGCGCATGAAACTTAAAACGTAATGCATCCAATGCATTTCCTGAGGCTATGCTCTAAAAAATAGAGATTATTTTTAATCACTGAAAATCAACCCAAACGGAGATATGTGCCTACGCTTGGGTCAATGACTTCAATACCGCTGGACAAACTTACCGACACTGAGGCTCTTGAGAATCCTCAGTTGTTTCTCTCTACCTGGTTCCTTGACCTCATAACTCAACCAATTAATACCAGGCTCACCGGGCATCAAAGAATAGAGAGTGTTTTTTTGCTCAACGCACGCCTGATGCGTTTCAATTATGGTTGGGTGCAGCGCGTAGCTTAGAAAGCTGCGCTCCGCCTCCTCTAAATTTTCGTAAAACACCACCCCATAACGATAATCAGAACGGTCATCATGCGAGCCGCAAAATTTCGCCGTACCGTCCTTCAAAAAATGCTTCAGTAAATGCTCATCTAAAATCGGAGTTTCACCACACGGAAATCCAGCGTGAAATTGATCATTTACAATAACCATAGGATGCACGATGACAGAATTTATTTTTTCGCTCAGCCTCGGATAGTAGTCTCGACAAAAATCAGCTAGATTATTGCGAACGTACGCGGCCTTCAGCTCGGCCTGCTCGACCTTTGTGAAAATCCCCCCATCCTCGTAGAGTGCATTATGATAATCAAGCGGTGTGATTGGCGTGCGGCGACTGCGGAGCTCCGCCACCACTAAAATATTACCAAAACTAAATGTCAGATCAATCTCTTCCGGCACTAGTTCCCGATCATACTTTAGCATTAGAGAACCAGTCCAACTCAAATTATGACGCATAACGTCATTAGTCAATCTGCACTCTTCCATCACACCCTCTAAATATTTTTCAAAATATTCGCCCCTTAGATGTGATTTGGGATCAACAAGCCTAAGCCAAGTATCTACATTTCTACGCAGGCTTGCGCTCATCAACGCAGATATCGCAAGAGCAACCTCCCCGTCCACTTGAAGGATAGGCTTCGTCCAGAGATCATCCTGTCTATCCACAGCTTTAAAAGTCAGAAACCCTATGATCGCCTCAACAACCTCTTCCGACATCTCAGTCACAACTACTAACGCATTGACTAAATTTTTCCGATCAAGCCAAGTGCTATGTTCGAGCAAGAGTTCCCAGCTATCTGGATTTTCCTCACTTGAAGCTAGGACTCTCTGCCGAGCTAGTACGGCCAAGTGAAACCACACTATAAGTACATCGCGAACAGAATAGTCCTGACCACCCTCCCCCTTAGATCGATGAACCTTCACCAGCTCAAAGAGATGAGGCTCAACGACTAAATAAGGCTCCGCCCATTTATATTTAACAAAACAGTCCGCACCTTCATCTAACTCTTCGACTGTGGCGATAGAAACACCTGATACGCCATCATACTTCAACAACGATTTCGGATAATTCAAACCACGCCAAAATAACATATTATGCGCGACGCCTTGTGTTTCCAGCGCCACTGTCGCCTGGTGATGCTCTCTACGGTAGTCACATATAGCTTTCATTTTGCCAAAGCCATTCAACTGCGATATATGTATCCTGTTGCGCTGCAAGTCATAAGCAAAGAAGGCTTCCCCATAAAGCAATTGCTGCCACATCACCACCCCATTGTAATACAGCTGAGAACAGCGAAATTCATTTACAATATAGTCTAACTTTGGCAACCCTTTTGAGGACTCGGCATCGCCACGAACAGATGTGCCTAAATCCTTTCGCTCATTTAGAATTTCATAAATCGGGGAGCGTAAGCTATCCAATCTGAACATATTTAATTGGTTTGCATTAACCTCCACCCCACTCAAAGTAAGATCGGTTTTGTAGTCCAGATAGGTTTCCATCGTTGGCACAGCGTCGGGCGGCAGGTCACGCATCTGCTTTTTAGTCAACAGCACGAATGAAAAATTTGCGCCTGCCAGGTGTGCATGCAATAGCTCTTTCCCAGACAAACTATCATTATTATCTAATCTGTAATAGTCTCGCGTCGCATACACTCTTGAGAAATGTGTTGCCAACCAACCCGCGCCTTCACATAACGATTTATCAATAAGATTTCCGTTACTGTATTTCTTGTAAGCTTCAAGCCATTGTTCCGTATTGAAAGGCTTCCGCTCGGTCGGATGAGTAAGTTTTTTCTTTCGAGCCAAGGACACAACAGGAGGTATAAAATTTTCCATTTCGGCACCAGTCAAGTTTCAAAAAACGAATTATTAAATATACACACACATTATTACACTTCCCCTGCAAAGCTAACTAACAACATTTAGTCTCCAGTCATGCATATCCGAACCGCCCCTTAAACAAGGGCCTTCCTTCGCAGTGATGCGGTCCCGAGCGACGAGCAGCGCAAGGCATTTCGGGCATGCTGTGGCGGCATGTTTGTTCTCCCAGTGATAATTCGGGCATAGTCCCTATCTCACACCGAAAGTCGAAAAGTCGAAAAGTCACTGCAGCTGTAATGCTGGCTGCTCGTCCTTCACCAGAAAGGCGATTCATCAAACCTCAGTTTTCTTGCTGAAAAAATCTATCTCCGACTTGATTCTGCTCCCCAGATCCATAAGGGCCAGCATCATGCCGACGACCATCATTCGTTGCTTACTACTCTCGCTAGCTGCCGTCGATAGCAGCGGCTATGCCGCATCTGAATATGAACAGGGTGAGCTCAGCCTAGTCCAGCAGCAGCTGAACATTATCGAGCGCCTAGCCGCTCAAGCCGAGACTCCAGGCAACGCTCAACCAAATGAGCGCTACCGCTTCGACTATCCCCGCCTGGCTGAGGATATCCAGCGCATCCGCCAAGGTGTGCAGAGCTATCTCTCCCCCTCCCGCGCTCAACCTCGCGATCCTGTTGAGCTGGTCGGTGACTACCGCCTTGACACTCTGCCCGCGGAGCCCTCGCCATGAGCATGACCGACGCGCAGACCGTAGCTTTCCAAAACGCCTCAGGGTTTTCGGCGCAGAGCAGTTCGACGTTGTGGCTGTCTCTGGTCCTCGTTCTGGCTTTGCTTTGGTGTGCCTGGGTGATGTGGACGGCTTACCGCGGTTGGGCAACAGGCAGTGTGCGCTTTGGCGCCTTCGGCGGCAGTGCCGCGCGCGCTTTGCTCGCCCTACTCGTCCTGATGTTCTTCACCCTGTCCTAATCCAGGAGATCGCCGCCATGCTCAAGTACTTTGCCCCCCTGAAAAACAACCTGCGCAATCATGCCAGTCAGCGCTTGATCGGCCTGCTGTTGGTGCTCGGTCCAAGCCTGGCTTTTGCCGAGCTCCCCACCATGGAAGCCCCTTCGCGTGGCGAAGGATCTGGGTTGATCGAGACGATCAAAAACTACGCCTACGACGGCGGCATCCTGCTTGGTCTGCTGATCGCCCTGCTCGCTTTCTTGGGTGTGGCCTGGCACTCGCTGACGGTGTATGCCGATGTGCAGAACCAGCGCAAGACCTGGAAAGATCTCGGCGCGGTGGTCGGCATCGGCGCCCTGCTGGTGGTGATCATCATCTGGTTCCTGACTAAGGCCGCCGCGATTCTGTGAGGTCGACATGAACGACGCTATCGAACGCCTTGCCGACGGCACCTTGGTCTTTCTCCCTGAGCGACTCAATCGCGACCCTGCCGTACTGCGCGGTTTGACCAATGATGAGATGTGGGTAGCACTCGGTACCGGCGCCGTCATTGGCCTGCTGCTGGGCGTTCCTCTGGCGATCGCCACCGCTTCCATTGCCGTGGCGCCCACCAGCATGATCGGGACCATGGCGACGGTGCTATTTTTCGGTGGCTCGCTACTGCGTCGAGCCAAACGCGCCCGGCCAGATACATGGTTGTACCGCAAGCTCGAATGGATACTGGCCAGTCATTGGCGCCTGGGGCGCGGGAGTTTGATCCTTCACTCCGGCGTCTGGACGGTTCGCCGCTCGCGTCGACTGCGCCCTGCTCTGTCCCGGTGGCAGCCATGAGTCGCTTTCGGAATAAGGTGGATGCCCAACAGGCCCACATTTTCAGCCTACGTTTGGCGGTAATAGTCCTTGCCCCGCTCTGTGCCGGACTCTGGTACGGCTGGCGCTCGGCACCGACCGATTTGACTGTGCATGTCCCCCCGGATCTGCGTTCGGGCAGCACGCGCAAGTGGTGGGATATCCCCTCAGAGAATGTGTATGCCTTCGCCCTGTACATCTTTGGCCAACTCAACCGCTGGCCTTCGGATGGCGAACAGGACTACCGCCGCGCTATCTACAGCTTGCAGTCCTACCTGACACCCTCCTGCAAGACCTTCCTCGACGGCGACTACGAGTACCGCAAGGCCGCCGGCGAACTCCGCCAGCGGGTGCGTGGCGTCTACGAAATTCTGGGCCGAGGCTACAGCGAAGATCCGGAACTCAGGGTCAAGCAGCTCGATCGCGACAGCTGGCTGGTCACGCTCGACCTCAACGCCGATGAGTATTACGCAGCCGAACCGGTGAAACGGGTGGTGGTGCGTTATCCATTACGCGTGGTGCGTTTTGATCTGGACCCCGAACGCAATAAATGGGGGCTGGCACTGGACTGTTATCAGGCCACGCCGCAAAAAATCGCTCTGCCTGGAGGTGGGCCATGAAGCGGATTTTTACCCCGGGGCTCACCATCGCACTGATGCTATGGGGAGCAGCAGCACAGGCCGTCGAGTTGATGCGCTGGGAACGCCTCCCTCTCGCGGTCCCGCTGGTGATCAATCAGGAACGAGTGGTCTTTATCGATGAGGATGTTCGAGTCGGGCTGCCCTCAACTCTGACAGGCAAACTGCGCGTGCAATCAACCGGTGGCACGCTGTACCTACGCGCGTCAGAAGCCATTGCACCTACCCGATTACAACTGCAATCGGTCGCGACGGGCGAGATCATCCTCTTGGACATTGCAGCCACGCCTGGCGATCAACCGCTGGAGCCCGTGCGTATTCTCAAGAATGCTCAGCGGCAGCCTACCGAGGCTGAATCTAGCACCATCCCTGTTCCAGAACGTACGCCAATCCCAGTCGCTTTGACGCGCTACGCTGCGCAAAGCCTGTACGCGCCGCTACGCACCGTGGAGTCCCTGCCCGGCGTACGCCGCGTCCCGCTCAAGCTGCGCACCGAACTGCCAACCCTGCTGCCGACCGAAAACGTGTCCAGCACACCCATCGCCGTCTGGCGACTCGGTGATTACTGGGTGACGGCCGTGAAGCTGCGCAATCGTGGTTCAGAGACGGTGCAACTCGATCCACGTCGACTTCAGGCCAAGCTATTCGCCGCGGCTTTCCAGCATGCTTTCCTCGGACCTGTCGGCAGCGCTGAAGACACCACGATCGCCTACCTTGTCACCCGCAGTGCCGGCCTTGAGCAAGCCGTGCTGTTCCCGGCCGTTTCGCGAGGTGCTAGCGATGAAAGCTAACGCCTTGCTCAAATGGCTGGTACCGGCTGCCCTGTTGGGCGTGGCGCTGATCATCCTGAAAACCTGGGTCGCGGGAAGTAGCACTCCCTCTCCAGAGCGCTCGGTTGATCAAGGCAATCTTCAGTTATCCGCCGAGCAAGCCAAATCGCTCGGCATTGCGGGCGATACCCCACGCGATACGGTCGCCACGCTGATCGGCCAGGTGAAGGCCATGCGCAGCGACATGCTCGGCCTGAAAAAACACAACGATTCGCTGCAGACGGAGAACAACCGCCTGCGCGAGCGGGAAAACAGTGTTGATTCGCGAATCCAGACGGCGCTTGGCAGCGTGACCCAGCAAGTCGACGAAGGCCGCCGACAAGCCAACGAGGCCCGACTTAAAGCAGAACAGGACAATCGTCAGGCTCGCGGCCTGCTCACACAATTGCAGGAACAGTTGTCGGGGCTGACCGGCAAAGGCAAGGATATGCCGATCGGACTGGGGCTTGAGCCGGGCGATAGCGCTCAGTTCGATGGGCAGCATTCTGCTAATGATGCACTACAGTGGATTGAGCCCTCGGATGCTCTGTCCACCGCCCCCCAGGGCAAAACCAAGACCGCGTCCACCCTGAGTCTGCCTACTGCCTTCAACACACTGGAGGGTTTGAAGGACAATGCCATCGACCGCAACCAGAAGCAGTTACGCGAGGTCACCAAGGGTGAATATGACCTGTCGCGGTCCGCTGATCGTACCGAAGGCGCGAAGCCGGTCTACACCATTCCCGAAAACGCAACATTGATGGGTTCGGTCGCCATGACCGCGCTGATCGGCCGAGTCCCAGTCGACGGCACAGTGAATGATCCCTATCCCTTCAAGGTGCTGGTCGGCCCGGAGAATCTGACGGCCAACGGCATCGACCTGCCGGACGTCGAAGGTGCCGTGATGAGCGGCACGGCGTCCGGTGACTGGACCCTGTCTTGCGTCCGCGGGCAGGTCGAGTCAATCACCTTTGTGTTTACCGATGGCACCATCCGCACAGTACCTCAGCCAAAAGCCGTAGCCAGCCGCAGTGCCTCCACCACCCAAAGCTCGAACACTGACAAGATCCGTGGCGGCCTCGGTTACCTGTCCGATCCGTATGGTATTCCGTGCATCGCTGGCGAGCGCCGCTCGAACGCCCGGCAGTACCTCGGCAGCCAGAGCCTGATCACTGCGGCTGGTGCGGGTGTCGCCACCTTGCTCGGGGATGAGCAGAACAACAGCAGTGTGATCAGTTCAGGCGGCAGTACCCTCGGGGTCACCAGTGGCAGTGGCAATAGCGCGCTGAATTCAATTCTCAGCGGTGGGGTCAGCGACATCCGCGAGTGGGTCAATAAACTTTATGGCGAAGCCTTTGCTGCCGTATACGTGCCACCGGCCGCCCAAGTCGCGCTGCACCTAGACCATGAGATCACCATCGACTACGAGCCCAAGGGCCGGAGCGTTCGCCATGAAAAAGACCACGTTTCTCTGCCTGACCTGGATTAGCGTGTTTTCCTTGGTCCTGGCGGGATGTTCCACCCACAAGGACACGCTGCTGCCCCATGGCGAGCAAACCATGCTGGACATCTGGAACGGCGCCGGGTCGCAAGGCACTCAGCAGCAACTGCTGGAGGCTCGGCAGCAGTTACGCCGCCCGTTGGCTGAGGTGGTTTTCTCCGCTCCTATCCAAGAACCGTACACGCGCACTGCGGCGAACGAGATCCGCAACCTGTTCCCTCGCCTGCCCAATCCCGATCTGGTGCTGTACGTGTATCCGCACCTGAGTGGTACCGAGCAGGCACCGATCCCAGGTTACTCGACAGTTTTCCCGTTCTACCAACGGGTGCAGTACGCATTGCCGGGCGAACGTCAGGAAGACTTGTAATGCGTACCGGCGTCTCGGGCAACCGCACTTCTGCGTGGAAAGCCTGGCGCAACCCATTGCGTCCGCGCACCACCTTGGCCGATGAAGCTGCACTCTATGCGCACAACCCCAGCTTCACCGACCACTTGCCTTGGGTCGAATACCTCGATACAGAACAATGCTTTTTACTGGACGACAATCACTCGGTGGGTGCGGTGTTCGAGTTGCTGCCCATCGGCACCGAAGGGCGCGAACCCGATTGGCTGATGGCCGCCCGCGATGCCCTCGAAGACGTCCTGCAGGATAGCTTTGACGAACTGGATCAAGCGCCTTGGGTGGCGCAGTTTTTCTGCCAGGACGACAACGACTTCTCCCCCTACCTGACGCGGCTCACCGATTATATTCAAGACAGCGCGCGAGGCACGGTCTTCACCGAGACGTTTTTGGAACTCAGTCGTCGCCACTTGAAGACCATCGCCAAGCCGGGAGGTCTGTTCGAGGACAAGGCCGTCACGCGCCTACCCTGGCGCGGCAATAATCGACGGGTGCGCCTGGTGATCTATCGCTGGCTTGAATCTGGCACGGAGGAGATGGAACTCACTCCGGTGCAATCTCTGCAACAGGCTTGCGAGCGTATCGTGGCTTCGTTGCAGGCATGCGGAGTGCAATCGGCGCGAATCGATGGCCGAGGTCTGTATGCCTGGCTGCTGCCCTGGTTCAATCCGGCCCCCACGCTCACCGATCAAGCACCCGAGGATTTCTACCAATGCGTGGCCTATCCGGAGTCAAGTGATGGCGAGTCGCTGGAGTTACCCTTCGATCACGACTTCGCCGAGCGGCTGTTTTTCAACGAACCGCGCTCGGACGTGCAGCACGGACTCTGGTTTTTTGATGATCAGCCACACCGGGTCATGGTGGTAGACAAGCTGCGCCGGGCGCCATTGATTGGTCAACTCACTGGTGAAACTCGCAAGGGCGACGCGGTGAATGCGCTGTTCGACCAGTTACCCGAAGGCACGGTGATGAGTCTGACCCTGGTGGTCAAACCCCAAGATGTGCTCGAGGAGCAGCTGAACCGTCTGGCGCGCAAAGCCATCGGTGAAAACCTGGCCTCGACCCAGACCCGCCAGGATGTTGAAGAGGCTCGCGCGATCATTGGCCGCCAGCACAAGCTATACCGGGGCACTCTGGCATTTTACGTACGCGGTCACGATGAACGGCAATTGCACCAGCGATCGGTCAGCCTGGCCAACGCGCTGTTGGGCGCGGGGCTGCAGCCGGTACGCGAAAGCGATGAGGTCGCCGCCTGCAACAGTTACCTGCGTTGGTTGCCGATGGCTTACAACCCGGCCCGCGACACACGCAACTGGTACACCCGCCTGATGTTCGCCCAGCACCTGGCAAACCTGATTCCGGTGTGGGGCCGCAGCACTGGCACTGGCCACCCGGGCATCACTCTGTTCAATCGTGGTGGCTCGCCGTTGAGCTTCGATCCGTTGTCACGACTAGACCGGGCTATGAACGGCCATCTGCTGTTGTTCGGCCCGACCGGCGCCGGTAAGTCGGCCACTCTGGTCACCCTGCTGATGCAGGTCATGGCGGTATATCGCCCTCGCCTGTTTATCGTCGAGGCCGGTAACTCATTCGGCTTGCAAGGCGATTATTTTGCGACACAGGGCCTGTCGGTCAACAAGGTTCAATTGAAGCCGGGTACCGCGATCAGCCTCGCCCCGTTCGCCGATGCCTGGCGCCTGGTCGAGCAGCCAGATCAGGTGGCGAGCCTGTCGGTTGATGAATGGGACGATGAAGCAGTAGCCAGTCGCGAGGACCAGCGCGATGTGCTCGGCGAGTTGGAAATCACTGCTCGCTTGATGATCACCGGCGGTGAGGCCAAGGAAGAGGCACGTCTGAGTCGAGCCGATCGCAGTCTAATCCGCGAGTGCATTCTCGATGCGGCACATACCTGTGTCGCGTCGGGTCGCCAGGTATTGACCTGCGACGTGCGCGACGCGCTGCTGCGCGTCGCCGCCGACACGCACTTGCCGGAGAAGCGGCGTGAGCGTGCCCAGGAAATGGGCGAGTCCATCGACCTGTTCTGCCAAGGTTTCGAGGGTGAGCTGTTCGATCGCGAGGGTACGCCTTGGCCCGAGAGCGATGTGACCATTGTCGACCTGGCCACTTATGCTCGCGAAGGCTATGAGGCTCAAATGTCCATCAGCTACATCAGCCTGATGAACACCGTGAACAACCTTGCTGAGCGAGACCAGTACCTGGGCCGAGCGATCATCATGGTCACCGACGAGGGCCATATCATCACCAAAAACCCACTGCTGGCGCCATTCGTGGTCAAGGGGACCAAGATGTGGCGCAAGCTCGGGGCCTGGTTCTGGCTGGCGACGCAAAACCTTGCCGACTTCCCTACTGCCGCGCAGACCATGCTCAACATGATCGAATGGTGGATTTGTTTGAACATGCCGCCCGCGGAAATCGAAGAGATCGCACGTTTCAAGAAACTTACACCAGCGCAGAAAGCCTTGTTGCTCTCCGCCAGCAAGGAGCCGGGCAAATACACCGAAGGAGTCGTGCTATCGAAGAACCTCGAAACGCTGTTTCGAGCCGTGCCGCCCAGTCTTTATCTCGCCCTGGCCATGACAGAGCCCGAGGAAAAAGCCGAACGCTGGACACTGATGCAGAGCACCGGCTGCTCGGAATTGGAGGCGGCTTACCGGGTAGCTGAACGGATCGATAGGATGCGAGGAATTAAGTGATACGGAGCGGATCCTAGGTTTCGATCAGCCCGGCAGCAAATCCTTGAACACCCTCTTCATGTAGAATTCGCTGAACTCCAGGCGTCCGCCTTCTCTGGCAACCTTTTCGATTTTCATCCGGGTTGATGTAGGCCGTATTGATCGCACCTTCAACCATGGCTGGGATTTTACCCTCCAGTCGGTTCACCAGATCATCACTCAATCTTGGTCGGCTTTCATATCCCGCTCCACGTTCTCAGAGCGCGCAGAATCTGCAGAATCCTAGCCGTAAATCTGTTTGTCACAGACCAACGCCACTTCTGTCAGATCTCCATTCTAGAGGAATGGCGCCTGGAACCATACTGTCTAGTAATCTGCGAGCCATATCGTCCAGGTTGGACCCGCACGGCTACGGTAAACCGCCTTGAAGCCGTTGCTGAATTCTCAATAAAAATCCTGCTTCGAAAGCATCCTGAGAATCTCCTGCCGGACAAGTCTTACGTGCCTGTGCCAGTTCCCACCAAAGTGGTACGTCGTCAGGTGTATTAAGCCAAACCTGAGCACATCGCACGCCACTTTCGATCATAGGCGCAAATTCCCTGCCCCACGCTGTCAGAAGGCTCGGGCAACCGTCCGCTGCCGGAATTGAAACGTAATTTTCGTCCATACACACCTTAGCTTTCGATTATTTATTAATGCTCCGTCTGTTCTAAACAGCATAGAAACAAAACTGATACTCAACCTAAGCGTCAAAAAAAGCCCAACCCAGAGCAAATGTAGACTATATCCCGTGGATTGAGAGTCCCTCAAGGCGCAGTTTGCGCGCATGACTCAAGACTACGAACAGCTCCGTCTGCAGCTGGCGGCTAACATTCGCTCAATGCGACGCATGAAGAACCTCACCCAGGAGCAATTGGCGCTCATGGCTGAGGTGGATCGTACCTATGTGAGTCAAATCGAACGAGGAGTAGGCAACCCGTCGTTGTTGGTTCTCTGCAAGCTCGCCAGCATTTTCGAGATCAAAGCACACCAACTGCTGATTGAGTCTAACGCACCTGCTCGTACGCTGATTATTGAATGACCCTCTGTTGATCTAGAAGGATCACCATAAACCGAAGGTTCTGAGTTCGGCTTTCTCACTGACATCCCTCTCTCGATTATTGAACCTGTCCAGGCCCTACACCCGGAGCCTGGATCATGTCTGCTGCTTGTCCGCACATTTCGCCCCAGAAGTTACATCCTTTGGTGCTGAGCATTCTGCTGGCATCCGGGCCAAGCGTAGCGCTGGATACTGGCAGCATTACTGCCTCCGTGCTTTCTCCAGACTGCCTTGAGTACAGGATCGTTGGCATCTGCTTCTGGTTGCTCTGCACCCCCTTTGGCTGCACGGTCAAAACTTCGACCAAAGTGCGTCACTTCATTCCTGAGCTGGTGGTCTCGAGCTACAGCACCACGGGCAGTAACCCATGGACCGAGATGGCCACCCTCTCCTCCCCCATCAGCGGTGCGGAAGGTGGTGGTAACCTGATCACACCGAACACCCAGCGCGATAACCTACCTCGTTTCAAAAATGTTGATGGCATCGGCCACCCCGGAGGCTGGGCCGCCACGCAATTAGCTTCTCAGTCCGGCTATGCTTGCGCCAGCGGTGCCATGGCGTTCATGCCCTACTACCTAAGCACTTGGGACTCGCTGGCCTGGCGTCATGGCATCCCGGAAAGCCTCTACCCCGAGTCACTCGTACCGGGAATCCGTGAAATCGGTCGTCAGCTCGCGGGAAACATGTGGGGCAACGTCTATCCCCGGCAAGGATTTCTGGTACAACCCGACGACTTCAAAGCCGCTGCGGTGATGGCGCAGCGGGCGGGTGATGTCATTACCCGCAACTGGCAGCCGCATGTGTATGTCCCGCTCATACACATACCACGCGATGGTTATTGGCCGCCTGGCCCAATCGTTGAAAACGACGCTTCGACCCACAAATGGCAATTGCTCTCCCCTCTGGTTCAACCCACATGTGTCATCTTCCCCAGCGATCCAGTGCAGAGCGCGGATGGCGGCTACGCCTGGTCGCTGTGGCGTCCCTACAGCTGCTGCAGGCGTGAGGGGCAGACCTTCCTGTTCAGCATCGACTTCGAAGGTGGTGCTTCATGAGTCGGCTTCTTGCAGGACCATGGTTGGGCCCGATGAGTTTGTTGCTCTGCGGACTGCTTGCCGTGGCCACACATACCCACGCCGCCGGGGACGATTACCGCTTAGGCACCCAAGGCGAAGTGCTCGACGATCGGGTGATGTACACCATCGGTGGTGGCTCGGCAGTGGGTTCACCGAGTTCGCTCTATCGTCCCAATGGGCTCGGTGTCGGCGCTTCATGGCGAGCGAACATGATGTGCGGCAACATGAGCCTCACCAATACCTTGCAAAACCAGTTGAACGGCGTCACCGAGGGCTTCCAGCAGATCATGGGCAGCATCGTGCAGAACGCGACCCAAGCAGTCATGTCGCTGCCGGCGTTGATTATTCAGCGCGCCAACCCCGGTCTCTATGAGTTGCTCAGTAATGGAGTGCTGCAGGGTCGTATCGATTTCGACCGCTCCAAACTGACCTGCCAGGCCATGGCTGAAAAGATGGCAGACAAGGTCGGTCAAGCCGGTTGGGGGGCACTGGCCAAGAACCAGGAGATGCAGAGTAATCTGGAGCAAACCGGCGGTGATGCGGTGGCCGCGGTGAAAAACACCGAAACCCATAACGGCAACAAGGGGGTGCCCTGGGTCGGCGGCTCAAAGGCCGGAGGTAGCGGGCAAGCGCCCATTCGGGTGACTTCCGACGTGGTGCGTGCCGGCTACAACCTGATGCATAACCGATCGGTGGATGACAGCTCCTCAATCAGTAGCAGTGATTGCCTAGGTGGGGCCATTTGCCAGATATGGACTTCGCCCCAAGAGGAGTCCGACTGGGCCGTTCGCGTGTTGGGCGAAAGCGAAGTCGCAACCTGCGATAACTGCGAAACCCTGCGCGCTACGGCCGGCAGCGGATTGACGCCGCTGATCCAAGAAGCCTACAGCGAACGCCTCCAGGCCCTGCAAGGGCTGCTGTCGGGTTCACTGCCGCTTACCCCAGACAACTTGATTAAAGCCTCGAGCCCGATGCTGCCGGTGACCCGAGGCGTGATTGAAGCCCTGCGCGACGATCCCGACCAGGATCTATTGGCGCGACGCCTGGCCAGTGAGACGGCCCTGTCCAGCGTGCTCGACAAAGCCCTCCTGCTATTGCGCACCCTGCTGGCAGGCAGCCACGAACCGAACATCGCTTCCGCCGAACCGGCCCAAACGGCCTTGACGAAAAACATCGACACGTTGGAGCGCGAAATACGCATGCTGCAGACCGAGCTGCAGGTACGGCAAATATTGGCTACCAATACCGCCAGCCTAGTGCTCGATCGGCATGCCGGAGGTGCCGACGCGTCGCGCACCGTCGAGCAAGGCGACCCCGAACCTGGCCGACTCAACGACGCTGACGCCAAGCGCAGGTAAGCCATGAAACGCTCACCGCTATTCACTTTGCTTTCAGGCCTGGGCATTGCCGCGGTGATGGTCCTGGCCGCCACACTGGTCGCCTGGATCGGCCGCACTGCACTGGGCAGTTTCGAGGTCTGGCAGCAAGCCTTGGAATCGATACGGCCTTTCCTGCGGTGGTGGCGTGCCCTGCTCTACGGCGTCCTATTAGCACTCTGGTGGGACCTAGTGAGGCGCTACCGACATCGACCACAGGACCGACTGCGCGTGAAGCGCGCCGGGATATTAGGGCTCTTGCTCTTTACCTGCGTCGAGCTCACTCGATTGTGAGGTCACCATCATGCTCATGAGCACCAACAGCTACCTGGAGTTTTACCTTTCCCTGCTCGCCTGGATCATCAACAACGGTATCTGGAACGTCCTGTCCGATACTGGCCTGTTCGCCGCACCCTTCGGCGCGATCATTTTGCAGGAGTGGTTGTCGGCCCGTCAGCAAGGCGCGGATGAAGGCAACAAGGGATTGCTCTCGGTGCCTCGAATCGAGAACCGGCTGTGGTTGGCCTACATCATCGTATTGTTCGGCTGCGCGCCGGTCTTTCCGCTAAACCTCGCTTCAATGACGTTCGATGATGCAGCTAGCCAACGATGCGGTGTCAGTGTGGCCAAGCCAGCGGAAACCGCCTGGGGCGCCACTTTCAACACCATCGGAGAACGCTCTGCCAATGTGCCGGTCTGGTGGTTTCTGGTTCATGCCTTGAGCAAAGGAGTGACCGCTGCGGCCACCGCCTCCATCCCCTGCGCACCGGATATCCGGCAGATGCGCATGGAGATCGACAGTTCGCGCATCGACAGTCAGGTCCTGCTGCAGGAAATCGCCGACTTCACTCGTGATTGCTACAGCTATTCCCGCTCTCGGCTGTTCACCAATCGTCCCCAGCTGGACAAGGAACAAAGCCACGACGCGTCCTGGATCGGCTCACGCTATTTTCTCGACACTCCGGGCTACTACGACACCGATCGCTCACGTACACCGCGAGTCAGCTGGCCGTATGACGACAGCCGCGATGTTTCCTTACCACGGTTGGAGAATGGCGCGGGCTACCCCACTTGCAAACAATGGTGGAGTGACAGCGGAATCGGGTTGCGCGAGCGCTTGATCGAGCAAGTTGATCCGTCGCTGCTGACTCAACTGAAAGGCTGGTTGACTGGCCGCTCGAGCAACGAAATCGAGGATGCCACCCTGCGCGAACTGGTCAGCCCGCGCCAACAATCGATGTCCATGTCGCCCGGACAGGTGTACCAGGACTATGGCTCCAGTGCTCGCGGTGGGTCGATCAATCAGGGGCTCAATAACCTGGCGACCAA
This sequence comes from Pseudomonas sp. HN11, assembly GCF_021390155.1. Taxonomy (NCBI): domain Bacteria; kingdom Pseudomonadati; phylum Pseudomonadota; class Gammaproteobacteria; order Pseudomonadales; family Pseudomonadaceae; genus Pseudomonas; species Pseudomonas sp. HN11. Next base: position 4,125,164 of record NZ_CP089985.1, read on the forward strand.
CACTGGGCTGGCCCTCGGCTCCTTCAGCAACTTCCCGGCGATGAATGCGCTACGCGCCGCCCTGCCCATGGTGCAGGCTTTCCTGATCATGGGCGTCATCATCAGCTTGCCGCTGATCCTGCTGGTCAGTACTTACCAGCTAAAGACCGTCATGACGGTGACGTTCACGCTGTTCACGCTGCACATGCTGACCTTCTGGTGGGAGTTGGCCCGCTGGGTCGACTCCAGCATGCTCGATACCTTGTACAACCAAGTGTCTGTGTCCAATCAGGTGCTGTTGTCGCTGCCCACATCCGGATTTATGGACGGAACCGTCACGGCGCAGGTGATTGAGTATGTGATGGGGGCAATGTTCTTGGTCCTGCCAGGTCTATTTCTGGTTGCTATGAGCTGGGCAGGTTACTCAATTGGCAGCAGCCTTGAAGGAATGCTAGGAAGTGCGAGCAAGGCCGCGCATGGCTCGGCAGGCAAAGGCACAGATCAGCTGATGGGAGCTACGAAAAGGATTATCTGACGTCACTACTCGATGATTTGGAATGCCCGATGTAATGGCCATTGTCGTCGTAATTGCCTAGATAGGAGTTGGCCCCTAAAAAGTCTGGACCTGGATCATTGTCTTCAAGATCCGCATCAATGGCAGCCTTGGACACCAGAAGCCCAATTACAGCAATCATCGTTGCCACAGAAGCGACCAGCCAGAAACCGATAAAGAGCAACCCAAGGATGAGTGCCAGCTTCGTAACCAGAAAGCTCCCACGAACCAATAGCCCACCTGCGGGCAGGCCTGTCGACACCGCACGTTTAGCCACACGAATTTCAAATCCTTTCAACCTGCGATAAACACGTTTTACCGACATGCCGCATGCATATGCCCAGCGGTGTGCGCGGGAGATTTGAAGTGGCTGCTGAGCCGGCATGATTGCGCCCTCTTCTGAGCGTATTCCTGTGGAAATCGAGATTACAGCCTACTACTGAAAACCGCCCATGCTTAACCGTTTATCAGCTTATTCGGTCGGAAACTCTTCACTGGAAGACAGAAGACACACCTCGTGCACCAGTGCCCCTAAGGCCGTTGACCCATCCAAATCATCCAGCTACATAGAGGATACGGATCGCTGTTATCGACAGCACCTTCCCAGGTAGCCAGAGCCTTCAAAGCTACGTCACTCCGGTGATGGTTCCCCAAGTGCGATTAGCGTTCGGTAGCTCGCACGGTCACGTTTCACGGTGATGAACGCCTACTGCTCTCCCGAGCGCCTTTCGAGCTCGGCTCGTTCCAAACCCTCTTGTTTTTCTTCAACCCACCGCGGGGAAACTCTTTCCCGTATGGGACAGGTTTCTTCGCGCGCCCAACGGAGGTACACCATGTCCGGCTCACTCACATCCGAAGCACTGAACAACCTTCGCTTGCCCGTTGTGTTCACAACAGACGCGTGGCAACAAGCAGTATTGCTCGATGGTCCAAATCATCCTGAAAAGCTGCAGCTGGATAGGCTGAGCAATGTGATATGCGCAGCGTTCAAAGCTCACCTGGCCGATCCAAACGCACCCTACGTGGTGTTCGAGGTAGTCAAGCTCGCCTCAGCGAGTGAGGCAGATCCTGAGCCATTGCTGCGACTGAGCCTCAGCCTGCTTCAGGCACCGGATCAACCTGAAGCCTTGCTGATAGCGCTTGCGGAAGAGCATCAACGCTGAACGCATACACACTCAGACTGCGCGTAATCCTGCATCAATCCAACCAACTCCCACCGGGGAACCCTTCCCCGACGGGCAAGGCGTTCCTCCGATTTCTCTCGAGGAAAATGCCCATGCGTAATATCTACCAAGACGTGACTGACAAAATTGTTGCCGCGTTAGACCAAGGCGTAGCCCCCTGGATCAAACCGTGGTCCTCAAGTGACTCAGCTGACGTCGGTCATCACCAACCCTATCCCATTAACGCCATCACGCAGCGTCCCTATTCAGGCATCAATTTACCGTTGCTCTGGGCCGAGGCCAGGTTGCAGGGGTTCGTTCAAGATCGCTGGTTGACCTTCAACCAAGCCAAAAAAGCCGGAGGGCACATCCGTAAGGGTGAGCACAGCACCCTGGCAGTGCTCTACAAGCCGATGGAGCGCGAGGAACAGACCGAGTCAGGTCAACCCGTACTCGATGAAAACGGTCAGCCCAAGGTCGTCCACTTTGGCATTCTCAGAACGCACTTTCTGTTCAACATCGAGCAAACGGAGGGGCTCGAAACGCTCAACGAAAACGTTCTTGAGACGGAACCGAGTGATCCCTTCTTCCCAAACAGCGCGGCGAAGGAACTGTTGTTAAGTTCAGGCGCAAACATAATTCATCGAGCTGCTGACGAAGCTTTTTATCACCCAATCAGGGACCTCATCCAACTGCCGACAAAAGCGCAATTTCATGATCATGGTGGGTACTACGCCACCGCATTGCACGAGCTGACGCACTGGACCGGACATCACTCTCGATTAAAGCGCGAGGGCGTGACCTCTCCTAGCCCATTCGGCTCGCCAGGCTACGCATTTGAAGAATTGATCGCCGAAATGGGTGCCGCTTTTTTATGTGCCTACGCGGGTATACAAGGAGAGTTGCGCCACGAGAGCTACATCGACTCTTGGCTCGGCCTGCTCAAGACTGATAACCGCGCGATCTTCCGAGCCAGTGGTCAAGCCCGATGTGCTTCGGAGTATGTGCTCAATCTGGGACTGCAACGGAAACAGACGGTCATGGATGGCCCTCAATGCACGAACGATGGAGCTTGATCGTTACCTCGCTGCAGCAAATCCTTCAAAGGGTCCAACATGAGTTGGGCCCCTTTTTTTGTCCAGAAAAAGTCTCATGCCGTAGGGCTCTGATGCAGAGAGCAGGCAAGTAGAAACACCCGCAGCATGTCATTCCGCATCCAGATTCTGTGCCAGATAATTAACCAGATCGAGCGGGCTGCGACTGTCGATCACCTTGTAGATCAGATCGCGCTTGCTGCGCGGAAGCTTTTTTACCACGCTCTTCGCCGAGGCCCTGATAGCTTCGTCTGTCCCATGGATACGTGCCGCGAGCAGCAGGATGAGCGTGGCGTCAGTGAGGTTCATGGCAAGACCCGATAAAATTCGCACCGCAGTGTACCGACACTTCCCTTTTTCGCACCAGCACACGCATCCAACAAAACGGCACCAGGACAAATCGATATTCTGATTGCCGCACAAAGGGACACACGGCAAAAGGACGGGTAAGGGTTGGAAGGGGAATGGGGACTCAAGGGTAAGAGCCCTATCCGAAAAGGCTAAAAGGCCCCTGACCCTGCCATTTCCTGGGAAGCCATGATGCTCAGTCTGTTTCGCCACAAAAGGCAGAAGCCCCCTCCGCCACCAACCGTAAACGTTGCCGAAGGTTACCTGCCCATCGAGTCGTCCCAGAGCCTGTTAGCAGCCGAGCACCGCCGCCAACTGCTCGATCGCATCTGGCAGTACACCGCCCTCTCCCATCAGCAGTTCAGCCAGCTCTATTTAAATCCGATCCATCGCTACGCCGAACTGGTCCAACAACTCCCGGCCAGCGAGACGCACCATCATGCGTATCTTGGCGGCATGCTTGACCATGGCTTGGAACTGGTCGCCTGTAGTCTGAAACTGCGTCAGTCGTATCTGCTCCCCACCGGCGCCGCGCCCGAAGACCAAGCCGCCCAGACCGACGCCTGGTCTGCTGGCATCGCCTATGGTGCCCTGCTGCATGACATCGGCAAGATCGCCGTGGACCTGCTGGTCGAGCGCCAGGATGGCCGTGTTTGGCATCCTTGGCAGGGATCCCTGGATCAGCCGTATCGTTTCCGCTACCTAAAGGGGCGCGACTACCACCTGCACGGCGCGGCCGTAGGCTTGCTCTACACCCAGATTCTCGATCGTCCAATCCTCGATTGGCTAAGTGTATTTCCGTCACTGTGGGCCAGTCTGCTGTATGTCCTGGCGGGCCAGTACGAACGTGCCGGCGTGCTCGGCGAGCTGGTGATTCAAGCCGACCGGGTCTCCACCGCACAGAACATCGGTGGTAACCCGAGCAAGGCGCTGCAAGCGCCGACTCATTCGCTGCAACATCACTTGATCAGCGGACTGCGTCATCTGGTTCAACACGAGCTGAAACTCAACCAGCCGGGTGCCGCGGGTTGGTTGACTCAGGATGCACTGTGGCTAGTCAGTAAGACGGTCACGGACAAGCTGCGAGCCTATCTGCTGTCGCAATCGATTGAAGGCATCCCCTCGTCCAACCTCGCGGTGTTCGACGAGCTGCAATCACATGGATTGGTTGAGTCCACGCCGGAAGGCAAAGCCATCTGGACCGCGCTTGTCGCGCAAGGCAACTGGCAGCAGAGTTTCACTTTTCTGCGCCTTCAACCCACGTTGATTTGGGGGAACGAAGACCGGCCTGAGGCTTTCAGCGGAATGGTGAGCATTGCGGCCCATGACCACTCAACTGACACTCCGCTACCAATACCAGCCTCCGAAACGATCAGGACTAGATCAGATCAAAGCCAGCCGCAGCCGGATGCTATGGCGCTAGAGAATGCCGATTACCTGGGTACGCTGCTGGATATGTTCGAGTTGGAGGAGCATGAGGCCAGTGAAGCCCCCTCAGAAAATACTCTCGAAAAAACTTCAACACCTCCATCGGATAACCTAGGCCAGACATTCCTGAATTGGGTCAAGGAAGGTATCCTGAGCCACAAGCTGATCATCAATGACAGCAAAGCTAAAATTCACACGGTGGACGGTACTGTGTTCCTGGTCACGCCTGGCCTTTTTCAGCGCTACGTTCAGGAGTTTCCGTGCATCTCACTGGGGGCCAATTCCGCAGGTGAGGAATGGCGATGGGTGCAGAAGCAGTTCGAGAAACTGAAGACCCACAAAAAGCGCGACGATGGCTTGAACATCTGGATCTGTCAGGTAGAAGGTCCACGGAAGAAAGGAACCCTCAAAGGCTATTTGATAGAAAATCCATCACTCTTGTTCGAAACTGGACCGGTACCTGCCGACAATCCTTTCCTTAAAGTGGAAAAAGCATAAACGTCAGTAGCCCCCAAAAGAGCTCAACACGCAAAGTCGACGCTGGAACACCCGCCACTGAACCATACTCTTGCCGCCTCTCAGCGGCCCATAATGTTTAATGACGGACTGAATGCAGTAAGTACCCACTTTCGAATCAAGCTGCCATTGGTACCATGGCGGGCTCCCCTAGTGCACACAAAGGGGACGGGATGTGCATTGAAATCCGCATTCTGAATTTGTTAGCCACGTGAGACGGCACCAAACCCGGTCACTGTATGAACCCGGGTAGGAGAACCCAAAAATGAGGAGCTATTTACTATTTTCGCTGCAGGCAGCAATGGCAGACCAGTTCCCCGCAGAGGACTCAGTCTAAATGGCTGAAGCGACTCGGCTGCCGATTCCAGATCGAATAGAGGTTTTGCCCATCCCAATAGCTCACCCGCCCCTGATCATCCAATTTCCGTTTTGCACGGAAGACCGTATCTGCATTTTTGGCAGTCAGTATCTGTTTATCCAACAGTGGGATTTCATGCCCCTCAAGTCCATGGGAGTCCTGGCTGATAATCCGCCGTGGCAGACTCATGAGGAGAGCCGCGTGCTTGGTCTCCTTAAACACGAGTGCAAAGCTGTTTCCGATTGTTCGATACCCAGTGTGAGCGTGAACGACTAACGCGTGACTTCCGTCTTCAATACGACGCAGAATAGATAATAGATGCGTATCCGAAACTAATACGGACTTGTCTTGGACGATGCCCGCCTGCGCTTGCTGACACCACTGAGCGACGTCTGCAGAGGTCTTCAGCTCCAGTATTCCTGATGATCGATGTGCAAAGTTCTGCGCTCCCTGTAAGTAACGGGAGGTGGTGACAAATATGCCTAGGTCAGCGCCATCGTTTGCTACCGCCCCACGCAATGCTTGCACAGCCTCAAGGCCTATGGGCCGGTTAGGGGCATATCGCTTAGCTTGGACATAAGCCAAGGTATCCCCCAACGGACTCCGCTGAAGTAGTTTGACGTCAACCCCTCCATCTCCAACTCCCGGCCCCAGTTCTGATTCATATCCCAAGCTCTGGAATACACGGTAAAGCAATATTTCGAATTCGCGGTGATGCAGATTGTAAAGCCGCTCAGGGCGAGCCTGAAAATACTGATAGAGCTCAGCGTAGATATCGCCGAAATCTTCGATGATCAGACTGCAGACCCATTTCCAGTGAAAGAATTGGTCGTAGGCTTCTTGGAGTTCTTCGGTTGTAGCGTAAAAGTAGTAAGAGCAGCCGTCGTTGTTGTCGTACCAGAAACCATGCGAGTCAGCGATTGTCTCAAGCTCCGCTCGAAGTTTTGGATCTAGATCCTCATCAAGCATGCGTGCAAGCTCTCCACTGCTGTAGAGAATGAAAGCCACCGCCCCTTCGCCAGGCTCTCCTTGTACACGCTTCGCATAGGAGGTGAAACCGCTGTCATACCAAAGATCGTTGGTTACCGCCCAGGCTTGTATGTCCTTTTGGGCGGCTACGATTTTCCGCTCAAGGTCTCGATCCGTATATGCGCTCAATCGTCCACCCTCTTGTCCCGTATTTCACCCAAGCCGATGTCAACAAGGTGTTCTTTTCGGCACTATCCATCGTGCATCAACAAGTGCGTGTTTTCATTCCATCAGCCGCACCATGGTAGGGGCGGCCATTCAGGACTAATGATCACCCTCTCCAAGCACTTCAAGTGAGGCCAGTAACTTGTCAAGCTCAGGCAAATTCGCCGCCTCCAAAATATCGTATTCCCCTCTGCTGCTCAGCATGTAGACATCACGAGCCCTCTTGATTCGTTCCAACTGCGGCACAATTTGCCCAGACGTCATTCTCAGGAAATCATTGATGTCGGCCCGTGTTTGCGGAATCTTGTACCCCTTGGATGCACTGGTGATGATCACATTAGAATCGCGAAGTTTTGCAATCCCGCTTGACTTGATTTTTTGGTCGCTGAGATCGCCGAATCCACGATCAGCCAAATGACTTTTTATGTCACCCATCGTCACGTAATCCCTACTGACAAACTCGCTTTGAAACCGAAGGTAGTCAAGGATGCAGCGCTGTAAGCGTTCGTCTTCGTCAGGGTGCTTGCCAACCTTAGCGATGAACTGATCTGCCTGTTTAAGTGCTTCCTGATGCACTCGATAATCTGCGTACTGAGAATCATCGGCAGGAGCAGCAAGCAGCGATTGATATTTCGGAGGCCACTCAACGAGACCTAGCGTTAGATCACGCAATATCCTTTTATAGGCTTTAACAACCTCCTCGCCAGCCTTTCCCTCATAGATTTGGGCGACCGAACCGGCGAAAAAGTCTGCTACCTGTATGAGGACATCGTCTTTGCTGCTCTTGGTCTGAAAGGATTGATCATCGCCGAACAGATCATCGACGTAACGGGCCTGAACATAGGCTTTCAGGCTCTCCTGAAACTCTGCACCACCGTGTTCATCGACGGTCATCTGGAGATTTGGGCGGTCAACGAAGAGCCGCTCATAAAGAATGCCGTTTATGTGCTTAATAAAGGATTTTTTGAACTGAAGCCCCCCATCTCGGTACACTCTCGACTTGTCGACGACCGTAAAATAGAGCTTAAGAGGAAGCTCCGCCAGGTCACTCAGAATGCGGATACGCCGCTCTTTATCCTGGACCTTAACTTTGCTGGATTTGATCTCACCCGTCTGGAAATGCCGCACCCGGAGCGCTTCAGCAAGCTCATAAGCTTTTTCCAAACCGGTTTCAGAAACAAGCACTGAGCACACAACAAAGAATCCGGAGCTGCCTTGCTTCGAGGTTTCTAGATCATGATTTCCGGATTCGTCGACAAACGCATAAGTCCTTTCCAACCCAGATGCTCCTTCATGCCTTGGGAGGCTTTGCTTAGCCATTGATACACTTTAACCTACCTCGACACGAGCAGCGGGACGAATTGTATCCATGCGCCACTAAGCATAGTTCGCGTGGCAATCTCACTTGTCCGCCTTCGTATATGAGTATTCGGACACGCGTGCCAGCGCCTCATCGAGATGAGGTCCGTCACTCGATCCTCCTGCTCAAGCACACAACGATCTTGCTTGACCAAAATCGAGTTGAAGCGTAAGCGTCCGGGCAACACACCTTCCTGATGCCATCGCTTAAGGCGATGGTGTCCACCTAAATTTAAGTGGACACCATTTTTAGCCTTTTTAAGCGGACGCCCATGCCACAAGAACGCCGTTCCTATTCCAAGTCCTTTAAGGCCCAGATCATCGCCGAGTGTGCGCAGGCTGACACCTCGATTGCCAATGTCGCCTTGACCCACAACCTCAATGCAAACCTTGTCCATAAATGGATTCGGGTGCATGCGCAGAAAAACCTGGCACTGCAAACTGCCTTTATTCCGGTCAAGGCATTGTCTTCGACAGCGGCCCCTCAAATTCTTCCGGCCACGATTCGAATCGAAGTACCTCATTCAAAAGGCGTAGTCGTGGTGAGTTGGCCGGCAGAAAATGCAGCGACATGTTCCGCTTTTCTTCGAGACCTGCTGCGATGATTCGCATCGACACCATCTGGCTTGCCATTGAGCCCATGGACATGCGCGCCGGCACTGAAACCGCGCTGGCGCGAGTTGTCGCGGTGTTCGGTGCGGCTAAGCCGCACTGTGCTTATCTGTTCGCCAATCGCCGCGCCAATCGGATGAAAGTTCTGGTGCATGACGCCGTGGGTATCTGGCTGGCGGCGCGACGATTGAATCAAGGCAAGTTTCACTGGCCCGGCATTCGGCACGGATCGGAGGTCGAACTCGATAACGAGCAGCTTCAGGCTTTGGTACTGGGCTTGCCATGGCAACGGGTCGGTGTTGGCGGCTTGATCACAGTGTTGTAACGCCTGCCATTAGCTCATAGGTTTATCGCTGCTGACTTCCGGCTCTGGCACAATCAGCGGCATGACTTCCTCGCCCAACCTCGATCAAATGACACCGGAACAGCTACGTGCTTTGGCCGAACAGGGCTTGGAGTTGCTACATCAGGTCGACTCGATGGGCCAGAAAATCCACCGCCTTGAAACGGTCAACGAGCAACTCGCTCATGAGATTGCCATCCTCAAGCGACACAAATTCGCCAAGCGCAGCGAACAGCTAAGCCCTGACCAAGGTAGCTTGCTCGACGACCTGCTCGACACTGATATCGCGGCCATCGAGGCCGAGTTGAAAGCGGTCAATCCGCCATCTGCACCGGACGAGCTACGTCAGAAACCCAAGCGTGCGCCTCTGCCACCGCAGTTCCCACGTACAGTGATCCGCCACGAGCCGGAAAACACCCAGTGCATCTGCGGCTGCCAGCTTCAGCGAATTGGCGAAGATGTCAGCGAAAAGCTCGATTACACACCCGGCGTGTTCACCGTCGAGCAGCATGTGCGTGGAAAATGGGCCTGCCGCCAGTGCGAAACACTAATCCAGGCCCCTGTACCGGCCCAAGTGATCGACAAGGGCATCCCGACCGCAGGCCTTTTGGCCCATGTGATGGTTGCGAAGTTCGCCGACCATTTACCGCTGTACCGGCAGGAGAAGATTTTTGCTCGGGCCGGGTTAGCGATTGCTCGCTCGACACTGGCGCAGTGGGTCGGACAAACCGGCGTACAACTCCAGCCTCTGGTCGATGCGCTGCGTGAACAAGTGTTGGCCCAGGGCGTGATCCACGCCGATGAGACTCCGGTTCAGATGCTCGCGCCAGGCGAGAAGAAAACTCACCGTGCTTACGTCTGGGCCTACAGCACCACGCCGTTTTCGGCGCTCAATGCTGTGGTTTATGACTTCAGTCTTAGTCGTGCAGGCGAGCATGCGCGCAACTTCCTTGGGCAGTGGAACGGCAAGCTGGTATGCGACGATTTCGCTGGCTACAAAGCCGGTTTCGAGAAAGGCATGATCGAAATTGGCTGCATGGCCCACGCCCGTCGCAAGTTTTTCGATCTGCATGTGGCGAATAAAAGCCAGTTGGCTGAACAAGCGCTGTACTCGATTGGTGGCTTGTACGAAGTTGAACGCCAAGCTCGGAACATGTGCGATGAGGATCGTTGGCGAATACGCCAGGAAAAGGCTGCCCCAATCATCAAAACGCTGCATGACTGGATGTTGGCCCAGCGTGATCAGGTGCCCAACGGATCAGCAACGGCCAAATCCCTGGATTACAGCCTTAAACGCTGGGTAGCGCTGACGCGCTACCTTGAGGACGGGGCTGTGCCCATCGACAACAACCAGGTCGAAAATCAGATCCGGCCATGGGCACTTGGACGCGCGAACTGGTTGTTTGCCGGATCGCTTCGCAGTGGCAAACGGGCAGCGGCGATTATGAGTCTGATCCAGTCGGCACGCATGAACGGTCATGATCCGTTCGCGTATCTCAAGGATGTACTGACGCGATTACCTACACAGAGGGCCAGTGCGATTTACCAATTACTACCGCATCAATGGGCACAGGGCTCTTAATATACTCTGAGCTAGATTCAGTCAGACGCTTCTGAGCCTAATGGTGTCGATGTAGGTATTTGCCATGCGGGTTTTTTGCCATCCTGACTGTCGAAAATACGCCGCGCCTTGCGGAAATCCTCAACGTTCTCGACAACCCAAGTCCAGATAGGGGACATGCGGATCAAAAGTCCCATACCAAGCGGCGTCAGCTCATACTCGACACGTGGCGGGATTTCACCGAACTCCCGTCGAACTACTAGGCCATCCCTCTCCATGGAGCGGAGTGTCTTGGTCAACATCCGCTGAGTCACACCGGTCATCTGTCTTTTTATTTCGGCATGACGCATCGTGCCGTACACACCCAGAGCATGCAGGATACCCAACGACCAGCGGCTGCCTGCGTGAGCAAGCACTTCCCGCCTGATGCCATCATCGTCTTCTCTCAGGGTTTGGCAGATTGTCTCTGCCTGGCTGAGAGCCTCCTGATCGGTCATTTCTTTCTCTGGTATCACAGGTGTGCCTTCTTACGAGCGTTGCCAAATCGTGCAAGCATTTGTTCATCTTACAGGCAACAGGTCTCAGGAGAAATCATGACCGAAGTGACCCAGTTTTCCCCCCAATCCATTCTCGTTCTAGGCGCCGGTGAGCTTGGGCTACCGGTTTTGCGTAATCTTGCGCGAGTAGCAAAGCGCGCGCCCGGTTCCACAATCAGCGTGCTGCTAAGGGATTCGACCATCAACACTGAGGTACCCGAGAAAAAGGTCGAAATAAATGAGCTTCGGGGGCTCGGCATCCAAATGGTAGCCGCAGACCTCGTGAATGACTCAATCGATCAGTTGGCTGAAGTATTCGCACGTTTCGATACCGTAATCGGCTGTGCAGGCATGGTTGCAGGCCGTGAAACCCCGATGAAACTGGCTAGCGCTGCTCTGAAGTCCGGTGTGAAGCGCTACTTCCCGTGGCAGTTTGGTGTCGACTTCGAGGTAATCGGTCGGGGCAGTCCTCAGGATCTGTTCGATGCTCAGCTTGATGTTCGCGAATTGCTTAGAGCCCAAGATAAAACTGAATGGGTAATCATCTCTACGGGTATGTTTACCAGTTTCCTGTTCGAGCCTGTATTTGAGGTGGTTGACTTCGAAAACGATACCGTGAACGCGCTGGGCAGTCTTGATACCAGCGTGACGCTTACGACTCCAGACGACATTGGTGCGTTGACAGCGGAAATCGTTTTCTTCGAACCTCGCTTCCGCAATCAGATTGTGTACCTCTCGGGAGACACTGTGACGTACGGAGAGGTTGCGAGCCTCCTCGAACGTGTACTGGGCCGCCCGTTCAAACGTAACGTATGGACTGTTCCGTACTTGCTCCAAGAATTGGAGAAAGACCCAACGCATCACATCAAGAAGTACCGCGCTGTGTTCGCTCAGGGCAGAGGTGTGGCCTGGCCTAAAGCAGGCACCTTCAACGCGCAGCAATCGATTCAGGTCACGACTGCTGAGAAGTGGGCCCGGGCAAATCTGACAACCTCTTCAGCGCAAGTGCAGTAGCCGAACGAGCGTTTCCGCGCAGGGAGTTGACCTACTGAATAGCCAGGAGGTCTGAGGCGCTCCAAAGCCACCAACTATTGAGTTTTCTCAGCGCGGATTGCAAATCCACAGCGCTTGAATCAAACGCTTGCCATGATTGGAGCATTCTGAAGGTGTGTTCGTCGGACGCTTACGTTGAAGCGAAGTAAAGACCTGTCCAATTGGAGATGGCATACGCAGACGTCCTTCATACCAGCGGAGCTATGAAGCCGAGGTCTATTTTACGTACAAAAATCACGACGGGCTGCCGGCTGCGGATCAGTGTTTTGGTCATGCCAATCCATGGCTCATCGCGTGAAAAAGCTATTGGTTCGCCCACAGCGCCTCAAGATTAACGTCATCGCTCGCCGGCCTGTGCCCTTCAAGCAGAGGATCTATCTTCAGAATCATCGGTAAATCAAAGGCCGTTCCAGTAAGTACACAGCACCCTTTAGCTAGCGTGGGTATCAATGATTTGGACGAAGCGTCCAATGTGCTGATTGTATTATCCAGCAGCATCAAATCGCGTTCGTTCACTAGGCGATGAATGAAGAAATTGTGTATTTGAGAGACGATAGTAGGAGAAATGTCCGCAGGCCGCTGGCTGGAGAGGGTCAGGTACACGCCATATTTTCTTCCTTCCTTGATGATTTCCTCAAACAACTCCAGTCGATAATCCTTCCAGATTTCATGTTCTCGTGTTGATTGCTCGGAAAGGATGTTGTGTGCCTCATCGATGATCAAGTGCAGGGTTTTAGTCGGTGGGCTGTTCAACCCTTCTGCTTCCTTGTGATTCACATAAAAATTCTTTGCAATGAGCATCGGCAGAATTTTTTTCACATCGTTCTTGCATTTTTTCAGTGAAATGACGTGCAGAAGGTAGGGAGGGGGTGGTGCATCGACGATATGCAATACGTTGCGCAATCCCGCCAGAGAAGACCTCGCCCTGGCCAACACGGGCTGGATATGTTCGTATTGTGCATAGCCCATAACCACATCACCGCAGAGCTGTAGATAGCAACGCAAAAGCAACTCATCGAATTGGTCCAACGCATCCAGTTTTACATGTGCGGCGAGGAAAGGCTTCAAAAAGCCAGCAAATGCTTTCCCATCAGAATCGTAGTAATGCCCTTCCAGCGCTCTGAAGTATTTGTTCTGCGCATGGTACTTTACCCCTGCCAAATGGTGCTGCAATGCCTCAGAGCCTATAATTCGGGCGACCTCGCGTGTTAACTCGAGCGCCTCCGCTTTAGGCTCAGCAGCAGCAAACACTCGTTCAAACGTTTTTTCCAGAAAATGGGAGAGCGGCAGGTCTTTAAACTTTTCCCTCCCCGATAAGACCCGTCGGAGAAACGGTGCCTGAGTGTTGGTGGTCGCCTGAAAAAGCAGGCTGAGGGTTTCTGCATCCCAGAAGTGAGCACTTTCCAGCGTGAATTTTTGTGCCCCATTCTTGGAGTCTAAAACCGTAACCTTTTTATCGGGGGTGGCCAGGATCTGGCCTCCAGTGTATTCACCATTAAAATCAATGATAACGAACTGACTCTTCCCTTTTAACCCGGCAAGTTTCTCCCTAAACAAGGTCGTATACAATTTTGCCAGCGTGTTCGACTTCCCACTGCCAGTGTTACCAAAAATGCCCAGATGACTGTTAAACAGCCGTGTCCACGGCAGGCTGATAGGGATATTTTCTTTGAGCATCGCGCCAATGGTAAAGCTGCCACCATCATTCACACCGTAGATTTTCCCTACCATCTCCTCACTGAGGAGAGAGGCACGATCCCTGATCATCGGCATGTATTTCACGCCTTCATAGAACTTATTGTCAGTCACGTAGCCGATGGGCCGAACATCCACCTTTCTGATGTAGGAGGTTTTTTCAGCGGCTTCGTCAAGCTTGCGCTCATCCAGATACTCACCTTCCACCAAGCATACAATATCGATGAACCCGCGCTGAATCAGCAAATGCTCTCTGATTGAAACACCTCTATACTTTTTACCCTCGTGAAATAGGGTTTCTTGGTTGGAATCCTCAAATATCCTCAGGGTAATCCTGACGCCGCTGACGGCAATAACCTCACCTACCCGGATGGCCATCAGTGAGCATCTCCGGGCGTGTAGGCCTGCGGGCTGAGCGAAAGCACGTGCTTATTAAAATTGGCAAAATTCAAGTCAGCCCCCTCGGGCGGGCCAATGACCTTGACGTTTCTCCACGCACCAAACTCGTCGCGCATTTTCTGTGCGCCTCGTTGGCTGTATGCGCAGACAAAGGTCTGGAGCTTGGGATTCGACAGCGAGCGCTGAACGAGCTTCAAGATGTGCTCATCCGCAAAGGAGAACCCGAATGTAATCAAGATCGAGTTTGGCCGTTCCAGTTCGTAGCTGAGTAGTCGGAGCATTTGATAGTAATGCTCTTCAAAGACCGTCTCGTGAAACTTCCACTTTGTGGGGTTCACGATTGGAAGCTTATTGTACTCGTACCAGAATCTTTCCATCTGATTGTGGGTGAGGTTCACCAAGGGAATCTCGTCCGTAACGCCCCCTTCTGTGACCAGATACTTTGAGAACTCCGAAATTCTGTTTACGACGTGCGGACTGAGAAGGTCTTTGAAGTCATTCTTGTAACTAACTTCAATCTTGTCCCCACTCTTTGCCCAGTAGACCGAGCCATGCAGGTGAATAATATTGAGCTGCGGGACGCCGTACGCGGTACGCTCGAAAACACCGGTCTGGCACTGAAAGGTGCTGAAGTTTTTCGCGTGCAAATGCTTCTTGTAAAACCCTGAAGTCCCGTCGTTCACGACAAATTCGTGAGTCCCTCTCGCCAGCAGGCGATCAGCGGCGTGCGCCAGACAGCCATCATAGTTGGTGGTGAAGATGTTGATCTTGCGATTGACGTCCTTTCTTCTATCCAAAAAACCTAATAGCGTACGCAAAAAAACTTCATAATTATCAAGATTTTCCAGTCCCTCGGCCGTGGCAATCTCTGACGGAGAAAACGTCTGAACCGGATGAATGCACGTGTTGTAATAGTGCATGAACAGCGCTGCGTTCTTCTCTGGGCGCAGTGCATACTTTGTCGACAGCGTTTCGATCGTCTCCCAGTTGCCAAGCGCATCCTTAATCTGCAATCCCAAGGTGGGAAACAAATCCGCCGAAGCACCAGAGCCGATCAGAATATTGACATTTTTGTTGTAGATATCCAGTGCTTCTATGGGCTCAAACATGCAACCTCCTGTCATTCGGCCTTGAGCCTTATTCCGTGCCCTCCTATAACCGTTTGGAGAAGCCTGCCCTGCACGCTACTATTTTGCTACTATAGTGTCTACTGACGGCCCCACGTCTTTCTCATGCACTGCCAGCCCGGCAGAAGCGTTCGGAGCAAGCCAGACGCGGCACCGACCTCCTGCTCACCAACGAGGTGCACTTTAACCATCAGCCTTGACGCCGTGTAGCCGTTTTATTCTCGGGGAATTGCGGATCATGTCACAGCGCCTGACAGGCTGTAACAGGTCTTGTTGGCGTGAGGTGCGGCAACCCGCTCAACGCACGCGAAAGCGGCCCTGGGCTTGCGCGTAGCGCGCCATGCCTGGTGCAAAATGAAAAAGCCCAATCTTTTCAGATTGGGCTAAGGCATTGAAAAATATGGTAGGGACGGAGTGATTCGAACGCTCGCCCCCTAGCGCCCCATACAATAATTAGCAGATTCCTGCTGCGTATTCAGAAAATCCGTTGCGGGTCGACCGCCCTGCACCATGTATGCTTCGGGGTTAGGCGGCGAAACTTCGCCCTCTAGCGCATCCAATAAATCCGCCCAATATTGCATCATGCTACGTCTCGGCTCGACGTATTCCGCATGATTGTACGCAGCCCGAACTTGGTTGGGATCAGAGTGCGAAAGCTGGGCCTCAATCCACTCCTCTACAAAGCCAACCTCGTTGAGGGCCGTTGAGATGGTGGCCCTGATCCCATGACCGGTGAGCCTTCCTTTGTAACCCATCCGGCTGATCGCGGTGTTAAGGGTATTTTCACTGATCATTTCCTGCGGTTCGTATCGGTGAACCAGCAGATACCGCGCACCGGGCGCCCTTAGCTGTATCAGCCGCTGCACTATTGCAATTGCTTGAGTAGACAGTGGAATCACATAAGGTGGGATCTCATTCCCCTGGGTTCGAACACGACTCCGGAGTTGCTTGACACCCTCCGGCGGCACCAGCCAGACCCCCTTGTCGAGGTCGAATTGGTCTGGCGTCGCCGCCCGTAGCTCTCCTGTACGCACCCCTGTCAACAGCAATAGACGAATACCAAGCCGTGTCGCTTCTGCACACCCATAGTGGGTGACGGCCCCGAGCAGTCCTGGAAGTTCATTTACCTGGAGGAAGGGATTATGGCGAACTGGCCGCGGCGTCTCGGCAGCGATATCAAGATCTGCTGCTGGGTTCACATCAACGAGCCCTTCCGCCATGGCAAAACGAAAGATCTGGTTGAGCCAGGTGCGCACCTTTCGAGCAGAGACCAGCGCGCCTCTGCGCTCAATTCGCCTAATGAGCTCCAGCACGTCACCACGAGAAATATCTGAGATCGGAAGATCGCCTAAACACGGCAGCATGTCCTTCTTCAGGTATTTACTCGCTTGTCCTGCACTGCCCTTCTTACTTTTCGTCAACTTTTTACTTCGGAACTCATGCCAGCGACCAGCAACCGCTTCAAACGTGTTGTTGGCGGCGTGAGAGGCTTTTTGGCGCTCGGCGCGACGATGAGAGCGGGGATCGATATTGTTGGCCACCAGCGCACGTGCAGCCTCTCTCCGCTGGCGAGCCTCCTTGAGACTGATGTCGGGATAGATGCCAAGGGAAATACGCAATTGCTTGTCATGCCAATAGAAACGGAAATGCCAGCGCTTCGAACCCGTCGTGGGCACTTGCAGAGATAAGCCATCCCCATCAGTTAACGTATAAGGCTTGCTAGCGGGCTTGGCTTGCTTGATCGCTGTATCTGTCAAAGCCATCAGACACCTCCTTTTGCATCAAGGAGGGGAATACAGCCCAGCTGTAGACGAACCAATACGAAAATTGATGCGCAAGGGATCGTAAAAGGCTGTGCCAGCGGTGTACTCAAATGTGTACTTAAAAACCGTGGCTGGAGATGGATTCCAGTGGAATTCAGAAAACGAAAAAAGCGGCTCAAGGCCGCTATTTCCGTGGCTTCCAGGCGTTCAGTGGGCCTTAGTGGAAGCAAATATGGCGCAGCGGACGAGACTCGAACACAAATGCGCCATCTCAGATCGCGGCGCCACCAAGATCCAAGATATTCGTGGGAGTAAATGTGGGAGTAATGTTGTATGCATGAAAAAGCCCAACTCGGTAAAGTTGGGCTAAGTCATTGAATAATATGGTCGGGACGGAGTGATTCGAACACTCGACCCCTAGCACCCCATGCTAGTGCGCTACCGGACTGCGCTACGCCCCGACTAGGCGTGTTACTGGGTTCGCTTCTTGACGAAGCGATCCGGAATATACCGCAAGCTTTTGAAATGTGGAAGTATTTTAAAAGCCGGAATTACTTTTTCAGAACCACCAGCACATCTTCGAGTTCGGAGATCATCTGGCGGATCATTTGTTTGTATTGGGTAGTGTCGTCTTTGGCCTCATCACCGGACATACGCTGGCGCGCGCCGCTGATGGTGAACCCCTGGTCATACAACAACGCACGGATCTGTCGGATCATCAGCACGTCTTGGCGCTGATAATACCGACGGTTCCCGGTGCGTTTGACGGGGTTGAGTTGAGGAAACTCCTGCTCCCAATAGCGCAGCACGTGCGGTTTTACCGCACAGAGCTCGCTGACTTCACCAATGGTGAAGTAGCGTTTGCCTGGGATGACGGGTAGCTCGTCGTTATGACTTGGTTCCAGCATAAGCCTCAACTCGGGCCTTCAACTTCTGCCCTGGACGAAAGGTGACCACACGGCGAGCCGTGATCGGGATTTCTTCTCCCGTTTTTGGATTGCGGCCAGGCCGCTGGCGTTTGTCCCGTAGGTCAAAATTGCCGAAACCGGACAATTTGACCTGTTCGTTGTCTTCCAGAGCGTGTCTGATCTCTTCAAAAAACAACTCGACCAATTCCTTGGCCTCGCGCTTGTTCAGACCCAGCTCTTCGTACAGACGTTCCGCCATCTCAGCTTTCGTCAAAGCCCCCATACGTCACTTCCTTAACGTGGCGTTCAACCTTTGTTCAAGCGAGGTGAGGATATTTTGTGTCGTGGTATTCACCTCATCGTCATTAAGAGTGCGCGATGGATGCTGCCAGGTCAAGCCAACTGCAAGGCTTTTTCTATGCGGATCAATACCTTTACCTTGATAGACGTCAAATAGCCTGAGGTCTGTCAGCCATTCCCCTGCATTTTCACGGATTACATCCAGAACGGCAGTGGCGGCCACGTCACGGTCGGCAATCAGCGCCAGGTCACGGCGCACTTCAGGGAAGCGCGACAACTCGCTGAATTTAGGCATTTTGCCCGCAGCCACTTCAGCCAGGACCAGTTCGAACACGAACACCGGACGATCAAGACCGAGGGTCTTCGACAGCTCAGGGTGAATGGCACCGACGAAGCCCACCAGGCGACCTTCACGCTCAATGCGTGCCGTCTGGCCCGGGTGCAATGCCGGGTGGCTGCCAGGCACGAAAGTGAAGGCATCCAGAGCACCGGCAAAACCCAGTACCGCTTCGACGTCGGCCTTGACGTCGAAGAAGTCCACGGCATCGCGGCCCTGTGCCCAACCTTCCGGCAGACGGCTACCGCAGACCACACCGGCCAGCATCGGCTCTTGCTTCAAGCCGTCCAACTGACCGACAAAACGCAGGCCGCTTTCGAACATGCGTACGCGGTCTTGCTGGCGGTTCAGGTTATGGGAAAGCGCTTTCACCAGGCCTGGCCACAGCGACGAACGCATGGCGGCCATGTCGTTGGAGATCGGGTTGGCCAGCAACAGCGGCTCGACGCCTGGGTTGAACAGTTCGAACTGCTTTGGATCGATGAAGCTGTAAGTCACCGCTTCCTGATAACCACGAGCGACCAGCAGGCGACGCAGCTCAGGCAGGTGCGCGCGCGCTTCGGCCTTCGGCTGTGGCGCCAGGCGCGCTTGCGGGTAACGAACCGGTAAACGGTTGTAGCCGTAGAGGCGGGCCAGTTCTTCGATCAGGTCGACTTCCAGGCTTATATCGAAGCGATGGCTTGGCACCTCAACGGTCCACTGCCCTTCCCTGCCAGGGGACATACCCAAGCCGAGGGCCGACAACAATTGCTCGATTTCAGCCGGTTCGATTACCAGGCCAAGCATCTGCTCAACACTTTTGGCACGCAGGGTGATCGGCGCAACGGACGGGAGGTACTGTTCGTTGACGGTTTCGGTGATCGGGCCGGCTTCGCCACCGGTGATTTCCAGCAGCAGGCCAGTGGCACGCTCCATGGCTTCACGGGCGAGGTTCCAGTCCACACCGCGCTCGTAGCGGTGCGAGGCATCGGTGTGCAGGCCGTAGGAACGGGCCTTGCCAGCGATGGCGATCTGGTCGAAGAACGCACTCTCCAGGAACACGTCGCGAGTGGTCGCGGACACGCCGCTGTGCTCGCCACCCATCACGCCGGCAATCGCCAGGGCGCGGGAGTGGTCAGCGATGACCAGGGTGTCGGCACGCAGGCTGACCTCCTGCCCGTCAAGCAGTACCAGCTTCTCGCCTTCTTCGGCCATGCGTACACGAATGCCGCCGTTGATTTCGGCAAGGTCGAACGCGTGCAGCGGTTGACCCAACTCCAGCATCACATAGTTGGTGATGTCGACGGCAGCATCGATGCTGCGTACGTCGGCACGACGCAGGCGCTCCACCATCCAAAGCGGGGTTGGCTTGGACAGGTCGACGTTGCGGATCACACGGCCCAGGTAACGCGGGCAAGCGTTTGGCGCCAGCACGTCGATCGGGCGCACTTCGTTGTGCATCGCAGGCACGGCGGCAACGACCGGACGGGTGACCGGGGCGCTGTACAACGCGCCGACTTCACGGGCCAAGCCAGCCAGGGACAGGCAGTCGCCACGGTTCGGGGTCAGGTCGACCTCGATGCTGGCGTCTTCCAGTTCCAGGTAAACGCGGATGTCCTGGCCCACTGGCGCATCGGCCGGCAGCTCCATCAGACCATCATTGCCCTCGCCGACTTGCAGTTCAGCCTGGGAGCACAGCATGCCGTTGGATTCAACACCACGCAGCTTGGCTTTCTTGATCTTGAAGTCGCCCGGCAGCTCGGCACCGATCATGGCGAACGGGATCTTCAGGCCCGGACGCACGTTTGGCGCTCCGCACACGACCTGAAAGGTTTCCGCGCCGTTGCTGACCTGGCACACACGCAATTTGTCGGCATCGGGGTGCTGTTCGGTGCTCAGCACCTCGCCCACTACCACACCGCTGAAAACACCGGCGGTCGGCGTAACGCTATCGACCTCAAGACCTGCCATCGACAGACGCGCAACCAGCGCGTCGCGATCTACCTGCGGGCTTACCCAGCCACGCAGCCATTGTTCACTGAATTTCATCCTGCTCTCCTAAAGATTCGTTACGACTAGCGAAATTGCGCGAGGAACCGCAAGTCGTTGTCGAAGAACAGACGCAAGTCGTTCACGCCGTAACGCAGCATGGCCAGACGCTCAACGCCCATGCCGAAGGCAAAGCCTGAGAACTCTTCCGGATCAATGCCGGACATGCGCAGCACGTTAGGGTGAACCATGCCGCAGCCCATCACTTCCAACCAGCCGGTCTGCTTGCAGACGCGGCAGCCTTTACCGCTGCACATCACGCATTCCATGTCGACTTCAGCGGATGGCTCGGTGAACGGGAAGAACGATGGACGAAACCGCACCGCCAGCTCCTTCTCGAAGAACACCCGCAGGAATTCTTCGATGGTGCCTTTTAGGTCAGCGAAGTTGATGTCGCGATCAACCAGCAGGCCTTCGACCTGGTGGAACATCGGCGAGTGGGTGATATCGGAGTCGCTGCGGTACACACGGCCTGGGCAGACAATGCGGATCGGCGGCTTGTTCGCTTCCATGGTGCGGACCTGTACCGGCGAGGTATGGGTGCGCAACAGCATGTTCGCGTTGAAATAGAAGGTGTCGTGCATCGACCGGGCCGGGTGATGGCCTGGGATGTTGAGCGCCTCAAAGTTGTGGTAGTCGTCTTCGACCTCAGGGCCTTCGGCAATGCCGTAGCCGATATGGGTGAAGAACTGCTCGATACGCTCCAGAGTCCGGGTGATCGGGTGCAGGCCGCCCGAGGCCTGGCCACGACCAGGCAAGGTTACGTCAATGGACTCGGCGGCGAGTTTGGCCGCAAGATCGGCCTCCTCCATGGTCGCCTTGCGCGCATTGAGCACCTCTGTGACACGCTCCTTGGCGACGTTGATCAGCGCACCGACTTGCGGACGCTCTTCAGCCGGCAAATTCCCCAGGGTCTTCATCACCTGAGTCAATTCACCTTTCTTGCCAAGGTAGTGAACCCGGATTTGCTCCAGGGCATTTACATCTTCAGCGCTTTGCACAGCCTCAAGGGCTTGGGCGACGAGCGCGTCCAGGTTTTCCATGTACAGACTCCAGATACAAAATAGGGGAAGAGCTTGAAGGCTCTTCCCCTATTTATGACGTTTAACACCCTGTGCTACAGAGTAGCCCAGGGTGACTGTCGGGGGTACTTAAGCCAAGGTGGCTTTAGCTTTCTCGACAATCGCAGCAAACGCCGCTTTTTCGTTCACTGCCAGATCAGCCAGAACCTTACGGTCGATCTCGATGGACGCTTTTTTCAGGCCAGCGATGAAACGGCTGTAGGACAGACCGTTAACACGTGCACCAGCGTTGATACGAGCGATCCACAGAGCGCGGAACTGACGTTTTTTCTGACGACGGTCACGGTAGGCGTATTGGCCTGCCTTGATTACCGCTTGCTTGGCAACACGGAACACGCGTGAACGCGCGCCGTAGTAGCCTTTAGCAAGTTTCAGAATTTTTTTGTGACGTTTACGGGCAATGACGCCACGCTTTACACGAGCCATGAGTTACTTCCTCTATTCTTGATCCAAAAATTAACGAAGGCGCAGCATGCGCTCGACTTTTGCCACGTCAGACGGATGCAGCAAGCTGCTACCGCGCAGTTGACGCTTACGCTTGGTCGACATTTTGGTCAGGATGTGGCTCTTGAAAGCGTGCTTGTGCTTGATACCGTTAGCAGTTTTCAGAAACCGCTTAGCAGCACCACTTTTAGTCTTCATCTTTGGCATGTTCGGATACTCCGCATTCAGTTGATAAACATAATCAGAAGGCCTGCCGTGCCCTGTTGATTACTTCTTCTTTTTCGGGGCGATGACCATAATCAGCTGGCGTCCTTCCATCTTAGGATGCTGCTCGACGGAACCATACTCCAGCAGGTCAGCTTCAACCCGCTTGAGGAGTTCCATCCCCAGCTCCTGGTGGGCCATCTCACGGCCGCGGAATCGCAAGGATACCTTAGCCCTGTCCCCATCACTCAGGAAACGTACCAGGTTGCGCAGTTTTACCTGGTAATCCCCTTCCTCCGTCCCTGGACGAAACTTGATTTCTTTTACTTGAATCTGCTTCTGGTTCTTCTTCGCTGCAGCAATCTGCTTCTTCTTTTCGAAGATCGACTTGCCGTAGTCCATCACCCGGCAAACAGGCGGGACTGCGTCGGCGGAGATTTCCACCAGGTCCAATTTGGACTCTTCAGCGATACGAAGCGCTTCATCAATCGAGACGATGCCAATCTGCTCGCCGTCAGCGCCAATTAACCGAACCTCGCGTGCCGAGATATTCTCGTTGATCGGGGCTTTCGGTGCAGCTCGTTTATCTTGTCTCATTTCACGCTTAATAATAATTACTCCGAATCTGGGCGACCACGCCGGGAAACCGCTTGCGCGAGGAACTCAGCGAACTGGGCGACGGGCATCGAGCCCAGGTCAGCACCTTCACGAGTACGCACAGCGACAGTCTGCATCTCGACTTCCCGATCTCCGATAACCAAAAGATAGGGAACCTTGAGCAAAGTATGCTCACGGATTTTAAAGCCGATCTTTTCATTTCTCAAGTCGGACTTGGCACGAAACCCGCTTTCGTTGAGAGTTTTTTCAACTTCAGCGGCAAAATCTGCCTGTTTATCAGTGATATTCATGATCACTGCCTGGGTCGGAGCCAGCCACGCAGGGAATGCACCCTCGTAGTGCTCGATCAGGATCCCGACGAACCGCTCGAACGAGCCAAGTATCGCCCGGTGCAGCATGACCGGGTGTTTACGGCTGTTGTCTTCGGACACGTATTCGGCGCCCAAACGGATCGGCAGGTTAAAATCGAGCTGCAGGGTACCACACTGCCAGACGCGGCCAAGGCAATCTTTCAGCGAGAACTCGATCTTCGGACCGTAGAAAGCGCCTTCGCCCGGCTGCAAATCGTACGCAAGGCCCGCGCTGTCGAGCGCAGCGGCCAGTGCAGCTTCGGCGCGATCCCACAGCTCATCGGAACCGACGCGTTTTTCCGGACGAGTGGAGAGCTTCATCTCGACTTCGGTAAAGCCGAAATCGCGATAAACGTCCATGGTCAGCTTGATGAAAGCAGCGGACTCGGCCTGCATCTGCTCTTCGGTACAGAAGATGTGAGCGTCATCCTGGGTAAAGCCACGCACGCGCATGATGCCGTGCAGCGCACCTGATGGCTCGTTACGGTGGCAAGCACCGAATTCGGCCAGGCGCATTGGCAATTCGCGGTAGCTTTTGAGGCCTTGATTGAACACCTGCACGTGGCAAGGGCAGTTCATCGGCTTGATGGCGTAATCGCGGTTTTCCGACTGGGTGGTGAACATGTTGTCGGCATAGTTGGCCCAGTGCCCGGATTTCTCCCAGAGGCTACGGTCAACGACCTGGGGCGTCTTGATCTCCAGGTAGCCGTTCTCACGCTGTACTTTGCGCATGTACTGCTCAAGCACCTGGTACAGGGTCCAGCCGTTCGGGTGCCAGAACACCATGCCCGGCGCTTCTTCCTGGAGGTGGAACAGGTTCAGGCGCTTGCCGATCTTGCGGTGGTCGCGTTTTTCGGCTTCTTCGATGCGCTGGATGTAGGCCGCCAGCTGCTTCTTGTCAGCCCAGGCGGTGCCGTAGATCCGTTGCAGTTGCTCGTTCTTCGCGTCGCCACGCCAGTAGGCGCCGGATAACTTGGTCAGCTTGAACGATTTGAGGAAGCGCGTGTTCGGCACGTGCGGGCCACGGCACATATCGACATATTCTTCGTGGTAGTACAGGCCCATGGCCTGTTCTTCCGGCATGTCTTCCACCAGACGCAGCTTGTAATCTTCGCCACGGGCGGTAAACACGTCGATCACTTCGGCGCGCGGCGTGACCTTTTTGATCACGTCGTAATCTTTTTCGATCAGCTGGTGCATGCGCTGTTCGATGGCGGCCAGGTCGTCCGGAGTGAAAGGACGCTCATAGGCGATATCGTAATAGAAGCCTTCTTCAATGACCGGCCCAATCACCATTTTCGCGGTAGGGTACAGTTGCTTGACCGCATGGCCAATCAAGTGCGCGCAAGAGTGGCGAATGATCTCCAGCCCCTCTTGATCCTTGGGCGTGATGATTTGCAGGCTGGCGTCGCGAGTGATCAGATCGCTGGCATCGACGAGCTTGCCGTCGACCTTACCGGCCACGGTGGCCTTGGCCAGGCCTGCACCAATGGATGCGGCGACCTCGGCGACGGAAACCGAATGATCGAATGAACGTTGACTGCCGTCGGGAAGAGTAATAGTTGGCATGGCGCCTCCTCTCCTAGTGGTGACCCCTACCAAAGGTCACGTGGGTTGGGATGAGCCAGTACAAGATCCAATACCAGGCCGTTCAGTGATGAACGCCTGCCTTACAGCGGCAGGAGCCTTTCGGCCAACCGATAATCGAACCAGAGTGACTGGAGTGAGCTAAAAAGAACGTGGCAAGGCGGCGATGGGCGCGCCTGGAAATAGCCAAGCGAAAGATGCTAGCACAGATGAACGGTCATCGTGCCGCCGCTATCTTCTGTAAACACAAATTCCGTCCTTTATAGCTGCAAAAGTGAACTTGAGCTGTACGCAATGCCTCAAACCCACTGAGAATCGCCGTTCGTCCTCGACCCAAAGGAGCATCCTCATGATGCGTTTTACCTCTACCCTCGCTCTCGCCGCTTCCCTGACCCTCCTCTCCCTCGGCGCACAAGCTGCAGCGCCGTCGAACTGGCCAGCCGGTGCTCGCGACAGCTTCGTCAGCGACTGCAGCGCAGCCGCCAGCCAGAACGTAGACGTCAAAACTGCCAAAGCCCATTGCGAATGTGGCGCTGACAAGATCAACGCTGAGCTGAGCACCGCCGAAATCAAGGAACTGATGACCAATCAGAACGCCAGCCCTGAGCTTAAAAACAAAGCGGTCGCGGCTATTTCATCCTGCAAAGTGGTGAAGAAAAAGTAAGATTTGCAATTGGTCACACAGCTGCTTTGCCGGAAAAATGGCTATAAAACTGCCGTTTCTCACAAATTACATAGCTTTTACGGCTTTTTTTACGAGCTGATATTTCGAGCTAAAGCCCCGTAAATCGGGGCTTTCAGCCGACCAAAGCACTAAACGCAACGCTATTGATTAGCAAACAATGCCTTGGGGGGGCTCCCAAGCCGAACATTTCGACTATGATAGCCCGGTGTGCCCAGTTGGCCTGAGCAGCACAGCACTACTGAAAATATATGTTTCTTGGAGATACACCATGTCTAATCGCCAAACCGGCACCGTTAAATGGTTCAACGATGAAAAAGGCTTCGGCTTCATCACTCCTCAAGGTGGCGGTGACGACCTGTTCGTACACTTCAAAGCTATCGAAAGCGACGGTTTCAAAAGCCTGAAAGAAGGCCAAACCGTTTCCTTCGTGGCTGAGAAAGGCCAAAAGGGTATGCAAGCTGCACAGGTTCGCGGCGAGTAATTCTCCGCTGAGCTAAAAAAACCCCGTCCATGTGACGGGGTTTTTTATGGGTGCTACAAAAGCCTGTAGCAGTTTATCCGCAATTGACCCGTGTGATCACCAGGTTGTCGTCGGTGTTCAGGTTCAAGCGGTCAGAGCGGTATTCCAGGGTGATCATGTCGTTAGGCTTGAGGATGCGAGCGTTCTGCGCACCGGCACGGGTACGCGCCTGTTCCAGTAACTGGGGCGAGGCTTTCTGGCCGATGGTGAATTCGGCGGCCTTCGACTCACAGCGGCTATGACCGGCATCGGTCACGGCGGCGTCTTTGGCTGGCTCAGAGGCACCCGGGGTGCTGCAACCCGCCAACGCGAGTGCTGCCAACAAAGTACCGAATGATGCGAGCTTCCAAGGCATGAAGCCTCCTATGATAAAAAATGGACAGAGATTTTGCGACATCGATTGGACGGATTGGTTTCAAGACGTAAACCGCCGCAGAGCAAGTCTGCCTGACTCTCGACAGGCATTCGCCCGGTCAATCGTGACCAGATATGAACGAAATCAGTAGATATCGATGTAGGCAAATTCCGGCGTCGGCCAATTCTGCTCCAGCGCATTGAAAATCTGGGTCACCCAGACTTCATCGCTGGCGGCCACATTGCCGACGCATCCGGAGCCTTTTGCCCAGGTCTCCAGACGAAACAGCAGCCCGTCGATGTCCACTCCGCCTACAACCTTTCCAGAGGAAATATAGGCGATTCCAGCTTTGGTCACCCGCAGTTGGGTATGTTCGTCATCGCTGGCGTTGGCGAGCAGTTGGCGCACATTCGCCAACGTCAGGTTCTCGGGGTTGTTCAAGTCAATCTGCACGTGGTTTCCCCGGCTATTAAACAAGCGGACAGTGTCGCACAGCCGCGACGTCATTCCGACGCGCTTCATGCCTAAGTATCAGTGCCAAACACGCTGCAAAATGGTTAACTGGGCCCGTAAGAACCGCGTTCCAGCGCACTGCCCTGCCCTTTCAGCCCCCCGCGAGATATTCATGACCACCGTAACGCTCCAAGCCGACATCAAAGCCAAGTGGCCCCAAGGACAGAGTTCCTACAGCCCCGGAAGCCCAGAGGAATTGGCGATCATCGGTATCGACCTGCTGGTCAAGGAATTGGGCACACAAGCGGCGCAAGCATTCATCGGCCAGATATTCGAGAAATATCCAGCCGACCACATGGGGGCACACGACCCCGAGCGCGAATAAGAACCGGCCGGCGAACGCCGACCGGTAAAGCCATTACTTCAGACGCGCCAGGCGCTCGGTCAGCAGATCGAAGAAGCCCTGGGCGTCGCCATTCTCGACCCAGAACACATTCTTTTCCTGCTTCAGGCCGTCGTACCAGTCGACGATGGTCTGGCCGAAGGTCGGGCCTTCACGGCTATCCACCACCATATTGGCCTGACGCCCACTGAACAGCGAAGGCTTGAGCAGATAGGCGATGACGGTGGCGTCATGCACCGGGCCGCCTGGAATGCCGTAGTGTTCCATGTCGCCCTTGACGTATTCGTTAAGAATATCGCCCACCACCTTGCTCGCGTTGTTCTTGATGTCGGCGATCTTTTTCAGGCGCGCCTCGCTGGTCAGTACCTTGTGGGTCACGTCCAGCGGCAGATAGGTCAGCTTGACGCCACTCTTGAGCACAATCTCGGCCGCAACCGGGTCAGCGAACAGATTGAATTCCGCCACGGGCGTGATATTGCCGCCATTGAAGTGCGCGCCGCCCATCACCACCACTTCCTTGATGCCTTGGGTGATTTCCGGCGCCTGGGTCAGCGCCAGCGCCAGGTTGGTCTGCGGGCCGAGCATGGCGATGGTGATGCTGTGAGGCTTGGCGGTGGTCAAGGTCTTGATGAGGTAATCAACGGCATTGCCATCAGCCAGGCCCTTCTTGGGCTCATGCACGGTGACGCCGGAAATGCCTTCCTTGCCGTGGATATTCTCGGCGTAGATCGGCTTGCGCAACAGTGGCGCAGGCGCGCCGGCATATACCGGAATTTCTTCGCGCCCTGCCCACTCGCGGGCCAGCCGTGCGTTGCGGGAGGTCTTGTCCAGGCGCACGTTGCCAGCGACGGTAGTCAGCGCGCGGATGTTCAGCTCATCCGGGGAAGCCATGGCGAACAGCAAGGCGACCACATCATCGGCACCAGGGTCGGTATCGATGATCAAATCGACCTTTTCCGCCGCCTGGGCGCTTGCAGCAGTGAGTGCGGACAAAAGCAGAACACTCCGGAACAGGTTTTTCAGGGTTGGGAGACCACGTTGCATAAAACACTCCTTGTCGTTGAGAACGCTAGAACGTTACGCCGGACACCAGCGCGATATTGCAATAAGGCTGACACTCACCAGTGCGTACCACGGCGCGCGCCTTGCGGCTCAGCTGTTTGAATTCTTCATGGCTGACCAGACGCCGCTCACCGAGGGCGGCCTGCTCTGTGAGTGTATTGAGCTCGGCAAGCGCCGGCGGTTGCTTGAGCAGAATTTCTTCCGCCAACACATGGCTTTCTACCTGCATTTCGCTGAGCACGATACGCAAGGTGCTGATGAAATCCGGGATGCCCTGGGTCAGCGCCAGGTCAATCAGCTCGACGCCTGGCGGCACCGGCAGGCCGGCGTCGCCGATCACCAGGATGTCACCATGCCCCAGCGAAGCGATCACACGCGACAGGGCAATATTGAGCAGAGGTGTCTTTTTCATGAGGGCACAAAACCTTGTACGTCATTCAGCGTTGGAATAGAGGGTTGCGCACCCGCGCGGGTCACCGACAGCGCCGCCGCGACCTGGCCGAAACGAATGGCTTCAGCCTCGCTTTTGCCGTTGGCTAACGCCGCGGCGAAACCGCCAACAAATGTGTCGCCTGCTGCCGTGGTATCTACCGCCGTGACCTTTGGTGCCTGCAAGTGCTCAAAGCGCTGGCCGTCGGTAAACAGCGCGCCCTGAGAACCCAAGGTGATGATGACTTTGCCAGCGCCTGCCTGGATCAACTGCGTCGCTGCTGCCTTGGCACTCTCAATGGAGTCGACCGTCACGCCACTCAAAGCGGTGGCTTCACTTTCATTGGGAATCAGGTAGTCGATAGAGGCGTACCACTCAGCCGGCAATGGACCGCTGGCCGGGGCCGGATTGAGGATCACCGTCTTGCCCAGTTCACGACCGCGCTTGAGGGTGAAACCCACCGTATTCATCGGCACTTCCAGTTGGCAGACGATTACGTCGGCCGCCTTCAGCACCGCATCGCACGCCTGCAACGAGGCGGGCGTCAGTTCGCCGTTACTGCCCGCCACGATCACGATCGCGTTCTGACTGCTGTCATCGACCACGATCAAGGCCACGCCACTGGAACCATCCACGGTGCTGACGGCCTGGCAATCGATGCCTTCCACCAACAGCGCATCACGCAACTCGATGCCATAGGCATCGGTGCCGACGCAGCCAATCATTGAAACATCAGCGCCCAGACGGGCCGAAGCGACGGCCTGGTTCGCGCCCTTTCCGCCAGGCACGGTGGAAAATGTCTGCCCGATGAGTGTTTCACCGGCCCGCGGCAGCCGGCTGGCGCGAGTGACCAGGTCCATGTTCAAGCTGCCTACTACCACTACTTTTGCTGGCATACATCAGTACTCATCAATTCGGTTCAGCGGTATTGGGCGAATGTACCGGCGACGGGCGCCGTAGACTCGCGCAAAACGATGCTCGGCGTCACGATGCGTTGATCGAACGGCAGTTGGGGTGTTGCAATTCTTCGCAGTAAGAGCTCGGCTGCCGTCTCGCCCAACTGCACGATCGACTGCCCTACCGTGGTCAGTGCCGGGTACACGTACCGACCCATTTGGATATCATCGAAACCGATCACCGAGAGCTCGCCCGGCACGCGGATATTGCGCTCTGCTGCGGCGCGTAACACACCGAAACCAATCATGTCGTTGCTGGCAAAAATGGCGCTGGGCGGATTGTGTGCCAGCAGTTGCACAGCGGCGGCATAACCACCCGTGCTGGTGAAATCGCTTTCCTGGGTGCGATTGGCCACCACAGCCACGCCTGCCTCTCGCAGCGCGCGGTGATACCCCGCCAGGCGCATTTGCGCAACACGGGTATGGCCAGGACCGCCGATGCAGGCGATGTCGCGGTGGCCCAGTTCGAGCAGGTGGCGGGTTGCCAGGTAGGCGCCCCCCTCGTGGTCGATACGTACCAGGTCCACGTCAATGCCATCCAGCGCCCGGTCGACAATCACCATGGGCGTGCGCACCGCACTCAAACCGGCGGCAAGGCCACTATCGTCGCCGCCCACCGAAGTCACGATCAGGCCGTCGATACGTTTTTCCAGCAACACACGCAGATAATTGCGCTGTTTTTCAGCATTGTCGTCGGAGTTGCAGAGGATCACGCAGTAGCCGTTACGCTCGCAGTAATCCTCGATGCCTCGGGCAAGCTCGGCAAAATACGGGTTGAGGCTGTTGGGCACCAGCAAGCCGATAGTGGCCGTGGTCTTGGCCTTGAGCGAGCGCGCAACGGCACTGGGTACGTAGTCGAGTTGCTTGATCGCGGCCTCAACCTTGATACGTACAGGCTCACTGACCGGGCGCGTCTTGTTCACCACATGGGACACCGTGGTGTAGGAAATACCTGCCAGCGCTGCCACATCCTTGATCGTTGCCATGGTTCAACCTCGCCGACTGGCGCGCTGGCTGCGATAGGTATCAAGGACCACGGCAATCACGATCACGGCACCGGTAATGATGCGCTTCGTGGGTTCCGTGGCACCGATTTGCGCCAAGCCGGCGGCCAATACCGAAATAATCAACACACCAAAAAAGGTACTGATCACCGAGCCGCGTCCGCCCATGAGGCTGGTGCCGCCGATCACCACCGCTGCGATCACTTGCAGTTCCAGGCCGGAGCCGGCGTTCGGATCCGCCGCTTCCAGGCGCGAAATCTGGAACAGCGCCGCCACACCGGCCAGCAGGCCCATGAGGCTGAACACCAGGATCTTGTAGGGCTTGGGGTTGATCCCCGCCAGGCGCACAGCCTCTTCATTGGTGCCGATACCGATCAGGTAACGACCAAATACAGTACGCGTCAGCACAAGCTGCGCGGCGATGATCACCAGCAAGGCAATGATGAACGACGGCGAGATGCCAAAGGCGATCGGGTTGGACAGCCAGGCAAACGAATCACCGATGTAGGCGGTGCGCGAGCCAGTCATCTGGTACGCCACGCCACGGGCCATTTCCAGCACGCCGAGGGACACGATAAATGACGGAATGCGCCAGGCTACAGTGATCGAGCCAGTGATAGTGCCCGCCAAAGCTGCGCAGCCCATGCCCAGTAAGGCGGCCGGCAACACGCTCCAGCCCCAGCCGAGAATCGCCACACTGACTGCCGACGCCGCCAGGGCCAGTACCGAGCCCACCGATAAGTCGATGCCGCCAATGATCAAAATAAAGGTCATGCCGACTGCCAGCACCATCAGATCCGGAATCTGGTTGGCCAGGGTGCTGAAGGTGTCATAAGACAGGAAGTGATCGCTGAGCACCGAGAACAGCGCAATCATCGCGAGCAAGGCGCCGGCCAGGCCCAGGTAAGTGCCCAGGCCGTAGAAGTTGCCGCCAGTCTTGCCGGGGGAAGTTGTGGTTTTCATGGGGTATCCCTAAGCACTGCGTCGTTGAGCAGCGCGTCACGTTTCTGATAGCCGACGAAGGCGGCGGCGAGCAATTCGTCCTGGGTCCAGCTATCGCGCTCGAACGTTTCGATCAAGCGTCCGGCGGACAACACGCCGATGCGGTCGCAGATCAGCATGAGTTCGCGCAGGTCACTGGACACCACCACCAGCGCTTTGCCCTGGCGGGTCAATTCGCCGAGCAAGGCATAAATGTCGAATTTGGCACCGACGTCGATGCCGCGAGTTGGCTCATCGAACAGCATCACCGAGCAGTCGCGCTCCAGCCAGCGGCCAATCACCACTTTCTGCTGGTTGCCGCCGGACAGCTCGGACACCAACTGCGCCGGACTGGAACTGCGGATGCGCATGGCGTCGATCTGGCGCTTGGCCAAGGCGGTTTCGTTGCGGCTATTAACCACACCGCCACCGGAAATTTCCGGCATGTTACCCAGGGCAATGTTGGCGCTGATCGACTGAGTCAGCAGCAGGCCTTCACCCTTGCGATCTTCGGTGATCAGGGCAATGCCGTGACCTACCGCGTCGACCGGCGAGCGAATACTCACTACCTGGGCCGGCGAACCGAGCGCCACGGTGCCGCTGTCGGCCAGGTCGGCGCCGAAGATCAGGCGCAACAACTCAGTACGACCGGCACCGATCAGGCCGGAGATGCCGTAGATCTCGCCCGCGCGCACTTCGAAGGACACGTCGCGGACCTTGTCCGAGCGGGTCAGGCCCTTTACCGTCAGGGCCGGGGCCCCGATGGTGCGCGGGCCCAGATCAATGTGCTCGCCCAGCTCGCGACCGACCATCAAGGTGACCAGCTGCTCGCTGTTGTAGTTGGCCATCGGCTCTACGCAAACCAGCTTGCCATCACGCAGCACCGCAATGCGCTGGGCTACGCGGGCCAGCTCTTCCAGCCGGTGTGAAATATAAATGATCGCCACGCCTCGGGCCTGCAAGCGGGTGATTTGCTCAAACAGCATCTCGACTTCACGCGCAGTGAGCATGGCGGTGGGTTCGTCGAGGATCAGTACGTGACAATCGCCGATCAGGTTGCGGGCAATCTCGACCATTTGCTGATGGCCAATACCCAAGCTGCCGACCAGTGTATCCGGATCGATAGCATCCAGGCCGACCTGGGCCATGGCCTCAATCGCTGCCTTGCGCAGTTGCTTGCGGCTGATCCAGCCACAGTGGCTGGGCAGGTTATCCAGGAACAGGTTCTCGGCGACCGTCAGTGTCGGTAGCAGGTTGAGTTCCTGCATGACCATGCGCACGCCCAGCTCTTCGGCCTGGGTGCGGCTGCCGGGGCGGTAGTCCTGTCCATTGAACTGCATGTGCCCGGTAGTCGGTGTGACCAGCCCGCCGATGATCTTCGACAAGGTGCTTTTGCCTGCGCCGTTCTCACCGGTCAGCGCCAGCACTTCCCCGCGATTGAGCGTCAGGGTGATGTCGGACAGAACCGGCTGGGCATAGGTCTTGCCGATACCGCTGACCGAGAGGACAGCGTTCGGGGCGGAAGATGACATAGGAAAATCTCCAGGCGCCCGCTCAGGACGAGCAGGCGCTGTTGGGTACTGCCAGGATTACTTCTTGAGGACGAGTTCGACCGGGGTCTCGATCACGCCGTCTTTGGAATCGACTTTCTCACCCTTGACCAGCTTGAGCGCGTTCTGGATACCGAACACGGCTTGCTGGGCAGCGGCCTGGTCAGCGGTGGCGAGCACACGGCCATCTTGCAGCATCGGCTTGATAGCTTCGATGTTGTCGTAGCCCACGACCAGCACTTTACCGGCCTTGCCTGCCGCACGTACGGCGGAGACAGCGCCCAGAGCCATGTTGTCGTTACCGGCCAGCAGGGCCTTGAGGTCCGGGTACTCACTCAGCATGGCGGAAGCCACTTTCTGGCCCTGGTCGATTTCCCAGTTGCCGGATTGAGTGGAAACAATCTTCATGCCGGCAGCGTCCATCGCATCCTTATAGCCTGCGGTACGCTGCTGCGCGTTGGTGGTCGTCGGCACGCCTTCGATGATGCCGACCTTGTCACCCGAGGCCAGTTGCTTGGCCAGATAGTCGCCCACCAACTTGGAGCCTTTGCGGTTGTCCGGGCCTACAAAAGGAATATCGAGGTTTTTGCTTTTGAGCACGTCCGGGTCCAGGCGGTTGTCGATGTTGACGACTTTGATACCTGCATCGGAAGCCTTCTTCAGCACGGTGACCAGTGCCTTGGAGTCGGCAGGGGCAATGACGATGGCGTTGACCTTGGCGAGAATCATCTGGTTGACGATGTCGATCTGCGCGCTGGTATCGGTTTCGTTCTTGATCCCGTTGGTGATCATGTCGAAATCGGCGGCGTGTTCTTTCTGGTATGTCTTGGCACCGTCTTGCATGGTGACGAAGAATTCATTGGCGAGGGATTTCATGACCAGGCCGACCTTGGGTTTGGCGGCGTCATCAGCGAATGCAGAGGAGAGAGGCAGGGCAGCGGATGCGGCGGCAAGCACAGCGACAGCAAGAAGACGTCCAGCGAATGGCAGCTTCATGGGTTCACTCCGATCTTATGATTATTGTGAGCAACGCTTGTACCGAAGAGCGCTTCGGCAGCCTTCCCACCCGGGGGGCTGATACGAGCTGTCACGATACTCCAAGAGTGTCCCGTGAAACATCTCGCAAACGTTTGCGTTATTCAAACTATGAGAACCTTGTCGAGTTTTGTCAACGGTTGAAAACAGCTTTTCATCTGCGGCATCCAGCCCTTTCCTTGCGCCAGCCACAGCGGCCCATTAAACATTGCCCACTCCCAACCGTTCTCTAAAACGACAGACTGCGCCGTTTCGCGTATGCAAATACACGCCCCCGAACACCCGTGTTTTCGGACAACCGAACACGGTGCCGTCCCATGTTCGGAAAGCCGGACAACCACCTGCTCGCCCATCTCAAAATAAGTTTATAATTTGTTATAAATCAATAAGTTATTTTATATCTGCGAAGCCAATGAGCCTGGTACGGATCCTGCTGTACCCCATCACCGCGTGGCATTCGGAACCGCCCCGGGTGTTCTAGATGAACCTGCTACAGCACTCATCAAAAACCAGAGAGAAAAATAATGAAATCTGCACTGAAGAACTTTGTTCCGGGCGCGTTAGCCCTCCTGCTGCTGTTCCCCGTTGCCGCTCAGGCAAAGGAAGTTGAATCCAAGACCAAACTGTCCAACGTGGTGATCCTCGCCACTGGCGGCACCATTGCCGGCGCTGGCGCCAGCGCAGCCAACAGTGCCACCTATCAGGCCGCCAAAGTCGGCATCGAGCAGTTGATTGCCGGTGTTCCTGAGCTTAGTCAGATCGCCAATGTACGTGGCGAGCAAGTGATGCAAATTGCGTCCGAAAGCATCAACAATGAAAACCTGCTGCAACTGGGCCGCCGCGTCGCCGAACTGGCCGACAGCAAGGACGTGGACGGCATCGTGATCACCCACGGCACCGATACCCTGGAAGAAACCGCCTACTTCCTGAACCTGGTGGAAAAAACCGACAAGCCAATCGTAGTGGTCGGTTCCATGCGCCCTGGCACCGCCATGTCCGCAGACGGCATGCTCAACCTGTACAACGCCGTCGCCGTGGCAGGCAGCAAAGATGCACGCGGTAAAGGCGTATTGGTCACCATGAACGATGAGATCCAGTCGGGTCGCGACGTCAGCAAAATGATCAATATCAAGACCGAAGCATTCAAGAGCCCATGGGGCCCGCTGGGCATGGTGGTTGAAGGCAAGTCCTACTGGTTCCGCTTGCCAGCCAAGCGTCACACCATGGATTCGGAATTCGATATCAAGAACATCAAGAGCCTGCCTGATGTCGAGATTGCCTATGGTTATGGCAACGTGAGCGATACTGCCTACAAGGCTCTGGCTCAAGCTGGCGCCAAAGCGATCATCCATGCTGGCACCGGCAATGGGTCGGTGTCCTCCAAAGTCGTGCCCACACTGGTAGAACTGCGCAAGCAAGGTGTGCAGATCATTCGGTCTTCCCATGTGAATGCTGGCGGCATGGTGTTGCGTAACGCCGAACAGCCTGACGATAAATACGATTGGGTCGCGGCCCTCGACCTGAACCCGCAGAAAGCACGCATCCTGGCGATGGTCGCCCTGACCAAGACTCAGGACAGCAAAGAGCTGCAGCGGATGTTCTGGGAATACTGATTCCCGGTGACATCCCGGCAGGGGCGGCTCTACCCGTCCCTGCTCCCCCAGCCCCCTTCGATTAAAACTCCTGCGCTCTACACTAAATTGCCTGAATTGCTGTCAGACAGACTTCTTGAAGTTTAAGCAGTTGCGAAATTGCCTACAGTTAAATACTGTATGTGCGTACAGCTTATTAAGGAATACTCCGTGGCAAAATCTTCTTCCGCAGCGCAAACCCCGCCTGATGCCTACGAACGCCTGGCCATTCGTGTGCAAAAGATCATCAATTCGACCAATGCGCAGAAAGCCAAGGCGGCTTTGATCTTCCGTTTGCCGGAAGAACCTGAGGATGAGTGGGCGCGCTTGCTGGAGGAAATCGCCGAAAACGACAACGTCACCCTCGCCTATCGGGATGACGGCGGTGTACAGATTTTCTGGGTTGTGCCGAAGGAAGATTGATTCAATGAGTGTCCGTTTTATCGCTGTGTGTTGCCTGTTTTTCACCTTTACCGCCCACGCCCAGGCGCCCCGTACCTTCAGCGAAGCCAAAAAAGTCGCCTGGAAGCTCTACGCGCCACAATCCACCGAGTTCTATTGCGGTTGCAAATACACCGGCAACCGTGTGGATTTGAAGGCCTGCGGCTACATCCCACGCAAAAACGCCAACCGCGCCGCACGCATTGAATGGGAACACATCGTTCCTGCGTGGCAGATCGGGCATCAGCGCCAGTGCTGGCAGGACGGCGGGCGCAAGAATTGCACGCGTCACGACGACGTGTTCAAACGTGCCGAAGCCGACCTGCACAACCTGGTGCCGAGCATCGGCGAGGTCAATGGGGACCGCAACAACTTCAGTTTTGGTTGGCTGCCGGTGCAAAGCGGGCAATACGGCTCTTGCCTGACCCAGGTGGACTTCAAGGCCAAGAAGGTCATGCCGCGCCCTTCGATTCGGGGAATGATCGCGCGCACGTATTTCTACATGAGCAAGCAATACGGCTTGCGGCTGTCAAAACAGGATCGCCAGTTGTACGAAGCCTGGAACAAGACCTACCCCGTGCAACCCTGGGAGCGTCAACGCAACCAGACCGTGGCCTGCGTGATGGGGCGCGGCAATGAGTTTGTCGGCCCGGTGAACCTGAAAGCCTGCGGTTGAACGTGGGCGAAGACCCGCCCACAAGGCCCTTACTGACCGGCGTTGTGCTCAATGATTTCTGACACAGTGTCGGTTTTCTTGGCGCGAGCCATTTTTTCGTTGAGCAACGTCTGTTTGGCCTCGGCTTCAGCCTTGGTTGCGAAAGGCCCCAACAGGACCTCGTCCTTGCCATCCACTTTCACGATGTAGAAATTGAAGCCATGCTCCAGCAGCCAGGCCGTGAGGTCGGTGATCGCCTGCAACTTATGGTCCGGCGGGCCTACCCGAATGTCCCACTCCTGGACGGCAATCGCGCCGGTCTGGGGCTGGCTTTCGGTCACGGCAGGCTTGGGCTTGGGCGCGTCGACGCTTTTGCCTTCACCGCAACCGGCCAATGCCAACACCGCAATTGCCATCGCTACTTTACGCACTGACCTGCTCCTTAAAAGATAAAGAGGCGACTTTATCATTCACTGTCTATTCTGGCCGTCATAAACGTTGGATTAAACAATGCGAATCATGTATCGCAGACCTGTATGATGCCGCCATGGGAATTAATGTCGCCTCTATGCGTCCTAAAAGAGGCAGTCACAGGGAAGCGCTTAGCAGTAAGCTACACACATCCGACACCTGCCCTGTCTGAAACATGTGTCCTTAAAAGTAATCAAGGAGAAGTCCATGCTTATACTCACCCGCAAAGTTGGTGAAAGCATAAACATTGGTGATGACATCACGATCACCATCCTGGGCGTAAGCGGCCAGCAAGTACGAATCGGCATCAATGCACCCAAGGACGTTGCCGTGCATCGCGAGGAGATCTACCAGCGCATCCAGGCTGGCCTGGCTGCTCCGGACAAAAACCAGACGCCTTGAAGCCCCCTCAGTAGCCAGCCCTTTCGTTCACTGTAACGGCTGGCGAAAACACCTATGAACTGCTGTTGTGTTTGTTGCGTGGCTGACGCTCTCCTCATCTTCATGGAAAGATGAAACTGTCTTCACGTCTGGAACTTGTTGTTTCATTCCCGGCCGAATCTCCTGACTGACACTGAGCCATCCGTGTATTCAGGAGCACGTCGATAATGCCTACGATCGCATCTCCATTTGCCTACAGGTCTTGGATGATCGCCCTGTTGATCGGGCTGGTCTTCGCGGGGCTGGCTTATGGTTTGAGGTATGCAATCGAAGGCGCGGGGGCCGTCGCCCCTCACTCCTGGCTGGATCTGGCACTGCTGCTTAGTGACTATTTATTTCTGTTCTGCCTCAAACCCATCCAAAAGGCCGTACAGCATAGATTGTGTCGAAAAATGCCGCACTGATGCCGCGCTCTTCGCCATCAGATCGCCGGTATTTACAGCGCCACGGTAGGGCCTATGCTTGGACGTGCACGATCAGTAAAAGGCACTGAATCAAGATGGACACCCTGAGTAAATCCCAGATCGAATCTGCACTGGCAGCCCGCCTGCCCAGCTACAAAGTGACCTGCACCTTGCACGCAGACGGGACCCTTTCGGCAGTGCTCAGCGGCCCGGAAACCGACCATTTCGCAATTACCGGGATCGTGCGCGCGCATTATCGCGGTGCCGAAGCCATCGCGCGGCTGGCGAATGAAATACTCAGGGAGATGGTACTGTCACGCCAGGGCATGAGGAATGATCGGATGCAGGCACCCGATCCCGCCGGTGCCGAACTAGGCCGGGACCGGTAACGGGCTCGGCCTTTTTGCATCAGGCCGCCCCGTCCTGCAAGTAAAGCAAGCCGTCCGTATCACGCTGCACCGTTAACTGCTCGTACCCGTCAACCGAGGGATGCTGCGTGACCATTGGCGTATGATGCGTCGACGTTACGACCATCACATCCGCCCCGGCGGCCTCTCCCGCCCGGATACCCACCGTCGCATCTTCAAACACCAGGCAATCCTGCACCGGTACACCCAGGCGTTGCGCCCCCAAGACGTAACAGGCGGGGTTGGGTTTGCCGACGGCGACGTCTTCAGCCGTGACCAACACCGCCGGCGGGGCTATGCCCGCCGCTTGCAGTCGACGCAAGGCCAGCTCCCTCGGTGCCGAGGTGACCAGCGCCCATTGGTCGCCCGGCAGACTGTTCAAAAACGCGGCGGCGCCGGGAATCGCTACAACGCCCTCGACATCATTGAGTTCATTTTCCGTAATCCATTGCGCCTCGACCTCAGGATCAACGCCGGGTAATGCCTGGCGAGTGATGGTGTCGATCGCACGGGCACCGTGAATGGTCTTCAGAAACGCCGTCACATCCAGGCCATGGCGTTCAGCCCAGATACTCCACACCCGCTCCGCGGCGGCAATGGAGTTGAGCAACGTCCCATCCATATCAAACAGAAAGGCGCGGTAACGGCGATTGAATACGGCTGGACCTCGGATGGACACTGCGCGGCTTCCTCATGGGCTGTAACAAATGATGGGCCCGATGCAATCTACGGATCACCTTGACACTTGTAAACGCCAGCAACGCCGATTGCATTACAGGTTTGTAATGAAGCTGTAAGTCTTGCCAGCACCCTCACTTCGTACAGTGGGCTCGTCAGTCACCCACATCGGATGACGCCACTTCCTACTGATGAAAAGGGTCCACCCATGAAACCTGCAAGCAAACTCTGCCTGATCGCCGCCAGCCTGTTGATGCTGGGCACTGGCACCGCCATGGCCGGCACCGTCGCGCCGGTCAAAGCCAATAACGTAGTGCTGGTGCACGGTTCCTGGGCTGACGGTTCGAGCTGGTCCGAAGTCATCACCCGTCTCCAGGCCGCCGGCCTGCATGTCACCGCCGTGCAAAACCCGCTGACGTCGGTGGCCGACGATGTCGCCGCCACCAACCGTGTGCTGGACCAACAAGATGGCCCCACGGTGCTGGTTGGCCATTCCTACGCCGGCACCGTGGTAAGCGACGCCGGGGTGAACCCAAAAGTCAGCTCCCTGGTGTACGTGGCTGCTCGCGCACCGGACGCCAATGAAGACTTTGTCGCACTCTCGGCCAAATACCCAACCATGCCTGTGCGGGCTGGCGTGGAGGACCACGACGGTTACCTCACGCTGAGCCAGGACGCCTTCCTCAAATACTTCGCCGCCGACGTGCCGCATGCCAAGGCGCTGGAGCTGTACGCCGTGCAGCAACCCATCACCAAGACTCTATTCAGCGGACGCACCGTCAATGCCGCCTGGCACACCAAGCCGTCCTGGTACGCAGTGTCAGCGAATGACCAAACGATCAACCCTGACCTGGAGCGCTTCCTTGCCAAGCGGATGAACGCCAGCACCATCGAGCTGCCATCGAGCCACTTGTCGCTGGTGTCCCACGCCAAGGAAATCACCGACTTGATCCTTGAAGCCTCCGGCCGCCAGCCCTGAGCCCTGCATTACAAACTTGTCATCATCCTGTTGGTTGGCTGTTCGGGGTGCCCGGTTACTGTGAAATCACTGCCGCGACCTGGCAGCCAACCCTTTAAGAGAGTTACCACCATGAAACTGTTTATCCTCGGCTTTGCCGCATTGCTCGCTACCGGTTCCGTGTTTGCCGCCGAACCCGTGATCCACGACAAAACCGGCTTTTTCATCCACCTGGACGTGGCCAAAGTACTGTCAAGCACCGACACCTACGGCCAATGCGGCATCGTCCCGGCGCAACTCAACTACCTCGACAGCCAGGGCCGCGAACATGTGCTGGACTACCAAGTGCAGGGCATCGGTTGCGCCAGTGACAATTGATCGGGCTACACTTGCGCCACGCATTGAGACAGGGCACTTCCCATGAACATCCTCGTTGTCGAAGACGAACCCAAGGCCGGCAATTACTTGCTCAATGGCCTACAGGAACTGGGCTACTCCGTCAGCCTTGCCAGAGACGGCGTGGACGGGTTGCACCAAGCACTGGAAACGTCCTTCGACGTGATCGTGCTGGATGTGATGATGCCGAAAATGGACGGTTGGGAGGTGCTGCGTCGCCTGCGCAAGGAAGTCGATACGCCGGTACTTTTTCTGACGGCCCGCGATGATATTGCTGACCGCATCAAGGGCCTGGAACTGGGCGCTGACGATTACCTGATCAAGCCTTTTTCCTTCGCCGAACTGGTGGCACGCTTGCGCACGCTGACCCGTCGCGGTCCGAGCCGGGATGAGGAACAGCTACAGATCGCCGACCTGCAAATCGATGTGCTCAAGCGCCGCGTCACCCGCGCCGGCACCCGCATTACCCTGACCAACAAGGAGTTTGCTCTGCTGCATCTGTTCGCTACCCACCAAGACCAGGTGTTGTCCCGCTCGCTGATCGCGTCGCGGGTGTGGGACATGAATTTCGACAGCGACACCAACGTGGTGGACGTAGCGGTACGCCGTCTGCGCCTGAAAATCGACGACCCGTTCCAGCTCAAGCTGATCCACAGCGTGCGCGGCATCGGCTACCGCTTCGATACACAGCCATGATCAAGCGACGTCATTATTCCCTGACTCTGCGCCTGGCGCTGATCTTCGCCCTGCTCGCCTTCGCTTTGCTGGCGACCCTCGGCGTGGCGCTGTACCGCGAGCTGGAGCGGGAGTTGATCAGGCGCGACGACGCGGCCCTGATCTACCGCGTCGATCAATTGCGCAACCTGCTCAATGACAGCAACACCGTCGACTTGATCAAGACCAAGCCGGAGCTGTTTCAGAACATGCTGGGCAATCGTGAATCGGTGCTGAGCATCGCCGCGCCAGGGCAACAACCGTTATTGACAGTCAACCCCGGCAATATCGACCTGCCCTCCGTCCCCCCCGTCCCGAAGAACCACGAGCTGACGTTTGCAGATGT
This sequence comes from Pseudomonas sp. HN11, assembly GCF_021390155.1. Lineage (NCBI taxonomy): Bacteria > Pseudomonadati > Pseudomonadota > Gammaproteobacteria > Pseudomonadales > Pseudomonadaceae > Pseudomonas > Pseudomonas sp. HN11. The sequence goes on from NZ_CP089985.1 coordinate 4,167,079, forward strand.
GCACCACTTTCCCAGCATCGATGGCGTGCCCTTTGCGACCGTGGCCGCGTCCATCGACTCGGGCGACCTGGGCAGCCTGCAAGTCACCACGGGACGCCTTATGACCGAGCGCACAGCAGTGCTCGCCAGCTATCGCCTCAGCGTTTACATCCTGGCAAGCATTGCCGCGATCATCCTGGCTGTTGTTGGGTATCTGCTGGTGCATCGCGGACTTGTGCCGTTGCGCCGCCTGGCACGGCACGCCCATGGCATCGGCGTCGGTAACCTCGCCGAACGCCTCGACAGCTACGGCGCGCCGAAAGAATTGCTGCCGATGATTGATTCATTCAACACCATGCTGGAGCGGCTGGCCAAGGGTTTTGTACAACTGGGACAGGTGTCTACCGACATGGCCCACGAACTGCGCACTCCCATCAATAACCTGTTGGGCGAAACCCAGGTCGCCCTGCAGCAACACCGCAGCATCGAGAGCTATCAGCAACTGCTGGCGTCCAATGTCGAAGAACTTGAGCGCCTCGCGCGGATGCTCGACAACATGCTGTTCCTGGCCCGTACCGACCCCGCCAGTGCGCTGCGGCAACGCCAGGAACTGAGCGCAGCGGATGAGGTGGAACGTATCGCTGATTATTTCGAGGGCCTGGCGGGTGATGTGGATATCAGCATTCATGCCAGCGGTGAAGGGGTAATTTGGGCGGAGCCGATGCTGCTGCGCAGGGCCCTGGCGAACCTGTGCGCCAATGCCATCAAATATGGTGCGCCGAGTACCGAGCTAGTGATTCAGGCGGTTCCCGATGCCGAGGGCATTCACCTTAGGGTCAGCAATCAGGGCGAGACCATCGCTGCCGAGCATTTGCCGCGGCTGTTCGAACGGTTTTACCGGGTGGATGAGTCACGGGAACGATCGGCGCAATCCAATGGGCTGGGCTTGTCGATCGTGGCGACCATCATGCAACTGCATAACGGGCAGTACAGCGTGAGCAGTGAGGCGGGAGTGACGTGTTTTGATCTGTTCTTTCCAAAGCGGGAAGACTGAGCAACAAACGCCCGGTGGTATTTTGCAAAAGTTTGTCTCTTACGGAGGGACTGAAGCCACACTATTCTTCGTTCCCAAGGGGCTCAAGGCAGAGCCCGCAGCGGTAACCATAGGGAGACACGGGAATGGAAATGCGATTAGGTTTACTGGAAAAGGGGCTGGCTGAAATGAATGAGAAGCTGATCACCGTTTCGGGCAAGGCAGACGCCATGGATAAGCACTTCGCGTCCAAGACAGACCTGGCAACCACTGAACTGAACATTATCAAGTGGTACGTGGCCACTGCATTCGCAATGACAGGCCTGGCCTGCGCCATCACCTTCGGGCTCATCCGACTGTTTGCAATGTGAGAAGCGTCGGGCCGGTCAGCTGACCTGCCCGCCCACTTCTTTTGCATCCACGGGCGTTTGCCACGCCGCCAGCACAGCCGCCTGCAATCCCGCAACCATGGTGCCCAGCGCCATCGAGGGCCGCTGCGAACCCGCCACCTGCTCCGGCAGAAACGGTACGTGGATAAACCCACTGCGCACCCCAGACCCTGCAAGCGCATGCTGCAATAGATAAAACACCTGATTACACACAAACGTCCCCGCCGTCTGTGAAACCGAGGCCGCGATTCCCATTTCGCGCACGCTCTGGACCATCGCCTTGATCGGCAATGTGGTGAAATAGGCCGCCGGGCCGCCTGTCACGACTGCCGTATCGATGGGCTGCTCGCCCAGGTTATCGGGAATGCGAGCATCGTTGATATTGATCGCCACCCGTTCGATCGAGATATCACTACGGCCTGGCCCCAGGCCAGTCGCTATCACCATCGCCGGGCGTAATTCGTCGATCAACTGGGTCAGGCACTCGCCAGCGTTGGCAAACGCGCAAGGCAGTTGGCGCGCCACAATCTGCACACCTGGCGCCAAGGAAACACCTTCCAACTGGCGCACCGCTTCCCATGACGGATTCACCGAGTCTTGATCAAAGGGCTCGAAGCCCGTCAGCAGTACAGTTTGCATCTTGGCCTCACATCAACAGGTAGAGCAGGACAATATTGACCACCAGCATCATCAACGCGGTGGGAAATTGTGCCTTGATCACGGCATTCTTGTCCGGCAGCTCCAATAACGCTGCTGGCACGATGTTGAAATTGGCGGCCATCGGCGTCATCAAGGTCCCGCAATAGCCAGAGAACATGCCAATTGCCGCCATCACCGCCGGATTCCCGCCGTAGATACCCACCAGCACGGGCACGCCGACACCGCCAGTCATCACCGGAAACGCCGCGAAGCCGTTCCCCATGATCACCGTAAACAAGGCCATGCCCAGCACATAGACCATCACTGCCACCAACTTGAAATCCAGGTTGATGTAGGTAGTGGTGACATGCGCAACGGCCGTACCGACCCCCGCTTCGTTAAACAGCAAGCCGAGCATCGCCAGCATTTGCGGAAGCACCATAGCCCAGCCAAGGGCTTCAGTGAGACGGCGGGACTCACGAAGCGCTTGCACCGGCGTATCACGGGTGAGCCAGCAAGCCAGGCCAAGAGCAATCAGACAACCTATCCCAAGAGAAACGAAAGTGGTGTTTTTCGGATCCAGCAGCGGTACACCGCCGATCTCGGTGTGCTTGAGTAATACCGAGCCAATCACCGTGGTCAGCGGAATGGCCAACGCAGGAATGAAGAGTTTGTGGCCCAATCGACCGGCACTGGCGCGGGATGCCTTGTCATGCAACTCAGCATGCTTGCCACGGCCGACGCCGCCCATGCCGGCGATCAATGCCATTACCACGACGCCAGCGCCGATGACCACCGAAGGCAGTCGCTCGCCAATCAGGAACGGAATGGCGAACAACAGCCAGAACAATGCACTGGACCAGCGCTTGGGATGGGTTCGGTCCATCAAGATCATGCCCGCCGTGATCAGCAGCAGAACCCCGGCCAGCCAGTACAGGTATTGAATGGAAATGATCATTGCGCGGCCTCCACTGGCGTAGTGGCCGGCGTCATCTCACGGGTAAGTCTTCGATCGAACCGGTGCAGGCGAATCGCATGGACGATGAACGCGCAAATCGCTGTAGGAATGCCCCACACCGCAATGTGCAAAGGTTCCACATCAATACCCGAGCCGAGCAGGAACGTGTGCATCAACGCGATCGCGCCAAAGGCGACAAAAATGTCTTCACCAAAAAACAGACCGACATTATCCGTCGCGGCGCACATGGCCAACACCTTGTGACGGAGTTTATCCGGCAGTTTGCCGTAGCGTTTTTCCGCAGCGCCCTCGGCCATGGGCGCCAGCAACGGGCGCACCATCTGCGGGTGCCCACCCAGGCTGGTCAATCCCATGGCAGCGGTGGATTCGCGCACAAACAGATAGATGATCAACAAACGCCCCACCGTGGCGCGCTCGAACCGCGCAATCCAGTTCTGCGCATGCAGGCGCAGCCCGTGACGCTCCAGCAGGCCGATGACCGCCAGGGGCAACAAAAGGATCAATTGCAAGGCACGGGTCTGAAGGAAGCCATCGCCCATGGTCGCGAGGATTTTTTCCAAGGGGAATTGGGCTGCAAGCCCCGTGGCGATAGCGGCGGCGGTGACTACTAACAGCGGGTTGAAGCGCAAGACAAAGCCAACCACGATCACAAGTACGCCGATCAACGGCCATAAGTTCACAACAGTTTGCATGGCGGTGAGGTCCTTAAGTGCGCGCTGCGGCGCCATTACAGCAGGATGTGAACAAAGGGTTCACAGCAAGAAGTGGCGTGCAGTCGGCTCGGTTTTTTATTGTTGACCCGGAAGGTCGAGCGTCAGTGGCGGCAACTTTGCTGCCTGGGGGCGGGAGGTGTCCAACAAGAAAAATTGTTGCTGCGAACCAATAAATTTTGTGGGTGATTGAAACAACTGTGGATTCTTCCCGAAGGCACGAGCTCCATGTTTTTCGATAGCTGGTTCGATTTGCCGCTTGTCATCAGCCGTCAAGCAAATAGGGTCTTCAGACAGGCCGTTACATAGTTTCCAGAGACTTTCGAGGCCACGTCTTAATTCGCTTGGCATTGCGTTACCACAGGCGACCAAGGTATCGCTCAACGGCAACATTGTCATGGACCAAGCTTCGCATGCAGGGCAGTCCGGAATAGTTTTTTGTTGCGCATCTGCACTCATCGCCAAGAATTCCAGAGCAGGAAACGCTTCACAAACGGCGAGCACCCGCTTGTATTCACCCTCCCCATACCACTCCCAGAGTGTCGTCGCAAAGTCCATCTCGAAGCTCCTAAACCATTTCCACCGCCGTCCAAATTCGCATGTCGTTCCCTCGCTGTTTAGGTGGGACTTTAGCATCCGGAACAGGACGCAAAAGGCCCAACGCCGACTGGGGAACCATGGCCTTGTTGTGCGTAGGTCATTGGACGGATACCGCAAGGCTTGCGTAGCGGCTCATCTGAACCACACGACGGACCGTCTCGTATGGCACTAAGGAAGTAATTATGATGCGGGGTGTGGCCACCAATCATTTGGCAATTGCTTGATGACTGACAGGTTGGAGATTACGACCCAGACGCAACCGCTCGATAGCACACGAACCCGGTGGTCGTTGTATTCAAAGATGTGGTTATAGTGCGCAATTCTGGGTTCCCCGAGCTTCAGCCTGAAGAGACTGGAGTAATCCGACGCGAGCTGAGCGATCTTACGAAGGCCAACATTGACTGCCGCATTCTTGAACATATCCGTCCGGCTAAGTCATCTATCCCGGCCTGCAAAGCCAAGACATGGTGTGCACTCAAATTTAAGTGGACACCAGTTCTAGCCTTTTAAGCGGGTCTTTCATGCAGCCACAACGCCGTTCCAACTGGCTCTTTGCGGGTTCGTTGCGCAGCGGCAAACGAGCGGCAGCGATCATGAGCTTGATCCAGTCTACGCGGCTCAACGGGCATGATCCGTATGCCTATTTGAAGGATGTACTCACGCACCTGCCAACTCAGCGCGCGAGTGAGATTGGGCAACTGTTGCCACATCAGTGGGTGCCTATCTGACTTTCGCAAAGTGCGTTGACGGCACGCTGACGGTTGCCGTGGGCCTGGGGACCGCACTGATGCTGTAGCAGACGCGGCAGGCGTCAGCGCATCGCGTCGAAGTTCCTGGATAGGCCCAGGTGATGGGCATCGGCGCTTACGTGGCCCAGTCCGGATCAAGTTTTGAAAAGCTCCGCGCCCATGAAATCGATGAATGCGCGCAGCTTCGGCGCCCGGTGCTTGCTCGATGGCCAAAGCATGCGGAAGGTGCCCTGATGCTGGTTGAAGTCGTCCAGCACCGTCACCAGTTCGCCGGCCGCAATGGCATCACGCACCATGAAGTCCGGCAGGCAGGCGATTCCAAGGCCATCGCGGGCGACGTGAAACAGGGCCTCGGTGGTGTTGCATACCATCGAGGCCAAGAGGACGGGTTCTGCCTCGCCCTCCTGCCTGCGCAAGGGCCACGACTCGAACTTGCCGGTACTCGGGAACTTATGTTGCAGGCACGCGTGGCCCGTCAGGTCGGCGGGTTCGCGCGGAGTGCCGCGCGCGGTGAAGTACCGGGGCGAGGCAACTAGCAGCAGCTTGAAAGTGCCCAGTGCACGGGACATCAACCGGGAATCAGTCGGTTCTCCGGTGCGAATGACGGCATCGAATCCGTCCTCAATTACATCAACCATCCGATCCGAGAAATCCACGTCCAGTTCGATGGCGGGGTAGCGGTGCATGAAGGCCGTCAGCGCCGGCATGACCAAGCTGCCTACCAGCGGCATGCTCACGCGCAGCTTGCCCTGGGGCGCTTGCCGGGTTTCCGACAGTTCCAATTCCGCCGCCTCGACCTCGCAGAGGATGCGCCGGCAACGCTCCAGGAACAGCGTGCCCTCGGCGGTCAGCGTGATACTGCGCGTGCTACGGTGGAGCAGGCGCACGCCCAGCCGCTCCTCCAGCCGGGCCACGCTCTTGCCCACGGCGGAAGACGAGACGCCGAGCACGCGCCCGGCTTCCGAAAAGCTACGGGCTTGCGCCGCCTGCACGAAGAACGCGATGCCATTGAGGGAGTCCATTCTTCACCGTTCTAAGAAAATTTGTCCGATATGTTCGGAACCTTAGCCCATTTTTCTTAATCGAGCCCGCACTTACTCTGACGGCTGCGCAGGTTGGATGCGGCTGTCTTGGCTTTCGAGATATGGGACGCCTGCCTGACCCTCTAATGACTCTTTGCGGATGTTTCCCATGACACAAGCCCTGACCGCCACAAGCGGTACCACCGGACGCGACTGGCTGCAACTGCTTGCCGCCTGCCTTACCGGCATCCTGATCCCGCTGTGCTTCACCGGGCCGGCCGTCGTGCTGCCGTCCATCAGTCAGGAACTGGGCGGGACGGCGGTGCAATTGAATTGGGTGGTCAACGGCTACATCCTGACCTACGGTAGCGCCATGATGGCGGCCGGCAGCCTGACCGACACCTATGGCCGCAAGCGCGTGTGGCTGGTCGGCCTGGCGCTATTCGTGCTGATAACGTTCTTAATCCCGCTGGCGCCGACGGTCGGCTGGATCGACGGGCTGCGCCTGGCGCAAGGGTTGGGCGGCGCAGCCGCCTTCGCGGGCGCCATGTCCTCGCTGGCACAGACCTTCCACGGACCGATCCGTACACGTGTGTTCAGCCTGCTCGGCACCACGTTTGGCATCGGCCTGGCCTTCGGCCCGCTGGCGGCAGGCTTGCTGGTGGAGGTGGCGGGCTGGCGCTGGGTGTTCCTGGCGACGGCGCTGATCGGCGTGGCCGGTTTCCTGCTGGTGTGGGTCAGCGCCACAGAGTCCCGAGACCCAGACTCTACCGGCCTGGACTGGCCCGGCGCCCTCAGCTTCACCGCCGCGCTGAGCTTGTTCACCTACGGCATCCTGCTGGCGCCGGAAGAAGGCTGGCGCAGCGCTTCGGTGCTCGGCACGTTATTGGCCTCAGTCGTGCTATTCATCGCATTTGTACGCATCGAACGCCGTGTCGCGCGCCCGATGCTCGACCTTTCGTTATTCGGCAGTGGGCGCTTCGTCGGCGTGCAGGTGTTGGCCGCATCGCCGGCCTTCTTCTTTGTCACACTGATCGTGATGCTGCCGGGCCGCTTCATCGGAATCGACGGACTGAGCGCATTGGAAGCGGGCCAAATGATGATTGCCCTAGCTGCGCCGCTGCTGGTCGTGCCGTTCCTTACCGCGTTGTTGTCGCGCTGGTTCACCTCCGGCATCCTGTCTGGCGTCGGGCTGCTGCTGGTGGCGGCCGGACTGATCTGGATGGCTCAGGTGTTGTCCGGCGGGGCCGGCCCTGCGCTGGTAGCGCCGCTGGCGTTGATCGGCGCAGGCATTGGCCTGCCTTGGGGGCTGATGGATGGCATGGCCGTGAGCGTGGTGGAGACAGAACGTGCAGGTATGGCGACCGGCATCTTCAACTGCGTGCGCGTTTCGGCCGATGGGATTGCCATCGCGGTGGCGGGCGCGATGCTGGCGTTCTTAATTCAGGGCGGATTGCTCGGCACTTTAGTCGCGGCCGATCCAGCCGTTGTGATCGAGGCCGCCAATCGCGCCGCGCTCGGCGATCTGGCGCATGCCAGTGCCCTTGTCAGCGGCGAGCGCGCCTTGCTGCTGGCGACCTACGACCGGGCATTCCGCTGGGTCTTGTACATCCTGGCTGCATCTTCGGCACTGACTGCGCTGCTAGTGCTCGCTTTGCTGGGTCGATCGCGTGCGCATGAAGAAGTGGTAGCCGCGGCATGAATCCGATTGGGACAGGCTCTCGGCCCCCCGACCGCACATAGCATCGGCTATGCGCGGGTATCCAGCGGGAAACTCGGCCCATCTTCGGTTTCATCACCCCAATGGAAGACTACCCGGAGTTCTCCGTGCCCACGCTGGAGACATGTGTTATTGACTCGCCAAGCCGTGTTCGCCGGACGCTTACCCTTGAACTCTCCAGCCCCCCAGAGTTTTGGAGACTGGATGATCTGGCTGTATAGCTGCCAAATATCCTCCGAGCTTGGGACGTCCCGTCCATAAATCCGCATGTCGTTCCCTCTTTGGTTTGGCGGGACTGTAACATTGAGGCTTTGGCGCCAAAAGCCACGCGGGCTATCCGCACCATCACTCAGTTTTAAAAAGGTCACATGGAATGAGATCAGTAGAAAAGAGTATTTCACGACCTATACGCATACCTATGGCAGCAATAGGCGTCGCGTTGAGCCCAGCCGTTGCTGCCTTAATATCGCCAAAAAATGCGTATTTCTTAGCCAATTTCGCAGGTTACTGGTTGCCACAAGCAGCAGTTCTTTGCGTAGCTCTTCTATGCAAGGCATCACGAGGTACGCTGGGAGGAATCGCTGCATCCATGGCACTGTACTTGTACCTATTCGACATCTGGGTCACAGAGTCTATGGGTTGGCTTATTTACTTCTTCAGCTTTCCAGGCGTTCTAATCGGAGCATTGCTCGCGGTTTTTTTTACTTCCTCACGAAAGCCGTTCGAGGCCCCCATAGTCTTTGGCTTCATGGCTCTAGGCATAGCGTTAAATCTGGCGCCCTTCTGGTTCAAGATTTTTTTCTGAGGTTTACGAACACCAGATGCAAAAAGCGCAGCGCGAGGCTGGACTATGAGAATGGACTTGCGGCGATGAGATCACTTCAAACAAAGACGCCAAGTTTCCGCCCCAGAACACGCACCAGCATCCAGGGTCGGCGCAGACTATCGGCTGGCGATTGATCGTCGAAACCCAAGCGAAAGGCTAAAGGATTTCCCCAATCCTTCGCCTGCAAGCCCAAGGACTGGGATAGCGCCAATATCGGTGCGTTTATGAGTTGGAGGTCAATGTGGGTAGACGCCAAGGATCACTGGATACCCGTAACGTCGGACTATCTGATCAAGGAGTTCAGCAAGGCCAGGGACGCCGCGCACACCTACGACCATGTGCCGACTGGTGAGCGCCCCACTTTTCACGAGATCCGCGCATTGGGGACCTGGCTATATGAGCAGCAGAAATTCCCACAGGAGTACATCCAGGCGCTCATGGGCCACGCGGACGAGAAGATGACGAAGCACTACCAGGAGGGACACGACGAAAAGAAGATCGAGTATGTCGAGGTGGGCGCCGAGTTGGCGTTTTGAGGTGGGAGTTTTGCAAATCGCGGAAAGCAAAAAGGGGTCACCGTTTCCGATGACCCCTCTAGACCGCCCAGCAGAGCGGATTTTGTTTGGTAGGCGCGATTGGACTCGAACCAACGACCCCCACCATGTCAAGGTGGTGCTCTAACCAACTGAGCTACGTGCCTGCTGTGAGGCGGCATTCTACGGAATTCCGGAGGGGTGTCAACACCTTTTTTACAGCTAACCCTATGAATATGCGAATTTTTTATTTGCGCGGGGCACACCCGTGAATTTCGCGTGGCTGGCAGGCAATTTTCAACTCAGGTAGGATCGGCGCACTCGTAAAAAATATAAAACAGAGGTTCCAGGATGGCGAACACCCCCTACCCCCAGTCGTATTACGCCGCTTCCGCGAATGCCGTTCCACCTCGCCCATCACTGCAAGGCGAGGTCGAGACCGATGTGTGCGTGATTGGCGCCGGTTACACCGGCCTCTCCAGTGCGCTGTTCCTGCTGGAGAGCGGTTTTCGCGTGACAGTGCTGGAAGCCGCCAAGGTGGGGTTTGGTGCCTCGGGCCGCAACGGCGGACAGATCGTCAACAGCTACAGCCGTGATATCGATGTAATCGAGCGCAGCGTCGGGCCCAAGCAGGCGCAACTGCTGGGGCAGATGGCGTTTGAAGGCGGCAAGATCATCCGCGAGCGAATCACCAAATATCAGATCCAGTGCGACCTGAAGGACGGTGGTGTATTTGCCGCGCTCAACAGCAAGCACATGGGCCATCTGGAATCGCAGAAGCGCCTGTGGGAACGCTATGGCCATACGCAGCTGGAGCTGCTGGACGAGCGTCGCATCCGCGAAGTAGTGGCCTGTGACAACTATGTGGGGGGCTTGCTGGACATGAGCGGCGGGCATATCCACCCGCTCAATCTGGCGCTTGGTGAAGCAGCGGCGGTGGAATCCCTGGGCGGTACGATCTACGAGCAGTCGCCAGCAGTGCGTATCGAGCGTGGCGCCAATCCGGTGGTGCACACTGCCGAAGGCAAGGTCAGGGCCAAGTTCATCATCGTCGCGGGCAATGCCTACCTGGGCAACCTGGTGCCGGAGTTGGCAGCCAAATCCATGCCTTGCGGCACACAAGTGATCACCACAGCCCCCCTGGGCGACGAATTGGCGAAAACGCTGCTGCCACAGGATTACTGCGTTGAAGACTGTAACTATCTGCTGGACTACTACCGCCTCACCAGCGACAAGCGCCTGATCTTCGGCGGTGGCGTGGTGTATGGCGCGCGTGATCCGGCCAATATCGAAGCGATCATCCGTCCGAAGATGCTCAAGGCCTTCCCGCAGCTCAAGGACGTGAAGATCGACTATGCCTGGACCGGCAATTTCCTGCTGACCCTGTCGCGCTTGCCGCAGGTGGGACGCCTGGGTGACAACATCTACTACTCACAAGGCTGCAGTGGCCATGGCGTGACGTACACGCATCTGGCCGGCAAGGTGCTGGCAGAGGCGCTCAGAGGCCAGGCAGAGCGTTTTGACGCGTTTGCAGACCTGCCTCACTACCCGTTCCCGGGCGGGCAACTGTTGCGTACGCCGTTCGCGGCAATAGGTGCCTGGTATTACGGGCTCCGGGACAAGCTGGGGTTCTAACACTATCAAACTGTGGGAGCGGGCTTGTTCGCGAATTCGGTGAGTCAGTCGCTGGAAATATTGACTGACGAACCGCCTTCTCGAACAAGCCCCACTCCCACACAAAGCCAAATCGCAGACACAAAAAACCCCGGTCTTTCGACCAGGGTCTTTGCTATCGGATCAAAGTAGCCAGAGGCTTGCTTTGTGCTCCAAGGCGTTCAGTGGGCCTTGAATCAGATATGGCGCAGCGGACGGGACTCGAACCCGCGACCCCCGGCGTGACAGGCCGGTATTCTAACCGACTGAACTACCGCTGCGTATCGCTTGACCGGCTGAGCGTACAACCCCAACCGTCTTTAAACATCTGATCGACCAACCTTGGCTGTTCAATCTCAAGCCTGACTAATCAGACCTGGAAAATATGGCGCAGCGGACGGGACTCGAACCCGCGACCCCCGGCGTGACAGGCCGGTATTCTAACCGACTGAACTACCGCTGCGCGTCGGTGCAACCTTTAACGTTGCGTCTTGCCCCAGGGCAAAACTCTCAAGAAGTGGTGGGTGATGACGGGATCGAACCGCCGACCCTCTGCTTGTAAGGCAGATGCTCTCCCAGCTGAGCTAATCACCCTTTGCTTCGTTGAGGCCGCGAAATTTACGCAGGTAGCAGACCTAAGTCAATAGCAGGATTGAGTTTTTTTCAAAAACAGCAGTAAGTTGCAAGCTTCAGGCTGCAAGCCAAAAGCCGCCGAAATCCGCTTTCACTTGCAGCTTGTGGCTTGAAGCTGCTCTTCACTGCTCGTAGATCATCTTCTTGCTCATGCCACCGTCCACGACAAACTCTTGCCCGGTGACAAACCCCGCCTGGCGCGACAGCAGCCACGCTACCATCGCCGCCACGTCCTCTACAGTGCCCACCCTGCCCGCCGGATGCTGGGCATGATCGGCATCACTCAACGGCTCGGCACGACGGGCGGCTGGATCACGCGCGTCGATCCACCCAGGGCTGACCGCATTGACCCGCACTTCCGGCCCAAGGCTCATGGCCAAAGCGTGCGTAAGGGCCAGCAGGCCACCTTTGCTCGCTGCATAGGCTTCGGTGTCCGGTTCAGACTGACGAGCCCGTGTCGACGCCAGGTTGACGATGGCACCACCATGGGCACGCAGGTACGGCGCGCAGTGCTTGGCCAACAGCATCGGCCCACTGAGATTGACCGCCAACACTCGATTCCAGTAAGCCAAGTCCAGGCTTTCCAGAGTGATATTACGCGGGTCAGCCACTGCCGCGTTGCAGACCAACGCGTCCAGGCGCCCAAACTGCCCCAATACCTCGGCAACACCTTGGGCCACTTGCTTCTCGTCAGCCACGTCCATGCTGATAAACCAGGCGTTCTCACCCAGCACCTTGGACACTCTGGAACCGCGCTCGCGATCCAGGTCGGTCAACACCACCTGCCAACCTTCGCTGATCAGCCACGCGGCAATCCCGAGACCAATGCCCCGTGCCGCCCCAGTGACCAGTGCGACGCGCCCATTACTGGCGGCGGCTTCCATGGACCACTCGATCACAAGGCTGCCAGCCCGCGAGCCAGGTCAGCCTGCAAGTCAGCCACGTCTTCCAGGCCAACCGCGATACGGATCAGACTGTCACGGATACCCGCCGCTTCGCGCTCCTGCGGCGCCAGGCGACCGTGAGACGTGGTGCTCGGATGGGTAATGGTGGTCTTGCTATCACCCAGGTTGGCAGTGATGGAGATCAGGCGTGTCGCATCGATAAAGCGCCAGGCGCCCTCTTTGCCGCCCTTCACTTCAAAGCTCACCACAGCGCCAAAACCACGCTGCTGACGCTGGGCCAACTCGTGTTGCGGGTGGCTCTTGAGGCCGGCGTAGTGAACCTTCTCAATACCGCCCTGCTGCTCCAGCCACTCGGCCAGGGCCTGGGCGTTGGCGCAATGGGCCTTCATCCGCAGGTTGAGGGTTTCCAGGCCTTTTAGGAAGATCCACGCGTTGAATGGGCTCAAAGTCGGGCCGGCCGTGCGAAGGAAACCAACCACTTCTTTCATTTGCTCGCTGCGACCCGCGACCACACCGCCCATGCAACGACCTTGGCCGTCGATAAACTTGGTCGCCGAGTGCACGACGATGTCCGCACCCAGCTTCAACGGCTGTTGCAGCGCCGGGGTGCAGAAGCAGTTGTCCACCACCAACATGGCGCCTTTGGCGTGGGCCACTTCGGACAATGCCGCGATATCCACCAACTCGGCCAATGGGTTGGACGGCGACTCGACGAACAGCAACCTGGTGTTGGTCTTGATCGCTGCATCCCAGCCGGACAGGTCTGCCAGGGGCACGTAGTCCACTTCGATGCCGAAACGCTTGAAGTACTTCTCGAACAGGCTGATGGTCGATCCGAACACGCTGCGCGACACCAGCACGTGGTCGCCGGCGCTGCACAGGCTCATCACCACTGCCAGGATTGCCGCCATGCCGGTCGCCGTAGCCACCGCCTGCTCAGCACCTTCCAGTGCCGCGAGACGCTCTTCAAACGCGCGCACGGTCGGGTTGGTATAACGCGAATAGACGTTGCCCGGCACTTCACCAGCAAAGCGCGCAGCCGCATCAGCCGCGGTGCGGAACACATAGCTGGAGGTGAAAAACATCGGGTCACCGTGCTCACCTTCCGGGGTACGGTGCTGGCCGGCGCGCACAGCCAGGGTATCGAACGCTACGCCATCGAGGTCGCTGTCCAACCGACCGGCATCCCATTCCTGACTCATGCTGCGACTCCTTACTCAATTCTTTATTTAAGATACAAAACCGGCCCCTCAGGGCCGGTTGTCACTCAGTTGTTGTACAGGTCGATGATCGCGCTGACCGCCTGGGTCTTGATCTTCGACGAGTCGTTGCGCGCCTGCTCGATCTTGTTCAGGTAGGCCTCGTCGACATCACCGGTCACGTATTTGCCGTCGAACACGGCGCAGTCGAACTGGTCGATCTTGATCTTGCCACCACCGACTGCTTCGATCAGGTCCGGCAGGTCCTGATAGATCAACCAATCGGCGCCGATCAGGTCGGCAACGTCCTGGGTCGAACGGTTGTGAGCGATCAGTTCGTGGGCACTCGGCATGTCGATACCGTACACGTTCGGATAACGCACGGCAGGCGCTGCGGAACAGAAGTACACATTCTTCGCACCGGCTTCACGGGCCATCTGGATGATCTGCTTGCAGGTGGTGCCACGTACGATGGAATCGTCCACCAGCATCACGTTCTTGCCGCGGAACTCCAGCTCGATGGCGTTGAGCTTCTGGCGTACCGACTTCTTGCGCGCCGCCTGGCCCGGCATGATGAAGGTACGGCCGATGTAGCGGTTCTTCACGAAGCCTTCGCGGAACTTGACGCCCAAGTGGTTGGCCAGCTCCAGTGCAGCGGTACGGCTGGTGTCCGGAATCGGGATCACTACGTCAATGTCGTGTTCAGGACGCTCGCGCAGGATCTTCTCGGCCAGCTTCTCACCCATACGCAGACGCGCTTTATAGACCGAAACACCGTCGATGATCGAATCCGGACGCGCCAGGTAGACATGCTCGAAGATGCACGGGGTGAGTTTCGGCGCCACGGCGCACTGACGGGTGTGCAGCTTACCGTCTTCAGTGATGTACACCGCTTCGCCCGGTGCGAGGTCGCGGATCAGGGTGAAGCCCAGCACATCCAGGGACACGCTTTCGGAAGCGATCATGTACTCGACGCCTTCGTCAGTGTGACGCTGGCCGAACACGATCGGGCGGATGCCATGCGGGTCACGGAAACCGACGATGCCGTAACCGGTGACCATGGCCACCACGGCATAACCACCGACGCAACGGTTATGCACGTCGGTGACGGCGGCGAACACATCTTCTTCGGTCGGCTGCAGCTTGCCGCGCTGGGCCAGTTCGTGCGCGAACACGTTGAGCAGCACTTCCGAGTCGGAACTGGTGTTGACGTGGCGCAGGTCAGATTCGTAGATCTCCTTGGCCAGCTGTTCAACATTGGTCAGGTTACCGTTGTGCGCCAGGGTAATGCCGTAAGGCGAGTTGACGTAAAACGGTTGAGCTTCGGCCGAGGTTGAGCTACCGGCGGTCGGGTAACGCACATGACCAATGCCCATGTGCCCGACCAGGCGCTGCATGTGACGCTGATGGAACACGTCACGCACCAGGCCATTGTCCTTGCGCAGGAATAACCGGCCGTCGTGGCTGGTCACAATACCGGCAGCGTCCTGGCCGCGGTGCTGGAGGACGGTTAGCGCGTCATACAGCGCCTGATTGACGTTCGACTTACCGACGATACCGACGATGCCACACATGCGACGCAACCCCTACTTAATGAATCTTGACTGAACACAGCTTACTGAGGCGTTTTGGCCGGCAAGAGGTGTTCCTTGAACGGAAGGTCAGCGGGTACGCTGATTCCGCTGGCCAGCCACTGACTGCTCCATCCCAAAATGAGGTTCTTGGACCAATCTGCAACCAATAGAAATTTTGGCACGAGTACCGACTCCTGCCACCATGAATCCTGTTGTACCGGCCCCAGGCTCAACAGCCCGACCGCCACGACTACCAGCAACGCGCCACGCGCGGCGCCAAAGGCCATGCCGAGAAATCGATCGGTCCCGGAGAGGCCGGTGACACGTATCAACTCGCCAATAAGATAATTGACCATTGCTCCCACCAGCAGCGTGGCGATGAACATGATGGCGCAGCCCGCGATGACGCGAGCCGAAGGTGTCTCGATGTATCCGGCCAGATAGACCGACAAAGAACCGCCGAACATCCAGGCTACGACTCCTGCGATGATCCAGGTCAGCAACGACAGTGCTTCTTTTACGAAGCCGCGGCTTAGACTGATCAAAGCGGAGATGGCGACGATTGCGACGATCGCCCAATCAACCCAGGTAAATGGCACAGTTCAGCCTACGGACAGATGAGGCGGCGCATTTTAGCAGAGCGCTGGGCTGTCGGTAAGCTGTGATTGCAGGCGCTTTGCAAATCAGTAGTTTGGGGGGAGCGAAGCCCATTTCAACCCCACCACAAAACCAATGTGGGAGAGGGCTTGCCCCCGATAGCGTTGGTCCAGCCGGCACACTGAATGCTGGTAGACCGCCATCGGGGGCAAGCCCCCTCCCACATTTTTTACTGCATTCCAGGCTGAAATCAGCCGCGCTCAGGCTGGAAACGGGTCACAAAACCCTTGAGGTTCTGCTGGCGGTCCAACAGATCTCGCAGGCGATCCGCCTCGGCACGTTCGATCAACGGCCCGATAAACACGCGGTTCTTGCCGTCGGCGCTGCGGATATAGGCGTTATAGCCCTGGCTACGCAGCTTCTTCTGCAATGCATCAGCACCTTCGCGATTGCCCAGGCTGGCCACTTGAATCGACCAACTGATCGGTAGGCCATTCGGATCAATACGGCTCTGGCCCACATCCGGCTTGCCCGGCGCAGCAGGTTGCGGCGCTACCGGCTTAGGTGCGGGCGCAGGCGCGGCAGGCTTGACCGCTACAGTCGGCGCAGGCGTTGGCTTGACCACCGGCACGCTCGGCTGAACCGGCATCGACGGGGCTTGCTGGGCCGCAACCTCAGCATCGCTCGGCACCGGCTCTTCTTCCGGCAAGGCCTGGGGCTCAGGCACCACCACCGGCTCAACCTGTACTTGCGGCACCGACGGCGCCTGCGGGGCAGCCGGGGCTTCGACGATTACTTGACGCTCTTCGTCCTGACGCGAAAACAACATCGGCAGGAAAATCACGGCCAACGCCACCAGAACCAGGGCTCCGACCATTCGCTGCTTATATGCGCTATCCAGTAATGCCATGTGCAGCTTCCTCCGTGGAGCGCCGGGCCAACCACTCGAGCGCCTCGGCGACACAATAAAATGACCCGAACAACAGAATCTCATCATCGGGTGTGGCAACGGCGCACTGCGCTTCAAGGGCATCGGTCACGCTTGCATACGACGCCACCTGCGCACCAAGGTTCTGCAAGGCCACTTCCAGCTCGGCGGCTGGCCGACTGCGGGAAGTATCCAATGGCGCTACCGCCCACGCCTGGACATTGCCCAGCAAGGGAGCGACCACACCGTCGAGGTCCTTATCGGCCAGCAGACCGAATACTGCAAGGCGGCGGCCGACCGGCGGCGTGCGCAACAGGCGTTGCGCCAGGTACTCCGCCGCATGGGGGTTATGCCCCACATCCAGCAGCAGGTTCAGGCGCTTGCCCTGCCATTCGAATTCACGGCGATCCAACCGACCGACTACACGCGTCGCCAACAAAGTAGCGGCGATCTGCTCGGCATCCCACGGCAGGTCCAGCAGCAGATAGGCCTGAAGTGCGAGCGCGGCATTTTCCATCGGCAGGTTCAGCAGCGGCAAGTCACGCAACGCGACCACTTGACCACGGGCATCACGCCCACGCCACTGCCAGTGCCGCGCACCGACTTCAAGATTGAAGTCGCGACCACGCAGCAAAAACGGGCAATCCAGCTCGCACACCTTGTCGAGCAAGGTATGCGGCGGATCCAGGTCGCCGCACAGTGCAGGCTTGCCCTGGCGGAAGATCCCGGCTTTTTCGTAGGCCACGGATTCGCGGGTATTGCCCAGATAGTCGGCGTGGTCCACACCAATGCTGGTGACCAATGCCAGGTCGGCATCCACCACATTGACCGTGTCCAGACGTCCGCCCAGGCCAACTTCCAGCACCACCACATCCAGTTGCGCACGCTCGAACAGCCAGAACGCCGCCAAGGTGCCCATCTCGAAGTAAGTCAGGGTAGTCTCGCCCCGCCCGGCATCAAGTGCGGCAAAGGCTTCGCAGAGTTGCTCATCGGTGGCTTCGACGCCATTGAGCTGCACCCGCTCGTTGTAACGCAGCAGGTGCGGGGAATTGTAGACGCCGACTTTCAGGCCCTGGGCCTGCAGCAGCGCCGCGACAAAGGCACAGGTAGAGCCTTTGCCGTTGGTGCCGGTCACCGTGATCACGCGCGGTGCCGGCCGGCCCAACCCGAGGCGGGCCGCTACCTGTTGCGAGCGCTCCAGGCCCATGTCGATGGCAGACGGATGCAACTGCTCAAGGTAGGCGAGCCATTCGCCCAGGGTACGTTGGGTCATAGGTTTGCAGGCACCGGCGGCACGACGATCGGTTCAATTTTAGGCGCAACGTACACAGGGGTCGGCAGGCCCATCATTTGCGCCAGCAGGTTGCCCAGGCGAGGACGCAGTTCACCACGCGGGATGATCAGGTCGATCGCACCGTGCTCCAGCAGGAATTCGCTGCGCTGGAAGCCCTCCGGCAGTTTTTCACGCACGGTCTGCTCGATCACACGCGGGCCGGCGAAGCCGATCAACGCTTTAGGCTCGCCGACGATCACGTCACCCAGCATCGCCAGGCTGGCGGAAACGCCGCCATAGACCGGGTCGGTCAGTACCGAGATGAACGGGATGCCTTCTTCACGCAGACGCGCCAGCACCGCAGAGGTCTTGGCCATTTGCATCAGGGAGATCAGGGCTTCCTGCATGCGCGCGCCACCAGAGGCGGCGAAGCAGATCATCGGGCAACGGTTTTCCAGCGCGTAGTTGGCGGCGCGAACGAAACGCTCACCAACGATGGCACCCATGGAGCCGCCCATGAAGGAGAACTCGAAAGCCGAAACAACGACAGGCATACCCAGCAGCTTGCCGCTGACGGAAATCAGCGCGTCTTTCTCGCCGGTCTGCTTCTGCGCACCGACCAGACGGTCCTTGTACTTCTTGCTGTCGCGGAACTTGAGCCGATCAACCGGCTCCAGGTCCGCGCCCAGCTCGTTGCGGCCGTCAGCATCCAGGAAGATATCGATGCGGGCGCGGGCGCCGATACGCATGTGGTGATTGCACTTGGGGCAAACGTCCAGGGTCTTTTCCAGTTCCGGGCGGTACAGCACCGCGTCGCAGGATGGGCACTTGTGCCACAGACCTTCAGGAACCGAGCTTTTCTTCACCTCGGAACGCATGATCGAAGGGATCAGTTTGTCTACTAACCAGTTGCTCATGCTTTCTTTCTCCAGTACCGGTGGCTTGAACACAGCCCCGCGTATGCCCTTGAGCTAAATTCATATGTGGCGATGACACATGCGGGACGGGGTCAGACGTTCGACCGGCCTTTTCCTGCTGTATCCTCAGCCTTCCAGACAACCTGCCAGCGCAGGGTTGCCACTTCGTTTCCGGGCCACCCACAGGCGGCGCCGGGCTGTTTTACACAGTGGTAGTTATGGACGGCGGCAGACTGCCAGCCGTCACATCCTGCCACTGCTGTTGCGCACGGCCTGCATGAATGCGCGAATCTTGCTGTGATCCTTGATGCCCTTGCCCTGCTCTACCCCACCGCTGACATCCACGGCATAGGGGCGAACCTGTTCGATCGCCGCCCCGATATTTGCGGGGTTGAGCCCGCCAGCCAAGATGATCGGCTTGCTCAAGCCTTCGGGAATCAGCGACCAATCGAACGCTTCACCCGTACCGCCCGGCACGCCTTCGACATAGGTATCCAGCAGGATTCCGCGAGCGCCACCATATGCGGCACATGCAGCCGCGATATCATCCCCGGCCTTGACGCGCAGCGCCTTGATATAGGGACGCTGGTAGCCTTCACACTCATCAGGACTTTCATCACCGTGAAACTGCAGCATGTCCAACTGCACGGCATCCAGGGTTTCATTGAGTTCGCAGCGGCTGGCGTTGACGAACAACCCCACGGTGGTCACGAACGGTGGCAAGGCTGCAATGATCGCCCGGGCCTGCAACACATTCACCGCCCGCGGGCTCCTGGCGTAAAACACGAAACCGATGGCATCCGCCCCCGCCTCGACTGCCGCCAGCGCGTCTTCTATGCGGGTAATCCCGCAAATCTTGCTGCGAACGGCTGACATGTCGTGGAAACCTCAGGGATGGGCCGAGAAAGTCCCGGATGGTAACAAAAGCTTTTCCGGGCGTCAGCCGCCAAGTTCGCTGAAACCTGTGAGGAAGTGTGGCCCGATGAAACGTTCCGGCAATTCGAACTCGTCACGGTACTCCACATCCACCAGGTACAGGCCGAACGGATGCGCCGTAACCCCGCCCGTACGGCGGACGCGGCTCTCCAGCACTTCCTTGGACCACTCCACCGGGCGCTCGCCGGTGCCGATGGTCATCAGCACTCCGGCAATGTTTCGAACCATATGGTGCAGAAACGCACCGGCACGGATATCCAGCACGATCATTTTGCCATGACGGGTCACCCGCAGGTGGTGGACTTCCTTGATCGGCGACTTGGCCTGGCACTGGCCAGCACGGAAGGCACTGAAATCATGCACGCCGACCAGGTGCTGCGCCGCTTCGGCCATGCGTTCGGCATCCAGCGGGCGATGGTTCCAGGTAATTTCTTCGTTAAGGTGCGCCGGGCGGATCTGGTCGTTGTAGATCACGTAGCGATAACGTCGGGCGATGGCTTTGAAGCGCGCATGAAAATGCGCAGGCATGACCTTGGCCCAACTGACGCTGACGTCATGGGGCAAATTGATATTAGCGCCCATTACCCACGCCTTCATGGTGCGCTCGGCCTGGGTATCAAAGTGCACCACCTGCCCGCAGGCATGCACACCGGCGTCGGTACGTCCGGCACACATCAGCGACACCGGCGAGTCAGCGACTTTCGACAACGCCTTTTCCAGCGTTTCCTGCACCGTCAGCACGCCAGAGGCCTGGCGCTGCCAGCCGCGATAGCGCGAGCCTTTGTATTCCACGCCCAGGGCGATGCGGTAAAAGCCTGCGGCCGCTATTTCGGCGGCCGCGTTATCTATATTTGCCAAGAACTGAGAGCCTGATGAGTTGCGCAAAGGCGGCCATTATGCCGATTTGTGTGGGCGCCCACAAAAGCAAAACGGCGACCCGAAGGTCGCCGTCGCGTGAACACTAGCCTATCAGGCTAATCGACCGAGCATTTCCTTGGCCTCGCCACGCTGAGTCTCGTCACCCTCGATCAGCACTTCGGAAAGGATGTCCCGTGCGCCGTCCGCATCGCCCATGTCGATATAGGCCTGGGCCAGGTCGAGCTTGGTGGCAACCTCGTCTGTGCCGGACAAAAAGTCGAATTCCGGCTCATCATCGCCCAATGCCGCGTCTTCGGCGGTGAAGGACGGCTCGATGGACGGATGTTCCAGGCTCTGGGACAGACGATCCAGCTCGGCGTTGACGTCATCCAGCTCCGAGGCGAAAGCATCAGGCTTGGCAGGCGCCTCCGGCTCATCGGCCAGGGACAGGTCAAAATCTTCCGGCAGATCGAAGTCATCCAGCGCCGCCGGGGTCAGGGTCGGGGGCTCGACGGCTGGCACGTCCTTCATCTGCTCTTCCAGGCCGGAGAGGAAGTCGTCGTCGGATTGCGCAGAAGCCGGCTCATCCAGTTGCAGGTCCAGGTCGAAGTCCGACAGATCATTCGCCGCGGCCTGGGCTTCGGTTTGCTGCTGCAAAAGCGATTCGAAGTTCTGCTGATCGTTCTTGACCTCAGCCGCAGAGGCTTCTTCCAGATCGTCCAGGCTCAGGTCGAAATCGGTGTCGAAGGCCTCTGGCGCAGGCACCGCCGGCTTGTCTTCGAGCAAATCCTTGACGTATTGAGCGTCCAGGGCAGCGGCGGCAACCGCAGCGCTGACGCCCGCCGCCAACACGGCCATGGCCGGGAAGCGACTCTTGAGCCGCTCTACCTGGGCATGGTTTTCACCATTGGCCACCAACTGACGCTCCTGGGTCACGAAACCGTCTTTGTCGTTTTGCAGGCCGTAGACTTCCATCAGTTTCAAACGCAGGTCGCTGCGTTTGGGCTCGTGCTTGATCGCCTGCTGGAGAACATCGGCAGCCTGGTTCAGGTGCCCACGGTCGATATGGGATTGGGCCTGGGCCAGCGCATCGCTGGAGTTCACCGGGGCAACAGCAACCGCCAGCGGGGCGAGCACAGAGGCAACGGTCGGCACTACGACGGCCGGCTCAACCACCGGCGCGGCCGCTGGCGTGGCGGCCAGCTTGACGTTTGGCGGCGGCACTTCGAGGCCTTCGAAGCTGTCGGGTGGCAGGTCGTGATCGATGTTCGAGGTGAACTCCGGCTCTTCCGCCAGGGCCCGCGCCATGCGCAGGTGTTTTTCCTCTTCGCGGCGAGCATTGCGATGGCGTGCCCACAACAGCAGGAGCAGCAACACCAGCAAAATAGCCGCACCACCGAGCACGCCGAGCACAACTGGGTTGGTCAGCAGGTCGTTGAACTTGCCCTCAGTGGTGGCAGGCGCTGCAGCCGTCTTGGCTGGTTCAGTCGCTGGCGCAGCGGGTGCGGGTGCAGGTGCGGGCGTCGCTGTGGCTGCATCGGGAGCTGCGGTCACAGCAGCCGGTTCGCCGGCCAACTGCGCGGGCATCGCCGCCGTGGCAGAAGCCGCCGGAACGCCCTTCTCAGCCTGCAAACGCGCGAGCTGATCGTTTTTCAGCTGAATCAGCTTTTGCAGCTTGTCCAATTGACTTTGCAGGTCTGCCGCGCGGCTTTTCAGTTCTTCGTTATCGCGACGGGTGGTGTCCAACTGCTCCTGGGTCATCGCCAGCTTGTCGCTCAATGCCGCGCTATCGCCGGCCTTGCCTTTGGCGCCTTTCCTGGCTGCCTCGGCAGACACCAGGCTCAAATTGTCCTTGGCGTTGGTGCTCGCGGGTGCATTACCGGCCTGGGTGCGCTTGGTGGCGTCCAGTTGCTGCTTACCTGCCGATGGGTTGGTAGCGGCACGGCGACCTTGGCGCCAGGCCGCATTTTGCGCACTGACTTCGGCGATCGCCTGGGGTTGCGGCAGCGCGGTGCTTTGTACGGGATCGGGCAGGCGCAGGACCTGGCCGGTTTTCAAGCGGTTGATATTGCCGTCGATGAAGGCGTCGGGGTTCAGCGCCTGGATTGCCAGCATGGTCTGCTGCACCGAGCCGCCATTGCGGTTCTTAGCGGCAATTTCCCACAAGGTGTCGCGGGATGTGGTCGTGTGTTGTGTCGGCTTGCTTGCGGCCGGCGCGCTGCTGGCCGGTGCAGCCAGACGCGGCGCGGGCGCGGCGGCCGTCGGTGCAGGTTGATCGAATTTGGCCGGATCAAGCAAGACGCTGTAATCGCGCATCAACCGCCCATTGGGCCATTGCACCTGCAACAGAAAGCGTACGTAGGAATCGGGCAGCGGCTTACTGGAGGTGACGCGCACCACGCTGCGGCCATTAGGGTTGACGACTGGAGTAAACGTCAAGTCATCGAGGAACGCCTGGCGATCAACGCCCGCATCCACAAACGCCTGGGACGACGCCAGGCTTGGCGTGATCTCGGAAGCGGTGAGGCCACCGACATCGAGCAATTCGATTTCCACCGCCAGCGGCTGGTTCAACTTCGACTTGAGGGTCATTTCCCCCAGCTGCAGCGCCTGCGCCATACCGGAGGACAGCGCCGAGGCGGCCGCTATTGCTAACACCAGTTTGCGAACTTGAACCATAGCCTCATCCTTTGTTTGAACACTCCCCGGCCTGCGAGAAGGTTGGTAACCGCTGCCATAAGGCATGGCGAGCCGATAGGTCACCGACGCGCAACTTTTCCTACCTGGGGCCAAGCATAGCGCCTGGCTAGAATCAATCTACAAATTGCCGCCAAGTATCTTTTACGCAAGGCCTTTTATCAACAACTGCGCCAGTTGCACGGCATTCAGTGCGGCGCCTTTGCGTACGTTATCTGACGTCAGCCACAGATTTAGTTCCGCCGGGTCGTCCACGCCTGCCCTTACACGCCCCACGTAGACCACATCCTGGCCCACCGCATCACCGACTGCTGTAGGAAAATCCCCTTCATCCACGAGCTCGATCCCCGGCGCAGCGTCAAGTGCGCGGTTCACCCCAGCGAGGTCGACCGCCGCGCCCAGTTGCAGGGACACAGTCAGGCTATCGCCAAAAAACACCGGGGCTTGAACGCAGGTTGCGGAAATCTTCAGCAAAGGTAATTCCAGCACTGCGCGCAGTTCGTGTACGAGACGCTTCTCCAAGGCTGTATGACCTTGGGCATCTGGGGTGCCGACTTGTGCCAACAGGTTGAAGGCCACCTGCCGATCAAAAAACTTCGGTTCCAGCGGGCGCATATTCAGCAGCTCAGCGGTTTGCCGCGCCAGCTCGCTGACCGCCTCACGCCCCTGGGCAGACATCGCCAGGTTGGCGGTGACGCTCACGCGCTGGATGTCCAGCAAACCTCGTAATGGCGCTAGGACCACCGCCAGGTTGGTCGCCGATGGGCTTGGGCTACCGAGTTGAAATGGCTTTTTAAGGCCGTCCAGCACATGGGCATTGGCTTCCGGCACCACCTGCGGCGCCTGCTCGGCCGGCAAGGCGCCGGACAAGTCGATCACCGAGCAACCTGCTGCAGTAGCACGTGACGCGAAACTCAAGGTGACTGCTGGCCCCGCCGCAAAGAACGCCAGTTGAGCCTTATTGAAGTCGAACTCATCGACCTCCTTGACCCGCACATTCTTGCCGCGAAACGGCACCGATGCGCCCGCCGAGTTGTTGCCCGCCAACAGATACAAGGTGCCCACTGGAAAACTCAGTTCTTCGAGTATATGCACCAGGGCTTCGCCAACGGTGCCGGTGGCGCCGATTACGGCGATTTCAAAGGTCTGGGTCATGGGGGCTGCCTCGGGCATTGCGGGGGGAGCGGCACTTTACCGGGTGGCTGGGGGTGAGGCCAATAAAAAACCCGCGCCTGTCACCAGAGCGCGGGTTTCTTCAACACGTCAAAGCGATCAACGCTCCAGCAAGATCCGCAGCATGCGGCGCAGCGGTTCGGCCGCGCCCCACAGCAGTTGGTCGCCCACGGTGAACGCGCCCAGGAACTGGCTGCCCATGTTCAGCTTGCGCAGACGGCCAACCGGTACATTCAAGGTGCCGGTGACCTTGGTCGGGCTCAGCTCCTGCATGCTGATATCGCGGTTGTTCGGTACCAGCTTGACCCAAGGGTTGTGCTGACTGATCAAGGCTTCGATATCGGCGATCGGCACGTCTTTGTTCAGCTTGATGGTCAGCGCCTGGCTGTGGCAGCGCATCGCGCCGATACGCACGCAGATGCCGTCCACCGGGATCGGGCTCTTGAAGCGACCGAGGATCTTGTTGGTCTCGGCCTGGGCCTTCCACTCTTCGCGGCTCTGGCCATTCGGCAGCTCTTTGTCGATCCACGGGATCAGGCTGCCGGCCAAGGGCACGCCGAAGTTCTCGGTCGGGTAGGCCTCACTGCGCATGGCTTCGGCCACACGACGGTCGATGTCGAGGATCGCGCTGGCGGGATCGGCCAGTTGATCGGCGACAGCAGCATGGGTCGCGCCCATTTGCTTGATCAGTTCACGCATGTTCTGCGCGCCGGCGCCGGAGGCCGCCTGATAGGTCATGGCGCTCATCCATTCGACCAGGCCAGCCTCGAACAAGCCACCCAGGCCCATCAGCATCAGGCTGACGGTGCAGTTACCGCCGACGTAGTTCTTGGTGCCCGCATCCAGCTGCTGGTCGATGACCTTGCGGTTCACCGGGTCAAGGATGATCACCGCATCATCCTGCATGCGCAGGCTCGAGGCGGCGTCGATCCAGTAACCCTGCCAGCCGGCTTCGCGCAGCTTGGGGAAGACTTCGCTGGTGTAGTCGCCACCCTGACAGGTCAGAATCACGTCGAGGGTTATCAGCTCTTCAATGCTGTAGGCGTCCTTGAGCGGGGCAATATCCTTGCCCACGGACGGCCCTTGGCCACCCACATTTGAAGTGGTGAAAAACACCGGCTCAATAAGATCGAAATCCTGCTCTTCCAGCATCCGCTGCATGAGCACGGAACCGACCATACCGCGCCAACCGATCAGACCTACACGTTTCATCGCAACTACACCTTGTTAAAAAGTGGGCCGCCTTGCAGCAACAACTGCAAGCGGGCCCGAGAGATTACAGATTCCGCAGCGCGGCGACTACTGCGTCGCCCATTTCTTGCGTACCGACCTTGGTGCAACCCTGCGACCAGATGTCACCGGTGCGCAAGCCCTGGTCCAGCACCAGGCTCACGGCTTTCTCGATCGCGTCGGCTGCGTCGCCCAGGTTGAAGCTGTAACGCAGCATCATCGAAACCGACAGGATGGTCGCCAGCGGGTTGGCAATGCCTTGGCCCGCGATGTCCGGCGCCGAACCGTGACAAGGCTCGTACATGCCCTTGTTGTGGGTGTCCAGGGACGCCGACGGCAGCATGCCGATGGAACCGGTGAGCATCGACGCCTGGTCGGACAGGATGTCGCCGAACAGGTTGTCGGTGACGATCACATCGAACTGCTTCGGTGCACGCACCAGTTGCATGGCGGCGTTGTCGACGTACATGTGGCTCAGTTCGACATCCGGGTAGTCCTTGGCCACTTCTTCGACGATTTCGCGCCACAGTTGGCTGGAAGCCAGGACGTTGGCCTTGTCTACCGAGCAGACCTTCTTGCCACGCACGCGGGCCATGTCGAACCCCACACGAGCGATACGACGGATTTCGCTCTCGCTGTACGGCAGGGTGTCGTAGGCCTGGCGTTCGCCATTTTCCAGCTCACGCACGCCGCGTGGCGAGCCGAAGTAGATACCGCCGGTCAGCTCACGCACGATCAGGATATCCAGGCCCGCCACCACTTCCGGCTTGAGGCTCGACGCGTCAGCCAGTTGCGGGTAGAGGATCGCCGGGCGCAGGTTGCCGAACAGGCCCAGTTGCGCGCGGATTTTCAGCAGGCCGCGCTCAGGGCGGATGTCACGTTCGATCTTGTCCCATTTCGGGCCACCCACGGCGCCGAGCAGCACGGCGTCGGCCGCACGGGCGCGGTCCAGGGTTTCATCGGCCAGGGGCACGCCGTGCTTGTCGATGGCCGCGCCGCCGATCACGTCGTGGCTCAGCTCAAAGCCCAAGCTGTACTTGGTGTTGGCCAGTTCCAGCACCTTGACCGCTTCGGCCATGATTTCCGGACCAATACCGTCGCCAGGGAGAATCAGAATCTGCTTGCTCATGCGTTCCTCATTTCATCGAGCGACCCGCCCGTGGGCGGGTCGGAAAAATAGATCAGCGTTCAGCGAAAACCACCAGCACGTCGGTGCTGAAGGTGCCGTCGGCCTGAATTTCGTAATAATCGCGCACTTCCTGGCCCATCGCCTTTTGCAGCTCCAGGATGGCAGCGCGCAGAACCTCTGGCGTGCGCATTCGCTCGACCCACGAGGTGTATTCCAAGCGCAGGCGCTGACGACTGCTGGTGCGTACATGCAGGCCGGATTCGCTGAGCTGCTGCATCCATTCGGCGGCGGAATAATCGCGCACGTGACTGGTATCGCGCAGCACTTCGACGGTTTGAAGGTAAGTGTCCAACAGCGGGCTGCCCGGTGACAAGACATCGACGAACGCCGCCACGCCGCCCGGCTTGAGTATGCGGCGTACTTCGCGCAGGGCCAGGCCGAGGTCGCTCCAGTGGTGGGCCGAATAACGGCTGAACACGAAGTCGAACTCGCCATCGGCGAACGGCAAGCGTTCGGCGGCGCCGTGGACGGTGCGGATGTTGGCCAGGCCACGGTCTGTCGCCGCAGCGGCGACTACGTCGAGCATCTGCTGTGACAGGTCGTAGGCGACGACTTCTTTGACCAGTGGCGCTACGTGGAAACTCACATGGCCGGCCCCGCAACCCAGGTCCAGCAGGCGTGCACCGCCCTGCCCGGCCAGTTCGGCCTGCAACAGCGCGAATTCGGTGCCTTGGGCGTGCACGGCACTGCTCAGGTAGGCCGAGGCTTGCTCGCCGAATTGTTTTTGCACGACTTGGGTGTGGGCGGTGGTGGCCATGGTGGTTTTCCTTGGGGCTTGTGTTGTTTGTACTGCCGTCTTCGCGAGCAGGCCCGCTCCCACATTTGATTGCATTTCAACTGAAGAAACCGGGTCGAATGTGGGAGCGGGCTGCTTACATCAGGTCAGGCATCGCGAAACAACCAAGGCTGGCTCGCCCGGTGCCTGGCTTCAAACGCAGCAATCGCATCGCCGTCCTGCAAAGTCAGGCCGATGTCGTCCAGGCCGTTGATCAGACAGTGCTTACGGAACGCATCCACTTCAAAGTGATACACCTTGCCGTCCGGACGGGTCACGGTCTGCGCAGCCAGGTCGACAATCAGTTGGTAGCCCTCTTCGGCCTCTACCTGCTTGAACAGCTCGTCCACTTCGGCATCGCTCAAGATGATCGGCAGCAGACCGTTCTTGAAGCTGTTGTTGAAGAAGATGTCGGCATAGCTCGGCGCGATGATGCTGCGAAAGCCATACTCTTCCAGGGCCCATGGCGCGTGTTCACGACTGGAGCCGCAGCCGAAGTTTTCCCGGGCCAGCAGGACGCTGGCGCCCTGGTAACGCTCGGCGTTGAGCACGAAGTCCTTGTTCAGCGGGCGCTTGGAGTTGTCCTGGTAGGCGTAGCCCACGTCCAGGTAGCGCCACTCATCGAACAGGTTCGGGCCGAAGCCGGTGCGCTTGATCGACTTCAAGAACTGCTTGGGGATGATCTGGTCGGTGTCGACGTTGGCGCGATCCAAAGGGGCGACAAGACCGGTGTGTTGAGTAAAAGCACGCATCGGGTATTCCTCAGATCAATTCGCGAACGTCGATGAAACGACCGTTGACAGCAGCCGCAGCGGCCATGGCCGGACTGACCAGGTGGGTCCGCCCGCCAGCGCCCTGGCGCCCTTCGAAGTTACGGTTGGAGGTGGACGCGCAATGTTCGCCCGACTCCAAGCGGTCCGGGTTCATCGCCAGGCACATGGAGCAGCCCGGCTCACGCCATTCAAAACCGGCGTCAAGAAAGATCTTGTCCAGGCCTTCGGCTTCGGCTTGCGCTTTGACCAGACCCGAACCCGGCACCACGATGGCTTGCTTGATGGTGGACGCGACCTTACGGCCTTTGGCGATCACCGCCGCCGCGCGCAGGTCTTCGATCCGCGAGTTGGTGCAGGAACCGATGAACACGCGATCCAACTGGATATCGGTGATCGCTTGGTTGGCCTGCAAGCCCATGTACTTCAAGGCGCGCTCGATGGAGCCACGCTTGACCAGGTCGGCTTCCTGCGCTGGGTCCGGCACGTTCTGGTCGACAGCCAGGACCATCTCCGGCGAGGTCCCCCAGCTGACTTGCGGCTTGATCTGGGCAGCGTCCAACTCAACCACGGTGTCGAATACCGCATCGGCGTCGGAGACCAGGTCTTTCCAGGCTTCCACGGCGGCATCCCACTCCGCGCCTTGCGGGGCGAATGGGCGGCCCTTGACGTATTCAACGGTCTTTTCGTCCGCTGCCACCATGCCGACGCGGGCACCGGCTTCGATGGACATGTTGCAGATGGTCATGCGGCCTTCGATGGACAGGTCGCGAATGGCGCTGCCGGCGAACTCGATGGCATGGCCGTTACCGCCGGCGGTGCCGATCTTGCCGATCACAGCCAGCACGATGTCTTTAGCGGTCACGCCGAACGGCAATTTGCCCTCAACGCGAACCAGCATGTTTTTCATTTTCTTGGCGACCAGGCACTGGGTGGCGAACACATGTTCCACCTCGGACGTGCCAATGCCGTGGGCCAAGGCGCCGAACGCACCGTGGGTGGAGGTGTGGGAGTCGCCGCAGACCACGGTCATGCCCGGCAAAGTGGCCCCCTGCTCCGGGCCGATCACGTGCACGATGCCTTGACGCACGTCATTCATCTTGAATTCGGTGATGCCATATTCGTCGCAGTAGTCGTCGAGGGTCTGCACTTGCAAACGCGACACCTGGTCGGCAATGGCTTCGATACCGCCCTTGCGCTCCGGGGTAGTCGGTACGTTGTGGTCGGGTGTGGCGATGATGGAGTCGACACGCCAAGGCTTGCGCCCGGCCAGTCGCAGGCCTTCGAACGCTTGCGGCGAGGTCACTTCATGGATGATGTGACGGTCGATATAGATCAGCGACGAGCCATCGTCGCGCCGTTTCACTTCATGGGAATCCCAAAGCTTGTCGTACAGCGTTTTGCCGGCCATCAGTCGGTCCTCATCAGCGGTGTTTCTCTATGCCGGGTTTTCAATAACCCTTTGGCTTGTGAGGCTGATGGTATGGCGCTACATTAAATAACTCAAATTCATATTTTTTATGCTTTGGATTACCAACTGGAATACAACAATGGACCTGGCCAACCTCAATGCCTTTATCGCTATCGCCGAGACCGGCAGCTTCTCCGGCGCGGGTGAACGCCTGCACCTGACCCAGCCCGCCATCAGCAAACGTATCGCCGGCCTTGAACAACAATTGAAGGTGCGCTTGTTCGATCGCCTGGGCCGTGAAGTCGGCTTGACCGAGGCTGGGCGGGCCTTGCTGCCGCGCGCCTATCAGATCCTCAACGTGCTGGACGACACGCGTCGCGCCCTCACTAACCTCACCGGCGAGGTCAGCGGCCGTCTCACGTTAGCCACCAGTCACCATATCGGCCTGCACCGCTTGCCACCGGTGCTGCGTACCTTTACCCGGGAATACCCGAATGTGGCGCTGGATATTCAGTTCCTCGATTCGGAAGTGGCCTACGAAGAAATCCTCCATGGCCGCGCCGAAGTGGCGGTGATCACTCTGGCGCCCGACCCTCACCACCTGGTGCGTGCTACTGCGGTGTGGGATGACCCACTGGATTTCGTGGTGGCCCCCGAGCACAGCTTGATCAGCAATGGCAGCATCAGCTTGGCCGATATCGCCGGCCACCCGGCGGTTTTCCCCGGAGGCAACACCTTTACCCACCATATTGTCAGCCGGTTGTTCGAGGCCCAGGGTCTTACACCGAACATCGCGATGAGCACTAACTATCTGGAAACCATCAAGATGATGGTGTCCATCGGTCTGGCCTGGAGTGTTTTGCCGCGCACCATGCTCGATGATCAGGTGGCAAGTATCGCTTTGCCGGGCATACAGCTCAGTCGCCAGCTAGGCTATATCGTGCACACCGAAAGGACGCTGTCGAATGCTGCGCGGGCTTTCATGAGCCTATTGGATGCACAAGTCGATCTGCCAGGGATCCCGGCATGAAACTGTGCGGCCTCAAGGTCTGAACTGAACCGCGCCTTACGCCCATCGAGCCAAGGCCCTTTGATAATGCGCAACCCCGTCGACTCCGTGCCACCTCTGCCCCGCATCTACGCCCTCGACCCTCAAGAGGCGGAACAAAGCTGGGACAATGCTCCGCAATTGCTGGCAGCGCTCAATGCTGCCCGGCTGGGTGCGTGGAGCTGGGAAATCGACACCGGCAAAATAAGCTGGTCGCGCGGCACCCAGGCACTGTTCGGTTTTGATCCGCGCCAGCCGCTGCCCAAGGATCTGGATTACCTCGACCTGCTCGCGCCAGAGGATCGCGCCCGTGTGGTGCGGGCCTTTCATGCCGTACTGGCGGGCGAGCCGTTCGAGCAGGCCATGCATCACCACATCCAGTGGCCGGACGGCACTCACCACTGGCTGGAGATCAATGGCAGCCTGGCACCCGACAAAGCCGGCCGGCGCCGCATGATCGGGGTGATCCGCGAGACCACCCGCCAGCGCGAACGGGAGCACGCCCTCAGCCACTCCGAAAAACGCTTTGCCACACTGTTTCACCTGTGCCCGAACATGGTCCTGCTCACCCGCCAGTCCGACGGACTGATCAGCGAAGCCAATCAGTATTTCGAAATGCTGTTCGGCTGGCCACTGGCCGACGCTATCGGTCGCACCACCTTGGACCTGGGCCTGTGGCGCCACCCGGAGCAACGCGGGCAGTTGGTCAAGGCCACCCAGCGCAAGGGCGAGCCCATCACCATGGAGGTGCAGTTTTGTGCCAGTAACGGCCAGATCCACGATGGCACCCTCAGCGCGCAAAAAGTCGAGCTGGAGGGTGAGGCCTACCTGATCAGCACTTTTCTCGACACCACCGACCGCAAGAACGCCGATCAGGCCCTCAAGGACAGCCAGGAACGCCTCGACCTGGCACTGGATTCGGCGCAATTGGGCACCTGGGACTGGCACATCCCCACCGGCATGCTCTACGGCTCGGCCCGCGCCGCTCAACTGCACGGGCTGCCCCCGGAGCCGTTCCATGAATCCTTTGACGCGTTCTTCGAGGGCATGCCCGATGAAGAGCGCGAGAGCATGCGCAACGCCTATCGCACCTTGCGCGAGGGCCCGGCCGGCAATTATCAACTGACTTACCGCGTGCCCATGGAAGACGGCAGCTCACGCTACCTTGAAAGCCGCGCGCGGCTGTACCGCGATGAACACGGCGCACCGGTGCGCATGGCCGGCACCTTGCTGGACATCACCGACCAGGTCGAACGCGAACAGCGCCTGACCGCTTCCGAAGAAAAATTCGCCAGCCTCTTTCAAGCCAGCCCCGACCCGATCTGCGTCACTGGCCTGGACAGCGGTGCGTTTATCGAGATCAACCCGGCGTTTACCCAGACTTTTGGCTGGACGGCCGCCGAGGTGATCGACAAGAGCGCCGAGCAGATCGGCCTGTGGGACGAATCCAGCAAGCGCCTGCAACGCATCGAACGGGTGATCCGCGAGCAGGCGCTGAGCAATGTGGCGATTGTGGTGCATCACAAGAACGGCCAGGCGCTGACCTGCGTGATTTCCAGCCGCTTGATCAAAGTCGGTGATCAGTCATGTATCGTCACCACCTTGCGCGATATCACCCAGCAACAGCGTTCGGAAGCCGCACTCAAGGCCAGTGAAGAGAAATTCGCCAAAGCCTTTCATTCCAGCCCCGATGCGATTTCCATCACCGAGCGTGACACCGGCCGCTATGTAGAGGTCAACGACGGCTTCTGCCGGCTGACCGGCTATCGCGCCGAAGAAGCCATTGGCCTGACCCTGTACCAGATCGGCATCTGGGCCGACGAGAACCAACGCGCCGCGCTGCTGGCCGAATTGCAGATCAAGGGCCGCATCCATCACTTGGAAATGCTCTGGCACAACAAACGCGGCGAGTTGCTGGCGGTGGAAGTCTCGGTGGAACCCATCACCTTGAATGAAACCCCGTGCCTGCTGCTGACCGCGCGGGACGTGAGCCTGTTGAAAAACGCCCAGGCGCAAATTCGCCACCTGGCCTATCACGACCCGCTGACCAACTTGCCGAACCGCGCCCTGTTGATGGACCGCCTGAGCCAACAGATTGCCCTGCTCAAGCGTCACAACCTGCGCGGTGCCTTGCTGTTCCTCGACCTCGACCACTTCAAGCACATCAACGACTCGCTCGGTCATCCGGTGGGCGACACGGTGCTGAAAATTGTCACGGCACGCCTGGAAGCCAGTGTGCGCATGGAGGACACCGTGGCGCGCCTGGGGGGCGATGAGTTTGTGGTGCTGCTCAGTGGCCTGGATGGCACGCGCACGGAAGTCAGCGGCCAGGTACAGCAATTGGCCGACACCTTACGTGAGTTGCTGTCTGAGCCGATGTTTCTGGATGGCCATCGCTTGCAGGTCACGCCGAGCATTGGCGTGGCGCTGATCCCCGATCACGGCTCTACCCCGGCGGACTTGCTCAAACGCGCCGACATCGCCCTGTACCGTGCCAAGGACTCGGGCCGCAACACCACGCAGATGTTCCACAACAGCATGCAAAAGACCGCCAGCGAACGCTTGCGCATGGAAACCGACCTGCGCCTGGCCCTGTCCCGCGGCGAGTTCAGCGTGCATTACCAACCGCAGGTGGATGCACGCGGCAACAAAATCGTCGGCGCCGAGGCCCTGGTGCGCTGGCAGCATCCGCAACTGGGCGCGCAGTCACCCTCCGACTTTATCAAGGTACTGGAGGACAGTGGCCTGATCCTTGAAGTGGGCACCTGGATCCTGGATGAAGCCTGCGCGACCTTTCAACAACTGATCGCGGAAGGCTTGGTCGACCCGTTGAACTTCAGCCTGTGCGTGAACATCAGCCCCCGACAGTTTCGCCAGAATGACTTCGTGGAGCGGGTGGAGCGCAGCCTCAAGCACCACCAATTACCGTTCAGTCTGTTGAAACTGGAAATCACCGAAGGCATCGTGATACAGAACCTGGACGACACCATCAGCAAAATGCGCCGCCTGAAAAAGCTCGGCGTGAGCTTTGCGATGGATGACTTCGGCACCGGGTATTCATCGCTTACCTACCTAAAGCGCCTGCCGGTGGATGCGCTGAAGATCGACCAGTCCTTTGTGCGCGACGCGACCCATGACCCCAACGACGCGGAAATCATCCGCGCCATTGTCGCCATGGCCCGCAGCCTTAACCTGGAGGTGATTGCCGAAGGGGTGGAAACCCAGGACCAGTTGGCCTTCCTGCAGGGTCTGGGCTGCCATTTGTACCAAGGGTATTTGCACAGCCGGCCACTGCCCATGATCGGATTCAGGGAGCGCTTGATCGCGGGCGGGGCCCTGAGCTAAACCAGTTTCAGGGCGTAACCTTTCTCGCTCATCCAACGCGAGCCTTTCAAGACCTTCTTGGCTCCGTAATGATCAAAGACCCCGTCTATCACAACTACAGAATGCTGGAAGTTTGCCAGGGTGCCCGGTACTCCCGACGCCAACTCCTGCACGCTGCTTTGGCGAATAAAGGCATACAAGCCAAGACGACGCAGCGCGTCTCCCGCAATCTCACCGTCGTTCAGGGTTTGCAGGGCGCTTGCATAACTGGCGCCGGCGCGGAACTCGTGGTTTTCCATCTGAGCACGCTTGGCACTCACGCCATAGAGGAACACGGCATCGTCAACCAGCCCCTTATCCTCCCCCCTGAATTGTGCCGCCTCACGTGCCTTTTCCAACTCGGCATGGGTCAGGCGCACGGTGCAACCATCACGCATCACAACGGTGAAGCCTTTCGGCGTCTCGACGACACGCTTGTAGATGCCAGAAGGATTTTGCCCGAACTTGTTCATCGCAGCCTTGATCGCCGATACGGTGACACAGTTCCCTTCAAAGCCCTGATAGAAACCGCTCAAGGTATCAACCGGTTTGGTCCCCACAGGCACGCCGGACAGCCGCGCCGGCCACCCGTCAGGCTCGACGGGCTGATCGGGTAAAAACTGGTAGCCGTAGTCGTTGCCAACCGCCTCTTTACCGCCGTCGCTATGCTTGAACCCACCGACCACCAAGGCACCTGAAGAGTTAAATATTTGGGTAACGCCGATGCTATCGGGCTTGCGCAGATCATCAGGCGATAACTTTCGCAGGAAGCCGACCACGCCCATCCCCTTCAACAAGTTGTATAGGGTCTCTCCCCGTAAAGTGCTCGACAGCGCCGCATCAAATGACGTGTTGCGTTCAAGCTGTTTGCGCTTGGCGAAGGCTGCCAGCATGAAATTGGCGCTCTTCACCATTTGCGCATCAGGGCCGACAAATCGCGAGGATTGACCGGCGCGCTCCACTTCTTGCGTTGACAGCGTCATTTTAAAACCATCTTTCAGGGTGACATTGAACTGATGTGGCGTGGCTTCGACTTTTTCAAACACATCGGAAGGCGACCTGCCAAACCTGAGCATCATCAGCTTGAAAACGGCCGCATGGCTGCTGAGGTCGATAAACTCGCCGAATTTTCGCGGGGTTGTATCAAACCCCTGTAACACCTCGGTGACTTGGGGACGGGCAGTCTGAGGCTCAGGATCAACCTTGGGCACAACAATTGGCGGTGCCGGGCTGATGCGAGGCTTTGGCGCAGGGTCCGTCACCAACGTATACATGTAGGCACGGTCAGGTGAACCCTGCTTGCCGAAGCGGTATGCCTTGCCGGCGTGAATCAGCGATGAACCAGCGTCAT
The DNA here is from genome assembly GCF_021390155.1 of Pseudomonas sp. HN11. Classification (NCBI taxonomy): domain Bacteria; kingdom Pseudomonadati; phylum Pseudomonadota; class Gammaproteobacteria; order Pseudomonadales; family Pseudomonadaceae; genus Pseudomonas; species Pseudomonas sp. HN11. The sequence goes on from NZ_CP089985.1 coordinate 4,202,738, forward strand.
AACTGTCTGCGACCCCAAGTCCTCCTTCGTTGACAACGGTTGCAGTGGGCAGGTAACGCAGATGCTTGGACAATCCCATGCCTTTGAGCATGTTAAAGGTCGTTTCACCCTGCAGCGACTGAGCCAGGACTGATGCGAAATCGGGTAGACCCGCTGTATTGCGAGTACCCAGTTGTTTGCGCTTGATAAACACCGCCAGCGCGAAATGTGCACTACCAAGTACTTCACTATCACTGCCGGTAAAACACGAGGCCGCTCCAGCCTGTTGTAGCTCTTGCTCTGATAGATGCAGCGTGTAGCCGTCTTTCATGGTCACGTCAAAACCATCGGTAGTGCTGCGTACCTCATTGAACATATCAGCAGGACGCACGCCAAAAGTGAGCATCATCAATTTGATGACTGCGCTATGGGAGCTCGCATTGTAGTGTTCGCCGAAGCGGCGTTGCCGGGCGTCAAATGCGGTGATAAGTGAAGCGTCATTTTCCAAGTGCTCGGAACGTTGCAGCGCCAGGGGCGTTATGCGCACAGAAGATCCAATTGCGGACACATTCATATAATCAACTCATCATTAAATAGTTAGAAGGGACAGCACTAAAAAAAAACCTAAACTTTGCAATTCAGCGCCCAACATAAAAAGGCAGGTTGAGACGACTGAGGGCTGCACTACCCACTCGTTCGAAATCTGCTATTTACAAAAGACTGGGATCTCTGACCCGTGGAACTTCACAAGTCTCAATGTGCAAAAAACTGAAGTAACATTCCCAACAGAAATTCTTCGATCTGTTCGTTGCGAACTCATCGTTTGAACCGCGGTATCAGACCAATGCGATGGCGTCCCCATTGGTCGGCCGGCGGCCCTTGCGTCCGTACAGTTCCTCACATCCATCTACTACAGCCACCGAGTGCCCACGCCTGTTGACCATGCCTATCAATGATTTGTCTGCAAAGTCACTCACCTTCACGCGCCGCGTATGAGCCTTCAGGCCCAAACGCTTGAAACCTTCTCCCGGGCCTCGTTCATCCTCGCCATCGTTAAGACTTCTGATCGCCGCCTCAAAACTTCTTTTGGCCGTGCCGTCATTATTTTCAATCTGCGCACGCTTGGCGGAACAGGCAAACATAAAGTGAGCATCCTTCAACATCCCCTGATCATCGATCCCGACAAAGTTGGAACCTCGAATGGCCCGGTTCAGTTCAGAATCTGTCAAATTCAGCTTGAACCCATCGCGCATGACCACCTTATAACCCTCAGCAGTTTTTTCAACAGACGCGTAAATACTCTTTGGGTTTTGGCCAAACTTTGCCATCGCTGCCTTGATGGCGGAGATTGTTACGCAATTACCATTCTTGCCCTGCCGAAACCCTCTCCAGATGCTTTTAGGTTTTTCTCCCTTTGGTTTATTGGAAAGTACAGAAATGTGATCGAGTTGCTTATCGACCTGCACCGTATCGGGCTGCACAAAGGGTTGTGGTAAAGTTTTTTCATGATTTACCGAATCAGACGGGCGCACATCTTTACGCACCAGGCTCTGTATCTGGTTCAGGAGTTGCTTGAACAAATCAATCAGCGTGCCCATCAGCACTGCGGCGTCTGCGTGTTGGCTGACGCTGGTCGGCATCCTGTGGGGGCATACAGTGGGTGGCGTGGCGTCCCGTATTGGAACCTCCGGCAATACACGAGCCGAACGGTCTGGGGCCGGGTAAGCATCAAAGATGGGGCGTTCGAGATAATTACGACTGGTCGATAACATGCTTTAGCCTCGTTGAATGCTCCCTGACCAGCCAGCCAGGGAACGGATATTTAGGGTCAGTGCATTAAGGCGGCGGGTTCAAAAGCGTTGGCGCAGACCATGTCTGACAGCCATGCGGCTATCGAACCGGGCTTGGGAAGGACTGCGCAAATCGTCCTCTAGGTCATCGGGAGCAGGCGATGTAAGGTCCGAAGTGGGCGGGCTAGGCACTTCGGGTAGTACAGGCGGCTTGGCGTCTGAACTTTTAATCGTCACAGGGGGGACCTGAGGCTGTGGCGTGGTCTGCGTTTCGACCTTTGGCGTCACCGACGGTTGGGGCAACGGCTGCGTATCGTCCTTCGGCGTCACCGACGGTCGGGGCAACGGCTGCATATCGACCTTCGGCGTCACCGACGGCTGCGGTGTAGTGCGCTCATCTGTATGCGGGCAGTGACAGCCCTGAACGTGCACCGTCACATTGATATCAGAGGACACCTTATTCTGCTGCGCCACATCATTCAGAGAAGTCGTTGATTGCTGGGCATTGAGTTTGCCATCAGGAGCAACAGTCACCTGAGTGCGCTCATCCGACAGTATTTTGACTTGCGGACCAACCTTCTGCTGGGCCTTGGAATCCGTCTGCAACTCGGTTTTGGGTTGCCCCCCTACATCCACGTCTACCTTGCCATCTTGGCTTGACGCTACGTCGGACTTGGCAGGCTTTACCTGTTGCGTCACCGCGTCCTTAACAACTTTACCTTCAGCGTTGGGGTTAATGTGGGGTTGAGTGTCCAATTCACTTGATGACTTAGGGAATACGCCCATGCCCAACAATATGCTACGCATCGCCTTGACCGCAAACTCAAAAATTGCAAACAACTTCTCCAAGGACTCTTTGCTCACAGTCACTAGGTTTTCTTTTTGCGCTGGGGCGCTATCTTTCAGAAACTTATTAATACTTTCCGTAGACGGTGATGATTCGCCCGGCGTGTTCACTGGCACTGTCGCCGGATTAAGGTTCGCATAATTCATATTCATCGACGGAAACTGATTGGTCGACACATTGGACATATTTTTTACTCCTCAGATTGTGTTCAACACCCACATGCACAGGCGGGGCCCGTTTATTGATTGAGAGTATGAAGCTGCTGCAAACACTCCGAACTCGAGGGATTCGTGGGCCGCAAAGAGTATGAGTTCCGATAAGTCGCAGCTCATATAAGGAAACCAAATGAGCCGCGCTGTATTTTTCCTATGGACAATCCGCCAAAACCCGCGAACACACGCACATCGAACGCGCCAGTTTTCGTCACAGGCAGAAACATTCCGGGAACTAAGCAATGTAAAGAAAACAACAACTCTTAGATCGGTTTGCAACCTGTGTTAATTAGCGCGCACGCCACTACGCGAAAACATATTGGTAAACGCGCAGCCTTAACATTCAGTACCATTTGAGAAAATCATTAATGTTTTTTTGCATATACCTGGTAACGACCCAGTACTCACGCCCTTGCTGCAGCCGTGAGAACTGCCCGCACACTCTACGTTTGCGCTTCACTGTATTTTTTCACACAAGAAAAAGGCGCCAATTGGCGCCTTGTTCAGCAAAAGATGAAATACTTATATATACCAACCTAATTTTGCAGCGCTGCCAGCTGTATAGGTTGGTCAGGCATTCCCAGCAGATGTCCGACCCGCCTCAGATCGGTCTCCCTACGCATCAGGGTGAACAGTTCCACCGCCTCCGGATAATTGCGCGTCAACATGGCCAACCATTGCTTCAGACGCCCTGGCGCTTGACGCTCAGTCAGTTGCTCCACAGACTGGGTCCAGAAGTCCTGAAGCATGGGCTGCATTTCTGCCCAGGTCATCTCGACCACTTCCTCACCTGCCCGCGCCGCTGCAATCTGCCGCGCCAGGTCCGGGCGCGCGACGAGGCCACGCCCCAGCATGATGTCCTCGGCACCACTGACTTCGCGACAGCGCTTCCAGTCTTCAACACTCCAGATATCACCATTGGCGAACACCGGCACCTTGACCACGTCCTGTACGCGCGGGATCCATTCCCAATGGGCAGGCGGCTTGTAGCCATCGGTCTTAGTGCGCGCATGCACCACGATGTGCGCCGCACCACCCTCGGCCAGCGCCGTGGCGCAGACCAAGGCGCCGTCCGGGCTGTCAAAGCCCAGGCGCATCTTGGCGGTGACCGGGATGTGGGCCGGCACAGCGCGACGCACATGCTCAACGATCTGGTTAAGCAGTTCGGGCTCCTTGAGCAACACCGCGCCGCCTCGGGACTTGTTGACGGTCTTGGCCGGACAGCCGAAGTTCAGGTCGATGACTTGCGAACCCAGCTCACAGGCAAGGGCGGCGTTTTCCGCCAGGCACACCGGGTCGGAGCCGAGCAATTGCACACGCAGCGGTACACCCGCCGCAGTGTGGGCACCGTGCAACAACTCCGGGGCGAGCTTGTGGAAATAGGCAGGGGTGAGCAGGCGGTCGTTGACGCGGATGAACTCGGTCACGCACCAGTCGATACCGCCGACACGAGTGAGAACGTCCCGCAGGATGTTGTCGACCAACCCCTCCATGGGCGCCAAAGCAATTTGCATGGAAAACACTCAACAAAAATCGTGGCGCAGTTTACTGGGTTTCCCACAGCGACCGTTAACCCCCTGTCAGGGCGGGGCCATAACCGTCGAGAAATTCAGCGGGCATGCGCTTGGGCTTGCCGGTGGAGAGTTCGATGCAGACAAAGGTGGTTTGTGCACGCAGCAGGGTGACGCCATCCCGCGGGCGGACCAGCTGGAAGCGCCGTGTCATCTTCAGGCGCTGGTCCCAGTCGACGATCCAGGTGGCCAGTTGCAGCTCATCACCCTCGTAGCCTGCGGCCAGGTAGTCGATTTCATGGCGCACCACCGCCATGGCGCGGTCCAGGCGGCGATATTCGGTCAGGTCCAGGCCCAGGCGTTGGGAGTGGCGCCAGGCGCAGCGCTCCAGCCAGGACACATACACCGCGTTGTTCGCGTGCCCCAAGCCGTCGATGTCTTCAGGGGCAACCTGCAGCTCGATGATAAACGGCGTTGCCAAATCCCAGCCCATGCCTTGCTCCCAGTCGATTAACTTGACCGGGGCAGTGTATCAGGCCGTTTGCCGCTCCTGTAGGCGGCCGGCGAGCAGCGTCAGCACAGCGGCGATCACGCGGGGGTCGGCCAGCACTTTCTGATGACCGCCCTGCTCCAGGCGCAGCAGGCGACTGTCGAACCAGGCTTCGTGAATGGCCTGGGAAGCTTTGACTGGAACGAAGGTATCGTCTTCGGCGTGCACAATCAGGCCAGGGATATTCATCTGGTAGTGGGCCACATCCAGGTGTTTGAGCGGCATCCCGAAGGCCAGCTCCACTTCCTGGATGAACACCGTGCGCGCCCGCGTCGGCAAGCCAACCATCTTGGTGAAGCCACGCAGCACATCCAGAAAACGCGACGGCGCAGCAATGCTCACCAGCGCTTCGGTACGCAAGCCCAACTGCACCGCCAGCATCGCACTGGCACCGCCCATGGAATGGCCGATCACGGCGTGCAACGGCGGCAACTCGGCGGCGGCCTCAAGCATGGCGCGAGCGAAGAGCAACACATGGGCTTCACGGCCCGGCGAACGGCCATGGGCAGGACCATCGAGGGCTATCACTGAATAACCGTTATCGACCAACGCACTGATCAGGCTGGCAAACTGGGTCGGCCGGCCTTCCCAACCGTGCATCAATAACACCGCAGGCCCCTGCCCCCAACGCAAGGCAGACAAACCGAAACGCAAGGTGATGCGCTCCGCTTGCGCCAACAGCGGCAGCTCCCAGTCACGCGGCGGCAGATCGCGAGGCGTCATGAAGGCACGAAGCATCTTGTTCGCCACCGTTTGCGGTGCCAGGTGCCCCAGGGTGCCGTTGAAGCGACGAATCCAGGTTAACGTGCCTATCATGACAGCCCTCTTCTAACGCACAGCCGACTTGGCGGCGCGCAGCACACGGTCAGATAACTCGCCCGGCCCCAAGGCGCGGGCCAAGGCCAGGCCACCGATCATCAGCGCCATGTCGGCCAGGGCTTTGTCGGTGTCTTCGGGGCTGGCGGCGAGTTGCGCGGCCATCAGTTCGCAGTGCTCATTCAATGCCTGGCGGAATTCATCCGGCAGGCGGCTCATCTCGCCTACGGTCGCCGGGATCGGACAGGCCTGGGCGGTAGAGTCACGATGCTTGCGCGACAGATAGAACGCGGCCACCAGGCTTCTGCGCTCCTCTGCGCTCATCTGTGAGTCAATGTCATCAATCGAGGCGCGACGCTTGGCCAGCAACTGGGTGAAGGCCTCCAGCATCAGCGCATCCTTGCTTTCGAAGTGCGCGTAGAAGCCACCGACAGTCAGCCCCGCCGCCCCCATGACTTCACCCACACTCGGCTCGGCCGGGCCACGCTGAATCAATGCAGCGCTGGCGGCTTGCAGAATACGTTCGCGGGTTTGTGCTTTTTTATCGCTCATCATTGCCTCCGATGTTCATGGGCTGAATATTATTATCATAATAATATTTGGCAAGCCACAGCCATGACCGCTGGTCAGAAGAGAGGATGGAAATGGAAGAGAGAGTTGGCCAAACACCAGACAAACAAAAGGGCCATTCAATAATTGAATGACCCTTAAAAATCCCGCAGAGCGGGTAATCGTGGCGTCCCCTAGGGGACTCGAACCCCTGTTACCGCCGTGAAAGGGCGGTGTCCTAGGCCACTAGACGAAGGGGACACAAACCTTCTGTACAGTTGATCAGTGCTGAGAACCGATCGACTCAAGGACGGTGTGGCCAGACCTTGAACCTGTAAATTGGTGGAGCTAAACGGGATCGAACCGTTGACCTCTTGCATGCCATGCAAGCGCTCTCCCAGCTGAGCTATAGCCCCGGATTTTTCGTCTCGCGACGCAGCAGGCCTTGCGATCTGCTTGTTGAAACTGGCGTCCCCTAGGGGACTCGAACCCCTGTTACCGCCGTGAAAGGGCGGTGTCCTAGGCCACTAGACGAAGGGGACAAAACCTTCTGTACAACTGATCAGCGCTGAGAACTGATCGATTCAAGGACGGTGTGGCCAGACCTTGAACCTGTAAATTGGTGGAGCTAAACGGGATCGAACCGTTGACCTCTTGCATGCCATGCAAGCGCTCTCCCAGCTGAGCTATAGCCCCTCATCGGTGAGGACGGGGCGAATCTTAATGGCGGTTTGGAAGTGTGTCAAATTTATTTTCAACAATTTCCAAAGTTTTTTGCCGGGATAACAATCACTTACCGGCGAAACCCCGGAAAACCGGGGTTTCGCCGTTGCAACCGCGTACTTATGCGATAGCACCCAGCAGCTTTTCCCACTCTTTGTTTTCTTTCTTCGACACACCGCCAAGCAAATCAAGGGCTTGGCGCAGACGGAAACGCGTCAGGTCCGGGCCAAGGATTTCCATCGCATCCAGTACCGACACCGAACTGGCCTGCCCGGTGATCGCGGCAAACATCAGCGGCATGGCATCGCGCAGTTTCAATTCAAGAGACTCCACCACCGCCTGGATCGTTGCGGTAATCGCATCCTTCTCCCACTGGCGCAGACTTTCCAGCTTCCACAGGATCAACTGCATCAACTGGCGAACCTGGTCGCCCGAGAGTTTCTTGGATTCGAACAGCTTAGGATCCGGATTCACGCCCCCGGCGAAGAAGAAGCTGGCCAACGGTGCGACCTGGCTGAACGTCTCCACCCTGCCCTGCACCAGCGGCGCGATCTTCATCATGTACTCAGGGTTCAACGCCCATTGCTGAACGCGGCTGGCGAACTCTTCCACCGGCAGATCACGCAGCCACTGGCCGTTGAGCCACGACAGCTTCTCGATGTCGAAGATCGGCCCGCCCAAGGACACGCGGGACAGGTCGAAGTTATCGACCATTTCCTGCAACGAGAACTTCTCGCGCTCGTCCGGCATCGACCAGCCCATGCGGCCCAGGTAGTTGAGCATCGCCTCAGGCATGAAGCCCATGCGCTCGTAGAAGGTTACCGAGGTCGGGTTCTTGCGCTTGGACAACTTGCTCTTGTCCGGGTTACGCAGCAGCGGCATGTAGCACAGTTGCGGTTGCTCCCAGCCGAAGTACTCGTAGAGCAGGATCAGTTTTGGCGCCGATGGCAGCCATTCTTCGCCGCGCAGCACGTGGGTGATGCCCATCAGGTGGTCGTCGACCACGTTGGCCAGGAAGTACGTCGGCAGGCCGTCGGTCTTCATCAGCACTTGCATGTCCATGCGGTCCCACGGGATCTCGACGTCACCGCGCAGCATGTCCGGCACCACGCACACGCCTTCGCTTGGCACTTTCATGCGGATCACATGCGGTTCGCCAGCGGCCAGGCGTCGGGCCACTTCTTCTTTCGACAGCAGCAGCGCGCGGCCGTCGTAGCGCGGGGTTTCGCCACGGGCCTGTTGCTCGGCGCGCATCTGGTCCAATTCTTCCGCGGTGCAGAAACACGGGAAGGCGTGGCCCATGTCGACCAGTTGCTGGGTGTACTGTTTGTAGATGTCGCTGCGCTCGCTCTGGCGATACGGGCCGTGCGGGCCGCCCACGTCCGGGCCTTCCGCCCAGGTAATGCCCAACCAGCGCAAGGCATCGAAGATCTGCTGTTCCGACTCGCGGGTGGACCGCAGTTGATCGGTGTCTTCGATCCGCAGGATGAATTCACCGCCATGCTGCTTGGCAAAGCAGTAGTTGAACAAGGCGATGTAAGCAGTGCCGACGTGGGGATCCCCAGTAGGCGATGGCGCGATGCGCGTGCGGACGGTGGTCATGGCAGGTCTCGAATGGGCGATAAAACTGAAAATTGAAACAAGGGGCGAATGGTAACACCAGCTTGGGTGGTTCTGGCAGACCGAGGTGCTCGCGAAGAGGCCATCACAGTCCCTACAAGATCAAACAGCCAGCAACCGCTCGCGCAACTTGCCAATCTCATCCCGCGTCTGCGCCGCGGCCTCAAACTCCAGGTCTCGCGCCAACTGGTACATCTTCTCTTCCAACTGCCGGATCCGTTTGGTGATCTCGCTCGGCGAGCGCAGTTCGTTCTCGTACTTGGCACTTTCCTCGGCGGCCTTGGCCATCCCTTTGCGCTTCTTGCTGCGCGAGCCGGGCACGGTGGCGCCTTCCATGATGTCGGCAATGTCCTTGAACACGCCTTTAGGCGTGATGCCATGCTCCAAGTTAAAGGCAATCTGCTTGTCACGACGGCGCTCAGTTTCACCAATCGCCCGCTCCATGGAGCCGGTGATACGGTCCGCATAGAGAATCGCCCGGCCATTGAGGTTACGCGCGGCGCGGCCGATGGTCTGGATCAGTGAGCGCTCGGAGCGCAGGAAGCCCTCCTTGTCCGCATCGAGGATCGCCACCAACGACACCTCCGGCATGTCCAGGCCTTCACGCAACAGATTGATGCCCACCAGCACATCAAAGGTGCCCAGGCGCAGGTCGCGGATGATCTCCACACGTTCCACAGTGTCGATGTCCGAGTGCAGATAGCGCACACGCACGCCGTGGTCAGCCAGGTAGTCGGTCAAGTCTTCGGACATGCGCTTGGTCAGCGTGGTCACCAAAACCCGCTCTTCCAGGGCCACGCGCTTGGTGATTTCCGAGAGCAAATCGTCGACCTGGGTCAGCGCCGGGCGAATTTCGATTTCCGGGTCGACCAGCCCAGTCGGCCGCACCAACTGCTCGATCACGCGGCCTGCATGCTCAGCCTCATAGTTACCCGGCGTAGCGGACACGAAGATAGTCTGCGGGCTGATGGCTTCCCACTCATCAAAGCGCATCGGCCGGTTATCCAGTGCCGAAGGCAGGCGGAAACCGTACTCCACCAGGGTTTCCTTACGCGAACGGTCGCCCTTATACATCGCGCCGACCTGCGGCACGCTGACGTGGGACTCGTCGATCACCAGCAGCGCGTCAGGCGGCAGGTAATCGTAAAGCGTCGGCGGCGGCGCGCCGGATTCACGGCCCGAGAGATAGCGCGAGTAGTTTTCGATGCCGTTGCAGTAGCCCAGCTCCAGGATCATCTCCAGGTCGAAGCGGGTACGCTGCTCCAGGCGCTGGGCCTCCACCAGCTTGTTGTTGGAGCGCAGGTACTCCAGGCGCTCGGCTAATTCGGTTTTGATGCCCTCGATGGCGCCCATCAGGGTTTCACGCGGGGTCACGTAGTGGCTTTTCGGATAAAAGGTGAAGCGCGGCAGCTTGCGGATCACCTCGCCGGTCAATGGGTCGAAGGCCGACAGGCTCTCGACTTCATCGTCGAACAGCTCGATGCGAATCGCTTCCAGGTCGGATTCGGCCGGGTAGATGTCGATCACATCGCCGCGCACGCGGAAGGTGGCGCGGGCAAAATCCATATCATTGCGGGTGTACTGCAAGCTCGTCAGACGGCGCAGCAGCTCGCGCTGGTCAAGTTTGTCGCCGCGATCGACGTGCAGCACCATCTTCAGATACGTTTCCGGGCTGCCCAGACCGTAGATGCATGACACCGTGGTTACGATGATTGCGTCCTTGCGCTCCAGCAAGGCCTTGGTCGCTGACAGCCGCATCTGCTCGATGTGGTCGTTGATCGACGCATCCTTCTCGATAAAGGTGTCGGAGGACGGCACGTAGGCTTCGGGCTGGTAGTAGTCGTAGTAGGAAACGAAGTACTCCACCGCATTGTTCGGGAAGAACGCCTTGAACTCGCCATACAGCTGCGCGGCCAGGGTCTTGTTCGGTGCCAGCACCAGGGTAGGACGGTTGATCTGTGCGATCACGTTGGCAATGCTGAAGGTCTTGCCCGACCCGGTCACCCCGAGCAGCGTCTGATGGGCAAGGCCGGCTTCGATGCCCTCCACCATCTGGCGAATGGCTTCCGGCTGATCGCCGGCGGGTTCAAAGCGGGTGACGAGTTGGAAATCCGACATAACGTACCTCGTGTAGTCACCCCCGGACTGTAAACCCGTCGAGGACGAAATAGACTGCCACCCGCGAAAAATTAGAGCGGATAGTAGGAAAAAACCATGATAGACATAGAAGTGGTGGCGAATGTGACGGGTTTCAAGGCAATCGTCCTACGGGCCCTTATCGATCAATGTTGCAATAAGACTAACGGTCAGCAAATAAACCGAAAAACTTGGCCGAAAAGCCGTTTCGGCTGTCGCCTCAGGCGATGATGGCCTCTATACTAGCTCCCCGTTTGTGCACCGCTCTAGTGCATTCGGCTGGAGCGCGACACGTCCCTCCTACCCCCCCATAGAGCTGCCGCAAAAATGAGCCTGTTCTCCGCTGTCGAAATGGCACCACGCGATCCTATCCTGGGCCTCAACGAAGCATTCAACGCCGACACACGAACCACCAAGGTCAACCTTGGCGTGGGCGTTTACTGCAACGAGGAGGGGAAGATTCCACTCTTGCGTGCCGTTGCCGAAGCGGAAGCCATTCGTGTGGCGCAACACGCCGCCCGTGGCTACTTGCCGATCGACGGCATCGCAGCCTACGACAAGGCTGTGCAAACCCTGTTGTTCGGTGCTGAATCCCCACTGCTGAACGCTGGCCGCGTCACCACCGTGCAAGCGGTAGGCGGCACCGGCGCCCTGAAGCTGGGTGCTGACTTCCTCAAGCAGCTGCTGCCCGACGCCGTCGTCGCCATCAGCGACCCAAGCTGGGAAAACCACCGCGCCCTGTTCGAAACCGCCGGTTTCCCGGTGCAGAACTACCGCTACTACGACGCCGCCACCCATGACGTAAACCGTGCCGGCCTGCTCGAAGACCTCAACGCCCTGCCGCCCCAGTCCATCGTGGTGCTGCATGCCTGCTGTCACAACCCGACCGGCGTCGACCTGAGCCCGGCCGACTGGCAGAACGTGCTGGACGTGATCAAGGCCAAGAACCTGGTGCCGTTCCTCGACATGGCCTACCAGGGCTTTGGCGACGGCATCCACGAAGACGCCGCCGCCGTGCGCCTGTTCGCTGAATCGGGCCTGACCTTCTTTGTGTCCAGCTCGTTCTCCAAGTCGTTCTCCCTGTACGGCGAACGCGTGGGCGCGCTGTCCATCGTCGGCGATTCCAAAGAAGAAAGCGCGCGCATCCTGTCCCAGGTCAAACGCGTGATCCGCACCAACTACTCAAACCCGCCGACCCACGGCGCGGCGATCGTTGCAGCGGTCCTGAACAACCCTGAGCTGCGCGCCCAGTGGGAAGCCGAACTGGCCGAGATGCGCCTGCGCATCCGTGGCATGCGCGAGCAGATGGTGGCCGAACTGGCCAAGGCTGCTCCGGGCCACGACTTCAGCTTTGTCGGTCGTCAGCGTGGGATGTTCTCCTACTCCGGCTTGACCGTTGAGCAAGTCACCCGCTTGCGCAGCGAGTTTGGTATCTACGCACTCGACACTGGCCGTATCTGCGTGGCCGCGTTGAACCAGTCGAACATTGATGCAGTCACAAAGGCAATCGTTCAGGTGCTATAAATCTGCAGCCGTTGCACCAGAAGGGGAAGCCGGTGGCTTCCCCTTTTTCGTATCCAACCCCTAGACTGAACCTTGATCGCCCCTTTGCTGTGAGAATCTTATGAGAAACGATGACTTGGACCTGCGCGCCGACCGCGATGAACGGGATGACTTCACCCCGCGTGCACCGCAAGCCAAGCGCCAGAAAAGCTTGGTGTTGCAGGTGGCGCTGGGTGTGTTTCTCGGTGGATTGGCACTGTGGCTGGTGCAACTGGGCGCGACCGCACTGATGGCAAAACTGGCCATGGGCACCCTGCAATTCGGCGGATGATAGAAATCAAAATGGATCTATGGCGTTACCAAATGGCATTGCTCCAGTAGCCGTACAAAGCTGTTCAAACTCTGCGACACCGTCCCCCGCCGCCAGATCAGCCAGGTGTGCAGGATCCGGAAGTTGTCTGTCAGCGGCCACACACTCACAGCCGCCGACCCGGGCATGCTGTCGAGCATGCTGCGCGGCATCAACGCCAGGCCCGCGCCGGCGCTGACGCAGGCAAGCATGCCGTGATAGGACTCGATCTCGAAGATCTTGCCCGGCACCGCGCCGTCCTGTGAAAACCAGCGTTCAAAGTGATGGCGGTACGAGCAGTTCGAGCGAAAGGTGTAGATATTCTCGCCATTCACGTCCTGCCCTCGGGTGATCGGCGCGTGATGCAGCGGCGCAATCACCACCATCTCCTCCTCAAACACCGCTACGCCCTCCAGGGTTGCGTGTAGCAGCGGGCCGTCGACAAACGCCGCCGTCAGCCGCCCGGACAGCACGCCTTCGATCATGGTGCCGGAGGGTCCGGTACTCAGGTCCAGCTCAACCTTGGTGTGTTTCTGGTTATACGCCGCCAGCAACGCCGGGATGCGCACCGCCGCCGTGCTCTCCAGCGAACCCAGGGCAAACGCCCCTTGGGGCTCCTCCCCTGCCACCGTGGCACGGGCCTCTTGCACCAGATCGAGAATACGTCGCGCATAGCCCAGGAAATTCCACCCAGCCGGTGACAGGCGCAGGCGGCTTTTCTCGCGGATAAACAATTCCACGCCCAGGTCCTGCTCCAGTTGTTTGATGCGCGTGGTCAGGTTCGATGGCACGCGATGAATCAACTGCGCGGCGGCGCTGATGCTGCCTTGCTCGGCAACAGCCTTGAAGATTTCCAGCTGCACCAGGTCCAAATCATTCTCCAATCGTGAACGTATTGCTTAATATTATTCAGTTTCCAGAAAAGAGATAGCCCCGTACGCTGAACTCAACTTATTCATTCAGCAGGACGGTGCCATGAACGCGACTACCCACGCTCTCTCGATCAACCCGGCCAACGGCGAAACGGTTGGCAGCTATCCGTATGAAACCGCGCAGCAACTGGACGCCGCCCTTGACCGCTCCACCCTCGCCTTCCGTACCTGGCGCCGCCAACCGGTCAGCCAGCGCGCCGAGTTGCTGCTGAGCCTGGCCAGCGCCCTGCGCGAGCAAGCCGAAGACATGGCGCAGATGATCACCCTGGAGATGGGCAAACCCATCGCCCAGGCCCGTGCCGAAATCGAAAAATGCGCGCAACTCAGCGAATGGTACGCCGCCCACGGCCCAGCCATGCTCGCCCCGGAACCGACACGGGTGGACAATGGCAGCGCGCGGATCGAATACCGTCCGCTGGGCCCGATCTTCGCCGTGATGCCGTGGAACTTCCCGGTGTGGCAAGTGCTGCGCGGCGCCGTGCCGACCATGCTGGCCGGTAACACCTACGTGCTCAAACACGCGCCGAACGTGATGGGCAGCGCTTATCTAATCCAGCAGGCGTTCCAGAAGGCCGGGTTCGCCGAAGGCCTGTTTGAAGTGGTCAACGTGACCAACGACGGCGTGTCCAAAGCCATCGCCGACCCTCGCATCGCCGCCGTCACGCTTACCGGCAGCGTGCGAGCGGGTATCGCCATCGGCTCCCAGGCCGGCGCCGCGCTGAAAAAATGCGTACTTGAATTGGGGGGCTCCGACCCGTTCATCGTGCTCAACGACGCCGATCTCGACGCCGCCGTGCAAGCCGCGCTGATCGGCCGCTTCCAGAACAGCGGCCAAGTCTGCGCTGCGGCCAAGCGCCTGATCATCGAAGAAGGTGTCGTGGACGCTTTCACCGCTAAATTCCTGGAGGCCAGCCGCGCCATGGTCATGGGCGATCCGACCGCGACCACCACCTACATCGGCCCGATGGCCCGCTTCGACCTTCGCGACGAGCTGCACGGCCAAGTCCAGGCCACCCTGGAAGAAGGGGCGACCCTGCTGCTGGGCGGCAATAAAGTACCCGGCGCCGGTAATTACTACGCGCCGACCGTACTGGCCAACGTCACCGACCAGATGACCTCATTCAGACAGGAACTGTTCGGCCCAGTCGCCTCGATCATCACCGCCCGCGACGCCGACCATGCAGTGGCCCTGGCGAATGACAGCGAGTTCGGCCTCACCGCCAGCATCTTCACCACCGACCCGGCGAAAGCACGGGATATCGCCAATCAGCTGGAAACCGGTGGCATCTTCGTCAACGCCTTCAGCGTTTCCGACCCTCGGGTGGCGTTTGGCGGGATCAAGAAGAGTGGCTTCGGCCGTGAGTTGTCGCACTTCGGCGTGCGGGAATTCTGCAACGCCCAGACGGTGTGGCTGGACCGCAAGTAAGCCGGCCCAGACGGCGTGACTGGTTTGTCTCAGCAGCGGACATGCCGACGCACACACTGCACCAACCCATCCAACGCCTGGGACTTCACCGGCGCGAGCACGCAAACAGTGTGCTCGCGCTCGTCCTCCTTCACCGTCAGGGTGTAATGCACCTGGCCAGGTTTACCGGGCGCAGGTGCATGGCTTTGCGGCAATTGAAAGAAGTCGCAAGCCTCGACAAGCCGCCGCAGCTCCTGCTGGTCCTGCTCCGGCAGCGCCTCCAGCTCCACCGTCTGTGGCTTGGCCAAACCCGGAAAATAACCGGGCCCGCCGTTTTCCTTGATCGAAATTTGCATGGCTGTTCCTCACGTCAGACCGAAATGCCGACCGCCTTCCAACCGTCCTTGACCGCCTTCTGTTCATCCTTGTTCGCACCGTAAAGCCGACCGGCGACATCGTAGGTAATGCGCGCAAAACGCAGGAACCCCGAGTTGGGCCGCAGCCGCGCATCACGCAGCGCGTCATACCAGATACGCCCGGCGCGCTCCCAGGCGAACCCGCCCAGCTTGGTCGCCACCTGGTAGAACGCGTGGTTGGGAATGCCGGAGTTGATATGCACCCCGCCATTGTCCTCGTAGGTTTGCACAAAATCATCCATGTGCCCGGGCTGGGGGTCCTTGCCCAACAGTTCGTCGTCAAACGCGGTGCCGGGGGCTTTCATCGAACGCAGGGCGGTGCCTTTGATCTTCTTGGTGAACAGCCCTTTGCCGATCAGCCAATCAGCGTCTTGCACGCTTTGCTTCAAGGCATATTGCTTGATCAGCGAGCCGAACACGTCCGACAGCGACTCGTTCAACGCCCCGGACTGGTTGAAATACATCAGCTTGGCCTCATCCTCGGTGACGCCGTGGGCCAACTCATGGCCGATCACGTCGAGGGCCACCGTAAAGCGGTTGAACAACTGCGCGTCCCCGTCGCCGAACACCATCTGTGCCGAGTTCCAGAACGCATTGTTATAGTTCTGGCCAAAATGCACCGTGGCATCCAGCGCCATGCCCGCGTCGTCGATGGAGTTGCGATCAAAGACCTGGTCGAAAAAATCGAACGTGGCGCCCAAGCCATCGTAGGCCTCGTCCACCGCCGCATCACCACTGGCGGGCTGCCCCTCGCCACGCACCAGCGTACCCGGCAGGCTGTCGGAGCCCTCGGCGGTGTAGATCGAGCGGCGCTTGTCGGCCCCCACGGCCAGGGCCATATGTGCCGGCCCTTTGGCGGGCACCGCGACCAGGCGCAGTGAGCGGAACGTGCTGTCCTTGGCGCGGGTGCGCAATGCGACATCCCGTTGCGCTTTATTACCGTTGCGCGCGATCTGGTCGAGCATATAGGGTGGGATCAGGCAGAAAATCGGATTGCGATGCTGCTGGCGAACACACATTGGCTGGCTCCATTTGGCAAATGACAACGTCCGGGTAATCGATTCAGGATAGCCCCGTGGGGTTAACGCGTGTCATCAATTGTCATTAACCTATGTTGCAGTCGTGTTTATCCAAGGAGGACTGACCGATGCCCGCACGTAAAGCCAAAATCGACCTTTCGTACCGCCCAAGGCTCGCCGATCTGCGCCCGTTGATCGCACCGAGTCCCACATTGCTGGAAGCGCGAGCCGCGAAACCCCGTGTTACCCCGGCCAAAGACTTGAAGGACCGAAGCGGCTACGCCGAGGACTTTCTCGGCAGCTTCGGGGTGCCCTGGCCCACGGTTGAAGAGACCTTGGCCGATGATGCACAGAAGCGCCTGGACTACACGCACTTCTCGATAACGATGTCACGCGCCAAAAGGCTTGCGCTGTATGTGGGCGTCAACATCGACGGCGGACAGCACGTGGACATCATCCGCAGCAACGATACCTGGGCCTATGACGGCCGCCTGCCCGTCGATGCGCAGGTGGGTGAAGCGCTGTATGCCAGCAATGGCTTGGATCGCGGCCATCTGGTCCGCCGCCAAGACCCCAACTGGGGCGACTCGGCACAAACCGCCAACCTCGACACCTTTCATTTCACCAACTGCTCGCCGCAGATGAGTGGCTTCAACCAGAAGACCTGGCTGGAGCTCGAAGACTACATTCTCGACAACACCCAACGCTGGAAAGCCCGCGCCACGGTATTTACCGGCCCGGTGTTCGCCGACGACGACCGGGTATATCGAGGCGTGCAGATCCCCAAGGCCTTCTGGAAAGTCGTCGCCTACCTCGGCGACGACGGCAAGCCTTCGGCCAGTGCCTACATGATTGACCAGAGCCGCGAACTGGGCCAACTCGACCTGGTGTTCGGCCAACTCAGGACCTACCAGCGCAGCGTGATCCAGATTGAGCGCCTGACCGGCATCCGCTTCGCCAACCTGGCCGACTACGACGGTTTCAGCAACGAAGAACGCGCCACCGGCACGCGGATTGAAGCGCTGATACAAGGTCCTGAGGACATTCGTCTCTGAGCGGGCGTGCCTCGGGCTATATCGCCCCGCCCTAATCAACTACCATACCGCGCCGGTTCCCAAACGGGACTAATAGGGAATCCGAAGCGCGGTACCCCCGCGCCAATCGGAACTGCCCCCGCAACTGTAGGTGCTGAGCCTGCTCCTTGATGCCACTGGACCTTGTCCGGGAAGGCCGGAGCCTGGCGACGACGCATCAGTCAGGAGACCTGCCGGCCCATGCTCAACTACCAACCGGCGGGGTGTCCGGGAAGGACATTCTTGCCTGTCTCTATCGCAGCGCTCAAGGGTGAATTTCCGAATGACACACACGGTTCACTCGGAGATTGCCCCATGCTGCCACGCGTTACCGCCCTGCTCACCGGCCTGGGCTTCTGCGCCCTGGCCCAGGCCGCGCCCACTCACTACCCGCTGACCGTGGAAAACTGCGGCAGCCGCCTCACCTTTGAGCAAGCCCCGGCCCGCAGCGTGACCATCGGCCAGGCCGCCACCGAGATGCTGTATGCCCTGGGCGTGGGCGACAAAGTGGTCGGCACCTCGCTGTGGTTCAACAGCGTACTGCCACAGTACAAAGCGCAGAACGACAGCATCGAACGCCTGGCCAACAACGAGCCGAGCTTCGAGGCGGTGATCGCCAAGCGCCCGCAACTGGTGGCCGCCGAGTTGGAATGGGTGGTCGGCCCCCAGGGCGTGGTCGGCACCCGCGAACAATTCCATGAACTTAAAATCCCCACCTACCTGCTGCCCTCCGACTGCGAAGGCAAGGACAACCTGGTGGGCGCCGACGGCACGCGGCTGGAGCCGTTCCGCATCAACACCATTTATAAAAGCATCAGCCAACTGGCCGAGATTTTCGATGTACAGGCGCGCGGCCAACAACTGAATGACGAACTCAAGGCGCGCTTGGCCAAGTCCGTCGCCACTGTGCAGAGCAAAGGCCTCAAGCAAGCCAGCGCGCTGGTGTGGTTCTCCAGTTCGGAAATGGCCAGCGACCCTTACGTGGCCGGCCACAAGGGCGTTCCGGAATTAATGCTGGAGACCCTCGGCCTGCACAACGTGGTGCAGTCCGATGAAGAGTGGCCCGCCGTCGGCTGGGAAACCCTCGCCAAGGCCAACCCGACCTTTCTGGTAATCGCGCGCATGGACCGTCGCCGCTACCCGGCCGACGACCATGAAAAGAAACTGGCCTTTTTGCGCAGCGACCCGGTCACGCGCAACATGGACGCGGTAAAGAACAACCGCATCATCATCTTGGATGCCATGGCGTTGCAGGCAAGCATTCGCACGTTTGACGGCCTTGCACAACTGGCGGCCGCCATCGACGGCTACGACCTGCCAAAATGACTCGCACCCTACTCGCCCTGGCCCTGCTTTTGGCCGCTGTACTGGCAGGCGTGGCCATCGGTGAAACCGCTATTTCGCCGCAGATCGTGCTCCAGGTGCTGGCCAACAAACTGTGGGCCGCCGGTTATGTGCTCGATCCCATCGACGAAGGCGTGGTATGGAACTACCGCCTCACCCGCGCCCTGGTCGCCGCTGCGTGTGGCGCCGGGCTGGCAACGTGCGGGGTGATCCTGCAATCGCTGTTGCGCAACCCATTGGCCGATCCGTACTTGCTCGGCATCAGCGCCGGTGCCTCGACCGGCGCGGTGCTGGTGGCGTTGATGGGCGTGGGCGGCGGGTTGATTTCGTTGTCGGCCGGCGCGTTTGTCGGCGCCATGGCCGCGTTTGCCCTGGTGATCCTGCTGGCACGCGCCAGCGGCTCTTCCAGCGGCACCGGCCAGATCATCCTTGCGGGGATTGCCGGGTCACAGCTGTTCAATGCGCTCACCGCGTTCCTGATCACCAAATCCGCCAGCTCCGAACAGGCGCGCGGCATCATGTTCTGGCTGCTGGGTAACCTCAGCGGCGTGCGCTGGCCTTCGGTGTGGCTTGCGGTGCCGGTGGCGGTCTTGGGGTTGGCAGTGTGCCTGTGGCATCGTCGTGCGCTGGATGCGTTTACCTTTGGCAGCGACTCGGCAGCATCCTTGGGTATTCCGGTGCGCCGGGTGCAGTTTATGTTAGTCGGCTGCGCGGCGCTGGTGACGGCGGTGATGGTGTCGATTGTCGGCTCCATCGGTTTTGTGGGGTTGGTGATTCCCCACGCCGTGCGCCTGCTGCTCGGCACAGGGCATTCGCGCTTGCTGCCGGCCAGTGCATTGGGCGGCGCGTTGTTCCTGATTGCGGCGGATGTACTGTCGCGCACGCTGATCAAGGGCCAGGTGATTCCGGTTGGCGTGGTCACGGCGCTGGTCGGCGCGCCGGTGTTTGCGCTGATCCTCATTGGCCGGAGGAATGCGCGTTGACGGTACTGAGCTGCACGGGATTAGGCTTCAAGGTACGCGAGGTCGAGTTGCTGCGCGATATTCACCTGGACGTTCAGCAGGGTGAAACCCTGGGAATTATCGGGCCGAACGGCTCCGGCAAGTCCACCTTGCTCAAGCTGCTCGCCGGCCTGTGTACACCGGCGTCCGGCGACGTGTTGCTGGGCGGCCAACGCCTGTGCAAATTGTCGCGCCGCGCTGTCGCACAACAACTGGCCGTGGTGGAACAGCAGGCCGACACCGACGACGCCATCCGCGTGTTCGACGCCGTGGCGCTGGGCCGTACACCGTGGCTGTCAGCGCTGAGCCCGTGGTCGAGCGAAGACGACGCCATCGTCAATCAGGCCCTGCACGACGTTGACGCCGCCCACCTGAGCCACCGCGCCTGGCGCAGCCTCTCCGGGGGTGAGCGCCAACGCGTGCACATCGCCCGGGCGTTGGCGCAAAGGCCGCAGATTCTGTTGCTGGATGAGCCGACCAATCATTTGGATATCCAGCATCAACTTGGCATTTTGAAGGGTGTGCAAGCGTTGCCCGTGACTACCTTGATTGCCCTGCATGACCTGAATCAGGCGTTGACCTGTGATCGGCTGGCAGTGCTGGATCGTGGTCGCCTGGTCGCCCTGGGCAAACCACTGGAGGTCCTCACACCGCAGCGGTTACAGGAAACCTTTGGGGTGCAGGCGCATTACCTCACCGACCCGTTCGACGGGGCGCAGATATTGCGGTTGCGCCCGATCTAATTGTGGCGAGCGGGCTTGCCACGAAGATCTACAGGAAACGCTGCATATGCGTGGTCTGCCACACAGGGTCCGCGTCCACGTCCACCACCTCAAAACCCTGCCTAGCCCAAAAATCAATCGCTCCCGGCAAAAACGGGTGGGTGTGCAGGTACATCACCTCAACTCCGTCTGCCCGCGCCATCGCCTCCAGCGCACGGTACAATTCGCCCGCCAAGCCAAAGCGGCGAAACGTCGGCAGCACAAACAAACGCACCACCTCCACCGTCTTGCGGCCCTGGTAATTCAACTGCGGGAAGCGCCCGTCATAGGGCAGATAGCCGATGGCAGCGACAATCTGGCCCTCATCGCGGGCAAGCAGAAATTGCCCATCGCCCTGCAGATAGATCGCCTCGAACTGCGCCAGGTCCACCGGCACCCCCGTCGCGCTGAGCTTGGGGAAAAGCTCGGCACGGGCGTGCAGCACGAATCTCACTACCTCAGGGATATCCGCCGCCGTGACCGCCTGAATGATCGGGCTTGAACTCATGCAACGACTATCTGCGTAATCCCCACCACCTGCGCCTGCTCCAGAATTTCATCCGGGCTCGCATCCGCTGGGGGCAGGATCAAGCCATTCTCGGCGTCGCCAAAATGCAGCTGCAGCAAATGCAACGCTGCTTCATGCACGGGTAGATGGGCTTGCTTGAGTTCGAACACATGGGTGCGGGGTTCATCGTTGAACAAGTAGTTGAGGGTGTATTCGCGCATGAGGGGAGTCCTTGTTTGGAGAGGAGCAACTGTTCAACCTGACCAGTTGATCAAGTTTTAAGTTCCCTTTCCATTTGCGCGCTCATAGCGAAGATAGCCATGGGCGCCTGTCCCCACGTTGATAAACCCTCCACGTTCATACATCAGTCGGGCTGGGTTGTCGGGGCGCACGCTCAAACTCAGGTGGGTGCAGTCACTCCCCTGCGCCGCAACTACGTAGGCGTCCAGTAACGCCCGCCCAATCCCCTTGCGCCGGTAAGCTTCGCGGACATTGATCGTGTAAAGCTCGGCGAAACTGTCCTCGGGTTTCCATAACGAGTAACCGACGAATTGACCGTCCAGCATTGCGACCGTCAACCGCTCAAAATTGTCCACCCACAGCGCGAGGTTGTGCTCCACATGCGAGCGCCATCCGGCTTCGTGGGCGGGTTCCCATTGCTGGATATAGGCCAGCTCCCCTCGGTAGATGGCCGGGAGGTCGGTGACAATCGCCGGGCGTAAGATCAATGCGTTAACAGGCACATTTTTTCCTGGGGGTTGTATTGAAAAGCGCGAGATTACTCGGACGCTGGAAGATTGAGTACTTCCCAATCGACTCGCTGGTTTATCCACTTGCGGCTGTAGGCAAGCACATTCGCCCTCATCGCCACCGGAAAATGAATAAACCCATGAGCCGCCTCCGGCAACAAATGCGCTTCAGCTCCCGGCCACCGCTGCGCGATCAACCGCGTGTCATCCTTCAACGGATCAAGCTCACCCACGAACATCAGCGCCGGGGGTAAGCCTTCGAAGTCGCCATACAGCGGTGACAACGGTGGCTGCCGACGTTCGTCATCGCTCAAGCCCGGCGTGAGCATACGCAGCGCCTCGACCATGCCCGGCCCGTCCAGCAGCAACGTGTCCGGCCCCGCCGCGCGAACGCTGGGTGTGCCGGCCAAGTCGTAGACGCCGTAATACAATACCGCCCCGCTCACCCGCTGGAGCAGCGCTGGCCATTGCTTCAGCGCCAGCAAGGTGGCCGCCGCCAGATGCCCACCGGCCGATTCACCGACAACAAACACCGACAGGTCGGCAAACTCATCGGTGGTGAGCAGCCAGCGCGCCGCCGCCAGGCAGTCGTCCATCAGCCCTTGGACCGGCGTGTCGACCGCCAGCCGATAATCCACCGACACCACCGTCACGTCACAGGCATTGACCATACCCAGGTTGAGGTCGTCATCCATCTGTGCATTGCCGATCACCCAGCCACCGCCATGGATGTCCAACACCACGCCCTTGGGCTTGCCGCTTGGGCGCAGGATGCGCAAGGGGACGGTGTCGACGCAGCGGGTTTCAGCCACAGGGGATTGCTTGATCTTTTGACTGACCCGCAACAGCGCCTGGATCAAACGCGGCGTGATCCGATTGCGGATCTTGAAGCGCGGCAGCCAGGCAAGCTTTTGATTGAAGCGACGCATCTCGGCCAGTTCCGGCTCACTGGCAGGCCACGCGTTGACAGCCATCAGCGGTTGTTCCGCAGGATCGAGAAGTTCAACGCCGCCGCCACACACAACCACGCCAGGTAGGGGAACAGAATCAAGCCAGTGATCAGATCCAGACGCACCGCCAACACCACCATCGCCGCCACCGTGACCCACAGCATCGTGATAATCACCATCCCGGCGAGAATGCGATGGGCACCGAAGAACACCGGCGTCCACAGCGTGTTCAACGCAATCTGTGCCGCCCACAAGGCCAGCACCCTTTGGCTGCCTGGGATAAGGCTGAGGCGATAACCGGCCCAGGCCAGCAACAGGTAGATGATCGTCCACGCCACCGGGAACAACCAATTGGGCGGGGTGAAGCTGGGCTTGACCAGGGATTCGTACCAGGCACCGGGCTTGAAGATCACGCCGGTGCTCGCGGCGGCGGCACAGGCCAGCAGAAAAATAAAGAAAGTCATCGTCTGTCCTTGGCTGTAGTCAGCGGTTGTGAAGGGCCGGCTTTTTCCGTGCCTGCTTAAATGACTCAAGCGCGCGAGCAAAAATTCAATCAAAGCGGCACATCGGGCAAACCGACGTCGCTTCTTCACGTCATCAAATTTCGCTAAGGTGCTCGCACACCTTAGCCCGATTTGTCATGAGCGAGACCTCACTTTGGCTCACCCCTCTACCCATCCTTGGAAGGTGTTCCTGATCTTCCTGCGATTGGGCCTCACCTCCTTCGGCGGCCCGATTGCGCACCTCGGCTATTTCAGGGAGGAGTTCGTCACACGGCGACGCTGGCTGAGCGAACGCAGTTACGCCGAACTGGTTGCGTTGTGCCAATTTCTTCCGGGCCCGGCCAGCAGCCAGGTCGGCATCGCCCTGGGCCTGTCCCGCGCGGGTTACGGCGGTGCCGCTGCGGCCTGGGCCGGTTTCACGTTGCCATCGGCCATTGCGCTGATCCTGTTCGCTCTGGGTCTTGCGCACTACGGTGCCGTAATCCCCACCGGTGCGTTGCATGGCCTCAAAGTCGTCGCCGTGGCCGTGGTGGCCCAGGCGGTTTGGGGTATGGCACGCAACTTGTGCCGGGGCGTGGCGCGTTTCACGCTGATGTTGATTGCGGCGAGCGTGGCACTGCTGGAGCCGTCTGCCTGGGGCCAGGTCGGTGTGATCATCGCAGCAGGCGTGGCCGGCCTGTTGCTGTTCAAGCTCAAACCCAGTGCCGAGCATGACGCGCTGCCAATCGCTATCAACCGCCGCGCAGGCGCCCTATGGCTGGGGCTGTTTGTGATTGGGTTGGTGGGCTTGCCGGTCCTGGTCAACTGGCTGCCCAATCCCACCCTGGCCTTGGTGGATGCCTTTTATCGCACTGGCTCACTGGTATTCGGCGGCGGTCACGTGGTGTTGCCCCTGCTGCAAGCCGATGTGGTGGCACCGCAGTGGGTAAGCAACGACGTTTTCCTCGCCGGCTACGGCGCCACCCAAGCCGTACCTGGCCCGCTGTTCACCTTCGCCGCCTTCCTCGGCGCCTCGATGAACCACGCCCCGACCGGCTGGCTGGGCGGCACGGTCAGCCTCCTGGCGATCTTTGCACCGTCGTTTCTGCTGGTCTTCGGCGCCCTGCCCTTCTGGGCCAGCTTGCGCCGCAGTCCACGCACCCAGGCTGCGCTGGCCGGGGTGAATGCCGCGGTAGTGGGGCTATTGCTGGCGGCGTTGTACCAGCCGGTGTGGACCAGCGCGATTTTCACCGTGCTGGACTTCAGCCTGACAGTGATCGCCCTGACAGCACTGATGGTATGGCGCTTGCCACCCTGGCTGGTGGTGGCCGGCTGCGGCGTACTGGGAGGCTTACTGGGCTGAACCCGGCTCCACGATCCGCAGCCAAGGCCAGCGCGCCTGATAACTCCTGGCCTTCTGCGCAAACAACGCTGGCTCCGGATGCAGCGGGTTGATGCGCAATACGCCCTGTGCGATGTCTTCCAACCCATACGGCGCGTACCACTCACCGGTGGCAATCTCCAGGCCGATGCAGGTGCCCGCCACCAGATACCGGTCAATCCCCTGCTTGGCCGTGTGCAACTGCGGATAAGGTCGACCAAAGCGCTCGCCATACCAAAGATGAACCCGCGCCTGGTTCTTCACTTCCACATTCACGCCCAGGTCCAGGAACAACTGCTCGGCCACCCGGATCACCCTATCCTCGGCCTCGTAGGACAAGTCCGTATCAAAGTAGAAAACGTCGTAGTCCTTGACGCCCTGGTCCGCAGGTAGGTTCGACTGATGATTCCACACCGCCTGGAACAGGCAGCCCGCCGTGAGGAAACATTGGTCCACGCCGAGGTCAGGCAAGCGCGCGGTGATTTCGGCATTGATGGGGTTGGCCATGGCCAGGTTGAGCAGGGTTTCGACGGTCAATGTCATGGGCACTCCTTGAGGTGTCACCAGCCTACACGACCGATAAGAGGATTTCGTGACCGACACGCCTAAATCAAACCCAGCGTCAGTGCCTTCAGCGTGGCGGCCGCGCGCGTCGTGCACTCCAATTTGCGAAATACGCTTTCCACGTGGGTGCGTACGGTGCTCGGGCTGATGCCTAGTTGGCGCGCCACTTCCTTGTTGCTGCCACCTTTACTGATGCGCTGCAAAATCTCGGTTTCGCGCTCGGTCAGCGGGCCATTGCTGGCCTTGCAGCCTTTGACCGACAGCTCGCCCCGCGCCGCAGCGATCACCGCCTGGCACGCGCGGGTGTCGAAGCGCCCCTGCTGCGCCTCATCCAACAGCACGCGTTCAGCCCCCTCCTCGCTGAACGCCGGCCGCCACGGACGCTCGCTGCGCAAGGCCTCCCAGGCCAGTGTGGCGGTGAGCAAGCGGTGCTCGTCCGTCAGTGCATCGCCGCTGAGGCTGCGGAAGTACCCACTGCCGTCCAGCCGCTCATAGGCGTGGGCTGCCAATTGCCCCGGCACCGCGAGCGCGGGGATCTGGCCGCATACGCGGGACGTCCAGTAAGGCACTAAACGGGCCTGTTCAAGGTCGTCGTCCAGCAGCGCACCGGGGGTGTTCCAGATGCGATTGGGCACCGCCGCCCGGCCGATACCGTGAATCAATGCCGCCTGGCTCAGGTGATGGGTAGTAGTGTGCGACAGGCCGCACAGGCCCGCCGCCACGCGCACCAATTCGGCCGAACGCCGCGAATACCCGGCGAGCCAGGGCAACTTGAGGTCGATCACGTCGCCCACCAGGGTCAACGGCACCTCACGTAGCTCTGTGCGCACACAAGCCAACCCCTCCGGTACTGAACGCAGTTGCTCCAGCCAGTCCTCGGCGTGCCGCGACAGCTCGGCGATCAGTGCACCCGGATACCGTTGATCACGCTGGCCTGCGATCCATTGCAACGCCATCTCAAGGCCGTGCACCCGCGACAGAATCTCCAAGTCGCCCGCCAGCACCACCCAATAGACCACTTCCGGCACCTGTGGATGGCGCAGGCCAAAGGGTCTGCCGCCGCCGTCGAACTGCTCGAACACATTGCGCAGGCCGCGCTCAACGCCGGCATTGAGCCCCAAGGTGCGCGCGATGTCGCCGGACACCTCGCAATGCACCTGTGCCAACCCCGTCGCCTGGCCCACGGCGCGCACACCCGCCGCGTCGAGGGTCTGGCTGAGCATCGCGTTGCGGCCCTGCACGTCGTCACCGAGCAACGCGGTAAAACCGTCCGCATTGGCCGTACACCCCGACCAGCGCAGCAGCGCCACCTGGCGGCCGATGTCGATGTGCTCGCCGTCACCGTGGCAGGCCTGGCCCAGCAGGTGCACCAGGCGTGCCGTGCGGCGCGACTGGCCAAACGGCTGGCCCATGCTCAGGTCGCCGACCATGGACAACGCCAGGATTGCGCCGTCCACCTCGATGCAGTCAGTGTCGCCCATACGCCTCTCCGCTCAGATTATTTGGCCGGCCTCGGATAAACGACCGATACCCGCGCGCCCCCGCAATGCCGACACTGGCGTCACCCCCAACCGGAGACACCGCCATGTTCAAGCCCAAAGCAATCGCCCTCGCACTCGCCATGACCACTTCGCTTTTCGCCAGCGCCAGCTTCGCCGCCCAACCCTCGGTGGTGATCGTGCACGGTGCCTTTGCCGACGGTTCCGACTGGGCCAAGGTGGTGCCGCTGCTGCAAACCCAAGGTATCAAGGTGACCGTGGTGCAAAACCCGCTCACCTCCCTGGCCGACGACGTGGCCGCCACCCAGCGCGTGCTCAACAACCAGGACGGCAACGTCGTACTGGTCGGGCACTCCTGGGGCGGTACCGTGATCAGCGAGGCCGGCACTGACAAGAAAGTGCGCAGCCTGGTCTACGTTGCCGCCTTCGCACCGGATGCCGGCCAGGCCAGCAAAGACCTGGGCAAAGACTACCCCGCCCCGACCGGCGTCAAAGACATTACAGCTGATAAAAACGGCTTTCTCTACATGACCGCGCAAGGCATGGCCACCGGCTTCGCCCAGGACCTGTCAGCTGAGCAGACCGCCGTGATGGCCGCGACCCAAGGCCCGATCCGCGCCTCGGCCTTTGACGACAAAACCAGCGTCGCCGCCTGGAAAGGCAAGCCGTCCTGGTACGTGGTGGCCCGTGACGACCGCATGATCCAGCCCGACCTGCAGCGCGCCTTCGCCAAGAAAATCGGCGCCCAAGTCACTGAGATCCCGGCCAGCCATGTGCCTCAACAATCGCGCCCGGCCGACGTGGCCAAGGTGATCATCCAGGCCGTGCAGCAAAGCCAGTAACGCCCGGCATTCTCACCAGGGGCCAGGCACTTATCAAGAACGCACGAAAAAGTAAGTGCCTGACTTTAATTGCATCAAGCGGATGGAAACGGATTCATGTCCAGCGATAATTTTGACTTCATTGTATGTGGCGCCGGCGCATCCGGCTCTGTGGTCGCCGGCCGACTGGCGGAAAACCCCGACGTTCGTGTGCTGCTGATCGAAGCCGGTGGCACTGACGACCACCCCGACATCGAACAGCCCGGCCACTGGCCGCTGAACCTGGGCACTGACCGCGACTGGAACTTCACCGCGGCCGCCAACCCGCACATCAACCACCGACAGCTCCCGCTGAGCATGGGCCGGGGCCTGGGTGGCGGGTCGAGCATCAACGTGATGCTGTGGGCGCGAGGGCACAAAAACGACTGGGAAGACTTCGCCACAGAAAGCGGCGACCCGGCCTGGAATTACGCCTCCGTGCTCAAGCTGTACCAACGCATCGAACACTACCAGGGCGCCAGCGACCCAACCCGACGCGGCACCGACGGCCCGGTTCACATTCAACCGGCGTCGGGGGCCCAGCCCATCGCCCACGCCCTGCTCAACGCCGCCCGCGCGATGGACATCCCGACCTTTGAAAGCCCCAACGGCCTGATGATGGAAGGCCGTGGCGGCGCGGCCATCAACGACTTGA
Organism: Pseudomonas sp. HN11; assembly: GCF_021390155.1. Lineage (NCBI taxonomy): Bacteria > Pseudomonadati > Pseudomonadota > Gammaproteobacteria > Pseudomonadales > Pseudomonadaceae > Pseudomonas > Pseudomonas sp. HN11. The sequence continues at coordinate 4,230,922 of NZ_CP089985.1, forward strand.
TCATCAAGGACGGCAAACGCCACTCCATTTACCGCGCCTATGTGCGACCACGGCCCAACCTCACCGTGCTGACCGACACGCTGGTGAGCCGGCTGCTGTTCGAGGGCCAGCGGGTGGTGGGCGTTGAAGCGTTGCGCGACGGGCAGACCCAGCGCTACCAGGCCGACCACGAAGTGATCCTGTCCCTCGGCGCAATCAACACGCCCAAGGTGCTGATGCAGTCTGGCATCGGGCCTGAGGAGGAATTGCGGCGCCACGGCATCGCGCTTCGCCAGCACCTGCCCGGCGTCGGGGCGAACCATCAGGACCACGTGTCCTTCGCCGCCATCTTCGAATACGCCACGCCACAACCTTTGGGCTACGGCGGCTCCGAAGCCACGTTGTACTGGAGCAGCGACAGCGCCCTGCGCCTGCCGGACATGTTCCACTGCCAGCTTGAATTCCCGGTACCCAGTGCCGAAAACGCCCACCTTGGCGTCCCCGCCCACGGCTGGACCATGTTCGCCGGCCTGGCCCACCCACAAAGCCGTGGCCTCGTGACGTTGTCCGGCCCGCGCGTGGACGACGCGCCGATCATCCAACCCAACACCCTCGCGCACCCGGACGACCTGCGTTGCGCCCTGGACAACCTGCGCTTCGTCCAGGAATTGGGTGCACAGCCCGCGTTCAAGGGCCTGATCAAAGGTGAATGCCTGCCGGGCAAGCTCGACTCGCAGGCGTTGGCAGGCTACGCCCGCAATGCAGCCGTGACTTATTGGCACCAATGCGGTACCGCCAAAATGGGCCGGGATTCGATGTCAGTGGTTAACAGCCGCCTGCAAGTCTACGGCGTGCAGGGCCTGCGAATTGCCGACGCCTCGATCATGCCGCACGTGACCAGCGGCAACACCATGGCGCCGTGCGTGTTGATCGGCGAGCGCGCGGTGGAGGAGATTCGGGCGCTGTATCAGCTCTGACCCGCTGAGCCATGAACCTGCGGCCGAATCGTCCATCCCCCAACAAGACTGCCTAGCCCTTCAGCTCGCCCGCCCGATGACTCGCTGCGTCGTCGTAGGCCACATACAGCGACTCGGCGATCTGGCTCTTGATGGCTTTGCTGGCTTCCAGCCCGAGGACGAAACCCTCCGCCTTCCCGCCCGCACGGTTGAGTTCTTCGTGGGTGGACGCGCCGGTGATGGCGTCGAGAAGCTTGGTGGCGTGAGGGCCGACGCCTTTCGGCAGGCTGATTTGGTCGATGGACATGGGCGATACCTTGCAAGAGAGAAATCGGTAGCGCGTGGAACCACTGCCGGGGAGGCATGGTAGACCGGTTTGCACACAAAAGGGCTGGTTTTGGCGCTCGCCGCGCAACGGGCCTACACCCCATCATGAGGAGCGCTAACGCTGCCGTGAAATCAATTCAGTTTTGCTCATGTTGTTGCCTGCCTAGAATGCCCCCTACTTCAAGACAGGTTATAGACCGCTGAACAAGCACCTGAACACGTTCAGGTGCTATCGCGGCAATCAGGGTGTGGCATCACAATGAACAAAGAATTTGCATTTACGGTCAAGAGCATTCGTTTCGACGAGCACTATCACCCCGCCGAAAACACGCGCATCACCACCAACTTTGCCAACTTGGCGAGGGGCGCGAGCCGTCAAGAAAACTTGCGCAACACGTTAAGGATGATTGATAACCGCTTCAATGCCTTGGCCCATTGGGATAACCCCAAAGGCGATCGCTATACGGTCGAGCTTGAAATCATTTCCGTGGAAATGGACATGGGTACACAAAGTAGCGGCCATGCCATTCCTTTGATTGAGGTATTGAAAACCAACATTGTTGATCGAAAAACCAACGAGCGCCTGGCAGGCATTGTCGGCAATAACTTTTCCTCTTACGTACGCGACTACGACTTCAGCGTGCGCTTGCTGGAGCACAACAAGGATCAACCCCAGTTCAGCACACCCGCGGACTTTGGCGACCTGCACGGACAGTTGTTCAAGAGCTTCGTCAATTCCAGCACCTACAAAGAACACTTCAACAAGCCGCCGGTCATTTGCCTGAGTGTGTCGAGCGCCAAGACCTATCACCGCACCGAAAACCTGCACCCTGTACTGGGCGTTGAATACCAGCAAGATGAATATTCACTGACGGATGAATACTTCAACAAGATGGGGCTGAAGGTTCGCTATTTCATGCCGGCTAATAGCGTTGCGCCGCTGGCGTTTTATTTTTCCGGCGATTTGCTCAGCGACTACAGCCCCCTTGAGCTGATCAGCACCATCAGCACCATGGACACCTTCCAGAAGATTTACCGCCCAGAGATCTACAACGCGAACTCTGCAGCCGGCAAATCCTATCAACCCAGCCTGCAACACCAGGACTATTCACTGACGCGGATTGTGTATGACCGCGAAGAACGCGGCCGACTGGCCATCGAACAGGGCAAGTTTGTTGAAGAGCACTTCATCAAGCCCTACCAGTCGGTGCTGGCGCAGTGGTCTGCCCACTGCGCGCGTTGATTCCTTTAAAAGACAAGGTCACCCTAATGAAAAAGCTATTGCCTACCTCAACCGCCGGCAGCTTGCCTAAACCGTCCTGGCTGGCACACCCCGAGACACTGTGGTCACCCTGGAAACTGCAAGAAGAAGCCTTGATCGAGGGCAAACAAGACGCCTTGCGCTTGTCCCTGCAAGAACAACAAAACGCTGGCATTGATATCGTCAGTGACGGTGAACAAACACGCCAACACTTCGTCACCACCTTTATCGAACACCTCAGCGGCGTGGATTTCGAGAAGCGTGAGACCGTCAGAATCCGTGACCGTTATGATGCGAGCGTGCCGACTGTGGTGGGGGCTGTCACCCGTCAAAAACCGGTGTTTGTCGAAGACGCCAAGTTCCTGCGCCAGCAAACCAGTCAACCGATCAAGTGGGCGTTGCCAGGCCCCATGACGATGATCGATACGCTGTATGACAACCACTATAAAAGCCGCGAAAAACTGGCCTGGGAATTCGCCAGGATCCTCAATGAAGAAGCCCGGGAATTGGAAGCGGCGGGTGTGGATATCATCCAGTTTGACGAGCCGGCCTTTAACGTCTTCTTTGACGAGGTGAATGACTGGGGCGTTGCCACCCTGGAACGGGCCATAGAAGGCCTTAAATGTGAAACGGCGGTGCACATCTGCTACGGCTACGGCATCAAGGCCAATACCGATTGGAAAAAGACCTTGGGCTCCGAGTGGCGCCAGTACGAAGAGGCGTTTCCCAAGTTGCAGCAATCCAGTATCGATATCGTCTCGCTGGAATGCCATAACTCCCATGTGCCCATGGAACTCATCGAACTCATTCGCGGTAAAAAAGTGATGGTCGGTGCCATTGACGTGGCCAACCACGCCATTGAAACACCGGAAGAAGTCGCCAATACCCTGCGCAAAGCCCTGCAGTTCGTGGATGCCGACAAGCTTTACCCGTGCACCAACTGCGGCATGGCGCCCCTGCCCCGCCGTGTGGCACGCGGCAAGCTGAATGCGTTGAGTGCCGGCGCTGAAATCATCCGCCAAGAACTGTCGAACTGATGCCCACCCTGTCACGTCCCTGTGCGACCATCGAGCCCTTGAGCTTTCGCGAAGCGCTCGGGCACTACGCCTCCGGTATCACGGTGATTACATCGCACCTCGAGGGCGAGCCGATTGGCTTTACGTGCCAGTCGTTCTACAGCGTGTCGATGAGCCCACCGTTGGTGTCGTTCAGCGTCATGGCCAGTTCCGCCAGCTACCCCAAGATCCGCCAGGCCGGTCGATTTACCGTCAACATCCTCTCGGGCGAGCAGGTCAATATCTCCAACCAGTTTGCGCGGCGTGGCACCGACAAGTGGCACGACGTCGACTGGCAGGCATCGCCGCTGGGCAACCCGATCATCGCCGGCAGCCTGCATTGGCTGGATTGCGAGATCCATGCTGAACACGCTGCCGGGGATCACCTGATTGTGATTGGGGAAGTGAAGGCGCTGAACCGACAAGAAGCGGCGGCGACCCAACCCTTGCTGTATTTCAAAGGGCAATATTGCAACCTCGCCGCGCCTGGCGCGGTATAGCCTGTACGCGCGCCGTCCTCGCCAGGGGCGGCCGCCCGTAAAGGGGACAGGCCTATTTACCTCTGAAACAGGCCACACGACCCACCGATCAATGCCTACAACATTGCCCTAAAAGTACTGCATAGCGCTTAGTATGGAACGCCTCTGCGATCAACCCGAGGTCATCCGCCATGCCACGCATTGTCCGAATCCACGCCTACGGCGACGCCAGTGTCTTGAAACTCGAAGACATCGACGTCCCCGCCCCCGCCGCCGATGAAGTGCAAATCGACGTCAAAGCTTTCGGCCTCAACCGCGCCGAAGTGATGTTCCGCAACCACGCCTACCTGCAAGAAGCCGAATTCCCCAGCCGCCTTGGCTACGAAGCCGCCGGCGTAGTCACCGCCGTCGGCGCCAACGTCAGCGACCTTCAAGTGGGCGACGCCGTCAGCGTCATCCCACCGCTGGACATCGCTCGCTGGGGCACCTACGGCGAGGTCGCCAACGTGCCCGCCCACCTCACCGTCAAACACCCGCAGACCCTCAGCTTCGTCCAAGCCGCAGCCTCCTGGATGCAATACGTCACGGCCTGGGGCGCCCTGGTCGAACAAGCCAAACTCACCCAGGGCGACTTCGTATTGGTGACCGCCGCCTCCAGCAGCGTCGGCCTCGCCGCCTTCCAGATCGCCCGCAGCGTCGGCGCCACCGCCATCGCCGTCACCCGCACCCGCGCCAAACAACAAGCCCTGCTCGATGCCGGCGCCCACCACGTCATCGTCAGCGACGAAGAAGACCTGGTGCAACGCGTGATGCAACTGACCGACGGCCAAGGCGCCCGCGTCGTGTTCGACCCCATCGGCGGGCCCGGCTTTGAAGCCCTCACCCAAAGCATGGCCCAGGGCGGGATCCTGCTGGAATACGGCGCACTGAGTGCCGAGCCGACGCCGTTTCCGTTGTTTACCGTGTTGGGGAAATGTTTGACGCTCAAGGGGTATTTGTACGCCGAGATCGTCGCCGACCCGGAAGTGTTGGCGCGGGCCAAGGCGTTTATTTTGGACGGATTGGCGTCGGGCGCGTTGTCGCCAGTGATTGCGAAGACGTTTACGTTGGATGAGGTGCAGGACGCGCACCGGTATTTGGAGGCGAACCAGCAAGTGGGCAAGGTGGTGGTGACGGTGTGAGGGCGATGTCCTAGGACATTTCCCAAAGCGGGGGAGTGGGTTGCCCGATTGCCTACGCCTGCGTCAGAATCCGCCGGCTTGTGCGCTGGGGTGGTGGAATCTAAGGTTGCGCGGTCGCTGAATTTTTCGGTGATCGGGTTTAGTAGCCTGATGGTTCAATTACGTTGAGTGCATGAGCTTCATCAATCTGACATTCCTGTCGGTGCTTGATGGTGGCTGTGCGCAGGGCGCCTTCGGGCGCGCCGGCTTTGCGTAGTTCCCCGGTCTACTAACCTGCGTACAGCTGCCACCCTTTCGTTTAGTAGCGATGGGGTGACGGCCCGACTAAGGGAATTACGAATATGTGCAAAGCATCATCTGACCCGACCATCCTGTTTTCCGTCAGCCCCGACGCCAGTACTGAAAGCCTTATTACCAATAGCTACGAGACCTTTAGCTCGGTGAGCACCCTGCTGCTCGACCTATCGGAAGATCTCAGCGGTAAACACCGTGACATTGCACTGGCGATTCACCAACTGAGCGAACTGGGCGTGCTCATGACGGCAAGGCTCCTCGACCACGAAGCACCCTGCCCTCGTTGAATAACAGAATCCCAGTCACTAGCTGACTGCTCGCCGAGTCGTCATATGCCGCGGTTACGATTCGGCGACTTTGCTTCCCATGAAATCGATGAACTCCGGAGCAGGTCTAAACTCCCGGCTTTACCTATGTAGTTCAGGGTCTGCTTTCGGCCCAGGCTGTGTGAAAACGGGCTGGATGCAGTTAACTAAACGCTATGCAAACAGGTTCCATTTCTACCAACGCATTTTCACAAGCACCTACGAGATCTCGCACGCAGTAAAGTCTCCATCCCTTACCCGATCCCCACTTGGCAGCGTCCGTTTCAAGCGAAAACTCCTCCTCCTGCGTTGCCTGAGCCCAATCATCGTGCCCGATCTCAGCGATCAGTTGCGCTTGGTAGACCCGTAAAAATGGAAGCAAGCTTTTCGCTTGTTCTACATCTATGAGGACAAAGTCTGCTGTATCGAGTTGCTGTTTAACATTCTCGACCAGTTCGTGAGCCTGCAATGGGAGTGCATCTAACACTGCCTCCAAGGCTGATCCCGATTTGTCGGCACTTTGGAACGTACCGCAAATGATGTTCCCTCCTGCCATATCCTTTTCCCTGTCGTGAATTCGAAGCCTAGATTAGGCACCTCGCGATCAAGTGTCTATCGTCAACTCTTCGCTGATTTATGCCCGTCGTGAGCGACCAATCGGTCCCAGGCTTGGTGAAAAAATTCCCAGATTGTCTAACCTTCTGATCGTCGAGATCGTATCGGGGGCGATCATGAAGCGATTCATTGAGGGTGAGACTCGGACACAGGTGACGCTGCTGCCAGAGTGCCTGGACGATTACGTAACCGAAGAAAATCCAGTCCGAGTGGTCGACGTTTTCGTCGATCAACTCGACCTGGGCGCACTTGGTTTTGAGGGCGCCAATCCTGCCGCAACGGGTCGTCCAGCCTATCACCCAGCGGTCTTGCTGAAGATCTATATCTACGGCTACCTCAATCGGATTCAGTCCAGCCGCAGGCTTGAGCGTGAGGCCGAGCGCAACGTCGAGTTGATGTGGCTATCGGGACGTTTGGCTCCGGACTTCAAAACCATTGCCGACTTTCGCAAAGACAACGGCAAAGCCATTCGCAGCGTATGCCGCCAATTCGTAGTTCTTTGTCGCAACCTCAATCTCTTCTCCAATCAATCATCGCCATCGACGGCAGCAAATTCAAAGCCGTCAATAATCGCGACCGCAACTTCACTCAGGGCAAGGTGAAGGCACGCGTGCAGCAGATCGAGCAGAGCATTGATCGATATCTGGCGGCGATGGATTCGGCGGATCGGGCAACACCCGAAATGGCCGAGGCCAAAGCAGAACGGCTTAAAGAAAAGATAGAAACACTGAAAAAGCAGATGCAGAAACTCAAGGACATCGAGGCGCAGCTCCACGACAGTCCAGACCAGCAGATCTCCCTCACAGACCCAGATGCACGCTCAATGGCCACGAGCGGTCGAGGCACCGGAACGGTTGGCTACAACGTACAAACAGCTGTCGACGACAAGCATCATTTGATCATTGCCCATGAGGTGACCAACGTTGGTAATGATCGTGGGCAACTGAGCAATATGGCGAACTTGGCGCGTGAACAAATTGAGGCTGAAACGCTAACGGTGGTGGCCGACCGAGGCTACTACAAAGGTCTGGAAATCCTTGCCTGCGAGCAGGCGGGCATCACCACCTTTGTACCAAAACCTCTGACATCAGGCAGCAAGGCCGAAGGCCGAAGGCCGATTTGGTAAGCAGGACTTCATCTACGTTGCTGCATCGGACGCGTATCGATGCCCTGCGGGACAGTTGCTGACCCGGCGGCATTCGTCGATAGAAGACGGCATGTTGTTGCACTGTTACTATTTCTCGGGCTGCCAGTCCTGCGCAATGCAAAAGCAATGTACGACGGGTAAGGAACGCCGTGTGAAGCGCTGGGAACATGAGGCTGTAGTCGACGCGATGCAGGTTCGACTAGAACATGATCCAGCGATGATGAAGGTTCGTCGACAGACAGTTGAACACCCTTTTGGAACGCTCAAGTACTGGATGGGAAGTACCCACTTCCTGACCAAAACACTGCCGAGGGTGAGCACTGAGATGAGTCTTCATGTGCTCGCCTACAACCTCAAGCGAATGATGAGCATCTTCGGTATCGCAGGACTGCTGGAGGCGATCAGGGCTTGAATCGAGTCGCTTGGCTCACCCGTTAGTAGCCGTTTGGGGCGCTGACGCTGCCCAAACGGAATTACAAACGCCTATGTAGATGGCTAGGGCAATTCGCGCTTCCGCCCGCTTACTCCACAGCCAATCCTCGCGACTTTCAGCTTTCGACGTGTTCAGTGCGTTTTCACACAGCCTGGGCCGAAAGCGGTCATTACGGCCGCAGCAGCTCTCTCTTCCAATTTCGATGATGAATTGGACGTGGCCTCCGTTCAGTCTTCGACATCCAACGAAACATCATATCTTGCTTAATTAACCGGTTACCACTTATACGGCAGCAACTGATCGATTTCACTCGCCCGCTGCGTCGGCAGGCGCGTGAGCACATCCTTCAAGTAAGCATATGAATCATGACTATTCAGCCGTGCAGACTGGATCAAACTCATGATCGCCGCCGCTCGTTTGCCGCTGCGTAGCGACCCTGTAAAGAGCCAGTTCTTGCGACCCAACGCCCAGGGTCGGATCTGGTTCCCGCACCAATTATTGTCAATGGGTAGCGCTGCTGTCGACTTGGGGACATCAGACGCTTGAGCGGATGCTAAAAGCCCTGTACTTACTGTTTCAAGGTGTGCTCTTCAAGGGCGGCTGTCGCGAGGGAACGCACCACTCCTCGTTAATCTGTAACCTGCGGGCAAGGGTTAAAAACCTCGGTTACGTCGAGTGTTGTATGCCACGGGACGGCAGTGCCTGAAACCATTCCGCCTACGGTTTGCTGTCGACCCGAGTTGCGCACATATCCCCCATCCGTCCCAGTGAAGACGTGCTGCCCTGGCTTCGTCAGATAATCAAAGAAACTGACTTTCACAGGCGCATTCATTTGCCCACCTGGCGTAATGACGGCGAGCATGATCGCTCGGTCTTTGGTGAATACAACGAACGGTTCGACTCCAGCGCGACCACCAACTGTCTTTACGCACTGCACTTGTTCTGGGAGGATGCGTGCGGTTTCAGTGTAGGTGTGGTTGTTGTAGAGGCTGAGGATCAGGCCTTTGCTGGTCAACACTCCCAGGCCTTGAGTGGCTCTGCAGCTGCCTTCGCTTCCATATGGGAACAAACACCAGTTCGTTTCCGACACGGCTTGAATATCCGATGGTGCAATTTTCAGATCGCGCTGGATTTGGGCTTTTGATTCCGGCGTGTCGTAAGGGATCATCACGCATCCACCGACTGCCACTGCTGCGATGAGGCCTATGGCCGCAGCTACGTTTTGAACTGATGATTTGAAGGTATTCATTGTTCGCTCTCCTTGCTGTATTACCACCACCGGAAGGCTGTGGCGATTTTGGTAACGAACCTTACGGCATGGGCGGCAAGCAGTCATCCTCGTGCTGATAGCTGGATCGGTAGATGACTTGACTGGACGCTTACATTACGGTGGCAGAATCGACGCACAACTGGCGGTCAGGACAGGCGGGACTCGGCCAGTAGGCGACCAGAAAAGTCGAAAGAGGAACGAGCCACCAAGACTGCGCCGACTACGACAGCAGCCGGCCAAGAGCAGACTTCAACTATCTACCAGGCGATATAGCGCTTGAGCGTGGGATGTCGCTAGCCCTGTACGCTGCAAATTTCGGCGACTTTGGGAGCTGGGAAGCGCGGTTGCGGCGATCACAAGACTACCGTGTTTTTTTGCTTGCTCTACCCGATGAGATATCAGGGCTCCATGGTAGCCCTGGCCTCGTGCATTTTTTCGGGTGGCAGCCGTCCCAAGGTAGGCAACTCCATTGCAGGCCAGGTACATCAACGCTCCTGCCACGACCTTTCCATCAGCTTTAAGGACGTAGATTTTCAGACGTTCATTTGACATCAGTCCTGCGAACGAAGCCTGGCTCAACTGAAGATGCTCTGGCTTGGTATGAAATCCACTCGCATGCACGGCTGCGAACTCAGGAAGCGTTTGTGAGGTGGCTTCTTCGATTTCGAATGAGTGGTGATTCAAGACCACATTTTCGATGTGTGCACGCGAGTTGCAGATGCGTCCACCCCCTCAAACGCTCCAGCCGCTTCTCACCCACCAAAGCGTACTGTTTCAAAGTCGAGGCCTTTCCGATAAGAGGCGTTACTGTCGAATACTCTACTGATGCCTTGAGCAAGCTCAATAGTGGCTTGGGTCTGTCGGTACTATCGCCGTAGATGCGATTGAGCATCGGGCTAGGTGATGCCTTCACCTGAAAGCATGGAAAAGCTTCGTTGAAAAACACACGAGCACCAAAAGGGTTTCCACTTATCCGAGACAAACTCTCGACGCGGGCACATAAATACTCGATTTCAGCGGCCTCAATCGCATGAGCCATTCCGACATTCATGTGCATAGTCCTTATTGCGTGATGTCTCAGAAGGGTAACGGCAAATTCAACAATACACACCTCCAAACACACAGCTGGTAGATAACCTCTCCGGTGTCCCTTTGGGATCGATAACTGCCTGTCGCGAAGGGCTGCAATCGGCCAAAAGCAGTCAGTCGGATGTTTCTACGAAGCTAGGCGCTATTGAGCCACCTAACACACAACACGCTAACGAGCGAGTAGAGAGGACCAGCAACAGCGAGCGCACGGCCCGCCGTTGCAGACGTGCGACGGGACTTATTTTTGCGGCACGACATTCCGGTCGAGGAAACGGTGGATTTCGCCACTGATCTCGTTCACGTGTGTTTCCAGTGCGAAGTGCCCGGTGTCATAGAGATGTACTTCAGCTTTGGGAATATCACGCTTGAATGCGTTCGCCCCTGCCGGGAGAAAAAACGGATCGTTCTTTCCCCAGACGGCCAACATCGGCGGCTGGTATTTGCGGAAATAGGCCTGGAACTCGGGGTAGCGCTTCACGTTGGTGGCATAGTCCCCGAACAGGTCCAGCTGGATTTCATCGTTACCTGGTCGCGACACGAACGCGTAATCCAAGGTGTAAGTTTCCGGCGCGATACTGTCAGGGTCCGCTACGCCATGAGTGTATTGCCATTTGATTGAATCTGGTTTGATCAGCTCGCGCAATGCGTTGCGGTTTTCGGCAGTGGGAGCGTTCCAGTAACGTTGAATCGGGTTCCAGCCCTCGCTGAGGCCTTCAACGTAAGCATTCCCGTTTTGGCTGATGATTGCGGTGATTCTATCGGGGTGTGCGACGGCCATCCGCCAGCCCACAGGCGCACCGTAGTCGAAAACCTGAAGCGCGTAGCGCTTAAGCGCAAGTGCTTCAGTAAACCCGTCCATGGTTTTGGCGATGTTGTCGAACGTGTATGAGTACTTCGCCCGATCAGGGCTGTCCGAGAATCCAAAACCCGGGAAGTCAGGGGCAATCACGTGGTAACGGTCCGCCAGCTTCGACATCAAGTCGCGATACATGAAGGATGAGGTAGGGAATCCATGAAGCAACACGATGGTTGGCGCCGAAGGGTCGCCCGCTTCCCGATAGAAGATGCGGACCCCTTTTACCTCGACAAAATGGTGTTGGACGTCGCTTGCCCGTTGATGGCTAATGTCCGCCGCTTCGACTCCTGCGCTGACAAGCGCTGCACTGAGGGCCGTTGCCGCTAATAAACTTTTAATGCTCATGCAAACTCCTTGGACACTGAATGAAAAAGATAAGTGGTCTATCAGGCGGTGAGTTCATGGCTTGTCGAGCGTCAGGCGCACCCACTTGATAGGGCTATATTGCCTGTTTCAATAAACCTGCATAATTCGAGAATATCGGTAATCTACCTACCAAATATTGGAACATTCCATGGACAGATTTGAGGCAATGAAGCTGCTCGTGGCTGCGATTGATGCTGGCAGCCTGACGGCGGCCGGCCGGCTAGCCGATATCCCTCTTCCCACCATCAGCAGGAAAATTTCTGACCTGGAGACGCTGATAGGTAGCCGTTTATTGATTCGGACCACGCGTAGGCTCTCGTTGACCGATGCAGGGGTGGCTTATGTGGCTGCTGCACGCCGAATATTGGAGCAGTTGGAGGTTGCCGAACGCGAAGCTGCCGGAGAATTCATTGCCCCCAAGGGCGAACTGGTCCTGACCGCGCCAATCATGTTCGGCCGGCTGCATGTGCTGCCGATCGTCAACGCATTTTTAGGGGAGTTTTCCGAAATCAACATTCGGCTCTTGCTTTCAGATCGCAACGCTCACCTCGTTGACGACCACGTGGACATGGCGGTGCGCATCGGAACACTCGCTGATAGCGGCATGATCGCCACTCAGGTGGGGGCCATGAGAACTGTAATTTGTGCGAGTCCTAGGCTGCTGGAAGCGTATGGAAGACCTGAATGTCCCGCAGATCTGCAGAATTGGCCAACCGTGCGATTTGACGCCCCTATGCCTTTTCAAAACTCAAAACATGGCGTGGCAGAATCAACGAAGCGGATGACCCCGCGCTTATCGGTGACGACCGCTGAAGCCGCAGCGCAGGCTGCCATTGATGGCGTTGGAGTCGTTCAGTTATTGCACTACCAAGTCGCGGAAGCGGTCAGCGAGGGACTGCTGGAGATTGTGCTGGATAAATATGAGCCTTTGTCGGCGCCTATCAACCTGATCCACATGTCACCTGGACACATGCCCCTGAAAATGAGGCGGTTTTTGGATTTTGCTGTTCCTCGGTTTCGTCAACGCCTGGATCAGTAAATTCAGCGATGGCGTGCGTAAACATTCAGATGGCATAAGACTTATATCGGGAATGTTGGCGCGAACACGCCGACGAAGTGGGCTAGAGGCCGAAAATTTCTAAGATGGCTGCAATCGCGGGAATTTATGATTTTTTCACGAGAGGGTTAAGAACAAAATCAAGAGACTGGACCATCGACCACGATTACGATAACCACCAAAGCCGATTTGCTCCCAAGTTCCAGGAATTATTCATGCCATTCATTGTTACCTGCGTTGTGTCCCTGTTTTTTTGGACTGGTGTTTCAGCAATCACAGGGGCTGAGGAGCCGTGGGACCTAGCCAGTTACTGGACGATCATCTATCCCGCCGCGCTAGCGCTGTCGGTAATCCTCGGGGCAGTACTAAGAAGCTCACAGTGGTCCGCAGGTGGCGTCGTAATGCTCTCTCAGATCCCAGTGGTTTTAGCGATTTCTGGTGCATCCCCGTTGCTAGGCGTCGGTATCATCTATGCGGCCCTTCTCTCAATTCCGGCGATAGCCCTGTCATGGCTCGCCGGCAAATTGCGCTCAGGTAAGAAGGGACGATGGACATCTACGAAGAAATGAAGGCTCCGTTCCGGGAACAACCGAGACGCGTACTGATTACACAATAAAGATTGAGCCAGGCAAAAAAATACGGCGGCCGGACAGTACGACGTAACCCCCCGTTCGCCCAAATACGATTGATAGATGCCCTTTGCGCAGATCCCCCCCGCAAAGCCAAGACAGAGTGTGCTCAAGTTATCAATTTTGTTGGGCTCGCTGCGCTACGTCGCAAAGCCATCGGCGCAACAGTTGGGCTGCCTCACCCAACACCACATCGTTGGCCTGCACCACGTAATAGCCTTTACCTGTCCTTAGGGCAGCGTCAAAGACCGGTACGAGAAGGCCTCGCTGTACGTCCTCCTCAACCAGCCAAGGGCTGGTGAGCACTAGACCTTGATCGCGCCGGGCCGCGTCGATTGCCAGCTCAGACTGGTCGAATTTGAGGCTGCTGGAGAAGCTATCGGGAAACATCCCGACCGATGATAGCCATTGAGACCAGTGAGCATGAGACGTCGTATAGAGCAAGGTTGCTCCCAGCAAACAATCAAGGCTATGCAACTGGAGCCGTTCGCGGTAAGCCGGGCTGCAATAAACCCTTACCTCGTCCGGCAAGAGCAGTTCTGCGTTCACGTCACTGCCATATCCATCGAAATGCCGCACTGCCAGGTCGCAAGTAGCGTCATTGAAATCCACAGCATCGGTAGATGCGCTCAAGTGCAGTTGCACCTCTGGATGACGTTCCGTGAACAAAGGCATGCGCTTTGCGAACCAGGAGTTGGCGAACGCCGGCGGCAGGCTTAAACGTACCTGCTTGTCCCTACTCCCTCGGACGGCGAGATTGGCGGTCTCTAGCTGGCGAAGCGCCGGCTTGACTTGCTCCCAATAGCTCAGCGCTTCAGCCGTTGGTCGTAGCCTGCGAACGTTACGCACAAACAGCTGCGTTCCTAGCCAACCTTCCAGCTTGCGAATTTGTTGCCCTACTGCTCCCGGCGTCACAAACAACTGGCTTGCCGCAAGACTGACGCTTCCCGTTCGCATGACCGCGTCGAAACAAGCTATGGCCCGAAGGGGCGTATCAGCTCTCATAACGTAGTTTTTCTCTTCTATAGGCTGAAAACACGTGATTTGTAGCGGCTTGCTTACTTTCGCACAATCCACGTTCGCCGTAGGGCAACAACAGATCCCAACTTCCAAGGAAAGGCCAATGTCGATTGTTCGAGCAACCTGGTTTGACGATAAATCACCCGAGGTGAACAGCAGGTCGTCGCAGGCAAATAAAGGGTTGCCCCAATCAAAAGGTATCGATGAATGAGGAAGTCAGTAGACGGAGCCGCCACGGCGGTGATGGTTCTGCTATGCCTCATATGGGGTGCCCAGCAAGTGGCGATCAAAGCTGTTGCGAGCGACATAGCCCCTATCATGCAGGTCGCCGTTCGCTCCGGAGTCGCTGCACTCCTGGTCTGGCTAATAGGAAAATGGATCATGCGGGAGGTATGGTTACCAAACGTTTGGTGCCACTCCGGGTTAGTCGTGGGCATTTTATTTGCCGCTGAGTTTCTGCTTGTTGCGCAAGGACTACGCTGGACAAGTGCTTCGCATATGGCGGTTTTTCTTTATACAGCGCCGTTATTCGCCGCCATCGGCCTGCACCTGCGCCTGCCGGAGGAGCGTCTTGGTGCAATGCAATGGCTTGGCATGTCTTTAGCATTCGCCGGTATTGCCATCACCTTTCTCATGCCGCGTGATGGGGGCGCGACTCAGCCAGCCATCACAGACAGTCTACTGGGCGATCTGCTGGGTTTAGGCGCAGGTGCTGCATGGGGGTTCACGACCGTAGCGGTGCGTACCAGCCGCCTCAGTGAGGCACCAGCAACCCAGACTCTGTTCTACCAACTCGCGGGCGCGTTTCTCCTCTTGTTGCCCTCAAGCCTGCTGCTAGGCCAGAACGCAATGACCTTTTCAACCCAAGCTGTGGCCAGCTTGATTTTTCAAACAGTGATTGTGTCAGTAGCAAGTTACTTAATCTGGTTCTGGATGCTTCGTCGCTACCTCGCAGCTCGCCTTGGTGTGCTGGCTTTCATGAGTCCGCTCTTTGGCGTACTCATGGGGTACCTATGGCTTGGAGAACAGACAAGTTACGGATTTCTGCTGGGTGCAAGCCTCACTATTGTTGGCCTGCTGGTAGTGAATCTCAGCAAGTCGGGCGGACAGACTCAGGAGGAAAGCAGTTATCTGAGACCCAAAAATCACAAGGAGAAAGTACCGTTATAAACCCGTGGCTGCTCTGGAGCGCCTTAGATATTTGTAGACGGTAGCCCGTGATAGAGATAACAGCTCGCAGATGTAGTTGGTTGCATTGCGCAGCGCGAAGACTCCGCCTTTATCCATTTCACCAATCAGTGCCACCATTTCTTCTGAAGTAAGCGACCCCAACGTCACCCTGCGAGCCCTCAAAAATTCATCCATAACAGAATGAGCTAACTCTTGAAAATCTGTGGCGAACAATGCCGGAGGCTTCTCAACGGTCTGTTCAAGACCTAAAAATGACGCAGCGATTTCTGCCATCCCGCTCATGACAGTGATGTCAAAATTTACGCATAAGAGCCCGATCTGGATCCCTTCAGGATCTCGGAGCACCGCTGTAACCGACCTTAGCTGTCGGCGATCAAAATTCACCTTTCTATAAGGGCCCGCAACATCTCCCTCGAATGATGCCCCGTCGTTGATATCCGTCAATGAACTGTCGCCGACCCGCCGCTGAGAGAACACATTGAAGATATGTGCAATCTTTCCGGAGGCCAGGTCATGAATAATGACCTCGGCGTGCGGATCCAGGAGCTTCGCAATCGCCTGGGCGCTGCTGATGTAATTATCCAGATGTTTATTCACGGTAAAAATATGCCTCGAAAAAATACAAAACGTCTTCAAGATACTAATTGTATTTTTGTGCTATGGTTATGCCCGCCTTTACTGAAGCGCCCGATTGTAGCGCCATATCCCGTCTAACGGCGGCGAGTAACCGCCAGTCAGCCGGGTAAGCGCAACGCCCGTCTTTCAATAGCCGATGGAGCAATCGATGAATATCTACACTCAAGCGCAAATCATGAGTGCCTTGTGCCCAAGAGACGCTGCTGCGCTGATCGCCGAAGGATTCATTGCCCATGCTGACGGGCTTGTGCACCTGCCTCCGGTTCAGAGCTTTCAGTTCCCGGCCAGCAACGGTGACTGCTGCGTGAAGTCGGCTTGGACGCTAGGAGACGAGGTGTTTTCAGTCAGGGTCTCGGCAGGTTTCTACGACAATCCTGCGAAGGGTTTTTCCAGTAATGATGGGTTGACGCTGATTTTCTCGGCCTTGACGGGACAACCCGTCGCTTTGCTTCGGGATGGCGGCTGGCTGACCTCAATGCGTACAGCGCTGGCGGGGCAAATCGTGGCGAGGGCTTTGGCGCCTTCACAGGTGAGAGGCATTGGTGTGGTGGGTACCGGCGACCAGGCACGCATGCAACTGGAACAACTGATGCCCGTCACGGCATGTCGACGCTTGACGGTTTACGGGCGTAACCGGCAAGGCTTGGAACAATATTGTGAATTTGCCGACGCTTTAGGCTTTGATGTCGTTGCTACCCAAGATGCAAAGGACGTTGCGACCAACTCCAACCTAATCATCACGGCTACCCCCTCTCGCGAAGCCATCATCGCGAATGAATGGGTCAACCCTGGGACACACATCACTGCGGTAGGCGCAGACAGCCTTGGCAAGCAAGAGCTGGATATGCACCTAGTTGCACGTGCCGATGTGATTGTCGTGGACTCAATAGAGCAATGCTGCCAATTCGGTGAGATTTCAGGAGCCTTCAAATCCGGCCTGATCGACAAAGGCAGCCTTGTAGCACTCGGCAGCGTATTGAGCGGTCACGCCATCGGGCGACAGGACGACACGCAGATTACCATTGCAGACCTTACAGGCTTAGGCGTACAGGATGCTCAGATTGCGAAATGCGCCATGGCATCACTAGCGCACTAGTGGATAGAGAAGCTATTAGACGGGGTTTAAATGATGAAGCTTGACCCATCAGGAGTCAGTAAGACCCCGGTGATTCAATGGGAGGCCCATGCGTGCTTGCCATTGATTCCCGGACAGGATATGTCCCGCCTGAACAGGTACCGAGCAGCCGGCTTCCATCATGTGTCGATCAACGTTGGCATGGACATGACCCCGTTTGAAACCGTGATGCGAACGATCGCGGGTTTTAGAAGCTGGCTGGCTCACCACCTTGAAGACTTTGTCCTGGTGACCACCGTTGACGATATCTACCATGCGCATAAGTATCGAAAGCTCGCGGTCTCCTTTGACCTCGAAGGTTCGAATATGCTGCTACAGGATCCGGCGATGGTGGACCTGTTCGCAAGCTTGGGGGTTCGCCAGATGTTGCTTGCCTACAACCGCGACAACAGTTGTGCGGGCGGTTGCCATGGAGCAGGTACCGGATTGACCAACCTGGGGCGCAAGATCGTGCGGGGTATTAATACAGCGGGAATTGTCATTGACTGTTCGCACGCCAGCAAACGTTCAAGTCTTGAGATTATGGAAGTTTCACAACATCCCGCCATTTTCTCTCATACCAACGTTAAAGCGGTGTTTGACCACCCGCGAACAATCGACGACGAACAAATATTCGCGTGTGCCGCTCAAGGTGGAGTGATCGGACTGACAGGCTTAGGCATATTCTTAGGCGACCCATCCGCTTCTGCAGAGACTTACGTTCGACAAATCGATTATCTGGCAGAGCGCATCGGGACGAGCCATATTGGCATAGGCCTGGACACCGAGTTGCACCCTGAGCATAAAGATCTGCCGGAAGGTGAAGAAGAGAACGACTGGTGGCCGATTGAACACTATGGCCAGATGAACGGACGTGCTCAGTTGCAGCCAGAGACACTGGGTGAGGTTGCACAACAATTAACGCGCTTGGGTTATGCAGATGCGGATATCCAGGCGATCTACGGCAATAATTTCATGCGTATTGCAAAGGCAACCTGGCCAAGACCGAAAGCTGGGACTTGAATCGCACCCGTTAATTGAGCTCGCGTCTGATCAATTGGATGAGCAATTCAACGCGCTACAGAAGCGTGCAGCCGTTCCAGGCTGTCAATCGAGTGCTGGCGCAGACGCGCCCCGGCCAACACTGCGTCTGAATCCACTATCGCCTTGAAGATTGCCTGGTGCTCGCCCAACGAGATATGGATGGACTGCGGTGTGTGTCGCAACGAATAGCTTCTGAACAGTTTGAGTTGCACTACCAAACGACGATAAGTGTCGTATAGCGCTTCATTGGTCGTGAACCGGGCGAGCAGATCGTGGAACTCGAAGTTCAGGCTAATGTAGGCCGATATATCCTCTCGCTGGACAGCGTTAGCCATGCTATCGAGCACTCTGCTGAGATAAGTAGAAGCATCCGGCGTAAGATTTTGAGTGACCAATTCGCCAATCAGACTTTCGAGCGAAATTCGTACCTGATAGATCTGGGCGGCCTGGCTCAAGTCAAGCTGGCGCACACGAACCCCGCAATTCTTCTCGAAAATCACCAAACCTCGCTCTTCCAGCATGCGAAATGCCTCGCGCACCGGCCCTCTGGAAATCCCCAAGTCATTGGCAATTGCCGCTTCGCGTAACGGATCGCCAGGAGCTAGTTCGCCGGTGGCGATAAGCTGCTCAAGGCGCTCATGCGCCAACGTCGTGAGCGACTGTGTACGCAGCATGGCTATGGCTTCGAGAGAACTCATCAAAAACGTCCAGCTTAGAGATAGGTAGCAGAGCCTACCAAACCTCTAATAGATTTGCATATTGTCAACAATATGCAATAAATGGCACCTAGGATGACCCTATCCCCCGCAAACTGTTAAGGACGTCCGACCATGTTTCGACAGCTTCTGTACACCGGCGCAATGGCGCTTGCGCTTACGAGCACTTCCCTGGTCGCCCAGGCAGAGTCCGTCAAGCTCGCCGTCACCGACCTTGTCGGGCTTGAAGAACTGCAGCGCGAATTTGGTCCGTTTAAAGCCGAGTTGGAGCGTGCGAGTGGACTGAGTATTGATTTTTTGCCTGTTACCAATCGCACTGCCGCCCTAGAAGCTCTTCGCTTTAAAAAAGTAGATTTTATTCTGGCGGGTCCGGCGGAGTATGTGGTGATGCACAAGCGTGCGAATGCCACAGTGGTAGCGGGCTTATATCGACCTAATTACTACTCAATGATCGTAGTTAGAGCCGATAGCCCGCTGTTTTCTCTGCAAGAACTCAAGGGGCAGCGCCTTGGCATGGGGCCGGTCGGTTCGACCTCGCGCTACCTCGGCCCCATGCAATTACTCGCCGATGCCCACCTCGATCCGCTCAAAGACGTCAGTGTTACTAGCACCAATCTGCGCTTAGCGTGGGAGGGGCTTAAAGGTGGCGACCTGAACGCCATGGGTATGGGGCGCTCGGACTACGAGACCTTTATTGCGCAGGAGCCGCAAGACCAACGAAATGCCTTCCGAGTACTGGCACGCAGCGGTGATTTGCCGAGCGATCTGCTGATGGCTGGTGAGCACGTCCCCGCTGAAACGGTTGCGAGTCTACGCAAGGCGATCGTGGATAACTCCGCAGCGTTGATCAACAGCATCAGCCAAGGTCCCGAGCAAGTTAAACGTTATCAGGGCATGCGTTTTCTCGCCTCTATCGCCGACAAGGACTACAACGTGGTGCGCTCAATGTTTAGCACTGCGGGGTATCCGGAGTTTTCTGACTTCATAGGTGAGTGACATGAATGCCTTGGCACATCCGGACATTACGAACACCGCATTGCGGGTAAACGGTCTTAGCAAACAGTTTGAAGGCGCTTCAACACCCGTGTGGTCCAACGTTTCCTTCGAAGTCCCCCAGGGCCAGCGGGTGGCCATTGTGGGCGGGAACGGCGCTGGCAAAAGCACCCTGTTACGTTGCTGCATGCGGCTTATCGAGCCTGACAGCGGCAGCGTCGAATTCGCTGGGCACACCGTCACTGGCTTGGGCCTGAGGCCGCTGGCCAAAGCGCGCTCGCAGGTGGGTTTTGTGTTTCAAAAACACAATCTGGTCAGCCGCCTTTCGGTGCTGACAAATGTGTTGCACGGCGCAATGGCCTACTCGCGAACACCGCGTTTGTGGTTCCACTCCATCGCCACTCGCGAACACCGCGACTACGCCATGCATTGCCTGGAGCAAGTTCATCTCGGGCACTTGGGTGGCCGCTACGCCGGTGAACTGTCGGGCGGGCAGTCACAACGAGTGGCCATTGCTCGCGTCTTGATGCAAAAGCCGAAAATGATCTTTGCCGACGAGCCTGTCGCCAGCCTCGATCCACAAGCGGGAGAGGATGTCATGCAGGTGTTCTCGGAGTTAGTGCGCAGCCAGAACCTGACCTTGGTATTCATCACCCATCATTTGGATCACGCCTTGCACTACGCCGACCGCGTACTAGGGCTGCGCGATAGCAAGCTGCATCTGGATGCGGTGAGCCAGCAGTTAAGCGTTCAGCAATTGCGAGGCATGTATGAGTGAGAAACCCAATGCCAGCCTGCCATCTCGTTTCGAGCGACCCTCACTGATTTCAGCCTTGCTTTTCGCGGGCTTTATCGCCTTGTTCTGTTGGTCTGTCTCGGCAGCGGGCCTGTCGTTGCCGCAGCTAATTAGCGGTTTGCCAAACATGGCGAAGATTGCTGGAGAAATGGTGCCACCCGCCACCAACCGCATAAGCCCGATGCTGGTAGCCGTACTAGTCACCTTCCAGATGGCGTTGGTCGGTACTGTGATTGGCGTACTGATCAGCCTGCCCCTGGCGGTGCTGATGGCGCGCAATTACACCCCGCATCCGCTGGTGCGCTCCATCGTTCGCAGCGTGGTGAGTTTTATCCGAACAGTTCCGGATTTGGCATGGGCACTGTTTTTCGTTGCTTCCGTGGGCCTGGGCCCCTTTGCCGGCACGCTGACCTTGATCATGGACACGGTGGGCTTTTGCGCGCGCTTTTTTGCCGAGGCCATTGAGGAGGTTGATGACGGGGCGCCCGAAGCATTGACCGCCATCGGCGCGCCGCGCGCCTCGATAGTGGTCTGCGCTGCCCTGCCGATGGCCATGCCAAGCCTTATCAATACCAGCCTGTTCGCCCTTGAAAAATCCGTCCGTGCCTCCGTCGTACTCGGCCTGGTAGGCGCCGGCGGCATTGGTGCGGAACTCGCTACGGCCATGGAAATGTTCCGCTTCGACCAAGCCGCCACCATCATTCTGCTGGTGTTCCTGCTGGTGCTGACGGTGGAAAAACTCTCGTCCCACGCGCGCGTAGCGTTACTCAAAAAACGGCGCTAAACGCCTCATTCGAATTATTCAAAAGGAGTCATCATGAACAGCACTATTTCCATCAATGGGAAATCCTACCGTCAACCTGAACGCCCCGTCGTAGTGGTGTGTATTGATGGAGGAGACCCGGAGTATCTTCAGCAGTTTCTGGCAGAGGGGACGGTACCCAATATCCAGCGGTTTGTTGAAGAGGGTTACTCCACGGTAGCCATGGGTTCGATGCCTTCGTTCACCTGCCCAAACAACATGTCGATCGTTACCGGCACGCCTGTGGCCAAACACGGCATATCCGGCAATTACTACCTGGATACCAACACCTGGCAACCGGTCGTAATGACGGGCCCTGAACTGCTGCGCGGCGAAACCATTCTGGCCGGATTTGCCGACTCAGGTGCCAAGGTGGTGACCATTACTGCCAAGGACAAACTGCGCCGCCAACTGGGCAAAGGCCTGGATGTCGGCCAGGGTCATGTGTCGTTTTCATCGGAATTCGCCGACCGTTGTACGCTGGCGGAAAACGGCATTGAAAACGTATTGGAGTATGTCGGCATGCCCAAGCCTGACATGTACTCAATGGAGCTTTCGCTATTCGTATTGGAAGCGGGGATCAAGCTGCTTCAGGATCGCCGCCCGAACCTGATGTATCTCTCACTGACCGACTTCGTTCAACACAAGTGGGCACCCGATCACGACAAGGCTCGGCAGTTTTATCAAGCACTGGACAATGCCTTCGGCCGGCTGGTCAACGAAGACATTGTGCTGGGACTGATCGCCGACCACGGCATGAGTGACAAAAGCAACGAAGACGGCGAACCGAATGTAATCTGGCTACAAGATATTCTCGATGCAGAATTTGGAGCAGGCGAAACCACAGTGATCTGTCCCATCACCGACGCATTTGTTGCCCATCACGGTGCACTTGGCGGGTTTGTGCGGGTTTGGACACGAGGCAATGTCAGCATTCAAGCGGTCATTGATCGAGTAGCGGCGATCGACGGGGTTGATCTCTCCCTGGATAAGAAAACCGCATGCCGACTGTTCGAGCTGCCGGAAGATCGCGAGGCGGATGTGGTAGTGGTGTCGAGAAAAGATGTCTGCATCGGCAGCTCTGCCAAGCTGCATGACCTGGAGGGCTTGAAAGGCAACCGCCTACGAACCCATGGCGGTGTCTCGGAAAGGCGAGTTCCATTCATTCTTAACCGACCATTGAATACAGAATACCGCCAGCAAGTCGCTTGCAGCGAAATCAAGAGCTACCAAATCTTCGACTTTGCTATTAATGGCACGCAGTAGTTTCTGCGGATTGACGGGTGTGTCAATTAGCTTGATGACACACCTTTTTCCTGCTTTAAAACTCCCAAACGGTATGTGAACGTCCGCTTTTGGCCGTGGCTGAGAGTCCAGTGTTGGCCGGTTAGCGACGGTCTGACGTCGACCGTCGCTATACATGGTCAAACCTCAGTCTGTTCCGCCTTCTCCAGGGCGTCATCGACCTCAATCCCCAGGTATCGAACAGTGCTCTCCAGCTTCGATGAGACGTACTCGCCATGAGCGACATCGCGCACGCGGAGCTTGGTTAAGTCGCAGGCTCGAAGCTTACTGTCGATGGCCAGATCGAAAAGGCCAGATCTCGGGTTCTTTCCGCAATTTGAAGCCTTACTCGGATGGCCCAGATATCTCTCAGTCGGAGTGGGGTTTTCTGCCCGACCAGTTTTCCTTTGTTCCAGGGCTGATGGCTGCAGGTAGCAATGATGTTCATGACAAGTCCTCCACGTGGGGAAGGACAAGGATGGCTAATCAGAGCAACGGACGCTAACCGGCCAGAAGCGGTCATTCCGGAAGAAAAGTAAATCTGTCACCGTTTCAGTCACCTTTTCACCGTTGCGCTTGACCCTATTCCCTCCTTGCGGCCACATACGCGTACTGATCCAAAAACAAGGAAGACTCTCACATGCCCCGCCTGGTTTGGCTGCGTGACCATATGCAACACAGCGACACCCTGGCGCAGTGGCTGCATCAGCAGTTCGCATACGAGTTTGTTGAGCAACCATTGGCCGATTGGCAACGCGAATTCGCGGAAGGCCAGGGCAACAGTGATTGGCAATGTCTGATCGCCCTAGAGAATGACCAGCTACTTGGCGGCGCTGCACTTGCCGCCAACGACTTGCCCGAACGCCCGGAGCTGGGGCCCTGGCTAGCCTGCGTCTTTATCGCCCCGCAGGCAAGGAAGCGAGGGTTGGCGGAACAATTGATAGAAGGCATCTGCGACGCCGCGAAGGCAAACGGCACCACGCGGTTGTACTTGCACACCTATGATCGCAGCGACTACTACGCCAAGCGTGGATGGCAGGTGCAGGAGTTTTTTCGGGCGTGGGGTAAGGAGCAGCGATTGATGCTGCGGGATCTTTGAACTCGCTCAGGTTTGCAGCATAAGATGGAGAGCAAACGCCTGGGAGCGCGGATGTTCGCAATAGGGACGAAAGGCCAGAAGCTGCTAATTCAGGAATGTCCACCGCCAAAAGCAGTCATTGATAGATCCTATATGGCGGTAATTTAAGATTTTCGCCTTTACGCGTTAGTGATCTGCGCTCTAGCGCACTAACAGGACTTTAGCTTTTCGATCTGCGCAGTGGAGTGCCAGAAAGGAAATCCAAATTTTATTTAACCGGCGAAGTGTATGATTACGCCAGCTGTATACTTGAAGGTGATGATCTTTATGTTTGCCATGAGACGTCATGCGCGACGGAGAGCGCTTTGAGTAATTGCCTTAGGGAAATAAGCTTAACAGCCTTCGGCAGGAAGCTACTCATTAGCCTGCATCAGTTCCAGAGTTATATGATCTGGCCCTGTCACATATACAACTAGAGTTCCCTTGCGTGGGCCTGCGGGAATCGCTTGAGGCTTGCCTCTTGCTTTCCAGCCTGCTTGCTCAATGCGTTCGAGTACGGCGTATATGTCTTGCACTCTCAATGCCAAATGCGCTGAACCAATCGCTGATGCCGTAGGTGGAGTGATACCGTGGCGGTCACCCTGCGAATATTCCAGCAACTCTACTCGGCTGCCATCCGGGCCTTTGACTATCGCCGTTCGCACGCTCGGATCGGCGGTGCCGGTTACTTGCAAAATGAATGATCCGCCCATTTCCGACTGACGCTCAAGAGTGAACCCAAGTCCAATTGTCCAGAAGCGAATGGCTTCTTCCAATGAACTGACTGCGAAGCCAATATGATCGACGGCATGCACCATGTGGTTAGAATTCATCAAATGATCCTTTAAAGGTTCACGGGCCAAATAGGGAGGTGAGCTTGCGCATCCAGCTGTTACGACCAAGACACAGAAAATAAATGTGTGAGAGGTACGCATAATCAGGCCAATCCAAGAGAAGCAACATTTGCGATTTTTAGACATTGAGTATTCCTCTGACCGGCCTTATTCTCCATTAGGCATTCAGGATATGGCTACCTCGGATATGACATTGGATAACGTAAACCAGCCATGAACCGCGCGCTTATGCCACTGTTGGCGATAGAGCAACGCGACCGGGCGATCCGCGAAACGGCGCCCCACACTCATACGACAGGCCAACTAATCGCAAGCCTTGCCGGCCTGCTTTCCGTCAGCACTGACGGCGGCTCATGGCTAGTGCCGGCTACTCATGCCATTTGGATACCTCCCCGTGTCGCACACGCGATGATGTCACATGGCGCTTTTGCAGGAGCGATGGTCTATATCGCGGAGCAAGAGTGCGGGATCCTGCATCAAATGCCATGCACATTTAGGGTTAGCAGTTTGCTGCGCGAAGCGGTAAGCCGCGCTGCGTCGTGGGGACAACCACCCCGCAACGAAATGGAGTCGCGGGTTGCGGCAGTCATCTTGGATGAAATTGCTACCTCACCCGCTGAACCCATCGGTCTGACGCACCCCAATGACCCGCGCTTGAGGCGTATCACCGATGCGATACTTGCTCAGCTTGATGACAATAGATCACTTGAGGATTGGGCTGCTTGGTCAGGTATGGCACCTAGAACACTTGCCCGGCGTCTGGTCGCTGAAACCGGTTTTAGTTTTTCTGAATGGCGACAACGTGCACGCACGTTGCGCGCTATTCAACTATTGGTCGAGGGGATGTCAGTGACGACAACGGCGATTGAGCTTGGCTACGAAAATATTAGTGCTTTCATTGCCATGTTCCGTCGGATAATGGGTGTTACGCCAGGACAATATGTGCGAGCGCAAACACTGATTAGCAAAGAGGCAATTTCTAGATCAAGTTGATGGGTGTAAGAACCGCTGTACCATCCAACCCGATCCTGCGCGCTACAGGCTAGACCTTCAACCATGTGCCGGAACAGATGAAGAAAGAAATGCCAGCCACTTCAGGAGTCGCCAGAGCATCAGTTTTCTTTTAACTGGTGGGGCACTCACGCTGCGCTCAGCTGGCGCTTTGCTTTGCCCGTGGCGACCAATTCATCGGGGTAGGCCTTATTCAATAAATCTCGGGAGGTACGCAGAAAAATACTGGGGTCACGCGGCGCGCTATTTGAAATTCTTTCTGCAAAACCTCGGTAGGACGTGATGCCCTCCACATTAAAAACATACACACCCGTTACGGCGGTAAAGATCGAGACAAACATACTGATCGCAATAATCCGCCTCGTCAGTCGCGCGAGCAAAGCTCGTGCTTTTAAGTCCTCGATCGCGGCCTTAAAGTCAAACCCTTTAAATCCCTAAGCTAATTCTTCCATCTTCTTCGCTCTATAATTTTAAACACACAACAGGGGCGCTTTTTCGATGAAGACCCCGCAATAAACCTACTGATTTATTGCAAGTGACGCCCCTGCTGTTTCTTACAACCCAAGCCCATACTCAAACAGCGCCATATCCATAATCCGAGCAGTGGAGTATGGCAGTTTCAGCCGCGCCGTTTTCAACACCAACGGGCGAACCTTCAATTCTCGGACCACATCCGCCAGCGCAGTAAGGCCCTTTCCGCTGGCCGCAGTGATGTGTGGAAGGCGCGGAAATAGATCTCGGCAAGCCGCAATATAAAAACGGTCCAGCGCCGGGCACTCTCCCCACACGCCCATCAGGATTTTGGTCTTGAGCGTATCCGTCCAGGAGACGTTACTGGCCAGCGTCTCCATCGCTCCGAATACATCGTCCAAAAGCTTCTGGTTGTAGACCAGGTTTGGCGATCCCGCTGCAAAATCATTCAAAGAGAGCTCAAGCAATTCCGGACCTTTGCCCGTAAAGAGAGACTTGGCCAATGCTTTCATCAGATCAAGGTTGCTGTTTTGCAACAACCCCGAGGAGCCGCGGAACATCCCCCAGTTCGCCAGGTAGAACCCGATGTGCAGCGCTGTCGTGTCGATCTGATCATCACTGATGAGATCTGCCCAATGAGGTCGGCATTCGTCCCAAATGTACTCGTAGAGAAACTCCCATGCTTTGAGTCGCGGGTAGTCGTTACCCGGTGATGGCTGGATATTCTGGTAATACACTTGAGCATAACGGTTAACGTCAAAAATCATCATCCGGCTTCCTGCGCGAGGCATTCCTATTGATTACCGCAGCGCAGGTTATCGGCAGGGTGGGCGAGATAATGAGGGCACCGGTCATTAGGGTGAACCTCAGACCCAGCCACGAATTAAAACTAGACATTAGACAACCGGGTTTAACTACACACGTTTACACTGGCGCTTTTGCGCAATTCACTCAGGGAAGAAACCAATGCCTACCGATCCGCTATGCCTGGTTTTCGTGCCGGCCCTTGTGGCCGTGCTCACAGCGGCGGAAGCAAAAAAGGCTACCCCGCTGACAGAATCCGAAGTGTGCGAAATCCGAGATGCCGCCACCTGCATCGCGCTACCTTTCAGCACCGCGCTGGCGATGGAAACAGAACGTGGTTATCCGGACATCGTTGCCGAAGACTGCTGGAATGAATGGCAACGGGTGCGCCTCTCGATTCAAGCAAGCGCCCTCTAACGCGTCGCCGCGAGCGACACGGGGCGATTCGCGCGCCCTATGAATGGAGTCGACACTATGAAAAAAGCCAGCTTATTGATGCTGCTATCAATCCCACTTTTTTGCGGATGCTCTACGATCACGGCGCTTAAATCCTATACCACGGCGTATAACGAACCCCAGCCCGCTACCTCCAGCAGGCTAAGGGTCATCACCGATCAAACCCTTCGGCTGGTGCCCAACAGCCAATGCATTGACTGGCATTTACCCGACTCTGGGATAGTCAATTCAAGGTCCTCGGCGCCGTTGAACAATCACACGTTCAACGACAGGAGCCTTGGGATTCCAGGAGGAGACGGTGTTCAAAACAGCGCAGAAATTTATATTCGCCCGGACACACCCATCACGCTGGTGTATGCAGGTGTCGCCCGAAAATCTCAATGCCTCACCGGTGTCTATTTTGTGCCTGAGGCCGGCGCAGACTATGAAGCCAAATCAGAGCCGTGCGGGATCTGGATCAGCAAAATCGTCAAGAACAGCACGACGGAAGCGGTCAGCCGTGAACCTGTCAGCAGTCACACCGCGAAGGCATGCCATTAGTGGGTGGGGTGAATGTTGAATAGTTTGAAACAGCAATCTGCAGGGAGCATGCCTCATGAGTCAATTACCGCGCCGGTTCAAATCCTTTTTCTGCGTTAGCATCTTGGTGTCACTCACTGGCTGTGGCGCATTGACGGATGTCCGCTCATTTTCAACGCCCTACGCATCGCCAGCCCGCGGTGAAACCGTGCGCATGCGCGTTGTCAGCGATGGCATGGTCCGTGGCGTGCCCAACTCCAACTGCATCGACTTCCGCCTGCCTGGCGCCGGTGTGATGGTCGCCAAACGTGATGGCTATGCCGACCGCAACGGCGAAACCCTGGGCATGGCGCCTATCGAGCGTTACTCGGAGGCCACGGTGATGACCGAGCTGCGGGTGCCCGCCGCGCAGCCTATCGCGTTTCATTACATTGGTGATCGGTGCTACAACATGTTCAGTTTTGTGCCCGAGGCAGGTATGGACTATGAACTTGAAGCAGCGGGTCGTTACAAATGCGGGGTGACGCTCAAGCGGATGCTGGTGGGGCACATCGAGGGAAAGCTTGTGCCATTGAGCGAGAGCAAGTTGTGCAGTTGGAGCGATAATTTCTAAAGCGACTCAGGAGCAGCCTTTCAATGGAGTGGAATACCTACTCACCCACCCATCAACCGTTATCCGATGATCTGGTCGACGGTATTGAAAAAGTGATCCGTTTCAAGCTGCCCGCGGACTACGTTGAATGCGTAAAGCGCTATCACGGTGGGCAGCCAAAAGACCGGACCTTGTGCATCGAGGTGGACGGTACCGCGTGGGACATCGGCTTCGGCATGTTATTGACCCTGGACCCCTTTGAGAGCGCGGAGAACATCATCACTGCGCTGGTGAAACTGCGAGAGCATCATCAACTGCCTGAGCATTATCTGCCTATCGTGGTGGGCGGCGGCGGTGATTATCTTTGTTTCGATTACTCCGAGACGCCCGCCTCTCCCAAGGTGGTGTTTTACTTCCATGAACTGGACGTACAGGACGGCATTTTTTATGTCGCCGAGTCGTTCACAGCGTTGCTGGGTAGGTTGATACCGGATGCGTGAATCAGGCGAGGACAGTGCTCGCAGTGCCGCCGCTTTCGCAGCCTCGCCGGGGCTCGACAGCTCCCACATTTGAGCGCCGTTGTGGCTGGAATTGGGATTGGTATAACCGCCACCCGACCAACGAAACGCGCGGATCAATCATGGGTCAGCCTGGCGCAATCGTCGTCATTTCGTATCTGGGTCGGGAACACTTTCAAGATGCCCACAGCATGCCTACCGGTAAAGGAAATATCGAATGAAGTACGAACCCCTCTCAGCCCCCTCTGAAACTGACATGGACACCTATTCTTGGCGGCGGCGTCTCTTAACAGCCTGCCTCGCGATGGGGTTATTTATCGCGACTCAACTGGCGCTGGTGTCAATGGTGGGCGCCGGTAACCTGAACGCAATGCGGCTGCTGGCTGGCAGTGGTTTTTCTGCGGCGGTGCTGTTTTTGTTTGCGGTGTTCGAGCGTAGACACTCGGGGGGCGTGCGTGCCCTTATCGGTCATGACTTGGGCAGGACATTCAAGTTGTGCGTTGCATGGACAGTGGGCGCTTACTTGGTCTGCAGCGGGCTCGATATCTGGCTGGGGTACGGGCGCACGGAATCGATGTTAAATTCTGGCGGTACGTCAGTGGCTCAAAAGGCGCTTTTCTGGGTGATGGCGCTGACCTTTTTGCCTATTTTCGAGGAACTGCTGTACCGGCACTTCCTGATTCGCCTGTTCCCTCTTGAGAGCCGCGTTTGGCAGTGGGTTGCGATTGTGACCACCAGCGCCTTGTACATGTTCATTCACATGCCATTCACTCACTGGACCTCGTTCCTGCTCATCGGCACGCTCGCCGTTATCCTGGCCTATGCGCGGGTACGAAGTGCGGGCCTGTTGGTGCCGGTGCTACTGCATATTTCTGCGCAAGTCATGGCCATTTCGAAGGACCTCGTGGCTAACCACTGGCTTTAGGCACCTTTCCATCAGGCTGCCCTGCAGTCGTATTCACTTACCCGAATGCACGCCGATACCGTTAACCCGCACATAGTAATTATCGAACTCACCGCTTTCGACAAACCTAAAACCGTGGCGAATGTAGAACCGATTTGAAGCGCTTTCCTTGAGAGCGCCCACTCTGATGGGGCGACCGGTTTCATCAGCTTCTCTGAAGATCTGGCCAAGCACTTGAGCGCCGATTCCTGCGCCTTGCGCACTGGGGATCACGTACAGGTGATCGAGCAGGAGTTCACGCGGGTAATCTTTGATAACGACGAAGCCAACCCACTCGCCAGACACTTCGATGCGGCGTGTGCTCTTGGGCTCGAAACCCGCCACAAATCGTTCCCGGGCACGGGCGGGATCAAATCGCCCCAGACGTTCGAGGCTTTCGCGCATGGCTTCGATCCTGATCGCGACCAGGCTTTCCAGGTCGCTATCGGAAGCTGCGCGTAAAATAACGGCGTCGCTTTGATTAAGTGGCGTGGGCATAACACTCATCCTGAATAGAAGCGGTGAGTTATTGCAGGGATCAACGTCCGGAGCAAGGGCCGTGTGCCGCCCGTTCTCCCTGCGCGATCAACTGCGCTTTGTTCACCTTTGCCCCCTCCCTCTGAACGAAGCGCCCTCTGCCGCAGTCCGAACACCATCACTCCGGCAAAGACCTGCCCCCATGTCCCTACGCCCCGCTAACCTCGCAACCCTTCTCACCCTGGTCGCCTGCACCAGCGTCGCGGCGCAGGAGCCGCTGCGTCTGGAAAACCTGAAGCGCTGCGGTGACCTATTGGAAAGTCGCCAACAGGACTGGTGCCTGAACGTGCGCGGGCTGGGTGATGCAGCGCCGCAATTGAAACTGGCGGGCAAGGTGCTGCCGTCGAGTGCGTTGCAACGCGACGGCCAGACCCTGCGTCTGCGTCTGGACGCCAGCCATTACCAAAGCGGCCCGCTCTGGCTTGAAGAGGGCTCCCGCGTCAGCAACGCCGCGTGGCTGACGGTGCGCAACAGCCATGTGGTCGCCGCCACGCCGGGCGAGGTGACGAAGAACATGGACGGCCTGACCACTTACGTCGATCTGGTCAGCGTACTGATTGAAGAGGACCACGACGGTCGCCAGGAGGCCGAGCGGTTGGCCCATAAATATGGGGCGACGGTGGTGGGCAGTATTGCACCGTTGAATGTGTTCCAACTGCGCCTGCCGGCCAAGGATCTGGTGCAGCGCGATGCGTTGGTGCTGCGCCTTGGCAGTGAAACCAGTGTGGATGCGGTGGTGGTTGAAGAGTCTGCCGCTGAAGAGTCCGAGCAGGCCGTTACTCGCCCCAAGGAACCGAGCAAACCTGCGCCGGACTCTGATGAGTGGGCGGCAAACCGCTTTCTGGATGCAGTTACCTACTACCGGCACCGGATTCCGGGGCGCTACGCGCCGATTGTGCCGCAGCCGATACGTGTGGGGGTGATCGAGCGGGGGGTGGATTTCGACACGGCGGATTTTGCCGATTACCGGGGCGGCTGTTCGCCGAAGCGCACCTGTGTTTACGCGCGGGACATGGGCGCTGCGGACGGGCATGGCACGACCGTCGCCGGGATCCTTGCGGCGAAGTGGGACGATGGCGGCAACAGTGGTTTCCTGCGCGGGCTGGACAAGGCCAGCGGCGGGTTTGATGTGATCGTCGATCGCGATTCCGATGCGGGCATTACTGCCAATATCGCCGCGTCGGTCAACCTGGTGGAGGACGGTGTGCGGGTGCTCAATTGGAGTTGGGGCATTCACCGTGTCGGCACCAAGGACGTCAACGGTGATGAGGTGGACTCTCTGCTGCGCTCGGGTATCGCCATGAGTGGCTACGAGGAATTGCTGGAAGAGTTTTTCCTGTGGCTGCGCAAGGCGCATCCGGAGGTGATCGTGGTGAATTCGGCGGGCAATGGGTCGGCGTTTTCGGGCACGGATGATTACCGCTTGCCCTCCTCGTTTATCACCGAGCAGTTGCTGGTGGTTGGCGGCCATCAGCGCGGGGAGCGCAGTGGTGTCGCCGTGGATGACCCGGCTTACGCGGTGACGCGCAGTTCGTCGAATGTGGACATGCGTGTGGATATCACCGCGGCGGCCTGCGCCCATGCGTCGACGGTAAAGGCCGGTGAGGAAGGCGCGGTGCATTGTGGTACGTCGTACGCCACGCCGATGGTCGCGGGGCTGGTGGCGGCGATGCTGTCGATCAACCCGCAGCTTGAGCCCGAGCAATTGCGCATGCTGTTGCGCCGCAGCGCCATGGCGATTGGCGACAACCATGACTTTGAACGCAGCGATGCGCAGGACCTTACTGCGCCGATCCTGCCGTCGGAGCGCAATTATCAACTCAATGACAAGGACGTAGGGCGCTCGGCGCGGCTGGATATGCAGAAGGCGTTGGATCTGGCGGTGCAGAGCCGGACGCGGGTGCGTTGACAGTTGCTGGAAATCATCAGTCAGACAGCCGCGAAAGCCTGTGACGACAAAGCCCGGCGCCCGAGCCGTTGCGTTATGGGGAAGGTCAAGCCCTCAGCTGTGAATGGGCAACGCCAACCCAAACACCACAAAGAACCCACCGCAGACCTTATTGAACCGCCGCCCGGTGTGCGCCAACCACGGCCTGACCCGGTTGGCAGCACTGGCCACCAGGTATTCAACGACAAATTCCACGACGGCATAGGTCAGCGCAATGGCGGCCGTTTGCGCGATGAGGCTTCTGTGCGGGTCCAGGAAAGGTGGAATAAACGCGGTGAATAGCAGTAACGCCTTGGGGTTTGAGATGGCCGATACCAGTCCCTGACGGAACAGCGACCAACTGCTCAGTGCCATGGCGCCGGCCTCCAGGCTGACCGGGGCGGAGCGCCACAACCCTAGGCCCAACCAGATCAAGTACAGCCCACCGGCACCTTCAAGGCGGTAAACCAGCTGGCGGAGGCTTGGATCAACGCGCCCAGGCCCAATGCGCACAGCATGAGCACAAAAGCAAAGCCGAGCACGCCGCCGCTGATGGTGAACAGGGTTTTGCGGCGGCCATGGAGCGCGCCATGGGTCAGCACCAACAACGCGTTGGGGCCTGGCACTACCGCTATGCCGCAGCAGGTGAACAGGTAGAGCAACCAGGTCTCGAAGGGCATGATCAGGTCCGGCAACGGTGGATTCAAGTCCGCATCCTGCGAGCGAACGGCTATCATGAAAAGCGCATAATTCACGCCGCAGCCATTCGATTAACGAATAGAAATAACCCACATGCCTTCCAGTGATTTGCAGATCGATTGGCTCAAGTGCTTCGTGGCGGTGGTGGACGCCGGTTCGCTGTCGGGCGCAGCTCATGAGGTGAACCGATCGCAATCTGCCGTCAGTATGCAGATGAAGAAACTGGAGGCAGCGCTGGGACGGCCTTTGTTGAACCGTGGTCCGAGGCACCTGCAACTGACCGATGACGGCCAGACGCTGCTGAGCTACGCCCGTCGCCTGCTGGCGCTGCACGCCGAGACCCAGGCGGCGTTCCATGGTGAAGCCTTGACCGGGCGCATCCGCCTTGGGGTCGCGGAGGATTACGCGGCCAAGTACCTGACGCCGGTGCTCAAGCGTTTTGCGCCGCGCTACGCCGGTGTGGACATCGAACTGACCTGTGAACAATCCACCGCACTGATCCCACGTGTACGCAGCGGCGACCTTGATCTGGCGCTGGTGTCCCGGGACTCGCCACACAGCGGCACCTTTTTGTTCAAGGAACCGATGGTTTGGGTAGGCTCGCCTCAGTTCGAACTCTGGCGCCGGGACCCGGTGCCTATCGCCGTCTACGAAAGCGCCAGTCTGGCGCGGCGGTATGCGGTGAATTCACTGGCCCAGCAAGGGCGTCAGTTCAAGGTGGTGTACAACAGCTCCAGCCTCGCCGGCCAAGTGGCTGCGGTTGAAGGCGGGCTGGCGATTGCCGCGATTACTCAATGTACGGTGCAGCCGTCACTTCAGGTCTTGGGTCGCGAACAGGGGTTGGGGAATATTGAACCGATGGAGGTATCGATTCTGCGTAGCCGAGCCTCTCGCGGGTCCCAGGCGGTCAACAGTCTGCATGGGTTTATCATCAGTGCGCTTAGGGTTCAGGCGTAGCGCGCTGCTCTGCCGCGATCAGAAGAAAGGTTCAAATCACCCTGGATATTCAGCAAATCAAGCAACGCCTGACCCGTTCAGCCAACTAGAGCCTGACGCCCAACTGCTGGATAATGCCCGACCTCGCTCACTGCCCACCGATAAGGAAGTCCCGCCCCATGAAGTTGCCGTTTTCCGCTGCCCTGCTCGCATCTGCCCTGCTGGCGCCGTCGATTGCCCAGGCCGACGACGCCGCGTTGGTCGACACGCTCAAGGCCTTCACTCGTTGCGACGAGAGCTTCTTCAGCCGCCTGAACACCCACCGTGACGCCTGGCAGGCCTATGCCCCGCTCAAGCAGGAAAAGAACTTCACCTGGATCGCGGTGCGCGACCGCACCGAACCCAAGGCCTCGGCAGTGCCAGTGACCGCGCCGGCCATCGCGGGGTTGAAGCTGCTGTCCTACAACGATGAGGTCAGCGATCTTGGCCCGTTGGGCCTGTATTACTTCTGGGGCTTCACGGTGGACGGCACCATGGATGAAGTCGCCCCGCGCGTCGCAGCGTTGCTGGACCAACCCGGTGCGCTGCAAAAAGGCGAGGGGCAATACACGCGCAGTGAGTTGAAGGTGGGCAACCGTTGGCAGGCGATCAAGCCGATGCCGGGCAAGGCGCCGGGGCTGCGCAATGTGGAGCGGGTGCTGATCGTGGAGCCGGAGGGCAAGTATTCCCGTGTGAGCTGTTCGGTACAGGGCGGCGTGAATGCCGGGTTGCTGGCGCTGTT
The DNA here is from genome assembly GCF_021390155.1 of Pseudomonas sp. HN11. Taxonomy (NCBI): domain Bacteria; kingdom Pseudomonadati; phylum Pseudomonadota; class Gammaproteobacteria; order Pseudomonadales; family Pseudomonadaceae; genus Pseudomonas; species Pseudomonas sp. HN11. Next base: position 4,265,982 of record NZ_CP089985.1, read on the forward strand.
GCGGCCGGACATCTCGCCGGTGGACTACCCGCGCACCGTGGCCGACACCCATCTGGCCGATGTGCCGGTGCCGCCCAACGTGCTCCAGGGCCTCGACGTGCCGCTGTTGCAGCCCAAGTTCAAGACGTTGAGCTACACCTACCTGTCAAAGAACGGCGCGGGCAAGGACGCGTCGATCACCATCCGGTTCAAGGCCGAGGGCGGTTTGCTGGTGAAGAACGAAGCCTACGGCAGCGCCTTCAACGTGGACCGTCTGATGCTGGCCGACCTGATCCAGCTCAAGTCGAAAATGAACGGCGTGGGCGAAGGCCAGGTCCTGCAGACCCGCGAGGCCGAGGTAAAACTACCGACAAGCTGGGCTCCGGGCCAGACCTTGAGTGCGCACCTGAAGATGGCCAATGTACCGGTCAAGCCCACCGACAAACCGACCGAAACAACCTTGACCTGCAAGGTGGGCGAGCGCTTCCCGGCGCGTCAAGTGTTTGCGTCGCTGACGGGTGATGCCATCCGGTTGACCTGCGAGCAGGACGGTTATTCTTCGTCGCGCGCGTTTATCGAGGACCTGGGCGTCGCGCTGACGCTGGAGTCGACGTCGAGCCAGACTCACTATGTGAATGAAATCCAGACGCTGGACGTGGTGCGCTGACTAAAGCTCCAGCCCCTGCAAAAACGTGTCGACCTGGCGTTCGAATCCAGGTCGCTCGAATTTCACCAACGCCATGCGCCACAAGCCTTGCAGATAGGTGAGGATCACCGAGGCAGTCACTTGCGGGTCGAGGGACGCCGGCAGCAGGCCCCGGGCTTGATCCTCGCTCAAGCGCTCGGCCATGATGCCGCGCACCGCTTCCAACCCTTGTTCGGCGCGCTCGCGCAGTTCCGGGTCTGACAACACCACGTCCGTCACCATCGCGGCCACCATGCACAGGGGCGATGGCATCTGTGCACCTTCCAGATCGTCGAGGATCACGCTGAAAAATGCGCGAATACCCTCGGTCGCAGTGGGCGCCGACACCAAGGCTTCCAGGCGCCGCGCCACCACGTCATCTTCGTAACGTTGCACACAGGCCAGGTACAGCTGCTTCTTGCTTTTGAGCGAGTTGTAGAAGGAGCTTTCGCCGATGTCCATGACCTTCAGCAAGTCGCGCAGGCCGGTGGCGACGTAGCCGCGCTGCCAGAACAACACCTTCGCCTTCTCGACGGCCTGATCGTAATCAAACGCAATTTTTCTCGCGCTTGAACAGCTTCCCGCAATTCCGCACGCGGATCGACGGCGTGGGTATTTACTTCATTCACGCCCGCTCGCCGCACCCGAACGCCATGCCAATTCTGCTCACGCACGGATGGCCGGGCTCGGTGCTGGAGTTTCTGGAGGTAATCGAGCGCCTGACCAATCCGGTGGCATTCGGTGGCACGGTCGAAAACGCGTTTGATGTGGTCGTGCCGGCAATCCCAGGCTACGGCTTCTCCGACAAACCCACCGAGCAGGGCTGGAACCCGGCGCGTATCGCCCGCGCCTGGGCGGTGCTGATGACACAACGGCTGGGCTACAAGAACTGGGTGGCCCAGGGCGGCGACTGGGGCGCGGCCATCACCACCGCATTGGCTGGCCAGGCACCCGAGGGGCTGATGGCCGCGCATGTGAATTTGCCGATGGTGGTGCCGGCGCAACTACCCGCCAACCCGACCGAAGAAGAGCGCCGGGCCCTTGAGGATATCGAGCGTTACGTCAGCGACAAGGCCGGCTACGCCAACCAGATGAACACCCGCCCGCAAACCATCGGCTACGCGCTGAACGACTCACCGGTGGCCCTGGCCACATGGATGTATGAAAAGTTCTGGGAATGGACCGACAACAACGGCCGTCCCGAAGATGCTCTCACCCGCGACCAGATGCTCGATGACATCTCGTTGTATTGGTTCACCGGCACTGGCACGTCCAGCGCGCGCTTGTACTGGGAAGGCGTGGGCGCGACCATTCGTGGCGCGGATTTTTTCTCGTCGGCGCGGGGCGGCGTGGAGCGTATCCAGGTGCCGATGGGCGCAAGCATTTTCCCCGCCGAAACTTTCAAGCCGCCACGGGCGTGGGCTGAAGAGGCATGGGCCAACCTGTTCTATTGGAATGCCGTGGACAAAGGCGGGCACTTTGCGGCGTTCGAGCAGCCGCAGATTTTTGCCGAGCAATTGTGGAAGGCGTTCCGGCCGTTTCGCGCGACCACACGCTGATCGAACCATTGTGTTTTAGGCGCGCTTGCACTCAACTAAGCGCCTTCCCTATAGCGAGTATCGACCTTGGAACGTTATGAATCGCTGGTCATCGGCTTGGGCGCCATGGGTGCCGCCACGGTGTACCAACTGGCCAAGGCCGGTGTAAAGGTCGCCGGAATCGACCGTCATCATCCACCACACACCTTCGGCTCCAGTCATGGCGATACGCGGATCACGCGGTTGTCGGTGGGTGAAGGCGCGCAGTACGTGCCCATCGTGCGTAATTCGCACCGCATCTGGCGGGAGTTGGAAGCGCTGTCGGGGGAGTCGCTCTTTGAGCAGTCGGGGTTATTGGTGCTCACGTCCCGCGAGGATTTCGACCCAAGCGATGGAACCGACTTCACCCTGCGCACCATTGGCCTGGCGCAAACCTACGGTATCGAACACGAAGTGCTGGATGCGGCGCAGATTCGCCAGCGTTTTCCCCAATTTGCCCAGGTGGCCGACAGCGCCATCGGCTATTACGAGCCTGGTGGCGGGTTCGTGCGGCCCGAGCGCTGCATCGAAGTGCAGTTGCGCCTGGCCGAGCAACAAGGCGCGACGCTGTACACAGGCGAAACCGTGACCTACATCAGTTCGGATGAACAGGGCGTCACGGTGACCACCGACCAACGTACCTTGCAGGCCGACAAGCTGGTGGTGAGCGCCGGTAACTGGGCCGGTGGTTTGCTGGGAGCGCCGTTTGATCGATTGCTCAAGGTCTATAGGCAGCAGCTGTTCTGGTTCGAAACGGAGCCGGATGCAGCACTGGTCGGCGCGTCTCCTACGTTTATCTTCACCCACGGGCCGGGCGACGGTCACACCAACTACGGCTTCCCGGCGCTGCCCGGGGAAGGCAGTTTGAAAGTAGCGACGGCGCAGTATCACACCGTGTCCACGCCGCAGACGCTGGACCGCACCGTTTCGCCCGCCCAGGAACGGGAGATGTACGAGCAACAGGTGCAGGGCCGCATAGCCGGGCTGACGGCCAGGGTGGTCAAGTCAGCGGTGTGCGCCTACACGGTGACGCCGGACCATCATTTCATCATCGACCGGCACCCGACGTTGCAGCACACGTTGGTGGTATCGCCGTGTTCGGGGCATGGTTTCAAGCACTCGGCGGCGCTGGGTGAGGCGTTTGCGCAGTGGTGCGTGAAGGGTACGAGTGAATTGGACCTCTCGTCGTTTTCGCTGCAGCGCTTCGAAGGGATAAACGGTTGAAAGCCCATTTTGTGGTGAGCGTCAGAAACTATGTATCAGTGAACCAAATAGATCACCCTTCGGCATTTTGCTCAACGGAATGTCGGCATTCTCGAACCACTCCTGGCTGGCCTCAGGGTGCGGGCCACTCAGCACCACGACGCCCTTTTCATAGGTATACCGCGCCGCCGCTACGTCGCCGTTGCGGTAGGTCGCGATGGTGGTGTACGACCCTTGGGGAAAGTAAGGGCCGTCCTGGAAGAAGACGTGGTCAACCTTGCCCGTCCAAGTCACCTGCACGGCGGCATCGGCAATTCCAGGCACTTCAAAACCGGGACGACCGGCCTCGCCGTCGAGGTCCTGGGGGATCAGACCGAGGTTGTTGTCATCCGCCAGGTAGGCGCCCATGCACAATCCGAGGTAGCGGCCGCCATTGGCGACGTAGCTGCGGATGGCCTCGCTGCGCGCCTCACCCAGGCTGCGCAGGGCGCCGGGAATATCCTGGCCGCCGCCGGGTTGCACGTAGAGGTCGTAGCGCGCCAGGGTTTGTGGCGTGATGTCGATCGACTCATCCGCGCCCACAAAATCAATGTGGTAGTTGGGGTTGAGACGTTGCAGGGCTTTTGCCACGTTTTCGGAACAGTCGTCACAGCCCGCCGGGCCACGGTAGATAGCGACGTGGGTGATGGGCGTCGCGGCGTCGGCTGGTGACGGCAGCAAAAGAGCAAGGGCAAACAACGTGGCGGCGACAGCTCGCAGGTTCATGGCAAAGTCTCCTTGGACGGACCCAGCCAAGCCTATAGCGATTGCGCCGCTTAATCCGTTAACAGTTGTAAATGCCCTGCAAACAGCGTTGGACTACTCGCCCTTCACCTGGCAAACGCGTACTCCCCACCCTGCTCCACCGCTTTGCGATACGCAGGTCGCGCCTGGAACTTCTGCACCCACGCCGCCAGGTGCGGGTAGGCCTGCAACTTGCCCTGGGCCCCGGCCACTTCGCCGATAAAGCTCATCTGGATATCCGCGCCGCTCAGTTCATCGCCGAGCAGGTAGGTTTTATCCGCGAGCACGTCATTCAGGTAACCCAGATAGTTGGCGATTTCCGACTCGATCCGCGGATGCAACGGCGCGCCAGCCTCGCCCAGGCGGCCGACGTAGAGGTTGAGCATCAGCGGCAACATGGCTGAGCCTTCGGCAAAATGCAGCCATTGCACGTATTGGTCGTAGGTGGCGCTGGCAGGGTCGGGTTGCAGGCGGCCCTGGCCATGGCGGCGGATCAGGTAGTCGATGATCGCGGCTGACTCGATCAGCACTTGGCCACCGTCTTCGATTACCGGAGATTTGCCCAACGGGTTGATCGCCTTGAGTTCCGGCGGCGCGAGGTTGGTTTTCGGGTCGCGCTGGTAGCGCTTGATCTCGTAGGGCAGGCCGAGTTCTTCGAGCAGCCACAGGATGCGTTGCGAGCGTGAGTTGTTGAGGTGGTGGACGATGATCATTGAGTGCTCCGCAGGGCGAGAGGGGTGTCTTGGAAACAGACTACGCCAGCGCCCGGGAGTGCCGATAATTAAATGTCTGCCGATTGCGAAGGCGTTTGGCTGATCGAGGCCCACGCCGCCTGCGCCAGTAAAGCCGCGTAGTGATTCGGGCTGTGCTTGACGCGGCCGGATAACCACGCACGGGCGTAGCTTTCCGCCGAGCCGATGATCAGCGACAGCAACAGTTCAGCCGGGATATGGCTGAACGCGTCACGGCGGCCTTCGTCGCTCATCCACTCGGTCAATTGCGCATTGCGCTGCTTGTTGCGGGTGAGCAGTTCGTCCTTGTGCGGGCCGTTGGCCACGGCGAAGCGGCTCTGGAACATAAAGCGCGCCCATTCGGGTTGCGCATCTACCCACTCCACATAACTGCGCACCAGCGCTTCCACACCGGCCTGGGCGGTTTGCGCCTGCTTGAGGTAGTGCTCTCGCAGTGCGGCCTGATCTTCCAGCGCGGCAAAAAACAGCGCGGCAACGATGCCTTCCTTGTTGCCGAAATGATGGTAGATGGCGCCCACGCTGGTCTCGCACCGCGCGCGGATGGTTTCGATATTCGTCGCCTCAATACCGACTTCGTTAAAGCAGGCCAGGGCCTCGCGCAGGATGCTGCGCTTGAGGTCGCCGCGCCGGCTCGGGAAGGTGCGCTCGATCAGATCAGGTGCGTGCATGAAGTGGCTCGCCAAATGTGCGGAGTCTAAAGGTACAGCCGCCTGCCGAGAAGGCATGGCTTGACACCTGTGGAACTTACGGAATATTGTTCCGCTACAGAATATTATTCTGTAAAACCATTGCGAGGATAATCCATGAGCCAGTTTCTCAGCATGTTCAACAGTGTAGGCCCTGCAGCGTTCAGCCAAATGGCCTGCCAGGTGGCGCCCTACTTCAGCACCATCAACCCGGAAATCGCCGAACTGCGCCCTGGGCATGCCGTGGTCAACGTGCCGTTTCGCAAGGAAATCACCAATCACCTGGCGTCCGTGCATGCGATTGCGTTATGCAACGCGGCGGAATTGGCGGGTGGGACGATGACGGACGTGTCGATCCCGTCAGGTGCCAAATGGATTCCCAAGGGCATGACCGTGGAGTATTTGGCGAAGGCCAAGTCAAACATCCGCGCGGTGGCGGATGGCAGCGGCATTGATTGGTCAACCGCTGGGGACAAGATCGTGCCGGTGGATATTTTCGATGAGGGCGAAGTCAAGGTGTTCACGGCGAAGATCACCATGAATGTGAAGATCGCCTGAGGCCATGGCGGCAGGTTCGGCAACTGCCGAGCCACACTTCAGCTCACCATCGACCACAGTGAAGCCCCCACGCCGGTGATGCTCTCCCCCGCGATCAAACCGGCGGCGGCCGTAATCGCAAAGCGCTCGGTGAGGCTCGGCCAGCGGCAGCTCAGCAGCCAGGTCAGTATGGCGCCCAGGGCCATCATCAGCGACACCGAGGCGGGCAGTACAAAGGCCAAGCCCAATGCGGCGGCACTCGGGAGGTAGCGGGCGCGATGGGCGGGCAAGAGGCTGTCCGCCACACCCAGCAGAACACCGACCAGGCCGCCAATGGCAATCGCCCAGCGGATGCTGGTGGACAGTGAATCGAGCCCATGGGTGAGGGTTTGCGCCACGGCCTTCCAAGTGGCGACCGCCGGTGCCGGCCATTCTTCGGTGAGCAGCATGGATTGTGGATCAGGGATCAAGGCCAGGTAAGCGAATACGCCGACGATGCTGCCGATGAAAATCCCCAGGATCTGCGCGATCACTTGCTTGTGTGGCGTAGCGCCGATGGCCTTGCCCACCTTGAAATCATTCATCAAGTCCGTGCACTGCCCGGCCGAGCCGCCGGCCGTGTTGGCACTCATCAGGTTGATCGGTACTTGCCCCGGCGCGACGATGCCGAAGCTCAGCTGGGACAGTTGCCCAATGGCGCCGATGGGCGGAATGCCCGTGGCGCCCACCACACGCGCGGCGACGGCGGCGAGGCAGATCGCCAAGGGAATAGTGAGCAACGCCATGCCCAGGTTGATACCGAACAGCAGCGCCTGCAGGCTCACCACCAGCACGATCGCCAACGCGAAACCGGCGGCCGGCCCCGGCTTGGGTACGGACCAGGTCGAACCGCCGCTGGAGTGCGTCGACCGGTACAAGGCCCACAACCGAATCGCCAGCGACGCCAAGGTGGAACACACCATCAGGCTCACGCCCGGCCACAGCAACCACTCCACCAGTGCGGCGAACTGCGGACCGCTGCTGCCCGCTGGCAAGGTCACCAGGTGTTGCGCCAACAGCCAGGGGCCCAGGCCACCCCAGGCAAGCAAGGCGCCAAGCAGCAGGGTCAGGCCCACACGAATGCCGATGATACCGCCGAAGCCCACCAGCAACAGCGAAGGGTCGGCGGTGAAGGTCAGGCGCTCCAACTGGGCGCTGGGCGACCAGCGCGGGAAGGCCCATATAAAGGTGTCCACCCACTTGACCAGCCCGGAGAGCAACGCGGCGCTGAGTAACACCTTCAAGCGCGTCGCGGCTTCACGGCCGTGGTTATAGATGTGCAACAGGGTTTCCAGGGTGGCCATGCCTTCGGGGAATTTCAGCGCATTGTCATTCAGCAGCGAGGGCCGTAGATACCAGGCGATCCAGATGCCCAGGAAACTCACCGAGAACACCCAGCCGATCATCGTGACGGCGTCCAATTGATTGCCGGTGAGCAAGGTATAGGCCGGGATCGGCGCTACCAGTCCGCCGGAAATGATTGAAGCGGCGGCCGAGGCGACGGTCTGGTTGATGTTGCTTTCATGCAAGGTCCACGGCAGGTGGTCGGTGGAACGCTTGGCCACTCCTTGAAAGATGGCGTAGCCGATCAACAGCGCGATGATCGACATGTTGAACGACCAACCGATCTTCAACCCGGCGTACACATTGGACGGCGTGAGCAGGATGCCGAGGACACTGCCGGTGATGACGGCACGCAAACTGAGTTCGCGGGTGACGGGGCCGTGCGGGAGGGTCGTTGCGGACATGCGGATTCCTTTCGGCAAGGGAACGGGCGACTTATTAAGTGAGCCCTGTAGCGGCCGAAGGTTCAGGTGGAGGACCTGATGGGATACTTAAACACCGGAGCTCAAAATGTGGGAGCGAGCTAGCCCGCTCCCACAGAGGGATTGTGTCAGTCTGTGAAGCGCTCAGCCCAGGCGAAACCGCGCGGTGTTGTCGCTCAATGCCTGGCTGCCTTTGCTCAGGGTGTCGGCCGCTCGGTTTACTGCCCTTGCACCGTCGAGCAAGCGCCCGGCCGCCTGGTCGACTTGCTGGATATTGCCGCTCACTTCATCCGCCGTAGCGGCTTGTTCCTCTACGGCAGTGGCGATCTGCGCCAGGGTGTCGGTGACGTGCTGCACCGCGCCGGCAATCTCACCCAGACGGGTGCCCAGCCCGGTGACGGATTCCGCGTCGGTCAGCGCTTGTTCACAGGCCGCGCCCATCAAGGTGACCGCCTGGCTGACGGTTGCGCGCAGGCTGTCGACCGTGCCGGCGATCTGCGCCGTGGAGGCCTGGGTAAGTTGCGACAGGCTGCGCACTTCATCCGCGACCACAGCAAATCCGCGCCCCTGCTCACCGGCTCGGGCGGCTTCGATGGCGGCGTTGAGCGCCAGCAGGTTGGTCTGTTCGGCGATGCCATGGATGGTGTCGACCACCGATTGAATCTGCTGGCCCTGCTGGCTGACCTGCTCCAGCGCATCGGCGGTGTCGGTCAGGCGTTGGTTGAGCTGCTGGATGCTGGCAGTGGTGCGCTGGCTGTCGCGGCTGCTGTCTTCGGCAATACGCCGGGTTTGCTGGGCGCTGCCCGAGGCGTGCTCGCAGCTTTTGGCGACGCCCAGGGAGGTGGCGGCCAGTTGGGTGGCGGCAGCGGCAATCTGGCTGATTTGGTGCTGTTGCTCTTCGACTTCGGTGAGGGTGCTGCCCGATTGCGAATTGAGTGTCTGCACGGCGGCCCCCAATTGCTGCGTCTCGTGATTGACCCCCAGCAGGCTCGTGCGCAGTTGCACCACCGCCACGTTCAGCGCGGTGCTGATGGCCGCGAGTTCATCGCGCCCCTCCACCGCCACCTCGACGCACAGATTGCCGTCCCGCAGCGACTCGGCCAGGGTGGTGATGCCGCTGGCGCTGCGGCGGATGGAGGCTTGCAGGCACACGAACAGGTACAGCGCAGCCAAGGCCAACAGGCTGAATGTCGCGGCCACGGGGACAAATTTCTGCAGCGAGCGATCACGGTAGTGACCCAGGCGCGCATCCAGTGAGTTGAGCGATTGGTTGCGTAGCGCGCCGAGGCTGTCGAGCATGCCGTCGACACTGGTCTCGAAGGCCGTCGTATCGAGTTTGATGGCGCCGCCGAACACGCCGTCGTCGAGCACCTTGAGTTCGTTGTCCAGCCGTTGCAGGCTGTTGTCGTACTGCACCGTCCAGGGTTCAAGACCCGCATATTGCTTGGCCTTGAGCGAAGCCGCCGCCTTGAGCAGCTGGTCCCGCGCATCGCCGATGCGACTGCGCAAATCGCGCATCTGCAAACGGCTTTGCAAGGTGAATTGCCCCGAAGCAATGGACGATTGCCCGACACTCGCCATACGGCCAATACGCTCGATCAGGTCCGGCGTGTGCTGGGTGGAAATCTGCATCAACAAGTAGGTTTCCAGCCACGGGTCGAGGATCAGCCCGGCGTCCAGGGTGATCTGCTCGCGCAGGGTTTGCATGGCGGTCAGAGCCGAGGTGAAACGGTCGAAACCATCCGGCCACCAGCCCACGGTGCGCAGGGATTGGGAGTCCATGCCCTTGACCGTGGCCTGTAATGCCTCGAAGCGAGCCTGGATGTCGGCGCTGGCGTTCCGGGCCTTGAGCGAATCGCCCAGGGCTTGCAGGCTTTGCTGGATCATCGGGAAGTTGGCATCGACCTTGTCCATCGCCGCCTTGGCTGCCGGGGTCGGCGCGTGCAGGATGTCTGCCGCTTTCCAGCGCGCGGCCAGGTTGCGCTGGGCCGTCAGTTGGCCATCCAGCGCATCCAGCGCCAACAGTTGCCGAACCCCGGACTGCTCGCTGGAAATAACGGTCAATTTGTCGCGATAGTCCGAGCCGATCATCCACAGGCTACCCGCCAGGGGCAGCATGAACAGCAAGAACAGGATCTGGAACTTGTGCGCAAAACCGAAACGTCCCAGCAGGCGGATACCCGGTGATAAAAGGCTGTGCATGTCCGACCACTCCCAAAAACAACCCACGCGGTGCACCGCTGGGCGAAGCCTTGAAATGACTAACGGCAAAATGCCATGTCATTGATTAGCTTGGCTCAAGCAAGATACGGGCCGCCGTCAACCTGCCCGCAATAGGCGGTGCGGTGACCAATGGCGGGCATGGGATGCGCGAAAATGGGGCAAAAGCACTCAAGGCCTGTGCAGACCTGTAACAATGGCCTATCGGGTCGACATATACCGGCTGAAATTATTGATGTGATCGTCCAGATTATCCTCAAGCATCATCCGGTACTGGTCGCAGAAATACTTCAACATCGCCTCCCGCGCATCGGCCATTTCCGCGCCGGACTTGAAGTTGCGCGCGCTGGCCCAGGCATTGAAGCGCGTGGTGCCGAACATCATCGAGGCGCTGACCTGGCCGAGGTTTTCGTGAGCCTGTAGCTGCTCGTTCGACAGTTCGATATGCGCGTCGGCGCGGTCGTAGAAGGTGGAGTCCGTAGCATCTGTCATTGCGTTACCTGGGTGATCCGTCGTAAGTCGGCCATTGGAGCATGCACGACTGACCGCTGTCAGCAATCACCCTGTCACTCCGGGATACGCCGCAACACATCGTCATAAGGGACCAAATCCAGAAAGGCGGTCACCTCGAAGGCTTTGCCATCACGCATATGAAAGATCCAGGCGTAACTGTTGCGGTAGGCCTGGCCGTCACGCGCAACACCTGCTCCCTCCCACTGAATAATCACGTGATCACCGTCAGCCCAGACCTGCTGGCTCACAGGCCTGACCGGGCTGGATAGGCGCGACACGAACGGTTTTACTGCGCCGGCCACAAACGCGTCGACACCTCGATAAACCCCCGCACTCGGGCCTGAACCCTTGATCGTCCAGATGACATCCGGCGTCAGCATGTCGCTGAAAAATGTGCTGCCACCGCCGCGCCAGCGCTCGAAGGCTTCGGTCACGCGCTGTTTGTTGTGGTTCTCGACTTGCGTATCTGCACGCGCCGCGCACGACCATGACCCCAAGCCGAGCAGGATGACCAAGACCACGCGTTGAAAGATTGAACGCTTCATTTCAGGTACGCCTTCTCGCGCTGAAGCCGAGCACCGCCGAAAATCAATTGCTGCACCATCGGCCGGGAAACAAAACGCTCCGGAAAGATCGGTTCGGGCACGCTGACCTGATCGAGCCGGGTGATATGTTCAGCGTCCAGCTCAATGCTCAGCGCCTCCAGATTATCCTGGGCCTGGGCCAAGGTTCTGGCCCCCATGACAGGTGCAACGACAGCCGGGTTGCACAGCGTCCAGGCGAGAGCCACCTGGGACGGCGTCGCGCCGGTTTCGGCAGCAATGGCGGTGACTACACTGGCGATTTCCAGTGAGCGGGCATTCATATGCCCCGACGAACTGATCACGCCCTTGCGCGTGGCCGACACGTTCGCCTCACTGGCCCCGCCGAGGTCGTCGCGGCTGTATTTACCGGTCAGGATTCCGCCGCCGAGCGGTGACCACGGCAACACGCCAAGGCCCATTTCGGCGGCCATCGGGATTAGTTCATGTTCGACGCTGCGTTCGACCAGGCTGTATTCGATTTGCAGTGCCACCAACGGCGACCAGCCGCGCAGCTTGGCCAGGGTTTGTAGCTGGGCGACTTTCCACGCCGGGGTATTGCAGATGCCCAGGTACAGCACTTTGCCGCTGCGCACCAGGTCATCCAGCCCGCGCATGACCTCGTCGACGCCCGTGGTGAAATCCCAGGCATGCAGGTACAGCAACTCAATGCGATCGGTGTCGAGCTGGCGCAAACTGGTCTCCACCGAGCGCATCAGGTTCATGCGGTGGTTACCACCAGAATTGGGGTCGCCCGGATCCCGGGCCATGGTGTATTTGGTCGAGACGACCAGGCGATCACGCTTGCCCTTGAGGAATTGACCAAGGATGCGCTCCGAAGCCCCGTTGGTGTAGTTGACGGCGGTGTCGATCAGGTTGCCGCCTTGGTCGACGTAGACATCGAAGATCTGGCGTGCTTCGCTTTCATCCGCGCCCCACCCCCAGTCGGCGCCGAACGTCATGGTGCCGAGGGCGAGCGGCGAAACGCGCATACCGGATCGTCCGAGCAGGCGGTAGTGGTCGAGTGCGTTGAGAGTGGGCATGATGAACTCCTTTCAGCGATGGCGTTAAGCCGGTGAAGGCAAGTCTGCCCCCCACCGGCTCGTCGCCTGTAACAGGATCGTCCCGTGTTCTTGCACGATTATCCGGGACGCGACATTCACCCGCCTTTCAACGGAGCCCTCATGGATGCCTTGCCGCAGTTAATCGAGCTGATCAGCCGCCACGCACCCAGCGACGGCACTCACGCCACACCGATTGACGGCGTAAGCCTGGTGCGCTCGGGCACACCCACGCTGCCTATGCCGGTCGTCTATGTGCCGACGCTGTGCCTGATTGTTCAGGGGCGCAAACAGGTGGTCGCGGGCGCAACGTCCTACGTGTACGACGCGGCCACTTACCTGGTGGCCTCTGTGGATATTCCCGTGATGGGTTCGGTTATCGAGGCCAGCCAGGCCGCGCCTTACCTGTGCCTGGTACTCGATCTGGACATGGCGGCGTTGACGGATCTGGCGTTGCGGCACCCGGCGCCGGCACATCAACCTTCACTGCCCACCGCAGGCATCGAACTTAACGCCACCACGCCTGAACTGTTGGACGCAGCTGTCCGGCTGGCCAAACTGCTGGACACACCAGGCGACATTCCGGGCCTGGCGCCGCTGATCATTCGCGAGCTGCTTTACCGATTGCTCACCGGCAGCGGCCAGGGTGCGGTGCGGCAAATGGCCAAGGCCGACAGCCGCCTCAACCAGATCGCCAAAGCCATCGCGTGGTTACGCCAGCATTACGACGAACCCTGCCGGATCGATGCCATCGCAGATATCGCCGGCATGAGCCGTTCCACCTTCCACGCCCACTTCAAGGCGGTCACGTCCATGAGCCCGCTGGAATTTCGCAGCCAATTGCGCTTGCAGGAAGCCCGACGATTGATGGTCGCCGAGGCGGTGGACGCTGCCGGTGCGGGCTTTCGCGTAGGCTATGAAAGCCCCTCGCAGTTCAGCCGCGACTATGTGCGCATGTTTGGCTTGCCACCGGCCAAGGATGCCGGTCGATTGCGCCGTGACGCGCCTACGGTTGAGGTTCAAGCCAACAACTGAGTCATCCACCCGATCTGCCGAGCAATTTCCTCAACCTTCTCCTCCGGCACTGTCTGTCGTGCATGCGCCAGGCTGGCCAGGGTCTTTCGCTTTTGAAGCAGCAGGCGTTGCCATTTGGCGATGAACACCGGGCTGCGTGCCTGCAGTTGCAGCGGCCCGAAGTACAGCTGCTCAGCGGTATAAGCCACTGGCCCGATGCGCTCGGCGACGATGATCTCGTAGTAAAAGCGGTTCTCGCGCAGCAACTCTTCATGAAGGATCGAGTAACCGTTATCCATCAGCCATTGGCGCAACGGTTGCTCACCGCCGTTGGGTTGCAGGACCAGGCGTTCTTGGCCGCTCAGGTGCCGCTTGCCGCTTTCGAGAATATCGCGAATCGTCTCGCCGCCCATGCCGCAGACACTGATCGCGGTGATGCCGTCATGGGGTTCGATGGCCGCCAAGCCATCGGCCTGGCGCACGGTGATCTGTTGCTCCAGGCCGTTGTCGCGCACGGTACGTTGCGCCGCATGAAAGGGCGTGGTCGCGACCTCCCCCGCCACTGCCGCCGTGATCAGGCCACGGCGCATCAATGCCACTGGCAAATAACCGTGATCAGAGCCGATATCGGCCAGGCGCGCGCCTGCCGGTACGTTGGCGGCGACGCGCTCCAGGCGCAGGGATAAGGTGTGTTCGTTCAACGGCCCTGCTCCCCCGAAAAACGATCGCGGCTGTTGGTCAGGTGCAGCACCATGGCCGCGCGAGCGGCGTCCGGGTCCTGGCGTTTGATCGCGTTGAAGATCGCCTCATGTTCCAGGTTGGCCAACTGGCCCAGCTTGGCAAAGTCGGCGCCGCCACGTTCATCGCCTTTTACCTGGGTGCGCGGGATCATCGCATTGCCCAGGTGCAGCATGATTTCGCTGAAGAAGGTATTGCCGGTGGCCTCGGCGATCAGTTGATGAAAGCGTTTGTCTTCCTCCACGCAACTGTCGTTGTTGGCCAGGGAGGCCTGATAGTCGTCGAGCGCCTGGCGCATATGAGCCAGTTGTTCGTCGGTTCTGCGCAAGGCGGCCAGCGCGACGGCTTGCACCTCCAGGCCCAGGCGCAGCTCCAGCATGTTGCGCACACTGGCCACCGTGTCCACATGCAGGCGCAAACCCTGCTGCGCCTGTTGCGCCAGCACAAAGGTGCCGATGCCGTGGCGGGTTTCGACCAGCCCGGAGGCCTGTAATTTGGAGATCGCTTCGCGCACGACGGTGCGGCTCACGCCATGCTCAAGCACGATGGTGGATTCTGACGGCAGCTTTTCGCCAGGTTTCAGTTGGCCGAGCAGGATGCGCTGGGTCAGTGCATCGACCACGCCCTGGGCCAGGTTGGTGGAGCGTTTGCGTAGGGGAGTTCCACTTTCAATGGGCATTGCAACAGGTCCACGGGGTTGAACTGGGGGGAGCTTAACACCCAGCCCGGCACCAGGCCTGGGTTGATTGAAAAAACCCTCAACTTGTATGACAACTAAACTTTACATCCACTCTCATAGACACTCTTACCGCGACACCTACTGAGCAGAACCACACTTACCAACCGCCTTAAAATCCAACAAATACTGCGCAAATAACCAAAAATCTGGCGCCACACACCGCGTTATAAGAAGAAAAACACTCACTACCGGATTGCGATTTCAAGAAACCTACTTGTATGATGTCTATCAACAAGACACACATACCCGCATAAAAATAATCAGGGGGAGTTTTGAACTGTGACCCATTCAATCCATGTATCTGCCGTACCCGAAAGTGATCCCGTCCTCGCGCGCGCCGTGAGCAAAGTAAAGCGCCATGTGCTGCCACTGTTCGTGATCATGTTCATCCTCAACTACATCGACCGGGTCAACATCGGCTTTGTGCGCACGCACATGGAACACGACCTGGGCATCGGCGCAGCCGCCTATGGCTTCGGCGCCGGTCTGTTCTTCATCGGCTATGCCCTGTTCGAAGTGCCTTCCAATATGTTGCTGCAAAAGGTCGGCGCACGTATCTGGCTGACCCGCATCATGTTCACCTGGGGCATCGTCGCCACGCTGATGGCGTTCATCCAGAACGAAACCCACTTCTACATCCTGCGTTTCCTGCTGGGCGTGGCCGAGGCCGGCTTTTTTCCTGGGGTGATCTACTACTTCACGCGCTGGCTGCCCGGCGTGGAACGCGGTAAAGCCATCGCCATCTTTTTGAGTGGCTCGGCGGTTGCGTCGCTGATTTCCGGCCCGCTTTCAGGCGCGCTGTTGCAGATCGAGGGCTTTGGCTTCCACGGTTGGCAATGGATGTTCGCCATTGAAGGCTTGGCTTCGGTGGTGATTGGGTTCTTTGTGTGGTTCTGGCTGGACTCCAAACCCCACGACGCAAAGTGGATGAGCCGCGAAGAACAGGACGCGCTGGTCAATGCCATCGATCAGGAACAGCGCGACCGTGAGGCCCTCACCAGCGTCAAACCGACCATTGGCAAGCTGCTCAAGGACCGCCAGATCCTGCTGTTCTGCGCGCTGTATTTCTGCATCCAACTGACGATCTACGCCGCCACCTTCTGGCTGCCGAGCATCATCAAGAAGATGGGTGACCTCAGTGATGTGCAGGTCGGTTTCTTCAACTCGATCCCGTGGCTGATCTCGATCATCGCCATGTACGCCTTCGCCTCCCTGTCGGGCAAGTTCAAGTTCCAGCAGGCCTGGGTTGCGGCGGCGCTGTTGATTGCGGCAGCGGGCATGTTCATGTCCACCACCGGCGGGCCGGTCTTTGCCTTCGTGGCGATCTGCTTCGCAGCTATCGGTTTCAAGTCGGCGTCGTCGCTGTTCTGGCCGATTCCCCAGGGTTACCTGGATGTGCGCATCGCCGCCGCGGTGATCGCGCTGATCAACTCCATCGGCAATCTGGGCGGCTTCGTAGCGCCCACCACCTTCGGTTTCCTGGAACAGACCACCGGTTCGATCCAGGGCGGCCTCTATGGCCTGGCCGGTACCTCGGTGCTGGCCGCGATCCTGGTGTTCTTCGCCAATACCGCACCCTCTGCCGTGTTGACTGCACCGAGCGTCGCGCCAACGGGCGCTGCCCTCAGCAAACCTCTTTGAGCCCATTCAGGAACTTGCCATGACTACGCCCGTTGTTACTCACTTCCAGGTCATCCCCGTCGCCGGCCACGACAGCATGCTGCTCAATCTCAGCGGCGCCCACGGCCCGTACTTCACACGCAATATTGTCATTCTCAAGGACAGCTCCGGTAATACCGGCGTCGGCGAAGTGCCCGGTGGCGAACGCATCCGCGAAACCCTGGAAGACGCCCGCAGCCTGGTGATCGGCCAGCCCATCGGCCAGTACCAACGCGTCCTCAACCAGATGCGCAGCACCTTTGCTTCCCGCGACGCTGCCGGGCGTGGCCTGCAGACCTTTGACCTGCGCATCACCATCCATGCCGTCACCGCCATGGAAGCCGCACTGCTCGACCTGCTGGGTCAATTCCTCGAAGTCCCGGTGGCTGCCTTGCTCGGCGAAGGGCAGCAACGCGACGCGGTAAAAATGCTCGGTTATCTGTTTTATGTCGGTGACCGCAGCGCCACCGATCTGGCCTACCGAAACGAAGCCGACAGCGATGATGAATGGTTCCGTCTGCGTCACGAAACAGCCCTGACGGCCGACGCCGTGGTGCGCCTGGCCGAAGCCGCCAAAGCCAAATACGGCTTCAATGACTTCAAGCTCAAAGGTGGCGTGCTGAGCGGCGACGAAGAAATCGAAGCTGTCACCGCCCTGGCCGAACGCTTCCCGGATGCGCGCATCACCCTCGACCCGAACGGCGCCTGGTCATTGAAAGAGGCCATCCGCCTGTGCCGCGACCAGCATCACGTACTGGCCTACGCCGAAGACCCCTGCGGCGCCGAAAACGGTTATTCAGGCCGCGAAGTCATGGCCGAATTCCGCCGCGCCACCGGCCTGAAAACCGCCACCAACATGATCGCCACCGACTGGCGTGAAATGGGCCACGCGATCCAGCTGCAGTCTGTGGACATCCCCCTGGCCGACCCACACTTCTGGACGATGCAGGGCTCGGTGCGCGTGGCGCAGATGTGCCACGAATGGGGCCTGACCTGGGGCTCGCACTCCAACAACCACTTTGACATTTCCCTGGCGATGTTCACCCAGGTGGCGGCCGCTGCCCCTGGCGACATCACCGCCATCGACACCCACTGGATCTGGCAGGACGGCCAGCGCCTGACCAAGACGCCGCTGAAAATCGAAGGGGGTTATGTGAAAGTGCCAAGCAAGCCGGGCCTGGGTGTAGAGATCGACATGGACGCGGTCGCCAAGGCCCATGACGTGTACAAAGGCATGGGCCTCGGCGCGCGGGATGACAGCGTGGCGATGCAGTTTCTGATTCCGGGGTGGCGCTTCAACAACAAACAGCCGTGCCTGGTGCGCTGATTCAGATTTTTGTAGGGACGGGCTTGCTTGCTAAATACTTGAAACTGCCGCACTCCTCCTGAATGCCCGCGTTATCGTTGGCATTCTTCGCGAGCAAGCTCGCTCCTACAATCAAGGATTTAAAGCACCCGATCAAACAATGGCGCCACGTCATACCGCTGCTTCAACATCTGCGCATCCACCAAGAAATCCGCCGTGGCCTGGGCCTCGCTGATGATCCTCGGTGAGATCGGCAGCACCTTGATCGCATCGCGCTTGAACCACACCTTGGCGATTTCCGGCGCAGACTGGTTGGCCTTCGACCAGGCTTCGGCATATTCGTCGACGTGGGTGTTGCTCCAAACCCGGGCGCGGGTCAGGCGGGCGATGAAGTCCTTGATGATCGCGTTTTTCTGCGCCAGGGCCGGCTCGTAGGCGACGATGTAGGTCGGCGCGCTCATCAGGCCCTTGGCGTTGCGGATCAGGGTGCTGCCTTCTTTTTCCTGCAGCGACACGTAGGGTTCCCAGGTGCCGAAAGCGTCGATATCGCCTTGGGTCAGCGCCAGGCTGGCCTCGGCCGGCAGCAGGTATTTGAAGTGAACGCTGCTGCGCGGCACACCGGCTTCATCCAGCGCCTTGTACGCCAACTGCTGGCTCCACGAGCCGTTCCAGATGGCGACCGTCTTGCCTTTGAGGTCGGCCACCGACTTGATGCCCTTGCGCGCCACAATGCCCACGCCGTCGAGGCTGGTCTGGGTGCTGGCGACGACTTTGACCGGCGCGCCATTGGCGGCCAGGCTGATCACCGGGGTGTCGCCAACGATGCCCACATCCAGAGCGCCGCTGGCCACGGCCGAGGCCACCGGGGAGCCGGTGTTGAAGCGCTTGAAGTCAATTTTGTAGGGCAAGTCTTTCAGCTCGCCCGACAGCTCCAGCACGATGCGGTTGGAGAAGAACTGGTCACCCACGGTAAGGGTCAGCGGTTCGGCGGCGCCGGCCGATGGGCCATACAGAGCAAGAGAGGCCAGGCCCAGCAAAGACAGCAGTGTTCGACGGTTGATCATGGAAAATCCCACAGGGTTGGAGGGTTGGTTCAACCATCCGTGGGCATGCAGTCTGGTCGTCTGACGTAGAAGCTAACGCAATAAAAGCGTGGGGTTTAATACTGTTGGGCACTATCGATAGAACCGTCGTACAGGTCGCTAGCTGCTTTTCGTATTAAAAACTTTGCCGCACCTGAGTTAGGGTGGGCGCACCAGACCACTGGACCCCAGCACCTGAACCATTTTTCTGCAAGGTCCATTGCATGTCGATTCCCGCTTTGAATATCTGGGGCGCACCGCCCACTGCCCGCTACGAAAAACTGGCCGCGCCGTTTCGTCCACTCTTTGCGCGGATACTCGCTCAGGCGGCCGTGGCGGATCAGACACGCGGTAGTCTCGCCACCGTGATCCAGCAACTGAACGCCTTGGGTTTGCCGCGCTGGCGCTTGCCGGTCAGCTATGGCGGTCAAGATGCAACGCTGGTCGAGTTGCTGACATTGCTCACGGAACTGTCCGCCGCCGACTCCAACATCACCCAGGCCCTGCGGGGACACTTCGGTTTCTGCGAAGACGTGCTCAGCGCCAAAGACTTGGATTGGCGCGCCAAATGGCTGGACCGGCTCGGCCAGGGCGCCCTGCTCTCCCCCGGCAGCACCGAAGTCGGCAATCAGACCCGTGGCGATTTCGAAACCCGCCTGCACCGTGACGAAGCCGGCGCCTTGCGCATCAGCGGCAGAAAGTTCTACACCACCGGCGCGCTTTACAGCGACTTGATCAACACCATTGCCACCGGCGAAGACGGCACGATCTACAGCGTGGTCGTCGACCTCAAGGCCCCCGGCGTGCAGATCGTCGATGACTGGAATGGCTTCGGCCAACGTCTCACCGCCAGCGGCACCTGCATCTTCGATAACGCACCTGTGGTGGATGACGATGTACGCCTTACACAACAGCGCTTTGGCCACGGTCAATCGTTCTTCCAGCTCTACCACCTCAGCACGCTCGCCGGCATCGCCCGCCGCGCCGCCCTCAGTGGCGCCGAAGAACTCAGCCAGCGCGCACGCACCTTCACCACCGGCAATGCCGACACCGCGGGCCAGGACGTGCAACTGCTGCAAGTGATCGGCGAAGTTGCCAGCCAGGCCTACGCCGCGCAAGCCATTGCCCAGCAAGCGGCGCAGCGGCTGGAGCATACCGCGCGGTATGTGATCGCCCATGACCATCCGTTGCATGATGATGATCCGCAGGTGGCGTTGGCTGAATTGGAAGTGTGCCTGGCGGTGAACCCGGTGGTGGATGCGACACTCGCCGCCACTACAGCCTTGTTCGATGCGCTGGGCGCCAGTGCCACCGCCAGCAACAAGGCGCTGGACCGGTTATGGCGAAACGCTAGAACCCTGGCGAACCACAACCCGCGCGTGTACAAATCGCGGATTGTGGGAAATTACCTGGTGAATGGGATCCTACCGCCCGCGCAGTGGCGAGTAGGCGTGGCGAAGGATCAGTAATCCCAGAATGCAGCCACCCAGCGAAACGCATCCCCATCCACCACCACCCGCCCCACGGACGGAAACGGCAGGTGGGTAGCCACGAACAATTCACCACTCGCCGCCGCTTCGTTCATCAGCCGCACCCGAACGCGCACCGACTCTTCGGGGTCGTGCTCGAAGCCGTTGTGCCAATCGGGATGCTCGAACGCGACGGGAAACAATGCGTCACCGGCAAAGGTCAGGCGCTCGCCGCCGGAGGTCACATACACCACGCTATGCCCTGGTGTGTGGCCGCCGGTGAGTTTGGCCACCACCCCAGGCGCGACTTCATGCTCATCATCGAAGGTGTGCAGATTGTCGTGGTACAGCGCCATGAATTGCTGGGCCGTGGCGCGGAGCACATCCGGCACCGGTGCGGGCATGTCGGTGTGGGTGAAATCCGGCGACGCCCAGAAATCGACCTCGATGGCCGCCACATGGATGCGCACATCCGCACGCAACTTGCGCTTCACCTCGTCCACCAGCAGGCCACCGATATGATCCATGTGCATGTGGGTGATCACGATGTCGGTCACCGAGGACAACGGGATGCCGGCCGCTTCCAGGCGCTTGGGAAACTGCCCGGCCCGTGGAAAGCCGGGGAACTGCCCACCCAGGCCGGCATCGATCAGAATCACCTGCTCGCCACTGCGCACCACCAGTACATTCAGCGCCCAATCGAACGCGTCCGGGCCCAGGAACATCTCCTTGAACCACGCCGCGCGGGCGGCCGGGTCGGCGTTGGTGGACATGGTCTGGGTCGGCAGCGGCAGCACGCCGTCACTGATCACCAACACATCAATTTCGCCGACGCGCACCGCGTAGCGGGACGGTACCAGTTCTTCAGTCGGGACTTTCAGTAGGGTTGTCATGGTCGCTCTCCGGTTGTTTGAAGGCGAATGCATCGCCTGCCAAACAGTGTGCGACGGGGCAACGACGGCCGGAACCATACATGGGTATATTGTGCGGTTCGAAATCGACAAGCAGAGTTGTGCTGGCTAAGCGTAAAGGGGACGGATTGATCCGTCCCCTTCATTTTTTCTGCTGTTGAGCGTCTCAACCTCGCGTCGGCAACTTCCAGTTCGGCCGGATAAAGTGGCAGGTGTACCCATTGGGAATCCGCTCCAGATAATCCTGGTGCTCCGGTTCCGCCTCCCAAAACGGCCCCGCCGGTTCAATCTCTGTCACCACCCGACCCGGCCACAATTGCGAGGCGTCCACATCCGCCGCCGTATCTTCGGCCACGTCCCGTTGCTGCTCACTCAGGTAATAGATCGCCGAACGATAACTGGGCCCCAGGTCATTGCCCTGCCGGTTGGGTGTGCTTGGGTCATGGATCTGGAAAAAAAACTCCAGGATCTGCCGGTAGCTGATCACCGCCGGGTCGAACACGATCTCGATCGCTTCCGCGTGGTTGCCATGGTTACGGTAGGTGGCATTCGGCACATCGCCGCCGGTGTAGCCAACGCGGGTGTGCAGCACGCCAGGGTAACGGCGCAACAGGTCTTGCATGCCCCAGAAGCAGCCGCCGGCGAGGATGGCGGTTTCGGTTGGGTTGGTCATGGTCGGTTCTTCCACGCAATGAATACAGACCCGTTATGGGGCTGTGCTGGCAAATACCAAGGGGAAACGGGGGGTACCCAGACGATTGGTTTCAGGTAATGATGCGCGTCCAAAATCAAGGAAGACAACAACAATGAAAACCGCCCTGCGCACCCTGCTCTTGCTCTGCCTGGCCACTCCTGCCCTCGCGACCGAAAGCCCCGTAGGCTTCAAGACCACTACCCTGCCCGACGCGCAAAACAGCCGCCCGCTGGAGATGGTCGTCTGGTACCCCGCTGCAACCACCGCCAAACCCCAACTGATCGCCGACAACGCTGTCTTCATCGGCGCCCTCGCTGTGTCAGATGCACCGCCGGCCGCCGGTGAACATCCTTTGGTCGTGCTCTCCCACGGCTACGGCGGCAATTGGGCCAATCAGGTGTGGCTGGCCAGCGCCTTGGCGCACAAGGGTTACATCGTGGCGGCGGTCAACCACCCCGGCACCACCACCAAGGATCGCAACCCGCAGACCGCCGCTCAGTTATGGAAACGCCCGGCCGACCTGAGCCGCGCTATCGACGCGGTCCTGGCCCAACCCAAGTCATTTGGCGCGGTGGCGAAACACCGCATTGCCGCCGTCGGCCACTCTCTCGGCGGCTGGACCGTGCTGGAGATTGCCGGCGCGCGCTTCGATCCCGATTTGTTCAGCCGGGAGTGCAACGCACACCCCAAGCTCGGTGGTTGCATTGGCTACCATGAGATGAACCCCGCCGGCACCCTCGAAGGGAAAGCCAACCTGGCCGCCGACTTGAGCGACAAACGCGTCACCGCCATTGTGTCTTTGGACCTGGGCCTCGCGCCCGGCTTCACCGACGCCAGCCTGGCCGCCCTTCCGGTGCCGGTGCTGGTGATTGCGGGTGGCGTGCCCACGGAGGATATGGACCCTAACCTTGAGTCCGCCGCCTTGGTCAAGCGCCTGCCAACAGCGTCAACTCAATACGTTGAGATCGGCGACGCCACTCACTTCAGTTTCATGTCGATCTGCAAGCCGGGTGGCATGGAAATGATTGAAGAAAGCTCGCCGGGTGATGGCATGATTTGCCGGGATGGTGAGGGGGCTCGGCCAAGAGCTGTGATTCAACAGCAGATACTCGGGCTGATCACTGCGTTTGTGCAGCCACCGTTTCGAAACTGAAGAGCGGCGCTAAGCTGGTATCATCCCGGGCCTGAACAACCCGGGTAGAACGACATGAACCGCCAGAAAAAACTCCAGCAGCTCTTCAAGGAAAAAGCCAAGAAGGCCAACGCCAAATTGGCACCGAAGAAAAAGGACAAGTACATCAGCAAGGCGGACCGTGAAAAGCTGGCGGCGGCTGAAGCGGCCCAGGCGTCCGACAGCTCCCAGGAAAGCTGATTCAGCAACCGTTCAACGCCACCTGTGGTCGCTCGCCCGTAAAGAAAAACGGCCGCAACCGCACGCCTACGCTGTTACCGATAAACGCCGCCACCAGCCACACCCAACCATGCAGGCTGCCCGAAGCAATGCCGCTGAAGTACGCGCCGATGTTGCAGCCGTAGGCCAGGCGCGAGCCGTAGCCGAGCAGCAGACCGCCGATCACCGCCGCCACCAACGAACGCGTTGGAATCTTCAGGCTAGGGGCGAAACGCCCGGCCAGGCCTGCCGCCAACAGCGCACCGAGGACGATGCCGATGTCCATTACGCTGGTGATGTCTTCCCACACCGGCGCAGCCAGTGCCTTGGCGTTGCCCGGCATCTGCCAGAACGCCCAGCTGGCCACGTCCACACCCAGGCCGCTGGCGACTTTGGCGCCCCACAACGCAAACGCCGAGGTAATGCCCCATGGCCGCCCCGCCAGTGCCAGGGTGGCGTAGTTGAGCAAGGCCAGTCCGATGGCGCCCCATACCAATGGCCACGGGCCACGCAGGAAGCGGCGCAGGCCTTGATGCTCACTTTTCACGCCCTCTTCCAGTTGACCATGACGGCCCTTCTCCAGGCGTACGCTCACCACCGCAATGATCGCGAACACCGCCAGGCTCAAGCCCATCGCCGGCACCACGCCAAAGCTCTTGACGATGGACACCGCCGGGAACGCAGGCAGCGCAAACCACCAGTCCACATGGTGCGTGGCGATCAGCGAACCACAGATAAAGAAGAACAATGTCACCAGCATGCGCGCATTACCGCCGCCCACGGTGAACAGCGTGCCCGACGCACAACCGCCGCCCAACTGCATGCCGATGCCAAAGATGAACGCCCCAAACACCACCGATACCCCGGCCGGTGCCACCAGCCCGACCACCGGCTGCCCAAACAAGGTGCCCGCCCCCAGCGCCGGGAAGAACAGCAATACCGCGATCGCCAGCATCACCATCTGCGCACGCAAGCCGGCGCCACGGCGATCGTTGATGAATACGCGCCAGGCCGACGTGAACCCGAAGGCGGCGTGGTAGAGGGTCAAGCCCAGTGCCGCGCCGACCACCAGCAACAGCACCTGGTGTGATCCGACGCTGTTTTGCAGGAACAGGGCGCCCAGCGCGAGGATGATAAGGGCCACCAGCGGCGCGACGGGCTTGCGCACGTGAGTGATAGGGGTAGAGGTGCTCATGGGGTATCTCGGATTGTCTGGATGAAGGTATTGCGAGCGCAAGAGTATAACCGCGTGGGGCGATATCCACGTCTTGGGGCTGGCGAGATCGGGTATGGGATGTCGGCAAGGCAAATCCGCTGTGGCACTGCGTCCGCCGTGCCGGTCAGGTGAGCGCAAATGTGGCGATCAACCCCGCCCCACCGACCCCGACACCGGGAGATTCCCCAATAACCTCAGCCCGGTGTTCTTCACAAAAGTGTCATAGTCCATCGGCTGCTGGATTCGCGTTTCCGCATTGGGCGGCACGTAGGCCCAGGCGCGCTGGCTTGAGGCGTCGTACACCAGCTTGAACAGGCGCGTCGGCGGTCGCGTGCGTCTGCAGCGGTGGAGAGAAAAACCAGGGCCGACAGCCCGACTGCAAGGGTGCGTAGGTACATGCGTTGGATCTTATGGTGAGGGTAAACGGACACGTGCGAATGTTCGTGCGGGGCCTATGGACCCTGATATGCCTGTTTGGTGCCGCCAGGCTTACGGAACAGGTTGAACCTCTCCTACAAACAAGGGCTCAGAACCCTACATCCTCGGGAGAACTTTATGACCCAGACAGCCTTAGTCGTCGGTGCCAGCGGCATCGTTGGCAGCGCCATCACCCAGTTACTGCTCGACAACCAATGGCAGGTGGCCGCGCTGTCCCGCAGCCCATCCCGGGTGCCCGACGTGATCCCCGTAACCGCCGACTTACAAGACCCGGCCTCCGTACAGCAGGCACTGGTCGCGGTAAAACCCACCCACGTGTTCATCACCACGTGGTCGCGCCAGGCCACGGAGGCCGAGAACATCCGCGTCAACGCCGCCATGGTGCGCAACGTGCTGGACGCCGTGCGCCCCGCCGGCAGTGTGCGACACGTGGCGCTGGTCACCGGGTTGAAGCACTACCTCGGCCCCTTTGAAAACTATGGCAAGGGCAGCCTGCCGCAAACGCCGTTCCGCGAAGAACAAGGCCGCCTGGATGTGGAGAATTTCTACTACGCCCAGGAAGACGAAGTGTTCGCTGCGGCCGAGAAAGATGGCTTCACCTGGAGCGTGCACCGCCCGCACACCGTCACGGGTGTCGCCGTGGGCAATGCGATGAACATGGCGACCACCCTCGCCGTCTACGCCAGCGTGTGTAAATACACTGGTCGCCCGTTCGTGTTCCCAGGCTCCCGCGTGCAATGGGACAGCCTCACCGACATGACCGATGCACGGCAATTGGCCCAGCAGCAGCTATGGGCTGCCACCACGCCAGCGGCCGCCAACCAGGCATTCAACATCACCAATGGCGATATTTTCCGCTGGCAATGGATGTGGGGGCAGATTGCCAATTACTTCGATCTTGCACCAGCGGCGTTCCCAGCCACGCCCGCCCCACTCGAACACCAGATGGTCGACGACCAGGCCGCATGGAGCCAGATTGCAGCGCAGTATGGGCTGAAAGAAGCCGACATCAGTCGACTCATCTCGCCGTGGCACACCGACGCCGACCTGGGACGACCGATTGAGGTGGTCACCGATATGTCCAAGAGCCGCAAACTGGGCTTCACCGCCTACCAGGCAAGTGACCAGGCCTTTTTCGACGTGTTCGATCAGTTACGCGGTGCGCGGCTGATCCCTTAACCGGACAACGGCAGCACCACCACAAATTCGCTGCCCTTGCCGTGCCCTTCACTCCTGCCCGTGACCGTGCCGTCGTGGGCTTCGACCAGTTCGCGCACCACGGTCAAGCCAATGCCCAGGCCGGCGCTGTTGAAACCGATGGCATGGGCGTCTTGCACATAGGGATCAAAGATGAACGGCAAGGCCTTGGCGGTCACACCGATACCGTTGTCGCAAATACTGATCCTCAGTTGCTCGGCCTCGACGGTGACAACCATCGAGATTTTGCCACCGGCCTGTGTGTACTTCGCAGCGTTGCCCAACAGGTTATGCAGGATCTGCGCGAGCCGCACGGGGTCGCCGTTCATGACCAGGCTGGCGTCGGGAAGCGCTACATCAAAGTACTGGTTGCGCGCGATCATCACTGGGCTGCAGGCGTCGACAGCAGCATTCAGGATGCGCTGCATGTCCACCTCACTGCAGTGGATACGCAGCTTGCCGGTGCTGGCGCGCGAGACATCCAGCAGGTCGTCGACCAGCTGGGAAATATGCTGGACCTGGCCTTCGATCAACTCACGCATGCGCGGCAGCTGGTCGCTGGGCAACCTGACCATGCGCTCGGCAATCAGGCTGATCGGCGTCAGCGGGTTGCGCAGTTCATGGGCGACCATCGCCAGGATGCTTTTCTGCTGGCCCAGCGCACGTTCGGCAGTGGCCTGGAGGTCTTGAGCGCTGAGCGCGGCGATCACCAACTGCGCATTCGCTTCGCGCAGCTCCTGGAACAGCTGCTGCTCTTCGGCCTGAGGCATCGCCATCGCGTCGGATTGCGTGAGGAGTATCGCCAGCACCAGTTGCTGATTGGCCTCGATCAGTTGTTCGACGTGCTGGGCATCTTCCAGACGATTATTGGCGTCACTCAACTGGTCCTGCAGCGCGGCCAAGACAGCGCGGGCTTCAACGGTTTTGCGGCCAAGCAGGAAGAGTTCGTGGGCAGCATTGGCGACCCTGCGCTCGTCCTCTCCAGCGCGATTATTCATGAGTCAGCTCACACATTGTCACTCCCTATGTGCCGGGTGGTCGGGCGACCGCCGAGCAGCCCCTCCTGATCAGGCAGCATCTCGCCGATCTGCAGGCCATGGTCATTGATGTGGTATTGGCGCAATTCATCGCAGTGGGCACTGGCGCGTACCTTGACCACGGCCATGATGCGCAACAGGCGGCTGCGCACTTCGATGTAGCGCTGCACGATGATCGCATCAGTCAGGAACGCCGTTCCGTAGGGGCTGAAGCGCAGGTCGGTGTAGCGGTCTTCCAGTTCCGAGGTCATCAGCACGCTGACGCCGGCGCGGGTCAACGCGGTGACCATGCGTGACAACGACTCACGAAAGTCCGCGCGGAAGGTCGGCGCCAGGGCCAGCTCGAAGCCCGACAGCGAATCGATGACCACCCGCGTGGCGTTCAAGCGGCTGATTTCGCCGAGGAGCAAGTGAACAATTTCGTCAATCGACAGGTCAGGCGACCGACTGTCCACCAAACCGACCTTCCCGCTTGCGATCAAACCGGCCAGCACGGCGTTTTGTGAGTGGTTGGGGCGTTGTTCGAACACGGCGATAACGCCGGTTTCGCCATTACGTGCGCCTTCGGCCAGGAAGGTCGCCGCCAAAATGCTTTTGCCCGACCCCGAAGGCCCTGCAACCAGCAGCGAATAGCCCCGAGGCAAGCCGCCGCCGAGCATATCGTCGAGGCGCGGCACGCCCATTTTCAGACGCTGCACAGGCAGTTCCATCGGTTTATCGACCGGGTTCAGCGCGGCCGGTGCAAAAACCTTGATGCCCGAACTGGCGATACGGAAGGTGTGCAGCCCCGGCAAGGTCGGTTGGCCGCGCATTTTCATGATTTCCAGCTTGCGCACCATCGAATTGCGTTCGACGCTCTGGCGCATCCAGATCAGCCCATCGGCCACGGTGAAAATCGGGTTGGTATCGGTCTCGGTGAAGTACTCGCCAATCAGGAAAGTGGTCGCCTGCCAGGTGGTCATCAACATGCCCAGTTGTTGAACGAACTGCGGCAGGTTGTTATTGGGGTTGTGCTGGGTCTGGCTGGCCATCACCACCGAGCGGAAGGAGTCGACGAACACCAGCGACGGCGAGTGCGCCTCCACTTCGCTGACAATGCGCCGCAGCACTTCATCCAAGTCACCGGCCAGGGTGTCGTCGGCCAGGTTGATGTAGCGGATCGACTGGTTGATCGCTTCGTTGTCGAAAAAGTCGAACTGCTGCTGATAACGCAGCATTTTCAGCGGCGGCTCGCCCAGCACGGTGAAAAACAGCGCGGGGCGTTCTGGTGTCGCCAGGGCGAACATCATCTGATGTGCCAGAGTGGTCTTGCCGCAGCCGGGCGGGCCGGCGATCAGGTTGAACGAAAACTCCGGCAAACCTCCGCCCAGCACCTCGTCCAGACCTGGCACGCCGGTAGCCAGGCGGTTGATAGTTACTTTGGTGCTCATGGCGAATTTTCCTGCGAAGGGGTGTCGCTCAAAGAAGGTGCCCACACATCGCGCAGTAAACGGGCGGTCAGCGAGGGCCCGATCAGCGTGGTGAGCAAGGTGTAGAAGGTGGTCAGCAGCACCTCACCGAAAAACAGCGCATCGGCCTCACTCTGCTCGAGCAATACGGCCTTGAGGCCGTCATGGTCGGGCGTTGCCTGCAAGTGCTCGTACGTGTTGGCCACGCGGGCATGGGACGAGGCGCTGAGGTGCAGGCTGCGGCGCAACAGTGCGACACAGCCTTGCTGCCCGATGATGGGCGTGAGTGCTGCGTCCATGTCCTGCAATATCGAAGTGATCGCCTCGGCGATGCCTGCAATATCAGCGGTGGGACCAACACGGTGCGCCAGAGAAGCTACGATCTGGCGGCTCTCTTCGCTTAGCGTGGACATGAAGGGCTAATATCCGATGAATTGAGACCCAGCCTACACCCTATGGCGCCCGACCGAAGGTTTAATGCGCAACGACTACAGCACCCGCCCGTCTTCCCGGCTTGAAACCATGGGTACGAGCGGCCCAGGCGATTACAAACGACACGCCGATCAATACCAGCATCGCCCACGGGAACGACGCCACGCCCCAGGTATCCAGCAACACACCGCCGACCACGCCGCTGCCGGCAATCGCGCTGTTCCACGCCACCACGTTCAGCGACAACGCCACATCCGCGCCATCGCCCGCCGCATCCGCCAGGGCGGTTTGCAACAAGGTTGCCGCGCCGCCGAAGCTCAGGCCCCATACCGCCACGCCGAGGTAGATCACCGCGGGCAACTTGCCGAACAGCCCCAACACCAGCGAGAAGCAACCAAACACCGCCAGGCTGATGAGTACCGTGTTGCGTAATAGCGGCTCCACCAGCCTCGCCGTGATCCAGATGCCGGCCAGCGCAGCAATCCCGAACACCAGCAACACCAGATCAACCCTGTCGGCCAGCCCTGCAGGCGCCACGAACGGCGCAATGTAGGTGTAGAGAATGTTGTGCGCCAGCATCCAACTGATCACCACCGCCAACACCGGTCGCACGCCCGGCGTGGTCAGCACTTGGCCCAGGGAAAGGCGTTGATGTGCAGGTTGAGGCGCGTAGTCCGGGACTTTTACCAGCACCCACGCAATCAGCACCAGGCTCACCGCCGACATCAGCCCAAAGGTCGTGCGCCAGCCCACCAGCCCACCCAGCCAGGTGCCCAACGGCACACCCAATGACAACGCGATCGGCGTACCCACCATCGCCAGCGCCAGCGCCCTGCCCTGTTGATGCGGCGCGACCATGCGCCGGGCGTAACCGGCCAGCAGGCTCCAGGCCAACCCCGCGGCCACACCGGCAAAGAAACGCGCCACCAGGGTCACGCCATAGTGGGATGACAACGCAGTGATGGAGTTGAACAACAAGAAACCGACGATGGTCAGCAACAACACGTTGCGCCGACGCCAGCCACGGGTGGCAATGGTCATGGGGATCACCGCCAGCACCGAACCCAAGGCGTACGCAGTGACCATCTGCCCGGCCATGGACGGCGAAATCGCCAGGCCCTCGCTGATCAACGGCAGGAGGCCAGCGGGCAAGGTTTCGGTGAGGATGCAGATAAAGCCGGTCATGGCCAGGGCGAGTAACGCGCCGATGGGCAGGCGGTCGGATGACGCCGATAACGTGAGTGAGGGTGTCACGGGAAACTCCTTGAGTGGAACTTAGATACTGATCGATACAAATGTTGCAGGCGAGCACAACGCATTGTCAATGACTTATGTATCGACTAGTATTTATCTCGCCTTCCACCGGAGACCTGACATGGCACAGATGGGCCGCCCCCGCACCTTCGACCGCGACCACGCCGTTGAACAGGCCATGCACCTGTTCTGGGAGCACGGCTACGACGCCACTTCCCTTGCTCAACTCAAGGCTGGCCTGGGTGGGGGTATCTCTGCGCCAAGTTTTTATGCGGCCTTCGGTTCAAAAGAGGCGTTGTTCGACGAATGCGTGCAGCGTTACTTGGCGACCTACGCCCAGGTCACCGAATGCTTGTGGGACCAAAGCCTGCTGCCGCGTCAGGCTGTTGAGACGGCGCTACGCCAGTCCGCACGTATGCAGTGTGAAGACGGCCATCCCAAGGGCTGCATGGTGGCACTGGGTGTGATGAGCGCACCGAGCCCGGAGAACGCGCGGGTGGCGACTGGGTTGACGCAGTCGCGGCTGCGCACGCGAGCGGGGATTGTGGCGTGTGTGGAGCGCGCGATGCGTACAGGGCAGTTGCCAGCCACGGTTAACCCGGCAGCAATGGCGGCTGTGTTTGACAGTTTCCTGCAGGGCATTTCGATCCTGGCGCGGGACAATGTGCCCCATGCCACTATCGACGCGGCGATCAGCCAACTCCTGCTTACCTGGGATATAGCCGCGTCTATCGCACCGCCCATTCGTCCCGACATTGCATCAAGAAATCCACAAACGCCCGCACCCGATGCGGCACATAGCGCCCATGGGGATACAGCAAGGTAAAGGGCCGCGAGCGCCCACCAAACGGTTGTAACACCTGCACCAGGCTGCCGTTTGCAAGCTCCTGCTCGACAATAAACTTGTAGGTCTGGAACAACCCCGCCCCGTGCTTGGCCAGGGTCACGCCGCCCAGCACATCGTCGGAACAACTGTACCCCGCCTCCCCTGCATACTCCTGCGCCTTGCCGTCTACCTGAAACAACCATGAGATGCGACGGCCATTGCTCGGCAGTTCGTACTGGATGCATTCATGGGAGGGTAAATCTTCCAGCGTTTGTGGGACGCCGGCTCGTTTCAAGTAGGTAGGAGACGCCACCACCACCAGTTCGGCGTCTTCCAACAGGCGGGCAATCAGCGATGAGTCCGGCTGGGCGCGCACGCGCACGGCCAGGTCATAACCTTCGGCGACAAAATCGATATTGCGGTTGCTGATGTGAACATCCACCGTGACTTGCGGGTACAGCGCACGAAACTTCGGCAGTAACGGCAACAACCGGTGATGGGCATAGGTGGTTGGAATGCTGATGCGCAACAGGCCCGACGGCACGGCCTGCGCGCCCATCATCTCTTGC
The DNA here is from genome assembly GCF_021390155.1 of Pseudomonas sp. HN11. NCBI lineage: Bacteria > Pseudomonadati > Pseudomonadota > Gammaproteobacteria > Pseudomonadales > Pseudomonadaceae > Pseudomonas > Pseudomonas sp. HN11. The sequence continues at coordinate 4,297,783 of NZ_CP089985.1, forward strand.
TGCGCTTCCACCAGTTGAGTCAGGGCCTGGCGGCATTGCTCGAAGAAGGTTCGACCGCTGTCAGTCAGGCGAATGCTGCGGGTGGTGCGCACAAACAGCCGCGAGCCCAGGCGTTCTTCCAAACGCGAGATGCTGCGGCTCACGGCGGCCGGCGTGACACCGGCGACCTGCGCGGCGGCGGTGAAGCTGCTGGCTTCGGCGGCGAGGCAGAACAGCTCGATGCTGCCCAGCTGCAAGTCTTCGAAATGGCGTTTCATGATCGCTCCCTGGAACAACAGCCGCGAGAAATTGCAGCACGCCTGTGCCAGTTGCGCCACCTCTTGATTCAACCCATATTGCCGGTCCATCCGGTGCAACGCCACTTACTGGATATCCGGCAGCGCCGGTAGCGCTACTGTCGCCCCGAAGAGCTTGAAGACGGGCAGCTTTTCGACATCTATTATTCAGCACGCAATGCTGGCGCAACCCTGCCTGGCAGGGGTCTGGACGATAAGAAAACAGCTGACTCCACAGAACGACTCGTTCGATTAACAGCAAATGACTGTTAATCATTGGGCAAAATAAAGGCGCTCCAAAGAGCGCCTCTATTCATTTCAACTCACTGCTCGCTGATGGATTTCACATCAGCTTTGGCCGCACTACCAATCGCAATGCGCTTGGGCTTGGCTTCCTCCGGTACGACCCTGAGCAGGTCAATGCTCAGCAAGCCATTGGAAAGCTGTGCGCCCTGCACTTCGATGTGGTCGACCAGGCGGAACGACAGGCGGAACGCGCGTTGGGCGATGCCCTGGTGCAGGTAAGTGATGCTCTCGTTCTGTTCACGTTTGCCACCGGCGACGGTCAGCACGCCTTTTTCCACCTGGATGTCCAGGTCGTCCTCCACCAAACCTGCAGCCGCGATGACGATTCGGTAGTGGTCATCGCCATGCTTTTCGACGTTATGCGGTGGGTAGGTGGTACCGGCCTCGCTACGAAGCGCCGATTCGAAAAGATCGTTGAAACGGTCAAAGCCGACGGAATGACGGAACAGTGGGGCCAACGAAAGAGTAGTAGCCATTGCAAAATCTCCTGAGGTTTCTCCAAGTGATTTGGTACGCGACCCGTGTTCGGCATCGCGTAAAACCTAAGTAGGTTCAGGCAAAAAAATTTCAAGCGCTGCCCATAAATTTTTTTTCGTGGTGCTGCTATCACGTTCTCCACCGCATTCATACAGCGGTAAAAAATCGTATGCTCACGCTCCGCATTGACATATCGGTAAATCTCGATATCCTTGCGCCATGGACCTACTCGAAATATTCAAAGCCCTCTCAAACCGCACTCGACTTGAAATCCTGAAAGGTTTGAAGGATCCCGAAAAGAACTTCCCCGCGCAGGATGAAGGGGACGTTCATACGGTGGGCGTCTGTGTGAGCAGCATTCAAGAAGGCGTCGGGCTGTCGCAGTCGACGGTGTCCGATTACCTTGCCACGCTGCACCGAGCGGGCCTGATCGAAACCCGGCGCATCGGCCAGTGGACCTACTACAAGCGAAACGAAGCAACCATCAGTGCACTTGCCGAGATCATCGGCAAGGAACTGTAATTTTTTACCACAGGATATCGATAATTCCCGATATCCCTTTTTACCGAAACGAGGTAGTACAATGAAAGCGATGATCCTTAATTCATTTGGCGGCCCGGATTCGTTCGAACTCTGCGAAGTGCCCAATCCGGTGCCGCACTCCGGGCAAGTCCTGGTGCGGGTACATGCCACGTCCATCAATCCGTTGGATTATCAGGTGCGCCGTGGCGACTACGCCGACCTGGTGCAACTCCCCGCCATTACCGGCCACGACATCTCCGGCGTTGTCGAAGCGGTCGGGCCGGGCGTGACGAACTTCGCGCCAGGCGACGAAGTCTGGTACACCCCGCAGATATTCGACGGCCCCGGAAGTTATGCCGAATACCACGTGGCGGCCGAAAGCATTATCGGCAAGAAGCCGCTCGCACTGAGTCACCTTGAGGCGGCCAGCCTGAGCTTGGTCGGCGGGACGGCATGGGAAGCGCTGACCGTACGCGCAGAGCTTCGGGTTGGAGAAAGTATCCTGATACACGGCGGCGCTGGCGGCGTTGGCCATATAGCGATCCAACTGGCAAAGGCCATCGGCGCAAGGGTGTTCACCACCGTGCGCGAAGCCAACGCTGAGTTCGCACGCAGCATGGGCGCCGACGTGATCATCGACTACGAAAAGGAAGACTACGTCGACGCGATCATGCGGGAAACGAATGGACGCGGCGTTGATGTGGTGTTCGACACCATCGGCGGCAACACGCTATCGCGCAGCCCTGACGCGCTCGCACAACTGGGCCGCGTGGTCTCTATCGTCGACATCGCACAGCCGCAGAACCTGGTTCAGGCCTGGGGCAAGAATGCGAGTTATCACTTCGTGTTCACGAGGCAAAACCGCGGCAAGCTGGATGAGTTGAGCACGTTGGTTGCACAAGGTCAGTTGCGCCCACACGTCGGCGCCGTCTATGCGCTTGCCGACATGCCGCTCGCCCATGCGCGACTGGAAAGCCCCAACAATGGCCTCCAAGGAAAAATCGCGATAGCCGTTGGCCCCACTGCCGGAGCAAAGCCATGATCTACGAGATCGCTCTACTCCCTGTTCACAAAGAACGCATCGAAGCATTCAGGGATGCATTTGCCGAAGTCGCTCCGCTGCTCAGTCGTGCGAAAGGCCATTTGGGCCACATGCTCGCGCAAGGGATTGAAACACCTGAGCGATTCAACCTGATTGTGCGTTGGGAGTCACTGGAGGATCACACGCCGGGTTTTGAGGCGAGTGAGGATCACCGGGTGTTCATGCTGGGGTTGGAAGAGTTTTTCTCGGAGGAACCGCAGGTGTATCACATTGAGGGAGGCGGTTTTGTCGACTAAAAAACTCTAGCGCAAAAAAAGCCTGCATCTCTGCAGGCTTCTCTTTATCCAGTGTCGATTGGGATGAAAAGAAGTCATCTACCTTTCCGAAAGAGAGTGTCAGATTTTTTGTGTGCGGGCCGGTAACGGCCTGCCGTCAGGCAGGCCCTAGCTTTACCAGGTCGGCCTGATAAATCGATCTGCGTACAGGATCGCAAATTGATTCATCGCGCTCTTCCAGTCATGGGCTGCACTGCCCCAGTTCGCGGTGATATTGCGTAAACCCAGCCAAATCAGCTTCGTCGCGGCATCGTCCGTTGGGAAGTGGCCTCGCGTCTTGATGATCTTGCGCAACTGAGCATTGATGCTCTCGATGGCGTTGGTTGTGTAGATCACTTTGCGTATCGCCGGGGGAAACACGAAGAACGGGATAACCCGATCCCAAGCGCGCTTCCAAGCCGCCACAACCGTGGGATATTGCTTGCCCCAAGGCCCGGCTTCGAAGGCCAGCAGCGCTTGCTCGGCGAGGTCAGCATTGAGCGCTTGATAGATCGGCTTCAATGCCTTGGCCAGCTCACGGCGCTTGTCCCAGCCTGCGTAATCGAGGCTGTTGCGGATCAGATGGACGATGCAGGTCTGCAACGTCGTCTCAGGAAACACAGCACTCAGCGCTTCGGGCATGCCTTTGAGACCGTCAGTTACGGCGATCAAGACGTCCTCGACGCCTCGCGTTTTCAGGTCGTTGAAGACCTTCATCCAAAACTTGGCGCCTTCGGTTGTTTCAATCCAAATGCCCAGGATATCTCGGGTTCCGTCCGGCAATACGCCCAGTGCCAGGTAAATCGCTTTGTTGCGCACCAGGCCTTCGTCACGAATTTTGACTCGCAATGCATCGAAGAAAATTACCGGGTACATCGGTTCAAGCGGTCGCTGTTGCCAGGCGGCAACCTCCTCCAAAACGGCGTCAGTGACGGAACTGATAAAGTCGTGGGAGACTTCTGTTCCGTACTGTTCCGAGAGAAACGCCCTGATTTCGCGAACCGTCATACCTCGGGCATACATCGCGATGATCTTGTCATCAAAGCCTGTAAAACGGCGCTCATGCTTAGGGATCAAGATCGGGGCAAAACTTCCATCGCGATCTCTGGGAATATCCAGACGCAAAGGGCCGTCATCGGTCAGCACCGTTTTGCCACTCTTGCCATTGCGTTGGTTGCTCGAATCCTCAGGGCGCTCCGCGCCCTGAGGATAGCCAAGATGGTGGCCCAACTCGGCACCAAGAGCTCGCTCGATCAGCGCCTTTTTGAACGCCATCGAGGCGTCCTGAATGGCTTCGGCACTCATCGGACCGCTGACGAACTGGTCGATCAGCTCTTTGGGAATGGATGGAAGGTCTCGCGTGGCCTCACGGGCCGGTTTCTTTTTTGTCGGCATACATGCACCTCTAGCAACATGTTATGCCCGAACACAAAATTTATGACAGTCCCTTCCGAAACCTGGAACCTTCTGGATGCCTTGTGCACCATCACACCGTTAAATCAGTCTAACATGTGCTTCAGCTCCTCCTCCATAAATCGTAGAAGCTCTACTGGGTCTCGCTCAACAATCCCTACATAATGCTCATACTCATTTACTAGCAGCGGATAGCCCATAACATAGCTAATTTTGAACGCATCAAAAAGAGATTTGTAGCCAGGGCGCAACTGAGTAATACAAAACTCCCAGCCTGCTGGAGTCCTAGCATCACCCAATCGAAATAGACTGCTCGGAGCCCAAAAAGGAGGTTGTTCAGGAGCCCGCACTAAAAAATCCACCCGATCAAAAATAAACGACAGCGCATACACCACGTAGCTTTCTCCAATACTCAAAGGAGAATAGTCAGTTTGATCTACCTCACCTAAATAGCGTTCCGTTGTTGGGATAGCGCTACCGAGATTGGCCTGGCAAAAGGCAAGCATATGTTTACTCACTTAAATTTGAAGTCGTCAATTGCTCCAGTAATGGAGTTTCTAACGTAGTGGATTTCTATTCCATTGATATTTTGCGCCGATTTCACCCAACCATCAGTTGCTGGCCATCGGGAATCAGTCATCGGAACCGACAGTGGGCGACCAGCAGCAGGATTTGAAATAGCCTGCTCCATTGCAAGCTGTTCATTGGACTGCCCCCGGCATCGTAGACATCTCCAGTCCAAGCTTAGGCTGGAGATGTCTACGATGCCGGGGGCAGTCCATATGAGCTTGCAAAGTGTCTAGAGAACCCGGGCGATTCACCGCCTTTCCTACGGCGGTTGTCCAGCGCTCAGTGCTTATAGGTTTTGAGCGATGCTTTTATTTGATAACAGTCATGTTCTGGATCGCATTGCCGGCCTTGGTAGGGCTCCCTATCATCATTTGACGGGGCGGTGGTAATCAAAAACCCCCGCATCCTTACTAACAAGAAGCGGCGATGCGAGCACAATAATGACTCAAACTTCGATCCCCTGCCTGTTCATGCGTGGAGGTACTTCACGCGGACCGTTTTTCGACCGGGCCGATCTGCCGGACGACATCCCTACCCGTGATCGCGTCCTGCTCGCCATCATGGGCTCCCCCGATCGTCGACAGATCGACGGCCTGGGCGGCGCCCATCCGCTCACCAGTAAAGTGGGCATTGTTAGCATCAGCAATGCTCCTGGAGTGGATCTGGAATTTCTTTTCGCACAACTCCAACCTGACAGTGATCGAGTCGATACCACGGCCAACTGCGGCAACATGCTCGCCGCCGTGGTGCCGTTTGCCTTGGAGCGCGGATTGGTTAATGCCCAAGGCGATACGACAACATTGCGTGTGCTCACACTCAACACGGGAATGCAGTGTGACATCACGGTACAGACACCCAGTTCCGATGGAGTGCGGTATGTCGAATATTCGGGAGCTACACGTATTGATGGTGTGCCGAAGCAGGCCGCTCCTATTGGTATCAATTTTCTAGAAACCGCCGGATCGGTCTGTGCGGGTTTACTGCCTACCGGCAATCGGTGTGATCGAATCACGTTACCGGATGGCCTCTCTCTAGACGTGACTTGCATTGACAATGGCATGCCAATGGTACTGATTCCCGCCAGTGCACTAGGGCGCACAGGGTCTGAACCAACGTCATCGCTCAATGCCGATGACGAGCTCAAGACCCGGCTGGAGGCGTTACGGCTGGTGTGCGGTGAGTTGATGGGCCTGGGAGATGTCAGCGCGCGTAACTACCCGAAAATGTGCCTGATTGCCTCTCCTCTGCAAGGCGGCAGCATCGTCACCCGTTGCTTTATTCCCCATGTATGTCACGACGCTATCGGTGTCTTGGCCGCCGTCACCGTCGCAACCGCGTGCGTCCTCAAGCACACGGTGGCTGACGGACTGGCCGAGGTTTCCGGCGGGCTGCAACAGACCGTCAGCGTGGAACACCCGACAGGCGAATTCACTCTGCAACTGGGCCTGGAGGCTTCCCCCGACGGTCGCGACCCAAACGTGACGAGTGCCACCCTGTTGCGAACCGCTCGGCTGTTGATGCGGGGTGAGGTATTCATTCCGCACGCCGTCTGGCCTGGATTCGTGAACTGACTCCAGCCTAAAAAACGCAGCGCTTCACCTCAATCGAGAGTAATCATGACTAGCGATATCACCCCCGGCTGGCTTAATTTTCACCCCAATCCCAGTAAGCCATCCTTTCAGCCGCCTACGGGCGCCGTGGATGCTCATTGTCATGTCTTCGGTCCAGCGTCCAGTTTCCCCTTCGCCCCCGAAAGAAAATACACACCCTGCGACGCGTCCAAAGAGCAGTTGTTCGCCTTGCACCGGCGCCTGGGATTTGAACGTAGCGTGATCGTGCAGGCCACCTGCCACGGCAGTGACAATCGAGCATTAGTCGATGCCTTGCTGCACTCAGACGGCCGGGCTCGTGGCGTCGTGACGCTCAAGAACACGGTGACCGACGAAGAGTTGCGCAAGCTCCATAACGCAGGTGTAAGGGGCGTGCGATTCAACTTCGTCAAGCGTTTGGTGGACTTCACTCCTCGTGATGAGTTACAGGCCATCGCACAGCGTATCGCACCGTTGGGCTGGCACGTGGTGGTGTATTTCGAGGCACAGGATTTACCTGAACTTTGGGATTTCTTCATTGGCTTGCCACTGCCAGTCGTGGTCGACCACATGGGTCGCCCGGACGTCAGTGAAAGCGTCGACGGACCGTCATTCGGCCTGTTCCTGCGCTTGCTCGGCGAACACGCCAATATCTGGACCAAGGTCAGTTGCCCGGAACGCCTGAGCCTTACCGGTCCTGCGGCACTGAATGGCGAATCACATCCGTATCGTGATGCGGTTCCGTTTGCCAAAAAGGTCGTCGACGCGTTTCCGGACCGGGTGCTCTGGGGGACCGACTGGCCTCACCCCAATCTCAAGGATCACATGCCCGATGACGGATTGCTGGTGGACGTCATTCCGCGCATAGCGACCACAGCCGAGCTGCAACGCAAGCTGCTGGTCGACAACCCGACACGTCTGTACTGGGCCTGACTCCTCTGCGGAGCCAGCCGTTTTAAGCCTGATTTTTTCCTACTGGAGCCGCCATGAACCGGCCAAAAGACTACGACGACATACCCGGCACTTATGTGTTCGACGGCAGCCACCATCGTAAAGGGTATGCGCTGAACATGTTCTGCAAGTCCTTGGACCTGGCTGAAAACCGGGAAGCGTTTCGCCGCGACCCCTTGGGTTACTTGCAGCGTCACCCTATGACCGAACAACAACACGCCGCAGTGATGAAGCGCGAATGGCTGGAGATGTTGAGGCTGGGTGGAAACATTTATTACACCTTCAAATTGGCCATTTTTGATGGTTTGAGCATGCAGCAGGCCGGCGCAGCTATGTCCGGCAATGGAATGTCTCTTGAGGCCTTTCAGAAAATGATGCTCGAGGGAGGTCGCTCCATCGCCGGCAACCGCAGTAAGAAGGAGCAATCGCATGGCTAAATTAATTGGCGGAATAGGTACATCCCATGTCCCGGCCATCGGCGCAGCAATCGACCACGGAAAGACTGGCGAGCCTTATTGGAAACCCTTGTTCGACGGAGTCGAACCTGCACGAGCGTGGATAGCCGAGCACAAACCGGACGTCTGTATCGTTGTTTATAACGACCACGCTTCGCAGTTCGATCTGTCGCTGATTCCAACTTTTGCCCTCGGTATGGGGGCAACGTTTGATATTCATGATGAGGGTTACGGGCCGCGGCCTGTGCCTCAGGTACAAGGTGATCCTGAACTTGCCTGGCACCTTGCTGAGTCTCTGATTCTCGATGAATTTGACATGACTCTGGTGTCTGATATGACCGTCGACCATGGGTTGACGGTGCCTCTATCGTTGGCTTACGGCCAACCAGAGGCATGGCCGTGCAAGGTGATCCCATTGTGCGTGAACGTCATTCAATACCCGCCACCCACCGGTAACCGTTGCTTCCAATTGGGCAGAGCGCTACGGCGTGCCATCGACAGTTATGACAAAGATATCAAGGTGGCCATCTTCGGTACCGGCGGTATGTCACATCAGCTACAGGGTGAACGAGCAGGATTGACCAACCGGGAGTACGACCTCAAGTGGCTGGATCAATTTGTCAGTGATCCGGTGACCCTCCTCACCATCGGGCATACCGAGTACCTGCGTGAAACCGGCTCCGAAGGTATCGAGCTCGTGATGTGGTTGATCATGCGGGGCGCTATGAATGAGCGCGTACGCGAGATGCATCGCTTCCATCACATCCCCGTCTCCAACACAGCTTATGGTCTGCTGGTGCTGGAAAATGACTGATTCAAACATGGGTGCCCGAGTGCGAATTGCACTGGTGGGGCTCGGCGCTTTCGGGCGTAAACATCTCGACGTGTTAGCGAACATCGAGACCGTTGTAGTCACAGCACTGGTGGGCATCGACCCGGCACAAAACCAATTGCTCGCAGCCCACTATGGTATTGACCGGACTTATCGCGATCTCGATTCTGCGCTGGCTGATGTAAATATCGATGCGTTGATTCTATGCACACCCACGCCCTTGCATGCTTCCCAGGCCATACGGTGCCTGGAGGCTGGCAAGCATGTGCTGGTGGAAATTCCAATGGCGGATAACCTACAGGATGCCGAACGCCTGCTGCAGGTAAGCGCCAAAAGCCCTTGCGTCGCTATGGTTGGGCACACGCGGCGCTTCAATCCTTCCCATCAGTGGCTTCATCAGCAGATAGGTGAGGACCGTCTACGCCTGCAGCATCTCGTGGTTTCCACGCACTTCATGCGCCGTGAGAATCTAAACGCCGAAGGCCAGCCTAGACAATGGACCGACAGTTTGTTGTGGCATCACGCTGCACATACAGTCGACCTTTTCCAGTATCAAACAAACAGTGAAGTCGTTGCTTGGAACGTGCTGGAAGGTCCTCTGGATTCGCAACTGGGGATCGCCATGGATCTTTCATTGCAACTCAAGAGCAGCAACGGCGCGTTATGCAGCTTAAGCCTGAGCTTCAATAACGAAGGCCCCTTTGGCAGTCATTTTCGCTTTATCGGTGATCGAGGTACCTACCTCGCCCGTTATGACGAATTGAGCGATGGCTATGGGGTGCCTGTCGACCTGTCGAGTACCGGGCTATATGCCGATGGGATCGAATTGCAGGATCGGGAATTCGTCGATGCGATACGCAACGATCGCGAACCACGCTCCAGTGTGAGCAGCGTTATGAATTGCTATCGATTGCTGGGCGCGATACAGGATTCGATGCCCGACCGTATAGGTTTCACCCCGCCTATGGACCGCGGCTCTTACTGATCCATAACCCAATCACAAGGCAGAACAATAATGAATAATGCTGCTGATATCTTGGACGCTATCAAAAAGGGAAAAATGAGTAGCTATCAGATTTTGATCGTTGCGCTTTGTACCCTTATTGCTGGCCTGGATGGTTTCGATGTGCTGGTGGTGGCCTACACCGGTCCCGCTATATCAATAAATTGGGGGCTTGCCCCTACCGACCTTGGCCTTCTGTTCAGTGCTGGGCTGGCAGGAATGGGCCTTGGCGCTGTAGCGGTTGCTCCGATCGGCGACATTGTGGGACGAAAGCCAACGATAATGTTTTGCATGGTCCTTTTATTGGTAGGGATGGGGTTATCTGCATTTACAAGCGGACTCGGCGAGCTGGCCTTCATGCGTTTGGTCACTGGGATTGGCATTGGTGGAATTCTGGCCAACGTAAACATCATGGTGACTGAGTATTCGTCAGCCCGCCGAAAAGCATTGTGCGTTTCACTTATGGCGCTCGGTTATCCAGTAGGCGCTACGTTGGGTGGGATCTTTTCTGTGTTTCTCATCCAAGCCTACGGATGGCAGTCGGTGTACCTGTTCGGGGCCGGCGCAGCAGCGTTGTTGCTTCCTCTGATCTGGATTGCCATGCCAGAGTCGGTCGACTACCTGATCGCTAAAAAACCGGCCAACGCTTTGGAACGTTGCAACCGGATATTATCGAAGATGGGGATGCCAAATCTGGACCTGCTTCCCGCTCATCACTCCGTAACGGGCGCTAAACCTGGTTTGATTGCACTACTTGGGAATGGCGATATGGTCAGTCGCTTATTTTTTACCAGCGTCGTTTATTTCACTGTGATGATGACGTGTTATTTCCTCCTTAGCTGGACGCCCCAAATTCTCACCCGCAGTGGTATGACTCAGACCATGGGGATTTCCGGATCTCTTTTAATGAACTTGGGCGGTATAGCAGGCTGCTTGGTCTATGGCTTTTTGGCCCAAAAACTCGGACCTAGAGCTTTGGCTGCAGCGTTTATGGTAGGGCTGGTCATAACCTCCGTGTCGTTCGCCGCGGCACCAGGGGCAAGCATATTGCTGCTAGTGACGGCAGTTGCCGTCGGCTTCTGCTTGTTCTCCGCGGTCAATTCGCTCTACGTATTGGTCCCTGGTGTCTTTCCCGTACAGGTGCGAAGTACTGGTACAGGCATTGCTATGGGCGCTGGCCGCCTTGGTGCGGTAGCGGGTCCCCTTTTAGCTGGTTATCTGATAGGGCTGGGACTGGATAAAACCATGTACATCGCGATTCTATCGGCACCGATGATCATCGCATCGATTGTTCTAGTGAAGCTGCGCCCCTTCCTGGATGCCGTGAAAAAAAGCGTTGATATCTCACTTAATCCGATGCCGGCGGGCGTCAGCAGCCCTTTCGGTGAGAACAGTCATTAGTCAGACAGCGCGTTTTCCATTGCTGCCATACTTGAGATACATATGAAACCGGATCTATTGCTCTTGTCAGGTCTCATGTGTGACAGGACCATCTGGATGAAGGTGCTGCCAGGCCTGGCACGGCACGCTCGAATCATGCCGGTTGACTTCAGTGAGGACGACCAAATAGAGAAAATGGCCGAGCGGGTGCTGGATATAGCTCCCGATAGGTTTTCGCTCGCAGGTCACTCGATGGGGGCGCGAGTCGCACTCGAAGTCTACCATCGCGCCCCTCAGCGAATCACTCGTATCGCACTGCTCAGTACGGGTGTGCATCCCGTAAAGCCTGGTGAGAGTAAACTGCGCCAGGCCTTGGTGGATATTGCGTATCAACACGGCATGGCCGCAGTGATGGAGCGTTGGCTACCGCCTATGTTGCTCGCCATGCATGCTCAAAATGCCGATTTCGTGGAGCCACTCCGTGAAATGGTTTTACGTATGACGCCAGACATACTGGCGCGCCAGATCAAGGCTTTGTTGAATCGAGCGGATGCGTCACAGCAGCTGCTGGACATCACTTGCCCAACGCTGATTGGGGTTGGTAGGCAAGATGCCTGGAGCCCTGTAGCGCAGCATGAATTCATCGCCTGTCGAGTTACCGGTTCGCATTTCAGGGTGTTCGAGAAAAGTGGCCACATGGCACCCTTTGAGGCACCGCTACAGGTCGAAAACGCTTTAGTCGATTGGTTGAGATTGAGCCACTCCTGAGCATTTGTGAGCGGGGGAAAGCGCAGACTCAGACTCGATTATTTCGCCTACCAAAATCGAGAAATTGGCTGTGGGTGGTTTTACAGAAAGTGTTGCCCTTCAGGTCGGGCCCTTTGGCGTCAAGGTTACTGCTCTGGAACCTAGTGGTATGCGTATTAACTGGGAGCTGCGCGCTAATCAAATGCAGCGTATCTGGCCATTACGCGTTGCTTGCCTCATACGCGTAATCGCACCACACCTTCAATCTCCACCGCCGCGCCACCTGGTAGTGAATGCACACCAATAGCGGATCGCGCATGCCGCCCACGCTCACCGAAAAGCGCTGTCAGCACTTCAGATGCGGCGTCGATCACTTGCGACTGCGCGCCGAAATCCTGTGTGCCCCGTACATAACCTGTGATCCGAATCACCTGTGCAACCCGATTAAGATTGCCATCGCAAGCTGCCGCGACAATGGAGAGGAAGTTCGCCATACACAGGCGTGCGCCATCGCGCGCCTGTTCTATGGATAGTTGCTCTCCAACGATACCTGTATAGCGGATTTCCTGATTGAATCGCGGTACCTGCCCAGATACCCAAAGCAGTTCTCCGTCGCGGATGCTCAGTTGGAATTGCGCAGGTTCCATGAACGTCTGGGGCGCGGTCGGATACAAAGTCTGCAACGTACTATTGAGCGGGTCTACGACCTCGCTCAGCGGCAACCATTGTGGTCTAGGATCATTATTCATGTGCGTGTTCAGTCGGAGCAAAAGCGCTGTAGCCGCCGACGAAGCATCCATGTGGACTCCCAGTTTCGTCCACATCAAAGCGCACGTGGATGTCTGATGGACGCCCCATTGCCCGCCCCTGGTGGATAAGCATCGAAGCGGGGCCGGGCTTTATCATTTCGTACTTAAGCAAACCAAATGCAAGTGCGGTCGCAGCAATGCCAGTAGCCGCATCTTCCGGATAGCCTGAAGATTTCGGGAATTGACGACTGTCAAACTGCCGAGGTTTGCCTGGATGAGCGCAAAAAAGATAGAAACCAGTTGAGTCCAACTCCTCACACAGTTCTTCGATCCGGGTCGAGTCAGGTACTGCCGCGTCCAACCTTTCCGGGTTTTTTACCGGGATCAGTGTTTTGACCCGGCTTGTCGCCGAGTTCAGCAATGGCAGGTCAAGGATGTCTTCGGGCTCAAGACCAATGGCGTGAATAATAGAGTCGCGTAATTCTGGCTTGTTTATTGGGCTAACGACCCCTGCGGGCTGGGAAATCTCAATGAAAGGTTGTTCGCCCTCTTTCCCATGTATTTGCACCGATACATTACCGCTCAGCGTTTCTATGGACAGATGACAACTGCCCAGTTTACCAAGCGTATGTAGAAGCCAGACCGTACCAATGGTAGCATGCCCGCACATGCTCATCTCATGCCGTGGTACAAAAAAACGGAATCGATAGTCGTTACCGGAGGTTGCGGGGAGCACAAAACCACTTTCATGACCGTAGGCTCGCGCAACTGCCATCATCTGTTCAGCTTCAAGGCCAACAGCATCGATAACAACAGGAGCAGGGTTGCCTCCCCCTTGGCTGGATTTGAATACTTCTACAACGTGGACGTTGGGCATACTGACCTCTGGATTCTGTAGATGAGATCAATTGTGGCAAAGATGTATTCGCCAATAACGCATGATCGGGTCACGCTCCCACTCGTTTGGGCCAAGCTTTATCTGGCCTTACGCAGCTCGCTGGGAGTCAGGCCCAGGTAGCGTTTGAATAAACGGGCGAGATACGAAGGAGAGTCCAGACCTACCGCAAGGCTCACGTCCAAGATCGATAGTGAAGTGGTTGCGACAAGCCGGGCGGCAGTTTCCACGCGGGTGCGGTTGGTGAAATCCAGTAGGGTTTCGTCCGCGAATGCCTTGAAGACACGCGTAAGATGACGTCGTGAAAGGTGAAATTCATAGCCAATCGATTCAACCGTCAAATCGGTTTCCAAGTTCTCCCGAACATACCGCTGAATATCGCGCACCAGCAATGCATGTTGCTGGCGTTCAGCCGGCTTCGGTTGGGTTCGCTGACAAGTGATAAGCCTCGCACACTCCTCAAAGAGTAAATGATTGAGGTGGGGTAATTGACGTTGGAAGGCCTCCGGGGAGGCGCTGTCCAGAAGCAGGTCGTGCAAGCGCAAGATGCTATCCAGCGCCTCGTTTCCTTGCCAGATGCCCGAGCGTTGAACCTGCTGAGCAAAACCCTCATATCCGCTCAGCCGCCCCTGACGCTCGACGTAAGATGAGTCCACATAAAGGGTCATATGTTTTTCTCGCCCTGGCGCCGCCTGGGTGGCGTGTGCAAAATCTGCCGGTATCAAGGAAAACGACTGGCGCGCCAGAAGGCTGGTCCGACTGCTCTCGGTCGATACGAACAGCCCACCCAGACGTGGTAACAACAGCATATGACAATCATGAGTGTGCCAGTCCTTGGCGTAACCGCTGCTGTCGCTGGTCTCGAAACGGAAAACGTCGGATGAGATACCCTTTAGCTTGAGCGAAAGATGGGTCATCAGGTAGACCTCATTACGTCAGTGCAACGGTGTGACAACCACGTCGTTGTCGCCTTGGGAGGCGGACAAGGATCTCCAGTAGCGATCACCTTTTTCATCATCATACATGCCTTCCCAGCGCGCCACGACCAACACAGCCAGAGCGTTCCCAACAATATTCAGTGCTGTCCTTGCCATATCCATGATGCGATCGACGCCCGCAATGAACGCCAATCCCTCCAAAGGGATACCGACGCTGCCCAAGGTAGCAAGCAACACCACGAAGGATACCCCAGGTACACCAGCGATACCTTTGGAGGTAACCATAAGGGTCAGCACCAAAGTAATCTGCTGAACGATGGACAAGTCGATGCCATAGAGCTGAGCGATGAAGAGCGCCGCAATACTCTGATAAAGAGTCGACCCATCGAGATTGAATGAATAGCCCGTAGGAACTACGAAGCGCGTGATGGCACGTGGCGCGCCATAAGCTTCCATTTTTTCTATGATTCGTGGCAGTACAGTCTCAGAACTGGCGGTCGAGTAGCCCAGAATTATCTCGGCTTTTAAAATAAGTATCAGTTTCCAGACGGAGAAACCGCACACACGTGCGACCAACCCGAATACTACGACCCCAAAAAAAACGATGGAGGCATAGACTAACGTCACCAACCTTGCCAAAGGCCAGAGCGATCCGAAGCCAAAGTTGGCCACCGTCACGGAGATCAGCGCGAACACACCAATCGGTGCGTAGCGCATGATCATGTGGGTAACCTTAAACATACTTTGCGAAATACCTTCCAACGCACTGACCAGAGGCTGGCGCAGTTCATCCTTGAGGCTGGCAAGACCTAACCCGAACATTACTGAAAAGAAAATGATTGCCAGCATGTCGCCCCGTACGATTGCGGCGAACACGTTGGACGGTACCAGATTAAGAAGCGTGCTGATAAACGCATGATTGGACTGCACCTCGCTGGTCGTCTTCTCATACTGAGAGATATCCGACGTCCGGAGTTGGCTCATATCAATGCCATGGCCGGGTTGAAAGAAGTTGGCGAGCAGCAGTCCGACTACGATAGCCAGCGTCGTAATGATTTCAAAGTACACCAGCGTCTTGATGCCGATTCGACCGAGCTTTTTGCTATCTCCTACGCCTGCGATACCAACGATTAATGACGAGATCACAATCGGAATCACGATCATCTTGATCAACCGAATAAATAATTCACCCGCAGGTTGCAGCATGGTTGCAATCCACCACGCCTTGTCTGAGCTGTAGCGATTGAGTACTGCGCCAACGACAATACCCAAAATCAGGCCGAAAAGAATTTGCCAGGCGAGGCCCATTTTTGGCTTGGTCATAGTTATAGGTTTCCTAGCTACTGAAGGGTAAGCGAGCCACCAGGTGATGCGCTGTCTCGCCGGAGGGCAACTCGATATTAAGCAAGTATCAGCAGCCACTGACTGCTAATCGGGCCTGTTGAGCGCACAATTGGGCCAATCAACCCTTGACATCGCTGGACTCAGATACGCCGCGAAACCTGGAAAAGCCTGTTGTTAGATCAGGCTCCCTTTTCTTGCTTATTACTTAATATTCCAATGCGACCGCAAGACTGAAATCATGCTTTCCAAGATAGCTAGTTCGGCAGCAACCACTTCAACCTACTGAATTAGACACATCCTTGGCCCCGTCGATTCTGGCAGCCACTATTCGGATTTAAGGGGTTCGCCGTCGATCCGCATCTTTAACTCCTATCTCCGAATGATGAGCTCGTATTTTGATATCTAGAGCTTAGATCGAGAAGCGCTCCATGAGCCTGTGCATATCAGCGGCTAGTCGGGAAAGCTCGGCACTGGCCGCTGAAGTCTGTTGCGCTCCAGTGGCACTGTGCGCTGAGAGATTGCGAATGCTCGTCAGGTTAGTATCCACCGTATGCGCCACTTCAGCCTGTTCTTCAGAGCTTGCGGCGATGTGCCTGTTCATCTCATTGATCTGTTCGATATTCTTAGATATTTCTGTAAGCGCCGCGCCTGCCTCATGAGCGATCAAAACGGTATCTTGAGCCTCCAAACAGCTGTCGCGCATCGCATGGCTGACTTGTTCGGTTCCCAGGCGAATTCGCTCGATTATCTGAGCAATTTCACCGGTCGACTCCTGAGTACGGCCCGCCAGAGCCCGTACTTCATCTGCCACTACTGCGAACCCTCTTCCCTGTTCCCCAGCCCGTGCAGCCTCAATGGCTGCATTCAGGGCCAACAGATTAGTCTGCTCGGCAATAGCGCGGATAACCCCCAGTACTTGACTGATATCTTGAGATTGCACGGCCAAATGCTCCACATCTTTGCTAGTACTCTGGACGGAGTCGGTCAATTTTTCGATAGCAGTAATGGTTCGTTTTACCCGATCAGAACCGCGGTGGCTAGACGCTCCCGATGAGCTTGCCGCCATTGAGGCTGAGGCCGCGCTACTGGCGACTCCAACTACCGCGACCGTCATTTGGTTCATTGCAGTGGCGGCTTGTTCAATCTCATGGTTCTGTCGAATCAGTCCACAACTGGACTCATCGGTAACCGTGCTCATTTCCTCAGCTGCCGAGGCTAGCTGGGTCGATGCGTCACTAATTAAGTGGATCGTTTCACGGAGATTGATTTGCATGATCTTTGCCGAACCCAGCAATGCTGACAGCTCGTCATTACCTTCTATTGCTATCTCGCTACGCAGGTCACCACTTGCAATGCGATCGTTGATTGACAAGGCATGCTTCAGCGGTAAGACAATGCTACGGGTTAAAAAAAACGCCAGTGCCAAGGTCGCCAGGACAGCACAGAATATCATTGCGACGATGAACTGAACGCTATGCTCATAAGTTCGCACGGAGTCAATGCCAGACTGACCGGCTTTATCGATATTAAATTGTATTAGTTGCTCAAGGGCCAACTGCATTTGCCTGGCACGGGCCTCGTGCTCTTCTAGCAAGGCCGCCCCCTCGGCATTCCGGCCCTTAAGGCTCAGATCGATACAGCTCTCTGCCAGGTGCTCCAAGCGAAGGACTCCATCGCTGACCACTTTAAGGAGTTGTTGCTCGTTGTCGTCTTTCATGTGCGCGTTGTACTCTCTCATTTGCGCTCGCAACGACATGCGGATCGTCTGAATATTTTCAATGATTAGGCCCTTGTTAGCTGCGTCGGATTGACCAAAGAGGCGACGGCTTTCGAGCATCAACTTTAGGGCAGTGGCATCGATCCGGTTTGCGGAAATGACGCTAGCCATCGATTGCTCCTCGACGTCAGCGGCCAACGTCCGAATAGCGCGTAAGTTCCAAAGTGAAACCACCCCCAGGACAATCAATAAGGTGGTGATAACCGCAAAGCATAGTGTGGCGCGTGTGGAAATATTCATCTTTCTAAACAACATCTAGATTCACCTAATGAGCGTTACGATTTCATAAAGCCAACAACTCAGCCATCAAGCACTTATAACCTGTAAATATAATAAACGCGCCCTGCATATCTAAATCAAAAAGATCGCGCGCCTTACTATCGGCCAGTGGAAAAATACAAGGAGTGCCTCAGCTCCATAATGATTTCCGGAGGGCGTGCGCCGTGTGGAGTGTCTATTAATTGGAGACACAGCAGTAGAACGACCATTAACTTCATGAGTCTTCCAAGGTCGTGCTCAACTGATCGCGACTTGTTTTATCTCAATAGATGGCAAGGATAAACCGTCTTGTTCTTATATCGGCTATCAGCTATTAAATAAGAGAGTATCCATTTTCAATTTATGCGACGCTTGCGCAAGACTTTGTATCGATAAATTATTGCTGTGAGATTTTTGCGCCATGGCTTCTACCCGCGAAGCAATTTTCTCTGCTGCTTTCGTCTGATTACTCAGTTCTTCTGAAATTTTGTCGATGGTTATTGCCGAACAATGAGCACCTTCTCGAATCTGCTCCATGACTGATCCTGCTTCTTTGGTCAAAGCGACTCCCTCATTCGCTCGAGTAACTGCCGCTTGCATGCTGTCTATCACCTGGGTCGTGTGAGTTCTTATGCGTTCGATCATCTCAGTCACTTCCTTGGTTGATTGCGCGGTTCTTGCGGCAAGATTACGTACCTCATCAGCCACCACAGCAAATCCTCGACCGGCACTTCCCGCCCGAGCGGCCTCAATGGCAGCATTCAGTGCCAATAGATTTGTCTGCTCCGCGATGTCCTTGATGACTTGGATAATTGAATTAACTTCCTCGGAGGAATTTCCCAAGGCGACTATTCGAATAGAAGACTGATTCACTGCCTCGACGATGCCTTCGACTCCGGCAGTGACATTAGCAATCACGTCACCTCCTTTCTGAGCCAAAAGTTCCGATTGACCCGAGATTGTTCTCGCATTGCTCGCCTGTCCTGCAATTTGGCTGATAGCGGTACCCATCGAGTCCAACGCCTGTGCCATTGTCAAAGCCCCCGTTGCCTGCGCACTGGTACTGTCGGCGATCAAGAAAGCTTGTTCATTCAATGAATGAGCCGAGGCTCGCACTGTTTGATCCAGTTCATAGCGTTGCAAACACTTCACTCGCCAGTTCCGTTGCGCATCCACCAAGGTCTGCGTGACGTTTCCAATCACAGCCCCTTTCGTCGCAATAGGCTCTTGGCTGAAATCACCTACACCCATCGTCCGCGCTACACGTACGGCGTAGTCGCAGACTACAAATAACGTCGTTAAATATCGATTTGCCTGCCAGGATGTAATGAGCAATCCGATAGCTAATATCGTCAGGCACCGCCTAGCAATATGCTCGTGAGTGCTCAGCGCACCGAATATTGCGATAGCCACCAATACTAATGTCACTGCGGCCAGGACTCGCTTGGTTCGTATACTCATTTGAAATTTCCCTACGAGAACGATAGGCGGTCAGGCGGGGTTGCTGGACATCATCAGAGTTATTGCCCGATCCGCCACTGCCATCACTGGTGCGTTAGTGTTGGCACTGATGATAGTGGGCATCATTGAGGCATCAATGACGCGTAACCCCGTTACACCTCTTACTCGCAGATCGCCGTGGAGCACACTCATGGGGTCGTGATCGGGTCCCATCTTGCAGGTGCCTACAGGATGGTAATTGCTCTCAGTTGTGCGCTTGAGGTATTCCAGCAGCGCTTCGTCAGTTTGCACTTCGATGCCCGGCTGAATCTCTTTGCGGATGATGCCGGCCAGCGGTTCCGTCGCTGCGATGGAACGCAAATATTTGAGTGCTTCTACCAGGCGCGAGCAGTCACTAGGGTCGCTCAGCCAGTTGGGATTGATCAGCGGGTCGTCGCTTGGATTCGCTGAGCGTAAACGTACAGTGCCCCGGGAAAGAGGTTTGACCAGATTGGCCATTAAAGTGAAACCGTGGGTCACATTCTCTTCATCCTCCATAGGCCACATGACACCGACCCCGTAGATCTGCAAATCCGGGTCCGACAATGGGTCCTGCAGATTGACAAAGGCCATGGTTTCGGCGCCGTTCGAGGAAATCGGCCCATCATGAAATGCAAAATAACGCAACGCATTGCGTACCGCAGGCCAACCTCTGTCCTCGCCGTAGTAGCCGTAGGCACCGTTGGTAGTCATGGAAAGTAGCGCCGTGTTGTGGTCTTGCAGGTTTTCCCCCACTCCCGGTAAATCGACCCGTACGTCGATACCGTGCTGGTTCAGGTGCTCAGCAGGACCAATCCCCGAAAGCATCAGCAATTTTGGTGTTGCAAAAGCACCAGCGGCGAGGAGTATTTCAGCTCCAGCATGAACCTCGTGTATCGATTGCTTAAGCTGGTACTCGACGCCCACGGCTCGATCAGCGTCGAATAGAATTTTATTGACTCGAGCGCCAGTGATAACCGTCAGCAACGGGTTATCGAGGATTGGTTTTATGAATGCCGTGGATGCGCTGCTGCGTTCACCACGCCAGGTGGAAGTTTGTAGGTAACCGACTCCGTAAAGATCGCCAGCATTGAAATCTGACCGGAACGGCAGACCTACGCGTTGCATCGTGCGCACAAAAATATCGGCTGCCTCGACCCGGTAACGAGGATCCGAGACTTTCAATGGACCTTCGGCGCCATGCGCATCGTTATCGAAACGCTGATTGCCTTCCTGACGCTTGAAATAAGGTAACAAGACATCCCAGCCCCACTGCGGCTGTCCCAGTACCGTGTTCCACTGCTCGTAATCCTGACGTGAACCACGGGTGTAAGCCATCGCATTGACGGAACTGCCACCACCCATCACATTGCCCTGGGGTACCCGCACTACGCGTCCGTTCAATCGCAGCTGTGGTTCGGATGCGTACTGCTTGACGTAAGGACTTCCTTCGAAAAGCATCTTGAATGTTGCAGCTGGCATTTTTAGCAGCATACTTTTGTCCACGGCGCCCTGCTCAAGCAATAACACTCGCTTGCCGTGGTCGATGACAAGGCGGTTTGCAGCAATGCAGCCGGAACTGCCCCCACCGACGATGATGTAGTCATATTTCATGAGATACCTGCGGTAGCGAGTTCAAACGCTGGGGAGATAGATGGCTTGGGATTCCAGAAACGCATCCAGCCCTTCGGGACCGCCTTCGCGGCCCATACCTGATTGCTTGAACCCACCAAAAGGCACGTTAGGCGCCATCTGCAAACCATTGATAGTCACGTTGCCCGTTTTGATCTGGCGCGCAAAGGCGGCAGCCCGCTCGGTGGATGTGCTGAATACGCTTCCGCTGAGGCCGAAATCGCTGTCGTTGGCCAGGCGCAGGGCGTGGGCATCATCTTCGTAGGCCATAATTACCACTACCGGACCAAAGATCTCCTGACGTGCAATCGTCATTTCAGGCGTCACGTCGACGAACACTGTTGGCTCAATGAAGAAACCTGACCCATGCCCTTTGGCTCGCGATCCACCTGTAACGATTCGCGCGCCTTCATCTAAACCGCTTTGGATGTAAGCCAATACACGCTCATATTGCGTGGCGCTGGCCACCGGCCCCAAGTGTGTCGTGTCGTCCCAAGGATCCCCGACTGCCAGGCTGGCAATCGCCTGTGTATAGGCAGAGACAAATTCTTCATGGCGCGATTGAGGTACAAGCAAACGGGTTTGAGCGAAACAAATTTGCCCTGAAAACGGCATGCTGAAATGGGCTAGAGCTCCGACAGTGGCTTGCAGGTCAGCGTCATCCAGAATGATGGCTGCGGATTTACCGCCCAACTCCAAAGTGAAACGCGCCATGCGTTGAATGCACACGTTCGCGATCGTCTTGCCTACCGCCGTGCTACCGGTAAAGCTGACTTTATCTACCCCGTGGGACGCTACAAGGTAGGCTCCTTCGTCTCTATCTGCCGTCACGACATTGATTACGCCATCTGGAATGCCAGCTTCTTCCGCGCATTCGGCCAGCACCAGCGCATCGAAGGGCGATTCCGGTGGCGACTTGATGATGACTGTACAACCCGCCGCGAGTGCAGCACCGAGTTTGTAGGCAAGAATAGGCAACTGGGCATTCCAGGGCGCAATCAAAGCAACAACGCCGACCGGCTGACGAATGACGTCGGCCTTGCCTTCGAATGTTTCACGTACCTGTGTGAATTCGAAGGTTTCAGCCAACTGCGCGTAATAGTCGAGCATCGCGGGTGCGAAACCGGAGAAACGTCCCGCGAAAGCTACCGGTGCACCGACCTGAGCGGTCCAGAGCCGAGTGAGCAACGGCAAGCGATCGTTAACGATCTCTGCAAACAGCCGCAAATGGGTGGCCCGCTGCGGGCCGCTCAATTGCGCCCACGGGCCCAGATCGAACGCCTGACGGGCTGCAGCGACGGCGTGATCAATGTCGGAAAAACTCGCCAAGGGTACGTCGCACATTGGCGCTTCGGTAGAAGGATCGATCAGCGTACGTCGCAGAGCTCCGTCCACCGGCGACCATTGGCCTGCGATGAAAAAGCGTGAAAGAACGTTTTCCGATAGCTCTCTTTTAAAATCGAAAACAGGCTGTTTCATAGCGCCTCCAGGTAAGAGCGATGGATGATTAGAATTTGTAGCCATAGCCCATCACGACGTAGCCGTACTTCACGTCAATGGTCGAACCGCTGCTTTTGCCCGTGCCGGTAACGTGTTCGCTGAGATCCTTGACCAATCCAAAGGTCGCTTCCCCGCTTTCGCCTACAGTGCGTGTCACGCCAGCGCTATAAGACTTATGCAATAAACCCGGGATCAAAATATTGGCTACGAGCGAATCACTGGCGTACTGGCGGTTGGCGTAGTTGATGCCCGTACGAACCGTCCATTGCTCATTGAGTTGATAGGCCAACCCCAGGCGCATGTTGTGTTGATCACGCCAGCCGAACGTCTGATCGCTGTTTAATGCTTTGACCTCTGACCAGCGGATCAGCCTGTAATCGAATGCGACTGTCAGCTTGTCTGTTGGTCGCCACGCCAATCCGGCGCCGAGGATTTCAGGGCTGTCGAGCTTGCCATCAGAGACAGCCAACAAATCATCCTTATAACCATCAAAGCTGGTCGCTTTTTGTTTACTGATATACGAGACACCCAGCGTCAGAGGGGCAACAGGCGTCCACAAAGCACCCAGGCGGACCCCGTAACTCCACGCGCCTTGGGTTCCATGGTTAGGCAAAAGGGCGGGACCTGCAGGCGTTGGAAATGCAGCGCCGCGAACAAACAGTGATTGGTAGGCCGCCGTAATCGACATACCTATGGCAAAGTTGTCAGTAACTTTGTACGCCACTGTCGGCGCAATGCCGACCTGCTTGAGCATCGCTTGAAATCGTGGTAGTCCCTGCCCCTGAAACAACGGTCCGTCGTAGTCCCAGCCCACACCCGAACCGATCGAGGACACCCCGACGCTCAGCTTCGGTGAAAGGTCGTAGTTAAAACCAAACTCGGGGATGGGGACCGTTTTATGACCACGCAGACGATTATCCGGGGAGCCATAAGTGGCCTCATTACTACCGATGAATAGCTGAATGTCACCGTCAACTCTATTGCCTACATACGCCATTCCTGCCGGATTAGACGCGGCAGCCATTGAGTCCTGTGGCAATGCAATTGCAGCTCCGCCCATCGTCACGCTTTTTAGCCCTTGACCATCGGTGTACAAACCATTGGACGCGTATGTCATGACTGGAGCGCCTAACATCAGCCCTCCAATACAACCTGCAAAAGTCCGGACGACGTAATACCTGAACGTAGTGTTCATATTTCCTCTCTTTTATTTTTATGGTGAGGCGACAGCAAGTGACTAGGCCAAGAATCGGATAGTCGTTAGTGTAAAATTTAGAACGCGAGCCTACCCTTATAACCCTCTAGAAAGCTTCATCGGATCGTATTTCGGTAGCACTTAACAAATAAAAACTTCGCTACGAATAATCCACTAATTAGTTAGTTACGAAGGAGAACACATAGTTTTGGGCAGCGCCTGGCAGACAACATGCGTTGACGGGAATTGGCCCTTATTGAAGCAGCACATATGGGAAAGAAGACACGTAATTTAAGCCGTCAGTTCGCTCCACTCATGCTTCTTTTGATCAGAAAGACACCGTTCCTGATCACCGTCCTGTGAAGCGATGGTAGGGAGGCCAATGGACACCAGCAACGCGAAATGGCGCATGACTGTTATTGAATAAAAGCATTGCTCAAGCCGGCAACATCAGTGATCGCACGGCGATGGATCGTTGCCGGATTTCCTCGCGAATCACGGAGTCAATAAGCCCCAGCGCCTGCTGGGTCAAGAGGTTGCTCGGCCGATGCGTAGAAGTGGCCAGCCAAAGGCTGGTGGCCAGTTCCGGCTGTATCGCGCGAACACTTAAGCGCTTATCGAGATGACAGTTATCGTCACCGATAGCATTCATTGGAAGGACTGCATGGCCGTGCCCTCGCCGGACCAGCTCATGGATGGCAGGGATGCTCTCTATCTCATAACGCACTTTGATCTTTCGCTCCACAGTCGCTAATGACTGCTCAAGCAAGAGGCGAATATTATTCGGACGCCCCGGCATGATGAATTGAAGCTCTGCAAGGGCCTCCAAGGTGATGGAGCCACCAAGAGTGACATCATCGTCAGGGGTGCGCGGAGAGATTAGAAACAACGGCTCCTCCGCCAACGGCAACAGGTCGACATTCGCAGTAGGCGTGGTGTTATAGACCACACCGCAATCCAGTCTACCAATGCCCAACCATTCGAGAATGTGAGTGGACAGCCCTTCAACCAGGCAGAGCGTCACGCCCGGAAATTGTTCGCGGAACGCTTCCACCAACGGCACCGTAGCGGTGCGTCCTAAACTGGGGGGCCAACCTAGGACCAATCGTCCTTCAGCGACATTGCGATGCTGATCAATGTCCGAACGCGCCAGGTCGATTTGCCGAAGAATGCCTCGTGAATGTTTAAGCAGTCGGGTACCCGCCGCCGTCAGCGTAACCCCACGACCAGTACGTTCGAACAATGACGCACGCAGTTCGATTTCCAACTGTCGTATCTGCCGGCTCAGTGCAGGTTGAGCGATGTCGAGAAATGCAGAAGCCTTGCTGAAACTACCGAGTTCTGCGACCTGACTGAAATATTCAAGCTGTTTTATGTCCATGCCAATCCCGTTTTTTTAGTTGTTAGGGTTGGTTGATTTTGTCGTTGCGTTACTCAATAGGATGCACCCAGGCGGTTCACATCACAACTGAAAGCCCCCTTAGGCACAGTTATCTAAATTTTGCATAACTGCTAGTGAGTGCGCGTCATTGATCGCCTCGTGCCCCACCCCTCAATGTTGGGTCAGCTCAAAACGATGAGCCTCCAATAATAACGTAACCGTTCACCTGTTAAGGAGTCGTTCCTTCCGGTAGTTCGGTACTTCAAGAACAGGATTTAAAAGATGGACCAGACAAGCCTGATCCCTGTGGTTCAAGACAGTATTCCGAGCGAGCGCGGCCCTGGCCGCTACCAATACCTGACTCGCACCAATCGTGGTACGCCTGCCGGTGAGCTCTTGCGTCGCTACTGGCAACCCATTGCCTTGGCCGATGCCGTACCACCGGGCTCGGCGCCTTTTCCAGTGCGAATCATGGGCGAGGACCTTGTGTTGTTTCGCGATGATAAAGGTGAAGTTGGGCTGATCAATCGCAAGTGCGCACACCGCTGTGCAGACTTGGCTTTGGGTCGTATCGAAGATGGCGGTCTGCGCTGTCCTTATCACGGGTGGCTGTTCGACGGTAAAGGAAAATGTCTCGATCAGCCTGCGGAACACTCTGCGACCGCTAAGGACAAGGTGCGCACCCATTCCTACCCTCTACATGAAGCGGCAGGTGCGTTCTGGGCGTACATGGGACCTGGCGAGCCACCACTTTTCCCCAATTATCCGGCACTCGCTGGTGGCGATGAGCACCGTTACACCTGCCGCTGGCGCGGCGACTGCAATTGGTTGCAAGCCAGTGAAGGCAACATTGATCCGGTACATACCTCTTACCTCCATCAGCTCGAGTTGACTGACGAGACCATGCAAGCTCGGTGGGGTGTATTTTCGAACAAGGCACGTCCAATCATCAGTATCGAAGACACCCGATTCGGTGTTCGTCTTTATACCAAGCGTGCCATCAGTGAAACTCGCGACACCTCAATTCGGATCACGAATTACGTCATGCCCAACGCCTGCGCGGTCGGAGGATTTGAGGGTTATTTAGGGGACGGCGGGCTGACGATGTTGTGGGACGTTCCTATCGATGATCACGCGCACTGGCGTTGGGAGTTTATTTATCACCGCAGCGGGCAGCTCGATAAAGAAGCCTTGGAGAAGCAATACCAGGCTGAGAAAGATGAGCACGACCGCATGCTGCGCGCTGACGACCCGCTTTTCATGCAGGACCGCGAGTCCATGAAAGATGCAGCCTATCTAGGCATGGGCGAATGTTTCTCTGTGCATGACATTGCAATTACCCAATCCCAAGGTGTTATTCACGAGCATACCCATGAACATCTCGGCGCAACTGACGTGGCGATCATGCGTGCGCGTCGGATGCTTGATGAGGGTGCCCGCGACGTACTTGAAGGCAAAGACCCACGTGGTGTTGTTCGCACCACTGAGGCAAACAACTTCAAAGACATGGTCGTGATTACAGGTGTCATAGGGCCCGATACCAGCCAGGAAGCCTTCTGCAATGTTCACGCTGAGGACGAGTTTCTATTCGCTCCTGAAACAAGCGGAGGTCGTGATGTTTGAGGTCATCCTCACTCGCAAAGAACTCGAAGCAGAAAACATTTTTTTGTTTGAGTTTCAACATCCCGACGGTAGTGCATTACCACCGTTTACAGCAGGTTCACACATCGACGTACAAGTCAGGCCTGGACTGATTCGTCAATATTCACTGTGCAATCACCCTCAGGAACGCCATCGTTACCAGTTGGGTGTTTTGCAGACGGCAGAATCCCGTGGCGGCTCCAAAGGCATGCATGAAGATTTGCACATTGGTCAAACTGTACTCATTAGCGAGCCACGAAATCTTTTCGAGCTTGAGCAGGATGCAAGTCATTCCTTGCTGTTCGCCGGTGGTATCGGCATAACGCCTATTCTCAGCATGGCAGAAGTTCTGAGTGATCGAGGGCACTCTTTTTCTCTCTATTATTTCGCCCGCAGTGCTTCAAGTGCTGCATTCATCAAGCGAGTCGGAAAGTCGCGCTACTGCGACAGCACCTTTTGCCAGTTCGACGACGATGATACTCAGGCGCGATTAGACATTAAGGTTTTGCTCAACAACCCGGAGCCTCGCAAGCATTTGTACATTTGCGGGCCAGGCGGGTTCATGGATTTCGTCCTCGGTGTCGCGAGAGAGCAGCAATGGCCAGAGGCGAATCTGCACCGTGAGTATTTCAGCGCACCCGGTACCCCAGAGGAACAAAGCAGTGATCAGTTTGAGATCCAAGTGGCAAGCACTGGCCAGATACTGGAGGTTGGGCCACAGCAAACAGTCACGGATGTGTTGCTGACAGCGGGCATTGAAATTCCGGTCTCTTGCCAGCAGGGCATCTGCGGCACGTGTGTGACGAAGGTGCTGGATGGTGTTCCGGATCATCGAGATTACTACTTGAGCGATCGTGAAAAAGCGTCTAACGACCAGTTCACACCTTGCTGTTCACGAGCCAAAAGCAGCCGCTTGGTTCTTGACCTTTAACTTCGAACCAGCGAGTGAAATTCGTGCTTGCTGGTTCTGTCTTCTTCTCGAGGGTCGCGCTCGTAACATTTGCCAGCATAACGATTGTGTATTCCGAACAAAAACAACAACGGAGACAACACATGATTTCTCTATCTCGCTGTATACGTAACGCCGCTATTCCAGTCGGTGCATTCGCTTCCCTTGGTGGCTTTCCAGATGCCTGGGCGGTGGATGTATCCCCCGGCGCATATCTCCCCGCGCCGGCGGATAGCAGTATCGCAATGCTGTATCTGGGCGGAGGTCGGGCAACAGAATTCCACCCGGAAAAAGGGGCAACCGTGAACCACGGTACACAGCTGGACACAAGGACAGGCCTGATTCGGCTGTTTCACATGATTGATGTCGACCAGACGAGGCTCCAAGTGCAACTCGGACTGCCCTTCGGTTCGCAAAAGCTAAAAATGAACGGTGTTCGTATCGGCGACGACTCCGGCTTGGCCGATCCATTTCTGGCGATAACGGCATGGCCTCTTAACGACACCGTAAACAAGCGTTACCTGGGGATCACTGGGTACGTGTTTTTCCCTCAAGGGAGTTATGACCATGACAGCCGAGTCAACATGGGAAACAACCGTTATGGCGCGGCTTTGCAAGCGGGCTACGTACAAAGCTTCGGTGCCTGGCGGGCGGAGTTGACCGGCGATGTCAGTTGGTACGGCGATAACACGGACTCCACACCCGCTGAGCGCACGCTCAAGCAAGACCCTGTTTACACATTACAACCTTGGCTTAGTTACACCTTCGACAACAAGGTCACCACCTCTGTGGGACTGACCCGTACCTGGGGAGGTAACTCGACCTTGGACGGCATCGATACCGGTAGACGTTCGGACTCTACCCGTGCACGGGTCGGGTTGGGTTATTGGGTCAGGAAAGATGTGCAGCTGTATTCCGAGCTCACCCGAGACCTGCAAGTGGAGGGTGGATACAAGTTCGATTATTCAGGCTTCGTGCGTATTGGTTACTTCTTCTGATTATTGAAAGATAAAGGAACTTCAACATGTCAAACGAACAAAAATCCGCGCTGGTGGTGAGCGCACACTCTGCTGATTTTGTCTGGCGCGCTGCTGGCGCGATTGCTCTGCATACCCAGCAAGGCTACAAGGTTCACATCGTGTGCCTGTCCTTCGGCGAAAGGGGCGAGTCGGCAAAAATGTGGCGCAAAGGTGAAATGACAGAGGACAAGGTAAAGGCCGGACGCCGAGCGGAAGCTCAGGCCGCGGCAGACATCCTGGGTGCGAGTATTGAGTTTTTCGACATTGGTGATTATCCGATGCGAGCGGATAAAGAAGTGCTGTTTCGTCTGGCGGACGTATTTCGGCGGGTGCAGCCAGCATTTGCATTGAGCCACTCTCTCAAAGATCCCTATAACTACGATCACCCCTTGGCAACGCATCTCACCCAGGAAGCGCGCATCATTGCCCAGGCCGAGGGTTATCGGCCTGGCGAAAAAATCGTTGGTGCTCCGCCGGTTTACAGCTTCGAACCGCATCAACCAGAGCAGTGCGAATGGAAACCCGACGTGCTGCTGGACATCACGCCTGTGTGGGAGCAAAAGCTGGCCGCTATCAAATGTATGGCCGGACAGGAGCATCTTTGGGAGTACTACACTCGAGTCGCTTTGCAACGTGGTGTCCAGGCCAAGCGAAACATCGGAATCACAGCCCAACGCGACATCATTTATGCCGAGGGTTATCAAAGCATCTTTCCACGCGTAACAGGAGATTTGTCATGAGCGGGGTCGCAATTCGAAATTTGCCGCGATTTTCCGTGCAGACAGGCGATGAACTGGCAGCATTAGGGGTGGCTACGGTCCATGAAGCGCAGGGTCGCAGCGGCTTGCTTCAGGCATACATGCGCCCAATCTACAAGGGCGCGGCGATCGCTGGCCCGGCAGTGACTGTCCTTGCTCAACCCGGTGACAATTGGATGCTGCATGTGGCAGTAGAGATGTGCAAACCCGGAGACATTCTGGTGGTGGGCTGCGCCTCGGAAAACCATGATGGTATGTTTGGTGATCTTCTGGCGACTTCGCTCATGGCCAGGGGCGTACGGGGCTTGATCATCGATGCGGGCTGTCGAGACATATCCACGCTGACCGAGATGGGCTTTCCCGTCTGGTCGCGAGCGATCAGCGCCAAGGGCACGATCAAAGCTACCCTGGGATCTGTCAATGTTCCAATTGTCTGCGCAGGCGCCTACATCGTTGCGGGCGACGCGGTCGTGGCTGACGACGACGGCGTTGTAGTAGTCCCTCATCAAAGCGTCGAAAAAGTCCTTACTGCCGCCCGGCAGCGAGAAGCACTGGAAGTCGGTAAGCGCAAACGTCTGGCTAGCGGCGAATTAGGGCTGGACATCTATGATATGCGACCCACTCTGCAGACTCGCGGACTGGTCTATTACGATGATTTATCTCAATATCAACTCAGCGTATTAGCTGAATAGCTTTTTTAAACCGCCCTGACACTTCGGGGCCGTTTTAATACTAAGAAAGGCAGTTTTTTCTTTAACCAAATAATGACTCTGCAAAAAAATAAGATATGTGTTTTTTTGCCCAAACCAATCATCTTAGTAATGCTAGGCTTACTGACCGACCCAATAGAGAATATGACCGATGAATTATTAGCGCTTCTGGGATCAAGTGTATGGTGCCTGCTGTTTCCGCTCATTTATGTTGCGTTATATGCAAAGCAGGTCGGCATGCCCATCGTCTCGGGTAATCGTGAGCGACGTCATTCTGCCGGACGTACAGTTTAGGTGCGGGCAACCGCTACGAGACCAGGGGAGACTGACGCAGCAGGACCGCTTTCAACGCGACACTGGATTTAACATGCGCAACGCCCGGGATGTGGGCGAGCGTGTTCGTCAGAAATGCCTGAAAGGCCTCTATAGTGGGCGTTACGACACGGAGTTGGTAGTCGTAATCGCCAGTCATCAGAAAGCAGCTCATGACTTGCGGCGCTAGTTTTATCTGCGTTTCAAAACGTCCCAATGCATCGGCGTCCTGTTTCTCAAGGCTGACGGACACAAGTACGCTCAGCGGACCCGCAAGCTTTGCTTCGTTCAGGGTTGCGGAATATCCCTGAATATATCCCTCATCCTCCAGTACTTTGACCCGGCGCAGTACCGGCGTGGAGGACAATCCGACTTCTTCAGCAAGCTCGCGCCAAGAGATTCGGCCGTCACGGGCCAGTACTTGCAGTATTTTCACATCAATGCGGTCCATGGATTAGCCGTATTCACCATTAATTTTTTAGATTGTAGATCAATTCACCAATAAATCACGCTTTTCCCCTGAACATTGGCCACACCCGCTACGGCTATTTTTTTAAGATGGGCCGAACGTTTCGGAGGGTTAGCCATGGCTCAGAATAATAACTACGGGCTCGAAGACATCTATTCACAAGATGGTCGAGTATTCATTTCAGGTATTCAGGCACTGGTTCGCCTACCCATCATGCAACGGCGCCTAGATCGGGCTCGCGGTCTGAATACCGCTGGCCTTGTGTCTGGGTACCGAGGCTCTCCACTGGGCGCTTACGACCAACAGCTGTGGCGAGCTGCCCGGCAACTCAAAGAGAACGACATCGTGTTCCAGCCGGGCCTTAATGAGGATCTGGCTGCAACTGCGTTGTGGGGTGCGCAGATGCACCGCGCGTTTGGTCCAACTAAAGTCGACGGAGTCTTCGGGATCTGGTACGGAAAAGGACCAGGCGTTGATCGGACGGGAGACGTTTTCCGAAGCGCCAACGTCATGGGGACCTCAAAGCTAGGGGGTGTTCTGGCGGTATCAGGAGATGACCATGCTGCACAATCTTCCATGTACCCCCATCAAACGGATGGCATTTTCCAGTCTGCTTCAATGCCGGTGCTTCAACCAGCGAGCGTGGCCGAAGTTGTAGAGTTCGGGCTTGCAGGTATTGAGCTGTCGCGTTTCAGCGGGCTGTGGGTCGGCCTGAAAACCATTGCAGAGGTTGTCGAAGCCGCCGCTGTTGTAGATTTCCGCGCTCCCGTCGTTCATCGCACGCCTCTCGATGAAGATCCTGGCCTGCCCAGCTTCAACTGGGACCCAAGGGTCATCTGGCCAAACCAGCGGTATGAGCTCGAGCGTCGCGTCATTGAACTAAGGTTGCCGGCTGCCCGCCGCTGGGCCCATGCGAACGGCTTGGACAAGATCCTGGTAGCTGCAAAATCAAAGCGCATAGGCATCGTTACGGTCGGTAAAGCTCACCAGGATCTCATGCAGGCGTTGGTCGATTTGAGGCTGAGTACTGCAACGTTGCAGACTCTCGGCGTCTCGATCTACAAGGTTGCAATGAGCTGGCCATTGGAAACAGTGGGCATGACCGAATTTGCGCGTGACCATGAAGAGCTCCTTGTCATCGAAGAAAAACGTGGCACTGTTGAGGGGCAAATCAAGGAAGCCCTGTTCCACATCTCTGCCAGTTCTCGTCCTCGAGTTATTGGGAAGCAGGACCCAGACGGAAGACCATTGCTTCCAGAGGTTTCCGAATTCTCACCTTTGATTCTGGCGCGTGTGCTTGTTGATCGCCTGGGTGGAGGCGAACTGCGCCAGCGGCTCGCGGAGCTTGAAGCATTGAGTGTGATGCCTGCATCGAACAAGAGCTTTCCGGTCAGGACGCCTTATTTCTGCTCCGGCTGCCCGCATAACACTTCTACCCGAACCCCGGATGGTTCCATCAGCGGTGGTGGCATCGGCTGTCATGTAATGGCGCTGATGCAGCCAGAGCTTAAAACCAATACGTTCTGCCAAATGGGGGGAGAAGGTATGCAATGGGCAGGCGCGCAAGCTTTTTCCCAAACCCAGCATATTTTCCAAAATCTTGGAGACGGTACCTATCAGCACTCTGGCCTGTTGGCCATTCGCGCGGCTTTGGCGTTGGGTACCAACATTACCTACAAAATTCTCTACAACGATGCCGTTGCAATGACCGGCGGCCAACCCGCCGAAGGGGTAAACGATCCCGCCCGCATTACCCGACAATTGCATGCTGAAGGCGTAAAGACGGTTGTGCTGGTTTCTGACCAGCCCGGCAAGTGGGTAAATTCTTCGGGACTGGCGCCCGGCGTTGAAGTCCATCATCGGGATAAATTGGATACCGTCCAAAGGCGTCTACGCGATATCCCTGGCGTGACGGCAATCGTCTATGAGCAGACCTGTGCGGCAGAAAAACGCCGCAGGAAGAAAAAGGCTGCGCCATCCGTTCAAGAAAAACGCTTGTTGATCAACCCCCGCGTATGCGAAGGGTGCGGCGATTGCTCGGTTCAATCCAACTGCATCGCGATCGAGCCACTCGAGACCTCATTCGGACGTAAGCGTGCTATCAACCAGACAAGCTGTAATACCGATATGTCCTGTCTCAAAGGGTTTTGTCCCAGTTTCGTGGAGATCGAGGGTGGTAGGTTGGCGAAACCATCCGGGCCGGACGGGGAACTGGAGCGGCTTCTCATTGACGCACTTGTGCCTCCTAAAGAGATTGACTTAGGAGCTGGCAGTTACAACGTTATGCTGGCCGGTATAGGCGGGACCGGTGTACTCACTGTAGGAGCGTTGCTGGGCATGGCTGCCCTACTCGATGGCAAGGTCTCGAACGTGCTGGACTTCACCGGCTTTGCGCAAAAAAACGGCGCTGTGTTGAGCCAGGTCAAAATCAGCAGCGCAACAGGGGAAATCTTCGCCTCCCGCATCAGTCCAGGAGAGGCTGATTTGCTGATCGGTGCTGACCTAGTAGTGTCCTGCGCCTCGGATATCTCATTACGTCTGTCACCGAACCGGACATCAGTTGTGTTGAGCACTGAGCAGGTGCCTACCGCACAGGTTATTCACTTTCGAGATGCAACTCAGCCAATCGATGAAATGACCGAGCACCTTCGGCAACGCACTGACGCAACGTCCTTTCATGCCCTATCCGCCGGCGCGCTAGCTAAGGCACTATTTGGTGACACCACCACCGTCCATGTATTACTTCTTGGTTACGCATGGCAGAAAGGACTGCTGCCCCTGAGCCTGCCATCGCTGGAGCGCGCGATAGAGCTCAATGGGGTCGCACCGCAGCTCAACAAGCGGGCTTTTTCATGGGGACGGATCGCTGCCACAAACCCAGATGCAGTCGCTCAAATCATGGGGTCAACGGATCGAACTCCGCATTCGGTTTCTGAGCGCGTCGAGGATCTTGTGTCGCTACGCCATGAGGATCTGACCGCATACCAAGACGCGGCTTACGCCAAGCGATACAGCGAGCTGGTCGATGCAGCACGTGCTGCCGAGTCACGTGTGGTTCCGGGATCGGAAAAACTGGCAGCTGCCGTGGCTAAGAATGCCTACAAATTGATGGCGTACAAAGACGAGTATGAAGTCGCCAGGCTCTACGCATCAGCTGACTTCAAGAAAAGTCTGTCTGCTCAATTCACTGATGTTGGCAAGCTATCCGTCTGGTTGGCCCCTCCCCTGTTCGCGCGCCTGAATCCGGCCACAGGCAGACCTCGAAAAATGAAATTCGGCCCATGGGCTTTTAAAGGCTTCGCCTTACTCGCAGCGCTCAAGGGCCTGAGGGGGACATTATTCGACCCTTTTTCGTACACCCGTGAACGTGCAGATGAACGTGCCTTGATCATCCATTACTTCAGGTTGGTACACGAGACCCTGAGCGAGTTGAATCCCGGCAACTATGAGCATGCTCTTCAGGTACTTCAGCTACCTGATGACATAAGAGGCTTCGGTCCAGTCAAGCAAAAGTCCATAGAAGCCTATTACGAAAATCATCGTCGGCTCATGGCACGGAAACGGGCCACACCCTCATCGCTGATCACGTCCCAAGCCTAACGATTATTCATCGGATTTCGAAGAGGTACCACGCCGTGGAAATTTCCAAACTCGATCAGTTTGATCATCACGAACACGTCCCTCGGACGGCGCTAATAATCAATTGGTCGCCCTGCGACATGCCGATGCGCTCGCCGCGAGAAAGATTTTATACGCTCCAGATTACGTCATTAACGCAGGGAGCCTCATTCAATTGGCGCTGGCCGCCCTGAGCCGGCCAGTGCGTGTCACTCGTCACCGTCCAGGTAGTACGATCCCTGAAACTTTCTGGCAAAAATCCAGCAGCCGGGTTTGAAGAGTTAAATCCCCGGCTCGAGTATCCATCTCACGACGTTGCAAATGATAAAAGTATCCCCCAGTGACGTGCGTGGCAGGATCCAGACCTTCAGCTAGCCAGACTTGGGTAAGGTGCCCTTGGCTAAGATCATCATTGGCCTGTTCACCCCCCATTTTAGTCTGGACCCAACCTGGCTCCAGGGCGTTTACCAACACATCAGGCCATAGGCGGGCCACTGCTCTCGAAAGCAATGCATCCATGAATTTGCTTTCTGAGTAAGCTTTCATTCCGTCCCAATTACGAATACTCCAGCTGAGATCATCAATATCTATCTCAGCAGCGTCGTGAAGCAGTGAGCTGAGGTAGATAAGTCGCTTAGGCTTTTTAATAAGAGCTGTCAGAACGTACGGTGCTAATACGTTGACTGCGAAAACATGGGACAGCCCATCCTCAGTTTCGATACGGTAAGGCTCTCGGTAGCCCACCCCGACGTTATGGATGATTGCATCGAATGGCCCAAGGCGATTAGCCTGTTCCGCAACATTCTTCATTTGGGAAACGTGGGATAGATCCCCGACCACCACGGGCGTCCCTCTTGAGATTTTTTCTTTGACCTGGTCGGCCCTGTCCTTAGTCCGTGCGTGCAGTACAACCTCATGTCCCCTTTCCAAGAGCAGTTCAGCCGCCATGAAACCAAGACCGTCTGCGGATCCAGTAATAAATACTCGAGCCATTATTGATACCTCTATATATTGAAATTAATTTGCAGTAACACATAGGTCGCACACACTTTTTACGCTGTTGCGATCAGAATCAATGGCTGGAGAGGGACAGCCCTTGGATCAAAGAATGATCTTGTCGGGAGTGATCGGAAGATCACGAACCCGCAGCCCTATAGCATCAAAGATGGCATTACCCACTGCCGCCGCCACTCCGGTAGCACCGAGCTCACCGATCCCCTTCGCTCCAGTGGGTCCCGCATTTGCGTCAAACTCATCAATGAAAGAAACATCGATATTCGGGGGGATGTCCGCCTGGACCGGGATAGCAACGCCTGCAAGATCTTTTGCCAACCAACGCCCCAGATTCGGATCGAAATGGCTGGCCTCCATCGTCGCCATACCCCATCCCCACACAATCCCGCCAATCATTTGTGAGCGAGCGGTCATGGCATTGATGATGCGCCCAGCGCTGTAGACACCGGTTGCGCGACGCAATCGCACCAAACCAACCTCAGGGTCTACGCCAACTTCCACAAAAATCACTCCGAAACTTCGCGCTGGGTGCTCTGGGCTCCCCATATCAACCGGGGCATTGGCGGGCAAATCGAAGGAGCCGTCTGCACCGAGCTCCATCACCCCCGCCTCAGAAAGCACCTCTTGCACTGTCCGAGACTTCCCCTGAAAGCTCAGCACACCATTTTCGATGGTGACTTGTTCCTGCGGCCAGCCCGCAAGCCTCAACAACTTAGTACGAACCTCAGCTGCTGCGCGCTGTACTGCGGCACCGGTGCTAACCGTGGTACCCGAACCGTATGTAGGCCCGGAGTAAGGGAGTCGAGTATCCCCTGAGACAGCTCTGACTTTATGGGGGGACAGGCCGAGCGTTGCCGCGGCGATTTGAGGGAAGATCGTTGCCGGTCCAGTACCTATGTCACAGAAACTGGATTCCACAACTGCAGTGCCGTCAAAGCGTAGCCGCACCTTGGCAGTGGAATGGAATCGAGCCTGTCCCTGACTGCAGTCGGCCATTCCAAACCCGAGATGCCAGTGCCCATCTCTGGTCCCACCCTTGGAGCGCTCACGCCAACCAAAGCGACGGGCCCCTTCCTCATAGGCTTCTCGCAATTTTTTCGACGACCAGGCTTTTCCAGTTTCGGGGTCGACTTCGGCATAGTTACGCAGACGCAGCTCCAAAGGATCAATTCCAAGCTTAACTGCCAATTCATCCATTGCCGAGCCGAGTGCCCAGGAGCCGGGACCATCCCAAGGGGACCTCATGAAGGTCGGTAAAACGATGTTCCCACGGCGGACCAGTTGCTCGGTCTGAATATTGTCGCAGGCATAAAACGACTTGGCTGAGGCGCTGGCAAACTCGACATAGTCCTCAGTGGTGCTTGTAATGTTATCAACCACCAAGTTGATTCCGGCCAAGCGGCCATTTTCATCTGCGCCTAAATCAACAGCCTGATTCAGTTGAGGCTGATAACCGACCATGCTGTAAAGGTGCTGTCGAGTCAGCACCAGCTTCACCGGTCTTCCTACCACGCGAGCAGCCATACTGGTGAGGATCTCGTGTGGCCAGATGAAGGCTTTCGTCCCAAATCCACCGCCTGTATGAGGAGAAAGCACTCGGACCTTCGCCGGATCAATTCCGAATACGGCTGCCAACGCATTCTGGACCGCGGGCAGGTGTTGGACCGAGTCAAAGACAGTCAACCCTTCTTCGTCCCACTGAGCCAAAATCGCAGGCGGTTCCATGGGATTGCCATGCCTTGAGGGCTGGCTGTACTGCTCATTAATCGAGGCGTGGGAATCACGAATCGCCGTCTCGACGGAGCCCTTTTTGAAACTCAGTGCGCCTGATTTCACATAAGAACCTCGGTCCTGCGCAGGCACTATCGCCGGAGCAGATTCAGGTACGGCAAAGCTGCGCTTCGTATAGCGGACTCTCACGCGCGCAGCACCAGCTTCGGCCGCAAGCAACGACTCGGCCAACACCATGGCAACAGGCTGGCCCTCATACTCAATCACGGTGTCTTGCATCGGGATAAAGCGAGACGCCAGCGGAGGAACTGAGATGTTTTTCAGATTTTCATGAACCTTGGGCATGTCTTTCGCTTGCAGCACTTTGACAACGCCTGGCACTTTCATTGCTGCGCAAAGATCAACGCTACTCACAGAGCCGGCAGGCACACTTGCGGTTACGAACGTCGCATACAGCTGGCCGACAAGGTTTTGGTCAGACGCATAGCGTGCGCGCCCTGTGACCTTTGTCGGGCCGTCGAATCGGGTGATGCCTTCTCCGAGATTATTCATTCAGGCCCTCGCCGCTGTGTTGATCGTGCGGATGGTCGCGTTTCTGGCAATTTTGATTTTGTAGCCGTTCCTCGAGAGAGGACGCGCTTCTGCAAACCCTTCATCGACTGCTGCTGATACTTCGGGCGCATCGAACGCCATACCGATCAAGCGCTGCTCCGTCGCATGCAGGCGCCAAGGTTTCATCGCCACAGAACCTAAGGCGATTCTGGCGGCAAGGATCGTACGATTGTCTGCATCCAAGCGCAGTGCAACAGCTACGGAAACGGTGGCGTACTCATAACTTTCACGCTCGCGGATTTTCAGGTACGCGGATTTTCTCCATCCCGGTCCAAGCTCAATGCCAGTAATCAGTTCGCCAGGCTTGAGGATGGTATGGGCGACAGGATCCACATCGGGTGTAACATGGAATTGCGTGGCTGGAATTCGTCTCATGCCGGTGGCGCTATAGACCAGTAAGAAAGCATCAAGCGCCGCCAATGCAACTGCCGGATCAGAAGGTTGGACAGCTACGCAAGATGTAGTCCAACCAAAGATTGCATGCTTGTCATTGAACCCATTCAACGCGGCGCACCCGGAGCCTGGAGTCCGCTTGTTGCAAGGGGTGTCATCATCAGAGCGATAGTAGGGACAACGTACGCGCTGCAAGGGATTTGCGCCGATGGTGGCGAGATTTCGGATCTGGGCCGATGCAGCTTTCAAAATGGCCTGAGAGAGCACGGGGTAGTCGCGAACGATATCTGGATGCTCCGCAACATCATTGAGTTTGGCCAATGCACCCACTCTCAACCCATGCCCGTGCAGCTCTTCTATGGAATCAATCCCTGGCACCCTTGTGATGTCTACAACACGCTTAGGGGCGGCAATGCCTATGCGCATCCAATTCAGCAGTTCAGTTCCACCGGCCAAAAAAGAAGAATCTTTATCGCCCGCGAATTTGACTGCATCCTGGATCGATAGCGGTTGGTAAAACTCAAAGGGTTCCATCGCCGCCTCCATTGAGTTTTGCAGCGGCTGATGCGACGGCGGCACTGATCTGCGGGTAGGCCGAACACCGGCAAATATTCCCGCTCATCCATTCACGAATTTCGCCATTGGTCCGGGTATGGCCCTCTTCGATACAAGCGACCGCAGACATGATTTGCCCCGACGTGCAGAATCCGCACTGAAACGCATCATGGTCAATGAAGGCCTGCTGAACGGGGTGAAGCTGTCCCCCCTCCGAAAGCCCTTCAATCGTCTGCACCTGCTTACCCTCGATAGTGGCTGCGAATACAAGACAAGCGTTGACTCGACGACCATTCAGCAACACGGTGCAGGCACCGCACTCGCCTCTGTTGCAGCCTTTTTTGGTGCCTGTGAGGTGTAACTTCTCCCGCAAGAGATCGAGTAGGGTCAAAGCAGGCTCCACCTGCAACGCGTACGCTACTTTATTGATCGTTACATGGATCGGCAGTTGCGAATCCACTGCAACAGTAGGCTCTTTAAGCTCGACTCGGTGTGTGGCGGCGAGAGTGCTACCTACGGTGAACGTCGTTGCGGCAAACATGCCGCTTTTGAGAATTGCTCGCCGGCTCAATGACGGTAGGCCGTTCGCAGGATCCATTGTCGATTTCAAGCCGCTCGCGTCGTTATCGTTACCTTCAAATTCAGAAGACATAACCAACCTCGAACTAAATGACTTAAGCGCAGGGGTATCGGTTAACTGATACGCGAAGCACATCAGAACCATATTTTTCTGATGTTTAGTCTCGTCACTGCTATCTGCAGGTGCAATGACAAGCAGGTCATTTGAGCCATGACTGCCAGTCATGAAACCAAGCGCAAAATTGCTTGACAGAGGCGTGGGGGGGCTCGGTTCAAACCTCCATCGAGAACGACTGAAGGTTTATGAACAGGCCAACTACCCAGGCAATGGTGGCGGCCGACAGCGCCACGCATCCGGGTAGATACCCATGCGCGAAAAAAAGTGGAGAGGCTGACGCGGAGCCCACCGCCCCGCCCGCAAAAAAAGTAGCGATGTACAGACTGTTCAATCGATTGGCGGCATTGGGTTGCAGTAGAAGTATCCGTCGCTGGGCTATGACGTGACAGGTCTGAACACCTGCACTGATCAGAAATGCCGCGCCGAGCAATGCCCAAAAGGAGTCGATACGCACCCAGGCCAAACATCCCAGCGCGACACATGTGCTGCCTGCCATGGATGTAATTCCTGAGAGCCCTCTATCGGCAAACCATCCAGCCACCGGTGCAGCGAGAGCCCCACCTACGCCGATCAATCCAAAGTAAGCCAACGCGTTTGCTCCGATGTCGTATCGAGTGCGCAGCTCTAGTGGTGCAGTCACCCAAAACAAACTGAAGATTCCAAAAAACAAAGCTTGGCAGAGCGCACGGCGGCGCAGTTCTGGATGCTTTAGCCAAAGGGTAGGTAGTGAACTGATCAGGGATAGATATGGCGCTCCACCCTCAGGTCGTCTCACCACAAGGACGATTCTCAGTGACAGCGCCAAGAGAGCAATGAGCCCTGCATCGCCGATATACAGTGCACGCCAACCAAAGTGGCTGTTTATCAGAGCAGCTGCTGGCCATGCGAGAAGCACCCCGAACAGTAGCCCAGCGGTGACCCGACCTACAGTTTGTCCTCGGTTCACGGATGAGCTCATTGACGCCGCCATCACCACGATGGATTGAACTGCAATTGAAGCCACTCCTATGAAAAAGCATGCGAAAAGAAACAAGCCGCCAGTGCTTGCGATCCCAGCCGTAAATAATGCCCCGATGGAAAGGAAAAGATTGCAGAGCAAAAGCCGTCGATTCTCGATCCGATCACCCAAGGGAGCAATCAGTAGCAAGGCAAGGCAGTAACCGACTTGGCTAAGGGTCACTGGCAATCCAACGGCCCAAGATCCAAGCCCAAGGGAGGGGCTGATGACGTTAACCAGTGGTTGCGCGAAGTAGCTTCCGGCGCTGATGAGAGTGCAGGCAAAAGCCAGCAACCCAGTCAATCCACTCGATATGGTGCTGTGCTCTGTATTAAGTCGCATGAGAAAAACCCATTTACCAATTGATATGGCAGTCAGGGTATCCAGCGATCATTCATGTCGGCACATCGTACTCGTCAAATCAAAAATGACGGCGAATCATTAATAGGCAGAGCGCTCGAAGGTCGTCTTATCGACTGAGAGCGACTACAAATTCAAGAAATGCCCGCACCTTGGCGGGTGGCAAGTGCCGAGACGGGTACAACGCATAGAGAGGAAAATATTCATCAGGCCAATCCGCAAAGAGCTCGATGAGCCGCCCCTCACGCAGGGCCGCCTCTACACCCAGCTCCAAAACCTGTGCCACGGCCTGCCCCTCCTCGCAGATTCGGTGCATCGTGCCTACGTCATTGACCATCAACCTACCGTGCGTCTTGACGCTTACACGCTCCTGACCTCGATGGAATTCCCAAATGAAAGGCTTGCCGGTTTGAGGATTTCGGAAATCGACACAAACATGGGCCGAACTCTCTAGGTCGCAGGGATGAAGTGGACGACCGTGTTTCTTCAGATAAGCCGGCGAAGCAACAGTGAGCACTCGTGTTTGAAGAAGTTGTCTGCCTATGAGCGAGGAAGATGGTTGCTCGCCAAAGCGCACAGCAAGATCTACTCCGTCTGCTACCAGGTCTCCCATCTGCTCTCGGGTCACGAGGTCCAACTCAATGGCAGGATAGGTAGCCATGAAACTTCCGAGGGCAGGCGCCAGGATCAGCCTGGAAAAATACGGGTCCATATTGACTCGAAGCTTCCCCCGCACTGCAATTGCACTGCCAGAGGCGACCGTAGCCGCTTCCTCCAGTCCGGCGAGCAGTGGCGCAACTTCTTCATACAGCCGACGCCCTTCGTCTGTGAGCTTCACCGACCGAGTGGTCCGGTCAAACAAACGGATCCCCAACCTCGCTTCGAGACGGGCGACAGCCCTGCTGACCCCGGACTGAGTCATGTCCAGCGCATCTGCAGCCTTAACGAAGCTGCCGCTATCAACCACGGCTGAGAGCACCCCCATACCGCTGACCAAACGCGCGTCGAAGCTCATTAATGATTTTCCATCATGGCGTTAATGACATTCATGATATCGCGGGAAGTTTGGAAGCAACGCAATAATTCGCCCATAGCGGCAACGGGTCGCTCTTCAAGAGGAACTCACATGTATACGGTAATGGGTGTTACAGGCCAAGTAGGCGCGGAAGTTGCCCGCAATCTTCTGACTGCGAATAAACGCGTCAGGGTCGTGGTACGTGACGCTGAAAAAGGCAAAGTTTGGGCTGCCAAAGGATGCGAGGTTGCGGTTGCAGACGCTAATGATGTGAGTGCGCTGACCGCCGCGTTCACTGCCAGTACTGGCGTATTCGTTCTGTTACCTCCCAACTTTGATCCTTCCGAAGGCTTTCCGGAAACACGCTACATCATCGAGAACCTGCGCTCAGCGCTGGAAACAGCGAAACCTGAGAAGGTGTTGTGCATCTCGACGATTGGCGCCCAAGCACCTCAGCAGAATTTGCTGACCCAGTTGCAAATCCTAGAACAGAGTTTTGGTACGTTGGACTTGCCGATCACCTTCTTGCGTCCAGCCTGGTTCATGGAAAACAGTCTCTGGGATATCGAGCCCGCCAAGAGCAACGGCCTGATTCCAAGCTTCCTTCAGCCATTGGATAAGCCAGTTCCTATGATCGCGACTGCTGACGTGGGCAAAGTAAGCGCTGAGTTGCTGCAGGAAAACTGGTTCGGCAAACGAATCGTGGAGCTGGAATCTGAGCAACAGGTTACGCCTAATGACATCGCTGCGACGTTATCAGAGCTGCTGGATAAGCCGGTAACAATGGATGTGGTGCCCAGCGATAGGTGGGAAGCACTGTTCCACTCTCAAGGGATGAACAACCCTCATCCACGTATTCGGATGCTCCACGGTTTCAATGAAGGCTGGATTCGCTTCGAAGGTATCCCTCGCAAGGGACGCGTTGGATTGAAAGAAGTTCTGGCGCAGCTTCTCTCCCGCTGATAGCTAGTACGTACGACGCGACATTGATCTCGCAGCCGTACCATCCTTTAAAACGATGGCGCCTAGCTTGAGAGGATTACGTTAGCGAGTAACTGTCCTCGCCGCCCGCGTCGCGAGCGGCGATCCAATCTGGAGTCCGATACATGACTCCGGCCCGCCTTTGGTTGAAACGACTGCAGCGACTTTCATGGGGCTTCCCTCTGAATCGTAGGATTAGAGACGGCTTCATGCTGGTCACGCTGTGTGCTTTGATCACCCGAAGAAATCCAAGGCAAAAAAAAGCCTGCATCTCTGCAGGCTTCTCTTTATATCGCTATCTGGCTCCACGACCTGGACTCGAACCAGGGACCCAATGATTAACAGTCATTTGCTCTACCAACTGAGCTATCGCGGAATGCGCCGTATGTTACTGATTAAAAAGGATAAGTCAAGCCTTCCGCGGCATTTGGCGTGATTAAACCGGATAATCGGTTGAAACCGCGTGCTCCCTGGCCAACTTCAGCCACGCCAAAGCGGCCGGTGGCAGGTGAGCGCTGGCGCGCCAGGCCAGGGCGATGTGCCAGTCGGTGTGGGGTTCATCCAAGGGAATCAGGGCGATGCCAGCGTGTTGATGTTTGTACGCCAGCATGCGAGGCACAAAGGCCACGCCCAAGCCGGCAGCGACCAGGTCGATGATGAAGTCGATCTGCCCGCTGCGGGCTGTCACCTTGGGGGCGACGCCTTTGCGCTCGCAGGCGGCGAGGATCTTGGCGTTCAAGGCGAAGCCCGCTTCGAACAGGATGAACGGCGAATCGGCCAGGTGGGTGAAGTCGATCCGCTCAAGGTGAGCCAGCGGATGGCTGATGGGCAGCACGGCCATCAGCGGCTCATTGCGCACGGGCTGGTAATCAAAGTCTTCGTCCACCGGCAGCAACAGCGCGGCAAGGTCCACCTCCCCCGCTTCCAGGCACTCGCGGAGGCGTTTGCTGCCGTACTCGGTGAGTTCGATGTCGATGTCCGGGTAGCGGCTGCGGTAGGTGGCGAACATCGTCGCGAACAGCACGCCGCAACCCACCGGCGGCAGGCCGATGCGCAGTACGCCGCGCTTGAGGCCGCACAGGTCGTTGATCTCGGCCACCAGATCGTTGCGCTCGGCGAG
Organism: Pseudomonas sp. HN11; assembly: GCF_021390155.1. Lineage (NCBI taxonomy): Bacteria > Pseudomonadati > Pseudomonadota > Gammaproteobacteria > Pseudomonadales > Pseudomonadaceae > Pseudomonas > Pseudomonas sp. HN11. Next base: position 4,341,758 of record NZ_CP089985.1, read on the forward strand.
CAGCACCAAGGCCCGGCGGTAGGCAATTTCACCGGCGGCGGTGAGTTCGTTACGGTGGCCCAGGCGATTGAGCAACGGCGTGCCCAGTTCGTCTTCCAGGGTCTTGACCGCCTTGCTTACGCTGGATTGAGTCAAGGACACCACCTCGGCGGCCTGGGAGAAACCACCTTGGCGCACCACTTCGACAAAGACGCGCAATGTTCTCAGGTTCATCAGTATTCCTTTGGCGACTGCCTACCAGCGATAAAAGTTGTTTTTATCATGCCAGAGCTTTGCCTATCCTGACTCTATCTTGCCTTGTGGAGCCTCCCAATAATGATCATCTCGTCCGCCTCCGATTACCGCGCAGCCGCCAAGCGCAAGCTACCGCGCTTCCTGTTCGACTACATCGATGGCGGTGCCTACGCCGAACACACGCTGCGCGCCAACAGTTCGGACCTGGCCGAGATCAGCCTGCGCCAGCGCATCCTGCGCAATGTGGACAACCTGAGCTTGAAGACGACGGTGTTTGGCCAGGAACTCGACATGCCAGTCATCCTCAGCCCGGTAGGCCTCACCGGCATGTACGCGCGACGCGGCGAAGTGCAGGCGGCCAAGGCGGCGGCGATCAAGGGCATTCCGTTCTGCCTGTCGACAGTGTCGGTATGCCCGATTGAAGAAGTGGCGTCGCAAAGCGTGCAGGCAATCTGGTTCCAGCTGTATGTGCTCAAGGACCGTGGCTTCATGCGCAACGCGCTGGAGCGGGCCCAGGCGGCCGGCGTCACGACCTTGGTGTTTACCGTGGATATGCCGACACCTGGCGCGCGTTACCGCGACGCACACTCGGGGATGTCCGGGCCGTTCGCGGCGCAGCGGCGCATGCTGCAAGCCGTCACCAAGCCGCAATGGGCGTTTGATGTGGGGTTGATGGGCCGCCCCCACGACCTGGGCAATATCTCCAAGTACCTGGGCAAACCCACTCACTTGGAAGACTACATCGGTTGGCTGGCGAACAATTTCGACGCGTCCATCAGCTGGAAAGACCTCGAATGGATCCGCGACTTCTGGAAAGGCCCGATGATCATCAAAGGCATCCTCGACCCCCAGGATGCCAAGGATGCGGTGAGCTTCGGTGCCGATGGCATCGTGGTCTCGAACCATGGCGGCCGCCAGTTGGATGGCGTGCTGTCCACCGCCAAAGCACTGCCCCCGATTGCCGAAGCCGTGGGCGAGGACCTCACGGTGCTGGTGGACTCCGGCATCCGTTCCGGGCTGGACGTGGTGCGCATGCTCGCCCTGGGCGCCAGGGCCTGCCTGCTGGGGCGCGCCACCGCCTATGCGCTGGCCGCCGACGGCCAGCACGGTGTGGAAAATCTGCTGGACATCTTCGCCAAGGAAATGCGCGTGGCGATGACCTTGACCGGCGTCAGCTCCATCGCGCAGATCGACCGCACCACCCTGGTCTAGTATTGCTGTTCGACGGCGTTGTTTATTCGCGATAAACAATTTGATCCACAGGCATAGATCACCGCTTAGTGGCCAATTAACTGGCGTCATCGTTCGGCGACTGTTTTTAGCGATAAAAACAGTCGCTTGATTTATAAGGTTTTTTATTGAGTTGAACCTATCTGGCATGAATCTCGCTCTAAGCCTATTCAAGCAGGTTAAGCGATGACAAGACGTGCGGCGGCGCCCAGGGGTTATAACCCATTGCAAAGCGGTCTAAACTGTTACTCATGTTTTACGGAACTGAAGGAACAGTAAGACGCTTGGCACCCGCCATTCTCATCGAGCCTGTAAGACAGCTAAGTGCTAGAGGCCGGTCACTTATGAAAACACCTACCCAGACCAACGCAATTGACTTTGACAGTGCCAAATTGCAACGCCTGGGGTTTGGTCAACCATCCCTCCTCCCTCGCCGTCCCACCACCCTCGCCCAACTTCGCCAGCAACTGGGCCTACAACTGCAAACCAGCCTGGAACCGGAGCGTATCCTCGGTGTGTTCTTCCGTGAGATCCAGCGACTGGTGCCTTTGGATGCCTTGCAGTACCGCCACCAAGCCAGCGATTTGCGCCTGGAGTTCGGCCATCGCGGCCACCATTCGGTGAGCTACGCCCTGAGCCATGAAGGCGAGCATTTGGGTGAATTGATCTTTCGCCGCAATCAACGTCTGGTGGAAGAAGAGCTTGGCCAGCTTGAATCACTGCTGACCAGCCTGCTCTACCCGATGCGTAACGCCCTGCTCTACCGCGCCGCCACCCGTAGCGCCCTGCGCGACCCATTGACCGAAACCGGTAACCGCATCGCCATGGACCAGACCCTGCAACGGGAAATCGACATGGCGCGCCGGCACCTCAACCCGCTGTCCTTGCTGATGCTGGACATCGATCACTTCAAGGCCATCAACGACACCTACGGTCACGCCGCTGGCGATAAGGTGCTACGCGCCGTCGCCGGGGCGATCAAGAGCCAGTTGCGCAATGTGGACATGGTGTTCCGGTTTGGCGGGGAAGAGTTTCTGATCCTGCTGTCCAACACTGGCCGCGATGCGGCGAAAATGGTCGGTGAGCGCCTGCGCCAAGCAGCGCAGGCCCAGGATTACTGGGCGGATGGCACACGGATCGAATTGACGGTAAGCCTGGGTTGCTCGACCTTGCTGGCCGCCGAGTCTGCCGAAAGCCTGCTGCGCCGGGCCGACAGCGCCTTGTACGTGGCCAAGCGCGAAGGCCGCAACCGCCTGGCAATGGCGGGGTAAAAACGCCCCCGCCACCGTCATTACATCAGGCTTCGCTGGCGACCCGCGCCTGACGCTCATGCACCACGGCTGGGGCTTTTTCTTTCTCCAGGCGCATGCAGCTTTCCAGGAACAGGTACATGTAGTCGTAGCTCTTGCATACGGCTTGGCGCAGCTCGGTCTGCAGTTCCTTGGTCGGGTTCATCCCGGCCAGTGTGCAGATGATTTCCAGCGCTTCCCATGGATGTGCATCATCGTACTGCGCGTGCATCTTCAGCCATTTCATCGCACGCTTGCGGTCTTCCTCGGGAAAGGCCGCCGCATAGACGCCGGTAGAACACACCACGGCGGACCATTCTCCGGTCGCCCCTTCGATCGCGTAGTTGGTCGCGGCGATGGCCACGATCAGCGAATCGGCGGAACTGGTGTGCCAGCACCAATGGCTCAACGCGTGCAATTCCGGCGGCACGTTCTGGGCCTGCAACTCCTCCAGACTGACGCCGTGGGCACGCGCCCAATGCACCCAATAATCGGCGTGGTTGAGTTCCACACGTATATTGCGCATCAGCCAACGGCGCGCCATATCCTCCCCAGGATGACGGGCAAATTTGGTTTTGGTGAGGTTCTGTGCCATGTACAAGGCAAACTGCTCCACCACAGGCCAGCCACCGATCAGATAGTGGCGCATGGTCTTGGCGCTGAGCGTGTTGTCGCGCATGCGCTGATACAGTTCGTGTTCGACAACGCGGCGCTTGCTCTCGCTACAGTCCAGGATCAGTTTCTGCGTCCAGGCGGGGTAACTTGAGGCTTCCATAAGCGGGCCGGTTCTGTTGAATGTGTCGATCACTGTTAAGGCTCCTTTTTAAGTGTGATTGTACAGACCAGCAAATGTTTCAGCGGAATGTGCCGGGCGCCTTGAATAACAGAGGCTGCGGCCGCACAGGTCGACACTGCAAGCTATCAAAGGTAAACAATTGCGGCCGTTCAATCAGGTAGCCCTGAGCGTAATCCACACCAATTTCGAGTAACGCCTGTTCGATTTGCGGTGTCTCGACAAACTCTGCAATTGTGCGCTTACCCATGACGTGGCCGATGTGGTTGATCACTTCGACCATCGCGCGGTTAATCGGGTCGTCCAGCATATCCTTTACGAAACTTCCATCGATCTTCAGGAAGTCTACAGGTAAATGTTTAAGATAGGCGAATGAGGACATGCCTGCACAAAAGTCATCCAGCGAGAAATGACAGCCTAAGGCTTTGAGTTCATTAATAAAGCGGATTGCACTGCCTAAATTTGCAATAGCGCTGGTTTCTGTAATTTCAAAACAGATCATTCTGGGCGGAATATTGTATGTACGAAACTTCTCACGTAAAAACCCGAGAAAGTCATCATCACCAATCGTTATGCCTGACAGATTGATCGCACACATGGCCATGGGTCGATCCGGACGTTCATGCAGGCAGCGACTGATGATCTTGAACACATTCTCCACTACCCAGCGGTCCAGGGACGTCATCAAACCGTAGCGCTCGGCAGCCGGAATAAAACTGTCGGGCAGGATGATACGGCCGGCCTCGTCGTGCAGGCGCAGCAGGATCTCAATGTGCCCATCGCCACCGTCGGTGTGCCCCAACGGTGAAATTTCCTGGGCGTACAGGCAGAACCGGTTCTCTTCCAGGGCCATGTGAAGGCGCTGCACCCAGGCCATTTCGCCAAAGCGCAGGGACAGTTCCGAATCGTCGGCGTGATACACCTGCACACGGTTGCGGCCCTTTTCCTTGGCCATGTAACACGCCATGTCGGCGGTGCGCAGTGAGGTTTCCAGGGTGGTGGGAGTGTTTCCCAAGTGCACCAGACCGATGCTGACGGTGGTCATGAACGGCCGTCCCTTCCACACAAAGTGCAGGCTTTGCACGGTATGACGCAGGCTTTCAGCGATTTTTTCGGCCACCGCCGCCGGGCAGTTTTCCAGCAGGATGCCGAACTCATCGCCGCCCAGGCGTGCCAGGGTGTCGCCTTCGCGCAGGTCCGATTGCAGCAGCGCGCAGATATGCCGCAGCAGCTCATCACCAGCCGCATGGCCGCAGGTGTCGTTGACCAACTTGAACTGGTCCAGGTCGAGGAACATCAACGCATGCCGCCCATCCTGCCGCTGAGCCGTGGGGTGCAGCACCTGTTCCAGGCGGAATTCGAACTCACGGCGATTGGCCAGACCGGTCAGGGCGTCGTGGGTCGCCTGCCAGGACAGGTTGGCGATGTACTGACGTTCCTGGGTCATGTCATGCAACACCAGCACCGCCCCCGTGACTTTGCCGGCGCTGCGGATCGGCGCGCCCACCAGGGTGACGGAGACCGTGCTGCCATCCAGGCGCTGGATCGTCTTCGAATGCTCACTGCCACCGCTGAGCTGGCCCTTGACAATATGTTCAATCAAGGTAAAGCCGTCGGGCTGGGCATTGTCATCCAGCAAATTGAACAACGCCGCCAAGGGCAATCCCTGGGCCTGGGCTGAATTCCAGTGAGTCAGCGCTTCGGCTGCCGGGTTCATGTAAGTAATAGCGCCGTCGACGTCGGTGGTGATCACGCCATCGCCAATCGATTCCAGGGTAATCTGCGCGCGCTCTTTCTCTTGCTGCAGGGCGTCGGCAAATGCATGGCGTTGGGCAAGCAACTTATGGGTCCGCAGCAGCGCCAGCACGATCAAGCCCAGGGCCGTGGCCAGGTTGGTGATCAGCAGCAGCCGCAAGATCATCCGCGAGCCTTCGCCCAGCGCGTCGCTGAAGGCCTTGGCAGCTGGCGTCACGCCCTCGTTGATAGCGGTGATGTGCGCCTTCCATTGCCGCACATCGTTGGCACTGACATGGTCGCGGTTGATCGCATCGTGCATCTCCCGAGCCAGGTCATCCAGTTGCACCAGGTAGCCGTCGCCGACAGTCCACAGCTCGATGGCTTTTTCCAGGTAGCTGAAATGGCGAAAATTAAGGTACAGCCAAATCAGGCTGGAGACGTCATCCGGATGGTTGCCGCCCTTGAGGATGCCCAGGCGTGCAGCGTCCAGGTCAGGGGTGGAACGGTCCAGGGCAACCCGCAGCTCATGCCCGCCCTGGGGCACGGCGATGGCCTGCTGGTATTTGACGTAAGTGGTTTCGTCACGGTTGTCGGCGTAGAGCGTCAGGTAATAGATGGCATCTTTCTGGCCCTTGGACCACAGGCTCTCGCCAGCTACGTAGCCGCGCACCGCTGACAGCATGAAGAGACTGACACAGCCCAGCAATGCCTGAAACAGCACCACGGCGATGAAAGGCCATACGATGCCCAACAGCTTTGGCGTTCCGAGAGTCCGCTTTTGCTTCATGAAGTCCCTTGCACATGCACCGCTGGATACGCACGCGAAAATCCGCTTCCGATAGCTCAGCCTAGGCTAAATCAACGTACTTGTTGCAAGTGCCCGTAGAGTTTGGCGTACAAGCCGCCATCGGCAATCAGTTGCTGATGATCCCCGTCCTCAGCAATGTGACCGCCGTCGAACACTAATACTCGATCAGCTTGCTTAACCGCCGACAGGCGGTGGGCGATAATCAGTGTAGTACGGCCACTGAGAAATCGCGCCAGTGCCTGGTGCAGGTTGTACTCAGTGGCGGCGTCCAGGGCGGAAGTCGCTTCGTCGAGGATCACCACCTTCGGCTCGGCCAACACCATCCGCGCAATCGCCAGACGCTGGCGCTGCCCGCCGGAAAATCGCACGCCGGAACGCCCCACTACACTGTCCAATCCCTTCGGCAACGCCTTAACGGTAGCCTCAAGCTGGGCGATTTCCAGTGCCTGCCAGCACGCCTGGTCGCTGCGCTCGCGGCCCATGGTCAGGTTGGCCCGCACCGTGTCGTTGAACAGGGCCGGATGTTGCAGTACCACGGCGACGTTCTCTCGGATAGTCTCCAGACCGATTTGCTGCTGGGCGGCACCGCCAAAACGGATACTGCCGGCCTGGGGCGTGTACAGGCCGAGCAGCAGTTGCACCAAAGTACTTTTGCCACCACCGCTGGCACCGACGATTGCCACCTTTTCACCGGGCGCGATGGTCAGGTTCAATTGATTGAGCACCCGCTCTTCGCCATAGCCGAAATTGAGGCCACGCACTTCGATCCCGACAGTTTCCTGCCCGACGAATGGGTCCTCGCCCCCGGCATACTGCGGCTCGTCGGCACGCGCCAGCAACTCGTTGATTCGCGTCAGCGCCCCGCCCGCCGCGTAATAGGCGTATTGCAGGTTCAGCAGTTGTTCAACCGGGCTGATCATGAACCACAGGTAGCTGAACACCGCGAGCATCTGGCCGATGGAGAGGTCGGAGAACAGCACGGTCAGCATGGCCGCTGCGCGGAAGATGTCGATACCGAACTGGAACAGCAAACCGCTGGCGCGACTGGAGGCATCGGTCTTCCACTGGGAATGGATCGCGTAGTCACGCACTTCCTGGGCGCGCTGGCCCAGGCGCCCGAGGAAAAAGCCCTGGCGGTTGCCGGCGCGCACTTCCTGGATAGCATCCAAGGTCTCGGTCAGCGCCTGGGTAAAACGCGATGTGCTGTCGTTTTCCAGCTTTTTCAGGTGTTTGACGCGCTTGCCCAACTGCACCGTGGCGTAGATCACCAGCGGGTTGAACAGCAGGATCAACATCGCCAGTTGCCAATGCATCCACACCAGGATCGCCGAGGTACCGACCAGGGTGAGCATCGCCACCAAGAACCGGCTGAGGGTTTCGCCGACAAATTTGTCCAGGGTGTCCAGGTCGGTGACCAAGTGCGTGGTGACCGTGCCACTGCCCAGGCTTTCGTACTCGCCCAGGGAGATGCGTTTGAGCCGCTCGATCAGCCGCACGCGGATGCGGTACACGATGTCCTTGGCCAGCCGCGCGAACAACCGCGCCTGCACCACGTTGAACACCAGGGCGCCGCAACGCAGGAACAGGGTCACCAACAGCATCAGGCCGATATAACCGGCGGCCTTCTGCCAGCCCAGCGGCAACGCGTGGTTCATGACTTTGAGGGCGGCGTCGCCGCGGCCCAGCAGGACTTCGTCTACCAAAAGGGGCAACAGCAAGGGAATCGGTACGCTGCACAAGGTCGCCAGTACGGCGACGCCATTGGCGATCCACAGGGATTTCTTGTGACGCAGGGCCAGTCGGCGAATTTCCGCCCAGGTCAGGCGATCGGTGCGCTGGGCGGGTTCATGCACAGGCGGCTCGCTCCAGCCATCGACTCAATAAAGGCGACAGCTCGGACAGCGGCTGGTAACCGTTGGTCAGCAACGCCAGCTGACCATTGCGCTCGGCCAGCAGCGTAGGAAAACCGGCGATACCCAAGTCCTGCACCCAGGTGAAATCGGCAGCCGTGGCCGCGTGTTGCTCGGCCCGGTCAAAGGCGCCAGCAAACTCGATACGCGGGATGCCCGCCTGCTCGGCCAGTTCCACCAGCACGCTGGCGAGAGTCACGTCGCGGCCCTCGACATAAAACGCGCGCTGGATCAGCCCGAGCAGTGTCCAGGCACAATCCGGCGCCAGGCTACGGGCAGTGACGATGGCGCGGCAGGCCGGCTCGGTGTCATACACAAAACCGTCAGGCAACGCGCCTTCGCGCTTGAACGGCTGGCCGGTGGCGTCGGTAACCGCCTGCCAGTGCTCGAGAATGTAGCGCCGAGTTGTCGGCTCCAGCGCTGCGCCACTGCCGGTGCGCAAGCCGCCCACCACCAGGTGCAGCTCCACGCCGGCCGCCTGGGCCTGTTCCACCAACGCCTCGGCCACCGGGGCAAAGCCCCAGCACCAGGAACACATCGGGTCCATTACATAGAGCAGGCGCGCGGACATGGGTCAGGCCTCGGAAGGAGTTTGCTTGTAGTTGAAGCCAATCGGGTGCGGCATGTTGCGGGCCTTGGCCAACTCGATCTGCTTTTGTCGGTCGATTGCGCTGCGACGGGTCTTCTCCGGCAGCTTATCCCAGCAATGCGGGCAGCTGATGCCAGCTACATAGTGCTCGGAGGCGCGGTCTTCGACGCTGACGGGTGTGCGGCAGGCATGACATTGATCGTAGTCGCCTTCGCTCAAGTCGTGGCGCACGGTCACGCGATTATCGAAAACAAAGCAGTCGCCCTGCCATTTGGTTTCTGCCTGGGGTACCTCTTCGAGGTACTTCAGGATGCCACCCTTGAGGTGGTAGACCTCATCGAACCCTTCGCTGAGCATGTAGCTCGACGCCTTCTCGCAGCGAATGCCGCCGGTGCAGAACATGGCGACTTTCTTGTGCTTGGCCGGATCGAAGTTGGCCTTGATGTAGTCGGGAAATTCGCGAAAACTGGTGGTTTTCGGGTCGATCGCGCCTTCAAAGGTACCGATGGACACTTCGTAGTCGTTACGGGTGTCGATCAGCAGCACTTCCGGATCGCTGATCAGCGCATTCCAGTCCTGCGGGTCTACATAGGTGCCGACTTTCTTGTTCGGGTCGACGCCCTCGACGCCCAGAGTCACGATCTCTTTCTTGAGCTTGACCTTGGTGCGGTAGAACGGCTGGTCGTCGCAGTAGGATTCTTTGTGGTCGATGTCGACCATGCGCGGGTCTTTCTTCAGCCAGGCCATCAGGCCATCAATGCCTTCGCGGCTGCCGGAAACGGTGCCGTTGATACCTTCTTCGGCGATCAGCAAGGTGCCTTTGATGCCGTTGTCGACCATCGCCTGCAGCAATGGCTCGCGCAGGGCGACGTAATCTTCGAGGGTGACGAACTTGTACAGTGCCGCCACGACGATCGGTTGAGTCATGGGTGTTCTCTCCAGGTGGCTACCCTCGTAAGGGGTGAACCGGATAACGGCAGTTGCGAGCTTTCAGCTGCAAGCTGCATGTAAAGGCAAAAAAAACGCGCCGGCTAGGCGGCGCGTTGGGGATTGTAGCAAGAAGGCAGCTGCTGGGGCTCTAATCTTGAAGCTGGCAGCTGACAACTTGGCGCTGCTTCAATGCCCTCCAGCGCAGGTCGGCGAAGCCGGGGCTGCGTCGATTTTCGCCCATTCCTCAGGCGTGTAGGTATGCAGCGCCAGCGCATGAAACTCGCTCATCAGGTCACCCAGGCAGGCATAGACCTTCTGGTGGCGCTTGACGCGGTTGAGCCCCTCGAACTGCGGGCTGACCAGCACGGCCTTGAAGTGGGTCTGCAACCCACGGCTGTGCATATGGCTTTCATCCAGCACGCTCAGGTGGTCGGTGCCCAGAGCGGCAAGCGCCGTTTCGATACGCTGTTGCATGGTCATTCCTGCTTACTTCTTCTTGGCCGGAGCGGCGGCTTTAGGCGTCAGCTCGTTGGTCATGTCTTCCAACAGCTTATTGACCACCGGCACAGCGCTTTCCAGCTTGGCCTGGGTCATCTGGGCCGATTGCTGGGTCAGCTGCGGCATTTTTTCCAGGACTTTCTTGCCCAGTGGCGACTGGTAGAAAGCAACCAGGTCCTTGAGTTCGGATTCGCTGAAATTGGTGGTGTAGAGCTTGACCATATCCGGTTTCAGCTTCGGCCAGCCGATAGCCTGGTCCAACGCCGCGTTGGCCTTGGCCTGGTAGCTGTCCAGCACGGACTGCTTGGCGGCAGGCGCCTTGGTCTGTTCGAAACGCTGGGCAAACATTTGCTGCACTTGCATGTACACCGGGGTACCCAGCTTGTCGGCATGGGCCAGGGTAAGGAAGGCTTCGGCACTGGCGTTGTGGCTGGCGGTATCGGCGAGAACCTGGCCGCTGGCGCAAACCAGAGCAACCGCGGTACAGATGGCACGAAGACGAGTCATCGAGTTTCCTTTTCTAGCAGGCGAGGTAAGACCCCAAGGGCGCCCATTCTGCGCCTAAAAAACACCATGGCTCAACCCCACCCCTTGTCAGGCCTGGATTTGCGGGCAATGATCCGATGAAAAGTCTTTTAGGGAACCCACTGGGTCGATCAGGGCCTAAACTGCGCAAACAGACCTGAAGGAGTGTGCCCGATGAGCCGTATCGAAACCGACAGCCTGGGAGAAGTCAATGTCCCGGACGACGCTTACTGGGGCGCGCAGACCCAACGCTCGCTGGTGAACTTCGCCATCGGTGAGCAGCGCATGCCCCTGGCGGTCCTGCACGCACTGGCACTGGTCAAGAAGGCTGCCGCGCGGGTCAACGACCGCAATGGCGACTTGCCCGCCGACATCGCCCGCCTGATTGAGCAAGCTGCCGATGAAGTGCTGGCTGGCCAACATGACGACCAGTTCCCGCTGGTGGTGTGGCAAACCGGCAGTGGCACCCAGAGCAACATGAACGCCAACGAAGTGATCGCCGGCCGCGCCAACGAACTGGCGGGCAATCAGCGCGGGGGCAAGAGCCCGGTTCACCCCAACGACCACGTCAACCGCTCCCAAAGCTCCAACGACTGCTTTCCCACGGCGATGAGCATCGCGGCGGTCCAGGCCGTGCACCAGCGCTTGTTGCCGGCAATTGCCGCGCTGTCAGGCGGTTTGGCCGAACAGGCCGCCAAACACATGAAGCTGGTGAAGACCGGGCGCACTCACATGATGGACGCCACGCCGATCACCTTCGGCCAGGAGCTTTCGGCATTCATTGCCCAGCTCGATTACGCCGAGCGTGCCGTTCGCTCCGCCCTGCCCGCCGTATGCGAACTGGCCCAGGGCGGCACCGCTGTCGGCACCGGGCTCAATGCGCCCCATGGTTTTGGCGAGGCGATCGCTTCCGAGCTGGCGGCACTGTCGGGCTTACCGTTCGTCACGGCGCCGAACAAATTCGCCGCCCTCTCCGGCCATGAGCCGCTGGTCACCCTGCACGGCGCGCTGAAAACCCTGGCCGTAGCCCTGATGAAAATCGCCAACGACCTGCGCCTGCTGGGCTCGGGCCCGCGCACAGGCCTGGCCGAGGTGAAGTTGCCGGCCAACGAACCAGGCAGCTCGATAATGCCGGGTAAGGTCAACCCTACTCAGTGTGAAGCGCTGTCGATGCTCGCCTGCCAGGTGCTGGGCAATGATGTGACCATCGGCATTGCCGCCAGCCAAGGTCACTTGCAACTGAACGTGTATAAGCCGGTGATCATCCACAACCTACTGGAATCGATCCGCCTACTGGCCGACGGCTGCAACAACTTTCAGGAACACTGCATAGCCGGGCTTGAACCCGACCCGGTGCAGATGACGGAGCACCTGGAGCGGGGCCTGATGCTGGTCACAGCGCTCAACCCGCACATCGGCTACGACAAATCCGCAGAGATCGCCAAAAAGGCTTATGCCGAAGGGCTGACGTTACGGGAAGCCGCGCTGGACCTGGGCTACCTCACCGATGCGGAATTCGACCAGTGGGTGCGCCCGCAAGACATGCTCGGCGCCTAGGACGCCATGCGCAATCGCCGGGCCTTGAGCCCGGCGAGCAACGACGGGGCCAGCGCCACTGTCGCCGACCCCAGCACCACCACCAGCGCCCCGGCATAGCCCAGGGCGTTGATTTCTTCGGCCTGCACATACTCGGGCCACAGCCATGCCGCCAGGGCGACGGCCACGAAAGTCACCAGAGGTGTAAGCGCCAGCGTCGCACTGACCCGCGAAGCTTCCCAGTGGGCAAGCGCCTCGGCAAACGCGCCGTAGGCCACCAGGGTGTTCATGCAGCACGCCAGCAGCAGCCAGCCTTGCAGCGGGCTCAGTGCCAAAGCCTCCAGCGGGTGCGCCCAAGGGGTGAGCAACAAGGCGCAGGTGAGGTAGATCACCATCATCACTTGCAGCGAATTCCACACCGTCAACAACTGCTTCTGGCCCAGGGCGTAGAACACCCAGATCGAGGTGGCGAGCAGAATGGTCAGCACGCCGGCGGTGTAGGCGCCAAGGGATGTCAGCAACTCTTCCAGGCGCTGGTTGAAGAACAGGCCAAAGCCTGCGATCAGCACAAACAACCCGAGCACCTGCCCGCGAGTGAAACGTTCCTTGAACACGAACACACTGGCGATCATCAAGAAGATCGGCCCCATCTGCACCACCAGTTGCGCGGTGCCAGGGCTGAGCATTTTCAGGCCCACCAGGTACAACACGTAGTTGCCCACCAGACCACACACCGCCATCCCCACCAGCCAGCCGCCCTTGGGACCCAGCACTTTGCGGCTGGGCAAGCGTTTGGTCAGCGCCAGGTAGACGAACAGGCAACCACCGGCCACGGTCAGGCGAAACCAGGTGACGGTGATCGGGTCCATCACTTGCAGCACCTGTTTGAGTTTGATCGGCAGAATGCCCCAGAGCAGCGCGGTCAGCAGGGTCAGGAAAAAACCATAGACCCAGCGGCCGGAAGAGATGTGCATGAGTGCCCCAGAAGCCAGAGGAAGTGGAGCCGCATTCTAGGGGCACTCGATGCACTTTGTGTAGCGAACACTTAATCTGCCGATCAGCGCACCGCTTCAAATAACCCGGTGGCCCCCATGCCGCCACCCACACACATGGTGACGATGCCATAGCGCAGATTGCGCCGTTGCAACTCACGCACCAAATGCC